>NZ_BCXB01000026.1 GCF_001894885.1 Rhodococcus marinonascens NBRC 14363
CGCCGGCAGGCACGAATTTGCTGGCGTTGGTCAGCTGATTTGTGATGATCTGCCGCAGCCGCACCGGATCCCCGTCGACTCGGACGTCGTCGAGGTCGGTGCCCACGGTCAGCCCCGCCTCGGTGAAGGAGCCGGCCAGCCCCAAGAGGGTGTCGTGCACCAGCGCGGTCAGCGACAGCGGTTCGCGCTGCAGGGTGAAGGCGGCGGCGTCGGCCGAGGCGATGGTCTCCAGGTCCGCGACGAGACGGCTCAGGCGCATCGTTTCCTCGTGCAGGGAGGCGATGACCTGTTCGGTGGGTTCGCTGATGCCGTCCTGGACGGCTTCAATCTGGCTGCGCTGGATGGCGAGCGGGGTGCGCAATTCGTGAGCGACGTCGGCGGCGAAGGAGCGACGCAGTTCGTCCTCCTGCTCGACACGGTCAGCCATGGTGTTGAAGGCGATGGCCAGGCGGCCGATCTCGTTGTTGGGGATGGTGCTCACGCGGCGCTCGCGCTGGCCGGCGGCCAAATCGTCGGCGGCGCGAGTGAGTTCGGCGATCGGGGCGGTGGCGCGGCGGGCGATGAACAGGCCGACGATCAGGGCGACCAGTGCGGCGGCGAAGGCTCCGCCCGCGAGCAGGCGGTTGACGGACGTTTGGAAGTCCTTGTCGACGGCGGGAATCACACCCTGAGGGACGCGGACTTGCAGGCTGCCGACCTGCTGCCCGTTCACGATGATGGGGAATTCGCGGGGCGGGCCGAGGTCACCGGAGCCCATCATCTGCCGGTGCATGGCCAGCGTGGTGGCATCGACGTTGGAGTCGGCGAGTGACCACACGGGCCGGCCCGTGTGGTCGAGCAACTCGGCCTCGGATCCGGTCATGGTGACCGTCGGCGCGAGCTGGTCCAACGAGGCCGAGTTCCAGCCCCCGGCGTCGGCGTAGTCCGCGACGAACAACGAGACCAGCCGCTGCTGGCTCGTACTCTGCTGTTCGCCGAGGTAGTCCTCGAACCGTGCGGTGAATGCGGTGTTGACGAGCACCGCGGTCAGCACCGCGGTGCCGATGCCCAGCGCCGCGAAGGCCAGGGCGAGGCGGCGGGCGAAGCGGCCGTGCAGCAGCTCACGCATTCCGGTCCACATCACGATCGACTCCCAGTTTGTAGCCGACGCCGGGCACCGTGACGACCAGATGGGAGGGCGGGACGTCGCCGAGCTTGCGCCGCAGGTTCTTCACGTGCACATCTATGGTGCGCTCGTACGCCTCGAAGGTGTGGCCCTGGAGTCGGCCGACGAGCTCGGTTCGGCTCCAGACGCGGCCGGGGCGGGAGGCGAGCGCGGCGAGCAGATCGAATTCCATGCGGGTGAGTTCGACCTGTTCGGCATCGGCGTAGATTTCGCGGCGTTCCTTGTCGATCCGCAGTCGGCCCTGCCCGTAGGAGGTGGCCTCCTCGAGCACGGTCCGCGAGCCGCGGGTCCGGCGCAGCACCGCCTCGATCCGGGCGACCAGCTCGCGGGGGCTGAACGGCTTGACGACGTAGTCGTCGGCGCCGAGCCGCAGACCCATCACCCGGTCGTTCTCACCCGCCTTGGCGGTGAGCATCACGATGGGTACGTCGCCGGCTTTGCGGAGCAGCCGGGCCACCTCTTCTCCGGGCAGTCCTGGCAGTCCGAGGTCGAGGACGATCAGATCGGGATGGGCCTGCCAGGCCAGGTCGAGGGCGCGGCGGCCGTCGCCCGCCTCGAGCACGGTGTAGCCCTCACGCTCGAGGTAGTCGCGCACCAGGGCGCGCAGTTTCACCTCGTCGTCGACGATCAGCACGGTCGCGGTGGTCATGACCGCCCCGCCATCGGCGCAGTATCGGCGGGCTGGGTGCGCGGCCGGGCGGGGAGCTCGGGCGGGGTGAACCTGCGTAGCCGGTTGGCGTTGCTCACCACCGACAGCGAGGACAGCGCCATCGCCGCGGCGGCGACGATCGGGCTCAACAGCCAGCCGGTGACGGGGTACAGGACACCGGCGGCCAGCGGAATGCCGGCGGTGTTGTAGACGAACGCCAGGACCAGGTTCTGGCGGATGTTGCCGAGGGTGGCCCGGCTCAGCGTCACCGCCGTGACCACACCCGCCAACGCGCCGGAGATCAGGGTGATGTCGGCGGCCTCGATGGCGACGTCGGTGCCGGTGCCGATGGCGAAGCCGACATCGGCCTGGGCGAGCGCCGGCGCGTCATTAATTCCGTCACCGACCATCCCGACGCGTGCGCCCTCGTCCTGCAGGCGGCGGATCTCGCTCGCCTTGTGTTCGGGCAGTACCTCGGCGAGGACCCGCTCGACGCCTACCTCAGCGGCGATGGCCTGCGCGGTACGCCGGTTGTCGCCGGTGATCATGATGATCTCGAGGCCGAGACGCTTCAGTTCGGCGATCGCGGCGGCCGAGTCGTCCTTGACGGTGTCGGCGACCGCGAGCACGCCGAGCAGCCGCCCGTCGGCCGCGGCGAAGAGGGGCGTCTTGCCGTCGGCGGCGAGCCGGTCCCCCGCCGCCTGAAGGGGCGCCGGGTCGATGCCCTGATCGGCGAGCAGCGCGGCCTTGCCGACGAGTAGACGGTGCCCGTCGGCGGTGGCGGTGATGCCGTGTCCGGTGAGTGAGTCGAAGTCGGTGACCTCGGCTAGTTCGATGCCGCGCTCGGCCGCGCCGCGCACGACCGCCTGCCCCAGGGGGTGCTCGGAGAGGTGCTCGGCCGAGGCGACCAGCCGCAGCGCCTCGATCTCGGTGAATCCGTCGCCCGCGATGATGTCGGTGAGGGCGGGACGGCCCTGGGTGATGGTCCCGGTCTTGTCCAGCACAATCGTGTCCAGCCGGTGCGCGGTTTCGAGCGCCTCGGCGGAGCGGATGAGGATGCCCGCCTGGGCGCCTTTGCCGGTGCCGACCATGACCGACAGTGGTGTGGCCAGTCCCAGCGCGCAGGGGCACGCGATGATCAGCACGGACACCGCGGACACCAGCCCCAGGGTCAGGGCCGGTTCGGGACCGACGACGAACCACACGGTGAAGGTGACGATGGCGATGAAGACCACCGCCGGGACGAAGTACCCGGCCACCAGGTCGGCGATGCGCTGGATGGGGGCCCGGGATGCCTGCGCCTGCTGGACCAGTTTGATGATCTGGGCGAGCACGCTGTCCGCGCCGATCTTCGTGGCCTTCAGCCGGAAGGCGCCGGTCTGGTTGATGGTCGCGCCCACGACCTGGTCGCCGACTCCCTTGGTCACCGGCAGCGACTCTCCGGTCAC
Source organism: Rhodococcus marinonascens NBRC 14363 (assembly GCF_001894885.1). Taxonomy (GTDB): domain Bacteria; phylum Actinomycetota; class Actinomycetes; order Mycobacteriales; family Mycobacteriaceae; genus Rhodococcus_F; species Rhodococcus_F marinonascens. The sequence continues at coordinate 3,263 of NZ_BCXB01000026.1, forward strand.
CATGGACTCGTCGAGCGTGGAGTGGCCGTCGACGATCACACCGTCGACCGGAACCTTCTCGCCCGGCCGGACGATGACGGTGTCCCCGGCGACGACCTGCTCGACCGGTACCTCGACCTCCGTGCCGCCGCGCACCACCCGGGCCGTTCGCGCCTGCAGGCCCAGCATGGCGCGGATCGCCTGCCCGGTGCCGGCCTTGGCCTTTGACTCGACGAGGCGCCCGAGCAGGATCAGGGTGAGGATGACCCCCACCGCCTCGAAGTACACCTCCCGGACGCCTTCGGGCAGCAGGCGGGGCGCCACCGTGACCAGCACGCTGTAGCCGTACGCCGCGCAGGTGCCAAGGGTGATCAGCGCATTCATCTCGGCGCTGCGGTGACGCAGGGACAGCCACCCGGTCCGGTGGATCGGCCAGCCCGTGTAGAACATCACCGGTGTGATCAGCGCGAATTGAAACCAGTGGTTGAGCAGCAGACCGGGAACGTCGGCGCCGAAGACCTCGTGGAGCATGACCGCCGCCACCACGGGCAGCGAAAGGACTACACCGACGATCACCCGCCGGGTCAGGTCAGCGATCTCCGCCTGCCGGTCGACGGCCTCGGTATCCTCCTGCGCCCCACCACTCGGACCTGGGGGGCCGGGGGCCCGCTCCGCTTCGGTGACCGGGGGCATTGAGACACCGGTCGCGGCACTCGCACCGTCTCCGGGACCCGGTTCGACCAGCAGTGTGCCGTGCACCATGTTCATCCCGCAGGAGAACCCGAACCGGCCCGCCGTGTCGGGCACGAACTCGACCTCGGCCCGACCGAACGCTGGGAGCGACTCGGTGAGCGCGAAATCGGGGAAGACGACCCGGGATGTGCAGTCCCCGCCCTCCCTCCGGTCGAAGACCAGGCGGACCGGAACCCCTTGGCGGACCCGGATCACGTCGGGGGAATACCCGCCTTTGACCACGATCTCGATTCCCTGGACGCCGCCGCGCAGTTCGGCGTCCCAAGACTTCTTCGGGCCCAGAAAATACCAGGCCAGGAATGCGATCAGCGCGACCGCTCCGGCAAGGACCCCGATGTCCGCTGTGCTCATGACATTCTCCTCGTCAACCGACTTGCCATTACATAACCGGAATGTTCACTTGCCGAGCCGAGACCGCGCGAAACATCCCCGGTTTCTTCGGCGGGCCGAGTCAATGTGCTCACGTCCACGACCGACGCCTCCGTCACGGCGGCGCCTGGGCTTCGTCGACCCGACGGCACTTGTTCCACGACTCGGGATGCTTCATCACTACCTCCTGCATTGCACCCTACGACTACCCCCTGGGGGTAACAATGGCCGCTTGGTGCAGTGGAATGTGCGACGCGGGCGCGATACCGCCGACAATACCCACCGGACGCGGGTCGATCTCACAGGTCAGGGCCCGATCCGGGATGTTCGGCAGTCGCAGGGGTAAGGCCACCGCTCGCCCCTCGGACCACGACAGACCACAGCATCCCCACATGGCGGCTTCATCGGTCCTTCACAGCGCCCATCTAATTTCGGGATCGAACCGTAAAGTGACAGAAGGGAAACCGCGATCATGATCAGGCGCATCACCATCGGGGTGGCCGTAGCCGCCGCCCTGCTCGGCGGCCTCGGTGCCGCCACCGCCGTCGCCGCACAGCCGACGCCAGCCACGCCAACCTCGGCAACCGTCCCGGCGGCTGAGCCTGACCCGGCCACCGACACCATGATCCGGCAGTGCACCGACCAACTGCCCGAAGCCGAGCGCGGCGCAGCCGAAACCACGATGCGCGAGATGATGGCAGGCCATGACAGCGCGTCCATGCACTCGATGATGGGTGCGGGCGAATCGATGACGGCATGATGGGCGGCGCCAAGTGACGACGCCGACTCGTGATCCGATCACGCTCGCCTCCTGCCCGAGTCGATTCAGTCCTTACCCGACCCTCGTCCCGCTGATGTACCACCGGTACGCGGCGGTCGGCGCTTCGATCGCCCGCCGCCGCAATATCGACTTCACCGCCCTCGCCGACGCGACGGCTTTCGCACCGACGCCGTATTTGACCGGATCGACGCCCCCGGATATGGGGGCGTTGACCCGGCCCTCACCGCCGTCGGTGCACGATGCGCCGCGCAGTTCAGCACCGAAGGGTCTGGTGTCTGCTGCATCGCGACCGATCACACGAGATGGGGGCCATTGAAGTGGGGAAGAGGCCCAACAAGGCACGAACCAAACAACGTTCGTCAGCGCCCGGACAACGAGGCACACAACGCACGGCTCATACATCCGGCGCACGGCCACCCAGGGCCCGGTCGGGACACAGGGCAGGCGTCATCGATCTAGCTACACCGTTTGCTACACAAGAGATGTCAGAGGACAAGGTCAGCGACGCGGTTAGTGCTGTCGCGACCGACTACCTCCGCAGCAGGAGCGCCGGCACCACGACGGCGCAAGCGAAGCCGACGAACACTTCCCCGGTGCCGCAGCCACCGCCCGTGCACGATACCGCTGACTCGGCAACTCCTGGCGGCGGATGCGCAGAGGCGCTCGCCGACATCGAGCCTCAGGGGCTTGCTGCCACCTACTGGGGCGAGGCTCCACCCGAGGGACCGGCGCAGGATATATCGATCCGATTCACCGGGGTGCGTATCGATTCCGACACCCCACCGGACAAGCGTCCCCGATTCGAGCACACCACTCTCGCCTCCGACATTCCCGCGGGTAGCGGGCGATTCGCCGTCACCGGCAGGGTGCACGGTATCCCGACCGGACAATGGCATGTCAGCGCATCACGAATAGATCCCTACGCGTCGGATCGGACCGATCAGCAGCCCCAGACTTCCGTCATCACCACGGGCATCGCTCCGCTCGCCCACGGGCCCAGCGTGCGCTTGTGGACCTGGCCCCTGCTGGTCGGGTCCGGCGCCGTCGTGGCCATCCTGATCCAAGCACTCCTCCTCGCCCGAACGGACGTCAATCCCGCAGCCGCGGTGTCCATCTCGATTGTCGGATGCCTGCTCGGATACGTCGGAGCCAAAGTGTGGTACCTCGTGCTGCACCGACAGCACCCGCGAAACTTCGTGCACGCCGGCGCCTGCATCCAGGGATTCCTGCTCGTCGCACTGAGCGTTCTGGTGGCGGGCGGAGCACTTATGGGCTTGGGCGCTGGCACGTTGCTCGACGCCACCACACCGGGACTGTTCCTCGGCATGGCGATCGGACGGCCGGGTTGCTTCCTGACCGGATGCTGTTCGGGGAGGCCGACGGTGTCACGATGGGGACTGTGGTCCTCGGATCGCAGGGTCGCGGTCACACGCATACCCGTCCAGCTGATCGAAGCGGTCGCGGCGCTGATCATCGGTAGCGCGACGCTGGCTATGGCGCTCACCCTCGACCTGCCGGTCGCCGGCACACTTTTCGTCGGGGCCACCGCAACCTATACGTTGGTCCGTCAATGGCTGTTCCCTTTCCGGGCAGATCCGCACACCCGGCGAGGGCGGCACACGACCATCGCCACCTGCATCGCAATCATCGCCGCCGACGTCGCGCTGATCGCGCTTGGATAGGCTGGGCGGGCACCCCAGGGTGCATGCTTGCGAGTCCCCCACCCGGAATACAACATCCGGTGGCGCCTCGCCCGTCTTCGTCCTGACTGAGGCCGCTACAAGCACCCGGATCCGGCGGTCGGGTAACCACATGGGCCGCTCATTGCGTGCTCATCACCCCTTCACGGGTCACGCCTAACTTTTCCCTATAGAAGCCCGTACCCGGGAACGCCCGGGGTCACCCTCTTGGAGTGTTCTTCATGTGTCTGAACAAGAAAGTCCTCATCGGCCTCGGCGCCGTCGCTGTCGGCCTGCTCCTCCTAGAACCCGGGTGGGCGGTCGTGGCGCTGCCGCTGTTGATCCTCGCCGTCTGCCCACTGACCATGATCTTCATGATGCGCGGTATGAAGGGCCGGGAAGCTGATCGCGGCTCCGGCGACGCGGCGGCGAAGCCCCAGCCGGCCGGCCCTTCCACGGCGACGGAGGCCGACCTCGGCAAGCAGATCACGGGCCTGCAAAGCGAGCTGCGTCTGCTCAAAACCGTGAACGCCCAACGCAGCTCCGCGCCGCAGCTCCCCTCGGTCGAGATGACCAAGAACAACGAGGCCGACACCCGTCCATGACCCACTGGAGGGAAGCCGACGCAAGATCGTTTTCAAGACCCATTACCGGCGACCACTCCCCCGCAGGTCACATGGGTCTTGCAACTTGGTCTCGCATTCACCGTCCGATAAACGATCCAAAACTCTTTTGGAGACTCATTCATGGCGAAGTACGCGTACGCCCGCGTCTCGACCTGGGACCAGAACCCCGATCACCAGATCGACGTCGAGAACGTGTTCGTCGACACGATCTCGAGCAAGACCATCACTCTGACCAGCTGCGTGATGGTGGCGCGTACAAGGATCATGCCGGCGCTCGGGTGATCCCCCTCGCTGCATTGCTGCTCGCTCACCCGTTGCACCCAGATTAGCGAGCCCTTTCGACCCGCCCGAGTTCCGTCAAAGTACCGCAGTTTGTCCCGCTAATCCTCAGTGCAACTCGACAGTGATGGCAGGGAAAACAACAAGTAGATGTCAACTGGCAACTGTCGATTGTTGCGAGTACGACCTCGACGATCCACCCAGTCCACCCACCTCAATCCCAGACCTGTAGGTGCAATTGTGAATGAATCCCCCTAGCGGACGCCGCTCACCGTGAACGGCGGTTTCGTCGTGACTTTGCGGGCGGCCGCATCGCCCACCACGGCGTCCGCAGCGGTGGTGGGACATCAGTCGAGGATGGCTGTTGCTCCAACTTCGACCAGCACGTCCGGCTCGAACAAGTAGTCCACGCCGATGAGGGAGGCCGGTGGCATCGGTAGCGAAAGCCCGATCTCCTCGGCAACTTGCTCGACGCCTGCCATGAACTCGCCGATCTTCTCGGGCTGCCAGCCCGTGACGTAGAAGGTCAGCCGGAGCAAGTCGCCGAAGGTTGCGCCTGCCCCGGCGAGACCGGCGGCGGTGTTGCGGAGCGCTTGGGTGACCTGTCCGGCCAGATCCCCAGGGGACACCGGGGTTCCGTCGGTGAGACGGGCGATCCCGGCGATTACTACCGGACCCCAACACGCGCAGCTGCGCAGTCAGTTTCAGGCCGCCGACGGCCTCTGGAACACCTATATGTGATATCACTCAGAAGTGATATTCTTGGGTTGTGTCGATCTGGAGCGTGGACGTCGAGTTCGTCGGGGAATGGCTCGACCAGTTGGATCAGTCGTCCTACGAGCAGGTCGTCGCGGCGCTCGAACTGCTGCAAGAACGTGGACCTCAGCTCGGCCGACCCCTGGTCGACACGGTGAAAGCATCCCGCCACAAGAACATGAAGGAGCTACGACCGGGATCGAGTGGGCGCTCGGAACTGCGCGTGCTGTTCGCCTTCGACCCCGACAGGAAGGCGATCTTACTCATCGCAGGGGACAAATCAGGTCAGTGGACGAAGTGGTACAAGACGAACATCCCGATCGCCGACGACCGCTTCGACACCCACCTCGAGAGTTTGGAAGGGAAGTGAATGTGATGGCGAAGAGTCTCGACGACATACTCGTCCAGCGGCCCGTCAACAGGGCCGCTGTAGACGCACACAAGGACCGCATGATCGAGGAGGTCCGGGCATACCGGCTCAAGGAGCTCCGAGAGAGTGCAGCGATGACGCAGGGTCAGGTCGCTGACCGTCTCGGCGTCGGCCAGAACCGCGTTTCCAACATCGAGCGCGGTGACCTCGCGCATATCCAGATCGAAACCCTGCGCAGGTACGTCGAGGCAGTCGGGGGCTCCCTGCGGGTCGAGGTCGAACTCGGCGACGACCGCTTCCAAATCGCCTGACCTCCACCGGTAATCGAATCGTCGGTCAGCAGGCCAAATCCGCCGAGCTCGTTCTCCACATCGGGATCCGTTGCGGCAGAATCCCCTTGCAGAACGCGGCCTCGCGAAAATCGACCGTGAGCACCTACCGGATCAACACCCGGCGCGCCGCCGGCGATCACGCGACGGCTCAACGTCCACATCGACTCGGGTACATTCCGCCGGCCGAGTCCGAGGCAAACCACTACGCTCTACACGAACCCCGGCAACTCGCCGGAGCCACGCACTGAGTTCTGCATCAAACTCGGTCCGGTTCACGGTTGCCTACGTCGGTTCGGGCGACCCGATCGTTGTTGTAGGGCTACCTTGAAGTGCCCAGCAAGTATGCCGGCTCTACAACTTTGTCCGGGCACAGCCTTCGCGCGTACTCGCCGGTGGTGGGCAGGAAGTCGGCGGGGATGCCGAGCTCGACGAGGTAGTCGCGTCCGCGCCACGGTGGGGGTCTACCCGGGCACGATCGCCGCGTTCGCCTCGGCTATCGCCCATCGTGCACAGGGAGTACGAGCCGGGGTTCCGGTAGTAGTCGCCGAAAATCCACCGAAATCCTTGGCGTGGGAAGGACGACGCTGTACCGGCACCTGAAGTGAAGGAAGCCGCGCTGCAAGGTGGCCCACCTATCAGCAAAGCGTGGTCATGCAGGCGACCAAACGGCGTAACGCGCCAACGTTATGACGTTGTAGACACCGCGGCAACAGCGTCCCCGTGACGGCACTGGCCTCTCGCTGCGGCAGGCGCGGTGTCCACCATCCGGGGGAAACCTCACCCTGAGTCAGGAAGGACGTAGCGCTGCGGTCACATCGGAAAACAGTTGGTTAGTGAGCTTTGAGGTTCGGGCGTTCTGCTGAATCTGGGCGCCGATTTTTCCGACACCGCTGACCTTGATCGTGGCCCCGCCTTCGACCGGAACGACTTGGGCACTGAACTTCTCACCCCATGTAAATGCACTCATACCGCTGGTGAAGGTGCAGGACATGGTGAAGTCTTCAGCCGACTTGAGCGTGAAACGCTGTTCGACAGCGGATTTCAGCGCAGCAAATGCGGCCGCTGGAGGTACGGGAAGATACAGCTCGTTGTCTTGCTTCTGTCCGAACATTGGGTTGTCCCCCTCTTTTGATGTGGTTGGGGTCAGCTTAGGGTGTTGAGGTTCCCTCTGCCTAGTTTCGTGGCTCTACGGGCACACCACGCCTGCCGAGCCGACAGGTCTGACGGATTCGATTTCGAACCTGATACGACTCCACCCTTCCCGCAGACTCTTCACGGACCCTTACCGCCCCGGTAACCGGTACTCCCGAAAACCGTTCCGGGGTGCCAGTGGTGGGGTTGGTGCTCCGGGTTGTGGGATTTTTCAGGGTGAGGTATTCGCGGATTTTGCCGCGGGTGTGGGGGCGGGGGTCGCCGAGTCTGATTCCGAGGGTGGGGAATTGGGTGGCGATTTGCAGGTCGGTCAACGGTGGGGTGACGGCAACGTCGGCGTAGCAGCGGTCGTCGTCCGTGTCCTATGTGCTTGGAGGATGGACGGCACGGACCCGGACTGGGTCGTGGTCATCCGATCATTGTGCCGAGATCTAACCGCTGGCTGGTCGAACCGCATGAGTGCGGCCCACTGCAAGTCGACAGCCGGTCGCCGAGATCGCCGGCGAGGGCGGGACTGCGGAGAGGCTGTTCCGTAAACCTAGGTTTATGTCCCCTACCTGCGCTAAATCACTGGGTCTAGAGATAGGTGGCGGCGATCTCGTCGAGAGGTTGCGGAATCCGAGGGTGATGGGTCTTCGTTCGTGCGAGGACGCCACCCGAGGGCGATGGGATCGGTCAAGGGCGGCGTTAGCGGGTCAGCCCTGCAACCAGTCCAGGAACGGAGTGTCTCCATTCGTTCTACCGGTGCGCGCCGGCCGATAGCCCTTGGGTGCGGGAGGCTTGAAATCGTCTACAGGGGCAACTCGCTCGATCGCCCTGGTCAGCTCGGCGGCGAAAGCATCAACAGGTACATCCCGATGGACGGCAAACACATTGCTTCCGCGCAGTCTCGGTGGCGTGTCTTCATGGCCCCGCAGATGCACCCGAAAGAGGTGCCCGGTGGATGCACCACCGGGCAAAAGCGAGCTGCTGCTGCGGTGCGGCGGCCTCCACCCGGTCGATGAGATCACGGTCGAGTCCGGCGACGTACCGGCTGGAGAAAACCGCTTCCAGGGCCACGGTCAAAGGTTTGCCGCCGAACTCCTTCAGCTTCGCGCGGACGGCGTTGGCTTCGGGGCTCTGCGCCGGCACCGTCACCACGGCACCGGAGCCGGCGCGGATGTATACGCGGTCCTTGTTCAGGCTCGACTCGTCGACCTGGGTCTGCGGGGACCATGCGGTGTCGGACTTGTGGAGGGTGGCCACGGTGGTGTCGGCGTTGGTGCCGGGCCACAGCTCGAGCAGGTAGTCCTCGACCGGGTGGTCGACTTCCTGCCCGTAGTGGCGGTCGCGGCCGCGGGCGTGCGCGCGCACCCGGTAGCGCCCTGCGGGAACCGGTGGCAGGTCGGCGACGGTGCCGTCGGTGGCGGACACGACGATCTCCGATGCCGCGGTCAGGGTAGTCTCCTCGGCGACCTCCCACACCGCCTGATTCGGGTCTGCTGGAGCGTGGTCGAGCAGCGAGACGGTGATGTGGGCGGGACCGTAGGCGATTCCGGTGTAGAAGGAGACGAACCCGGGTCCGGATTCGAGAAGGGTTCCATGTGAAACGGTTTCGAGGTACTCGGCGCCGCGTTCACCCACCACGAACTGGTGGTGGTCGACGGAGACGATACCTTCGGATCGCTTCACACGGAACCCTTCTCGACTGTGGTTGTCAGAAGACCTGACGGTACTTGCTGGGTGTCAGGCTAATTTCCCTTCACCTAGAAGTTCTCTCCGTCCATCATCCGATTCTTTCGGAAGAACCACGTCAGGACACCGCCGCCGCTCCGATTCGCACGGCTGCTGATCAAGCTCAGGCTCATGCCAGGATTTGGCATCACCGCGGGATCGTTTGGATTCAGGGTTTGTGTGTTCGGGAGGTCGACCGCACTCCCTTGCCATGTTCGACGGTTGTCCGTCGATCCACCCTGGATTGTTGTGGCGAACGGGTACTCGTCACAGTCCTTACCCGCCGGCCGCTTCGTCTTGTAGAGGTTGCACGTGTTGTTGCGGTTCTGCTGCGCCACCGTTCCGCCATAGTCTGTGGATCCACCTGTAGCTGAATGGTGTTCAGCACATGAGAATGCCGACGATTGCTCTCACCGCTGCTGTTCTGATCGCGGCTGTTGCCGCATCGGTGGCGGTTGCGAGTTCGACGAGCAAGCCAAGCACCACAGAGGAGTACTCGGTGACCAACAAAGATCAACCCCTCGACGACCAGTTCGCCGACATCGACGACCTGGAAGAGCCGTTCATCACCGATGAACCACCACGAAGCGCTGCGGACTACGTCCGGGACTCAGAAGTCGGCGTCTCTGATGGCGGCAAGTGGACGAGGTTGTCAGGACCAGCAGTATCGGGTGAGGGATGGACTACGGAGGCCGGCCCGGATCGATAAGCCGTTCATCACCTCGAGTTGACTGAACGATGCGCGCCCTGGAAATGGCTTCTCTTCCTGGGCGCGCATCGCGTTTACCTCGACGCAGGTGGCATCGGGATAGGTTGTCCACATGGAGAGGCGATGGGCTCGGCGCGGAATCGCCTACGGGGTAAATCATATGATTGACATCTACACCGAGTCTGCCGACAGGTGGATCCTCGATGCGACCGGTTCTAACGAGATCATTGCGGTGGGCGTCGGGCACATCCGATTGATGACCGGCGTGGAATCCGGTCCCTGCACGATCGATCTAGAGGTCGTGAGCGGCGAACCCGCGTTGGATCTCGAGGAATGGCAAGATGTGTCCGACGCCACCATTACCGCCACGCTCGAACCGTTCTTCCTGGTCAACGCGATGAAGATGCCCGGCTACGACCTGTCACCGGCGCGGCTACACCGTTCGAGGCTGCCACCGTCAGGATCGACGACCACGAGCGGAAGCTTTCCGAGATGGATTTGTTGGGCCGGTATACGCACTCGGTCGATGACCCCTCCGACGATGAGGATTACGACGAGTGGGTGCTGCCGGTGTCGTGGATCAAGAGCGTCGACAAAACCGACGCTCTTCGGAAGGTGGGACTGTTCGCCAATCAGAATGCCGCCTGCAAATTGCGACACCCGTTCACTCTCGAGGAAGCCGCAACGTTTTTCGACCTAACCTGAGGGACTGCACCGTGTTCAGTTGACTCGCGGGGTGTAGAGGTTCACGCCGCGAGCAGGACCTGATTGGGATCTCATACTCGACTGGTGTAAGACGGATTCCGGGTACGAGCGGTAGCCGATCAGAACAGGGTTCCTTGGTCCGGTCCCGGGGTCGGTCTTCTCTCGTCCCGAAATAGACCGGGCACGCGCACGCTTCGACACCGAGATCGACCTCGGCTGATGCGCATCAGACCCGATCGCCTTCCCAATGCCGAGTGAGCGACGCCTGGTGGGGACATCGGTGATCGGTCGAACAACGTGCCCGAGCCGCCCCCGATTTCTACTTCTCAGGGGCGGATCCAGCTAGCGCTTTTCGGCGACGATCCGCCAGTTGAGGTCGGCGATCTTCGCCTGCTCGGCGTGATTCCATGCCTCGCCGCCGGTCTGAAGCAGCTCGAGCGATTCCTCGACCCACGGCGGCATGACCCGTATTTTTTCCAGTCCGCGAATCGCCTTGCGGCCCCGACGGATGAGGTTGGACTTCTGATCGCACAAGGGCCATGCCTCACTCTTCGACGGTGCCGACAGCACGATGTGGAAGCCAGCTCGCTCCAACGCTGCGCACACGTCTGTGGGATATAGCGACTGCGTCGCTGCGAGTGTGGGCAGGAAGAGCTTGTGCAAAGCCACGTGTTCTTCGTTGTCCCAATCGAAGAAGGGTGTCAGCAGGTACTCCGAGCAGGCATAGCGGGCTCCAGGCTTAAGGACCCGATACATCTCCTGAGCGTGGGCATCCAGCTCGTCCTTCTTGAAGAATGGCCAGACGGCCTGGAAGGAGAAGCAGCCGTCAAAGGACTCGGACTCGTAGTCGAGGGGCTGGTGGTGATCTCCGAACTGAAAGTGCAGCCGATCGCTCATGTCGCATTGGGCCGCCCATTCGTCGGCGTTCTCCAGCTGATTCGGATCGATGTTGTAGCCCGAGACCTGCCCCCCGGTCAGGGTGGCGAAGTGGTGGGAGATCCGTCCGCGCCCGCACCCCATGTCGAGTAGCTGGGAGTTGGCGGGGTCCTTCAGAGCCAGTTCCTTCAGTATTGCCTTCTCGATCAAAATTTGGTTGTCGTAGAGCCCCTTCTTCGCATCGAGCATCGGTGGGATGTACAGCTTCTCGAGGTCGAACACCGACAGCATGTTGTTGAGGACCTTGTAGTAATCCGCCACAGCCTTGGTCTCATCAGCGGTTTCGGTGGGTTCGCCCGCCTGCATGCGTTGGAAGAACTGAAAAGCGTCGATGGCCGACTGCTTGTCCTCGTCTGACAGGGTCGCGAGCCTCTTGATTCCCGTTGCTGCGGTCTTGATCCGGTACCAGTCCACGTGCACGCCCTTCAGTGATAGTCATCGCATCCTCGACCCAAACTAGTACATGTTCTAGTCTTGCTGGTCCGTGTCGCGATTTGCAGTGCTTGGGTCGTCACAAGCGGTGTTGCCGGTCATCCGGCTGCGGACCCGGTGTCGCGCCGCAGGCTGGGCGGGTTACTTCCTGTCCGGCACCGACGTGCTGCGCAACCGGGTCGGAACCACCACCCGCCCCGACCTCGCCGCCGCCGAGAACGACCTCGGCCGCCGCGAGGGCACGGGAACTCGGCGCCATCTGATCACGGTGATGCCTGAGCATGTCGGGCGGTGGAGTATGTCGGGGCGGTGGATGCTGGCGGCGGACGGGAGTGTCCGGGGGTCATCCGGTCTGCCCGCTACGTTCCCCCGAATAGGGGACCGCTTCGGTTTGCCCGGTGTGAGAAGGCGCAGTTCTCATTGGCCACCAACGGGCAGTGTTCATGTCCTCCCATGGGCAGGCTTCCCTACGTACTACCAACTTTCACTGCGTCGAGTGGGAGGAGGTCGGAGCCTGCACGTCGGTGTCGGCATCGGCGATGTCGGCGCCGCGTAGTTCGCCCCCGCAGTGCCCACAGGCGAGACGTGGAGCGAAGGGATGGTCGAGCTCAGAAGCAGGTGGACGGTGCCGGAAGATCATCGCCGGGCCCTCTGGAGAGTGGAACCACCGCTGCCCCGAGGCGACGATCAGCATGATCACCGGAAAGAACGCGCGGCCCTTGTCGGTGAGCTGGTACACGGGGCGATCGCTCCGCCCTCCCACCGGGACCGCGTCGAAGATGCTGAGTTCGCAGAAGTGCCTGAGCCGATCCGACAGGACGGTCGGCGGCGCGGAGAGGATTTGCTCGAAGTCCTTGAACTGGCGGGCGCCCGCAAACGCGGCGCCGACCATCGCCGCAGACCAACGGTTTCCGAGCAGAGCGTAGGTCTGCGGGAACGCCGGATCGTCACCGGGCGCGCCGCTGCGGGACCGGCGTCGAGTCGAGGCATTCGGGACGCTGCGCCCCCACTCACCCGCCTGGCCGAACGTGCCGGCCGCGTCCCTGGGCTGAACCGCCACGGAACAGTGTGCGCATAACAGCACGGGCAGGAAGTCGTGATTGCAGATCGTATGGTGTAGGGCCGGGATCGGTGGGGTGTGTTCGGGAACCCACGCCAGTTCCCACCCCCAGATCGCGACCAGTGACGTCCAAAGATCCCTGCCACGCCTGGTGAGGAGATATTCGTAGCGCAATGGTCGTAGCTGGTACGGCGACCTGCGAAGCACACCGAGATCGACGAGCATCCCCAGCCGGCTGGTGAGCACGGAGTTGGAGATGTGCAGCCGCTCGAGCCAATCCTGAAAGCGGGTGGCCCCGGCAATCGCGCAGCGCACGATCCGCAGGTTCCACTCGTCCCCAGTGAGGCCCCGAGTGACCGCGATGGAGTTTCGGGCCTCCGACCGTCAATTCCGTCGCCAGGTCGGCTTCCTCGACCGTAGGGCGGGCGCTCACAATCCCAGCGCTGAAGTCATGGTGTCGGCCGTGCGCCAGTTCGGGATGTTCGCGCCTGCCGCCCACGTGCTGTGGGTGCCGCTGGCGATGCGCTCGGGCAGCCTGAGTCGCGCGATGGGGCCGACGGTGACGTTCGCGGCGTCGAAGATCAGGCATTCGGACCGGTCGTTGGCGACGTCCGTGGTCAGCGTGATGAGATACCCGTCGTCCTCCGCAGCGGAACCCACGCTGGGTGCCATCGCGGTCTCGCTGCCGAACACGCCGTCGTCGAAGCGGTACTGCTCCTCCTTGCCGGTTTCGGTGTCGTGCTTGACCAACCCGTCGAGGAGGAAGACTCCGGGCGCCCCGGTCGCCGCGTAGGTGTAGCGGTGTCGACGGCCCGAGCGGCGGCCGTTGATCATCGGAAATTCGCTGATCCGGTCGCTGAGCCGTTGCTCGCTCACCTGTCCGGTGCGCAGGTTCAGGCGCCACCGGTGCAGATACGTCTGCATGTTGTCGAGGGAGAGGAAGCGCGAAAGCCGTTCGTAGTAGCTGGCGTCCACCGGGGCCTGCGGTTCGGGATTGTCCTGGAAGTACCCGTCGAGGACTATCTCGTCACCGTCCTCGTAGGCGTTCGCCCAGTGCAACACGTAGGTGGGGGCGGCTTCGAACCAGCGGATCTCGTGGGACGCTCCACGGCGAGGGATCACACCGATCCGGGTGGGCAGGTGCGGGTGGAAACGAGCGGCGTACCCGCCCCCACGGAGTATGTTCTCGTCCCAGAACAGCGGAAAGTCATTGAGAATCGCGTAGTTCTCGGTGTACGACATATCATGCGGCAATCTAGGTCCGGGCAGTTCGATGTCGACGTAGTGCACCAACCGGTTGTCGGGGTCGACCACCCCGTAGTGCATGTAGGGGGCGTCGGTGCCGTAATTGAAGAACAGCATCTCGCCGGTGTTCTCGTCGACCTTCGGGTGCGCGGACACCCCGGCCTCGCTCGGGAACTTCCCGTGCCAGTTGGCCTTGCCCTGGTCTTCGAGAGTCAACGGGTCCATCCGATACAGGTCACCGCACTGGTAGAAACTGGTGATCGCGGTGCCGGCATGCACCACCACATCGGTGCTCGAAGCGTCCTTCATGCGCCCCCGAGCACCCCAGCCGTCCTCCCGCAACGACTTCGACGGACGCTCGGAAATCCCCGCCCACAGCGCGTGCCCGGCCTCCTCTTCGGCGCGCAGCCCATCCGTGCGCACGAACCGGTTGCGGTAGAAGGCTTTACCATCCCGAAAGCCGACCAGGTGCACCATTGCGTCACCGTCGAAGGGGTGATACCGGCCGATCGAGGGTCGGACCGGGTTCTCGGTATTGCGCAGATACACCCCGTCCAGGTCGGTAGGGATCTCGCCGGCTACCAACTCGAGGTCGGGGGCATCCCATTCGGTGGTCTGCGGTCGCCAGGCGCCGGTGCGGTACGGATGATCGTCATCGGCTGGCAGCGTGCTGATGGCGCGGCCTACTACTTCCATGTCCATAGCGGGTTCCAATCACTTTGTGGCAGAGGTTGATTTGACGAATAAACTGGCCACCGTCGTAGCGCTACCGCCGATATCGAGAGTGGCGAAACGACTCGCGCCGGGCGGGGTAATGCCGAGATGGTCGATGATCATGTACTCGGTCATCGAGACGCAATCGTGCACCTCGACCTCGTCTACCTGCTCGATCCCGGCGAGCCCGGAGCGGCGCAGGGCGTCGGCGATGGTGTGGTGGACGTGCGGCAGCACGTACACGTCGTCGACGGACGCCCGTAGCTCTTGACCGAGCGGCAGCCCGGCGGTGCGGTGCCCCCGCCCGGTGATCGTGGCCATTGGTCGTGCGCGCAGCTCCGGTCGGCGCTCGAGCAGTCGTTCGGAGACCCGCACTACAGCACTCGCTCCGTCGGTCATCTGGCTGCAGTCCTGTCGACGCAGGCGCCCGGACACCGGCAGGTTGCCCGCGTGGATCACCTCGACCTCGTGGGGCCGAGCCCTGCGACCTCGAGGGCGCCGTCGATGGTCTCGGAGAACAGGGCGTCGAAGTCCAGTTCGGCACGGTGCCAGTTGACGGCGAAGTCGGACTGGTAGCCACCGACGACGTGGATCATCATCTGCGGCATGGAGGTCCTCCAGGCTCAAAGTGACGAGTCGGTCGTGTGACGACTGTCACCAGATATGCTACGCCCAGCAGACTCCACCGCTCGATTGCAAAGACCAGCGCCCGGATCGACTGGTTCAGCTGGCCGAGCGGGATATCAGTTCGGTGACGCCTCCGAGCCCGATGAAACGTTCGGACGCCGCCGTCATGTCGGCGATGAACCGTCGTTGTTCGTCCTTCGGCGCACCAATCAGGCGCTCAGCACCCGACCACTGGGCGTCGGACAGTGTGCTGGCGAGCCGGGAGGACTCGGCGCACGGGGTCGCGACCCCGGCCCGACGGAGACCCTCGATGAAGCGGATGTACCGGTGAAGGATCCGGTCGTGCGCCGTCTCCAACTGCTCCCTGACCACCGGGTCGACGACCGCTCGGGCCTCGATCAACGTGAACAACCGCCCGACGCTGTAGACCGTCTCGATAACTGCGGCGGTCGCCGCGGCCAGAACGACGCGTGGGTCCGCGCCGGGCTGGACCGGGATGCGCTGCGCCTCCAAGAACATATCGAATACAGCGGCGGAGACGGCATGGAAGGCGTCTTCCCTGGAGTCGAAAGACGCAGAGAACTCGTCCGCAGAAATGCCGGCGCAGTCGGCAATCACCGCCTCCGTGGTCCGTTCGTACCCAAGTTTGGCGAAACACCGACCCGCAGCTTCTACCAACGCACACCGATCTGGGTCGTTTCCGTATTCACGCACCGCACATGCCTCCTCGCGGCTGGGCCGGCGCCCGACGTCTCGGCCATCACATATTCTCGGTCCGCAGTTCATTAGTGTCAACCACGTACGACATTGCGCTTCTGGAACCGCCTCGGCTCCCCTGCGCGTTCTGAGGTTCGACGCACGAGCACTCGTCCGCCGACCACCAACTCAGCTCCGGTCTGCGGACGCTTCGGCCTCCGGGGCAGCCCATCACCCGTCCTCGAATATGAAGGCAGACGGCGACATGAGCAGGGAACTTCCCGGACACGCGTCCGTGGTCGTTGTCGGCGGCGTGATCGGCGCCAGCATCGCGTTCCACCTCGCCGAATTCGGTGTGTCCGACGTCGTTCTCCTGGAAAGGGACGTACTCGCCTGCGGGTCGACGTGCAAGGCCGCCGCCTACTCGGGCCACGGATTCATGATGGACCCGACGACCGGGGAGATCGTCCGCAACCTCTACCACGGCAAAACCCCGGCTACGACGCTCGGCACCCGCCGGTTCTTCGGAGGTGAGGTCAGCGGCCCTGCCAGATCGGCGGCCGCTTCTCTGCGAACGCCGTCGGCCCTTCGAGTGCGTCCGCACTGGCGAAGATGGTCGCGATCGCTGCGGTATTCGCCTTCCACACTTCCCCGTCCCAGTCGGACTCACTCGCGGTGCGATGAATCATCGCCTTCGATTCGCGAACCGACAGCGGCGCGTTGACCGCGATCTGCTCCGCGAGATCGAGCGCGACCTCGAGGACAGTGCCGGCTGGGGCGACGCGGTTGACCAGTCCCAATTCTCTAGCCTGCGCCGCCGTAATCGGTTCACCGGTCAGTGCGATTTCCAGCGCAATTTTTTTCGGAATCTGCTGCTGCAGTCGGATGACGCCACCGGCGGCGGCGAACAGTCCACGCTTGACCTCGGGAAGCCCCAGTTTGGCTTGCTCGTCCACGACCGCAAGGTCGCTGGCGAGGACGAGTTCGGTACCGCCGCCGAGCGCGAAGCCGTTGACCGCGGCGATGGTCGGCTTGCTGACCCAGTGCTGCGCGTACCCGGCGAAGCCCCACTCGGGGTGCCCGTCCGCCGCCGTGTTCTCACCCGACGCGAGAGCCTTCAAGTCCGCTCCCGCGCAGAACGCGCGGCCCGAACCGGTGATCACCACAACTCGCACCTCGGGGTCAGCGTCGGCCTGCTCAAGAAGAGTTCCGACGGCCGTCGACAACGCACCGTTCACCGCATTGAGCGCGGCAGGGCGGTTGAGTGTGATGATGCCGACTCCCCCCCGGCGTTCCCACAGTGCGGCCGACTGCGTGGTCTCGTTCTGCTCAGGCACGTCTCAATCCTCCGGTTCGGCAAACTTGACGCTGGCAATCCGCGGTCCTTGCGTGCGCGTCGCACCCCTCCGCAGGGGTGCGACGCGCATAAACGAGGTGCGGATCGGGATCGCTAACCAGAAATCAGCGACCCGGGATCCATTGCAGCGCCTTCACGAAGGGCGGCATGATCTTGGCCCACGCCTTCGGCGGCAGCCCTCGCGGCCCACCGAGGTTGAGGATGCGGGTGGTCGCGATGGTTTGCGGTTCGGTGTACTTGAGGAGCCCGTCCTCGCCGTGGCGGCGCCCGACTCCGGACACCCCCATGCCGCCCATCGGAGCGCCGGTGCTACCCCAGGCCGGGGCGTATCCCTCGTCGACGTTCACGGTTCCGGCGTGGATCCGCGCGGCGATGGCCTCGCCCTCAGCCTTGGTTCCCGCCCACACGCTGGCGTTGAGGCCGTACTCGGTGTCGTTCGCCCGCTCGACCGCCTCGTCCACGTTCGCGACCGGGTAGATCGACACCAGCGGTCCGAACGTCTCGTCGCGGTAGCATTCGGCGCTCTCGGGAACGTCGGTCAACACGGTCGGCTCGTAGAACAGCGGGCCGAGGTCGGGGCGGGCCTTGCCGCCGGCGATCACGGTCGCACCCTTCACAACGGCATCGTCGACGTGACTGGACACGGCTTTGACCTGAGCCTCCGACACCAGGCTCCCCATTTCGATTCCGAATTCGTAGCCGGCACGCAGCGTCATGTTGCGGACGCGTTCGCCGAACATCCGGGTGAACTCGGGGGCGATGGACTCCTCGACGTAGATCCGCTCGATCGAGATGCACAGCTGCCCGGAGTTCGAGTAGCAGGCACGCACGGCCGCGTCGGTGACCTCCCGGAGATTCGCGCCCGCCGTGACGATCATCGGGTTTTTACCTCCGAGTTCCGCGGAGAACCCGATGAGCCGGCGGCCGGCCTGCTCGGCGAGGAGTTGGCCCGTCGCCGACGACCCGGTGAACATCAGGTAGTCGGTGTTTTCGACGAGAGCCGTTCCGACCACGGAGCCGGGGCCGGGAACCACGGCGAACAAGTCGCGGGGCAGTCCGGCCTGGTACATCAGGTCGACGCAGGCGAGGGCGCAGTAGGGGGTCTGACTGTCTGGCTTGAGGACCGCAGCGTTGCCCGCGAGGAGCGCGGCGATGGCATCCGACACGGCGAGGGTCATGGGGTAATTCCAGGGAGCGATGACACCCACGACCCCCTTCGGATGGTGCCGCACCACAGTCTTGGTGAGGCCCGGGAGCATGCCCGAAACGCGCCGCGGGCGCAGCAGTTTAGGGGCGACGCGCGCATAATGGCGGGCGGTGAGCGAGATGTCGAGGACCTCTTCCAGCGCAGCGGCGCGAGACTTGCCGGTCTCGGCCTGCGCCATGTCCAGCAGGGTGTCTCGGTTCTCGAGTACCAAGTTGCGGTAGCGATGGAAGATGGCTGAACGTTCCGTGGCCGGCCGCTTGGCCCATTCCCTCTGCGCCACCCGGGCGCGCGCGATCGCGTCCTTGGCGTCCTGGGCGGTACCGACCGGGACAGTGGCAAGTTCCTTACCCGTGAACGCCTCCACGACGGAACGCGTCGGGCGATCCGCCGCATCTGGGATGGCAATGAGGTCGGCGAGCCGCGCGAACGTAGCGGCGGTCGGAACAGGCATTTTGTACCTCTACTGGATAGTAGTTTTTTTCGGTTACACGTAATCTACCCGCTCGGTGTGCCATGTCACAGGGTGGATCGGTGACGGGCACCGCGCCAGCCGCTTGCGCTTTCGCCCGGGCGGGAACCTCCCGCCGTGTGATGATGTCCCCATGGCTAAGAGCATGTCGAATGCAGAGTGGCGGGGGTTCGTTTCCGAGGGCACTCGCACCGGCAAGTTGTCGACCGTACGCGCCGACGGCAGCCCACACGTGGCACCGGTCTGGTTCGTTCTGGACGGAGACCATCTCGTCTTCACTACGGGAAAAACGTCGGTGAAAGGCCGCAACCTGATCCGCGACACACGGGCCGCGCTGTGCGTCGACGACGAGCGGCCACCCTTCGCGTACGCGATCATTCAGGGACAGGCCGAGGTCTCGGAGGATCCTGCTGAACTGCGGCGGTGGGCCACCCGTATCGGCGGCCGATACATGGGAGAAGAGCGTGCGGAGGAGTTCGGTGAGCGCAACGGCGTGGCCGGCGAATTCCTGGTACGTCTGCAGATCGAGAAAGTGATCGCGCACAGCGCTCTCGCTGACTGATTGTGAAGTCGGCATCTACCGGACAAGGAGAACACCCGACGAGAGGGGTCGTCATGAAAATTCGGGAAGTTGCTGACCAACTGCGGATGAACAGCACTGATGCCCGCATCTACGGCGAACCCTACGAAACTGTCGATGGAGTCACGATCATCACCGTCACCAGGATTCGCGGCGCCCTCGGCTTCACCGCCACACCGCTCGGGGTATTCGTCATTCACGACGGCGCAGCCAAGTGGGAACCTGCGTTCGACGCCACCCGAATGGCGCTCTTCGGCGAGTTCATCGGACTGGCCGCGGTGGTGATCACAACGCTTGCTGTGCTCCGTCGTCCGCCGTGGCCCGATCTGTCGCGTCCTGGGTAACCGAACTCGTCGCTCATAGGACCGACGAGTGTCGGCACGTTCTATTCGTCCGACTGGTGGCCCCCGACAGGGGTCCATCGTGCTCGGCGAATCCTCGTGATGTCCTGATGCCTGCCCGTAGGCATAATTCCGGGGAGCACGAACTCCCACATGTCGTCGACTCGTTCCCCGAGGTCCGTGCGCCTCGTCAACACCTGCGAGACGGTATTGAGACCGGTGAACGCACCGATGACGAAGCGGGCGAACCTCGCGGGGTCGATGTCGCGGCGGAGGTCACCCTCCGCAACAGCCTTGGTGGCGAGCAACTCGCAACTGTCTATCCAGTCGAGATAGGGGTCAGCGGGCCCGTTCTCGTCGGCGCTGAGTTCGAGGGTGATCCGGATGCCGGCACGCACAACGGGATCATGAACGATCTGCCGGACCATCTCATGGCAGAGCATCACGATCTGCTCGATGGCCGGGGCCCGCTCGCGGCCGATCGCCTCGACGGACGCAATGGAGATGCGGTGTTGTTCACCGATTATGAAGCGCGCCAAATCCTCTTTCGAGCGGAAGTGGAAGTACAACGCACCCTTCGTAATTCCGGCGATCTCGACGATGTTGCCGAGCCTGGCTCCTTCGAACCCCGACTTCTCGAACATCGCCGCTGCCCCACGGACGATCTGCCGTCTGGTAGCCGCAGCACGCGCCTGCTGAACCACGCTCACACCTTTCCCTCGCACGAGGAACGAAAACGACTGCGAACGTGCACGACGTGCCCATCGCCCGGACGACGGTACCAGCCGGTAACTAGTAGCCGCTTCGGTGCAGCGTAGTGCACTCGGCGACCTCGTCCCGGGCGTGCTGCTACCCCCTACTTGTCGGTGGCGCCGGCGTGCGTGAGGTGGTCGTCGACGTCGCGCACCGACGTCGTACCGGCCGGCGAAGCTACAAACGACAAGCTCAGCCGAACAGCTGGTATACGAACAGGCCAGAAACGCTGAGTATCGAGCAGAACCCGACTACACCGAGAACATTTTGCCACCACCGGTTGCGGAGGGTTCCCATCAACGTCGCCCTGTTGCTCATCACCAGCAACAGGAGGCCGAGGAACGGGGCGACCAGCACAGTCAGCGCTTGAGCTCCGATGATGAGCTGGATCGGGTTCGTCTGTACTACGAGCGTGATGGCCAAGCCGACAGCGAGGATCACGGCGCTGGCCCGTTTGGCCGTGGCGCTGCTCGATGTCGGCCCCTTCCCTAGCGCGTCGGAAAGCATGATGCCACCACCGGTCGCGTTGGCAACCATCGAGGAGAACGCCGCGCCAGAGAGACCGACGGCAAAGATCGTCGATCCGATAGGTCCGGCGAGGGGTTCGAAGATTTTGGCAAGGCTGGCAAAGCTTGATACTTCGACGCCGTCGCGGCCGAGGACAGCTGCAGAGACGATCATCACGAGCGATGCCATGATGCTCGGCGCGAGGATGCCCGGAATGGTACCGACGATGGTTGCCTCGCGATACTCGGCTTCGGTGCGGTTGCGTTCGTGGGTTGTGTAGGAGGCAAAGAATGCTGCATTGAGGGAGAAGTTAGTGCCGACGATGGCGACGACGAGCAGCTGTCCACCCGGAGGAATGCTGGGAACCATACTGCCCAGCGCCTCGTACCAGTCCGGCTTGGCGATGATGGCACTGATGATGAAGGTGGCCGCCATGACAGCAACGGCCACCACCAGGACGCGCTCAACCACGCGGTAGACATTGCGGAACAACAAGATCAGTCCGACCGCGGTCGTACACACCACGCTCCACACTATCGGTGAGCCACCAAAAACCAACGACAGCCCCAGACCGGAACCCACCGCGTTGCCGACCGAGAAGCACAGGGCGATCGAAAAGACGCCGATGCCCGCAGCAACTCCGACGCCGCGGCCGAGCACGTCTTTTACCGAGCTGATGATCGACGCGGGTGTGCGAATACCCAGCCGGACACTCATGTCCGCGTAGGCGAGCGAGAAGATCGCCGAGGCCGCGAGTACCCAGATCAGCGCGTAGCCGTACTGACTGCCTGCCTGAATGGAGCTGGCGAGGGCGCCGGGCCCGAACTGCCAGGCTCCGATTACGAACGCCGGCCCGGCCATCGCCAGTGTGTGAACCCACTTCCGCTGCGACCTGGGCCGACGATCGTGCGGCTCAGGATCGCCGGCGATCACTACATCGTCCTCGAGCGAAATGGTTGACGCAAGAGATTCTTGTCTCATCGATGAGCACTCTTTCTATTGTCCGAACCTCAGTCGTGATGCGCAGACGAGGGAACTGGACGAGCGGGTCATTCGCCGCTGACGGTGTGAACTGCCGAAAGGCAACCGCGAGTCGGGGGCAGGTGCGGTGCCGGGCTTTGCGAAGGGGTTGTCGTGGGCCCGCTAAACGCGGGCCCACGACAACCCCTGTACTAGTAGCTAGCTGCGCGCGCAGCGACAGCGCTTACATCGGGAGTTGTTCAGCTTCCGTCGCCGGAAACTACAACTAGGTCGTAGGTCTTCTGGTTACGCGTAAGCGGCCACCGACTCCAGGCCCGCCGACGCGAGGGCGTTGGCGATCTCGGCGTCTGCTCCCGCAGCCAGCGGCAGAAGCGGCGAGCGAACGGTGGCGTGTTCGAGGATGCCCCGGGCAACGAGGCCTTCCTTCAGCGCCACGGTGCCCTCCATGTGCGAGCCACGGTGGTAGACGTTGCGGGTCACCGGCAGCAGGCGGTCATGGATGGCGCGGGCGGCCGCGTAATCCTTGGCCTTTCCGGCGGCGATGAGCTCGACGAGCGGCTCGGGTGCGAGTCCTCCGTATCCGACGAGGGCGCCATCGACATCGAACATCGTGTGGAGCAGGTACTCGTCGTGGCAGGTGAGGATCTGAAGGTCGGGGTTCTCCGCGCGGAGAACGGGGATTTCTGTGTCCCATCGCCGCATATTCCGCACGCCGTTCTTGGTGGCGAATACGCCCGGCTGCGCGGCGATCTCGAGTTGGGTATCGAGGTCGTAGGTGGCCTTGGTGACGTCGGGGTACTGGAACAGGATCAGCGGCAGCCCGGATTCCTCGTGGATGTGCCGGTAACGATCCTGCGGGGCGCCCTTCTGGAAGCCGAATCGCAGCCAACCGTGGGACGGGTAGACGAGCCCGGCCGCTGCTCCGGCGGCCACTGCCCGCTTGGCTTCGTCCGCTGCAACCGCGGTTCCTTCGCCGGTGATGCCCGCGATTATCGGGAGCCGGTCGCCGACAGCATCACGGAACGCCGTGATGACGTCTGCTTGCTCGTCCTGGGTGAGGAAAGTGCCCTCACCTGCATGGCCGAGGACGACGAGGCCCTTGACTCCATCCACCTGGGCCAGCCAAGACCCGAGACGATTGATCGCTTCGAAGTCGAGGGATTCGTCCCGATTGAATGGGGTGATAGGGGCCGGGACAAGTCCTCGGAGGTCGAGTGAGGTCACAATCTTCTCGCTTATGGGTAGGTGCTGCATGGGATGGGAACGTTCCCGGGAACGTTCCCATCGTGAGGTATGGTCGTAGCTGTGTCAAGGGTCACGAAGCGAACTAGCTGTGGCCGAGGTTTCTCAGCAAGGCGATATGCCGGGAGGCGAGATAGATGGGTAGGCAATGGAATCGAAGCGGAACGTGCCGCGACCAGTGATGGACAAGACCCCGCCCGTCACGTTGCGTGAGGTTGCCAGGGCGGCCGGTGTGAGCACATCAACGGTGAGCCGGATACTCGACGATCGCATCCCGCCCTCGCGGTCGGCGACAGCAGAACGCGTTCGGGCGGTCGCCGACTCGCTCGGCTACCGCCGCAACACGTTCGCCTCCAACCTGCGGCGCGGCGAGACCGCCACCATCGGCGTACTGGTACCCCGATTGAGCGATACCGTCATGGCTTTGATGTTCGAGGCGATCGGACGCGCAGCGCACCGGCTCGGCTATTTCACCGTGGTCGCGACGACCGGCGACGACCCTGCCGATGAGCAGAAGGCCGCGCAGACGCTCCTCGGCCGAAATGTCGACGGTTTGATCATCGCCTCGAGCCTGCAAGAGGATGCCCTGGCCCGGAAACTGCGTGATCAAGGCGTTCCGCACGCGCTCGTGCTCCGCACCGACGGCATCAGCCCGTCCTCGATCGGTGACGACGAGGCGGGCGGATACCTAGCCGCCCGGCACTTGATAGACCTCGGGCACACCCACATCGCGGTATTGCCCGGTCCCTTGTTCACCTCGACCGCGACCGGACGCCTCGCGGGGAGCATGAAGGCCCTGAACGAAGCAGGAGTCACGGTCAACCCGGATTGGATCATCGAATCGAGCTTCGGAATCGAAAGCGGTGAAGAAGCGGGCCGCCGGCTTTTCAGTTCATCCGTTCGCCCTACCGCCGTCTTCGCCGCCAACGACAATCTCGCGCTGGGCGTCATAGCGGCGGCACACCAACGGTCATTGTCCGTCGGTGATGACGTCGCACTGGTCGGATACAACGACATCCCTCTGGCGCATCTACTCTCGGTCCCACTGACTTCGGTACGCACGCCTTTCGACCAGATCGCGGCCGCCGCGGTTGATCTGATGCTCGCACCGACTCCGATCAACGACCCGATCCGGCGTGCCATGCCCACCCTGATCCCCCGACGATCATCGGGCTCACCAGCAGCCTGAGCCGCCCGCAACACGGCCGGACTGGCCGATGCGGACCGGGCGCAGGTCAGGAGCTGTGGGACCTGCGTTGAGAACGCCGCACGTCCGCCGTGCGGCGGGTCTCCGCCCGGCGCGCAGCCCGCGGACGAGTTGTCCGGGACTCGTCTGATTTGTGCACGTACCGCGGGGCGGGAGAGCGGCGTACCGGTGCGCGCGGTGCACCGAAGACCCGGACACTCAGATTGCGAGGACCGTTCGACAGCGAGGCGACGGCCTCGGGTTCGCGCAGGGCAGCGTGTGCGATGAGCCCGAACATCACCATCGTGGAGAGCATCGAGGTGCCGCCGGCCGAGATCAGCGGCAACTGCAACCCGGTCACCGGGAGCAGCCCGACCACGCAGGCGATGTTGATGAACGCCTGCGCGACGATCCAGGTGGTCGCGACCGCGACCAGCACCTTCAAAAATGGGTCGCGTTGGCGTCGGGAGATCCGCATCCCAACCGCCAGGACGGCGGCGAACAGACCCAGGACCGACAACGCCCCGATCAGGCCCGTCTCCTCCCCGATCACGGCGAAGATGAAGTCGTTGTACGACTGGGGTAGGTAGGACCATTTCGCGTCGGATTGACCGAGGCCGGTGCCGAAGAAACCCCCGTTCGCGAGCGCGAACTTCGCCTGGTTCGACTGGTAGTTCAGTCCCTGCGGGTCGCGACTGGGGTTCAGGAACGCCTGGATGCGGTCGGACCGATAACCGGCCGTGAACCCCAGGATCAGTGCGGCGGCCACCGCACCGGCGGCGATACCGCTGACCCAGCGAATGTTTACCCCCCCGAACCATAGGGCGGACATAAAGATGATCCCCAGGATGATCATCATCCCGAGGTCCTTCTGCAGCACCACCAGGCCCAGCATCAGCACGCTGACCGTGGCCAGGGCGGGTAGGGCGCGGTCGATCTCCACCCGGGCGGCGGTGAAGGTGGCGATCAGATGTGCTGCCCACAGTGCCAACGCGACCTTGCCGAGTTCCGACGGCTGGAACGAGAACCCGCTGAACGTGAACCACGCCCGCGACCCCATCTGCTCCTCGCCGAGGAACAGCACCAGCACCAGCAGCACACACAACAGCACCAGGCCGGGCACCGCGACCCTGCGGAGCCACTCCGTCGGGACCCGCACCACGATGACGAAGATGACGCACCCGATCAGCGCGTAGATCACCTGGGGCATGAACATCGAGTACGGCGAACCCGTATTCAGATAGGCCACCACCGACGACGAGGACAGCACCATCATCAACCCGATGGTCAGCAACACGACCGTCACACCTGTGATGACGTGGAAGTCGAAGAGCGGGCGGGCCATCCACACCCCGAACCGGGTCCGCGGCCGCCGCACCCCACCACCCGTTCCCGCCGTCTCACCCGCCGGTACCCGAGACTCGGAACCGCGCCGCCCAGGCGAGGACCGCGTCTTCACCGTGCCGGGGTCCTGTCGTGTTCGCGTTTCGCTCGGCCTCACATCGGCGATGGTCCCACGCACACGGCAGGCCACCGAGCGGGCTCGCAATGCCAGTGATCTCGGTGGCCCCATCGGCCATGTCAGTGAGTCATGATCGGCCCGAGGCAAGGGCGGCGATGGCCGACGCGAACATGGTGGACTTGATCGCACCCAAAGTGCCGGGGTCCTTTCCTGCGAGAGGGGTGATGAGGTCGACGGCGGAGTCGAGGACCTCGCCTTCCGGGGCGGTCGCATCGACCAGCCCACTGGTGTGCGCTTCGGCGCCGCCGTAACGGTGACCGGTTGTCATGGCGGTGATCGCCGTCTGCGCGGTCAGCTTGGCCTGGATCAGCGCGGCCATCCCCGGGGTGAACGGAATGTGGATGTCGACCTCGGGAAAGCAGTAGAACCCACGGTCGGAACGCATCACCCGATAGTCGTGCGCAACTCCGAACATGGCTCCCGCGCCGAAAGCGTGTCCATTGACCGCGGCCACCGTCGGCATGGGGAATGTCAGAATTCTGCTGAACAGGGCCTGCACCTTCCCGACGTACCAATCCGCGCGGTCGCCGTTGGCCATCAGCCAGTCCAGATCGAGGCCGTTGGAGTAGAACTTTCCGGTCGCCGTGGTGACGAGGGCCGAGGAGCCCTGCTCTTGCGCGTCGTCGAGGAGTCCGCCGACAGTGTCGAGCCAGTCGGGAGAGAAACGGTTCTCGTCGTCGCCGAGATCAAGGACGGCGATCTTGTCCCGGGAGGTGAGGGTGGCAGTCATCAGGGGCCTTTCGTGTTGCTGTTGTGACGTTTCCCCGGAGGTGGGGGGTCGAGGGTGAGGACGGCACGCACCGCCGCCTCCAGGCGTCGGCGCATGGCGACGTCCGGATCCCGCCGGCTGTGCAGGAGGAGACCGGTGGGGAGTCCGACGATGCACGCTTCGATCACTTCGACTGCGCGACCGTCCGTGCGCCCCCACAAAGCCAGCGCCAACCGGGTGAACAGTTCGACGAGGACGGAATCGAGGCGCGACAACTCGTCGGCGATCTCCTCTGGGACGTCCGCTCCGAGTAGTTCGTCGCGTCGCACAGTGAGAAGAAGACGTGACGACTGCGGGAAGCGCTCGGCGAAGGTTGCGGGGCTGTCGGCGGCCGCGACGACAGCATCCGCCGCCGCGGTCCGATCTTCCACGGGACGACGCCCCAGCGCCCGGTCGACCGACTCCTGTTGCAGACCGAGAAATCGGTGCGCAGCCCGCAACCAGGCGCGCCCGACCAGCCCGCCCCGGGAGCCGAATGCGTGATAGATGGCGCCGTTGGACATCGCGGTGGCCCCGGCGACCGCGCGCAGCGTCACCGCGCTCGGTCCGCCCTCCACGGCCAGCCGTTCGGCGGCGTCGAGGACACCGTCGAGATCATGGACGCGAGGCCTGGGCATGCGGCGAACGATAGCAGATCAACCGTTCTATTACTCATCGGTAATATTGTTGTCGGCCGCGAACACCGATATCGGTGTTGATGCGCCTTGTGCCGTGGACGATCTCGTCGAGGTCACCGGAGAGCTTCTCGAGCCGGTTCCCGAATGGGGTCGTCATATCGTTGACGTCGGCTACAGCGCCCCGGACGAGTAGTTCTCGGAACGCAACGCGTTAGGATCGCGCGAGTATGCCTCACCGAAGGTCACGCGGTGAAGCACTCGCGCCCACGAGTCACTGAACTCGGGGCAGTCCTATTGAAGCGCGGGCGATACGAGGCGGACCCCATGAACGACAACCCCACGCTTGTGGCGTCGAAAACAACAACCTCACCGCCCCCATCGATGAAGCGCGTCGCCTTCGCGAGCTACGTCGGTACCGCTATCGAGTTCTACGATTTCTACATCTACGGCACTGCCGCCGCATTGGTGTTTCCCGCGGTGTTCTTCCCGAACCTGTCACCGACGCTGGCGACCATCGCATCCTTCGCCACCTTCGCTGCGGCCTTCTTCTCGCGGCCGCTCGGAGCAGCGATCTTCGGCCACTTCGGCGACCGGCTCGGCCGGAAGAAAACTCTCGTCGCCACATTGCTGATCATGGGGTTGTCGACGGTGGCGGTGGGATTGGTTCCCAGTACCGCAGCAATCGGCGTCGCCGCTCCGATCCTGCTGCTGACCCTGCGCCTACTGCAGGGATTGGCCGCAGGCGGCGAATGGGCGGGGGCGGCGCTACTCAGCGCCGAGTACGCCCCTCCTGCCAAGCGGGGAATGTATGGAATGTTCACCCAGCTCGGAGTGGGATCCGGGCTCGTGCTGAGCAATCTGATGTTCCTCTCGGCCAACGTGACAATCGGTGAGGAGAGTTCGGAGTTCATGGCCTGGGGCTGGCGGCTACCGTTTCTGTTCAGCGCCGTCCTGATCATCGTCGCGCTGTATGTCCGGTTGAGCATCGAAGAGACCCCGGTCTTCCGTAAGGAAAAGAAGGACCACTCCGTTGCTCAGGTCCCGTTGGCTGACCTCCTCCGTCAGCAGCCGAAGCAGACTCTGCTCGGAGCGGGATCCATGACGGGTGTATTCACGTTCAGTTTTATGGGCGGCACCTACCTGACCGGCTACGCCAGCACCGAACTCGGGCATTCTCGTAACCTGATCCTGGCTGTCGGCATCCTCGGCGGACTGTTCATGATTCTCTTCACCGCCATCTCGGCGGGCATGTGCGACAAGTACGGTCGCAGGAGGATCATGCTGGCCGGTTTCGTCCTCGGAGTTCCCTGGTCCTTCGCCGTTCTCCCGCTCCTCGACACCGGTTCGCCGATCCTTTTCGCCATCGGCATCGCCGGCACCTTCGGGATCCTCGGCATCTCCTACGGACCGATGGCGTCGTTCATCCCTGAGCTGTTCGAGACCCGCTTCCGCTTTTCCGGTGCCGGACTGGCGTTCAACCTCGGCGGCATCGTCGGGGGGGCGGTACCTCCCCTTGTCGCAGGTGCTCTCCTCGCCGCATTCGGTAGCGGTGCTATCGGACTCATGCTGGCGCTCCTGATATTGGTCAGCCTTGCCAGTACGTACGCGCTCCCCGAGACAAGGGGCGCAGTTCTCTAGATGCTCGGGGCACGCGCGGTCGACGCAGAGCAAGCAGAAACGGGCGGGCGCATACTTCCGGGTGGACAGCACCTTGCGATCGGGGAACGCGTCGGCGGCGCGTTCGACCAGCGCGACGCAGGCGCTGCCAGCGAACCGACCCCGGTAGATGATGCCGTCGAGGTCATCGTGGGCGCGGTGGATGGTCCGCACCGCGCCGAGTGGGTTAGGACAAGCGCACCAACCAAGAGCCGCCGCACCGGTGGCTCGCCACGCAGGCCCGGGTCGCCCTCTCTGAAGAAGCAAGTCTTCACCTGTGAGTGCGGTCTGCGTCTGGATCGCGACCGGGGCGCCGCCCGCAACCTCGAGGCCCTGATCGAGGCGTCTTCCCCGAGTTGCGGGGCGACGGTAACGAGCCCGATGGAACCCCACGGAAGGCCAATGCTGTGCGGGCGGTGGGGATCACCATGCCTGAGTAATCTCCCCACCCGATCCGACACACTGACACCGAACCGCCAATCGACTGGAGAACCATGCCACCCAAAATGATCGCCCCTAAGGTCCTGAACTGGGCTTCCATCATCGACGACGCCACGGTCGACCAGGCCAGGGCGCTTGCCCGGCTGCCGTTCATCCACCAGCACGTCGCCCTCATGCCCGACGCCCACCTGGGTAAGGGCTCGAGCGTGGGCACCGTCATTCCCACGAGGGGTGCGGTCATCCCGGCCGCGGTCGGGGCCGACATCGGCTGCGGCTGCTCGGTCATCCGGACCAACGTGCACAAGGAGGACGTGGACACGAACCTGGCGTCCGGCCGCACGCTGGCCGAGCTGCGCGAGGCGGTCGAGGACGCGATCCCCATGTCCGCGGGCAACTACAACACCCGCTTCGGCCGGTACGAGTTCACCGCCAAGCGGATCGCCGCCCTCGAGACGATGGCCGCCGACAACGACGTCGACCTGTCGCACTCGCCGGGGTGGCGCGAGCAGCTGGGCACGCTCGGCGGCGGGAACCACTTCACGGAGGCGTGCTTCTGCAAGGACGATCAGGTCTGGCTCACGCTGCACTCCGGCAGTCGAGGGGTGGGGAACAAGATCGCGCAGCAGCACATCAAGATCGCGCAGCAGCTGTGTGAGAAGTGGTTCGTCCCGCTCGCAGACAGGGATCACGCCTACCTGCCCGAGTACACCGACCAGTTCTGGCGCTACATCAAGGATCTGCGCTGGGCCCAGGCGTTCGCGCTGGCCAACCGGGGCGAGATGCTCGACCGGTTCCGGCTGGTCTTCGCCGAGTGGATGGGCCTGGACCCCGACAAGATCGAGTCCGACCGGATCGAGAGCCACCACAACTACACCGAGCAGACAACCATCGGCGGCAAGACCTTGTGGCTCACCCGCAAGGGGGCCGTGGACGCCTCACCGGGCAAGCGCGGAATCATCCCCGGCTCGATGGGGACGCGATCCTATATCACCGAGGGAAAGGGTAACGCCGCGTCGTTCCACTCGGCCCCGCACGGGGCAGGACGGATGTTCTCCCGCACCGAGGCGCGCAAGCGCTTCACGCTCGAGGACCTCGAGCGGTCGATGACGGGCATCGAGTACCGCCACGGCAAGGAGTGGATCGATGAGATCTCTGCGGCCTACAAGGCGATCGACGTGGTAATGGAGGACGCATCCGACCTGGTCACGGTCCTGCACGAGCTGCGCCAGTTTCTGAATGTTAAGGGAGAGTAGAGGATTGAAGGTCGACACGAACGATAGCAGATCGTACGTTCTATTACTCATTGGTAGCAAACGCCCGATGCTCGTCGAGCACCCGTATTCGAGGTGTTCACTACCCTCGAACTGCTAGTTTCCCTACCGTGAGCGCCGAAGAAGTCACCTTCGAGTTCGTCCGCACAACCCGCGAGCATTTGCCTCAGCTTCAACGATGGTTCCACGAACCACACGTGGCGCGGTTCTGGAACCAAAGCGCCGCGGACGCGGACATCGAACGCGATTTCGGCGGCAGCATCGACGGCACCGAGCCCAGCGAGGACTTTCTCGTCCTGCGGGGCGGCTCGCCGTTCGGATTCATCCAGCGGTAGCGGATCGCCGACTATTCCGAGGACCTCGGACTCCTCACGGCCCTCACCGAGATCCCACCGGGAAGCATCTCGATCGACTACTTCGTAGGCGACCCGCGACACACCGGTCAGGGTCTGGGCACCGCGGTGATCAGTGCCTTCGCCATCAAGTGCCGCGTCGACCTACCTGAAACCACCGCGATCATCGTCCCTGCCGTCGTCCCCAACCGGGCGTCGTGGCGCGCGCTTGAAAAGGCCGGCTTCCACCGAGTCGGCGAGGGGTTCCTTTCGCCGGACAATCCGATCGACGGCGGCGCCCACTATGTCAACAGGTTCGATCTCCACTCTGAATGAGTGCTCGCGACGGTCGCCAAGCAGTGCAACTGAGGATAGTGAACTGAGGGCCGTGGCATCGACAGCCGGCGCGCGAAGTCCGGCATGCAGACGACCGTCGAGGGAAGCAGAACCGGACTTCCAAGGCCGCGTGGCGAAATCGCTCCGCCGGAGGGCCCGCTTCCTGGAATCGACGCATGACAGCACAGCGCGCGTCGGAAGAGGTTGTGGACTGGTCCAGGATTGAGACCGGGCCCTATCGGTAGCCGTATTGTTCGTGGATCGGGTGGCGCAGTCACCGGGCCGCGAAGCGTTCCGGTACGTCGACCCCCGGGACCCTCTGAAGTGTCGACGCAGATTGTTCTCTGCAGGGGATCAGCTCGGCAGGCTCACCAAGAAACATTCTCGTGTTAGATGCAGATTCGGCAACGCCGAGCAAGGAGTACGTCTCTTTCGGTTATTATGATGCTGTGCAAGATGATTGGGATGTAGTCGCCGAAGTCTGCCAGCTTGGCTTTCTCGCACCGAGTCTTTCGACGATCCCTCCGCGCCTACTCACGTCGTCGTAGTAGTTCCTGACCTCAGGAGCAATGACTTGTATGGTTCGGATCCCGGAACCAGGTCGACTGTGCGAAGAGGAGTGGCTGCCAGAAGCCGGCAGATCTAGGCAATGTCCGACTGCCCGTCCACAAGCCGGAGACACCGCCACCCTTATTGTCAGGATGGCGGTGTCATCCGATTCCACGGTGCCGGTGTCAGCTGAAGGTGCTGCCGGCGCCTGAACCGCTGCCGGTCAACGAACCGAAGTCGATGCACAGCGACCCGAGGCACGTGTCGATGGCGATCACCGACACCGTATTGCCATCGATGTTGGTGACGTAGGCGCGCTTCCCGTTCGGGGTGATCGCCACCCCACGCGGACCGTTCCCGACCGGGACGGTCTCGATGACGGTGTTGGTGGCGGTCTCGATCACCGCCACCGAACCATCGTCACCGTTGGTGACGTAGGCGCGTTTCCCGTTCGGGGTGATCGCCACCCCACGCGGACCGTCCCCGACCGGGACGGTCTCGACCACGGTGTTGGTGGCGGTCTCGATCACCGCCACCGAATCGTCACTAGCGTTGGTGACGTAGGCGCGGGATCCGTCCGGGGTGATCGCCACCCCACGCGGTCTGTTCCCGACCGCGACGGTCGTGATCTCGGTGTTGGTGGCGGTGTCGATCACCGACACCGAATTATCAAGTCGGTTGGTGACGTAGGCGAAGGACCCGTCCGGGGTGACCGCCACCTCACGCGGCCTGTTCCCGACCGCGACGGTCGTGATCTCGGTGTTGGTGGCGGTGTCGATCACCGACACCGAATTATCAAGTCGGTTGGTGACGTAGGCGAAGGACCCGTCCGGGGTGACCGCCACCCAGTGCGGGAAATTCCCGACCAGGACCGTCGTGATCTCGGTGTTGCTGCCGGTGTCGATCACCGACACCGAATCGTCAAAACCGTTCGCGACGTAGGCGCGGGATCCGTCCGGGGTGATCGCCACCCCGAACGGCCTGTTCCCGACCGGGATGGGTGCGCCCACGACGGTGTTGGTGCCGGTGTCGATCACCGACACCGAATCGCCACCTCTGTTGGTGACGTAGGCGCGGGACCCGTCCGGTGTGACCGCCACCCCGACCGGGAAGCCCCCCACGGGGACGGTGTCGATGACCGTATCCGCTGCCGCGGCCGCCGCCCCCAGTCCGGCCATACCAACCGCCATCGCGAAAACAGCTGTCAACCCGAGCACCAGACGCTGGGCGCGACCCCCGCCCGTGGCGTACCGGCGAAAACTCCTGTGGTTATTCACATTTTTCTCCTACCTCAGAGAAGAGCAACGGATCAACCGTGCAGTCACGATGGCCGACGTCCGAATCCCGAACACCAGCCCAGGAGAGACTAACAACCGAAATCCCGATTTCGGCCCAGGACTCGCCGAAGCACTCACGGCCACAAGACCATACGATGCACGACCGAGCACGCGAACCGCCGTACAGTGCCCCCCATACGGTGAGGCGGCGTGCTACCTCTCCAGTGCGGGTGTCAGCTGAAGGCGCTGCCTGGGCCCGAACCGCTGCCGGTCAACGAACCGAAATCGAAGCACAGAGATCCGGTGCACCGGTCGATGGCGATCGCCGACACCGTATCGTCGTCAAAGTTGGCGACGTAGGCGTGCGACCCGTCCGGGGTGACCGCCACCGCGAACGGACCGTTCCCGACAGGAACAGTCGTGGCCACGGTCTTCCCGGCGGTGTCGATCACCGACACCGAACCGCCGCCAAAGTTGGTGACGTAGGCGCGGGACCCGTCCGGCGTGATCGCCACCCCGGTCGGATAGTTGCCGACCGGAACGGTCGTGGCCACGGTGTTCCCGGTCGTCTCGATCACCGACACCGAACGGCCGACACCGTTGGCGACATAGGCGCGGGACCCGTCCCGGGTGACCGCCACCCCGCGCGGGCTCTCCCCGACCGGAATGGTCGTGGCCACGGTGTTCCCGGTCGTCTCGATCACCGACACCGAATTGTCACGAGAGTTGGTGACGTAGGCGCGGGACCCGTCCGGGGTGACCGCCACCCCACGCGGGCCGTCCCCGACCGGAACGGTCGTGGCCACGGTGTTCCCGGTCGTCTCGATCACCGACACGGAACCGCCGTCAAAGTTGGTGACGTAGGCGCGGGACCCGTCCGGTGTGACCGCCACCCCGACCGGGAAGCCCCCGACCGGAACGGTCGTGGCCACGGTGTTCCCGGTCGTCTCGATCACCGACACCGAATCGCCAAGAGCGTTGGTGACGTAGGCGTGGGACCCGTCCGGGGTGACCGCCACCCAGGATGGGCTGTCTCCGACCGGAACGGTAGCGATGACGGAATCTGCCGCCGCGGCCGCCGCCCCCATTCCGGCCATGCCGAGCACCATCGTGAAAGCGGCTGTCATCCTCAGCATGACACGTTGGCTGCGCGCGCCGACCCTGGGACAACTGCGAAAACTACTGCGGCGATTCACATTTTTCTCCTGCCTCAGAGGAACAAAACGGATCAACCTTTCAGTGGGAAAACCGGCGCCCCGGATCCGACCACCAGCCGATCGGAGGTTAACAGCAAGATTCTGATCGCGACTCCAGATCCGCCGAACTCCTCACGGCCAGAATGCCACTCGTATCCCGTGCCGAGTCGTTCTGGACCGGGAACGGAGCGCAGCGCAGGTGCGGTGCTCGGTCGGCGACGAGAGTAGGGGTGGGTCGGCGAGGGGTTCCTTCCGCCGGACAATCCGATCGACGACGGCGCTCACTACCTCAACAGGCTCGATCTCCGCTCTGAATGAGTGCTCACGATGGTCGCCGAGCACTACAACAGGGGACCCGTGCGCTGGCCACCGCGACCCGAAGTCAAGCAATCAGACGGCCGTCGCGGAGAACACCACCGGACTTTCGAGGCCGCCTTGCGAAACCGCTCCGCCGGGCGGCGCCGCTTCCTAAGATCGACGCATGACAGCACAGCGCGCGTCGGAAGAGGTTGTGGACTGGTCCAGGATCGAGAACCGGGCCCCGTCGGTAGCCGCATTGTTCGTGGATCGGGTGGCGCAGTCACCGGGCCGTGAAGCGTTCCGCTACGTCGACCCCCGGAACCCGAGCCGGTGGAACAGCATCACGTGGTCCGAGACAGGCGAACGGGTGCTCAACCTCGCCGCCGGACTCATCGGACTCGGCGTGCAGGCCGAGCAACGGGTGGCGCTGGCTTCGTCCACCCGGTACGAATGGGCACTGGCTGATCTGGCGGTGATGTGCGCCGGCGCGGCCACCACTACGGTGTATCCGACCACCAAGGCCGACGACGTCGCCTACATCGTCGCCAACTCCGGCAGCCGCATCGTCTTCGCGGAGGATCCGACTCAACTGGCCAAGCTGCGGGAGCGGCGAGATGAACTCGGCCATGTCGAGAAGGTCGTGCTAATTGACGGCAGCCCCGGCGCCAACGACGACGGCTGGGTCATCGCCTTCGAGCAATTGCACGACCTCGGTGCCGAACTACTCGCCCGGACACCCGAAGCCGTGCACCAGCGGATCGAGGCGATCAAGCCGGACGACCTGGCCACCCTGATCTACACCTCGGGGACCACGGGCAGACCGAAAGGAGTGCGCCTGTCGCACTCCGCGTGGACGTACGAGGTCGCGGCGGTCGACTCCACCGGCATTCTCGACGCCGACGACCTTCAATACCTCTGGCTCCCTTTGTCCCACGTGTTCGGAAAGCTCTTGCTCACCCTCCCCCTGCAGATCGGTTTCGCGACCGCGATCGACGGCCGCGTCGACAAGATCGTCGAGAATCTCGCTGTGGTGCGACCCACGTTCATGGGCGCGGCTCCCCGGATCTTCGAGAAGGCCTACGCGCGCATCATCTCGACGGTGCGTGAGGAGGGTGGACTGAAGGAGAAGATCTTCGACTGGGCGATCGGTGTCGGACTCGCGGTGTCGAGGGCGAAACAGGCGGGCAAGAAGCCGTCCACCCTGGATTCGATCCAGCACGCCGTGGCCGACCGACTGGTGTACAGCACCATCCGAGATCGCTTCGGCGGGCGCCTGAAGTTCTTCATCTCCGGTTCGGCGGCACTCAATCGTGATGTCGCGCAATGGTTCGACGCTGTCGGCATCGTCGTCCTGGAGGGCTACGGACTGTCCGAGACCAGTGCCGCGACGTTCGTCAACCGCCCGTCCGCGTACCAGTTCGGCACTGTCGGCTGGCCCGTCCCCGGCACCGAGCTCCAGATCGCCGACGACGGCGAGGTCCTCATCAAGGGTCCGGGCGTCATGGGTGGGTATCACGAGAATCCTGAAGCCACGGCCGAGGCGCTCACCGAGGACGGCTGGTTCCACACCGGCGACATCGGGAAGGTCGACGACAAAGGCTACCTACGAATCACCGATCGCAAGAAGGACATGTTCAAGACGTCCAACGGCAAGTACGTCGCGCCGTCCGCGGTCGCGGCCACATTCAAGGGCATCTGCCCGTACGTCGGCGAGATCATCGTCGACGGCGAAGGGAAGTCGTACTGCGTAGCCCTGATCTCCCTCGACGCCGAATCCATCGGCGAATGGGCGAAACAGCACCAGATGGGCGACAAGTCGCTCGCCGAAATCGCCGACGCTCAGCAGACCCGTAACTTGATCGGCGGCTACGTCGAGGAACTCAATGCCAACCTGAACCGGTGGGAGCAGATCAAGAAGTTCCACATCCTCGAACGGGAACTGACCATCGAGAACGGCGAGATCACACCGAGCATGAAACTCAAACGCAAGGTCGTGATGACAAATTTCTCCGACGCACTCGCGGATCTCTACATCTGATTTGACCCTCACGCGAGGTAAGGCTGCACGCTAGAGAATGTGAGCGAGAAACACACGGTAGGCGTCGTTGCCAGGCTGGTCGGAGTGAGCGTGCGCACTCTGCACCACTACGACGAGATCGGTCTGGTGACGCCGTCCGGCCGCAGACCCAGTGGGTACCGCAGTTATTCGGATGCAGACGTGGAACGGCTGCACCGAGTGTTGATGTACCGGGAGTTGGGTTTCCCTCTCGAGGAGATCACAGCCCTCCTCGACGACCCCGACGTGGATGCACTCGCGCATCTGCGGCGACAGCACGCGTTGCTGGGTGAACGCATCGATCGCTTACACCAGATGGCTGCAGCCGTGGAGAAGATGATGGAGGCAAAAAGCATGGACATTGCGCTCACCCCCGAAGAGCAGCACGAGATCTTCGGCGACAACTGGCGCAGCGAGGAGTACGCAGCCGAGGCCGAGGAGCGCTGGGGCGACAGCACCGCCTGGAAGCAGTCACAGCAGCGCACCGCGAAGCTGAAGAAGCAGGACTGGCAGCGAATCAAGGCCGAGACAGACGCACTCGAGGCGAGGCTTGCGCAAGCAATGGGTGAGGGCGCCGAACCTGGGTCCGATCGGGCGAACGCGCTCGCTGAGGAACATCGCGCCTGGGTCTCGAAGTTCTACGACTGTGACCACGCGATGCAGGTGAACGTCGCCGAGATGTACGTCGCCGACGACCGCTTTCGAAGGCACTACGACGAGGTTGCCCAGGGGCTCGCCCAGTACGTGCGGGACGTCATCGTCGCCAACGCGAAGCAGCAATAACCCGTTCGCCGGGTCAGTACGGATGCCGGTCGGACTTCGCCAGCCACACGTCGTAGACCTCGGCTCCGAGGTCCGGCCGGAATTGCTCGATCTTGATGCGGCGCTCTTCGAACGGCCGGTTGAAGTCTTCGTACTGGAACGCGTCGTCGAACCCGATCGCGCTGGTGGCCTCGAGATCGCTGGAGAAATGTACCGCCTCGAGCCTCGCCCAGTAGATGGCGCTCATACACATCGGGCAAGGTGCGCCGCTGATGTAGATTTCCATGCCCATCAACATCTTCGCGCGCTCCGGGACCTTGTCTGCCGATCCCTCCGGGCGCGGAACCAACTCGAGCGTCGAATCGCGGCGACGGTTCTTCGCAATCGACGGCGCCTCCGAATTCAACACCTGCACCGCTTTTCGGATCGTTTCGATCTCCGCATGTGCGGTGATGTCGCCGGTCAGCAGGACGCGGTTCTGGCCACGCGCCACGATTTCGCCGCCCCTCGCGATCACCGCGCCGAACGGCCCGCCCCAATCGTTCCTGACCGATTCCTCGGCCAGTCGGCATGCCTCTGCCATGAGTTCATCCCGTGTCACAATTCGTCCCGATCTGCATCGCATCACCGACCGCTCGCCTGGTCGATCTGATGTCATTGCGCGCGTTGGCCTGTGGTCTCCCAAAGTATGCGCCGGCACAGGGCGGAGTGAACTATATGACACACCCTCACCGGCCTCCGGTCCGCATGTCGGG
Organism: Rhodococcus marinonascens NBRC 14363; assembly: GCF_001894885.1. Taxonomy (GTDB): domain Bacteria; phylum Actinomycetota; class Actinomycetes; order Mycobacteriales; family Mycobacteriaceae; genus Rhodococcus_F; species Rhodococcus_F marinonascens. Next base: position 41,638 of record NZ_BCXB01000026.1, read on the forward strand.
ACTATCCTGAACCTATGTCCACGTTGCAGCGTCCCAGCCTCAGCCAGTACGTCGGATACTTGTTCGGTCGCACTCTACCCGACTCGATGCAGGATTGGGTCCGCAACGACCTGGTCGGACCTGGCGCCTCGGTGCGGTATGTCACGCGGTTCATGCTTCCCGTCGTTGTGGTGCTGCTGCTGTTTCTACTCATCCCAGGTCCGGTGTGGATTCCGCTGGCGATGATGGCCCTGCTGCTGATCCCGCTTCTTTACTTCGCGGTCGCTCTGATGAACAACTACCGGCGTCACCGCTTGCTCATTCACGGTCTCGATCCGGGGCTCCTGAACGAGAAGGCGACACGCCGCGCGAACCGCACCCGCGAGGACTACGAGAAGCGTCACGGCCGCACCCTGGAATAGCGCCGCACCCTGGAATAGCGCCGCACTCTGGCATCGCGGTGCGACGGGCGATACAGTCGAATTGTCTGAAAGAATCGCTGAATTGCCTGCTTGCAATCGCCGCTGCTGGAAGTCGAGCTCATGAAACGCTTCGATCTTCGTCGCCGGACCGATCAACTCGATCCCGAGACGCAGCACGAAGAGATCTCCCGCATTCTTGCCACGCAGGAGTTTCCCTGGGACATCAACCAGGCTCTCAGCTTCGCACTGTTCAGGACGTATGCCGTACCCAGCATCGGGCACCTGTTGTTCGAGACCGGTGAGTTCACCGAACGCGTGCAGAAGCGCTATGACGACACCGGGCTGATCCTCGACGCCGTCCTCGAACACGGCATGCACAGCGACCGTGGCCGGGCCGGGATCCGTCGAATGAACCAGATGCACGGCTCCTACAAGATCTCCGATGACGACATGCGATATGTCCTGTCGACGTTCGTTGTCACACCCGTCCGCTGGATCGACGACTTCGGCTGGCGCAAACTCACCCGCAACGAGATCATCGGATCCACGAATTACTACCGGACTCTGGGCGCCCTCATGGGAATCAAACAGATCCCCGAAACTTTCGAGGCGTTCGAACAGTTCCTGGACGACTACGAGCGCGACCACTTCCTCTTCGACGAGGGCGCCCGCGCCGTCGCAGACTCCACCCTCGATCTTCTCTGCACCTTCCCGCCCAACAACCTCGCACCCGCGGCCCTGATCAAGCGATTCTCCTGGGCAATCATGGACGATCCGCTCCTCGACGCATTCGCCTACGCCCGCCCCTCACCTCTCGTGCGGCGTCTGGCCCGCGGCGCACTGAAGGCGCGTGCACGACTCGTTCGCTTCTACCCGGTGCGGACCGAGCCCAAGTTCGCCCGCGACCTACCCAACATTCGCAGCTACCCGGCCGGGTACGAGGTGGAAAAACTGGGCACCTTCCCCAAAACCTGCCCGGTGAAGCACACCACCGGTACGGTCGCGCCGGAGAACACCTCATCCTGAACCGCTTTGACGTCCCCATCGGCGGAAAGAGTTGTGCTCGAATCGTTCTCGAACACACGAGGAATGGCAACGGCAATGCGCCCAGCTTGCCGTAACGTTGCTGCGCGAAAAGACCGTCGAACGGAAGGGATTACGCGTGAACTTCACTCGAGGGACCTTGGCCGTTGCCGCGCTGGCTGGAGCCGCATCTCTTGCTCTCGCACCCGTCGCAACCGCTTCAACCATCTATCAGATCAACCCGACCCCGCTGATCGGAACTGTCTACGCGAACAATCTGGTGACGCTCGGCGCGCTGGTCACTCCCACCCCAGCGAGCGGGGATGGAACGTCGCCTGTCCTTCTCGAGATCACCGAACCTGACGGCGATGTGAATACGCGGACCATCCCGCTGACTTTCGGTCTCGGGACGGTGGCAACCAGAACCCACGAGGCCGGCCGGTACACCGCCGTGTTCACGTTCGACCCCCCGAACGGCACCCCGGCCGAGGCGACGATGGAGTTCGACGTCGTCCCGTCACCGTTTTCGGGAAGCAGCTGACCGCACCGTCTTCATCGCAGACTCGAGATAGTCGGCAAATGCCTGCGGCGGTCGACCAATGAGAGTCTCGACATCGCCGGTCACCGGCGACAACTCGCCCGCCGCGATCGCTGCGTACGAGGTCACCCAGCCTGCGACCTCGAAGTCCGGCGCCCCGTGGTGCGCGCGGGAGGCGTACGCCTCGTCGAGGGTCTCGTTCTCGAACCGCACCGACCGGCCGGTCACAGTCGTCATCGTCTCGGCAGCATCAGCAAGGGTGAACGCTTCCGGTCCGGTCAACCGGTAGGTCGCGCCATCGTGGTCGCCGTTCCCGGTCGTGAGGACCGCCGCTACGGCATCGGCGACGTCGTCGGGCGCCACGGCGGAAACCCTGCCGTCACCAGCAGGGCCGCGGATGACGCCCTGATCGTCCACCATCATCGGGATCATCGACTGATACCAGCTGTCCTGCAGGAATGTGAACTTCAGCCCGCTTTGTCGGATGTGCTGTTCCGCGAAGTAGTGGTCACGCCCGAACGTGAACGTGCAGTCGGGCACCGCGTCAAGAAACGACAGATAGACGATCCGATCTACCCCGGCGGCGCAGGCTGCGTCGATCACTGCGGCGTGCTCTTCTCGTCGGGTGGCGCTCACCTGTCCGGAAACGAGGAACAGCAATCGGACACCGTCCAACGCGGCGGTCATCGCGGTTTCGTCGGCGTATGTAGCCACGGCGAACGCGGAGTCGAAGTGCTCGGCCAGCGGCTCGAGGCGCTGCGTGTTTCGCCCGATCAGGCGGATACCGGCGCCCCCGCCCAACCTCTCGAGTACCTTGCCGCCGATCGAGCCGGTGGCTCCAGTCACTGCAATAGTCATGGCCCGCATCCTCCCAGAATAATTTCGACAGTTGTGGACGAGGCCTTGCCAGGAAGACTTGGGCGTCGTCTGAATGGGCTGATATCGACCGATCGCTCGGGGCCTGTTTCGGCGCGGTAGATACGCGGTGCGCGGCCGAAATCGATGTCTGGTGCAGACCCTAGCGCCTACTTCACGCCGAATCCTGCGTCGACCGGGAATTCGATTCCGGTGATGTAGCGCGCTCTGTCGGAGACCAGGAACTCGATTGCCGCACTGACATCCTCCGGTTCGATCCTCTCCATGCCCATAGGGTTCAACATGTCATACGGCCCCCCCTGCTCAATGATCCTTTGGGCAGCGTCATTGGTGAGCATCATAGTGTCGACACCGCATGGTTCGACGGCGTTGACGCGGATACCCAACGGGCTGAGTTGCAGCGCGTAGCTGCGCATCAAACCGATGACGCCGTGCTTGCTCGCGACGTAGGCGCGCGCCGCAGTCGAGACCTCCAGAGTTTTGGCCGAATTGCTGTTGGTCGATCCGATCACCACGATGCATCCACCGTCACCGTGCTCGAGGATATGAGGAACCGTAGCTTCGAAGGTGTTCCACACACCGATCAGATTGACGGCGATCGTGTCGTCAAAGACCTGCTGGGGTGTGCAGTCGACGGGTCCCCACGAGAGCACGCCGGCATTCGCAACGACGATGTCGAGTCGGCCCAGCTCGGCGACGGCCTCATCGACAGCAGTCACCACTGCGGCGCTGTCTCGGACGTCCGCAATCTTGGTGACACACTTGCGGCCGCTCGCCTGCACCTCACCGGCCGTCTCCGCCAGTTCAGCCTCGCTGGCGAGCCGATAGGGCACGGTGGCCAGATCGGCGCAGATGTCGATGACGATCACATCGGCGCCGGCCTGGGCAAGCGTCCTGGCGTGGCTTCTACCTTGACCGCGGGCACCACCGGTGATGAGTGCGACCTTGCCTTCGAGAGTGCTCATTGCGTGGCTTCCTTCGTCCTCAATTGCCGTCTAGGTCCGGTCTCCCGCGCACTGATACCTCGAAATTCGAGAGCCTCACACATGAGCGCTGTGGTTGAGCTGTGATGTAGCTTCCGAGCATAACGAGATATCGGATGTCGGGCAGAGAGGAGGCATCCGTCCAGCTCAGCGGGGAATTCCCGGAAGCGCATGCAGAATCGGCCAAGACCGTGAGGACGTGAGGAATCGTCAAGGATTGTGGATTGGGTGTTTTCGGGTGACCTCCGATATGGGAGTGGGTGGCCCGCTGATTGGCGCTTGTGGCGTGATGTCGATGTGTTCCCCATGACGCCACCAGCCCGAGAGTTCTCCACAAGTTCGATCACTGCTCTTCTCCCAGAATCCTCACCTCTACCCTGTTCCGTATGACTGAACCCGTAGCAACCGCTGACCTGGCAGACGAGATCGGACCCGAGATTCGGAGCTGCGATACGCAGCTCATCCAGTACGGCGGACGTGAGGTGTTCTCCGGCCCCGTCACCACCATCAAGTGTTTCCAGGACAACCTGCTGGTCAAGCAGACCCTGAGCGAGCCCGGCGACGGCGGCGTCCTCGTGGTCGACGGTGACGCCGGCATCCACACTGCACTGGTCGGAGACATCATCGCCGGGCGCGGCGTCGACAACGGCTGGGCCGGGGTGATCGTCAACGGCGCCGTCCGCGACTCGGCGATCCTGAAGACCCTCGACATCGGCATCAAGGCATTGGGCACGAATCCCCGTAAGAGCACGCAGACCGGGGCGGGCGAGAAGAACGTGCCGATCGAGATCGGTGGAGTGACGTTCAACCCCGGCGAGACTGTCTTCAGCGACCAGGACGGCGTCGTCGTCCGCTGATTCGCCGGTGCGCTGTGGCTTATCCGAAATTGATGGAGGACAATCGACGCAGCCCGTCGTGGCTTTCGAGGAGGAGATGATGTCGGACGCAATCCGGTCCAGAGTGGCCGAACAGATGCCCACGGCGCGTGAGGAACTCGCCACGCTGGTCGGCATGCGTTCGGTGGCCGATCCGCGACAGTTCCCGCCGGAGGAATGTACTCGCGCGGCCGAATGGGTGAAGGACGCGTTCATCGCCGCCGGAATCGGACAGGTCGACCTGCTCGAGACCTCCGACGGTTCACACGCGGTGATCGGGTACCAGCCCGGACCCGAGGGGGCACCCACGGTTCTACTCTACTGCCACTACGATATTCAGCCTCCCGGCGACGAGAAGCTCTGGCACACAGATCCTTTCACTCTCACTGAACGAGACGGACGCTGGTACGGCCGCGGCGCGGCCGACTGCAAGGGCAACGTCGTGATGCACCTGCTGGCGTTGCGTGCGCTCGGCACACCGCTACCCGTCGGCATCAGGATCGTCGCCGAAGGATCCGAGGAAATGGGCACCGGCGGTCTGGAGAACCTCGTCGAGGCCAGGCCGGAACTGTTCGACGCCGACATGATCCTTGTCGGCGATACCGGAAACGCTGAGGTCGGGAGCCCGACCGTTACCACCACGCTGCGCGGCATCGCGAACGTCGTGGTGCACGTCGAGACCCTTGCCGGGGAGGTACACTCCGGCATGTTCGGTGGGCCCGCCCCGGACGCGCTCGCGGCGCTGGTGCAGATGCTCGCCACCCTGCGGGACGCGGACGGCGACACCGTCGTCGACGGCTTGGAGTGCGACCAGACGTGGACGGGGGTGGACTACCCCGAGGCCCAGTTCCGGACCGACGCAGGCGTTCTGGACGGCGTCGGACTGGCCGGTTCGGGGTCTGTCGCTGACACCGTGTGGGCACGGCCGACCCTGACGATTCTCGGCATGGACTGCCCGCCGGTCGTCGGATCCGCGGCCTCCATCCAACCACGCGCGTCGGCTCGCCTGAATCTTCGTGTGCCGCCCGGCATGGATCCGCGGAAGGCGCAGGACGCGCTTGCGGCGCATCTCGAGAATGCCGCGCCGTGGGGGGCGCGGGTGACGGTGGAACGCGAGGCGATCGGGTCGCCGTTTCGGGCCACCACGGACGGTCGCGGCTATGCCGCCCTCCGCACGGCAATGGAGGATGCGTTCGGGAAGAAACTTGGCAGCGTCGGGCACGGCGGATCGATCCCGCTGTGCAACGCCTTGTCCGCCGTGGTGCCGAACGCGGAGATCGCCCTGATCGGGGTGGAGGAACCACGGTGCCTCATCCACGCGCCCAACGAAAGTGTCGACCCGAGCGAGATCGAGAACCTCGCGGTCGCCGAAGCGCTGTTCCTACAGCGATTCGCGACCGCCGACCGTCAAAGCTGAGAACTCACCCGCGCAGTCATCCCGCCGATCTCCACGACGTCGCCGTCCCGTAGCTGCCGGCCCCGCCGTACCTCGACCTCATCGTTCACCGACACCAGGCCGTCGGCGATCACCTCTTTCGCCTCGGCCCCCGATTCGATGAGGTTGGCGAGTTTGAGGAACTGGCCGAGACGGATGGATTCGTCGCGGATCGGCACGGTGTCATGGGTGTCGGACATGCCTCTATCTTCCCTCTCCACCCAAATCGCATCCTCACGGCTCACACTGGAAACTGTAAATTAGCCCAGTGATCGGTTCACATCTCGCCGGAAGGAAACACTCGATGGCAGCTAGCACCGAGACAGACCGCGAGTTCGAGGCCGTCCACATCGAACCGCAGGCCCGGCCCATTCCGAGCTCGAAGAACGGACGCCTCCACCAGGTTCCGCACATTGCGGGGCTGACCCTGGGCGTCTTCTCGGTGCTGGTGTTCCTGTGGAGCGTCTCCCCCGTCCTGCGCTACTACGTCAATGGTCCGCGGGACTACGTCGACACCTACTACTTCGACGCTCCGGACACGAGCCTGTCTTGGGCGCTGGTGGTCGGACTGCTCGCGGCGGCGCTGGCCAGCCGCAAACGCATCGCGTGGTGGCTGCTCACGGCGTATCTGGTGCTCTTCATGGCGCTCAACATCGGCGTGGCGATCGTCGACCGCAACCCGAACGCTGCCGTCGCGGCTGCCGTGCAATTGGCGATCATCGGAGTCCTCGTCTCCGCGCGGCCAGACTTCTACACCCGCGTCCGCCGCGGCGCCGGTTGGAAGGCGCTCGGGGTGCTGCTGGTCGGTCTCGTGGTGGGTACCGTCGTCGGCTGGGGGCTCGTCGAACTGTTCCCAGGCACGCTCGACTCCGGCGAACGTTTCCTGTGGGCGTTCAACCGGGTCACCGCACTGGCCTCGATCGACAACGCACAGTTCACCGGCCGACCGCACGGCTTCGTCAACACGCTGCTCGGCCTGTTCGGCGCGGTTGCGCTCCTCGCTGCCGTTATCACCCTGTTCCGGGCCCAACGCTCCCACAACGCACTCACCGGAAACGACGAGTCGGCGCTGCGCGGACTCCTGCAGCAGTACGGTGCCGACGACTCTCTCGGCTACTTCTCCACTCGCCGCGACAAGGCCGTCGTCTTTGCGCCCAGCGGGAAGGCGGCCATCACCTACCGCGTCGAGATCGGTGTCTGCCTCGCCGGCGGCGATCCGATCGGCGACCCGGAGGCTTGGCCCCACGCGATCGCGGCCTGGCAGGCGCTCGCCTCCCGATACGGTTGGGCCACCGCCGTGATGGGCGCCGGTGAAGCCGGTGCCACCGCCTACGACAAGGCGGGTCTCACCGTGCTCCAACTCGGCGACGAGGCCATCCTTCGCACCCGCGAATTCAGTCTCAACGGACGCGACATGCGGCAGGTGCGGCAGGCCGTCACCCGGGTGCGGCGCCAGGGGATCATCGTCCGCATCAGGCGGCATCGCGACGTGCCCGCCAAGGAGATGGCCCAGACCATCCGGCTCGCGGACGCCTGGCGCGACACCGAGAACGAGCGCGGCTTCTCGATGGCTCTCGGTCGCCTCGGCGACCGCCTCGACGGGGACTGCCTGTTGGTGCAGGCGATCGACGAGTGTGACCAGATAGTCGGCATCCTGTCGCTGGTCCCCTGGGGCCCGATGGGTGTCTCGCTCGATTTGATGCGCCGCAAACCGACATCACCCAACGGTGTGGTCGAACTGATGGTGACCGAACTCGCCGCTACCTCCGAGCAGTTCGGCATCACCAAGGTGTCGCTGAACTTCGCGGTGTTCCGCTCGGTGTTCGCGGAAGGTTCCCGAATCGGCGCGGGGCCCATCTTGCGGATCTGGCGGTCGATCCTCGTCTTCTTCTCCCGGTGGTGGCAGCTCGAAGCGCTGTACCGGTCGAATGTGAAGTATCAGCCCGAATGGGTGCCGCGCTACCTGTGCTTCGAGGACAACCGCGAACTGCTGCGCGTCGGATTCGCATCGGCCATCGCGGAAGGATTCGTGACCCTGCCGCGGTTCGGCCGGTCCGGAACTCGGGACGCCATCGCGCACACCGGCACTCGCGCATCGGTCCCCGCGGCACTTGTCGCGGCAGAGGGACTGCGCGCGGATGGCAGCGCACCGCGCGGAGTGGTCATGCCCACGACGTCCGGTCCGAAGCGCCCCGAGCAGGTGCGCGTGCGACTCGACAAACTCGAAGCCCTGGCCGAGGAGGGAATCGATCCCTACCCGGTGGCCTATCCGCCCACCCATTCGGTGGCGGCAGCGGCGAAGTCCCCGGAAGGCACGACGGTTCGAATCGCCGGCCGTTTGCTCCGGATCCGCGACTACGGCGGTGTCGTGTTCGTAGTGATTCGGGACTGGTCGGGAGACATTCAGATTCTCGTCGACGGGGCGAGGGTCGGTACCGACCGCATCCGGGCGTTCGCCGCGGAGTTCGACCTCGGCGACTTGGTCGCAGTGGCCGGCGTCATCGGATACAGCCGCCGGGGCGTGCTGTCGCTGCTGGCGAACGAGTGGCGCATGACCGGCAAGTGCCTACACCCGTTACCCGACAAGTGGAGGGGCTTATCCGACCCCGAGACTCGCGTGCGACAGCGGTACATCGATCTCGCGATCAACGTCAAAGCCCGACGTCTCCTCGAGGCCCGCAGCGCAATCGTGAAGTCGCTGCGCGACTCGCTCGGCAATAGCGGGTTCCTCGAGGTGGAGACCCCGATCCTGCAGCAGGTGCACGGCGGCGCCAACGCGGCACCGTTCCTGACACACATCAACGCCTACAACCTCGACCTGTACCTGCGGATCGCACCGGAGCTGTACCTCAAACGACTGTGCGTGGCGGGCATGGAGAAGGTGTTCGAGATCGGCCGTGTCTTCCGCAACGAGGGCGTCGACTACAAACACAACCCGGAGTTCACGATCCTCGAGGCATACGAGGCACACAGCGACTACGAAAAGATGATGGTGTTGTGCCGAGAACTCATTCAGGCGGCAGCAAGGGCCGCATATGGACGCGAGATCGCCAAGCGGCCGGGACCGGGCGGCGCCCTGGTCGAGGTGGACATCTCCGGCGAGTGGCCGGTAAAGACCATGCACCAAGCCGTTGCGGAGAAGGTCGATGCCGATGTCTCACCCGCGACTCCCCTCGATGAATTGCAACGTCTGTGCGACGAACACGAGATCCCGTATCAGTCCACCTGGGACTCCGGGGCGGTCGCGCAGCAGATGTACGAGCATCTGGTGGAGGACTACACCGAGTTCCCCACCTTCTACACGAACTTCCCGACCTCGATGTCGCCGCTGACGCGCCCCCACCCCACGATTCCCGGGGTCGCAGCCAAGTGGGACCTCGTGGCGTGGGGCGTCGAACTCGGCACGGCCTACAGCGAGTTGACGGACCCGGTGGATCAGCGGAGGCGGCTCACCGAGCAGTCGATGCTCGCCGCAGGCGGTGACGAAGAGGCGATGGACCTCGACGAGGATTTCCTGGAGGCCCTCGAACATGCCATGCCTCCGACCGGCGGACTCGGTATGGGCGTGGATCGGGTAGTCATGCTCATCACCGGTGGCAGCATCCGCGAAACCCTCGCCTTCCCCCTGGCCAAGCCCAGGCAATGAGGTCCCGACGTCACCACACCCTCGAGGGCGATGGTTCCACGTGAAACGTCCAGGGAAACTGGTCGTGGGGGTGCATGTGGTGGTCGACGGTGAGGGCCCACCGGTCGTCCTCTACGGCGGCCTGGGGGCCAACTGGTTCGACTGGGACGGTGTCGCCGCTCGACTGTCCGGAGACCACCGCGTCGTCCGGATCGACCGTCCCGGATACGGTTTGAGTCCCGCGTCGTATGAACTGCTGTCCACGTGGGGTGAGGCCCGGCGCATCACCAACGTGCTCGCGGAACTCGACATCACCGAACCCGCGGTCGTCGTAGGCCACTCCCTCGGCGGGATCTATGCCGAGGCATTCGCACGCCTGTATCCCCGGCAGACCTCGGCGGTGCTGTTGCTCGACGCAACGGTATCGAAGCAGCGGCGGCCGCTGGTGCCGACGCGGTGGAGGGTCCATATCGGCCGGAGAGTTGCTCGCACCGCGAGCCTGCTTGGCTTCCAGCGCGCACTGGGCCCGACCGTTCGACGGCTACTGAATCATTCGACGCCACCCGGCGGGATACCACCGCCCATGCAGGCATGGATCGACCGTATCGTCCGCGAGCCCGCCTACCTCGAGGCGGCGATCGTGGAGAACGCGTCGTATCCCGAACTCGTCCACCAGTTGGTCGACCTGCGCGAAGGGACGAGGCTCACCGCGCCGGTCGTCGTCGCAGCCGCCGACACCGGTGTCCGCACACCCTGGGGGTGGGTGTGGATCAGGATGCAACGACGCTTCGCGGAGTTCCTCGGCGCCGAGTTCCGGGTGGTCCGGCCAGCGAAACATCACGCCATGATCGACCAACCCGGCCAGGTCGCAGCACTGGTACGGGGGTTGTCGGGGTGATGCGCGCCGCGTCGGCTCGTCGTGGCATGGTGTTCGACGTGCAACTGCTACTGATCCGCCACGCGCTGCCCGAACTGGTCACCACGTCCGACGGGCACGCCGACCCCGCGCTGACCGAGGAAGGCCACGCCCAGTCCGCGCGCCTTCCCGCAGCGCTGGCCCCGTATCGCATTGCACGGATCGCGAGCAGCCCGCAGCGCCGGGCACTCGAGACTGCGTCTCCCCTCGCCGGCGCGCTGAATCTTCCCGTCGTCGAACACCTCGGGCTCGCCGAATACGACTACGGCCTAGGCGTCTACATCCCATTCCACGAGGCCGAGGCCCGCGTACCCGAGGCGTTCGCCCGTATCCGCGCCGGACAATTCCCGGACTTCGTCGATCCCGAGGCGTTCCGGACCCGGGTGTTCGAGGCGATTGGCGCAGTCGTCGACGACTCCGATCACGAGGACACCGTCGCGGTCTTCGCGCACGGCGGCGTCATCAACGTTTACCTGCAGGAACTGCTCGGACTCGACCGTCCGCTGGTATTCCCGATCGAGTACGTGTCGCTCACGCGCGTGCTCGTATCACGCACCGGCGAACGCCGAGTCGCGTCCGTCAACGAGACCGGCCACATCCGAGACATGCTGCGCCGCTAAGGGGACTTTCGAGAGTTGTTCATCAGCGATTCTCCGGACGCCGGTGGCGGTTCTGACCGCCTATCCCGCTCGGGAGCCGGGAACGGTAGCGCGGCGGCCGCTACGACTGCCCGAGGCGGGCGCCGAACCACTCCAAGGTCTGAGACCAGGCTCCGGCCGCCGCGTCGCGGTTGAACACGGCCGGACGGTCGTCGCAGTGGAATCCGTGGTCGGCACCGGGGTAGCGCACGACTTCGGTGGCCACCGCCGCGTTCGCCGCCGCCTTGCGTAGCTCCTCGACCTCCTCGACGGGAATTCCCTTGTCGCGGTCGCCGAACAAGCCCAGCCACGGGGTCTTCACATCGGCCGCGACCTCGAGCATCGCCGGATAACCGAAGCGGCCCTGGGCGATGCCGCCACCGTAGAACGTGGCCGCCGCCCCGAGCTCACGCCGCACGGCGGTGTGGAAGGCGACGGTCCCACCCATGCAGAACCCCACGATCGCCGTGTCGAGGGGACCGATCGAGGCTGCCGACAGCGCCTCGAGTGCGGCGTCGACGTCCTCGTCGATAGCGGTGGCCTCGAGCTTCCCCATCAACGGCATGGCTTTTTCAAGGTCGTCGTATGCCACCACCGGGTCTCCGCTCCGATGGAACAGGTGCGGTGCGACAGCGTGGTATCCGGCCGCCGCGAACCGACGACAGACGTCGGTGATGTGCTCGGTGACGCCGAACGCCTCCTGGATGACAACGACGCCCCCGCGGACCGGTCCGTCGGGCGTGATGCTGGTCAGTGGTGTGGTCACGGAATCCAACCTACGCGGATTCAGAGATCGGCTTCAGCGTATGCATCACCGGGGAGCCTGAGAGGTGCTCCTGGAAGGTGCTCACCCAGTGTTGGAAGTGCGGCGTCTGCATGTGCTCGTCGAGGACCTCCCGACTCTTCCACACCTCGACCACGACGAAGGTTCCCGCGGAGACGGTGGATTCGAATATCTGGTAAGATACGCAGCCCTCCTCCTCACGGGTCGCCACCACCAGTGGCGGGAATCCGTTTCGCACTACATCCTCGGAGCCCGGCTTGGCTTGAACAGTCGCTACGACATGCAGATTAGACATCGGCGCCCTCTCTCGACACAGCCACCAGATGTGGGCGGTTCAACAAAAAGCATAGCCACGGGCTGCATGCGCGGCTCTTACGAAGCCCGGAGCCGGGACAGATACTGCATCACCTGCGTGTCGTCCCAGTCGTGTGCCTCCCGCAGCCCGTCGGCGATCGTCGCGAGATACGCCTGCGTCGGCGGATTACGGCTCACCACGTCGCCACGCGCCCGAGTAGTGAACGTGCACATCGTCACTCCCGCCCGGTGTCCGAGCACGACCAGGCGGTCGTCACACGCGGGCTCCTGCGCACGGATGTCCTCGAACTGCTCCTGCGTCACGAGGAAGGCACGGGCCGCCACGGTCCCCGGCGCGTCGGGGTCGTAGAAAGCACGACCACCACCCCACACCCGCGACACCCCCGCGAAGAAGATCGACCCGGGTATCTCCACCGGCATCGACGCGCGTGGCGCGCTCCGGTCACGCGCCCCCGGGTTCGTGTGACGACCACCCGCCGGGCACCCGCCCTGCAGGTAGCACGCCAGTCGCGACGTCGCCATGTTCGATCCATAGCTGACGTACCAGATCAACACACAACCGACCGTACCCCGACCGCAGGCGGGTCCGTGAGCGCAGCCGGCGCGCCCCGGACCTCGTACCCAATGGTGAAGTCGACGGCCCGGTGCTTGGCGATTCACATTGTGACGCGCAGCGGGCTGTCCGAGTGGGCCTCTAGTCCTGGTGAGTACGTCCGCTGGTGTTCCCGATCGAGTACGTGTCGCTGACTCGCGTGCTCGTTTCACGAACCCGCGAACGCCAAGTCGCGTCCGTCAACGAGACCGGCCACATCCGGGACATGCTGCGCCGGTAGCGCAGTGGACATGTTGCGCAGTGGACATGTTGCGCAGGCAGCGCAGTGGCCACACGAGTCGAGCTATGGGCCCGGTACCAGGGGAAGCTCTGGGGGCGGTGGGAATTGCGGAAGCTGGATCGCAGGCAACGGGATCACCGGCAACGGGATCACCGGCAACCCGGGAATGAGCGGTCCTGGTGCCGGCTCCTGCTCGGGTGGCGGGACTTGCGCATCCTCCTCGGGCGGGCCCGGAATTGAGTCCTGTGCTGCGGGACCTTCAGCCTCCCCTGTAGTCGGGGCCACCGACTGCGCCGACGGCGAGGGTCGAGCCGTTGCCGCCGGGGCCGTTTCCGGCGGCAACGGCCCCGGCGGTGACAGCACCTGTGGTTGCTCTGCCGCTGGCGGCACTGCCGGTGACTGCACCACGGCAATCGGCGGCGAAGTGTCCGGTTGGGTTACGCCGACTTGCGGCGAGTCTTGCGACCCCGAACTCAGTTTTACGCCGACGCCCAGCCCCAACCCCACCACCACAAGGACGGCCAGGCCGCCGCCGATGAGGACTCGACCCTTTCGCCACGGCTTCGTAGTGGTTTCGGCGATCGGCGGTACAGAAGAGTCGTCGGCGAGAGTTCGCGGTGTGGGATCGGATACCGACTCGGCCAGCAGTGCGGCACCCTCGGCTGCCACCAGTTCGGGTTGGTCGGGCACGATCACCGGGAGGTCGAGCAGCGACTCCATCACCGAGGTGACCAGGGGAATGTGCGCGCCGCCGCCGATGAGCACCGCGACGTGCGGCGTGCGCCCCGACCGACCGATTACTTTACGGGCCAGGCGCATCGATTTCTCGACGGCGCCTTCGATCAGCGAATCGAGAGTGTCAAGCGAGAGCACCAGTAGACCGCCGTCGCCGGGCATGCACACCGTACCGCCGGTGGACAGCCCCTCCTTGGCCTCCCGGCACTGAGTGTCGAGTGCCCGTTCCGCAGCCTGGTCGGCGGGCCGGTCGATGTGGTGCAGTGCAAGTTGACGGTCGCGGATCAGGTGGTCGATGAGGTCACCGCTGATCTCGTCCGTGCGTGCCGCGCTCAACACCATTCTGGTGGATCGATCGACCACGGTGACGGTCAGCCCGGAACTACCCAGGTCGTAGAACAACAGGGTCGAATAGCCCCCGAGTTCTCCCGACACGTCCAGTTTCCCCAATGCGGCAATCACCTCGGGCACCAGACGGTAGTTGTCGATCTGTTGACACGCCAAAGCGGCCCGTACCGCACCGGCCTGCGCCTCGTCCTGGTATGCAATGCCGATTGTCTGGACTCGTTCTTCGCCCACCCGCTCGGCGAGCAGTGTTCCGATGCTTTCGGCAGCCAGGTCTTCCGGCGGGTCGAGCGCTGCGTCCACGGTCAGCGAATTGACGCCCTGCCCCCGGGACATCAAGCGCACGGCGCTGGCACCGACCGACACACCGAGTACGGAACTCATAGAACCGAGAATATATCGGTTCGATCACGAGGAGGGCAGACGGAATTACACGGGGGAAAGGCGCCTGGTCCGACGTCCGAAGCGTGCCCCGTCGCGCCGAATGCCTCAAGGATTGCGACCCTAGGAAACCGGCTTCAAGGGATGGATCGCCGGCGCACCCGCGAGGTGCTCACCGAAGATGCCGACGGCCGACTGGAAGTGTGGCGACTGCATATGTGCATCGATTGCAGCCTGGCTCGCCCATACTTCAACGGTAACGAAGGTGCCCGGCTGCGCCGCGGATTCGAACAACTCGTACGAGACGCACCCCTCCTCCTTGCGGCTCTCCGCGGCGAGCGAGGACAAACCGTCGCGGACGGTGTCCTCCGACCCTGGCTTGGCGGGAATGGTGGCGACAACATGCAGATCTGACATCGACTCCTCTTTCTGAAGTGCCACCCGATGTGGCTCGTACCACGTAAGCACAGTTGGCTCAGGGAAGGAACCCGTAGCCGAATCGATCAGCCGACAACGCGGGTAAGCTGCGCACGCACAAGACACAAACAGCCGTACTGGGACAGTATGGTCCCATGAGCCTTGTCGACGAAGTCAGCAGATGGCGGCGCGGAGCGCGCAAGCACCGCCGGTTGCGGGATCTCGACCGCACGCTCGTCGTCGTCACCGGCGCCGGCAGCGGAATCGGGCGGCAGACGGCGCTGGCGTTCGCATCCGAGGGTGCCGTCGTCGTGATCGCCGACCTCGACCTCGAGTCGGCGCAGCACACTGCGAACCTCGTGAACTCGGCTCGGGTCAACCCCGACGTGATGGTCCGTGGCGGCTCCCGCGCGTACCAGGTAGACGTCGCGTCCGAGGTTGAAGTGCAGCGCTTCGCGAAGAAGGTACTGGCCGAGCACGGCACCCCCGATATCGTTGTCAACAACGCTGGCATCGGATACTCGGGCACGTTCACGAAGACGCGGCAGGAAGATTTCGAACACGTCATGGCCGTGAACTTCTGGGGCGTCGTGTACGGATCACGGGCGTTCTCCGAGCAGATGATCGCACGCGGAACCGGTGGGCACATCGTGAACCTGTCGTCGGCCGCGGCTTTCACCCCGCAAAAGAAGCTGACGGCGTACGCGACGAGCAAAGCAGCAGTGTTCATGCTCTCGGACTGTCTCCGGGCCGAATTGGTCGACCACGGCATCGGGGTCAGCGCCATCTGCCCTGGACTGGTCCACACCAACATCATCAATACCACCCGGATCGCCGATGCCACGCCGGAAGAGCAGGCGGAGAAGCGGGCAAAGGCTGACGAGTTCTACCGCAGGCGCGGATTCACCCCGGACCGGGTGGCGACGCAGATCGTCAAGGCGGTCAAGTCGAACAAGGCCGTCGTCCCCGCAACCCCCGACGCCAAGTTCGGCCGTGCACTGAGCCGTCTCGCGCCTGGAATTATGCGCATCGGCGCGCGATTCGACCTCGACTGATCAGTCGGCGGGCCGCATCATGGGCAGGACCAGCGGATGAGGTACTCGCGTTCGGTGTCGGTGAGGCGTCGCAGACGCTGAGCATCGACATCCGCGACGGCCAACTGAGTGGTACCCGTGACGGCGGGCGGGTCGGTGAGTGCCGCCCCCGCGCTGCGGACCTCGTAGCCAATGGTGAAATCGACGGCCCGGAGCTTGGCGATCCACATCGTGATCCGCAGGGGGCTGTCGGAATGGCGCAACTGACTCCGGTACTTGATGTGTACGTCGGCGATGAAACTGCTCGTGATGAGCGACGAGTTCTCCGGACCCTCGTTGATCAGCCAGTCGATCCTGGCCTCTTCGAGCAGAGTCACCATCCGCGCATGATTGATGTGCTCAAAGGCATCCATATCGGACCACCGGACGGGCACGAAGGCGTCGTAGCCGGCCGCGGCAGGGGATTCATTCATGGGGACAGCATTCCCTACCTCCGTCGGTACGACCTCAAAGCCTCCACACGACTCACGCCATGCCGCGCAGCCAGTTCCGCAGCCACGTCGTCGCTGGTGTTCCCGAGGAGTCGACCGCGTAGCGCGTGTAGTCCTGGTGAGCATTCGATTTGTAGAAGTGCTCGAGTTCGTCGATGCGCGTCTCGTTCGATTCCTCGTCCAACTGGGCCATCAGCGTTGGCATACCTCCGGCCGCCATCAGGTCGTTCCAGATGGCGAGGGCTTCCTGCTGGTACTGGCCGAGTAGGGCGAATATCGGATCCGAAGTCTGCGCGAGAAAACCCGCGAGACGCGTGACGAAATCGTCCTTGGCCGTGGAGCAGTACAAATCGCCGTAAGCGCAGAAGGTGCGCGTGTTCTCGCTGACCCAGCCGAACCCACCGATCCGCGGACCACCCGCGCCACCGCCGGCGACGGGCGGACCGACCAAGGCGTCGGTCGGCGACCGTCGCGGATCGGATAGCAGTCCGACTGCGGCGATTCGAGACGGTGGGACAACGCTGAGTCCGGTGCCGATCTCGGCGGCAAGATCACCGGCCGCGTCAGCACCCTGGCTGTAGCCGATAATTGCAAAATTGGTGTTGCCACATCGTGTCGCGGCGTCCTCGATGATCCAGCGCGCATTGTCGACGGCCTGGCGCTTGGAGCCGCCGTAGACCTCGGACTCCCACGGGAACGCCGTGGCCGCATAGGTCACGTAGTCGACCTGCACCGAAGAGGGCAGACCATCCGTCACCGCGGACAGCATGCCGGGCCGGGGCGTCGAATCCGGCGAGGTTTCCCACGTCCCCGGGATGGCGACCACGTGGAGGTCCGGGCACGCCGGTGCGGCTTGCGCCGTACCGACCGATACCACCGACCCGAACACAGCTGCGACGCATGCTCCCAGCGCAACAAACGACTTCTTCACGCCCACGAACCCCTCTCCTCGATCCAAGTGGTCGCATTCTTGTGACCACATGCCGTGAGTTCCCTATCGTGACGACGCCAGCGGGTAACGCCAGGATCTTGTCGAGAAGCTGCGTGTCGGAGGCGATGCACGATCGGTAATCAAACGTTACCGGAGGGAGCATGAGCATGGGCCCGGATATGTGGACTTTTGACCGAAGTGGGCGCCGCCGGACTTCCGGCGACGCCCACATTCAGCGTTTCTCAGCAGCGATCAGGACCCGAAGCCCGAACTGCTGCTTCCGCCGCCCGGATCGGTCGGTACGGGATCGACCGGGCCGGGCACGATCAGTTCTCGCGGCGGTGCAGCCGAGTCGACGAAGCCCGCAGCTCCCTCGAACTCCGCTGTGACGCTGTAGGTCCCGGAGTTGTAGAAGGTTGCCGGCAACGTCGCAACGCCGTTCACCACGTCGACAGTACCGAGTGAAGTGTTGCCCAGCTTGAACTCAACTCTGCCGTGCGCATTCGCCGGATCTACCCTCGCCGTCAGCACCACCGGGATGCCCTTGGTCACCGTGCCGACCGGATCGAGCGCGGTTGTGGTGGAGACATCCTCCGGCGGCGCGTCGGTGACACTGACCGGGAACGCCGGCGAAACCGATCCGGCGAAACCGTCCGTGCCGGAGAAACGCGCGACGACCCGGTGGGTTCCGGTCTCGGTGAACGTGTGCGGCGCGATCGCGGAGCCATCGGTGCCGACCTCAGCGGTCAGCGTCTGGCCGTCGACCTCGAACTCCACGGTGCCGCCCTGGACGGCCGGCGTGATCTGCGCGGCCAGGTTGACGTCCTCCCCGACATGGGCCTTCACCGGCGAGCTCACCTCGATACTGGTGTCCGCCTCGGAGGCACTCACGTTGATCGTCCGTGGCTCGGACGTCGAAGCGGAATATCCGGCGGCTCCGAGGAACTCCGCCGTGACCGTATGGTCGCCGTTGAGGTCGAAGGCATGGGTGATGGACGCCTCGCCGCCGACGACATCGACGGGATCACCGATCGCTGTCACACCGTCCCGGAATTGCACGGTTCCGCCGCCCGGGGCTGGGTCGATGTTCGCGGTGAGCGTGACGGGCGCACCGTTCAGCGCCGCCGAGGGGCCGGAGAGGCTGGTCCAGGTCGCTTGATCGGGCGCGATGATATTCACCGAGCCCAGCGGACCGGCGCCCGCGTTGAGCGCTGCGTTCTGGTTGTTTCGCGGAGTGCATTGGGTTGGTGCCCATGCGGTGATGATCAGTTTCGCCTTGGGAAGGAACGTCAGGAAGTTCTTGTCGTTGCCAAACTTGCCTGCATCGCCATCTGTCCGCAGCTTCACCTCTACGGTGCCGGACGGCCCCGCCTTCAGTCGCAGCTTGACCTTCGGGAGCTGAAAGTAGGTGTAACCGTTGGAGCTGTTGGTCCCATCGACGTCCTTGCCCGTCGCTTTGACCTTGATGCCGCCCTCGCTGTTCTTGCTTCTGTTGGGGCCGTTGCCGATCGTCCGATTGTTGCCCGAGAGCCGCAGGTAATCGCCGTTCGAGTCGACGTCACCATTCCCGTTGATCCGCAGAACGTTCGGAGCGGTGCCACTGAGCCCGACCGAGGTGGCGGGAACCACGTCCGCCTCCAACAGGGTGGCGTTGTCGGGAACCTCGATGTCGATCTTGATCCGCGACACGTTTTCGATACTGGCTCCCGAAGCGGAGCTGGGGAAGCCGATGGGGCTCGGCTGGAGGGTGACCTCGAACTCTTCACCGGCATTGACACTCGTCGGTGCGTCGACTGTGACCGAGGCAGTCTGCGACTCTGTGGTCGGGCCTGCCACTGCCGACGGTGTGGCGAGGCAGCTGTTCTTGAATGTGGTGGTCGTGGTCTCTGCCTGAGCGGGTATCCCACTCAGCATGGTGACACCGACGAGAACTCCGATACTGATCGGAGCGGTGAGCCTGCGCATTCCGCTTTGCTTCACTATTTCTCCTGACGTGGTGGGGTGGCATCGAATCTCAGCCCGCGCCTGGGTGCACTTCTCACCCCCGAGGCGGGCGGCGAACCGATCAGCCTCCGAGGGAACCCGTACTGAGGCTGCCGGTGCCCGGTTCGGACGGATCGACCGGACCGGCGGGCTCGGTCACCGTCAGCACACCAGGACCGGATA
>NZ_BCXB01000027.1 GCF_001894885.1 Rhodococcus marinonascens NBRC 14363
CAAGCCATTCGGTACCGGCATCCGATCGTGCATCGGCCGCCAGTTCGCGCTGCATGAGATGACTTTGGCTCTCGCCACTCTCGCGCAGCGCTTCGACATCGAACCGGAGCCCGGCTACGAGCTCACGGTTGAGGAGACACTGACCTTGCGGCCGAAGGGACTACGGCTGAAGTTCAGCCGCGTGTAGCTTTCGCGTTGTCGTCTGCGGCAAGCGGCATAGTCTGGATGTGAGCGATGAGCTCCTCGAGCTCGTCTCGGGTGACGCTCGTCGCGCGCGCCGCGAAATGGTCGATGCCCCGGTCCCGAATCTCGATCCACAGGCGTAGGCGCTGGTCTAGGTCGATATCGAGACCGGATCCGGGTTGAAGGTACGACCGGTCGGTGCCCATCGCATCGCACAGGGCATCGGCCACGTCTCGCGGCAGCTCACGCACCTCCCCGGACGCCGCTTTCTCGAGCAATTCCGCAGGCACCGGCCGGGAGAGATGCCTCCCGGCCATCGTGGCCACCGCTTGAAGCGACAGCCGGGGTTCGTTGCGGTGGTGGTAGAAGTCGCGCATCCGCTCGAGCTTCTGACTGAGAGAGGGGGAGAGGTGGGTCGTCATCTCGGCTTCTTTTCCTTGTTCTTGGCCTGCTGCCACCGTGTGGCGAACTGGTGTTCTACCTGTGGGCTGATCTCATCCGACGCGCGACCTGTCAGCCATCTCATATACAGCAAATCGAGTTCATCGGACTTGTCGGCCGGTACCGGCTTCCGATCCAGATAGTCGCCTATGAGCATCTCAACAAGGAAATCGTTCTTGTCTCTGTCTGCTCCGGCCTTCATCTCGAGCTGAGATATCACCCAAGATCGCAAGATTCGATCGACCAAGACGTCCAAGTCGGCATTGACTGCTGCAAGTTCGTCCAGACCGAGCCTCTCAGCTATCCCCTCGTATCGTTTGGCGATGTTGGAGAGATCACTGACCACCGCCAAGGACAGGGTGACCGAGTCCGTACCTGCGGAAAGGACCGAGACCCAGACCCAAGACCCCGGCCCCGCCCGGCCTGTGCGCCAACCTACCGGCCGGCCTACACCGCTGAGGACATGAACGTCACAGTGACCTCGAACCCGCCGTCGGCGCGCGGCCCGGCGGCGAACACGCCTCCGACGGCGTGCGCGCGTTCACGCATTCCGATGATCCCTTGTCCGCCCGATGATTCCGCGGCTGGGACAGAATCGGCTCGCGGTGACGAGCCGTTCACGACGGAGAGTGTCGCGGGACTCGAGTACGCGATGTCAACGAGAACATCCGCACCGGGTGCGTGCCTCGCCGCGTTGGCCAGGGATTCCTGAAGAATCCGGTACATCACGAGACCGACAGACTCCGGCAGTCGGCTCGGCTCTCCGTCGACGTGCCACACAACCGGGATACCCGCCCTGCGAGTGCCCTCGAGCAACTCGCCGATCTGCTGGACCCCGGGCTGTGGCGCAAGTTCGGCGAGTTGACCGTCGCTACGAAGAACTCCGAGCAGTCCGCGAACCTCGTTCAGGGCCGCGCGTCCTGCGGCACCGATCGATTCGAATTCCGCGCGTGTCTCGTCCGACATTCCGGCGATGCGGTACGGCGCGCTCTGCGCCTGGACCACGACCATCGACATGTGGTGCGCGACAACGTCGTGCAAATCACGGGCGATGCGTGTCTTCTCCTCGAGGATCGTCCGACGAGTGCGCTCGAATTCGCTCAGTCCCTCCTGCTGCGCGAGTTGCCGGCGCGAGAGCAGCAGCCAGCGGATAAGCAGACAGAAGACGACGGTCGCGGTGAGACCGACGGTCCATCCGCGGCCGCTGGTACCCGGCATGTCGGCGAGGAACAGCAACACGGTGGAAATCCACGCCACACCCACGACAGGAAGGGCCGCCCGCACACTGACCGCGGCCAGCAACGCGAGCATCACCAGGATATGGACTACCTGCCACGGATAGTCGTAACCCTCCTGCAGTGCGAAGACCTGCGGAATCACGAGAGCGGACACAGCGGACACAGCCCAGGCCAGTGCCGGATTCGCCCGGATCAGCAGGAACGGGAACGCCGCAAGTGCCGCGACGAACGGTTGGATGGGAGGGCTGACCTGATGGGTCAAGTGCAATGTCGGCCACGCCACGGCGAACAAAATCGCCGTGACCACGACAATTGCCACGTTCAACCATTGACCTACTGCGTCTCTCCGAGTGCGCGTCTTCATGTCCACACTGTTGACAGTAGAAACTGTCGTCGCGGCATGTCCTCACACCCCGGGTCCATGTCTACCTAGCTCCCAGGTATGGGCCGCCGGCCCGCTGGCACCACGAAGCGAGGTTTCGAACCGGACTCCAGTGTGATGTGACTGCGCAACCCATATTCATAACGTCGTCGTCATGCGAACGACGGGGACACGCAAGACGACTTGGACCGCGGTGGCAATCGCCGCGACGGCACTACTGACCACGACCGGATTCGCCGGCATCGGCGCTGCGAGCCCACCTCTGCACGAGGATGCCACCGCGTCGGCGGCAGTGCGCGCGCTCACCTCAACCGATAATCTCGCCACGCACTCGATTCCCACGCACTTCGACTCAGTGATGGGGTACACACCGCTCCGAATCGACGGAATACTCGTCAACCCGGACGGCGAGTGCTCGTCGCCCGTGCCGCTGCCGATCGAGTTCGACACCTCCTGCAAGGCACACGACCTCGGCTACGACCTACTGCGCTACGCGTCACGATCCGGCGCAGAACTGGGCCCATGGGCACGCAAGAGCCTGGACACACAACTCGATCAGCGAATGCATGCGGCGTGCGAGGCCCGCGTCGGCGAGCAGGCCAGGACGAAGTGCTTCGTGATGGCAAACATCGCCACCACCGCCGTCGCCGGAAATAGCTGGCGCCAAGGCTATTCGACGCCGATCACCGAATCAGGGCTGAGCTACGGACTTGTCGGCGGTGGAGCGGCGCTCCTGGCCGGTGCGGCGTGGCTACTGCGCCGACGTCCACGGCCCGCCGGGGCCATGACATGACCACAAGCGTTCTATTCGGCCCTGGACCGAGCACCGCACACAGTCATCCGCGAGCCACACCGCTCCTGTCGCGTCGCGCAGTTGCCACGACGACTCCGATCTCCGCACTCCCGCGCGTCTCCTCCACGATCGCCGTCACCGGCTTGGCGCTCACGTCGCTCGCTCCGTCACTTCTTCCCCGTGACGTATTGACCCAGGCCGTGTTCAGCGGCACCCTCGCGGCCGCCGGTCTCGGCATCGTGATCGTCCTCCGCCGACTGGCGCGGCTCGTCAAATACTCGCGTGACCACCACACTCCGCGCGAGTCGGTGCGACTCCTGGTCCTGATCGGATCCATGATCGCCGTGACCTGGACGATGGTGCTCGCCGACCACTGGCAGGACTCGTTGCGCGCAGCCATGGGCATGCCGGCCGTCGGTCCGGAGTACTGGCTGCGCACACTCCTCGGTGCCACAGTGACATTCCTGATCGTCGTCGGAATCGGAAGAGCCACCGCCGCTGTAGCCCGGCGCCTCGGCTGGATTGGCAGCGCCGCCACGGTAGTCGTTCTCGTGACCGGGTTCCAACTGGTCGCGGGGCCCGCATTGTGGGCGATGACGTCGCAGTCCTACAGTGACGCCGACGCCTTCGTCGACGTGTCACTGCAGCGGCCGATGTCCGGTGGCGTGTCCGGCGGCCCCGATTCCGCGATTACCTGGGAGTCGCTCGGGCGGCAGGGTCGGCGGTTCGTGGCCGCCGGTGACCAGTCGCCGAGCATTCGCACCTATGTCGGCATGAACTCGGCATCGAACGTCGAATCGCGTGCGGAACTGGCAGTGTCGGAGCTCGAGCGGGTCGGCGGATTTGCTCGGTCAGCCATCGTCGTCACCGTCCCGACCGGTTCGGGATGGATTGACGAGAACGCCACTGACGGATTCGAGGAGCGCTTCGGTGGGGACGTCGCGATCGTCGGAATGCAGTACTCGCACCTGCCGAGTTGGATGACATTCATATTCACCCGTTCCGCCGCAGACGAATCGGCCGCGGCGCTGTTTGACGCCATCGCCGACCGGATCGCCGACCTACCCGCTGACAGACTCCGTCCTGCGCTCTACCTCTACGGCCAGAGTCTCGGATCAGTGGGCGGTAGCGCCATTTTCGCGGAACCCAGCCAGCGGAATCGACAGGCGTGCGGAGCCCTGTGGGCGGGGCCACCCGCCCGATCCGTCTCGACGGCCGGTGCGACGGTCCTCGCGAACACCTCGGATCCAGTGGTGTGGTGGTCCCCCGACCTGATCCTGCACCGTCCCGACCTCTCGTTCGCACGACGGGATGCGCCGGTACCCCAGTGGATTCCGGGCATCACATTTCTACAGACGAGCGTCGACCTGATATCCGCGTTGAACTTCTCAGCCGGACACGGACATCGGTACGGGACCGAACAGGGCACTGCGTTGCCTGACTGCACCTAACTCGGCAAGCCGATCGGACTAGCTCGGCGCCCCGATGGGACCGCGAACGGCCTCGTAGGCGGCACCGACCCGGTACAACCGCTCGTCGGCCAACGCGGGGGCCATGATCTGCAGACCGACCGGCAGACCGTCGTCGGCGGAAAATCCCGATGGAACCGATATCGCGCAGTGGCCCGCCAGGTTCGTCGGCAGCGTGCACAGGTCCGAGAGGTACATCGCGAGCGGATCGCCGACCTTCTCCCCCAGTTTCCACGGGGTGAACGGACTGGTGGGCGAGACCAGAACGTCCACCTTCTCGTACGCCTTGTCGAAGTCGCGGGCAATGAGAGTCCGTACCTTGAGAGCCTGACCGTAGTAGGCGTCGTAGTAGCCCGCGGACAACGCGTACGTGCCGATCATGATGCGGCGCTTGACCTCCGGGCCGAAGCCCGCGGCACGCGTCGCGGCCATCACCTGGTCGGCGCTCATGCCGCCCTCATCGACCCGCAATCCGTAGCGCATCGCGTCGAAGCGGGCAAGGTTGGACGACACCTCACTCGGCAGGATCAGGTAATACGACGCGAGCGCGTACTCGAAGTTCGGACACGACACCTCGGTGACTTCGGCGCCGAGTTCTGTGAGCTGGGCGACGGCGGCGTCGAACGACGAGATCACACCACGCTGGTAGCTGTCGGAGTGCAATTCCTTGACCACACCCACCTTCACGCCCTTCAGGTTCCCGCCGGCACCCTCACGCGCCGCTGCGACCACCGGGCGGACCGGGGCGTCGATGGAAGTGGAGTCGCGCGGGTCGTGACCGGCAATGACCTCGTGCAGCAGCGCCGTGTCGAGGACCGTGCGGCCGCAAGGACCACCCTGATCGAGAGAGGACGCGCACGCGACGAGACCGAAACGGGAGACTGTGCCGTAGGTCGGCTTGGTGCCGACTGTCGCGGTGACGGCGGCGGGCTGACGGATCGATCCGCCGGTGTCGGTTCCGATCGCGAGTGGAGCCTGCCTGGATGCGAGCGCCGCCGCGCTGCCACCGCCCGACCCACCCGGAATACGGGAGGTGTCCCACGGATTGCGGGTCGGACCGTATGCGGAGTTCTCGGTAGACGATCCCATCGCGAACTCGTCGAGGTTGGTCTTGCCAAGGATCGGAATTCCAGCGGCGCGAAGCTTGCTGGTGAGCGTGGCGTCGTACGGCGCGATCCAGCCCTCGAGAATCTTCGAGGCGCACGTGGTGGGCATGTCCGTGGTGGTGAAGATGTCCTTGAGCGCCAACGGCACGCCGGCCAGCGGTGAGGCCGGGTCGTCACCGGCGGCGAGGCCGCTGTCCACGTCATTGGCCGACACGAGGGCCTGCTCGCCCGCGACGTGCAGGAAGGCGCCGAGTTCACCGTCGACTTCGGCGATCCGGTCCAGATGCGCCTGGGTGACCTCGACGGACGACACCTCGCGGCGGTGGATCTTCGACGCGAGATCTGCTGCGTCGAGGGTGGTCAGTTCGGCGCTCATTCGCCCTCTCCCAGAATCTGCGGCACGGCAAAGCGATCCTGTTCCACGGCGGGAGCGCCGGACAGCGCCTGCTCGTGTGTGAGACCGGGAACGATCACGTCGGGACGGGTCACATTGGTGACTGCGTTCGTATTCGCCATCGGAGGAACGTCCTCGGCCGACACTTCGGTGACCACCTTCACGTGGCTGAGAATCGAGTCCAACTGTCCGGCGAACTCGTCGAGTTCGGCGTCGGTCAGGGCGAGTCGAGACAGCCGCGCGAGGTGCGCGACCTCGTCACGGGAGATGGCAGGCACCGCGGGACTCCTTCGGTTCGGACGTACACAATGACCGCCTCAGCCTAGAGCGTGGCCCGATCGGTCGTGCAGCCAGCGCCGCAACCTGGTGGTCAGTGGCTCGACCAGCGCGGACTCGAACCGCACGGACTCGAACCGCACGCGACCTGCGAATCACCTCGACCACTCCGGCGAAGCCGAAGGGGAGACCGCATAGTCGATGAACGCAAGTGCAAAGATGGTCAGTAGCGGGGGCCGCGGGAACGCCCGCGTCCATCTCGTGGCGAAAGGGAAGCACGTGTCGTATCTGCTTCGCGTCCAGCTTCCCGACCGACCCGGTAGCCTCGGCTCTCTCGCCGTGGCGCTGGGCTCGGTGGGTGCTGACATTCTGTCGTTCGACGTCGTGGAACGGGGTGCCGGATTCGCCATCGACGACCTCGTGGTCGACGTCGAGCCGGGAGCTCTTCCCGACACTCTCATCACCGCGGCCGAGAATCTGCCGGGCGTCAGCGTCGACTCCATCCGCCCCTACGCCGGAATCCTCGACACCCACCGAGAGCTCGAACTGATCGACGAGGTGGCCGCCGCCACGGACGATCGTCTGCAGATCCTCGTCGACGGTGCGGCGCGTGTACTCCGGGTCGGCTGGTCCGCAGTGGCCGATCTCGGCCCCCACGGCGTGTACCGCGTGGTCGGCAGCTCGGGAGCCCCGGAGACCCAGGCCACTGGCATCCCGTGGATGCCGCTCGAGAAGCCCACCGTACTCGACGGCGAGGGCGACTGGGTGCCCCAATCGTGGCGTGACATGGACACCACGCTCGCCGCGGCTCCCCTCGGCACGACCGGCCGCGTGCTGATGCTCGGACGACCCGGTGGACCGGAATTCCGCCCGTCCGAAATCGCCCGGCTGGGCTATCTCGCCGGCATCATTGCGACCGTCCTGAGCTGATCAGTGTCCGTCAGCTGACCGGGCCCGTCGCGACGCACCTCAGACGATCTCACACACCAGCACGGTCAGCTCGACTCCTGGAACCGGTGTCCAATCGCGATCGGGTGCAGGTACGAATCCGTTGCGGTCGTAGATGCGGCGGGCCGCCTCCATATCCGACATGGTGGACATCACGACCGCACGGTCGCCGCGATCGTAGGCCGTCTGTAGCACGTCACGCACCAGAGCGGTGCCGACCCCGGCCCCTTGGGCGTCGGATGACACCGCGAGCATCCGGAATTCGAGCTCACCTGGTTCGGCCACCTCGGCGTACGGCGAGTCCGGCTCCGCGATCGTCACGGATCCCACGATTTGGCCCTCCAGCACGGCTACTCTGACGTCCGCCTTCTCCGCACGCTTGGCTGTGTCGCGGAGTTGGTCGGTGTACGGATCGTGCGCCTCGACGAATCCGCCGCCCACATACGCGATCACCGTGAGGTCGGCGACGGCCTCGTAGTCCTCCGGGGTCACATTCCGAATTTCGATCATGGCCAGAACTATGACAGGACCAGCTCACCCGCCCAAACTGCGGACCCGAGGTTCCGGTCACACTTCCGTGTCTGCGACCGCCTCCGGGCCGCTCGTGAGCAGTCGACGAAAGCCCCCCTCGTCCAGGACCGGCACCCCGAGTTCGACGGCCTTGTCGTGCTTCGAACCCGGCGATTCCCCGACCACGACGAACGCCGTCTTCTTCGATACCGAAGCCGCCGCCTTGCCACCCCTAATGAGGATCGCTTCCTTCGCCTGATCCCGCGAGAACGTCTCCAGAGAGCCTGTGACGACGATGGACAAGCCTTCGAGAGTGCGCGGAATCGATTCGTCCCGTTGATCTTCCATGCGAACACCGGATGCCGACCACTTCTGCACGATCCGCAGGTGCCAATCGACCCCGAACCATTCGGCAACGGCTGCGGCAATGGTGCCGCCGACCCCGTCCACCGCCGCGAGTTCCTCGACGGAACTGCTGCGGATGCGCTCGAGCGACCCGAATTCTCCCGCCAATGCGCGCGCCGCCGTCGGACCTACATGGCGGATCGACAGGGCGACCAGCACCCGCCACAGCGGTTTGTCCCTGGCGGAATCGAGGTTGTCGAGCAGTCGGCGACCGTTGGCCGACAGCCCGCCTGCCTTGGTGCGGAAGAGCGTCGTCTTCAGGAGATCGGCCTCCGTGAGGGAGAACAGGTCACCCTCGTCTCCAATCGCCTGCGCCTCGAGCAAGCTCGCGGCCGCCTCGTAGCCGAGCACCTCGATATCGAACGCGCCGCGGCCCGCGACATGGAACACGCGCTCGCGCAGTTGCGCGGGGCAGTACTGCTGATTGGGGCAGCGGATGTCCGCGTCCCCCTCCTTGGCGGGAGCCAGGAGCGTATTACACTCCGGGCAGTGCGTCGGCATCACGAACTCGTACTCGTCACCGGTTCGGGACTCGACCACGGGCCCGAGAACCTCGGGAATCACGTCGCCGGCCTTGCGGAGTACGACGGTGTCGCCGATGAGCACGCCCTTGCGTCTGACCTCGGATCCGTTGTGCAATGTCGCAAGCGAGACCGTGGATCCTGCGACCGTGACGGGCTCCATGTAGGCGAACGGGGTGACCCGGCCCGTACGCCCAACATTGACCCGGATGTCGAGCAGCTTGGTGGTCGCTTCCTCCGGAGGGTATTTGTAAGCGATCGCCCAACGCGGTGCCCGCGACGTGGAGCCCAGTCGGCGTTGGAGGGACGTCTCGTCAACCTTCACCACCAAACCGTCGATCTCATGTTCCACGTCGTGGCGGTGCTCGCCCCAGTACCGCACCTTCTCCGCGACGGCGGCCGCGCCGGTGACGCGCGCGGTGTGGGTGGACACCGGCAGTCCCCACGCTGCGAGCGCGGTGTACGCGTCGTATTGGGAAACGGGTTCGAACCCGTTGATCCGGCCGAGTCCGTGGCAGATCATCCCGAGGCGGCGGCGAGCCGTGACGGCCGGATTCTTCTGGCGCAGCGACCCGGCGGCGGAGTTCCGAGGATTCGCAAACGGCGGCTTGCCTTCTTCGACGAGCGCGGCATTGAGTGCCGCGAAGTCCTCGAGCCGGAAGAACACCTCACCACGCACCTCGAGGAGCACCGGTACCGGGTATTCGTCTGTGCCGGTGAGCTTCTCCGGAATGTCGTCGATTGTCCGCGCGTTGAGCGTCACTTCCTCGCCGGTCCGCCCGTCGCCGCGCGTCGCGGCGCGCACGAGGCGACCGTTCTCGTAGACCAGGTTCAGTGCGACACCGTCGATCTTGACCTCGCACAGGTAGTGCAGTTCGGGTCCGGTCTCCTGCTCGACCCGGGCGATCCAGGTCCTCAGTTCGTCTGCGTCGAAGACGTTGTCGAGGCTCAGCATCCGCTCGAGGTGGTCGGCGGAGCTGAAGTCGGTTGCGAAACCGCCCCCGACGAGTTGCGTCGGCGAATCTGGCGTCCGCAGGTCGGGGTATCGGTTCTCGACGTCCTTCAGTTCACCGAGCAGCGCGTCGAACCCTCCGTCGGAGATGGTGGGCGCGTCGCGGACGTAGTAACGGAACTGGTGCTGGCGCACCTCCTCTGCCAGCTCGTTCCATTGCTCGCGTACGGCTCCGGGCGCCGGCGTGGGGGCTTCGGTCGATTCACTCACCCTCGAAGATTAGCGGGTTCGGACGGCCCCGAACGCCGGACTCAGAGGGATTCGGGGTCATCGGTGAACGCGCTGCTCACCTCTGCGCACAACTTCAGCGCCTCACGACTCCAGGACTCACCTGCCCCAGCGAGCCCGCACGCCGGCGTTACCGCGACCTGGGTCCGCAGCGTGGTACGCGCAAATCCCAGCCGGTCGATCAGCGTCACCGCAGGTTTGGCCAGATCACGCCAGGTGGCCGGGGTCGCCGGCGCGGCGGTGGGGACGAGCCCCAGAGCGAGTTCCTTACCCGAATCGAGCAGCTCGCCGATGCCATCGAGGTCGGCGGAGGCCAACTGCGACACGTCGAGGCCCACGCCCAACACACTGCTGCGGTGCAGAAGGTCGAACGGCAGACCCGCGGAACAACAGTGGACCATGGTGACACCGCCAGATCCCGAGAGGGTCGCCTCGAGTGTGGCAAGAGCCTCCGGTTCGGGCACGGCCCGAACCGTCTCGAGGCGGGTACGACCGGACAGCGTGCCCGCCAACACTGCGGGCAGTCGAGGCTCGTCGACCTGGATCAGCACCCGCGCTCCGAGGCGACGGGTGACCTCCGCCGCGTGCCGCGCGAGACCCTCGCCCAGCGATTCCGCAAAGTCACGAACAGCTCCGGGATCGGTGAGTACACGGTGGCCAGTGCCGAGTTCAACTTCGGCCGCCAGTGTGAGGGGTCCCACCGACTGCACCTTGACGACGTGGTCGGCGCCGACGAGGCCCGCGCTCTCCCAAGCCTCCTCGATCGCGTCGAGATCCTGATTCAACAGGTCGATCGCACGCTTCGCGACGGACCCCCGACGAGACACCACCCGATACGCGGTCGTGGACACGTCCAGTTGGAGATCGACGAGCAGGGCGCTGGCGCGCCCAATCATGTCCGCGCCGAGTCCGCGAGCAGGTAGCTCGACCAGATGCGGGAGCCTTCCCAGTTCGCCGAGGACGATCGTCGACGATTCGCGGGCGTCCACCCCCGGCCACGAGCCGACACCGGTGACGGCCCCGGCCAATGAGATAGCCTGCGTCCTTGTGTGTTCACTCACGCTTCGGTACCCGAGATGGTTCCGCTGCCCAGAACGATGTCGCCCACGGGGTCGGTCCGGTACAGAACGACGGCCTGCCCCTTCGCCACACCGGTCAGAGGTTCGCGCAGAGAGATGGCGATGCCGCCGTCGACCGCTTCCGCGACCGCGTCGGCGAGCCCGCCGTGGGCCCGAACCTGGACTGTGCACTCGATCGGTGCATCCGGCACGCGGCCCGACGTCCACACGGCCCGCTCCGCCGCTATCGAGTGCACCTCGAGGCTGCGGGCAGAACCCACACGGACGGTGCCGGTTTCGGGCTCGATGGACGTCACATACCGCGGCTGCCCGTCTGCTGCTGGGCCCTGCACACCGAGGCCCTTGCGCTGACCGATCGTGAACCCGTGCACGCCCTCGTGTTCCGCGAGCACCTCACCGGAATCGGCGTCGACGACACTTCCCGGACGGACACCGATCCGGGCGCCGAGGAACGCTCGGGTGTCGCCGGATGGAATGAAACAGATGTCGTGGCTGTCTGGCTTGTTCGCGACCGCGAGACCGCGTTCGGCGGCCTCCTGCCGGATTTGTTCCTTCGGTGTGTCCCCCACCGGGAACATCGCCCGCGACAACTGCTCGGTCGTCAGTACGCCCAGAACATACGACTGATCCTTGTCTGCGTCGACCGCCCGGCGCAGCACCCCGTCCTCGAGTTGCGCGTAGTGCCCCGTGGCCACCGCCTCGAATCCGAGGGCAATCGCACGATCCGCGAGTGCCGCGAACTTGATCTTCTCGTTGCACCGCAGGCAAGGATTGGGCGTCTCGCCCGCAGCATACGAGGCCACGAAGTCGTCGATCACGTCTTCTTTGAATCGGTCCGCGAAATCCCAAACATAGAAAGGGATTCCGAGCACATCTGCGGCGCGCCGGGCGTCGCCGGCGTCCTCCTTCGAGCAGCACCCGCGGGATCCCGTCCGCAAGGTACCCGGTTCGGCGGACAGCGCCAGATGCACGCCCACCACGTCGTGGCCTGCAGCGACAGCCCGTGCCGCTGCAACGGCGGAATCGACTCCACCACTCATGGCCGCCAGTACTCGCATCAACGATCCCCTCCACGCGCTCCGACATCGGCGAGCCCAGCAGCACGGGCCCGCTCCACAACCTGCGGCAACGCCGCTAACACCGCGTCCACGTCGGCGACCGTCGACGTGTGACCGAACGAGAACCGCAACGATCCCCGTGCAGCCACCGAATCCACGCCCATCGCCGTCAGGACGTGGCTCGCTCGGGCCACACCCGCCGTACACGCCGAACCCGTAGAACATTCGATGCCCGCGGCGTCGAGCAGCATCAATAGCGAATCGCCCTCACAGCCGGGGAACGTGAAGTGCGCGTTGCCGGGCAGGCGCGCACTGCCGACCGGTCCGTTCAGCACCGCACCCGGAACGACCTCGCCGATGCGGTCGATCAACCGGTCGCGCAGCGCCGTCAGGTCCGCCGCGTGCGAGACAAGATCTGTGGTCGCGTGACGCAGCGCCGCCGCCATACCCACGACGCCCGCTGTGTCAGGGGTACCCGAACGCAGATCGCGCTCTTGACCCGTGCCATGTAGGAGCGGAATGCACGGAACCTGCCGTCCCAGTAACAGCGCACCGGCGCCCTGAGGGCCGCCGACCTTGTGCGCGGCGATACTGAGCGCCGACAGCCCGCTCGCGGCAAAGTCGACGGGCACGTGGGTGACGGCCTGGACGGCATCACTGTGAAGGGGTACGTCGAACTCTGCAGCGACCGCGGCGAGTTCGCTGATCGGCATGATGGTACCGACCTCGTTGTTGGCCCACATGATCGTGACCAGCGCCGTCTCGTCCGCGCAGACCGCAAGTTCATCGCGCAGCGTCTCCGGCGACACGCGGCCCATCTCATCGACCGGAAGCCAGGTGACCCGCGCGCCCTCGTGTTTCTCGAGCCATTCCACGGCGTCGAGAACGGCGTGGTGCTCAACGGAACTGGCCAGGATCCGCACCCGTGCGGTGTCGGCGGCGCGTCTGGCCCAGAAGATTCCCTTGACCGCAAGGTTGTCGCTCTCGGTGCCGCCGGAGGTGAAGATGATCTCGGACGGTCTGGCGCCGAGGTCGGCGGCGATGGACTCGCGGGCCTCTTCGACGCGACGGCGAGCGGCACGCCCGGACCCGTGCAACGAGGACGCATTCCCCACAGTCGAGAAGATGTCGGTCATCGCCCGGACGGCCTCGGGCACCATGGGGGTGGTGGCTGCGTGGTCCAGATAGACGGAAGAATTGGTGCTGCGAACAGAGGTCATGGCCTGACCAGGATAGCCCAGGCGCCGCGTCGTCTCGATGCCGCCGCCGACCGCCCCGACCGCGTCCTGCAGCAGATCGAGGATGTCGCGTGCGGCGAGAGCCCGCGTGGACAACTGAGTGCGGCAACAACTGAGTGCAGCAACAAGTGAACGGCACACAAAGTTACGACGCCCGGCCCCGGTCCCACGACGGGGAAACGGGGCCGGGGTACCGGTACGGATCAGCCCTTGTGGGTCTTGACCGCTTCGGTGAGCTGCGGGGCGACGTTGAACAGGTCGCCGACGATTCCGAAGTCCGCGATCTCGAAGATCGGGGCTTCCTCGTCCTTGTTCACGGCGACGATGGTCTTCGACGTCTGCATGCCGGCGCGGTGCTGGATGGCACCGGAAATGCCGAGCGCGATGTACAGCTGCGGGGAGACCGTCTTGCCGGTCTGGCCGACCTGGAACTGGCCCGGGTAGTAGCCCGAGTCGACCGCGGCGCGTGAGGCACCGACAGCAGCACCCAGCGAATCGGCAAGCTCTTCGACGACCGAGAACTTGTCGGCACTTCCGACGCCCCGACCACCGGAAACGACCACGGTCGCCTCAGTGAGCTCGGGCCGATCCCCACCGACGATCGGATTGCGCGAGGTGATCTTCACCGCGCCCTCTTCCTGAGCCGGGACCTCGACGGTGACCTTCTCGCCTGCGCCCGCTTCGGGCTTCGCCTCGATGGCACCCGGGCGGACAGAGATGACGGGGACGTCCCCGTTGGCCTTCGCTTCGACGGTGAACGCGCCACCGAAGATGGAGTGCACCGCGCCGCCGTCAGACTTGACGTCGACGACGTCGACGAGCAGGCCGGAGCCGATACGAGCAGCAAGACGTCCGGAGACCTCCTTGCCCTCGATGCTGGCGGCGGTGATGACCGCAGCCGGGGCGGCCGACTCGACGAGCGATGCGAGGACGTCGACCTTCGGGGTGACCAGGTAGCCGTCGATGTCGTCCGACTCGGCGATGTAGATCTTGCCTGCACCCGCGGCGGCGAGACCCTCGGCCAGTTTGTCCGCGGTTCCGGCGGCACCGGTAACCACTGCGGCCGGCTCACCGAGCGCGCGGGCAGCGGTGATGAGTTCGGTGCTGATCTTCTTCAGCGCACCCTCTGCGTGCTCGACGAGCACCAGTACTTCTGCCATGTCTAACTCTCCCTGTGTGTGTCTGCTGGTCTGTAGCGGGGCGCGATCAGATGATCTTCTGGCCCACGAGGTAGGCAGCGATCTTGCTGCCGCCGTCGCCCTCGTCGGCGATGCGCTCACCAGCGGTACGCGGGGGCTTGGGGGTGGAGGCGGTGACGGTGGTGCCCGCGTTGGCGACACCGACGGTGTCCGGGTCGACACCGAGGTCGGCCAGCGAGTAGACGAGAACTTCCTTCTTCTTCGCGGCCATGATGCCCTTGAAGGAGGGGAAGCGGGGCTCGTTGATCTTCTCGGTGACACTCACGATGGCAGGCAGGCTCGCCTCGAGGCCGAATACGCCCTCGTCGGTCTCGCGCTCACCGGTGACGGTGCCGTCCCCGACGGTGAGCTTGCGCAGCTGTGTGAGCTGCGGGATGCCCAGGTACTCGGCGATGATGGCCGGGACTGCGCCCACGCGGCCGTCGGTAGCCTCGTTGCCGGCGATGATCAGGTCGGCGGGCTCTTCGTTGTCGAACGTGATCTGTCCGAGCGCCGCGGCCAGGGTCCAGGCGGTCTGCACCGCGTCGGAACCGTGCAGGGCAGGGTCGTTGATGTGCACTGCCTTGTCGGCACCCATCGACAGGGCCTTGCGGATGGCGTCGGTGGCACGGTCCGGACCTGCGGAGAGGAGGGTCACCTCGCCGTCCTGGCCCTCCTTGGCCTGCGCCTCCTTGATCAGGAGCGCTTCCTCGATGGCGCGCTCGTTGATCTCGTCGAGCACGGCATCGGCGGCCTCACGGTCAAGCGTGTAGTCACCGTCGGTCAACTTGCGCTCGGACCACGTGTCGGGGACCTGCTTGATCAAAACAACGATGTTCGTCATGGGTCTTCGTCGACCTCCTGTGTGTTCTTGCGTGGTTATCGCGAGGCGCCGCGTGGGCCGAGCCCGCGCCGGCGATGTCTCGCGCACGATTGCTGTGCAAAAGATTACCCCACGTTAAGTTACTGCTCAGTAACATGCGGGAAAGCCTCGTTCACCTTAACGGCCCAAGGCGCATTTCGCCGCTGTGATGTAGACCACCTGGATGAACGGTCCTACTGGGGCACTAACCTCCCAGCGGTGAGCGAATCATTTGTCAGCGACCGCGAGGACGCACCGCTGCCCCCGCTCGGAGACGAGCAACTACCTCTGACCGGTGAGCGAACCGTGCCGGGAATCCCCGAGGAGAACTACTGGTTCCGGCGGCACGAAGTGGTCTACCGCGAACTCCTCCCCCGCTGCGCTGGACAAAAGGTACTCGAGGCCGGGGCAGGAGAAGGATACGGAGCCAACATGATTGCTGATGTGGCGCAGCATGTCACCGGTCTCGACTACGACGCCACCGCGGTCGAGCACATCAGGACGCGCTACCCCCGCGTCGAGATGCTGCACGGCAACCTGGCCGAACTTCCCCTTGGCGGCGCCTCCGTCGGCATCGTCGTCAATTTCCAGGTCATCGAGCACCTGTGGGACCAGGCTCAATTCCTGCGCGAGTGCTTCCGTGTGTTGTCTCCTGGCGGCGAGTTGCTTGTCAGCACGCCCAATCGCATCACCTTCTCGCCGGGCCGTGACACTCCTCTCAATCCGTTCCACACCCGCGAACTCGACGCCGCCGAGTTGACCGAACTCCTCGAGGAGACAGGATTCACGGTCTCGCTCATGACCGGTGTCCATCACGGAGAACGGCTGAAGGCGCTCGACGCCAAACACGGTGGTTCGTTCATCGGCGCCCAGATCGACCGAGCGCTCGCGGGCGAACCCTGGCCCGAGGAGTTGACTCGCGACGTCGAGGGCATCACCGTCGACGACTTCACGCTGCGCAAGGGCGATATCGACGCCAGCCTCGACTTGGTGGCCATCGCGGTGAAGGCTCCGGTTCGGTGACCCAGTTCACCGACCGCACCGGGGCGGGCCAAGAACCGGAACCGGGCATGTTCTGCCTGGTTCTGCACTCACACCTGCCCTGGCTCGCCAACCACGGCCGTTGGCCCGTGGGCGAGGAGTGGCTGTACCAATCGTGGGCGGCGTCGTACCTCCCCCTCACCGCAATGCTGCGGAGACTGTCCGACGAGGGTCGCAACCATCTGCTGACTCTCGGCATCACGCCGGTCCTTGCGGCTCAACTCGATGATCCCCACAGCTTGGCGGGAATGCACCACTGGCTCGGGAACTGGCAGATCCGCGCGCACGAGGCCGCCGGGATGCCCGACAACGCACAACGCGATCTCGGCGCGCGGGAGCACCGCGCCTCCGCTGCCGCACTCGTGGATTTCGAGTTGCGGTGGCGTCACGGCGGTTCGCCCGTCCTGCGGGATCTCCTCGACCGCGAAGCGTTCGAACTGCTCGGCGGTCCCCTTGCTCATCCGTTCCAGCCACTGCTCGATCCGCGATTGCGAGCGTTCTCCCTGAGCGAAGGCCTCGCCGATGCCCGCACCCGCTGGAACTGCACACCGACCGGCATCTGGGGACCCGAATGCGGGTACACACCGGGCATGGAGACCGGGTACGCGCAGGCCGGCGTCACACATTTCATGGTCGACGGCCCCGCCCTGCGCGGTGACACCTCGCTCGGGCGCCCAGTTCGCGAGTCCGACGTCGTCGCGTTCGGCCGCGATCTGCAGGTGAGCTACCGCGTGTGGTCGCCGAAATCCGGGTACCCAGGCCACGGTTCGTACCGCGATTTCCACACCTACGACCACGCCACCGGACTCAAACCGGCGCGGGTCACGGGTCGCGGGGTGGACTCCACGAAGAAGGCGCCCTACGACCCCACCCTCGCTTCGGTGGCGGTCGACCGACACGCAGCCGATTTCGTCGCCACCGTCCGCCGGCGACTCCGCGACGAATCCGAGCGCATCGGACGTCCCGCACTCGTCGTCGCAGCGTTCGATACCGAACTGTTCGGGCACTGGTGGCACGAGGGCCCGGAATGGCTGGAGAAGGTGCTGCGCGCACTGCCCGCAGCCGGCGTCCGGGTCGGCACCCTCGAGGACGCCCGGCAGCAGGGCTACGTCGGCGACCCCGTCCACCTGGAGAACTCCTCATGGGGGTCCGGCAAGGACTGGCGGGTGTGGGCCGGCGACCAGGTCTCCGACCTGGTTCAGCTCAACTCCGAAGTGGTCTCGACGGCCATGGAGACGGTAGACAAGGCGCGGGGGGCCGATTCGGTGCCGGGCCGGCCCGAACTCCGCAGCCGGGTGAACGATCAGATACTACGAGAGGCACTCATGACGGTGTCGAGCGACTGGGCCTTCATGGTCAGCAAGGATTCGGCGGCCGGGTACGCCCGCGACCGGGCCCACAAACACGCTCATGCCACACGAGAGATCGCCGCCGCGCTCTCGTCGGGCAAGGATGCGGCCGCCTCGCGACTGGCTGAGGGGTGGAACCGGGCCGACGGACTGTTCCCGGGTCTCGATGCGCGTCGTCTGCCCCCCACCGACAAGTTCACCGCCGACAAGTTCACCGCCGACAAGTTCACCGGAGGGGCCTCGTGAAGATCCTGATCGTGTCGTGGGAGTACCCACCGGTGGTGGTCGGCGGTCTCGGCCGTCATGTACACCACCTCGCCGCCGAACTCGCTGCCGCGGGCCACGAAGTCGTGGTGCTGTCCCGCCGCCCTTCGGGTACCGACGCGTCAACTCATCCGACGGTCACTCACATCGAGGAGGGTGTCCTCGTTGTCGCGGTCGCCGAGGATCCGGCGCACTTCGTGTTCGGCGAAGACATGCTCGCATGGACCCTCGCGATGGGGCACGCAATGGTGCGGGCCGGTATCGCACTGCACAAGCCGGGCGTCGGAGAGGGCTGGCATCCGGACGTCGTACACGCGCACGACTGGCTCGTCGCACATCCCGCAATCGCGCTGGCCGAATTCTACGACGTACCACTGGTTTCCACATTGCATGCCACCGAAGCCGGCCGGCACAGCGGCTGGGTGTCTGGTCGGATCAACCGCCAGGTGCATTCGGTGGAGTGGTGGCTGGCCAACGAATCCGATGCGCTCATCACGTGTTCGGCGTCCATGCAGGACGAGGTGACCACCTTGTACGGGCCGCAGTTGCCGCCGATCACGGTGATCCGCAACGGAATCGACCTCACCGCATGGAACTTCCGTGAACGCGCGCCCCGCTCTGGGCCGCCCCGGCTACTCTTCGTGGGACGTCTCGAATACGAGAAGGGCATCCAGGACGCCATCGCCGCGCTCCCCCGCATCCGCCGCAGCCACCCTGGCACTACGCTGTCGATCGCCGGCGAGGGCACCCAATTCGACTGGCTCCATCACTTGGCCCGCACCCATCGGGTCGCACGCTCCGCGAACTTCCTCGGCAACCTCGACCACATCGAACTGCTCGGCTGGCTGCACGGCGCCGACGCCATCGTCCTGCCCAGCCGCTACGAACCGTTCGGCATCATCGCGCTCGAGGCCGCCGCCGCCGGAACCCCGCTGGTGGCGTCCACGGCAGGCGGACTCGGTGAAGCAGTGGTCGACGGGGAGACCGGCATGTCGTTCCAACCGGGCGACGTTGCCGGTCTCACATCCGCGGTGCGGGAAGCCCTCGACGACCCGGCGGCAACGCAGCAGCGCGCGGTGGCCGCGCGTGACCGTCTCACCGCTGACTTCGACTGGCACAAGGTCGCCGAGGAGACCGTGCAGGTCTACGCGGGCGCGAAGCGCAGAGTGAGACACCCGTTGGCCAGGCCGGAAGTTCCCGAGCGTCCGCTTCCCGGTCGCTGATCCCCGGGCTCAGTTATCCTGGGCGGCCTTCTTACGCGCAATGTCCTCGAGGGCCGCAATGTACTTCGCCCGCTCGGATGCGCCCGCCTCCCACTCGGCCCGACGGTTCTTCACTACCCGGGCGGGCGATCCGACGGCGATACTGAAGTCCGGGATGTCGCCCTTCACGACGGCGTGGGCGCCGAGGACGCAACCACGCCCCACACGGGTATTGCGCAGGACTGTGACCTTCGCCGCGACCCAGGTGTCTGGACCGATGCGGACCGGGCCCTTCACGATGCCTTGATCCTTGATCGGGACGTTCACGTCGTCCATGCGGTGGTCGAAGTCGGTGATGTAGCACCAGTCGGCTACCAGCGTCGACGCGCCGATCTCGATGTCGAGGTACGTGTTCACGACGTTGTCCTTGCCGAACACAACCTTGTCGCCGATACGCAGCGAACCTTCGTGGCAGCGGATGGCATTGCCGTCGCCGATGTGCACCCAACGGCCGATCTCGAGCCGGGACAGATCGGGAGTCGAATGGATCTCCACCCGCTTCCCCAGGAACACCATGCCGCGCACGATTACGTGCGGGTTCGCGAGCTTGAACTTCGCGAGCCGGTAGTACCGCGTCAGGTACCACGGCGTGTATGCCTTGTTCGCCAGCACCCACCGGAGCGAGGCGAGCGTCAGGAAGCGGGCCTGCTCGCTGTCAGTTCGCCTGGATCCTCGCCACCTCGTACGCAGCGGTGCGCCCCACATGCTCGTCATAGCCCGCCAGCCTACGTCCACCCCGCGGCCACTCGCGCAGGTGTGCCCGGGCTTCCGACACCGGGGTGAGACCACTGTGGCAGCCTCGGCCAGATAGTCTCTGAGCCGAGCGTGATCGAAGACGAGGAGATTTAATGCGGCGGGTCCTACGTTCGTCAGCAGTGGCGCTGGCGACCATCTCGGCTGTCGTCCTCAGCGCGTGCAGCAGCGGAACGCAGGTCGACGACGTCTTCTCGGCGGGCGGATGGCCGGGCATGCACGCCGACGCCCGCAACAGCGACACCAGTCCGGTCACCGGTTCCCGGGACATCTCCCTCGCCTGGACGCGCCCGATCGGCGGACCTGTGGCGAACTACGCGTCAGTGGCCGCCAGCGGCCAGATCTTCCTCACAGCCCGCACCGAGCAGGGCTGCAATCTCTTCTCCTTCCAGATGGAAAGCGGCCGGAAGCGCTGGTGCCGCGAACTCGGGCCGGGTGTCGTGGCGTCCACCCCGATCGTGGACGGCGCCGCCAACGTCTACGTCGGCGAAAACGGTGCCATCAACTCGTTCAACGAGCACGGCCAGCTGCGTTGGCGCACACCGGTGGTCGGGACGCCGCTGTCCGCGCAGTTCACCGGAGACGGCAACCTCCTGTTCATCACCCAGCTCGGCCAGATCAACGTCGTGAACACGCAGAACGGGCAGAAGGTCATGGCACCTTACGACCTGATCCCGCCGCCATCCTTCACCGAAGGCGCGGACGTCGACATCATTCCCGACGACCAGGGTCTGGACAGCTGCTTCTTCGGATCGCCTGACTGCCCCGTGGCCAACATGCCTGCGATCGACCTCGAGACCGGCAAGTTCTACTTCACGTTCTTCCCGCCCGATGCGCCGGAGGCGGAACTCGTCGCGATGAAGTACTCCGGTGGCGACAATCCAGCGATCACACCGGAGTGGTCCACCGACGCGCTGCCGGGTGGGAGCGCATCCAGCCCTGGTCTGTCCGGCGACAATTCCGTCGTCTACGCCAACGACAACGAGGGCAAGCTGTGGGCCCTCGATACGGCGACCGGCGATCCGAAGTGGAGCTATGACATCGGGTTCGCCGCAGCCGGTAGCCCCTCGACGTCTGCGGACGGTCTGATCATCCCCGCCGGCGGCGCCAACGGTCACCTCCTTGCCCTGCGGGACGAGGGCGACCACGCCGAACTCGTCTGGGAGCAGAAGGATCTGCTGCAGTTGGGCGTCCCTGCACAAACCGCCGGCTCGACGGGCTACGCGGTGGTCCGCGAAGGCACGGACGGGCTGGCAATGATCACGTTCGACACGCAGACCGGCGAGATCGTCGACCAGGACACCCTGCCTGGCGCGAAAGGGTTCACCGTCGGCACGTCCATCGGGCCCAAGGGTGAAGTCCTCACTCCGACGCTGATCGGCGAACTGTTCGTCCTCCGCTGACCCGCGGGGACTTCACCGGCGTGGGTTCGCAGACGAAGGCGACCCCCGCGCGACCGATCCGCGTGATCACCACGCTGAGCGAACGACTTCCGCGCAATTTCAAGCGCGGACGCAGGACCGCGGGGTCGACGTCCACACCGCGGACGAGAATCTCCGCGATGCCGCAATCGTGGCGCACCAATTCCTGGCGCAAAGACTTCTCCGAGTACTTGACTCGGTCGAGAACGCGAAACCCGCGCGCGCCCTCGGGCACCGAATCGCCGGTGAGATAGGCGATTCGGGGGTCCAATTGCCACAGACCGTGCCGTGCGGCGTAGTGACGAACCAGACCCGCACGGACGACCGCCCCGTCTGGATCGATAATCCACCGGCCCGGCGAACGTTCAGGGATCTCGTCATCTTCGGCGTCCGTCACCGTCCACGCCGACCCATCCGAGGCGAGCACACTCGCCCGCCGGGTGACATCGGCACCGGACAGTCCCGGCGACCACAAGCACGCCTCGCGTACACCGCCGTCGAGCGAGACCACCTCCACTTCGCCGGCCCAGCCAAGTCGGTCGAAATCGAGTCCCGGAGCACACTTCACCGCCAGATCACGGCCACGGTACGCCTCGATCAGGTCGGGCAGTGGTGGCTCGAGCGCGGCCGGGTCGTGCGTTCGCCTGCCACCGGATCGCCGGGCCGGATCCGCAAGCACGACTGTGTCGCGGGTACACGGGACAAGCGCGTCGGCTCGGAGAACGGTCGCCCCGGGTACATTGTGCCGGGCCATCAAGAGGCGAACCGGGTCGATATCGCTACCGATGACGGTCGCGGCCGTCCCGACCGCCGCATCGAGTTCAGCGCCGATGGAACAGGTGACGTCGTGGACGTCCCGGTCCCGCAGGCGCTGCGCACGGTGCGTGGCCACCGCGCGTGGTGTCGACTGTTGTAGGGCGTCGTCGGTGAAGAACCATTCCTCGGTGCCTGGGAGTTTGGCCGCAGCCTTGCGGCGCAGCATCACCGTCTCCACCAGCACCGCCACATACGATCCGAAACGTCTACGCGCCTGGCCGATATCGGCCAGGCGCGTAGACGTGCTCAGTGTGTAGCCGTCCATCTCCGCGAGCGCCGCTGTCCCGTCAGGACTCTGCAGGAACTTCACATCTCCGGGAGTGAACGCATAGCCCAATTCAGTTGCCGGACTTCATACCAGTGATCATGACATTGTAGAAGAACTTGCGCGGCACCACGTGTCGCAGAACCTTCTCGTCGACCCAACTCAGCGTCTTCCAGCCGTTGAATGCGAACCGTCCCCAGCCCCAACCCAGCTTCTCGGGGGGCACTGCGGACTCGAAGGTGCGGACCGGCCAACCGAGCAGAGCAGCCGCGAATTCTTCGGTGGCGGCATGAACCTGCACTGCGCCGGCTGACTTCGCGATCGTCTCGAGGTCGCCCGGGTCGAACGTGTGCAAATCAACGACGGCCTCCAGCGCCGCCGCGCGCGAGGACTCGTCCAGTTCCGCCTGCGGGCGTCGCCAATCGGCGAGGAAGGGCAGCCTGGTGACTCGGATGGTGGCCTCCCACGTCGCACGGCCGAGCCAGCGGGCGTAGAAGTTTCCGATCGTGGTGGGCTCACCGGCGAAGAGGAAGCGCCCACCGGGCTTCAGTACACGCAAGACCTCGCGCAGCGACTGCTCCACATCCGGGATGTGATGCAGGACGGCGTGCCCCACAACGAGGTCGAAAGTGTCGTCGTCATACGGGATGGTCTCGGCGTCGGCGACGCGACCGTCGACCGACAGTCCCAGGCTATCGGCGTTACGCAGCGCGACCTTGACCATGCCGGGCGAGAGGTCGGTGACCGAACCGGTCTTCGCGACGCCACCCTGCATCAGATTGAGGAGGAAGAATCCGGTACCGCAGCCCAGTTCGAGCGCCCGCTCGTAAGGTAGCGGCTGATCCCCCGCG
This sequence comes from Rhodococcus marinonascens NBRC 14363, assembly GCF_001894885.1. GTDB lineage: Bacteria > Actinomycetota > Actinomycetes > Mycobacteriales > Mycobacteriaceae > Rhodococcus_F > Rhodococcus_F marinonascens. The sequence continues at coordinate 23,344 of NZ_BCXB01000027.1, forward strand.
ACGGCGTCGAAACGCCCGCGCGCATAGTCGATGCACCTCTCGTCGTACGAGATCGACCACTTCTCGTCGTACGTCTCGGCTTCCCAGTCGTGATAGAGCACCTGGGCGAGCTTGGTGTCCTTCAGCGCAGCCTGTACCTCTTCGGCGGTGGCGTGCGGGTGAGGAGCGGGGTCGTCATGGGCGCTTGCAGTCATGCGGCAAATCCTACTCGGTGGTAACGCTGAACAGGTTCTAGTTTTTCGGGCTCCAGACTACTCGCCAGTGAACCGCGCCTTACCTGGGCCGTTCTCGATGAACGATTCCATCCCGATCGTGCGGTCCCTGGTGGCGAACAGCGAGGCGAACAGTTGCCGCTCGACCGCCAAGCCACTGTTCAGGTCGACCTCCAGGCCACGGTCGATGGCGACCTTGGCCGCAGCCAGAGCGCGACCGGCACCCTTCGTGAACTGCGACGCCCACTTGCGCGCCGCCTCGTACACGTCGTCCGGGGCCACGACCTCGTCGATCAACCCGATCGCCAAAGCCTCCTCGGCGTCGACGAACCGACCGGTAAACACCAGATCCTTGGCCTTCGACGGTCCGATCAGCCGGGCCAGACGCTGAGTTCCGCCGCCACCAGGGATGATGCCGAGCAGAATCTCCGGCACGCCGAGTTTGGCGTTGTCACCCGCGATGCGGCGATCGGCTGACAGCGCGATCTCCAGCCCGCCGCCAAGCGCGTAACCGGTGATGGCAGCAACGGTGGGCTTCGGGATCTCGGACACGGCCGCGAGGTCGGACTGAAGGTCGCCGATCACGTCGGTCATCCGGACGAAATCCATCTCGGCCATTTCCTTGACGTCCGCGCCTGCGGCGAAAACCTTCTCGCCGCCATAGACAATGACGGCCTTGACGTCGGAGTTGACGGTCGCCTCGCGCACCGCCCCCCGCAACTCCTGCTGAACCTGACGGTTCAGCGCGTTCATCGGGGGCCGCGCGAGCCGGATCGTACCGATGCCTTCGGATACCTCGAGGGTGACGAACTCAGCCATGAGGGAGAGATTACTTGCCTACATTCGACGCCGTTTCGCGGGCCGACGGCACAGGATCAGTCGCGGAGCGACGGCGCAGGATCAGTCGCGGAGCGACCACGGATGCGGGCCGGCCTCGTAGTAGCCGTCCTGCCCCGGGAACTCGACCCGGATCGGTTCCTCGTCAGTGATCAGCGTCGGAAGAATCACCGGGATCTCCGGTTCCGCGGCTAGGACCTCGGCGACCGAACCGAAGGAGCTGAGCGCGTCGAGTTGGCTCCAAGTCGGCGGCAGCAGAATGCTGCCGCCCCCCTGCCAGTGTGCGAGCGCGGCGGCAGGACTCTGCCACGTCACCGCCTCCGCCTCCGACGTCAAGCCGTCTGCAATTTGACCGTTCGGGGCTGCGGCGACGAAGAAGCGTGTGTCGTAACGGCGCCCCTCACCGATCGGAGTTATCCAGTTGGCCCAGGGCCGCAGGAGATCTGCCCGCAGAACGAGGTTCTCGCGCTCGAGGAAGTCGCTGAACGACAGTTCGCGCTTCTCGAGTCGAACGCGCGCCTGCGCGTATTGCGACGTGTCCTCGACCACCGTGTCCACACTCCGTCCTGCCAGGAGGACACCGCACTCCTCGAACGTCTCGCGCACCGCTGCGCAAACGAGAGCCTTGGCGAGTGCCGGATCGGTGGAGAACCGTTCGGCCCACCACTCGACGGGCGGGCCGGCCCAGCCGACTTCGGCCAGGGCATCCGACGGATCGACCCCACCACCGGGGAACACCGTCATTCCACCAGCGAACGCCATTCCCTGAACACGACGGAGGAGGAACACCTCGATACCGGAAGGCGCTGCGTCGACGGCGACATCACGGATCAGGATGACTGTGGACGCATCCTTCGGCGTCACCTCGGGGTGCGCCCGGGGTGTCCGCTCTTGCTTCGAGACCATATTTCTGGAACCTACGCCACCGGTGACGCCTGTCGCCGCTGGACCCCCGCTGTGATGGGCCCCATGTGTACCGTCAGCCGTGACGAGCCCCCGGAGCGCGGGTCCGGCGAGCAAAGAATCGGCCGTCTACCTTGTCGAGGCTGATCGGCTGGCCGAAAGCTTCGCTCAAGTTTTCAGCCGTGATGACCTGATCCAGCAGGCCCTGTGAGACCACCCGGCCCTCATCGAGGAGTAGCGCGTGGGTAAATCCCGGCGGGATCTCTTCGACGTGGTGCGTGATGAGGACCGTCGCCGGGGCGTCCGGATCGGCGGCGAGGTCGGTGAGACGGGCCACGAGTTCCTCGCGTCCGCCCAGATCGAGGCCGGCGGCGGGTTCGTCGAGCAGCAACAGTTCTGGGTCCGTCATCAGAGCGCGGGCAATGAGCACCCGCTTGCGCTCACCCTCGGAAAGAGTGCCATAGGTGCGCGTGGAGAGATGGTCGGCGCCAAGGCTCTTGAGCATTTCGACGGCGCGGTCGGTGTCCATGGCGTCGTAGCGCTCACGCCAGCGCCCGAGTACGGCATAGCCGGCCGAGACGACGAGATCACTCACCACCTCTTCCGCAGGCACACGATTGGCCAACGCCGAGGAAGACAGTCCGATCCGAGGACGCAGTTCGTTGATGTCGACGCGGCCGAGTCGTTCGCCCAGGATGTGGGCGCGGCCACTCGTGGGATGCAGTTCGGCGGCCGCGATCCGTAGCAACGACGTCTTACCTGCCCCGTTCGGTCCGAGCACGACCCACCGCTCGTCGAGTTCCACCTTCCAGGTAACCGGGCCGACAAGGGTGTTGCCCCCGCGACGGAGGTAAACATCGTCGAATTCGATGAGAAGATCGGGATCAGGTTCATGCACGCATTCATCTTCCCGCACATCTTCCGAGCATTCGCGGCAGGATCGATTAGGTGTCGTCTCGCATCGATTCGCGCCGCGGCGATAGTCCATCGACTCCGCCGAGCCTACGACTGCCCGGATCCCCGTTTCCCCTGGGAGCACAGGTGCACGGCGCGAGTACGCGGTTCGCCGTCCACGCCCCGGACGCGGAATTGGTACAAGTGTGCCTGATTTCGGAGACTGGCGACGAGACCCGAATCGATCTGACACAGCGTACGTACGGCATCTGGCACGGCGTCGTCGAGGGCGTCGGCGATGGGCAGAAGTACGGCTACCGCGCGCACGGGCGGTGGGATCCTTCGCACGGCTTGCGTCTCAATCCCGCCAAGTTGCTCCTCGATCCCTGGGCGAGGCGCATGAATGGCGGACTAGGCGACCACGAAGCCCTGGTCTCACACGACGGCGACCCGTTCGGTGGGCCCTCACATCGTGACAGCCTGGGGCACACACCGCTGTCCCTCGTGACCGCCGACCACACACCGACATCCGGTCCGCGGATCGAAAGGCCCTGGGAGGAAACCGTTGTCTACGAACTCCATGTGGGATCGTTCACCGCGCGCCACCCCGACGTGCAGTCCCGGTACCGCGGCACCTACCTCGGACTCGCCGAGCCCGCCGTGATCGGTCATCTCGTCCGACTCGGAGTGACCGCGGTCGAACTGCTGCCCGTCCATGCACACCTCACCGAGGCCACGGTGCGCTCGCGCGGTATGCGCAACCATTGGGGCTATTCCACTGCTGCGTTCTTCGCTCCGCACCCCGGCTATGCGGTGGAACCGGGTGCAGAGATCACCGAATTTCGCATCATGGTCGACGCACTGCACGCCGCGGGCATCGAGGTGATTCTCGACGTCGTCTACAACCACACCTGTGAGCAGGGTGTCGACGGCATCAGTCTCAGTTGGCGCGGTCTCGATGCCCCTGGCTACTACCTCCTCGACACCGAGGGACGCGACATCGACCTCACCGGTTGCGGGAACACGGTCGACGCGCAATCCCCGATCACCGTCCGGATGATCGGGGACAGTCTGCGCTACTGGGCTCAGAAGATGGGTGTCGACGGCTTCCGGTTCGACCTCGCCTCCGCCCTCGGCCGCCCCGCCGGTGGAAAATTCGATTGCCGCTCTTCAGTGTTCTCCTCAATCACCGCGGATCCTGCTCTCTCCCGCTGCAAGTTGATCGCCGAACCGTGGGACGCCACCCCGGACGGGTACCACGTCGGCGATTTCGGAACTCAGTGGTCGGAGTGGAACGACCAGTACCGCAACACTGTTCGGCGGTTCTGGAATGGCGACACGGGGGTGCGCGACCTTGCCTCTCGACTGACGGGATCGGAGGATCTGTTCGCAGACCGGCGACCGTGGGCCTCCGTCAACTTCGTGACGGCGCACGACGGGTTCACCGCCGCGGACCTCGTGTCGTACACCCGCAAACACAACGAGGACAACGGCGACGACAACCGGGATGGCGCCGATCACAACGACTCGGTCGATCACGGCGTCGAAGGCCCGACCAACGACGTGGAGATCATCGCCGCGCGTTCGCGGCACGTCCGCGCACTGCTCGCCACGCTCGCACTGTCGACCGGTACCCCGATGCTCACCGCAGGCGACGAGTTCGGTCACACCCTCGGCGGAAACAACAACGCCTACTGCGTTCCCGAACACACCCCGAGTGAGGATGCATGGCCGCTCGATTGGGGCACTCGGGACCGAACTCTCACCGCGTTCGTGACCCGCGCCCTCGACCTCCGTCGCGCCTCCCCCGCCCTCCGTCAGCCGGAGTTCTTCGAGGGCAGGCGCACACCCACCGGACATTCTGACCTTGTCTGGTTCGGTGCGGACGGCGAGGAGATGGACGATCGCGGGTGGTACGACGAGTCTGGCCGCACCCTCCAGGCGTGGATCGACGGATCCGACATCCGCTCCCACACCGAGGACGGTTTCGCGCTCACCGACGACAGCCGGCTTCTCGTCTTCCACTCGGGCGGACCCATCGACATCACCCTGGGGTGTCCCGAATGGTTCTACGGATTCTTACTCACCGAGTTCGACTCGACTTCACCCGACGGCGCACCGGCCGCTGGCGGTCCGATCTCGGGAGACTCGACGATCACACTGTCCGGCCCGACGCTGCTCGTCTTCCGCACCGTTGGATAGATGTTGCCGAACCGCATCATCAACTGGATCAGCGGGCCGATCCCGAGAGCGTAGACCACGGTGCCCACCCCCACGGTGCCGCCGAGCAACCATCCGATGGAAAGGACCACGACCTCGATCGACGTCCGAATCACCCTCACCGACAGGCCGGTTCGCGCCACCAGTCCGGTCATGAGGCCGTCCCTCGGCCCCGGGCCCATTCCGGCACCGATGTACAGCACTGTCGCGAAAGCGTTGAGGACGACGCCACCGAGCAACATGGCGATCCTCACGACCAGGGAGTCGACGGGATCGAGGAACGCGAGAGACGTGTCCACCGAGACGCCGATCACCAACACGTTGGCGATCGTGCCGAACCCGGGCTTCTGGCGGATGGGGATCCACAGCAGGAGGACCCCGACGCCGGTCAGCGCGGTTACCGTGCCGAAACTGAGGGGAGTGCGACCTGCGATCCCCTGATGAAACACGTCCCACGGGTCCAGGCCCAACCCGGCCGTGATCATGAGGGCCATGGAGAAGCCGTACAGCCACAGTCCGGCGAAAAGAGCGGTCAAACGTCGAGCAAGCATGACCGTCAGTGTCCTGTGCGGACCTGCCGCACCCCATAGCCAGAACGCAGACACTGGACTGTGGGCAGGCACCTCATCTCATTTTCGAATCAGGCGCCGGAACCAAGCTCAGGGGCAGGCGATCACGGTCATCGATCCGGGAGCCACCTCGGTGAAGCCCGCGTCCCGGACGGCGATCGCCCCACCCCGCGCCACCTCCATCGTCAACGCTTCCCAGGATTCGCCGTCCGCGTCGCGCACGGCGCAACGGTATCCGTCGGCGGCCCACCTACGTGCGCGTTCGGTGCTCATTGCGGCGGCGAGCAGCATCGACGCGTGGCCGACCTGCGCTGCAGCCTTTCCCACCGTCATGTCCAGGGCAGAGTTGGTCCACAGCACCGGCACACCGTCCGGGATCTCACCGGGATCATCGTGGTCGAAATCAGTTCCCCCGACCTGCATTTTCTTCACACGGGGATCTAGTGCGCCGACCGCGCCGGGCACCAGGGCACGGGCCTGCGCACCACCGACGTCGACGGTGATCCCGTCCACCTCCTGCGCGGCCTGCCATTGCGCTCCCCGCGCCCTGCGAGACACCTTGCGCATACGGGAACCGACCCAGGCGAGGTAGTCTTCCCGCCACGGCCCGGGCGCACCCTCCTCGTTCTCTCCCACGCGAGCATCGAGACACAGCGCCACCACCGCGGTGGCGGCAGCCTCGAGAAGCGCACTACGGGGTGGGGGTTCGGCCTTGGGAATGTGCAGCACGATCGGCATGGCGAGGACCTGCGACGGATCGCCCGGGTCAGGCCGGCCCCCGTGTCCGGCCGCAAGGTGAGCGTGACGCGTTTCCCACAGGGCGTCGGCACCGGACTCTTCGGCGAGCCCATCGCGACGCGTTTCCGTCATGACAGCGGAACCCGCCTGACCAGGCCATCCACCGCATCCGCAGCCTCGATTTCATGACGGGTGACACCGAGGATGAACAACACAGCATCGAGGAATGGGTGCGACAGCGCAGTGTCAGCAACCTCCCGCAGCGCAGGCTTCGCGTTGAACGCAATTCCCAGACCGGCGGCATTGAGCATGTCGATGTCGTTGGCTCCGTCGCCGACCGCCACGGTCTGTTCCATCGGCACGCCGACTTGGCTGGCGAAATTGCGCAGCGCCGTAGCCTTCGCGGCCCGGTCGACGATGTCACCGACCACCCGTCCAGTGAGTTTGCCATCCACGATCTCAAGGGTGTTGGCCTGCACGAAGTCGAGTTCGAGTTCGTGGGCCAACCCCTCGATGACCTGCCGGAAACCGCCCGACACCACACCGCACCGAAAGCCGAGCCTGTGCAGAGTGCGGATGGTGGTTCGCGCGCCCGGCATCAGCTCGAGGCCATCTGCCACGTCGTCGATGACGGAGGCGTCGAGACCGGCGAGGGTGGCGACACGCTGGTGCAGCGATTCGGCGAAGTCGATCTCACCCCGCATTGCCGCCTCGGTGACGGCGCGGACCTCGTCCTCCACTCCTGCGCGGGCCGCGAGCATCTCGATGACCTCACCCTGAACCAGGGTGGAGTCGACGTCGAACACTATGAGCCTCTTGGCCCGGCGCGCCAGCCCCCCACGCTCGACGGCAATATCGACGTTCTCGCGAGCGGCCACCGCGGCCAGCACGGTGCGCAGGCTCTTGTCAGCCTCCGCCGTGCCGGGAGCACTTACGAGGAGTTCGAGGCCGGTCACCGGGTAGTCGGCGACACCACGGATGGAGTCGATATTGACTCCCAGCGTCGCCATCTCACGCGCCACCGAGCGCATCGCACGGGCGGATACCGGACTGCCGAGGACAACTACTGCGTGGCTGGACAGCGACTGCCGACCAGGATCTGCACCGATCTCTACGTCCACCGACATCCCAACGGTGGCCATCGCCTCTTCGAGTTCCTCGTGTAGAGCCTCCCCGTCCTCAGGGCAGGCCACCAAGACTCCGAGGGTAAGTCGGCCCCGGATCACGACCTGCTCCACGTCGAGGAGGCTCACCTCGTGGCGGGAGAGCGCCGCGAAGAGCACCGAGGTGACGCCGGGCCGGTCAGGCCCGGTCACGGTCACCAAAACAGTGGTGTCAACTGCACCCACCAAAGAACTCCGATCATGTTGCTCACACGGCTGGTCCGACACCTATTGTGCCAAGTGAAAAGCCCCGCCCAATATTGGGGCGGGGCCTTTCCGAAACATTCTTGGGTCAGCGGCCGGAGTCGGTTCCGCGGTCCTCTTCGTCGCCTGCTGTCAGCGACTCGTTGCGATCCTGTTCAAGCACGGTGCTGGACTGCTTGCCACCGTGACCGGGACCGACGTGCGCCTCCGCCTTCATCCGCTCGACCATGTGCGGGTAGTGCAGTTCGAACGCTGGGCGCTCCGAGCGGATGCGCGGCAGTTCGGTGAAGTTGTGGCGCGGCGGCGGACAACTGGTGGCCCACTCGAGGGAGTTGCCGTACCCCCACGGGTCGTCAACGGTGACGACTTGGCCGTACCGGTAACTCTTGAAGACGTTCCAGATGAACGGCAACGTGGAGGCGCCGAGCACGAACGCGAACACAGTGGAGAACGAGTTCAGGAACGTGAAGCCGTCGGACGGCAGGTAGTCGGCGTACCGGCGCGGCATACCTTCGTTACCCAGCCAGTGCTGAACGAGGAACGTGCCGTGGAACCCGATGAAGGTGGTCCAGAAGTGCCACTTGCCCAGGCGCTCGTCCATCATGCGGCCGGTCATCTTGGGGAACCAGAAATAGATACCCGCATAGGTGGCGAACACGACGGTTCCGAAGACCACGTAGTGGAAGTGAGCAACTACGAAGTAGGTGTCCGTGACGTGGAAGTCGAGTGGCGGGCTCGCGAGGATGACGCCGGACAGACCACCGAAGAGGAACGTGATGAGGAAGCCGACCGAGAACAGCATCGGCGTTTCGAACGTCAACTGCCCTTTCCACATGGTGCCGATCCAGTTGAAGATCTTGACACCTGTCGGCACGGCGATCAGGAACGTCATGAACGAGAAGTACGGCAGCAGCACGGCGCCGGTGGCGTACATGTGGTGAGCCCACACCGCGATCGACAGCGCCGCGATGGCGAGGGTCGCGTAGACCAGGCCGGTATATCCGAACACCGGCTTGCGGCTGAAGACCGGGAAGATCTCCGAGACGATGCCGAAGAACGGCAGGGCGATGATGTACACCTCTGGGTGACCGAAGAACCAGAACAGGTGCTGCCACAGCAGCACGCCGCCGGTGGCCGGGTCGAAGATGTGGGCACCGAGATGCCGGTCGACGAACAGGCCCAGGAGGGCGGCGGTCAGCAGCGGGAACGCCAGCAGAATCATAATGCTGGTGATGAAGATGTTCCAGGTGAAGATCGGCATCCGGAACATCGTCATACCGGGGGCGCGCAGGCAGATGACCGTGGTGATCATGTTGACACCACCGAGGATGGTGCCAAGGCCGGCGACCGCGAGGCCCATGATCCAAAGGTCCGCTCCGACGCCCGGCGAGTGCAGCGCGCTCGTCAGGGGCGTGTACGCGGTCCAGCCGAAGTCCGCCGCGCCACCTGGGGTGATGAATCCGGCGGTCGTGATGATCGCACCGAACAGGTACAGCCAGTAGCTGAACGCGTTGAGCCGCGGGAACGCCACATCAGGGGCGCCGATCTGCAGCGGCAGGATGTAGTTGGCGAATCCGAACACGATCGGCGTCGCGTAGAGCAGCAGCATGATCGTGCCGTGCATGGTAAACAGCTGGTTGTACTGTTCGTTCGACAAGAACTGCATGCCTGGCACGGCGAGCTCGGCGCGCATCAGCAGGGCCATCACGCCGCCGATGAGGAAGAACGCGATCGAGGTCGCCAAGTACAGAATTCCGAGCACCTTGGGATCGGTGGTCGTAATCATTTTGTAGATGAACGAGCCCTTGGGTCCCTGCCGCGGCGGGTAAGGCCTGGCTGCAGCTATCTCGGGGACTGGCTGGGGCGCTACGGCAGTCACTGATCCTCCTGAATGCGCGTCCGGCCCCGACTGCGAGGCGAACGGTCTCTGGCTTGCGCTCATCGAATCGTAGACGGTGCCCAGAGAGACCGCCGACTGGGTCCTACCCTGTGTCGTACTTACCTGAACTCAGAGCGCACTGGAACGTCCATGAACAGTGGTTATCCTGTCCGGGAGTACTGGTTTCCATGACGGTCCGGCGCGTCGGGCGCGATCACCCAGGACACGACCTCCCGTTCACTCACCGTCGACGTTCTGCCGGACGCCGTCGGTGTGGACAAGCTCAGCGGCTAACCTGAACGCGCCCGCACACACAGGAAGCTGCTGAATTGTCCCTCGCCACAGTTTCGACCGCCCGCCGCGCGTTCGCCGGTCTCGTCGCCGCGACTGCCGTGTTCGCTCTCGCCGGCTGTTCGCAGCCATCCGACGACGACGCGAGCACGATCATCCGAACGACCACGAAGATCGCGGGCGCGGGGGTGGTGGGCATAGACCGGGACACCACCACCGCCTGTGCCCCACAGACGCCGGTGGACGCCGCCCTCGCCGGCGGCGGCACGCACCACGTCGCGCACACGGCGGGTGAGAGTGACGTGCCGTCCGACCCCCAGCGCATCGTGGTGCTCGACAGTGCAGCCCTGGATGCTGTGTGCTCGCTCGGACTATGGGAGCGGGTCGTCGGGGCCGCGGTCGGCGACGGGGACACAGCGCAACCCAGCTACCTGGGTACCGGCATCTCGAATATTGCGAGCATCGGTCCGGTCGACCACCCGAACGTCGATCTGGTCGCGCAGGCAAACCCGGATCTGATTCTCGGATCGAGTCCTGCCGCGGACGACCTGTACACCGCGATCAGCGCAGTGGCACCCACTGTCTACGTCGGCTCGGATCCCGTGTTCTGGAAAACACAGTTCCTTCTCGCGGGCGACGCTCTCGGGCGCGCCGACGCTGCCAGGGCCCAACTCGAGCAATATCAGCAGGACGCGGCCCAACTGGGAATCGACATCGACTCGTCCCAGACGCAGGCGTCGGTCGTGCGATTCGACTCCGACGGCCTCTATATCCAGGGTCCCGCAAGCTTCGCCGGACAAGTCCTCGCCGATGCCGGTGTGCGCAGACCGGCGTATCAGGATCTGGACGGGTCTGCCACGGCCGCCCTCCCCGACGACGAACTCGAGCAAGTGGAGGGTGACCTCGTCTACGTCATCTTCGATGACGAAAGCAAGGCTCATGCCGAGGACGTCATGTCCGGGAAAGACTGGGAAAACCTCGGGGCAGCCGAGGACGGCAGGGTCTTCGCCGTCGCAGACGGCATCTGGTCCGGCAACGGGCTCGTCGCAGCGCGCGCGGTTCTCACCGACCTGAGGGACACACTCAACGCGTACGTCGACTAGAACATCTGCTGCTCGAACTCTCGGCACCGTTGCTGAGGCCACGGGTATAGGCCGTAGGCCGATGAAGATCCCCCTTGCTCCCGTTTGTCCGTCCGGCCGACAGTTGTTGTAGCGTGTCTGGGTCAACAGCCAAATCGGGGGGAAGTCTTGTCGGGGGATCTATATCTCGATATCGAGGCGTTCGGTGGGCTGATCAGCACGCTGGACACCGCAGCAACCGAAATGACGGCCGCCAACAACAGGCTGGCCGACGCCGACAGCAGCGATCTGGGCGGCGCAGACCTCGATCGCGCTGCCGCAAACTTCCGTGACCGGTGGAGGTACGGAATCGAACAGATCGCCGACTCGACGGCGAAGATGGTCACCGGACTCGAGGCGACGCGGGACCTCTACGCGCTCCAGGAGCAACTCAACGCGGAGGCGCTCAATTCCGTCAACAACTGCATTCCCGATCCAGGGGCGGCTTCGCCCGGTACTGACGCGGGCCCCGGAACAGACTCCGGTCAGCCCCAGGTATCACGCCCGATTCAGGGCTCCAGCCTGAACCTGGGGTCCGCATGGTGACGCAACCATCTGCGGCCAATCCTCTGTCCGGGTTGGCCAAAGGCCCGATCACCTCTCCCGCGTATCCATGCCTGGGATTCGATCCGGCACCCGGCAACCCCGGCGTGGTCGGGCGTCTGTCGTCCGAACTGGGTGAATTGGCAAGCAAACTCGAGGCCGCGAAGGACTCCCTTCGCGGGACCGGCCATTCCTATGGCATTTGGCGCGGCACGGCTGCCGAGGCATTTCGGAATCAAGTCGGCGAACTCCCCGGCCATCTCGACACTGCGGGAGACGCACTACTCAAGGCGAGCCGAGTGCTCGGTGATTGGAGCGACGACCTTTCTTCGTTCCAAAGGAACGGTCGGGGCCTCGAAGATCTCGCATGTGCGGCGAAGCGGAACCTGGAGAGCGCCCAAGGCGATCCCGGTTTGCTCGAAGCGAACCGGACCTACAGAGATCCGGGGCAGCTCGCCGCGGCCCAGTCTCGTCTCGACTCCGCGATGTACCGGCTTCAACGCGCGCATCGCGAACTCGACGCAATCATCGAGCGGGCCGAATCACTGGCCCGGCTCCACCGCGAACTCGTCGAACTCACCGCCCGCGCCCTCGACGCCGCCAGCCGGGACGCACCAGAAGAGGGAATGCTCGATTTCCTCGACAATGCCCTCAACGCCGTGCTCGACGGCATCGGGGATCTCGCCGCCGACATCTGGAAGTTTATCCAGGACAACGCCGATGCCATCAACGAGATCTCGAACGCGCTGTCCACTATGAGCACAGTTCTCGGGGCTGCGGCGTTCATCACCGCGGGGATTCCATTCGTGTCCGGCCCCCTGGCGACTCTTTCCTTGGGCTTGGGCGCCGCCGCACTCGCCGGTCACGCGCTCGCGAAAGCCGCCGGCGCTGACGTCCCGTGGACCACCCTTGCCCTGGACACCGTGGGGGTCGCACCGGGCGGGGCCAGCAAACTGCTCGACGCTGGGGCCGCGGGTGCAGAAGCTGCAGCTAAGGCCGCCAGGAGCACGGGAGATTGGGCGGATACGTCCACCTTCGCCGCACAAGCCGACAAGTTGGGCAAAGTCGGTGTCAACCTCTCCGGGGCTAGTCAAGTTCCTATCCTGGGCGGTTCTGCAGTGGTGCAGAGGTTGGGCATCGAGGACGGCGTGACGAACATTTTCGAGGATGTCGACGAGTACCTCTTATTCGATGTCCCTCCGCCAGAAGAGGCGGTCGAAACCGTGACGAGACTGATGGTCGAGTCGATGATCTATGTTGTGGGTGACAAGCTGTGAATATCACGCTCAGTCTTCCGCCAGGGTTCGCGCGTATCCCGACTGCTGGCGATCTGGACTCCAGAGTCGAAGCTGCGCAGTCGATCGCCACGCTTGCCGATCGAGGATCAGCCGACCCTGCTACCACAGTCGAGGCGCTACTGGCCACGGGCGACATGCTTCGAAGCAATGGCACGATCCTCGCAGGCCAACTGGCCCTTCCCGAGACCGACGCAAGGGTGTGCGTCACAGTCACCCTTTCCACAAGACCACTCGGCGATGGCGGCCCCGAACTTTACGACCTCGAGTCAAGGGTTGAATCAGCCCGAGCGATCGCCCAGGTTCTCTCCCAGCAGAACCCGCACGCCACAGTCCAGTATCGCGATCTCGGCGGTGGCCCAGCGGTGTTGATACTCCGATGCGGTCGCTTTCGGCTTCCCGCCGACGTGACCGTCACCGGTGAATCCATCGAGATCCCCACCGACACCTTCCAAGCGATCCTGCCCACACCGGATGGGAACAGTCTCCTCGTCTTCGACATGAGCACATCTGCCCGCGAATACTGGCACCACTTTCTGCCGGTCGCGATGAGCATGGTCGATGGCATTCGGGTCGACAGCACACCGAACCCGGCCGAGCCGCTCACACACCGGAACGAGGACCCCCGATGAACAATCGACTCCACCCGCTAGCGAATCTATTCGATGGCCGAGAGATCGTCATCACGTTCGGGGACGAACGTGTCTCCCCTCCGCAATTGGCTGCCATCGCCTACGAACGAGGCTATGTCTTTGCCTGGGGGAAACGACACAGATACAACGGCTCCGACCGAACGTACTACTACTTCCGCCGACTATATCGAGCCAGGCACGAACACGACAGGACAGAAACCCATGCACGATAAGATCGTCCAGCTGACGTGATGCAACCGATTCTGACAGCGCTCGACGGCAACAACCTCACCTTCGTTGGCATACGCCTTGATGAGTGCACGAGTTGCCATGCCCAAGTGACCCAACTCTCTGCCACACAGACCGAAACCACATCGAATCCCTTTGGTGTCGCGGTGCTGGTCGTCGGGATCGTTCTGTTGATCAGTTACTTTCTCGTATCCTCGTTTCGACTCGACCACCGTTTGCTGGCCTGGTGGGGCAAGGCAAGGGCTCCCGATCCAGATATTCAGGAAGCCCAATTCGCCACACTGCTCGACGCTGGGAAGCCGGTCGTCACCGTCGACCCGCGCAAATACACCATCACCGTTGCCCGAATGAACGAAAGCGCCAACAGGTTCGGCTACTACTACATCGGCGAGCGCGGACACGCGTACGGAAGCACGCGTGTGACTTTCCAACAACTCCCAGGCCCGCCTCCGCTTCGGATTCCCAGCGCCTCCGGAGGATGGCGCCGATTCATACACTCCTAGCGCAGGGCTGCACTGCCAAACCTAACCCAATGTCACACCGGTGCAGTTGAACTGAACCGATGTGACATTGGGTCAGACCTCGGACAGAGGCTAGAAGTCCCAGTCCTCGTCTTCGGTGTTGACTGCCTTGCCGATGACGTAGGAACTGCCCGAGCCGGAGAAGAAGTCGTGGTTCTCGTCCGCGTTGGGTGAGAGCGCCGACAGGATCGCCGGGTTGACGTCCGTCTCGTCCTTCGGGAACAGTCCCTCGTAGCCGAGGTTCATCAACGCCTTGTTTGCGTTGTACCGCAGGAACTTCTTGACGTCCTCGGTGAGCCCGACTTCGTCGTAGAGATCCTGGGTGTAGTCGACCTCGTTGTCGTAGAGCTCGAAGAGCAACTCGAACGTGTAGTTCTTGAGCTCATCGCGCTCGGCCTGGGTGAGTTGCTCGAGGCCCTTTTGGTACTTGTAGCCGATGTAGTACCCGTGGACGGCCTCGTCACGGATGATGAGGCGGATCAGGTCTGCGGTGTTGGTGAGCTTCGCCCGCGAAGACCAATACATCGGCAGATAGAAGCCCGAGTAGAACAGGAAGCTCTCGAGCAGGGTGGACGCCACCTTGCGCTTGAGAGGCTCGTCCCCCTGGTAGTAGTCCATGACGATCTCGGCCTTGCGCTGCAGGTTCCGGTTCTCCTCGGACCAGCGGAAGGCGTCGTCGATGTCGCGGGTGGAGCACAGCGTCGAGAAGATGGAGCTGTAGCTCTTGGCGTGCACCGACTCCATGAATGCGATGTTGGTGTACACCGCTTCTTCGTGCGGGGTGATGGCGTCAGGGATGAGGCTGACGGCGCCCACGGTGCCCTGAATGGTATCGAGGAGCGTGAGCCCGGTGAACACCCGCATCGTGAGTTGCTGCTCCTGCGCGGTGAGCGTGCCCCACGACGGAATGTCGTTGGACACCGGCACCTTTTCGGGCAGCCAGAAGTTTCCGACGAGACGATCCCACACCTCGGCATCCTTCTCGTCCTGAACGCGGTTCCAGTTGATCGCGGAAACGCGACTCACCAGCTTGAGCTTGTCACGCATAGCAGCTGTCACTTTCTTCACTCGTCGTTGGTTTTGGCTGCATCCTCGATGCAGTACTGACACGTACCCTTGAAGGCGCCCTTGTTCGTGTGATGGCGTGTGAGAGCATTGCGCTTACTAGAGGGCATCGGCCGCCCCCTTCGGACCGCTGACATCTTTGCGCGCGTCTCTTCGCTTGCTCGTTGCCCGAAGTTAGGGTTCCCTGCGCCCCGCCTCCGTTCGGAAAGTCGCAGACGAGATTCCTCCGATATGACATGACCGAAGCTCGGGTGAGACTCCCGAACTTTCCATGATTCGGATTGACGGATCCACTGTTCGAACCCTTCCGTTCGAGAGACCACTTCGTACGCTGAGCGTCGGAATGCTTGCGCCCGTAGAACGGATTCTCCTCAGCAAATCGGCTGATCCCAACCCGACCTGTGGAACGAACACGGGCGGCCTCTCGCATCTCATCGGTCCATACGACGCCGGTCGGCCCTAGTCCTCCTTGCGACAAGTTGAGCAGCGGCTGACCGTCACGCCGGAGATGTGCAATCCAGCTGATCTCGGCCTCGCCGAGTTTGTCGAGTCCCTCGATCCAATCGAGTTCGTCGACTACGACCTCATTGCGGTCCTGCTTCCGGAGCCAGTCGTAGAACGGAGTCTTGCGGCCTCCGGCGGCAGCCTCTAGGTGCTGACGCAACCGGAAATGCGCAGAATTGGTCGTCAGACCGACATAGCGGTAGTCGAACTCCGACCGCAGCCGAATCCCGTAGATCACACCACCTGTCGCCATCGTCACAGTCACCCCCATCCCAGAAGTGCTAGTCGGGTATCACAGCATGCACGAGACACAGTTCTCCACCTCGGTCCCCTCTAGCGCCATCTGACGCAACCGGATGTAGTACAGCGTCTTGATGCCCTTGCGCCACGCGTAGATCTGCGCCTTGTTGATGTCGCGGGTGGTGGCAGTGTCCTTGAAGAACAACGTCAGAGACAGCCCCTGGTCGACATGCTGGGTGGCGGCAGCGTAGGTGTCGATGATCCTCTCGTACCCGATCTCGTACGCATCCTGGTAGTACTCCAGGTTGTCGTTGGTCAGGTACGGTGCCGGGTAGTAGACGCGACCGATCTTGCCCTCCTTGCGGATCTCGATCTTCGACGCCACCGGATGGATGGAACTGGTGGAGTTGTTGATGTACGAGATCGACCCTGTCGGTGGGACGGCCTGCAGGTTCTGGTTGTAGATGCCGTACTTCTGTACGGACGCCTTCAACTCGCGCCAGTCGTCCTGCGTCGGGATGTGCACACTGGACTCGGCGAACAGCTGCCGCACCCGCTCCGTCTTCGGCTCCCACACCTGATCGGTGTACCTGTCGAAGTACTCGCCGGACGCGTACTTCGACTGAGGAAAGCCCTTGAAGTGCGATCCGCGTTCGATCGCGATCTGGTTCGATGCCCGCACCGCATGGAACACCACGGTGTAGAAGTAGATGTTCGTAAAGTCGATGCCCTCGTCGGAGCCGTAGAAAATCCGCGCGCGGGCCAGGTACCCGTGCAGGTTCATCTGCCCGAGGCCGATGGCGTGAGAGTCGTTGTTGCCTTGCTCGATCGACGGCACAGAGTAGATGTGTGTCTGGTCCGATACGGCGGTGAGCGCGCGGATCGACACCTCGATGGTCTGCGCGAAGTCCGGCGAGTCCATGGCCCTCGCGATGTTCAGCGAACCCAGGTTGCAGGAGATGTCCTTGCCGACCCTGTTGTACGAGAGGTCGTCGTTGAACAGCGACGGCGTGGAGACCTGCAGGATCTCCGAGCACAGGTTCGAGTGGGTGATCTTTCCCTCGATCGGATTGGCCCGGTTCACCGTGTCCTCGAACATGATGTACGGGTAGCCCGACTCGAACTGCAGCTCGGCAATGGTCTGGAAGAACTCGCGCGCCTTGATCTTCGACTTGCGGATCCGCTTGTCGTCGACCATCTCGTAGTACTTTTCGGTGACGTTGACGTCCGCGAACGGGACACCGTAGATGCGCTCGACGTCATACGGCGAGAACAGATACATGTCCTCGTTCTTCCTCGCGAGCTCGAACGTGATGTCCGGGATCACGACGCCCAGGGACAGCGTCTTGATGCGAATCTTCTCGTCGGCGTTCTCGCGCTTGGTGTCGAGGAAGCGGTAGATGTCCGGGTGGTGGGCGTGCAGATACACCGCGCCGGCGCCCTGGCGCGCGCCGAGTTGGTTGGCGTAAGAGAAGGAATCCTCGAGCAGCTTCATGATCGGGATGACACCCGAACTCTGGTTCTCGATCTTCTTGATCGGGGCTCCGTGCTCACGAACATTGGTGAGCAGCAACGCGACTCCGCCGCCGCGCTTGGAGAGCTGCAGGGCGGAGTTGATCGAGCGACCGATGGACTCCATGTTGTCTTCGATGCGCAGCAGGAAGCAGGAGACGGGCTCGCCTCGCTGCTTTTTACCGGAGTTGAGGACCGTGGGCGTGGCCGGCTGGAACCGCCCGGCGATGATCTCGTCGACCAGCTTGACGGCCAGTTCCTCGTCACCCGCAGCGAGGGTCAGCGCGACCATACAGACGCGGTCCTCGAATCGCTCCAGGTAACGCTTGCCGTCGAACGTCTTGAGCGTGTACGAGGTGTAGTACTTGAAGGCGCCGAGGAACGTCGGGAAGCGGAACTTCTTGGAGTAGGCGTGCTCGATCAGCGTCTTCACGAACGCGCGCGAGTACTGGTCGAGAACCTCGGGCTCGTAATAGTTCTCCTCCACGAGGTAGTCGAGTTTCTCGTCCAGGTCGTGGAAGAAGACGGTGTTCTGGTTGACGTGCTGCAGGAAATACTGCCGGACCGCAGCGACATCCTTGTCGAACTGGATCTCCCCGTTCGGGCCGTACAGGTTGAGCATCGCGTTGAGTGCGTGGTAATCGAGACCGTTCGTCGAATCTCCACCGCGCATGTCTCGCTCTACGCTCCCCGCGTCGATGGTGTCTGTGATGGTCGGCGCCACTGCTCGTGCTCCTCGTCTAAGTGATCCCAGAATTCACCCAGACCTGCCCTGACCCGTTCGACGTCCTCGGCTGTGCCCATGAGTTCGAAGCGGTAGAGGTAGGGAACGTGGCATTTCTGAGAAATGATGTTTCCTGCAAAGCAATAGGATTCACCGAAATTGGTGTTTCCTGCCGCGATCACTGCTCGGATCAGCGACCTGTTGTTCGTGTTGTTGAGAAATCGAATGACAGGCTTCGGGACGTAGCTCGTGTCACGACCTGTCGCGGTTGTTCCGCCACCGTACGTGGGGAGGATCAACACATAGGGTTCATGAACCTCGAAGGTGCCTTCGCGGTCGTGGATGGGTATGCGCGTCGCAGGCAGCCCGAGCCGCTGGACGAATCGGTGCGTGTTCTCCGAGGCGCTGGAGAAGTACACCAGCGATGTCATCGGTTTTCCACCATCTGGACTAGTACTACCGGTTACTGCCGCCTTGGACGGGGTTGCCCTCGGCCTCGGACGGTGCGATCGCCTCGCTTCAAGCAGCGTTGGACGACAGGGTCTTGATCCGGTCGGGGCGAAAACCCGACCAGTGATCGTCACCCGCCACGATCACGGGCGCCTGCAGGTACCCCAGTGCCATGACGTAATCGCGGGCTTCGGGGTCTTCGGTGATGTCGACAACGGAGTACTCGATACCCTCCTTGTCGAGGGCACGGTAAGTGGCATTGCACTGAACGCAAGCGGGCTTTGTGTAGACGGTGATGCTCATTAAGTCCCTCTTTCCACTGCCGAATGGAGCTGACGAAGTGTGTGTTCGGCGCGCACTGAGATTCCTTTACCTGAGATGGTGACAACCCCCACTGGAGATGCTCACCGAGCAAGGTCCCGTTGCGGTCTCCCAGTGCTCAAGACACTACACCTAGTGGCTGACAGAAACACTTAACCCGAGATGTTGTGAGTCACATAGATGAAATTCCCTGGTCTCCATCCCGCAGACCGCAATTTTCGCGTTCACATCGGCGTGTCGCACATCACATTTTTGTAGTGATGCAGGTCATCTCTTCGACCCAGGCTCGTGCACTGAAAACTCAGGGTGCCTACGTCACGTCGGCAGGCCGGTTGGCATCGGCGACTCCGGCGGCCGGCACGTAGTCCGCACAGCCTTGTGCGGCCGGTAACTTGAGCGCATGCCCGACGACTCCCCCGAACGCCCCGACTGGTCGGCGCCCGTGGTGCGCACAAGGAGGGTGACGCCCAACATGCAGAGAATCACCCTCGCGGGCGGAGATCTCAGCCGATTCGAATCCAGTGGGACGCCGGACGAGCGCCTCCTCCTCGCGTTCCCGCCCGACGGCACCGAGAAACGCAGCTACACCGTGCGCCGCTGGGACGCGGATGCCCTGGAGATGGACATCGATTTCGCCGTTCATGCGGGCGGGACGGCGGCGCTCTGGGCAGCGCGAGCGCGGCCGGGCGAGACGCTCGGATTCTCCACCGCCTCAGGTTGGTACGACCCTCCCTCCGACGCGGGATGGCAACTCCTCCTCGCCGACATGGCGGCCCTGCCTGCCGTCAGCCGGATCCTCGAGGAGATGCCGAGTTCGGACCGGGTGCACGTGATCGCAGAAGTCACCACACCCGAGGACCGGCAGAGGCTGGTCACCGATGCAAAGCTGACCGCGACCTGGCTGCACGGGAGCGGCAACGGCGCCGGGAGCAGCCTGCTCGCCGAGGCGGCGCGATCCTGGCCACTGCCCAGCGGGCCAGGCTACGTGTGGTTCGCCGGGGAAGCGAAGGTCTCGCGGGTGGTACGACGCTGGCTGCGGCACGACTTGGGCTGGCCGGCCGATCGCTACGACGTCCTCGGGTACTGGCGCGAGAACAAGGAGGAGTGGGTCGCACGATACGAGGCGGTCCGAGAGCAGATAGAAGCCGCCGCGGACTCTGCCCTGGCAGCGAGTAAAGACTTCGACTCGGTACGGGACGCCGTCGACGCGGCCCTGGATAGGGCCGGACTCTAGCGTCGACGGCGTCCCTCGAGAACCGACCTCAGGCGTCGGCGAACTGCCTGGTGGCGTCCACGAGGCTGGTGACGACCTCGGCAACCTGCTGCGCGACCTCGGAGTTCTCCTTCGGGTGGCGGCCGGCGAACTTGTCGGTGGTCCCGCCGATCGCGAGGGTGACGTCTTCGAGCACCTTGCCACCTGCGATGCAGGCAGCCTTGCGGGTGTCCTCGTGCGCCCACCGGGCACCATTGTTGCTGGGTGAGGCGCTGATGACGGCGACCGGCTTGTCCTTGACGGCACCGGTGCCGTAGGGGCGGGAGATCCAATCAATGGCGTTCTTCAGCACGGCCGGGATGGTGCCGTTGTATTCCGGGGTGACGAGCAACAGGGCGTCGGCTCGACCGGCGGCCTCACGCAGCGCCTCGACGGCCGGAATCGACGCCACGCCGTCAATGTCCTCGTTGTAGAAGGGAACGTCTCCGAGTCCGTCGAAGACGATCACCTCGACGCCCTTCGGGGCGACGGCGACGGCAGTTTCGGCAATCTGCCGATTGACGGAGGCGGCACGCAGGCTGCCGACGAGTGCGAGAACGGTGGTCTTTGACATCTCCTATTTCCTTCGGGGTGTGTGGCATTGGCGGTTCGCCGCCATGTATACCACCCTAAACGGACCACGGTCCACTTATATTCCCGCGGACGGTAAGATGCGTAAATGACCAGCAGGACGCTTCTCCCTCAGATCGGGATCGGCCCTCCCGAACGAGGAGACGCCGCACGCAACCGGCGGCTTCTCCTCGACGCCGCCGCACGTCTGGTCGCCGAACGGGGCGTCGACGCCGTCACGATGGACGCCGTTGCCTGCGCAGCCGGTGTGGGGAAGGGCACCGTGTTCCGGAGGTTCGGCAGCCGGTCGGGGCTCATGCAATCGTTGCTCGACCACACCGAGAAAGAAATGCAGCAGGGGTTCATGTTCGGGCCCCCACCGCTTGGTCCCGGCGCCGACCCAGCCGATCGGCTGATCGCCTTCGGATACGCCCGGATCGCGATGGTAGAGGTGCAGGGCGAGGTGCAACGGGCCGCGGAGAACTCACCCGAAGTCCGGTTCGCGGTCCCCGCCCGGGCCGTCCAGATCGCACACGTGATGTCGCTGCTGCGTGCAGCCGGGGTGGACGGCGACCTGGAACTGCTCGCCTGCTCGCTCCTGGCACCGCTCGAGGCCACCCTCGTCCTCCACCAGATGCGTGACCTCGGAGCGTCGATCGAGCGACTCCAGGCTGCCTGGGAGGATCTGGTCCGACGCGTCACCCGATGTTGAACCTGAAGACACACAACCTGTCTAGCCTGAGGAGAATGCGTACCACCGCCGCCGCCCTCGGACTCTTGACCTTCGCCTCGCTCACCGCGTGCAGCGGTGACGAACAGGCCGTACCGGCGGACCCGACGGGCCGCACCTTCGTCTCCACCTCCGTTGTGGGCGATTCCATTCCGGGTGGCGGGCCACTCGTGCTCGGGTTCTCAGACGCCGGACGTCTCTCGATGGACGCGGGCTGCAACCAGGGAAGCGCCGACGTCGAACTCGCGCACGGGAAGATCGTGGCGGGACCCCTCGTGATGACTGAAATGGCGTGCCCCGGAGAGGCCGCGGGTGCGGATGCCTGGGCAGCACGCTTGTTGGACGCGCAACCGAATTGGACCCTAGACGAGAGCACCGACGGGAGCACCCTGACCCTGACCACCCCCACCACGTCCGTGACGCTGACCGACGAGCAGGTCGCACGACCGGACCGGCCGGTCACCGGGACCACCTGGACAGTGACCGGCCTGATCAGAGCAGGCACGACCACGACGACCCCCGCACTGGATACGGTCGCGCCTCGACTGCTGATCGCCGAGGACGGTTCCGCCTCCGGGTTTGCAGGGTGCAACGAGATGACAGGCACAGCAGACGTGC
This sequence comes from Rhodococcus marinonascens NBRC 14363, assembly GCF_001894885.1. Classification (GTDB taxonomy): domain Bacteria; phylum Actinomycetota; class Actinomycetes; order Mycobacteriales; family Mycobacteriaceae; genus Rhodococcus_F; species Rhodococcus_F marinonascens. The sequence continues at coordinate 45,601 of NZ_BCXB01000027.1, forward strand.
AAGAAAGCTCGATCACGTTCGGGCCGTGGGCCACGACCAGGATGGCATGTGCACCCGACGTGGCCGACCTCGAGCGTGCGGTACTCGCTGCGTTGAGCGGACGGACGGACTACACCGTCCATTCGGACACGTTGCGCCTGACCCGCGCAGACGGGTCCGGGCTCATACTGCTGGCTTCGGGCTGAGGGGCCGCGGACTAGAGGTCCGCGAGCCAGCGCCCGAGTTCCTTGGCACTCGCATCGATGAGGTCGGGCCAGTCCATTGCCGAGTCGTCTGCCGCGTCGGTGACGTGCCTGACCAGTCGGCACCGCGCGCCGACGTTGGCGCTGGCATACGCGACGGCGAAACCCTCCATGTCGACGAGGTCGGCTCTGGCGGCGAGTACGTCGCGCACCCCGGCGTCCGACACGAACAGGTCCCCGGTCGCGAGAACGGAACCGTCGCCGTCCGGCACGTGAAGGACGTCAGTCACCTCGTGTCCGAACGACCTGAGGACGTCAGCGCTGAAGTCGTGGTTCAGCACAGTCGACGGTGTGAACAGGCCAGTGCGCTGCTCGTGCAACGTGCCGCAAGTGCCTATGCTGACGACGAGAGGCTTGTCCGTGGACGGGTAGTCGGCAAGCGCGGACGCCACCGCCACGGCGGCGGCCACCTTGCCCATACCGGTGATCAGAACCTCGAACTCGGGCGGAACATGCGCTGCTTCGGGCTCGGTCGCAACCACCACAAGAATGTCGGATCGGCTCATAACCGCGACCGTACGCCGCGACCGATATGCACGCTAGCTACAGTTCGGTCATGGCGAATCCACGTGCGCAGATCCTCGAACAGCTCGGTGCCCGGCCCACTATCGACGCGGCGGACGAGATCCGCAGGCGTGTGGGATTTCTGAAGGACTACCTACTGTCCTCCCAGGCCAAGGGATTCGTCCTCGGTATCAGCGGCGGACAGGACAGCACCCTCACCGGTCGCCTCGCCCAACTCGCGGCGACCGAGCTCCGCGAGGAAGGTCACGACGCCGAGTTCGTTGCCGTCCGACTGCCTTACGGCACGCAGGCGGACGAATCGGACGCGCAGATCGCGCTGGGGTTCATCGAACCCGACCGGTCGGTGGTCGTGAATGTGAAACCCGGCGCAGACGCGACGACGAAGGAGTCATCAGAGGCGTTGCGGGACATCCTCGACTACGGGGGTGAGTTGCGCGACTTCGTTCGCGGCAACATCAAGGCCCGCGAGCGGATGGTGATCCAATACTCGATCGCCGGCCAGCTCGGCTACCTCGTCGTCGGCACGGACCACGCCGCCGAGGCGATCACCGGGTTCTTCACCAAGTTCGGCGACGGCGGCGTCGACGTCACTCCGCTCACTGGCCTGTCGAAGCGACAGGGCGCCGCACTGCTCCGCGAACTCGGCGCACCCGAGAGCACGTGGAAGAAGGTTCCGACCGCAGACCTCGAAGACGACAGGCCTGCACTCCCCGACGAGGAGGCGCTCGGTGTGACGTATTCGCAGATCGACGACTACCTCGAGGGCAAGGACGTGCCGGACACCGTCGCGCACAAGCTCGAGACCATGTTCCTGAGCACCCGACACAAACGCACGGTCCCGGTGACACCCCTCGACACCTGGTGGCGGTGACATCATGGTTCAGGCACTAGTAGCTGGCGGCACCGGCGTTGCAGGCAGGCACGTGGTCAAGGAGTTCCTCGCACGCGGGCATTCGGTTCGAGTCCTGAGCCGGCACGGAGGTGCGCCGGGAACACAGATCGAGCACTTCCACGGCGATCTCATCACCGGTGAAGGGCTCGCCGAGGCACTCGACGGCGTCGATGTCCTGGTCGACACCACCGATGGCAAGACCCGCGGTACCCGCGCCGTACTGGAGAGGGGTGCCGAAAATCTGCTCGCCACCGCGGACGGCGCAGGTGTCGGACGCGCCGTCCTACTCTCCATCGTCAACGTCGATCGGGGCGCGTTCACCTACTATCAGGCGAAGCGACAGCAGGAGTTGGTCTACCAGAATTCGCCGATCGACACATGGATCGTGCGGGCCACACAGTTCCACGATTTCATCCCCATGATCGCCGGGCCTGCGAGCCGAACCGGGCTGATTCCCGCTTTCACAAAGACCAGCTTCCAGACCATCGACACCAGAGACGTCGCCCACGCACTGGTCGACGTCGCTCTGTCCACCGAAACGGCACCGCAAGACCCGATCACCATCGGAGGTCCGGAGGTTCGCACGGCCCATGACCTCGCCACGGCGTGGAAGAAGTCCACGGGTACCCACGGGTTCGTGACGAAGATCCGACTTCCGGGGGCGCTGGGCAAATTCCTGCGGGAGGGGTTGAATCTAGTTCCCGACAATGAGTTCGGAACGATCACGTTCGAGCAGTGGCTGGCCGAATCCGCTCGCTGACCACTCATCTAGCCGCCGGCAAAGGGGGGAAGAACATCCACCTGCGCGCCCGCCGTGCGGGACAGATCGCGCGTCAACTCGGAATCCACCAGGAACGCGGCGACCTTGAGGACGCGCTCCATGTCGGGGCCGTACTTGGCCAGTAAGACCGATTTCACCTGGCCGAGATCGGCGGTCACCGGGAGTTCGAGGCTTTCCCTGGTACGTCCAGCGGCATCCGCTGCTGCCGCGAAGTACCGGACCGACACACCCGTCACCGACGTCTCAACCACCGATTGCTCCCATACTGCGTTGCGGCGGCGCGAAGCCGTCCGCGTTGATTCCATGGCCTGCCCACTTGTTCCACATCGCGCCGCGCCACAACTGCGCCAGTTCTTCGTCGCTGGCGCCGCCGCGCAATGCCGCCCTCAGGTCGATCTCGTGATCACTGAACAGGCACGACCGTACCGTTCCCTCGGCGGTGAGCCGGGTGCGGTCGCAATCCGAGCAGAACGATCGAGTGACGGACGCGATGATCCCGACCGTCGCAGGACCGCCGTCCACGAGCCACTCCTCGGCCGGTGCCGAGGGGTCTTCCCTGCCGTGTTCGACCAGCGTGAACCGTTCACAGAGTACGGCCAGCACTCGGTCGGCGGCGACCATGTTGTCGCGCGCCCATTCATGGTCGGCGTCTAGCGGCATCTCCTCGATGAAGCGAAGCGCAACACCCTCATTCAGGCACCACTCCAGTAGATCTGCTGCACCGCTGAGCATTTCGGGCATCAGTACCGCGTTGATCTTCAGCGGCGCCAGCCCGGCTTCTGCTGCGGCACGGATCCCGGCGATCACCGAGGGCAGTCGGTCGCGCCGCGTCAGTCGCGCGAAGTGCTCGCGATCGATCGAGTCGAGGGAGACGTTGATCCGGGACAGACCTGCCTCTGCGAGCTTGTGGGCGCGATGTTCCAACCCGACGGCATTGGTGGTCATCGACAGCGGCACACCGGGAGCGCGTTCGGCGCATCCGGCGATCATCCGCTCGAGGTCGGGGCGCATCAACGGTTCTCCCCCGGTGAACCGCACCTCACGCACACCCAGTCGGTTTACGGCGATATCGACCAGCCGCACGATCTCCGCCGCGGTGAGGAGATTCTGCGCCGGAATGGGGGGTAGGCCTTCCTCGGGCATGCAGTACGTGCAGCGCAGCGAACACTTCTCGGTGATGGAGACGCGCAGATCCCGCGCCACACGACCGAATCGATCGACGAGGTGGTCGACGCCCGGCCTGTCCTCGATCGAAGCCGACGATGGCATGGCTGGGATTCCCATCGCCACCGTCGTCATCGAGTTGCCGTTAACCTCCATCGGTCCAGTATGCCGCGATGGGGTTGTCGGTGTCCGACCGCAGCCTAGGATTGGTGACCATGCCCGGAGGAACATCATGACCGCACGCTCGGTCGAGGATCATGCCCGGCACGTCGCCGCACTCCTCGCCGCACTCCACACGCGATCCGCCGAAGACATTCCTCTCGGCGACGCCCTCGGTCGTGTCCTGGCCGCGGACGTGCATTCGCCTGTCGATCTGCCACTGTTCCGCAATTCTCAGATGGATGGATACGCAGTCGATGCGGCGTCCATCACCGCCGTGCCGGCGTTTCTGCCGGTGCGAGGGGTGATCGCGGCAGGCCCGGTGACTCCTGCCACCCATGTCCCCGGCACCGCCTACCGGATCATGACGGGCGCCCCGATCCCCGACGGTGCCGATGCCGTCGTGCCCGTCGAGGACACAGAGACCGCGGACGGCGAGGTCCGTATCGTTCGTACTCGGGAGGCAGGCGAGTTCGTGCGCGAGCGTGGTAGCGATGTGCAGACGGGCACCCTCCTCCTCGCCGCCGGTCACATCCTCGCGGCCCGGCACATCGCCGTGCTCGCCGCGGTTGGACTACAACGAGTTCCGGTACGTCCCCGTCCTCGTGTCGCCGTCATCACCACCGGCGCCGAACTCGTGGATGCCGGCAGCACACCGAGACCGGGGGAGATATTCGACTCCAACGGCATCGCACTCGCGTCGAGTGTGCGGGCCAACGGCGCCGAGGTGGTCTCGATCACCCGCAGCGGCGACGACACGGCCGAGTTCCGCACCCTCCTCGCCGAGGCAACCACCACGGCCGACCTCGTCCTGACCTCGGGCGGGGTGTCGATGGGCGACTTCGAGGTGGTAAGAGACACCCTCACCCCTCTGGGTGCCGAGTTCGGCCACGTGGCAATGCAACCCGGTGGTCCGCAGGGCACCGCCGTGGTGGACGGAGTTCCGGTGCTGAACTTCCCCGGGAACCCCGTCAGCACACTCGTATCGTTCGAGGTCTTCGCGCGTCCCGAGATCCGCCGCGCGGGGGGACTCCCCCCGACAGAACCCGAGGAGTTGCCGCTCGCCGCGGCCATCACCTCCATACCCGGCAAACGGCAGTTCCTGCGCGCCCGCCGCACCGACGCCGGGGTCGAACTCGTTTCCGGCCCCGGTTCCCATCTCGTCGCCGCCATGGCATGGGCGGACGTCCTCGTCGACGTTCCCGCCAACCTCACCACGCTCGACGCCGGCCAACTCGTGAAGGTGATTCCGCTGTGAGCGAACTGACACACCTCGACAACGAGGGCCGCGCCCGCATGGTCGATGTGAGCGCGAAAGCAGAGACAACCCGGATCGCAGTTGCTGCAGGCCAATTGGTCACCACACCCGAGGTGATTGCACTTGTTCGAGCCGACGACCTTCCCAAGGCCGACGTTCTTGCGACGGCCCGGATCGCCGGGATCTCAGGGGCGAAGAAGACGTCCGAACTGATTCCGCTGTGCCACCAACTGGCGTTGTCCTCGGTGAAGTTGGAGTTCGGCTTCACAGACAACGCAATCACCATGGAAGCCACGGCGAAGACGAAGGGCCCCACCGGCGTCGAGATGGAGGCCCTCACCGCGGTTGCCGTGGCCGGCTTGACCTTGCATGACATGGTCAAGGCCGTCGATCCCGCCGCGACACTGGACGGCGTCCGCCTGCTCACCAAGGATGGCGGCAAACGCGGGCATTGGACGCGCGAGCATCAGAGTTCCGAAATCCCCTCCATCTCAGCGCGATCTGCGGCAGTCCTGGTCGCCTCGACCGGCGGCGCAAAGGGGACGCGAGAAGACACGACCGGCCCGGTCATCGCCGCATGGCTGGAGGAGCGTGGCTTCACCATCCGCGGCCCACTGGTCTACGCCGACGCAGAGATCGCTGCCGGCCTCGACGCCGCATTGTCCGGAAAACCAGCGCTGATCATCAGCACCGGCGGCACCGGGGTCTCACCTACAGATGCCACCCCGGAGGCGACGAGGGCCGTACTCGACCGCGAACTGCCCGGCGTCGCAGACGCCATCCGAAACCGCGGAACCGAAGTGACCCCACACGCCTCGCTCAGCCGCGGGCTCGCCGGTGTGTCGAACGGCACAGTCATCGTGAATCTCCCCGGTTCCCCGGGCGGCGTCAGGGACGGTTTGGCCGTACTCGATCCCCTTGTCGACCACCTCCTCGCTCAGGTCGCGGGTGGAGGCGCGCACGATGCGTGACATTCTCGCCCAGATCTCGGACCAACCTCTCGACCCCACTGCCGTCGACGCCGCCGTGGCGGGGCCTGAACACGGTGCCATTGTGGTGTTCACCGGAGTTGTCCGCAATCACGATGGTGGGCACTCTGTTTCGGCGCTGGAATACCAGGCCCACCCGGAAGCCGAGCGCTTCCTCCGCACCGTCTGCGAGGAGGTGGCGACCTCGACCGGACTACCGGTGGCCGCGGTTCACCGGGTGGGATCTCTCACAATCGGCGACCTGGCGATCGTTGCCGCGGTCGCCGCTCCCCACCGCGCCGCAGCCTTCGCGGCATGCGCCGAACTGGTGGAACGCATCAAAAACGAGGTACCCATCTGGAAGCGCCAGAGGTTCGCCGACGGCGCCTCGGAATGGGTCGGTCTGTGACCGCGTGGTCCGACAATCCGCTCACACCGGGTAGAGTCTCCATTACTAGGTGACCAGAACGGTCACCCAGCGTCGTAGAACGCATTCAGTTCGGTAATCCGAATCCTGTTGGATGTGCATCCGCATCCGCTCTTCTTACGGCGAAGAAGCGTGCCACCCGGTAACGCCGCCAATCTGTGCTCGAGCCCGACGGAGACCTTCCGCATCGGCCTTTGGGCACACCCCTGTGCCCGAAAGGCCTGACTACTTGTCTGACACGACTGCCCCCACCACGACGTTCGCAGCCCTCGGAGTCCGCGAACCGCTGGTACGAGTCCTCGCTGCCAAGGGGATCGCCTCCCCGTTCCCCATCCAGGTCGACACCCTCCCGGATACCCTCGCCGGCCGCGACGTGCTCGGCCGGGGCAAGACGGGCAGCGGTAAGACGCTCGCCTTCTCCATCCCGATGGTGTCCCGCCTCGCCGGTGAACTGTCGGGCGGAAAGCGCCGTCCGGGCCGTCCGGTGGGTCTGGTTCTAGCTCCCACCCGCGAGCTCGCCACGCAGATCACGGCCGTCCTCGAGCCCCTGGCCGCCGCGTACGACCTGAGGGTCACCACCATCTTCGGCGGCGTCTCCCAGAATCGTCAGGTGAGCGCGCTCAAGGCCGGCGTCGACATCGTCGTCGCCTGCCCCGGACGGCTCGAAGACCTGATGAAGCAGAAGTTCGTGAGTCTCGACGCCGTCGAGATCACTGTTCTCGACGAGGCCGACCACATGGCCGACCTCGGCTTCCTGCCCGTCGTCACGCGCATCCTCACGGCGACTCCCCAAAAAGGGCAGCGGTTGCTGTTCTCCGCAACTCTCGACAACGGCGTGGACAAGCTGGTCAAGCGATTCCTCAAGAATGAGGTGCTGCACTCGGTTGATGAGGCGAACTCGCCCGTCGCGGCCATGACGCACCACGTGTTCGATGTCGACGGCGTCGAATCGAAGCGCAAACTCGTCGAGCGCCTGGCTTCCGGCACCGGACGCCGGATCCTGTTCATGCGCACCAAGCATCAGGCCCGCAAGCTTGCTCGTCAGCTCACAGAGTCGGGTATCCCGTCGGTCGACCTGCACGGCAACCTGTCGCAGGCCGCCCGCGACCGCAACCTCGCGTCGTTCTCCGCAGGCGAAGCACGCGTGCTGGTGGCCACCGACGTCGCGGCACGCGGCGTCCACGTCGACGACGTGGAGTTGGTCGTTCACGTCGATCCGCCCGCCGAACACAAGGCGTACCTGCACCGCTCCGGCCGCACGGCCCGCGCGGGCAGCGCCGGCGACGTCGTCACGGTCGTCCTGCCCGAGCAGCGCAAGGACCTTGCCGTCCTGATGCGCAAAGCCGCGATCAAGGTGACACCCGTCCGCAGCACCGCGGACTCCGCGCACGTGCTCGACCTGGTCGGCGACATCGCCGCGCACGTGGCCCCGGCTCCGAAGCCGGTTCCGGCTACGAACGGCGGCGGACGAAGCCGACGACCGGACGGCGCCCAGGGCGGGCGCGCCCACAGTCAGGGTGGAGGGGCTCGTCGGACCCGCCCGGGAGGAGCCGGGCGCACACGTGGAGGCTCGCCCGCGGGCGGTGGAGCCCACACTGCGTCCGCCGGCGGTTCACGGTCCGCCGGCGGTTCACGCCGCCGCCAGGGCTAAAACTTTTCGAGGTGGACGGCGTCGGCCAGCGGCCGGCGCCCCCGCCACCCGAGACGCTCGAGGTCCGGCACCTGCTGGAACTCAGCGACATCACCCACGCATAACCAGGCGATGGGGCGCACCGGCTCGGGGATGCCAAGCAGTTCGGTGAGGTAGGACTCGTCGTAGAACGACACCCACCCGACACCCACACTCTCTGCGGTGGCGGCAAGCCACAGATTCTGGATCGCGAGGACCGCCGAAAACAGCCCGGTGTCGTCGACCGTGTGCCTGCCGAGGATGTGTTCGCCGCCGCGGCTGCGGTCGTAGGTGACAACGACGCCCATTCCGCTCTCACGGATACCCTCGATCTTGATCGGGTCGAACGTCTGCCTGCGCTCGTCGGGCAGCGACCGCGCGAAGCGGAGTCGCGCATCCGCCACATGGTCGGCGAAACGGTCGAGGGTGCGGGGGTCCCGCACGACCACGAAATCCCATGGCTGCGTGTTGCCGACGCTGGGCGCGCAGTGACCGGCACCCAGGACGCGCTCGAGGACGTCCGCCGCGATCGGCATCCCGGTGAACTCGGCTCGCACATCCCGGCGACGACGGATCGCGTCGTAGACGGACAGCCCGGGCTCGACGTTCGATTCAGCACTTCCCGCGGACTCGGTCACGCCGTCACCGTATAGCGATGAACACCCAGCATGGCGCCGGGGTCCGTCTCTTCGCCGGCCGACACGACACAGCCCGCAAGTCGGGTTCGCACGCTCTCGGCTTCGATGTCGACGCCGATGAGAACCAATCGGGTCTTGCGATCTTCACCAGGCTCCCACCTCGTCGACGTGAACCGGATGTGCGGTCCAACGGTCTGCACCTCGAACTTGCGCGACTGTCCGGGGACGGCGAAGTGCACAAACCCCTTGATGCGATAGATCCCGACCGGCCTGGTCTCGAGGAACTCGACGAGGCGCCGCGGGTCGATCGGTGAGACCGAATCGAAATCGACTGCCTCATAGGAGGAATGTAAATGACCGTGGGCGTCGCAGTCGTCGGGCTGATCCAACAGCAGCCGGTCGAGGGTAAGCTGCTCCCCCGCCGCGGGTTCTCGACCGTCCTCGCGGTCGAACAGCAATGTGGGCTCGACCCGCCCGTGTTCGGTGGTCAGCACCGGGACCCGATCGTTGAGGTCGCGGACCATCGCCTGCACGGCAGTTCGGCGATCGTCCTCGATCCGATCCGCCTTGTTGAGAATCACCAGATCGGCGAGGGTCACATGCTTGCCGAGGTCAGGATGCTGCGCCGACATCTCCTCGAACTGCTCGCCGTCGACCATCACGACGAGACCACCGAACATCACGCGCGGGTTCGCGCTACCGAGGACTAGCCGAATCATATTGCGTGGCTCGGCAAGTCCGCTGGCCTCCACGATGATCACATCGATCTGCGACGTCGGATTCGCGAGACGGTCCAGCATCTCGTCCATGTCCGTCACGTCCACGGCGCAGCACATGCAACCGTTGCTCAGCGACACCACGGAGTCGACTTGACCGGCAACCATCATCGAATCGATGTTCACGGCCCCGAAATCGTTGACGATGACGCCGACCCGGACACCGCGATTGTTGCGCAGCACATGGTTGAGCAACGTGGTCTTCCCTGAACCGAGGAACCCAGCAATGATGACGACGGGAATCCGCTTCTTCGCCAACGCCGTAACCTCCGTAGAACCTCGATGAGCTACCGGCCGCTCATACTAGCGCCCGGCGCACGATCCCAGTCAGCCCACCGCGCGCAGGATCGCCGCGTCGACCGCGGTCGACGCAACCATCGGCAGCGCATGGTGGGTGGTTCCGTGGATCGTCGTGACAGTCGCCGCGGGAACCGTCCGCCGCACGTTCTCCCCCACCCGCCCTGCATCGTGCGCCCGGCTACCTCCGGCCAGAATCACCGTGGTGTCGACCGTCAAGCCCTCCAGCGCACGGGCGCTCGGACGTCGCGGCACGACAAGGCCGGTGCGCCCGAAGGTTGCCGCCCCGAGCGTGGTGACGTCGAGCCAGCGTTCGTCGACGCCGACGCCGGCGGCCTCCCAGTCGATGAGGCTCCGTTGCCGCTTTTCGGTCGGCTGAATCAACAACGGCACGGCCCGGAGCAGGTACCTCGGGCTCATTCCCGCAAAGCAGGACGTCGGGTCCAGCAACACCAGGCCATCGACACGGTGGGCATCGTGCAACGCGTATGCCAGTGCGATCATCGCACCGTACGAATGACCGACCACAGTCGCCGAAGCCGACCCGAAGTGGTCGAGTATCTCGTCCAGCCAACCGAACAGTGCGTCAACGGTGCGTAGTGGTGCACCCTCGTTCACGCTACGGCCCACATCACCCATGACGTCGACCGCGTACACCCGGTGCCGCCGAGATAGCGCCTCGATGTTGTTCACCCACACCGTCGACGTCGCGCCGCCACCGGGCAGCAGGAGGATCGGTTCTCCAGACTCCGGCCCACAGACATTGACGCGCGTCGACCCGAAGGGCGTCGGCACGTCGACCGCGGTCACCTCCACAGGCCAGGCGTCCAGCAACGCGTCGTAGGCGTGGAAGAAGTCGTCAGCAATCACAATCCGGCCCTCCTAGAATTATCTTGAATTATCTCGACAATCGAGATACTAGACAATCGAAGGAAGAGCCGCACTAGATTGCATGGCGTGGACCCAAACGAAGGAATACGGACCGTGCACAGACTGCGTGCACTGGCAGTCGAGCTGAATCTGCTCGGCGCCGAGTTCGCGCACATGCACGGGCTCCACACCACCGATCTCCGCGCCCTCATCTGCATCCTGGACGCGGAGCGCGCAGGCCTGGACGCCACGCCCGGCCTGCTCGGCAGTCAACTCGGCATCAACTCGGCGTCCGTGACCGCACTCCTCGATCGCATGGAGAAAGCCGGCCTGATCCGGCGAACCCAGGATCCCGAAGACCGACGGAGATCGTTGCTTGCCGTCACTCCGCGCGCCGTCGAAATCGGCCAGACGTTCTTCGGACCACTCATCACCCGGACCGGGGCCGTTCTCGACAATTTCAACGCCGCCGAAAGAGACGCCATCTCACGGTTTCTCGACGACGTGAACCGTGCGGTCGCCGTCGAACGCCAGGCTGGCAGTCAGCGGACAGACGACTCCGAGTCGAGATCGCGGAGGCGCCGTGCGGGTGAGCCGGCGTAGAGTCCGTTCGGCTCACAGTCCCGGGTGATTACGGTGCCCGCACCGATGACGCATCCTTCGCCCACCGTGACTCCCGGAAGGATGATCGCACCAGCCCCGATCCAGCATCCGTCGCCGATCACGATCGGACGATCAATGACTCGCGCGCCCCGACCGGATGCCGGACCGATCTCGTGGGTGCTCGTAATGAACTGAACTCGATGCCCGACCGCGACCTGCTTGCCGATCGTGATGGGGGCGGTGCCGTCGAACAGGACTTCACGGTTGACGAAGGTCCCGAGCCCCATCCTGATGTCCCGTCCACCGAAGTGGCAGCCCGAGTAGATGCCGGCTCCCCATACCTTCGCGCCCGCCGCCATCAGCAGGAGAATCCTGAGCCACACGGGAACGAACGCCGACGATTGGACGATGGTAACGAAGCGCACGGCGTCACCCTATCTGCCACTGGACGTTTGATGTCCCAGAACCCTCCAGCACCACAACGCTTTTGCACGTCCATCACCGCGCATCGGCGGCCGCCGGGCAGCCACACGGCGGAGTCCGGATCGTCGCGCCACATCGCCGACAGAAATGCGTGCGGTGCCCGCCGTTATTCGACGTCGCACACCCGCATACCTCCCATCCGACGAGGCACGAGTTGGCGGCAAGCTCATGCCCGTTGGGGCATCGACTCGGTGCGATTTCGGTGCTGGGAGCCACACCCCAAATCTACTCAATATCGAATATATGTTCGACATTGCCGCAAAGCGTACGTCTCCCCCAACATTGCCGCCGGCACTGCGGGTACATGCCGGAGGCAGAAGCGTCAGCAGCGGCGAGCTACGAGATGGACCTCAGGGAACCTGCGGTCCGCGTCGGGACGACTGATCGTCCGCCACAGTTCATCAAAGCCTGCCTTCGAGAGCGCTTCGGAGAGACGGCCGGGGTGCCAGAGCCATGCCGGTGCAACAGCGTGATCAAACTCGGAGACCTCGCCCACGCTGTCGGTGGTCTGGCCAGCGACCGCTACGAGTGCGCCGGGCGCCATCCTGGCGGCCGAACCAGCCAGGACGTTTGGAACATCCGATGGCGGTAGGTGAATCAGACTGAATCTCGCCAAGACCGCCGCAACACTTTGTCCGCCGAGATTGGTGGACTCGAGCTGGGCATCGTCGTGGACGAAGCTCAGCTCGGGGTAGTTGCGCCGACATCCAGCACGACGCCCTCGAGCGGGCGTTCTCGTACATGGTCTGCGAAGGCAGCGATGACGTGGCGCTCGAGTGGGGTCTGGTATGGAGTCGGAAATGCCTCGGGGTAGCGATCTGCGACAGCGTCATACCCAGGTTGAATCATCCACGGATTATCCCTAGGTGCAGACCAGGACAAGCCGAAGACTCGGACAACTTTCTTGACGCAAGACGAATCACATATAATTTCCCGGCGACTGATCCTGCTGTCCATCGGCCCGCTCCACCAGGAACCAACTCCCCGGGGCGTAGATCAGCTCCTGGGCGGCACGGACGATGACCAGCGCCCCCGACTCATGGATGCTGTAGGTGTCGTCGTCTCCGAAGTCGGTAACCGCGAAATCTGTCAGTTGGTCGAATGATCGGTGCGTCACGGTGAATACCATGACGCCAGTGTCCCACCCGGACAACGAAATGAACGCGAATGAATGGGCTAAGCCTCCCACTCGCGTCGCGTGCGGGTGGGAAGCTTCTCCCGGAAGGGGAGCCGAGTCCAACGTCCTCCTTGATCTCGAATTCAGCACCGTGAACTGCAGTTCAGGTCGAATCGACGGCGGTCGACACGGCTTTACGGTATGCCGTTTCCCACAGACCAGGTTGTCGTGGCCCCGGTTCACTCCTTGACTTGGTTGATGCGATCCGCTAGCCACTCGCAGTAGGTCCGGGTACTGCCTGGGTAGCGGCGCAGGTGATAGGACGTGTGTTCGCCGGTGAGGTAACCCTTCACGCCCGAAATGGCCCGCGTGTACGCCCGCCACACCTGTGGGATGTTGCGCCAGTCCCGGATGGTCGCCTGCCAGCGTCGCGTCCGGAGCCGATCGAGCAGGTCCGCAGCCCACGCATGCGGGTCAGCGAGGGAGAATGCGGCCGACTGGTCGGCGATGGTGCGTAGAGGCGAGTCGGGTGGGCAGCAGGTAATCACGTCAGAAGGATCGGCAAGCTGCCAAACGGGGAACGTTACCGGGATGATCCGGCGGCCGGCGATGCCCCATCCGCTCGCGGTGGCATTGACGACGTTCATGGGGTGGCGGAACGGGTCCGAAATCAGCCCCACACCGCGCAGGTCCAGTCCGGGGTGATTGCCCCAGCTGATCTCGGCAGCCACGTGGCCGGCCAATACCCCACCGGCCGAGTAACCCACGAGGATGACGGGATTCGGGTCGTCGGCGATGTTGTCGAGCAGCATCTCTCGGCCGGTGCGCAGCGCCTCGTCGAACGAGACACCATGCGGGTCAGGCACCGGCCCGTAGCTGGCTTCCCACGGCACGGCGACGATACGGAACCGCCTCGGGTCCAGGAGTCGAGTGACGTTCGCCAGCATCGGGGACGGGAAGGGCTCACCAACACCCCGGCAGGTAAGCACGGTAATGGTCATCGCTGACCGCCATTGCGGTGGATCGTCCCGCGAAGTGCATCGCCAACCAACAGGGCTGTCACGGCGGAGATCAAGCCGAGGTAGACGCCGTTCGGGTAGTGGCCGAGGTCATCCGCACGAGCCAAGCTGTCAGCCACGACGGCACGAGGGTGTGGGACTTGATCGACAGGTCCTGCTGGACAACGGCATCGGCGGCGACGGTCGCCGACCCCAACATCCCAGACATCTACGGTCAGCCGGGATGACGGACACAGACCCATCGATGCCCGAGGTGATCTACCGTGAGGGCGGGCACACCGGCATCCAGTCGCCGCTCTACTCGCTGAAACCGGATCACATGCTTGGTAGATCTGGTCGACAACTCATCCCCTATCGAACGACTGGTTCCCTCCGAGGCAACCTAGCATGTGAGCAGGACAACAATGAGGCAAAGACGACAGGGGTATTGATAGCTAGCCGCTAGCTAGATACAACATCATCTCAACAGCACTTGGGGACCTTTAGATCCTGCCTAGTGCGGCCCCGATTACTGCGGCGTCCTCTTGTGCACTGCGACGGGCGAATGATTGTCACCGCAAGGGCGAGAATTGACGACACGTGGACGCTCGACGTCGAACACGATAGATCGAACGACGGCTTCGCTGCTCCGTGGTTGTGGACAGATGTTTAGCGTCTGACCTGCGGTTTAGTTCAACTCGGCGGACGTTGACGCGGGTTCACGACCTGCAACTTTCGGGTCACGTGTTGACGACGCCAACAGGGATAACAGCCGGTAGGCGTCTCCTTCGCCAGCACGGCGCCTTTGAACGTCCACCCAATCCACAGACTGGCCGTCCTGACCGACACGCTCCACCGCACGGACATGGCCGTCCACCCGCCCGGGTGGGCGGCCATCCGTCTCTTCCCACCGCCAACAACACTTGGCCATCGTCACAGTCGAGGCCCGGTGGCCTGGCACCGTCCAAGGCTATAGCCTCACGGACCCGCCGGTTGTCGGGCCGTGGCCCTCGGCGCGGATCGCGGCCGCTTCGATCGGTTCCAGCACCCGCCCGGCAGTCCCCAGACAGTCGGGCGCGCCGATCCAGATGGGTGTCCGTTTTGCCCCGTATAGTCCCCGCAATGCAGGGAAGGCTGGTCGGTTTCAATTTGTCGGCGCCCTGCGTGTTGCGCCCGTCGAGATGTCGATACCCATCCGCATCTCCTCATTGGTCGAAGGAGTCTAGTCACGATGTCGCACACCATCATTGACCCGTCCCGCCGCGGAGGCGGCCCGCTTTCGGGATCTCGCAGCCGACGGCGGCGCAAGGCGGGGCTCGTCGCCGCTCTGGCGGCGGGGCTGATGCTCACGACCACCCCGGCCACACAGGCCGACACCGTCACCGCCACCATCGACCTCGGCACGTACCCAACCGGGGTGGCGATCACCCCCGACGGCACCCGCGCCTACGTCGTCACCCAGGGAGGCGACTCGGTGTCGGTCATCGACACCAGCACCGACACCGTCATCGGCGACCCCATCGCGGTCGGAACCAATCCGGGCACGGTGGCAATCACCCCCGACGGCACCCGCGCCTACGTCACCAATGGCGGCGGCGGCTCGGTGTCGGTGATCGACACCGGCACGGACACCGTCATCGGCGACCCTATCGCGATCGGAACCAATCCGGGCACGGTGGCAATCACCCCCGACGGCACCCGCGCCTACGTCACCAACAACCGCCGCAGCGGCTCGGTGTCGGTGATCGACACCAGCACCGACACCGTCATCGGCGACCAAATCCCCGTCGGCGCAAACCCATCC
>NZ_BCXB01000028.1 GCF_001894885.1 Rhodococcus marinonascens NBRC 14363
CCACGATGGCCTGGGAATCGAACTCATGGCCGGTGTCGAGGCGCACGTACGAGACCAGAGTCGTGGTGCCGCCCGTGGTCTGATGCACGACCGTCGCCGCGAAGTCGACTCCGTCCTGAGTGACCAACGCCGCATCGATCTCGCCGAGTTCGATGCGGAAGCCCCGGATCTTCACCTGAGAGTCGGACCGGCCGATGAACTCGAGAGCATAGTCTTCTCCCGTGTCCGACTGAACCCAGCGCACCTCGTCGCCACTACGGTAGAGACGTTGCCCTGATTCCCCGAAGGGGTTGGCCACGAACCGCTCCGCGGTCAATCCGCGGCGGTCGTGATATCCGCGCGCCAGACCGGGCCCGGCCAGGTAGAGTTCGCCCACAACCCCCACCGGGACCGGCCTGAGCCGGCGGTCGAGTACCACGGCGCTCACACCCTGGAGGGGCCGGCCGATAGTGATCGGGCTACCCGGTGCCAGCGGCTCGCCGGCGGTCACGGTGATCGTCGCTTCGGTGGGCCCGTAGGCGTTGGTGAGACGGCAGGCTCCACCGAAGCGCTCGACGAGGTCCGGGGTGCACACGTCCCCGCCCACCATCACGGCCTCGAGGTGCTCGAGCGTCCGCGGGTCGACGGTATTCAACACCGTGGGGGCCGAAATCATGTGGGTCACCATCTCGTCTCGCAGAAGGTCGATCAGTTCGCTCCCGCCGTGCACTTCCGGTGGGGCAACAACCATGGTGGCACCCGCGCTGAACGCCTGGAGCATCTCGAAGACTGAGACGTCGAAACCTGCCGATGAGAAGCGCAGCACCCGGGACTGCGCGGTGACCCCGAGCTCCGGTCGGGCCGCGGCTGCAAAGTTCGCCAGCGCCACGTGGGTAACCGAGACGCCCTTGGGGACACCAGTCGAACCCGACGTGTAGATCATGTACGCCGTGTTGTACGGTCGCAGCACCGAAGTACGGTCCTCATCGGCGATCGGCGCGTCCGCCAGGCCTGCACACCGCCTTATCGTCTCGTCGGCGTCGAGGACTATCCAACGTGTGGTGTCCGGAAGATCCACGACCAACCCGCCCAGGGTGATACCCACAAACGCACCCGAATCGGTGAGCATGTGCACGATCCGGTCGGTCGGCAGGTCCGGGTCGATCGGCACGAACGCGGCGCCCGTCTTGGCCACCGCCCAGAACGCGACCAGAGACTCCGACGATCGCGGCAAACTCAACGCGACGCGCGTTTCCGGACCGGCACCCGCTTCGATGAGCAACCGCGCCAACCGGTTGGACCGGGCGTCGAGATCCCGGTAGGTGATCTCCGTGCCCGACGCGCGGATCGCAATACCGTCCGGGGCCGCGGCCACCCCGTCCGCCAGCAGGTCGGGCAGCAGGCGCACCGGTTCACGCGCCGGCCCGTGTGCCGGGACCAGGTGCGCGACCTCGTCCTCGTACAGGATCTCGAGGTCGACGATCCGGCGATCGGCCGCAGAGTCCGCGAAAGCGGCGAGGAATTCGAGGAACCGCGTGTGATGCCCGCGCAACTGCTCCTCGGTATACAGGTTCGGGTTGGCCTCGAAGTCGATCTGCGCCACCTGGCCGGCGACGCTGGGGTAGAGATTGACGGCCAGATCCTCGACCGGACCGGTGGTCAGCACGTTGAGTCGGCCGACCGCGGTACCGAGTCGAATTTCGTCGTGAAACAGCATGATGTTGATCGACGGACCGAAGAGGCCGCGATGACCGCCACCCATCCCGGCGTCCCGTCGAATGTCCTCGTGCCGGTACCGCTGGTGGCGCAGCGCACCAGTCAACTCGAGTTGTGCGCACCGCATCAGGTCGGCGACGGTCGTCTCGTCCCCTACCGGCAAGCGGATCGGCACCACATTCGAGACCATGCCACCGGAGTTGCGCAGCCTCGCCGTGGTGCGGGCCGAGACCGGCAAACTCAGCACGACATCGTCCTCACCCGTCAGTCGGGACAAGAACGCGGCCACAGCGGCCACCGCCACGGTAGCGAACAACGCACCCGGTTGCCGGACCAGTAGCCGCTGCACTGCGGCGTCGGTGGCAGGGGGCAGTGGTGTGCTGATCACCCGAGAGGGCAAGCTCGGGGACGCGGCACGCCCGGCGAGGCTGATCGGGTGCGGGAAGTCGCGGCTGCGCTCGGACCAGTGTTGCCGGTCCTTCTCGAACCTACTGGACGTGCGGTAGCGAGCCTCGTCCTCCACGATTTCACGGAGTGAGCTGGCCTGGAACCTCGCGGGATCGCGCGCCTCCACCCCAGCCGTGTACAACTCGGCGACCCGGTTCATGAACGTCATCGCTCCGAAGCCGTCGAGCGCGATGTGATGGATTCGCGAATACCAGAGGTAGTGGTTGTCGGCCAGGCGCAGCATCGCCGAGCGGATCAGCCGATCGCCCAGCAGGTCGATCGGGGTGCTGTACTCGGCCCGCATCCACGCGTGGGCGGCCGCGCGTGGATCTCGTTCGGACCGGAAGTCGCGATGAATCAACTCGAACCCGAGCGACTCGTCGATCACCTGGAACGGCTCACCGTCCCGCTCGACGATCCGCAGTATTCCGGTGCCGAGTTCGCGTGATCCAATGAGCCCGACCCCCGCCAGCAGGTCTACGTCGAGATCGAGATCGGTGAACTCGACGTACTGGGCAATCACGATCGGCATGTCATCGAGGAGGGGCTGAGCGAACCAGATACCGCGCTGAGCAGCGGAAAGAGGGAACAGGGCGGAAGGTGCCGGAAAGTTGGCGGGTGGCGACACGAAACGTGCCGAACTGATATCAAGATCGTTCAACGATGACACCCTTTGTTCACCAACTCTTCCATGCGCCTTTACCGGGAATGGGGGAGTGGATTACCCGCTGCACCACGAACCGCCCGATCGGCTCGTAGCGAAAATTCACCCTGCCGAGTATTTACTTGCAACGCGAGACCGTCACTGGGACCGGTTGCGGCCGAATTGAACCCATCGGTCTCGTTTTAGTATACGCAACTACCAGCGGGCACTACTGGGTCCGAGCAGCCACCCTCCGGCATTGGGATCGGCGAAAAGGTCCGTCCGAGGTGCCTGAGTCCGGCGAATCAAAACATCGATGAATACGGCTGTCTGTTACGGATCTGTTGCCGCCTACGCTGAAATTGTTATCCGGCGAATGGGCGAAATATTCGGAATCAGACTCAGCCGGTCCCAGTAAGCCAATAGGGCAAGATCGCCGGATCGGAGACGGGCACTGGCGACGAACGCGCGAAACTGCGGCGCTCGAGGTCGAATATCGACCTGGTCGCATCTGCTCTATCAGCAGTCAGAGCGCTTCGACCACCGTCAGGATCCGGTCACCATCTGCGCGACCATCTGATCCAACCCGTACCGCTCAGCTAGCTCACGGGCTATTTCCAGGGCTGCCTGGGCGGCCGCCATCACCGCGGCAGGATCGTCGAAGAAAGTGACGCCACCCATGTTCAGATACTTGCCACAGACGGGCCACGCGCCGGGGCCCTGGGTTTTGAGGACCCTCTCTGCAATACGGATCTGCTCGGCTCTGCTGGCCTCTGACGGCAGTCCTCTTCCTCCATGCTCTGCCCAGGTCACCGGTGAGAACTGCAGGCCGCCGAAGTAGCCGTTTCCCGTGTCGATAGACCAGTCACCGCTGCTCTCACACTGCGCGACGGCGTCCCAGTTGTGCGACCAGGACCCCGAGGACGATGAGGCTGACGCGGTTCCCGTACTCAGGCCCAACGGGACAGCAACAACAACGCCGATCATCGCGATCCAGCCGAGTCCGCGCTTCTCGATATTTCGAGTGGTCATCCTGGGTCAATCCTCTCCGCGCCGCAGACATATCAGGCTTGCCGACAACGATGTTCCGTTACCCTCCCGAACATCCCTTTCCGTGCCGCGTCAGTGCGCCTCAAAAGGTTTTGATTCAAACCCGCACAGGCAGATCGGATCTGCAGTGGCGGGCCCCGGTCTTCGCCCTCCCCGATCTACGGCGGAAAGGAGCGACCGTACGTGACCTCCTCCCGAGATACACGTGACAGAAAAATGGAGTACGAACAGTCCGACTATTGAGATATGCGGGCCAAATATTCAAGGTTCGGAGAATTCGATGCGATTTCGACATAATGCCGTGACAAAGACGTTATATCTCCAATATTTGTGAATTATCAAGCGAATCAAGCATTTCCAACGAGCAACTCACTATCGATCAGAACGCAGGAAGCGACAAGGAGTAGCCGAGCGGACCGACCCACTTCAGCTGAAATTGTTCACTATCAACAGCATTGATGCATCAAAGCCTCCAATCGATTCGATCTCCTTCTGCTTGTGACAATTGCGGATCCGGCCATGGAGCACCCGCTATCACGGACGTATTACCGAGGACGAATTCCCGCAGGGAGTCGATACCTATCCAGGACCGGCCAGTTGCCAAATTTCGATATTGACGTCAACATCAACATCGATTCATACTTGGTCGTGACCACAAGGTGCCCATCATCGATGGTTCTCGACGCATCACCCATGACAGCCACGGGGGAGGTCCGCGGGGCCGACCTATTCGCTCTTGCAGAGGAGTACAGGTGAGACTACTTGTCGCCAATCGTGGCGAGATCGCGCTCCGCATCATCCGCTCCGCCGCCGAGATGTCGGTAGACACGATCGCTCTCTATGCGGAGGACGACGCAGACAGCCCCCACGTCCGGGCCGCCACCGAAGCGGTCGCGCTGACCGGTTCTGGACCGTCCGCATACTTGGACCCCCGCGCGATCCTCGACGCAGCAGACGAGTTCGGTGCCACCACGATTCATCCCGGCTACGGATTCCTCAGCGAAAATGCCGATTTTGCGCGCTCCTGCGCTGCCGCCGGAATCGCGTTCGTGGGACCGAGTCCCGAAGTGCTAGATATCTTCGGAGACAAGTCCTCGGCACGCGAGGCCGCTATAGCCGCGAAGATGCCTGTGCTCGATGCCACGGACGGTCCCACCGATGTCGACGGCGTCCGCTCATTCTTCGCAAGCCATCCGCACGGAATCATGATCAAGGCGCTTGCGGGCGGAGGAGGCCGCGGAATTCGCGCCGTTCACTTCGCGGACCGGATCGAGGAGGCGTATCGGCTGTGCGCCTCCGAGGCGCTGCTCGGATTCGGGAATCCAACCCTGTTCGCAGAGGCACTGATGCCGGCGGCCAGACACATCGAGGTACAAGTAGTGGCGGCGCCGCAGTCTGGAAGCACCCGTGCGCTCGCGGTGGGTGACCGCGACTGCAGCGTGCAACGCCGCCACCAGAAGCTTGTCGAGATCGCACCTGCCCAAGGACTCGACACCCAATTGCGGACCGACCTGCACGAGGCGGCAACTCGGCTCTGTGCCAGTGTGGGCTATCTGGGACTCGCCACCGTCGAGTTCCTGGTATCCCCGGACGGCTTCGTCTTCCTCGAGGTCAACCCGCGAATCCAGGTGGAGCACACGGTCACCGAGGAGGTGACCGGAATCGACCTCGTCGTCGCCCAGATCGACATCTCCCGCGGAGCGAACCTTGACGACCTCTCTCTGCCCGAGGGGATCAGTGCCGTCGGATTGAACGTTACAGGCAGATCGGCTACTGCTCGAGGTATCGCTATCCAGGCACGGGTCAACATGGAGACCATGCGTCCCGACGGTCAGGCTGTCCCGGTCACGGGCACCCTGTCGACGTTCTCGGCTCCCACTGGTCCGGGCATCCGAGTGGACACGTACGGTCGACCGGGGCTTGCGCCCAGCCCGCGATATGACTCGCTCCTCGCCAAGGTCGTCGTTCATTCTCGTGGGCAATCATTTTCGGCTGCGGCACGGAAGACCGTGTCGGCGCTGGCCGAGTTCGTGATCGAGGGCGTACCCACCAACATCGGTTTCCTCCAGGCAATTCTGGCGGACCCAGATTTCTTCAACGGCAGCGTAGACACCGACTTCCTCACCGAGCGGATGAGCATGTTCGTCGATGTGGGGCACTCGCACAACCCGGCGCTGGCATCGCCGGACACACGCGAATTGCGAGCGGGTGAGGAGGTACTGCGGGCCCACATGTCAGGGACCGTCGTAGAGTCGGCCGGCGAAGGAGCCGATGTGGAGTCGGGCGGTCACCTCGTGGTACTCGAAGCGATGAAGATGCAGCACGTGATCAGTGCGCCTGCGGGTGTGGTGATCGAGCGGAACCTGGTATCACCCGGAGGGACCGTGAACGCCGGTGATCCGCTGATCGTGATCCGTCGTACCGGTTCCGAAGCCGACGGCATTGCGTTCAGCGCCACTGATCTCGAACGAGAACGCGAGGATCTCGCCGAGATCCGGCACCGACACGAGGTCACCCTCGACACTGCGCGGCCAGCCGCGATGGCGAAGCGCGAGAAGATCGGCAGGCGCAGTGCACGCACAAACATCGCCGATCTGGTGGATCCCGGAAGTTTCGTCGAGTACGGGCCTCTCGTCCTGGCTGCCCAGCGCAGTCGCCGGTCCGAGCAGGACCTGATCGAGAACACCCCCGCCGACGGATTGATCGCCGGACTGGCCACCATCAACGGGGACGTGTTCGACCCGAGCGTGACTCAGGCGGCGGTTATGTCGTATGACTACACGGTGCTCGCGGGGACCCAGGGGATGCGAAATCACGCGAAGACCGATCGGGTGATCCAAATAGCCGCGCGCAAGCAGATTCCGGTCGTGCTGTTTGCCGAGGGTGGTGGTGGACGTCCGGGCGACACGGACGCAGGTGCGGCAGCCGGACTCGACCTCGACACTTTCCGGTCGATGGCGTCGCTGAACGGGAAGGTGCCGTTGGTGTCGATCGTCTCGGGACGCTGTTTCGCCGGTAACGCAGCACTGGCCGGTGTGTGCGATGTCCTGATCGCCACCCCTGAGACCAACATCGGCATTGGTGGCCCGGCGATGGTCGAGGGCGGCGGGCTCGGCGTGTATCGGCCGGAGGAAATTGGCCCGGTCGAGGTGCAGCGACGCAACGGGGTGATCGATTTGCTCGCGCGCGACGAGGCACATGCGGTCGCTCTGGCGAAGAAGTACCTGTCGTACTTCCAGGGCCCGACCTCCGACTGGACCGCCCCGGACGAAAGGCTGTCCCGCCACGTCATCCCGGAGAACCGTTTGCGCGCCTACGATGTTCGCAGCGCAGTGGACTCCATCGCCGATGTGGACTCTGTTCTCGAACTGCGTCGCGACCACGGCGTCGGTATCGTGACCGCTCTGATTCGAGTGGAGGGACGGCCGTACGGCCTGGTCGCGAACAGCAGCCAACACCTCGGCGGGGCGATCGACGCGGTCGCGGCCGACAAGATGGCGCACTTCCTGGAGTTGTGCGAATCGTTCGGTCTTCCCGTCGTCTCACTGTGCGACACACCTGGATTCATGGTCGGCCCTGATTCCGAGAAGGAAGCGACCGTCCGCCGCTTCGGCAAGCTGTTCGTCGCGGGCGCACGGATGACCGTGCCGTACGGGACCATAATATTGCGGAAGGGCTACGGCCTCGGCGCAATGGCGATGGCGGGCGGTTCTTTCCATGCGTCCGAGTTCACGATCGCATGGCCGACGGGTGAGATCGGGGCGATGGGCCTGGAGGGTGCCGTACGGCTCGGGTTCCGGAAGGAGCTCGAGGCGATCGACGACCCGGCCGAACGGCACACGGCGTTCACCCAGCTCGTCGATTCGGCCTACCAGCACGGGAAGGCGCTGAACGCGGCGACAATCTTCGAACTCGACGACGTGATCGACCCGGCCGATTCGCGCGCCTGGATCAGTCGGCTCCGCCCGTGAGTGTGTTACTACACCGCGACGACCGCTCGGCCCGAGTAGCTTCCGGCGCGCACCTGATCGATCACCGACACAACGTCGGCGATTGGTACTTCGTGAGTGATCGAGTCGAGTCGAGCGGGCGCAAGGTCCGAAGCGAGGCGGCCCCACAACCGACGGCGCTGGTCGATCGGATACAACACCGAGTCGATCCCGAGCAGGCTGACACCGCGCAGGATGAAAGGCAGCACTGTGGTGTCCAAACCCGACCCGCCAGTCAGTCCGCTCGCCGCAACCGACCCGCCGTACTCGATGGTGCTGAGCACGTGTGCAAGTGTCGCGCCGCCGACGCAATCCACCGCGCCGGCCCACTGCGCCTTGCCGAGCGGACGCGGTTTCGTGCCGGGTTCCGGCAGACGGCCGATCACCTTGCTCGCACCCAACTGGGTGAGCAGTTCCGCCTTCTCAGGCTTCCCGCTCGACGCCACCACCTCGAAGCCTGCCGTCGCCAGCAGATCGACGGCGACCGTGCCCACACCGCCGCTCGCGCCGGTGACAAGCACCGGGCCGTTGCCCGGCATGATTCCTCGAGCAAGGAGCGCCTCCACACTCATCGCGGCCGTGAAACCAGCCGTTCCGATCGCGGCCGCCGTGCGAGTCGACATGCTGTCGAGGCGGACCACCCAGTCCGCTGGTACGCGAGCGTACTGCGAGTACCCACCGTGACGGGCGGTCCCGATGTCGTAGCCGTGAGCGAGAACCTTGTCACCGACGGAGAACTCCGGGGACTGCGATTGAACGACGGTGCCCGCGAGATCGATGCCGGGTACCAGCGGGTACTGGCGCACCACGCCGCCCTTCGGTGTCAGTGCCAGGGCATCCTTGAAGTTCACGCTGGAGTACTCGACCTGGATCGTCACCTCGCCCGCAGGCAGGAACGACTCGTCGACGCTCTCTTTGGAGAGTCCGATGCTCCCCTCGTTCTCGCGGGCGATCCAGGCGGTGAATTCCTTCATCAGCGGGCCTCCTGACCTCGAGAGTGCACCTCTCACCATAGTGCGCCAGCCCTACCGGGTCACCGATGCCGAGGCCGCCACGCCAACCTCTACGAGACCTGGGCCAGCCTCCGGTGTAGTCCGGGCATCCACCATTCGGGGGAATCCACATTGGACCATCCGGGGGAAACTGGACAACGTCCGTTGCTTACTCACGGCAACTACCTATAACGTCTGTCGAGACGGTGGATGCCAAGAGCAAGACGTTTGGGAACATCCCGACATCATCGGGCATTTGCAGTGGCGGGAGATTGACCCTACCCATCCCGAACACCACCTGTCGTATGGCTCGCGAGTCCTCATGTTCATGGTTGCTGTATCAACTGCACGAAACCACCACACTCATGGGGGCTCACCCTCTCCCAACTCGTGAGGGTTCCCCCTCTTATGGCACCAGCTGAGTTCACGCATTTCCTCAGAACCGTGAACCAGATTGTGCCGTAAACAATCCACGCTCGGAACCAAGGAACACCAACTATGAATCGCAGTCACCGCTGGTCCACCATCGCCGCAGCCGCCGCACTCGCCGCCGGAACACTCCTGATGCCCAGCAACATCGCGTTCGCCGACGAGGACTCACCGGGCGGAATGCCGCTGACAGGTGCTATTCCTGGGCCCGTTTCCCCCCTCTACGGATTGAATGGCCGGGTCGCCGACATTCTCGATCACGGAACCGCTAGCGGCACTCCTGTGCAAATGTGGGACCTCACAGGGGCAGAGAACCAGCAATGGACACTATTTCCAGTGCCTCGACCCCCCGGCCAGCTCAGCCAACAACTCTACAACGAGATCAGCCAAAAATGCTTGGCCGCAACAGAACAGCCCAATCCGGGTGATCCTTACCCCAACGGAACACCGGTAGAGCTACAAGATTGCGCGAGTGCTGGGTCAGCCGACTCGTGGGTGCTGGATGACGCGGTTACCGACGGCAGCCCGGGAGGCGGCGCGCTTGCCAACTTTCCGAGCGAGAGATGCCTGGATGTGATCGACAACGTATCTGCCAACGGCGTCCGGCTGCAGCTCTGGGACTGCACCGGCGGCTTCAACCAGAAATGGAATTTCCCTCCAACGTCCACCTCCTGATCGACGTGAACTGGCTCAGAACGACACCATGACGTCGCTATCGGACACGGCGGCTTGAAAACAGAGAACCCCTGGTTGGACTGCGGCTTTGTAAAGGCCCACACCCCAACCAAGGGTTGCCGATCGGGTCGAGGCTGCCACCTCGGACGCCGCTGACAACAAATCGACGGCGACTGCCGACACCGCCGCTCGCGCCAGTGACGAGCATCGGAGCCTTGCCGGGCTCGATTCCCCGAGCCGACAACGCCGAGTCCGCTGGGATGTGAGCGAACTGCGCGTACCCACTATGGCGGTCAGTGCCCTCGACCTGGATCGTCGCCTCGCCCGCCGGCAAGAACGACTCGTCGACGCTCTCTCGACAGAGTTCGATGCCATCCCTGTTCTCACGGGCGATCCACATCGAATTGTGCGGTGGAGATCGGAGCGATCGCCAGCGATTTGTCCTGAAGGGCTACCAACACCGGATCGCCGGTCCCGATGCGAATCCATACCTAGGCTCAGCAATGACCTTCTGGCATACTTGCCCTGGACGAGATCAACAATCGTCGGAGGTCTTGATGGGCAGCACGAATACGCTTCCGTCCTCGTCTGGCGCTGAGGCACCAAAAAGTGGACTCGCCTGTGCCAGAGCGAGATACAAAGCTCAGATGGAGGAGTGTTCGGACTTCTTCCATCAGCCGGAACTCGACCACCTGCCCGATTCACGGCTCGAGAACTCGTTACAGTCTCTCGCCGCGACCGGGCGATATGAGCAGACCTTCGAGGAACTCGAGGTCGGGGCCCGGCTGGCTTGGCGCAATCACGCACGTTGCGTGGGCCGCAAGCACTGGCGCATGCTCAAACTCCTCG
This sequence comes from Rhodococcus marinonascens NBRC 14363, assembly GCF_001894885.1. Taxonomy (GTDB): domain Bacteria; phylum Actinomycetota; class Actinomycetes; order Mycobacteriales; family Mycobacteriaceae; genus Rhodococcus_F; species Rhodococcus_F marinonascens. The sequence goes on from NZ_BCXB01000028.1 coordinate 10,770, forward strand.
ATGCCCGCCACGCCACCACCGCGGACGAGATCGCGGAAGCATGCTGGGAGCATTTGCGGGTGGCAACCAACGGCGGTGCACTGCGTTCTGTCATCACCGTCGGCCCGTTACCTCTCGCCGACGGTCGCGAGTACAAGATCATCAGCCCCCAGCTGATCCGGTACGCGGGCTACCGCAACTCGGACGGGACGGTGACCGGTGACCCTGCGCAGGTGGACATTACCGAGTCCGTCACCAGGATGGGATGGCGCGGCGCAGGGACGCCATTCGACGTGCTACCGCTGCTGATCAGCACGCCCGACGAGCCGCTGCGCTGGTACGACGTTCCCGTAGAACTGGTCCTCGAGGTCGAGATCACACATCCCGACTACCCTTGGCTCGCCGATCTCGGTCTCAGATGGCACGCCGTCCCAGCCGTGTCGAACATGAGCTTGTCGGTCGGCGGGCTGAGTTACCCGCTCGCCCCGTTCAGCGGGTGGTACGTCAGCACCGAGGTCGGAGCCCGCAACCTCAGCGACGAGAATCGGTACGACATGCTGCCCACTATTGCCCAGCAACTGGGCCTGGACATGAGATCGGAGCGCACCCTGTGGCGCGACCGTGCACTGGTCGAACTCAACCGTGCCGTGATCCACAGTTACCGGTGTGCGGGCGTCGTCATGGTCGATCACCACAGCGTCGCCAGACAGTTCATCAGCCATGTAGAACATGAGGAAGCACTCGGACGGAAGTGCCCCACAGACTGGTCGTGGATCAACCCTCCGATATCGGCGGCACTCACCCCCACGTTCCACCGATACTACGACCCACCCGACATGGACATTCGCCCCAACTTCGTCGCGCTCGCGAAAAGTTCAGGGTGCCCGATCACCGGCCAGTGAACCGACTGGGCGTCGACGCCTATCCACCGATGCGTGGAGCGAGGGCATACATTGGGTCAATAAGGTGGATCTCACTACCGCGGTTCAGGTGAGGCTGCGCGAGGCATGCGGAGAACCGGAGAACACCAGATGGCCGACGTAAGCACCGCGACCTACGACCTACTGCGGGCGCGCGGCCTGACGACGATCTTCGGAAACCCCGGATCCAACGAGCTCCCGTTCCTCGCCGGCATGCCCGACGACTTCCGCTATATCCTGGGACTTCACGAGGGCGCTGTCCTCGCGATGGCCGACGGCTACGCCCAGGCCCGCGGCAGCGCGGCCTTCGTCAATCTGCACGCCGCCGCGGGCACCGGCAACGCGATGGGCTCGCTCACCAACGCGGTGTATTCGCACAGCCCACTTGTGATCACCGCCGGCCAGCAGGTTCGCTCGACCATCGGCCAAGAGGTGATGCTCGCCAACGTGGACGCGCAGTCGCTGACGAAACCACTGGTCAAATGGTCGTGCGAACCTGCGTGCGCGCAGGACGTGCCGCGGTCGATCAGCCAGGCAATCCACATCGCGAACCTGCCCGCGAAGGGTCCGGTGTAAGTGTCGGTTCCGTACGACGACTGGGCGCAGGAAGCGCCGGCCGCGACCAAGCACCTCCTCGCCCGCACCACCGCCACTGCCAGTTGCCTCGGCGAAGACCAACTCGCCTCCCTCGTCGCCGCCCTCGACAGTGCCGAGAACCCAGTCCTCATACTCGGACCCGAAGTCGATGCCGAGTCGGCCAACGACGACGCAGTACGGCTCGCGGACGCACTGAACGCGCCGGTGTGGATCGCGCCGTCGCCATCCCGATGCCCGTTCCCCACCCGGCATCGCAGCTTCCGCGGCGTGCTGCCCGCAGCTGTGCAGGGCATCACCGACTCCCTCGACGGGCACGACCTGATCCTCGTCGCAGGCGCCCCCGTGTTCCGGTACCACCAATTCGTCCCTGGCGAATACCTGCCCGACGGCGCCCGGCTCATCCACCTCACCAGCGATCCCGGCGAGGCCGCCCGCGCCCCCATGGGCGAAGCGCTGGTAGGCGGTGTCCGCGACACCCTGTCGCGACTCGCGGGCGGCGTGACCCCCAATCGCTGTCCGCCCCTGGCTGCGCTCCCCGACTTCCCCGCGGCCCGAACGTCATCGGAGCGGGTGCACCCCGAGGAACTGTTCGAGCTGCTACGCGGAGCTGCGCCGGACGCCGCCGTGTACGTCAAGGAATCGACGTCTACCACCGGAGCGTTCTGGTCGCAGGCGGACCTCGCCCACCAGGGCAGCTACTTCTTCCCCGCCGCGGGCGGGCTCGGATTCGGGCTACCCGCCGCCGTCGGAGCGCAACTGGCACATCCGGACCGTCAGGTGATCGGTCTGATCGGGGACGGTTCTGCCAACTACGGCATCACCGCCTTGTGGACCGCAGCGCAGTACGATATTCCGGTGATCATTGTGATCCTGAAGAACGAAACCTATGGCGCGCTGCGCTGGTTCTCGAAGGTACTCGACGTCGGCGAGACCCCCGGCATGGACGTCCCCGGGATCGACTTCACTTCCATTGCAACGGGTTACGGAGTGGCGTCGACCGCGGTACGTACTGGACACGGCTTCGTTCATGCCTTCAATAACGCACTCGCAAGCGGAAGGCCAGCCCTGATCGAGGTCGAGACCCAACTCACGGAACCCTGATCAGCAACGCGTTGCGAAAGACACCGCCGGGGAGGGTCTGCCCGTACCCGGCTCAACAGTACGTTCTGTATGCATCGTCACAACGCGCCTAATGTTGTTGGGGACGTCTTGTAAGGGGTCGTGTGAGGATCCCCCGGACTGGCTGCGGGGTGTCGCCCCGAACCGACGGATCAAAGCGAAGGAACAAAAATATGGCCACATGGTTCATCACAGGCTGCTCAACCGGACTCGGCCGCGCCCTCGCCGAGGCGGTACTCGCTCGAGGGCACAATGCAGTGGTCACCGCACGGGACACCACGACGCTGGCGGAACTCCTCGAGGCGTACCCTGACACCGCGCTCGCACTTCCTCTCGACGTCACCGCCCCCGCTCAGGTGACCCCGGCTGTGCAGCAAGCGCAAGCCCACTTCGGCGGCATCGATGTGCTCGTGAACAACGCCGGATACGGCTACCGCGCCGCCGTCGAAGAGGGCGAGGACGCCGAGATCCAACGATTGTTCGCAACCAACCTCTTCGGCGCAATCGGGACAATCCAGGCGGTGCTGCCCGGCATGCGCGCCCGGCATTCCGGCGCGATAGTGAACATCTCCTCGATCGGCGCGCGGATCACACCCGTAGGATCCGGGTACTACTCTGCTACGAAGGCCGCGCTCGAGGGGCTGTCGGGATCCCTGCGGAGGGAAGTTCAGCCACTCGGTATTTCGGTGACGGTCGTCGAGCCCGGCGCGTTCCGCACCGACTTCGCGGGCCGCTCACTGAGCCAATCGGCCGAGGCAATCGCGGACTACTCCGAAACAGCGGGAAAGCGACGCAAAGAGAACGACACCGCCCACGGCACACAGCCAGGAGACCCCGCGAAGGCAGCGCAAGCGATCATCACCGCGGTGGAGGCCTCCGAAACACCGTTTCTTCTGTTGCTCGGCAAGGACGCCCTCGACAGGTACTTCGAGGTCGACGAGGCACAACATGCTGAGGTCGAAAAGTGGCGGGAGCTCACCGTCGGCACAGACTACGGATCCCAGTAAGAGTGGATCTCATGCCGGTGAAGTGACTTGTGGTGCAGCACATGACGAGTGGCAAACGAAATTGCCTCTGCGGTTTGGTTCCGGATGAGTGATGGGAGATCGGCGAGTCGTTGATCCGCGACTCGCCGCACCCTCACCGGGCCAAGCGCGTGGGCGGTGGTATCCCGGTCGGCATGACGCTGTGGAAGCGCCCATGACCAGTACTGCAAACGGCGTACCTGGCACTGCGCCCCCGATACGTCTTCTTCTCGTGCGGCTACATCTGGGTTGTCGACGAGACCCAACCCGTAGCGGCGCTTCTCGATCCGGCTACCGAACAGATCGCTCGGATTGTCGACCGGACACCGCTTCCGACCGGACCGGCGGCTCGATATCCTCTGGCGATCGTCTCCGACACGGACGGTCTGTGGATCTGGCATCATCGTGACGGCCCGCTCGCAAAACTCGGACCCGACGGCATCCACCACACCGGATTGCCGGAATACCCGACACCGACCACACAGCAGGTCTCGTGCGGGGGACGGCCACCTCAACTTCCGCGAGACCTGGGACAACCATCGGTGTAGCACCGGCATCCACCATTCGGGGGACACCCACAAAGTCATCGGGGGAAATTCCAGCGAGTTCATTGCTTATCAACGGTAACTACCCATATGGTGAAAAACCATGGTGGATGCCACGAGCGAGACGTTTGGGAACATCCTGAAATCAGAGGGCGTGTGCGGTAGCAAGAGAGTGATCCCCAGCCATTTCCGAACACCACCTACGGCATGACCCGCGAGTTTTTGTGTTCGTGGTTGCATCTCAGCAACCACGAATCATACCAAACTTATTGGGGTTCAACCTCTTACGGCACCACTTGAGTTTCAGACACAACCCCCAAGGAACATAAACCGAGCTGTGCTGTGAACAATCCGGGTGCAGAACTAAGGAACATCAACTATGAATCGCAATCACCGCTGGTGCACCAGCACAGCAGCCGTCACACTCACAGCCGGAACGCTCCTGATGCCCAGTAACGTCGCGTTCGCGGACGACCCGTCGGGCGCCGATCTGACAACTACGCACGTGGACTTCAACGTCAAGTGCTGGTCATCACATGGCGATTATCAGCCCTTCAACGACGGTGCGGCGAAGCCTCCGACGCCCACTAATCAGGCAGCGGGGAGCAACCCGACAAACAAATGGGGGGTCACGGTTGCGGCGCCGAAGTCGGTAATTCCGGGTGACGTATTCACTTACCGTATACAACCCGATCTTGTGCACAATTCAATTGTTGACCCAGCCGGGATCAAAAATCCTCGTCTTTCTTGGATTCGGATGAAGTACGACATCGATATCCCTCCGGGAGCAGAGCTGGTAAGTGCGGAATCGGTCGATACGGATCCTCCGCCCGCTGTAGACGACCGTGGAGCTACAGCGGCAAAGCTTGTCGGTTCACCGGAAGTGACCAGAATAGGTTCCGATGGCAACGAGGATCCCCTGGGCAGCATTCTGAGGTTGTCGATGGGAAACTACACCGAAGGCACGAAAAAATCTCCCACAGGAAACGGCCCCAATAGTCTATTCGCCGATTTTAACCACTCCACGACTGAGGAACTGGGGCTGCAAACACCCAAGGATTCATTCATTTGGTTTCCCGCAATTGATGTGACCATGAAGGCCCCGGATCAAGGATCCATCCAACCAACCCTCCGTATCAATGACACGGAGTCTACGGGTTACGGTCGACCGGAAAATTTCTTCACATACCAGACTGATGAGGGATCACAAGACGGATCAGGTTCTAAATCGAATCACAGCGTACGCTGCGCCCCCCTACTCAGCACCGATCCTGTCGTGATTATTGACCAAACAATTGGGCCCGATCTCCAGGCCCCCTCCCTGGACGCAGGCAGCTTACCGCTGACGACTATTCAAGTTCTGCCTGATTCACCAATTTTCGGTTTGGATGGCCGAGCCATCGACATCGTCGACAATGGAACTGCTGACGGCACTCCTGTGCAGATGTGGGACTATTCACCTGGGGCGCAGAACCAGCAGTGGGACACTTCGACGGGTGAATTCATCAACCCACGCACTCAAAAATGCTTGTACGCGCCCGGACAGCCAAACGGCACCGATTTCCCCGATTACCCCAATGGAACACCAGTACAGATCATCGACTGCGCAAATGTCGGGTTTTCCAGCTGGGACCTGCGCGACTGGGATAGCGTTTCCGAGGTCACCGGCGGCGGTGTCACCGACGGCAGCCGGGACGGCCTCGCGATATTCCACTCAGGCAGCCAGAAGTGCCTGGATGTGACTGATGGCGTATCTGCCAACGGTGCCCGGCTTCAGCTCTGGGACTGCACCGGCGAACCTAATCAGCAGTGGAACGTCCTTCCAGAGACCACCTCCTGATCGACTGTGAATTGGTCCGGAAAGACACCAAGGCGTTGCTGGTTCAAGGCGTGACAGCTTGAATAGAGAACCCCCGATTGGTGTGTGGCCTTGCATAGCCCGCACCCCAGTCGGGGGTTGTTCTCGACCTGCATCAGTTCCTGACCGACCAACTTGCCGACGCCAGCCCAGCCCTGCTGGGGAGTCCGCCGGCTCGACAACACTTTCTGTGCACACACCACAACGTGCCTACTGTTGGTGGGGACCCGACAGATCAAAGCGGAGGAACGAATAGACATGGCGACATGGTTCATCACAGGCTGCTCGACCGGACTCGGCCGCGCCCTCGCCGAGGCAGTACTCGCTCGTGGACACAATGCAGTGGTCACCGCCCGCGACACCGCGAAACTGGCGGAACTGTCCGAGGCATATCCGGACACCGCGCTCGCGCTTCCTCTCGACGTCACCGACCCCGATCAGGTAGTTGAGGCTGCGCAGCAAGCACAAAGCCGCTTCGACGGTATCGATGTGCTCGTGAACAACGCCGGATACGGCTACTGCGCCGCCGTCGAGGAAGGCGAGGCTGCGGACATCCAGCGGCTGTTCGCGACCAACTTCTTCGGCGCAGTCGGAACAATCGAAGCCTTGTTGCCCAACATGCGTGTCCGACGTACTGGTGCAATCGTGAACATCTCTTCGATAGGCGCACGATTCTCGCCGGTCGGCTTCGGGTACTACTCCGCCACGAAAGCCGCACTCGAAGGGATGTCGGGATCCCTGCGAAAGGAGCTCCAGCCACTCGGTATTTCGGTGACGGTCGTCGAGCCCGGTTCATTCCGCACCGACTTCTCGGACCGCTCACTGGTCCAACCAGCCAAAGCCATTGCAGACTACTCCGAAACAGCGGGAAAGCGGCGCAAGGAAATCGACTCCACCCACGGCACGCAGCCCGGAGATCCCGCGAAGGCGGCACAAGCGATTATCGCCGCGGTCGAGGACCCCAACCCGCCATTCATGCTGTTGCTCGGCAAAGACGCCCTCGGCCGGTACTTCGAGGTCGAGGAAGCGCAACGTGCCGATGTCGAAAAATGGCGTGAGCTCACCATCGGCACTGACTTCGACGCCCCGTAGGAGCGGGTCCCACTGAAACAGAGCCTTCGAGAGATGGTCGCCCACGTCAGTCCTACGCAGACAAGCCCGGCCTTTCCTCAAATGGGCGGGTGCGCGCCCGCCGCCGATCGCCCATGTTGCGCGAGGTCAGGACACCGACCAAGAGAATTGTTCCCGCTACGGCGATGAACCAGCCCGTGCGGTGCAAACCGGCGTCACCGATGACGTCACCGGAGGTGGTCGCCAGCACAACGGCCGCGAGGTTCGCTCCGATGTATTGCGCGGTTCGGTACATTCCGATCGCGGTGCCCACTTCCTCGACGGACGTGACCGAGCTGACCAGATTCTGGTTGCCGATATTGTTGAATCCATTGGGAATTCCCAATACTCCGGCAACCAGCAGGAGCACCAGGATCGGGGCGGTGCTGCTCTCCACTAAGGCCAGCAGCACACCTCCCACCAGAAGCGCGCACGTCCCGACGGTGAGTGTTCTGCGCGCCCCGTGACGTACGTAGGTTCTTGACGCGAGTATTGTGGTGCCGACACCGACGGCGGCGACGGGCAGCATCGTCAGGCCTGCCTGCGTCGCACTCATCCCCCGGGAATACTGCAACCACTGCGGAATACCGAAATAGACGCAGTAGAACGCCGTGTAGGTGAGCAGCGTCCGTGCGAGTGTCGCACTGAGCGCACGGTTTCGGGCGAGTGCACGAACATCGATGAACGGTTCGTCTGCCCGCCGCTCCCATTGGACGAACGCGGCGAACGCCAGTGCCCAGACGGGGAGGAGCCACCAGACCGGGCCGGTGGTGAGCGACAGCAGGAACAGCATCGTCGACGAGATCAGTACGAGAAGCAGCAGTCCTCCCACCACGTCGAGCGAATGCAGCAACTGCCGACGGCTCACGGGCGTCCCACCGATCAGGCCGGCGCCCGCGAATCGCGTGACGACCACAGCGGCGAACGCGGCGATCGGGAGGTTGACCCACATGATCGAATGCCAGCCGAATGCTCCCACCAGCAGACCACCGAGCGCCGGGCCAAGGGCCACGACTGCCTGGCTGCAGATGTTGAGGGTCGTGATCGCGGTTCTAGGCTGCGCCCCATGCCGCTCCGCGTAGTCGCGAATCATCGTCATTGCATTGGGATACTGCGTGGCGGTTCCGATTCCGACCAGAACGCGGGAGAAGATCAGCCAGCCAACGGTGGGCGCCAGGATGCCGGCGATCGAACCGACCGTTACCAGGGCGAGCCCACCGAGATAGACCCGTCGAGCGCCGAGTAGAGCGCCCAGCCTGCCCGCCATCGGGGCCGTGACGGCTGTCGCTATGTAGAGCCCCGAGATCACCCAGGGTATCCCGGACGAGGAGCCGAATTGCGCGGCAATACCGACGATCGCCACAGCGATCATCGACGAGTTCAACGGCTGCAGAATACTTCCGGTAGCGACCGAACCGCTGATCCGGAAGGGGACGGGCCGACCCTGCTGCGCGTTGTTGGCACCCGTGACCATGGCGCTCACGGGGTCATCAGTGACTCGCGTTGCGGTGCAGGGTCAGGGATTTCGGCGAGGCGCCGCAGTAGCCGTCCGGCGATGAAGAGCAGGTCGCGCTCGGCGTCGGTGCATTCGGAGGCGATCGCCGCCGAGAGCCATTCGCTGCGCCGGGACCGGTCGCCGACCAGGGTCTGCGACCCGAGCGCGGTGATCGCGATGATGCTCGCACGTGCATCGTGCGGGTCCGCCGTGCGCGAAACCATTGCCGCGTCTTCGAGTATCGAGAGGGTCCGGGCGATCGACTGAGGGGCCACCTGCTCCAACCCGGCCAAGGCGCGGGCACTCATCGGCCCTTCGCGGTCGAGATGGGAGAGTGCCTGCAACTGCGAGGGCGTGAGCTGGTGACCCGCCCTCTGAGCCCGGATACGCCTCAAGAACAGAACGACGTCTTCGCGGAGTTGATTGACTTTCTCGTCCATTGTTCATCCTCTCACCTTCGGCTTTTTCATTAGCCAGTCTAGCTGTCTTCTTACCGCGCATCAAGTACCAATTAGTTCGATATTTCCCGATCAACGGGCAATCATTCATCAGTGTTGCTGCCTATCCAGCCACTCGCCCAACTCCGATCGGAGCTCATGCACCGGGCCCTTCCTGTCTTGCGCAGCGATACTGTGCCTGCCAGATTGCGCAGCCGTTCGCAGCCCGCGCCAGTCCTACACAGACCTCGACGTCTCCCGAAACGGGTGGCCGTCCATGCTGGCGAGGTCAGGACGCCTGCCAGGAGAATGGTTCCTACTACGGCGATGAACCACCCCGTGCGGTGCAGGCCGTCGTCACCGATGACGGGACCGGAAGTGGTCGCCAGGACGACGGCGGCGAGATTCGCTCCGATGTACTGCTCGGTGCGGTACGTCCCGATCGCGGTGCCCACTTCCCGACGGATGTCACCGAATTGACCAGATTCTGATTGCCGATATTGTTGAACCCACTGGGAATTCCCAGTACTACCGCCACCAGGAGATGCACATCAATCGGGGCCGTACTGCTCTCCACCGAGGCCATTAGCAGGCCACCCACGAGAATTGCGCAGGTCCCGACGGGGAGCGTTCTACGCACCCCGTGACGTGCGTACGTTCGTTACGCGAGAAACGTGGATCCGAAACCCACTCCAGCAATGGGAAGCATCGTCAGACCCGTCTACGTGGCACTCATCCCACGCGAGTACTGCAAACCACTGCGGAACACCGAAGAAGACGCAGTAGAACACCGCGTAAGCAAACAGCACCCGGGCGAGTGTCGCACTGAGCGCACGGTTTTCCCTGGGAGTGTGCGCTTTCACCGACCGCGGTGCGATCATCCCGATTGCGCGACCCGGAAACCTAGATCGTCGATGCGGAAAGTCGGGTGGCTCTTTCGCCTGCAGGAAGCCCTGCATGCCCGGGGTGAGTCATAGGCACCTCCGCCGCGAAAGACACGATACGGCCCATAGACTGCCGGGTCGTAGACGTCCCAGCACCACTCCCACACGTTGCCGATCATGTCGTGAAATCCCCAGGAATTAGGCAGCCGCGTGGCAGCGTCGTGCACTTCGCCACCCGAATTACCTCGATACCATGCGATTTCGTCCAGATCTCCATGGCGGACGTCGGCACTGCCCGCGCGGCAGGCGTACTCCCATTCAGCCTCGGACGGAAGGCGGTAGCCGTCGGCCCCCCAATCGCAAACCGCCTCCTCTGCATCCGGCTCATCGACGTCCGAGTAGCAGGGTTCGAGCCCCACCGACCGCGAGAGCAGATTGCAGAATCGCACGGCCTCGATCCAGGAGACCTCGGCCACCGGTTTACGTTGCACCTCTGGGGTTTCCGGTATCTGGCCCAGTACGACCGTGTAGAGCTCTCGGGTGACGGGGTGCGGCGCCAATCGGAAGTCCGCCACTTCAACGTTCCAGTCCGTCGTCGTACCCTCGTCTCGCAGCACGACCTCGCCAGCGGACACACAGATCAACGGGGCGGCGGATACCAGACCCAACGCTCGTCCGACGCTCACGACGGCTCTCCCCCTCTGTTCGAGTGGATCCGGGCTACAGTGGACCTTCGGCTCATTCAGATGTTCGCCGCCGGCACCGAGACCGGATCCCGGATCACGACGTCTGCGCGGACTTGGCCTTCAGACGTGCGTCGAGGGCTTCGATGTCAGGCAGGAACCAGACATGATCTGCCGTATTGGATTCATGAACCAGAGCGCGCAGTGCGGCACTGGCCTCCAAGTGGCGGGAGATATCGCCGACGACGGCCAGCCGCAGCCGATAGTTGACGAACTTCTGCATGATTTCCCCGGCGAAACCGGTGCTGAGCGAGAAGAATCGCTCGTCCAGGCGGTACGCAGGTACGGCCACAACCTCGGCGCCGAGGAATACCGCGCCGATGAGGTCCAGCGCATCCTGCACGGTGACCACTTTGGGCCCTGCCGGATCGCACATCAGCACCTGCACCCCGTACCGCTCTTGCAGTAGATCCTGCAACTGTCGATCTCCAATTCGAATGAGCGTGATCCCTTACTTTCCGGGTCGAGCGTAGTGCACGAAATCAACTCCCCAAAGAACTTTGCGTTTCACGAGTAGGTAGTGGACGAGCACGTTGCCGAATGGGTTGACAGTGTGGTTCAAGCTGGCGCCGCTGGTGTTCAAGCTGGCGCCGCTGAAACAGGCACCACACCGAACCCCGCTGACACTGCGCCCGGCGAAGTACTCAGATGAGCAGATCGAAGAAGCCCTCGCGCTCGTCGCGGCCGGGGTTCCGCTGCGCGAAATCGGTCGGCGGATGGGATGCGCCGGCAATACGGTGCGCGCGTGGGTGGCGCAGGCGCAAGCGGTGTAGCACACGACCCGGACGAGAAGCCCCCGCCCTATCTCAGGGTGGGGGCGTCGTCGTCGCGGTCACGGAGCATCAACAATTCCCAGCGCACGAAGTCGATGGCCTCCAGCAGTTTCGGGGCGTCTGGGTCGCCGCCTTCATCACGGATCGCGGCGGATTCATCGGGGTCCATATCTGGTGTGACGCAGCGGCCCGCGCGTCGGTTCCCCTTAGCTTGGGTGTGGCATATCCACCCCAAGGTAATTCGATGTTGAATTCTCTTCAGAGCAGGCCCCAATAGAAACTGACGGGGCGGATCTGTTGTGGCCCAAGGCCGATACCAGCCGGGGCATATGTCCACCGTCTGCGCATGCCTGTGTGCAGTCACATGGAGTGAAGGATGAATCCTTGAAGAAATCAGTTCGCGCCGCAGCCGCCGCCGTTCTCGCAGTTCCACTCCTCGCCGCCGCGTTCGCTGCGCCGGCCACCGCAGTGGAGCCGGGCAACGTCATCGTCACGATCGGACCGCACCCGGAGCAGGTCGTTGTCAATTTTGACAACACTTCCACCAACAATGTGAAGTGCGAGTTTGAGGCGACAAACACCCGGGCCCCCTTTGACGTGGTCGGGGCGGAAAACGTTGCTGTCAACGCGGGTGAGTCGAAGACCATCGAGACAGACGCCCACGATGGCCTCTTCCTCGGCACCTGGGAGTGCACCGACGGTAACGCAGCAATCTACGATGGCGAACTCTCGATCCAGGTCGGGCCTGTCGATGGTAATCCCGATGCTGGCGATTACGACACCCCACAAACGATGTCGCTAGGCTCTGACCTCGTACTCAGTAGCTTAGGTAGCATGGCGGACTTCTTCGAAGTCTTGATCAATCTCCAGCGCATCTTCGGTAGCTGATTAAGCCTGAATGCATCGCTTTGAGTGATGCCGAGTTCGAGTCGAAGAAGTCGGATCTGCTCGCTCGCATGTGAGTAGTGACCTCGAGTCGTAGAGACGACGAAACGCCCCCACCTCATCCCGAGGCGGGGGCGTTGTCATGCCACGAAGCAGGGCGTGCGGTTTGATGCGCGGATGAAACGGCCCGCACTCGCACTGATTGCCCCCGCCGCACTACTCCTCGCAGGCTGCTCGTCGGGCGAATCCGACGACATGGCAGCGCGCAGTTCGACATCCGTCGCAGTGATGACCACCGAGTCAGTGACCGCGACTACCGAACCGCCAGCACGGTCATCCGGGTGCGCACGAGTCCCGGCGGGTTCGATTCGAGCAGCGATTCGATCCCATCAACCGAGGAGCGCACGGAGTTGCGGGCGAAGGCGGTTGCCCCGGGTGCCTCGAAACGCAGCGCCTCGCTCGCACGTTCCACCTCGGGACTGGTGAGTTGCGCGTTCCAGTCCTCGTCGAACCACCGTCCACCAAAGGTGTTGATGACCGTGTCCAACGGCGCGAGCACCTGCCCCCAACCAGGTTGGCCGCGCAGGCAGATTCCGGCAACGCGATCAGTGTCGAGTTGCTCGGCCGCCTCCTCGACCTCCGTCCAGGTCGGCTTCTCCGACAGTGTGATCCCGGCCTGCTCCAACAAGTCCTCGCGGTACATCAAGAATGAGGACTCACCGTAGAATGGCACCGCATACATGCTCCCCCCTCGTACGAAAGAGATTCGCGCAGAGTGGGAATGAAGTCATCCTGGTCGTAGCCCTCGGTCGCCTCCGCGTACTCCGAGAGGTTCTTCAACCAGCCATACTTGGCCCACTGCGGAGTCTCATAGTTGCTGATCATCACCACGTCGAATTCGCCGCCCCCGGTCGCAGTGGACGCCGTGATCTTCGCGCGGGCCTCGTTCTCCGACAGCGTCACGAACTTCAGGTCGATGTCCGGTTCTCCTCCTCGAACTGCGCAGAGAGAGCGCGCGCGTCCTGCATCTGGGAGTTGGAGACCATCGCGATGGTGTCGGTCTGATCCGAGGCACCGAAGGAACCGGCGCCCGCGCAAGCAGTGAGCGTGAGGCAGAGGGCGCCCACGCCCGCCACCAGCATTGCCCCACGCTTCTTGCGTCGTCTCATCGATCTTCACCTCTCTTGCGTGGCGCTATTGGCTCAACAACCAACGCGCGCATTCGATGTCGCAAACCAGTATTCTGGCCAGTCCACCGCGGAGGGCACCCAGTGCCGCTTGATGTTTGGCGGCGCCTCCGGTAACGAGGATCGATCCCTCGCAGGCCCGGATGTCATCGAGGGAAACCGACATGGCCCGTTCGTCCAGAGGACTCCGGACCTCGGTCCCATCGATTCGATAGAACCGGCCACCCACCTCGCCCACCGCGTCGAGATCGGTGAGAACGGACAGCATGTCGGTATCGAGGAAACTACCTTCGAACAGCGTGGTAGACGTGGACACAGCGCCGGTGCCGAATATCATCATCTCGGCCGTCCGGCCCGCTTCCAGCGCCCCGGAGATCACCGAGTCGCCGCGCATGGCGAGGACGGTGGACGCGTCCGCGTAGAGCGGAACAGGAAGTCGAATTGGATTGGCCTGCAGTTTCTCTGCGCACCGTCCGAGAACATACTCGATGCCGGTCTGGTAGTTGATCGCACTCACCGAGCCATCGAGTTGCACGACGGAGGAACACGTTGCCGCACCCGACGGCAGGCCCTGCGCGACGGCCACCGTCTCCGGACCCCAGGTGAAGCCCAGCGTGTCCCCTTCCCGAACCCGGCGAACGAGCAGGGACGCGGCGGCGCGACCGACCTCGGCGAAACTGCGGTGGTCGTCCACCGCACCCGCGGCGTCGACGGAATCGGCGATCACAACGACCTCGACGAGTCCGAACTTCTCTTCGAGGGCACGTTCCTCCTCCGAGCGCAGTGCATCACGCAGATGGGCAGGCACCTCGACCTCGATCCGCACGAGCCCCTGAGCACGCGCTCGGGCGACGAGTCGGCCCGCCGTCGGGCGGGAGACTCCAAGCCGTGCGGCGACATCCGCCTGGGTCAATCCGTCGAGGTAGTACAGCGTCGCAGCGCGCAGCGCCAGACGTAGATCCTCCGCGGTGGACTGCGGCGGCACACCCATCCGAGACGGCGCCTGGGCCGTCGAGTCTATGGACGTCACTCATTCTCCTCGGCACGATCCCGGTGCTCGCATATACGGGTGTTGCGGAACCCCCGGACAGCGATGAGCAAATGCTCACCATGCGTTCATCTGCTCAGCACGTTAACATCGTCATGTGACCCACACAACACTCCGGCCGACTATCCCCTCGACGATGCGCGCGAGCGTTCTCGTCGAACCCGGTCGGATCGAGATGCAAGAACGCGTCGTCCCGACCCCAGACCCCGGCGATGTGCTGGTGAAAGTGGCCTCGGTGGGGATCTGCGGGTCGGACACCCACTTCTACCGCGAGGGCCACATCGGCGATCTCGTGGCCGATCGGCCGGTCGTTCTGGGCCACGAATCGTCGGGCACCATCGTCGCTGTCGGCGCCGGTGTCGCCGCGGACAGAATCGGGCAACGGGTGTCCATCGAACCGCAGCGCCCCGACCCCTCGAGCGAGGAATCCCGGCGAGGTCTCTACCACCTCTGCCCGCACATGCAGTTCTTTGCAGCGCCGCCGATCGACGGGGCACTGGCCGAGTACGTGACCATCGGATCGGGATTCGCGCACCCAGTCCCCGACGAGATGTCCGACGACGCCGCGGCGCTGTGCGAGCCGTTGTCGGTGGCCATCGCTACCAACAGGAAGGCCCGAGTAACGGCCGGTTCCCGCGTGCTTGTCGCGGGGGCGGGCCCGATCGGCATCGCCACGTTGCAGACTGCCCTCGCGTTCGGTGCCACCGAGGTCATCGTCTCGGATCTCGACTCCCGGCGGCGCAACATCGCAACGAAATTCGGTGCCGCCGCCGTGCTGGATCCGCGCGAGCAGGATGTCGCCGGACTCCACGTGGACGCCTTCATTGACGCGTCCGGCGCCCCCAGTGCGGTCTCGGCCGGGATCGAGGCCGTTCGTCCCGCGGGCACAGTCGTCCTTGTCGGTATGGGCGCCACGGAAATGACACTGCCCGTCCAGACAATCCAGAACCGGGAGTTGGTGCTGACCGGGGTATTCCGTTACGCCAACACCTGGCCGACGGCGATCTCCCTCGCACGGTCCGGACGCGTCGACCTCGATTTGATGGTCACCGGAAGATTTCCGCTCTCCGAAGCGGAGCAAGCACTGAACGCAGATCGGACGCCCGGCAGCCTCAAAGCCGTCGTTCGCGTTCCGGAATGAGGAAAGACCGATGCAACTGAACGCTCAGACATTGCGGCAGTTCGACGACACCGTACAGGTGCCGACCTACGATCGAAACGACATCACTGTGGGGATAGTGCATTTCGGCGTCGGCGGCTTTCACCGTGCGCATCAGGCGATGTATGTCGACCAACTGATGCGGCGCGGCGAGGCGCTCGAGTGGGGAATATGTGGCGTCGGCGTCTTGCCGGGTGATCGGAGGATGAGCGAAGTACTCGACGCTCAGGACGGCCTGTACACCCTGGCGCTCTGCCATCCCGACGGCACGTGGGACGTGAGCGTCATCGGTTCCATCGTCGAGTATCTCTTCGCCCCCGACGATCCCGAGGCGGTCATCGAGAAGATCGCGGCACCCACCACCCGGATCATCTCGCTCACCATCACCGAGGGCGGCTACAACAGCACCCACGACACCGGCGAGTTCGATGCCCGGGACCCGGACGTTGCACACGATCTGGCCGACGGCGCGGTGCCGCGGACCGTCTTCGGACTCGTCGTCGAAGCACTCGCCCGCCGTCGCGCCCGCGGCATCCCGTCGCCGACGATCATGTCCTGCGACAACCTCGAGGGCAACGGTTCGGTGGCCCGCAAGATGTTCCTCTCTTACGCGGAACTGAAGAATCCGGAACTGGCCGATTGGATGCGCGCCGAGACGTCGTTCCCTAACTCGATGGTCGACCGGATCACGCCAGTGACCACTCCCGAAGTGATCGAGTCGCTGTCCTCCAGGTTCGGCATCGACGATCAGTGGCCGGTCGCAACCGAGCCGTTCACGTCGTGGGTTCTGGAGGACTCCTTCACCCTCGGCCGTCCCCCGTACGAGAACGTCGGAGTTCAGATAGTCGACGACGTGATACCGCACGAACTGATGAAGCTCCGACTGATCAACTCCGGTCACCTGGCTCTCGGCTGTTCCGGGTACCTGTCGGGGTATCGGCTGATACACGAAGTCGCCCAGGATCCGCTGTTCGCCGAATTCGTGCTGGCTTACATGGACGACGAGGCCACACCCACCCTCCGGCCGTTGCCCGAGGTCGACCTCGACGAGTACAAGCGCACAACCATCACTCGGTTCTCGAACCCCGAGATCGGTGACACCTTGGCCAGGTGCTGCAGCGACTGGTCCGACCGTCTCCCGAAGTGGCTGCTGCCCGTCATCCGCGAGAATCTCGAGTCCGGTGGCCCCGTCGTCTTGTCGGCGGCGATCGTCGCGACCTGGGCGCGATACGCAGAGGGCGTCGACGAGGATGGAAACTCGATCGACGTAGTCGACAAGCTCGGGGATTCACTGGTTCCGCTCGCGCAGAGCCAGCGCGAAAACCCTACAGCCTTCATCGAAAATCGTTCACTGTTCGGCGATCTAGCTGATCAACCCCGATTCGTCGACGCGTACCTATGGGCTCTCGACTCCCTGCATCGTGTCGGCGCCCGCGCGACACTCGAGGCTCTGCGTCAGAAGGAGCGGGCATGAGCCTTGTCATCGGTGAGGCACTGGTCGACATCGTCACCGGACGCGACGGCAACTCCGCCGAGCATGTGGGCGGAAGTCCGCTGAATGTCGCGGTCGGCCTCGGTCGGCTGGGTCGCCCGGTCGAATTCGTGACCCGGGTCGGTGACGATCCGCATGGCCGCTCGATCGCCCGATACCTCGACGAATCGGGGGTCAGCCTCGAACCTGGCAGCATCTGCGCGAGGCGCACCGCGACCGCCCACGCGACTATCGACGCGACTGGCGCCGCCAGCTACGAATTCGACATCGAATGGGATCTGCCCACGCCCAGCACCACTCGAGTCCCGCATCTCGTGCACACGGGTTCTATCGCCGCCGTCCTGGAACCGGGCTGTGGCGTGGTGGCGGACATGCTCGCCCGACGACGCGTCTGCGCAACCATCAGCTACGACCCCAACGTGCGGCCGGCGTTGATCGCCGACGACGCGCAGGCCAGGGCGCGGATCGAACACCTCGTATCGATCGCCGACATCGTCAAGGCCAGCGACGAGGACCTGCGATGGTACGACGCCGATCGGGATCCGGTAGATATCGCACGTGCGTGGCTCTCGCGCGGGCCCGCGGTGGTCGTGGTGACGAAGGGGGCCGAAGGCGCGTTCGCGGTCTGCGCCGGGGGCCTCGTCGACATCGTCGCCCACCCGGTCGACGTTGTCGACACCATCGGCGCGGGTGACGCGTTCATGGCCGGGCTCCTCGACGGATTCTGGTCGCACGGCTTCCTCGGAGCGGAGAGTCGCGACGCCCTCCACGCGATCGGACCGAACGAATTGCGCGATGTGCTCGATAGTGCCGCACTCACCTCGGCACTCACCGTGGCGCGACGGGGCGCCGATCTCCCCACCCGAGACAGGCTCGACCACTACGCCGAAGCGTCTCCATGACACTCGTCGCGGGCATCGATTCGTCTACCCAGTCGTGCAAGGTCATCGTCTGCGACGCCGACTCCGGTGAGATCGTCCGAGAGGGCAGGTCGTCGCATCCAGACGGCACCGAGGTTGCGCCGCAGGAGTGGGCGGAGGCTCTCGACACCGCGATCGCGGCAGCGGGCGGATTGGAGGACGTCGCCGCGGTGTCCGTCGGGGCTCAACAGCACGGCATGGTGTGTCTCGACGATGCAGCGTCCGTCGTTCGTCCGGCGTTGTTGTGGAACGACACCCGCTCCGCCGACGCTGCGTCGCAGTTGGTGGACGAACTCGGCGGCCCCGGCGCATGGGCGGACGCGGTCGGGGTGGTGCCAGTCGCCTCTATCACCGTCAGCAAGTTGCGCTGGCTCGCCGATCTCGAACCTGAGAACGCCGACCGGACCTCCGCGGTGTGCCTGCCGCACGACTGGCTCAGCTGGCAGCTTACGGGCGCGTCCGATCCGAGCGCCTTGGCCACCGACCGCGGCGATGCCAGCGGCACCGGATACTTCTCTGCCGCAACGGATTCCTACCGGCCCGATCTAGTGTCGCTGGCGCTGCGGGGGCGCACAGTCGAACTGCCGCGCGTCGCCGGACCCGCCGAGCAGATCGGGGAAACCAGGTGGGGTGCGGTACTGGGTCCGGGTACCGGTGACAATGCCGCTGCCGCACTCGCCCTCGATGCCAGGGAGGGCGACGTCGTCGTGTCCGTGGGAACGTCTGGCGTCGTGTCGGCGGTGTCGGCGACACCCTCGAACGATCCGGGAGGGTTCGTCGTCGGCTTCGCCGACGCCACCGGACGTCAACTGCCGCTCGTATGCACCCTGAACGCTGCCCGCGTACTCGATGCGACGGCGTCGCTGCTGGGCGTCGATCACGAGGAGTTGTCACGGTTGGCACTGTCTGCCCCGTCCGGCAGTGGCGGTTTGATGATGGTGCCGTACCTCGAGGGCGAGCGTACTCCCAACCGCCCACGCGCCACCGGGGCGATTCACGGACTGCGGCTTGCAAATTCGACCCCCGCATACCTCGCCCGTGCCGCGGTAGAGGGACTGCTGTGCGGGCTCGCGGAAGGCATCGACCACCTGACCGCGCAGGGAGTGACGGTGCGACGCATCCTCCTGGTCGGCGGCGGAGCCCGATCCCGGGCACTGCGCGAAGTGGCACCTGCCGTCTTCGGGGCACCGGTCGTGGTCCCGCGGCCCGCGGAATACGTCGCCATCGGCGCCGGCCGGCAGGCCGCCTGGACACTCGCCGGTACTCCCGAACCGCCCGAGTGGAATCAGGCACCCGCCGACCGGTTCGAGGCGGACCCGGCACCCGCTGTGCGCGAGCGGTATTCCGAGATCCGCGATCTCACCGACTCCTAAACGATCAGGAAGCGCGGACGAGCATCTTCCCGACATTTGCGCCGCGCATGAGTTGAAGAAGCGCGTCGACCGAGTTCTCGATGCCGTCGACGATGGTCTCGTCGTGGACCACCTCACCGGACGCGAGCCACGGCCCCATCTTGGCGGCGAACTCGGGGAAGACGTGGGTGTAGCCGCCGAGTGTGAAGCCCTGGAGGGTGAGGCTGCGGCCGATGATGTTCACCATGTTGTCGGGGCCACGGGTGCGCTCGGTGGAGTTGTACATGGAGATGGCGCCACACAGCGCGGCCCGGCCGCCGGGGCGCAGCACGTCGAGGGCAGCCTCGAGGTGGTCACCGCCGACGTTGTCGAAGTAGACATCGATGCCCTCGCCGGCGATCTCGCCCAACTGCTCACGCACCGGCGCCTGCTTGTAGTCGAAGGCGGCGCCATAGCCGTACCGCTCGGTGAGCAGCGCGACCTTCTCCGCAGTTCCGGCGGATCCGATTACGCGGGAGGCACCCTCGAGCCGGGCGATCTGTCCGGCGGCCGTTCCTACCGCACCGGCAGCACCGGAGATGAAGACGGAGTCGCCGGGCTTCAGATGCGCAATGTGCATCAGTCCGACGTACGCCGTCAGGCCGGTGAGCCCGAGAATCCCCAGGTAGGCGGAGATCGGCACGCCCGGAATCTCCTCGACGACGCGGAACGCCGACGCGTCCCCTTGCGCCACATCGCGCCAGCCGAGATCGTGCACGACGACGGAACCCACGGGATGCGTGGCGGCAGTGGATTCGACGACGCGCCCCACGGCGCCGCCGGTCATCGTCTCGCCCAGCGCGAACGGCGGAATGTATGACTCCCTGTCGTTCATCCGGCCGCGCATGTAGGGGTCGACCGAGTTGAACTCGTTGACCACCCGCACCTGATCGGATGCCAGGTCGGGTAGTTCGACGACGACCGTCCGGAAGTCGTCCTGGGTCGGCCACCCCACCGGCCGGTTGATCAACTGAATCTGGGTACTCGAGGTCACGGGTTTTCCTTTCGATCTTTCTCCGGTGTCACAGTGTCAGCCCGATCGCGAGGAGTAGAACAGCGAGCAACGGCACCGTGCCCTGCACGAGGGCCGCGCGCGCTTTGTCCGGCGACGACAGCAACAGAACGAGGGCTGCGAGCACCATTGAGCCTGTTCCTGCGAAGACGAGAGCAGAACCGACCGCCGTCGCATCGACCAGGACGCCGACCACGCCGACTGCCGTCACGATCGCCAGAAAGAGGTTGTAGAACCCCTGATTGAAGGCAAGCTCTTTGGTGGCGAGCGCTTCTTCGACACTGGTGCCGAACGTCGCGCGGGTGCGCGGCGCGGTCCAGCGCAGAGACTCGAGCACAAAGATATACACGTGTAGTGCACCGGCAAGTGCGGCGAGAATTAGGCCTGCTGCGACCACGGACACTCCCATTCGTTGTGAACTGACCGTTTCAATATATACTGAAACGATCGTTTCACAAATGTGAGTGAGGATCGTCATGCCGCGTACGCAAGATTTCGACACGGCCGAAGTGATCGGTAAGGTTCGCGATCTGTTCTGGGACAAAGGCTTCGAGGCTACATCGATACCTGAGATCGAGCGCGTCACCGGGTTGAATCGCTCGAGTCTCTACAACGCGTTCACCAGCAAGCGGGGACTCTTCGACGCGGCGGTAGAGGACTACCTCGGCGGAGTAGTCCGCCCCCGGCTTCGCATTCTGACCGACGAACCCACCCATCCGGACGACGTGGTCCGCTACTACCGGAGCCTCGCGGAAGCCCTCACGGAACTCCCCGGCGACTCCCCCGGTCGTGGGTGCCTGCTCCTCAACAGCGCCGCCGGCTTCGCGGCCCACGACGACACCCAGCGTGCCGTCGTCGATGCATACCGCCACGAACTCTCCGCAGCACTCACCCACGCCCTTCGTGCCTTCGACCCGGACATGACACCCGACCTTCTGGAACACCGGGCCCGACTGTTGACATCCCTGTCCGTCAGCGCCCTCGTACTGTCACGGGTCAACCGGTTCGAAGCCGTCGCGGTCGTGAACACGGCAATAGCGCAGTTGGAGGAATGGAGCCGCAGCACGTGACGTGAGCGAATACTGCTGCGGCATAGAACCTATCGCCGCTCGAGAGTTGCGCCGAATGTTCGAGCCCCACGAATACCCGAACCTTGCTTCAGTCGCCAGGCACCAGTGCGTTCAGCACCGGAATCAGTTGATCCTCCTCATAGTCCAGGTGGGCTTCGACGTCTCTCGTGATCCGCTCCACCTTCGGCAGTATCTTCGTGGGGTCGACGTTCTCATCTTCGAGGAGTTGTTTCAGTTCATCGAGCAGCGCTGCCATCGCCTCGTGCTCTTGGCTCAGCCTCTCCACGACAGCGGCAAGCTCTGGATGCTTCTCCGCCACAATGGGGAGCATCTGGATGCCTTCCATAGTGTGGTGGTGAGTCAGGCCGCCACACATCGTCAGGCAGTTGATCTTCAGCTGTGCGGCCAGACGCGGTCCTGCACTGGCCACCTCACGGCGCACCAGCGCAAGTTCACGGCGGAAGCCGTCGTGGATGACTCTCAGATCATTGCCCCAGCCGCTACCCGCAGCCGGACGCCCGGACACCGGATAAAGCGCGATCACCGGTAACGGCGCACCGAACCGCTCCTGGGCGTTCGCAAGCGCGGGACCATCCGCTTCAATGAGCCGACTGAAGACCTCATCGCGGTCGGGGCCGACAAGCACTTCTGCACGCGACTGCAGGTCGAACGCACCCAACAGCGAGCGGTTTCCAGTGTCGGGCAGGTAGGAGACGGGCGTAGTGACCGAATCGCCAGTGCGGACATCGGTCGTGGTGAGCAGCAAGGTGCGGGCGTTCGACAGCGGCCCGCTGATTCTTCCGCCGGTAGCCCGGAATTCTTCCACGAGCTGGTCGGCAGTGGTCTCCACAGTCATTGCGGATGGTTCTCCTATTTCGGATTCGAGGGTCTGGAGGCAGACAGGATTGGCCTCCGTGCGACAGCACGGAAGCAGAAGATAAAGACAGAGAGAATGGAGGTGAGCGGCCCGCACGTTCGGGGGGCAGGAATTCTTGAAACACACAGGCTCGCGGCCCGCCGCGCGATCACGCAGCGGCCGGGAACTCTTCTCGCTCTTGGCCAATGGCCGACCCGGCAGTCACGCGGCGAGCGTAGCACGGTCCCGGCGCGGATAATCTGAGACTGAGCGAGCGAGCTTCTTCGAGCGCTCAGTCGATTCCTGGGTATGTGACTGCGGCGTCTTACAGGACACCATCTGATGCTCGCCCTAGAGCCACCCTTCGGCCGACACTCCGTTTGGTCGACGCTGACTCTGGGTTTTCGGTGTATTGCTGCTCTCTTCGTCTTCGGACGGAGTCAGCGGGAGCGATGATCGATGTCGGAACACAAGCAGATGCAGCCCCCGGACTATCACCGATGCATGGAGACTGTCTTCGGGTCACCCACAGCGTGTCGGGAGTTGCTCGAGCGTCTGGCCAAGATGACCGATGCGGAAGTCCAGTCGAAGTGGTCGCCATGGAAGGACCAGGATCCGCCGCCGTACGGGCCGGAGGTGAAAAAGCAGGTCCCCGCGGAAGTTCAGCTCGTGATGGCCGAAGCAACGTTGTCGGGCGAGCGCGCAATGCAGCGGAAGCTGTGGGGCGAACTACACGACCTCATGGATAGCGGTGGCCCGATCGGGACGAGCACCGCCGAACTCATCGTCGGCATACGCGTGACACTCGACCACCTGAAGAAACGCATCGCGCAGTTCGAAGGGACGGCCTCACACAACGGCAACCCGGGGGCGTGGGAACAGTGACCGCGGACAGGACATCCTCCGAAATCGCCGAGCTGATTCGTGCGGATGCCGACGTCGACCTCAATCCGATCCACGAACATCTGGCACCAGCCCTCGGGCCGACACGGTCACCGAAGCCGGATCTGTCCAAGGCGATCCAGGCTTCCAGCGTCGAACTCGAAGACGTGATCGTCACTGTGTCGGCGGGGTGCAGTGATCCGTCGTTCTTGGGCACCTTCGACAGAACCGCCGACACGTCGATGGTCCGGGTGGCGATCATCGCGCGGCCCGACGTTGCGACGCGGACCATTGCGCCACCGCCACCGGTCGAATTGCCACTTCGAGAACAGATCGCCTGGGTGCGAGTTGTTCTGGGTGATCTGGCGGACTACGCATATCGGATCGTGACCGACATGGGCACCCTTCGTGTTCGGCCGGCGTTTTTCATGGTTCTCGTCGACGGCGGTGGCTCGCCCCGGCTCGCGCCCAGCGACTTCAAGTGGCTCCTCGCCAGCAGTGGTGGACGGCGCGCCTACCCCGAGAAGGTAGTGCCCGAGGACCCAGCGCTGCTCGGACACCTGAGAACGAAAGGTGATCTGATCCCCGCACAGCTGATTCCGCACCCCCACGCAGCGCCGCCGGAGGTGTGGGCGCAACAGTTCATCTCCCACCTGACCGCGACCATCGCCGATCGGCTCGGACGTATGGGCAACAGCCGCTGGTTCACATTCGAGGAGATCAGTCTTCAAGGCGCAGACAGAGTCATCGTGCGATACACCTGGCACCTGGTCGAAGGGGACAAGGCCTACGCGTTCGACATCGACCTCGCCGGAGTCCGCGCCTATCGCCTCCATAAGTTCGACGATCCCCGGGCGAGCACTGCGGCACACAGGATCGGGTCCACGCCCTTCAACCAGCCGAGGTTCCGCGAACCAACAGTGATCGACGGCGTGACCTGGATCAGATTCGGTGCATCGGAATAACCGTCGGTGCCACTTGATGACGCGAGAACACCGCCATCTATCGCCGCGAGTCACCCCAGTGCCCGTCTCGTGTTCAGGTTTTGCGTTCCCTCGACAGGGCCGTCGCAAGGCTTGGGGCAAGGGGTGCCCGTGGGATGAGGGTCGCCTGCAGTGCGTGATACAGATCCGGCTTTCCGGACCACACAGTGCTGGCGGGTCCGCCTTCTGGCGTGCGTTCATGATGCCAAGAGCCGTGGACTCGATCGATGAAGTGCGTTTCCGCGTGCTCCCAGAATGTGTTGTACCAGCGCGCGTACTTCGCGTCCTTGGTAACGGCATTCAACGCAGCAGCTGCCGAGATGGCCTCGGCGATCACCCAGTGCAGTCGTGTCGCGACCACCGGTTCCCGCTGCCAGTCCATGGTATAGACGAATCCTGGCAGTTGATCGGCGCGCCAACCACTTTCCACGGCGACATCGAAGAGCGCCTCAGCGTCGGTCACCAGCCAGTCTGGGGCGCCGTCGCCGAGTGCGGCGTGCACATGCAGACATAATCTGGACCACTCAAGCAGATGACCAATGGTGACCCCGTACGGGCGGAAGGCGTCCTCGGGCAATTCCTTGTTGTACTCGAGTTGCGGCGTCCAGTTCTCGTCGAAGTGTTCTGGCATGAGCCATGCGTTGTTTCGGGTGAACCCGTGCACGAGGCGACGGGTAATGGCGAGAGCCCTGTCATGGTGGATTCGGTCACCTGTCACGTCACCGACAGCGAGCAGCGCCTCCACGGTATGCATGTTTGCGTTCGCGCCGCGGTAGGAATCTGTCGTGGTCCAGTCGCGGCTTACACGGTCGACAACCAGTTCAGCGGATTCGTCCCACCAGTGTGCGTCGAAGACCGATATGGCATCGTCGAGTAACTCCCGTGCCCCGGGGATGTCTGCCACGACTGCGCTCGATGCGGCCAGGAGGACGAAGGCCTGATCGTAGGCGTCCTTGACCTCAGGGGATTCCTGGTTGTCGGAGACGGAAGCGAACCAGCCTCCGTGCTCGTCGTCATGGAGGGCTGTTCGCAGAGCATCGACTCCGAGGCCGGCTGCATCTCGGGCGTGGGGGTGCCCGAACAGAGCACCAATCGAATACACATGTGTCATCCGGCAAGTCAGCCATGTGTACACGGGCATGTCGTGGCGCGCGTTGCCGTGGTCATCGAGCCAGTTGAAGCCCCGGCCAGGCTGAGCCGAGCTGATCCCGAAATCGAGAAGTCGGTGAGTTTCGTTCCTGAGCCAGGTGTCGTCGTACACCGTGTCGGCTGTGATGTGAAGATCTGGGTTCAAGCCCATTTCCGTATCTGTCCTTCCAGTTCAAAGATTTCTCGCGCTATTTGGCAGTGGCGTGGGCGTGTACTGCTGGCGGCCTCAGCCACTGAAGAACGCAACTTCGGTGCCGCGTGATCCGGTGTCGTGGAGAGCAAGGATCGAGCCGTCGATCGGAGCGGCTCGCGCAAGGTCCTCGCGAGCCGATGTCACGATGAGAATGTCCCGCTGCGCGCCGCCGAACGCACAGGAAGACGGCTGTTGCACCGGCAGTTCGATGGAGGTGAGCATGTGGCCTTGGGGAGACAGTTGGACGACGCGCCCGCCTCCCCACATCGCCACCCAAATGCACCCGTTCGTGTCGACGCACAGGCCGTCGGGCAGGCCTTCGTCGCTGCTGAAAGTCGTGAGAATCCGGTGGTCCGAGAGTCTTGCCGATTCGAGGTCGTAGTCCCATATCGAGATCGACCGCTCGAGACTGTCCACCAGGTAGAACAGGTCTGATTCCGGGCTCCACCCGAGTCCGTTCGGTAGAGTCCAGCCGTCGAGCACGGTGCGGGCGGTGAAGTCCGCGTCGAGAACGTGCAGAGCGCCGCCGCCTGACGCGAAGTCGAGCGCGCAACTACCAGCCCACAGCCGGCCGCGCGCGTCGCACTTGGCATCGTTCATCCGCACACCGCTGGGGAGGATTGCGTTCGTGACCTCGAGTCCGCGCTCGGATGAGACGACGCCGAACCCTTCGCCGATCGCGGCGATGTAGCCGCTGGTTGTGGAGCGGGGTGCAACAGCTCCGACAGTGGTGCCGACCGTCAGCGTCTGTGTCTGGCGGGTCTCGAAGTCGGTCGCATGGACTCGACCTCGAGGAATGTCTACCCAGTGGAGCACCCCGGTGCGGTTGTCCCACACCGGCCCTTCACCGACACGAGCGTCGAAATCCGCAAAAGTGCTGACACGCATGGTGACTCGACTACTCCGGAAGTGCGACGGCTACGTTCGCAAGCAATCCACCGTCGACAGGCATCGAAATGCCGGTGACGAAGCTTGCCCGGTCGCTCGACAGGAACGCGATGACCTCGCCGATCTCCGAGGGTTGCGCGACACGGCCCAGCGGATGCGCGGCCCCCCATTTGTCGATAAGCGCTTGTTCGCCGGTCGGCGTGCCATCGGAGAATTGGCGCGCCGCGGCGCGCAGCATCGGGGTATCGACGGATGCGGGACAGACGGCGTTGGCGCGGATTCCGTGTCGTGCTTCATCGATCGCGATGGACCGGACGAGGGCGTTGAGTGCGCCTTTGCTGGCCGTATAGGACGACACACCTTCCTGGCAGACAAACGCCTGGACTGAGGAGACCACCACGATCGAGCCTCCTCCTCCGCGACGGCGGAGGTGGGGAATCGCATGTTTGGCGGTCAGGTAGGACCCGGTGACGTTGACCGCGAGAGTGCGCTCCCAGGTTGCGAGGTCGGTGTCCGCGGCGGAGCCGTACGTCTGGATACCTGCGGCTGTGACCACGATGTCGAGGCCGCCGAGCTGCTCCGCAGACTCGTCGACGAAGCGCTGCACCGCGCGCTCATCCGTGACATCAGCGACCTGCCCGAAGACCCGATTGTCGCCATAGTCGCGCGCGAGATTCTTTGCCGACTGCTCGGCCTCTTCGGCGTCGATTCCGCAGAAGGCGACCGCTGCCCCGCGCGCGAGGAGGCGCTCGACGGATCCCAGACCGATACCGCTGGTGCCGCCGGTCACTATGGCGGTCCTGTTTGCCAGTTCAGACACAACTTGAATACTTGCATACAAGGTGTGAGGTATGCAACCATTTCTCCATGATCACGACTCCCCCACCGCACACGCAGGGCGGATCGGCGCTCGAACTTTCGCCGATCCGCCGTGGGCCGACTCGTGAGCGCACCTCGGACCTCGTCTTTCAGGAACTCCAGGGGGCCATTCGGGACCTGCGCCTAGCTCCCGGCCTGGAACTATCCGAGAGCGCCTTGACCAAGCAGTTCGCGGTGAGTCGGACCCCGGTGCGCGAAGCTCTAGCCCGACTGGTCGACGCGGGATTGGTTCAGGTCACCCCTCAGGTCGGCACTCGGGTAGCGCGGATCCGACCGGCGGAGGTCCGCGAGGCGCAGTTCATCCGTGAGCACCTCGAGCTAGGAGCATTCGAGGCCGCATGCGCACATCCCACCACGAATCATGCGCAGCTGAGTGCCCTCATCGAAGAGCAGGAACGGGCGTTTCACGACCTCGACGAGGAACTCTTCTTCGCGAGTGACGAGGCACTACACCGCACGATATTCGAACTCGCGGGCTACCCCGGAGCGTGGGAGGTCGTTCAATCGAAAAAGCTGCAACTCGACCGCCTACGTCGTCTGACCTTGCCCGAGCATTCGACCACCCGCGAATTGATCACCGAACACACGGCCATCGTCGACGCACTGAAGGCCCGCGACGCCGCCGCCGGGCGAGAGGTCATCTGCGGCCACGTTCGACGAGTCCTCACTCAGCTTCCACGCCTACAGCATGAGCACCCTCACTACTTCACGGATCAATAGCGCCGCCACAGCCTCACCGGCAACGGGGCACCCTCGGACACCCAGGAGAGTCAAGCATGCCAATCCGGCTGTCGCTCGGCCATATCGACGAATTCGACGACACGGTAGCCCAATTCGCACATCAACTGGGACTACCGAGTGTGCAGTTCCACACCCCGAGCAACCTGGCAACAGACAAGATGTACTGGGGGATCGAAGAGCTTGCGGCTCTTCGGGAATACTGCGACCACCAGAGTCTGCGCATTGAAGGACTGGAAAACGTTCCAGCTGAGCACTTCTGGAAGATTCAGCGCGGACTACCCGGGCGCGACGAGCAGATCGACAATTATCACCGGACAATCCGTAATATGGCAAAGACCGGATATGACCTTCTCGGTTTCAACTTCCTGCCAACCTACGTCTGGCGTACCGATATGAATGCCGCAGGCCGTGGCGGAGCGAGCGTTACGGCGTTCGATGCGAACAGCGCCCACCACGGAAACGCGCTCGCGTCCCACAAGTTGACCCATCCCGAGCCGATTGATGGCGTCCTCGATGCCCAACTCATGTGGGACAACTACCAGTACTTCCTCGACGCCGTCCTGCCTGTCGCTGAAGAAGAAGGCGTCCGCCTGGCACTGCATCCGGACGATCCGCCGGTGCGGGACGCCCTGGGCGGTCTCGAGCGAATCTTCATCTCTCCCGAAGGCATCGCCGAAGCGCACCAACGCGCCAAAGGAAGTCCCGCATGGGGGCTGAACCTGTGCCTCGGAACGGTGTCGGAGATGGGCGGCGAGGATGCCGTCAACCAAGTCATCGACCTACTCGGCCCCGAGGGACGCATCTTCTACGTTCACTTCCGCGACGTGCAGGGAACCGTCCCCCACTTCGCCGAGTGCTTCCTCGGCGAAGGCAACTTCGACCCAGCGCAGGTTATTCGCCGACTTCACTCCGTGGGCTTCGACGGATTTCTCATCGACGATCATGTGCCCGCGATGGTCGGCGACATCGCCACCTGGGGAGATACCTCGTCGGCCGCATACTGCAGCCGCGGCAGGGCCTACGCGATCGGGTACTTGCAGGGGGTGCTACGCGGGCTCGATCTCGACTGACTCGACCTCTACTGGCACAGGGCATTCAACACGAACGCATGCAGTGCTCGACGTACGGATTGCGTCGAGACACCCCTAGCAAGAACAAGGAATGGAAATGGGCAAATTTGATGGGCGACGTGTTGTAGTAACAGGCGCCGGCTCAGGAATTGGATATGAGATCAGCCGATTGTTCCTCGCGGAAGGCGGCGAGGTGGTCGCCGCTGACAGGGATCCAAGGTCCGTCCCCCCGGGCTCCTTTCCCGTCAAAGTCGACATCAGCTCACCGGACGAAATCGACCAACTCCGCAAGAGTGCATACGAACTGCTCGGCGGTGTGGACATCCTGTGCAACAACGCCGGCATCGGATCGACCACCAGCATCCTTGAGGCAACCGTCGAGGAGTGGGACCGCGTGTTCGCGGTGAACGCACGCGGAACTTTCCTGTGCATGAAGAGCTTTCTCCCCGGCATGCTTGAACAAAAGTTCGGCGTCATCGTGAACACCGCCTCGGTGGCAGGGATGATCGGCCTGCGGGATCGTGCCTCCTACTCGGCCAGCAAGGGCGCGGTGGTCGCCTTGACCAAGCAAGCCGCGGTCCAGTGGGCGGCCGCCGGCATTCGCTGCAATTGCGTATGCCCGGGAACAGTCGATTCACCGTGGGTCGAACGGTTGCTTCAACAAGCGGAAGATCCCGATGCCTACCGCGCGGAGCTCACTGCTCGGCAGCCGATGGGCCGGCTCGCCGAACCCACAGAAGTGGCGAAGGCGGTGCTCTATCTGGCAAGTGACGACGCCGCCTTCGTCACGGGTGCCGAACTCGTCATTGACGGCGGAATCCTCGCTAGCTGACATCCAGTACATCTGATCAGAAGGAAGGACCCACATGCGGATCGCTTCAGTTGGCGGGCGGATCAAACTCGTCCGTGAGAGCAAGCTGATCGACGTTCACAAGGTCAGCGACGGCAGGTTCGGTCCAACGGCGGCCGATGTCTTCGAACAATGGACCCAGTTTCGTGACTGGGCAGCACACGACACCACCGAGGGCGACACACCTCTGAACGAATCGGAAGCAGACGCGCCCGTGCCGCCCAGCCCGCAGGTGTTCGGCATCGGATTGAACTATCGCGAGCATCAGATCGAATCCGGTCTCCCAGCACCCGAGGTCCCTTTGGTCTTCACCAAGTTCCCGACCTCGATCACGAACGCCTTCACACAGGTTGCGCTCCCTACCGATCAGGTCGATTGGGAGGTCGAGGTCGCGATCGTCATGGGAGCACGTGCGCATCAGGTCTCGCGTTCGGATGCTTGGTCCTATGTCGCCGGTGTGACTGCTGCCCAGGATTTTTCCGCGCGTGATGTCCAGATGCGTCCGGCAGGTCTACCTCAATTCAATCTCGGCAAGTCGTTTCCGGGGTTCACGCCGCTCGGCCCAGTTCTGGTCACGCCCGACGAATTCGACGATCCGGACAACATCACGCTGTCGTGCGATCTCAACGGTGTCACACTGCAGTCCAGCTCGACCGCCGACCTCATTTTCGATGTCGGGCAACTGATCGAATATCTCTCCGGGATCGTGATACTCCTTCCGGGCGACGTCATCCTCACCGGAACACCGTCGGGTGTGGGCCTCGGACAGACTCCCAATCGATTCCTGACCGCCGGCGACGAAGTTGTCAGTCGTGTAGGTGACCTGACCATGCGACACACATTCGTCGCCGCAGGGGCGTAATTCTGCGCGCGCAGAAGGGTTCATCGTCATGACACCATCCCCTGGTACGGCGCTCGTGGTGGGCGCCACCGGCATTTCCGGACAGGCAATCAGCCGTCAACTCGTGGACGCGGGATGGAGGACCTACGGGTTGTCCCGGCAGACGTCCCTACAGATGATCGGCGTCGACGCGGTCAGGGCCGACCTGCTCGACGAAACCGCCCTGGCGCAGACCCTGCGCGGCATCAACCCCGAGGTCGTGTTCTTCACTGCCTGGAAGCGGCAAAACACCGAGCGCGAGAACATCGAGGTCAACAGCGTCATGTTGCGCAACACGCTGCGCGCGCTCGCGGGCGGGGGCTCGATGCGGCACGTGGCGCTCTCGACCGGACACAAGCACTACACGGGCCCGCTCGAGGACCACCACACCGGTGTCATGGCCGAGACACCCTTCTGGCATGTCCCCGGTGAATGAGTCCTCGAGCTGGTGGAGGACGTGGGTGACGAAGTTGCGGACCGACGAGTCGGGGCGATCGCCCGAGAACAAGCCGTTGATCTTAGCGATGACCTCGTCGAGGGCGACGAGGTCGGGATCGCGAACCGCGCCGGTGCCGGCCGTCCCTCCCCGGTTCGACTTGCACGCAGACATCGACGGTGGGGTGCTGTACGTCCATCCGATGATGGCCG
Source organism: Rhodococcus marinonascens NBRC 14363 (assembly GCF_001894885.1). GTDB lineage: Bacteria > Actinomycetota > Actinomycetes > Mycobacteriales > Mycobacteriaceae > Rhodococcus_F > Rhodococcus_F marinonascens. The sequence goes on from NZ_BCXB01000028.1 coordinate 42,438, forward strand.
AGATAGTCGATGGTGACCGCAGACAGGTCCACCGGAATGGCATTCTCGCCGCCGGTGAGCTGGGGTGCAAGCAGCTCGAGGTAGATCGCGAGCTTCTCGAGCCACAGGTTCTCCTAGTCGAACAGCTGCGACAGGAACTCGTACTGGCGGACATAGGTGCCGACGTCCTTACGGAACATGTCCAACTCGTCGACCGCCACCTTGTCCGACGCTTCGACCGATAGCGCGGTTGTCGATCAGTCGCTTTGCCTTGCCGATGGAGCGTTCGAGTGCGCCGGGTTCCACGACGTCCACGGCGACCGTCACTCCGATGCGGTTCTTCACCAGCTTCTGGAGTTCGGCGGTGGCACCGGAACGATCGGTGGCGGACGCATCGAGACGCGATTCGACTCGCACGGTCAGCTCGTCCGTCCTACCGGGACGGTCGAGAATGCACTGGAATTGTGGAGCCAACGCAGGCACCGTGAGAATCAACTCCTCGATCTGGGTCGGAAACAGATTCACCCCCCGCAGGATGATCATGTCGTCGGTACGCCCGGTCACCTTCTGCATCCGCCGCATCGACCGCGCGGTTCCGGGCAGCAGTCGCGTCAGATCGCGGGTGCAGTAGCGGATGATCGGCATCGCCTCCTTCGTCAGCGACGTGAAGACGAGCTCACCCTCCTCACCGTCGGGAAGCACCTCACCGGTGACTGGATCGATGATCTCCGGGTAGAAATGGTCCTCCCAGACGTGCAGGCCGTCCTTGGTCTCCACGCATTCCATCGCGACACCCGGCCCCATCACCTCGGACAGCCCATAGATGTCGACTGCATCCATGTTCAACTGCTTCTCGAGTTCGGTGCGCATCTCCTCCGTCCACGGCTCCGCGCCGAACACGCCGGTACGCAGCGACGTCTTGGCCGGGTCGATACCCTTCGCGATCATCGCGTCGACGATCGTGAGCATGTAGGACGGTGTCACCATGATGGCGTCGGGCTCGAAGTCCTCGATCAGCTGGATTTGGCGTTCGGTCATACCGCCTGACATCGGGATCACCGTGCAGCCCAGTCGTTCCGCGCCGTAGTGCGCGCCGAGTCCGCCGGTGAACAGGCCGTAGCCGTAGGCGATATGCACCTTGTCGGACGGCTTGACGCCGGCGGCGGTCAGGCTCCGAGCGACCAGATCGGCCCAGTTGTTCAGGTCACCCGTGGTGTATCCGACCACCGCCGGCCGCCCCGTCGTCCCCGAGGATGCATGAATGCGCGACACCTGATCCTGAGGCACCGCGAACATTCCGAATGGGTAGTTCGCCCGTAGGTCCGCCTTCGCCGTGAACGGGAACTTCGACAGATCGCTTAGGTCCAACAGGTCACGAGGGTGGACACCGGCGTCGTCGAACGCCTTCCGGTAGTGCGGAACGTTGTTGTACGAGTAAAGAAGTGACCACTGCAGACGTTCGAGTTGCAGCGACGAAATCCGGTCACGGGAAGCGAACTCGATGTTCTGCGCAGCGGCGATACTCGTCATCCAAGTCTCCGGGGGGTCAGCGGGGCAGAGTCGGGTCAGGCGTCGAAATCGACGGTCACGTTGTCGCTGACCGGGTAGGTCTGGCACGTCAGCACGAAGCCGGAATCGACCTCGTAGTCCTCGAGCGCATAGTTGCGGCGCATGTCCACGTCGCCGCGGGTGATCTTGGCGCGGCAGGTTCCGCACACACCACCCTTGCACGCGAATGGTACGTCGGAACGGTACTTTTCGGACGCATCCAGGATCGACATGTCCCGCGGCAACGGCGCGGTGGTCGAGCGGCCGTCGAGGATCAGGGTCACCTCGCTACTCGGCCCGGTGACTCCAGGTTCGCGATGGGTTTCCATTGGCGGGGGAATGTCGTCGACGAAGAACAGTTCATGGTGAACGCGACCCTTGTCGATCTTCAACTCGCCGAGAACCGTCTCCGCGTCGGTCACCATCCCGTAAGGGCCGCACAACCAGAAGTGATCGATGTCGGCGATCGGCACGACCGCACGGAAGATCTCGCGGAGCCGGTCGGCGTCGAGGCGGCCGGTGAACAACTCGACCTCGCGTGGCTCACGGGACAGGACGTGAATGATTTCGAAGCGCGACCCGTACGTGTCCTTGAGGTCGGAGATCTCCTCGGCGAACATCACCGAACGGGTGCGCCGGTTGCCATACAGCAAAACGACTTCGGATTCAGGGTTGGCGAGCACCGACGCTGCGATCGACAGCATCGGCGTGATCCCCGAACCGGCGGCGATCAGGACGTGACGACCACCGGCGGCGGGGTCGGCGACGAACGTTCCGCTCGGGCCCTGCACCTCGATCCGGTCGCCGGGGCGAACCTGGTGGACGAGCCAGGTCGAGAACAGCCCGTCGGATACCTCGCGCACGCCCACCCGCGGAGCGGAGCCGGCGGATGCGCAGATGGAGTACGAGCGGCGGTGTTCGACACCGTCGACCGTCCGGCGGAGCGTAAGGGACTGCCCGGGACCGAATGCGAACTCCTCCGCCAGCTCGACCGGAACGTCGAACGTGACGGCAACGGCGTCGTCACACAGGGATTCTACGTCGGCGACAGTCAGGGTATGGAATGCCCTGTTACGCGATGCAGCACCGGATTTCGGGGAGACCGCTGTGGTCATGATTAGATTTCCTTCACGTGATCGAAGGGTTCGAGACAATCGAGGCACCGGTAGAGCGCCTTGCACAGAGTCGCCCCGAATTCCGAGTCGAGACGGGTGTTCGCGGAGCGGCACACCGGGCACTCCACGACCCTCGGCTTGGTTACGAGAGTCAGCGGGACGGGTCCGGACGATCGGCGCGGCGCGGGACCAGGTGTGGAATAGCCGTTCTCGCGCAGTGTGCGCCTGCCGGCGTCGCTGATCCAATCGGTGCTCCACGGCGGTGTGAGCACGGTCTTCACCTCGACGCGCGCAAATCCCGCGTCCTGCAATGTGTGCTCGATGTCGTCGCGCATCGTGGCCATTGCGGGGCACCCGGAGTAAGTGGGAGTGATGGTCACGACCACCGATCCGTCGGCACGTTCCTCGACGTCGCGCAGCACACCCAGATCGGCGAGGGTGAGCATGGGCATCTCCGGGTCCAGGACCGATTCGGCGAGTCGGCGGGCTTCGATTGCCCGCGTGGGGGTCACGAACGGGGCGGACATTTCACCACACTCCTTCCGGATGAACTCTGGCCACGCTTTGCATCTCGGCGAGCAGCAATCCGAATGCCTCGGTGTGCAGTCCCTGCCGACCCGCCCTGCCACCGACGGTGCCGGCGGTCCGGCCGGTGGGTGCGGTGAGTTCGGCGGCATGCAACACCTGTTCGAGTACGGAATCGAATTCGTCGCGAGTATCCCTTGGATCGACCCCGACACCCACGGCAGCGAGTGCGAGCTCCTCGGTGGTCGGGACGAACAGTTCCTCGACGTACGGCCACACCCGGGAGAGTGCGTCGACAATGTGCGCCCGCGACTCCGCAGTTCCGCAGCCAAGCATGACCGCCCACCGGGCCGCGTAGTCGCGGTGATATGTCAGTTCCTTGACGCCCTTCACCGCCACAGCCGCGAGGACCGGATCTCGTGACGTGCGGAGTCGGTCGAACAGGGCGAGGCGCCACGTGGAGAACACCAGCAGTCGGGTGATCGTCTGCGCGAAGTCGCCGTTGTCGAGTTCGGCGAGCCTGGTGTTGCGAAACTTGTTCTCGTCACGGAAGAAGGCGAGCGCATCCTCGGCGGGAATCGGTGAGGTGTCCGAGATGTGCGGCACGACGGTCGCGTCCGCCGCGTCCGCGCGAGCGAGCAGCAGTCGCGCCTGGCCGAGCAAGTCGAGTCCGATGTTCGCCAGCGCCACCTCCTCCTCGAGTTCCGGTGCGCGCGTACTCCACTCGGCCAGGCGTTGAGAGCTGATCAGCGCGTCGTCGCCGAGCATCAGGCAGTAGACCGCCAGCGCGGCGAGGTCGACGTCATCGGGGACCGTGGTGTCGACGCCGGCCAACGGGTCGTCGAAGCTGGTGCCGAACGCCCACTGGCCGTGGCTGTCTTCGTCGACGAGGCTGTCGTAGGCGTTCTCGTGGTCGGTCATCGGTACATCCTCGGTATTCTCGTCGGCCTGCGAAAAAATCGGGGCCGGATCACATGTGGGGAACGTTGTCGGGGATCTCGTAGAAGGTGGGGTGCCGGTACACCTTGTCGCCGCTCGGTGCGAAGTAGGGATCCTTCTCTGACGGGCTGGACGCCACGATCGAACTGGACCGCACCACCCAGATGCTCACGCCCTCGTTGCGGCGGGTGTAGACGTCGCGGGCGTGGCGCACGGCCATCTCGTCGTCCGCCGCATGCAATGAGCCGACATGCACGTGGTTGAGTCCGCGCTTACCCCGCAGGAACACTTCGTACAGTGGCCAGTCCGCGCGCACCGTGGTGTCGTCCGTGCTCATCGTGCGTTCTCCTTCGTGCTCTCGCGGCGCGCGAATGCGGTCGCGGCCTCTCGCACCCACGCTCCGTTCTCGTGGGCCGCCCGTCGGTTGGCGATGCGCTCGACGCTCGATGCGCCGTTGCCCTTGATCACCTGCATGAACTCGCTCCAGTCGGGCTCACCGAAGTCGTGGGCGCCGCGTTCGGGGTTCCACTTCAGGTCCGGGTCCGGGAAGCTCACGCCCAGCACCTCGGCCTGCGGGATGGACATGTCGACGAACCGCTGACGGAGTTCGTCGTTGGTGTGCCGCTTGATGCGCCACTTCATCGACTGCTCGGAGTTGGGTGACTGGTCGTCCGGCGGCCCGAACATCATCAGCGCCGGCCACCAAAAACGGTTCACCGACTCCTGGACCATCTCGCGCTGGGCGTCGGTGCCGCGCATCATCGTCATCAGCAGTTCGAAACCCTGACGTTGATGGAAGGACTCCTCCTTGCATACCCGGATCATTGCTCGCGCATACGGACCGAAAGAGCTGCGGCACAATGGAACCTGATTGCAGATTGCCGCGCCGTCGACCAGCCAGCCGATGACACCCACGTCGGCGTAGGTGAGCGTCGGGTAGTTGAAGATTGAGGAGTACTTCTGCTTGCCGTCGATCAGTTTCTCGGTGAGATCGGCGCGATCGGCTCCGAGCGTCTCGGCGGCCGAGTACAGGTACAGGCCGTGGCCTGCCTCGTCCTGCACCTTCGCCATGAGGATCGCCTTTCGGCGCAGCGACGGCGCCCGAGTGAGCCAGTTGCCCTCGGGCTGCATGCCGATGATCTCCGAATGCGCGTGCTGAGCGATCTGCCGGATCAGCGTCTTCCGGTAGCCGTCCGGCATCCAGTCCCTCGGCTCGATCCGCTGGTCAGCTGCGATCGTGTCATCGAAGAGCGCTTGTAGCCCATCCGGGGCTTGTGACGTGGTCATATATCCTGCCTTCATTACCGAATGATCGGTTGGTATCGAGTATGCATGGAGACCCGCACCCACACAAGAGCGGAGAGCAATTTACGTCCTGGCCATCGAACTCAGCGGTCTTCGAACAGTCCCCATCGTGGCGTACCAGGTGTGCGAGGTCGTCCCAGTTCAGAGTTTTTTGATGCGCTCGAACGGGTACGTACCCACCACGGCGACGGCCGTGGCGTAGACGGCGAGGGCAATGAGTTCTTCGATCGGCATTTCGATCTGGAACTCCGACAAGACCCTGGGCATCAGGGCTACCACGGGGATCAGCGAGAGCACGAAAGACACCGCGGACCAGCGGGTGACGAGCGAATTCGCGACTCGAGTCAGCTCGGGGCTGTCGCGTACCTTGTCGGGAATCGGCCAGCCATGCTTCTGCGGGTCGGTGACCCAACCCCGGTACCCGATGTATACGCCATAACCGCTCATCAACGCAGCGATCAGGAACAGAAGTGCTAGTAAGGTGTCCATCGAAGTTTTCTACTCTCAAGAAGGTGCGAGAAAGCGCCGACAACGCCGCTGACCGGATGATCGCATTTCTAGCGCGCGAAATTCCTTCCCCACCCATGACTATGTCCTCGAGAACCTGACTATGTCCTCGAGAACCGAGGTCGCGCGCTGCCCACAACCCCCTTTGCGCACCAAACTGCCCGGCGATTGCCACGGCAGGTATGGCGATATCTTGTCTAGGTAGTAACTGCGTCGACGAATTCTGGCTTTCCGGAGTATTCATTTTTCGGGCGCCGCCTGGCTCGGTGGTGCGTTCCTCAATGAACTTGGTCTGGCATTCCTCGGCGAACCTGATTTGTTCCTCCGGCACTTGCCGGCCCGGGCCATCCGTTGCGCCGCCTCCGAAGGACCCCGACCCTGAGGACCGGTCCCGGCGAAGTCATGAGGGACACCCTGCCGCAGAAGAGACCCAGTGTTGGTGTGCGACATGTCGGAAAGCTACAAAATTGTTGGGGTGCAGCCCGGCTTCCGACCTCAGCGGCCTTCGAGCTCAGCGGCTTTCGAGACTCAGCGGCCTTCGAATGTCGGCGTGCGCTTCGCGAGGAACGCGTCGACGGCGCTGCGGTGATCCGTCGACTGCCCGAGCAGTTCCGCGGCGTCGCGTTCTCGCTCGAGCGCCTCGGGCAATCCCGCAGACTCAGCCGAGACCAGCGCCTTTACCTGCACATACGCCGCAGTGGGCCCGTTTGCGAGTTGCCGCGCGAGTGCCGTGGCGGTGTCGTCGAGTTCGGCGTCGGGAACCACGCGGTGCACCAGACCCCAATCCAGCGCCTGAGCGGCGGTGAACCGGTCGCCGAGCATCATCAGCCCGGTCGCGCGACTCGGGCCCAGCGCCTGCACCAGAGTGTGGCTCAACCCCGAGTCGCCGGCCAGCGCGATACCGGTGAAGGCTGTCGCGAACTTGACGCCGGCGCCCGCCACCCGGATGTCACCCGCGAGAGCGATACCGAGGCCCGCGCCGACGCACGCCCCGTTGATCGCCACGACGACCGGCACTCGGATTCCGGCCAGCGCTCGCAGAAGCGGGTTGTAGTGCTCGCCGACCGTGTCCATCGCGTGAGCGGCGCCGGCCTCGAGTCCGGCCACGTGCTCGGCGAGATCCTGGCCGACGCAGAAGTTCTTGCCTTCGGCCGCGAGGAGCACGGCTCGCACGCTGTCGGCGGCGGCGACCTTTTCCACCGCAGTCAGCAACTGTTCCTTCACCGCACGGTCGAGTGCGTTCGACGCGCCGCCGCGGCGCAACGTGATGGTGGCCAGTCCCGCATCCAGGGAAAGTCCGACCACGTCGTCGGTGCTCATGGACGACCCGTCGTCAGTACTCATGAGAAGGTGCCTCCTGCTGATTGTGTTGTGGCTGGCCACTCATGGCCAGGTGAAGAACCCCTGGCCCGTCTTCCGGCCGAGTTCGCCTCGCCCGACCTTCTCTCGCAGCAGCGCTGGGGGCGCGAAACGGTCACCCAGCGTCTTCGTGAGGTGCTCGGCGATCGCAAGCCGGACGTCGAGCCCGACCAGATCCGTGGAGCGCAACGGTCCCATCGGATGCCGGTATCCCAGTTCCATTGCTCGGTCAATGGATTCGGCGTCCGCAACTCCCTCTTCGAGCATGCGGATCGCTTCGAGCCCGAGGCACACGCCGAGACGACTGGTAGCAAATCCGGGGGAGTCGTTGACCAGCACTTCGGTCTTACCGAGCTGAGAGACCCAGCCTCGGACGCGGTCGACCACCCCGGCATCGGTCGCGGGGGCACGGATGATTTCGACGAGCGTCGACGCCGGCACCGGGTTGAAGAAGTGCATGCCGACCAGCCGTGAGGGATCGTTCAGCGCCGCTCCGAGGTCGGCGATGGAGATCGAACTGGTGTTGCTGGCGATCACCGTCGAGGGCGCGACCGTCTTTTCGACCACCGACAGCACACCGAGCTTCAGGTCCAGCAATTCCGGCACCGCCTCGACCACCAGATCCAGAGCAGTGGGGAGGTCGTCGGGCGCACCGACGACGTGGACGCGGGACAGGACGATCGCCGGGTCGCCGTCACCAAGTTTGCCGCGCTCGTGCGCGCGGTCGAGTCCGTCGGAGACGCGGGCGAGTGCCGCCTGCCGGTCGCCGCTCTCGGCGATGGTGACGGTGGATCCGAGGGTGGCGAATACCTGGGCGATGCCGGCGCCCATGCGGCCACCACCGACCACGCCGATGTTCTGCGGAACTGTGCTGGTCATTTCTTCTCCAGGAATGCGGTCATGCGGTCGTGTTTGTCGCGGCTTTCGAACAGCACCGCCTGGGCGATGTCGTCGGCGAATGGGTGTGAGCCGGGAGCGTCGACGATCATCTTGGTGAGCTTGAGTGCCAGCGGCGCGGAACGGGCAATCCTGTCGATGACCTTGTGCGCGGCGGCGATGTGCTCGCCGGGAGCGACGACACTCATGACTAGTCCGCTACGCAGCGCGTCCGGTGCGTCGAGGTTGCGTCCGCCGAGAAGAACCTGCTTGGCGACGGATTTTCCCACCAGTTCCGGTAGTCGGTAGCTGGCCCCGGCGGCGGCCATGATGCCCAGTCCGGGCTCCGGGTTGCCGAAGACCGCGGTCTCGGTGGCGATGCGAATGTCGCACGCGTAGGACAGTTCGGCGCCGCCGCCGAGTGCGTAGCCACTGACTGCCGCGATGGTGGGCAGCGGCAGCCTGCCGATGCGGTCGAAGAGATTACGGTTGATGCCCGCGAACGCCTCGTCGCGTCCGCGCGCCCGAAGTTCGCCGATGTCGGCGCCACCCGCGAAGTGATCGCCCGCACCGATCAGCAGCATCGGCTTGGGCTTCGCCTCGAGCGCCGCGCACACCTCATGCAGTTCGCCGATCATCTCGGCGTTGATCGCGTTCCGCTGGGCAGGCCGGTTGAGCGTCACCACCATGCGATCGTCCAGGTCCGCGATCTTCAGCGTTTGCACGGCGCCCCGATCAGCATCGCGACCGGGCGGCGTGGCCCATCCACCAGAAACACTTCACGCACAGCCTTCTCCTTCACGGTGGTCACCTCTATTAATAACCGAATCTTCGGTAGGTACGCAAGAGCGAAACGGAATTAGGCACTTGACCAACACCCTTGACATTCGGCAACCGGTGCGGTGATTCTAGTTACCGACCGAACGTACGGTGAAATGGAGTTGTCGTGAGCAAGTTGCTGGAAAGCTACGCCGCCGGACGCTGGTACACCGCGCCCGACCAGGGAACGCCGCTGCTGAGCGCGGTCGACGGCTCCGAGGTGGCGCGCATCTCCGCGACCGGTCTCGACCTCGGCGAGACGGTGACCTACGCCCGCGAGGTGGGTGGACCAGCGCTGGCGAAGCTGACCTTCCACGAACGCGCCGGCGCGCTCAAGGCGCTCGCGTTGACTCTCATGGCCGGCAAAGACGAGTTCTATGCCCTGTCGGCCGTCACCGGCGCCACCAAGCGTGACTCCGGCGTCGACATCGACGGCGGTTTCGGCACCCTCCTCAGCTACGCGAGTAAAGCCCGGCGCGAACTCCCCAACGACACCGTTTACCTCGACGGCGCGCTCGAACAACTGGGCAAGAAGGGCACGTTCCTCGGCCAGCACATCTACACCTCCCGCCGCGGAGTCGCGGTGCAGATCAACGCCTTCAACTTCCCCGTGTGGGGCTTCCTCGAGAAGCTCGCTCCCGCGTTCATCGCCGGTGTCCCGTCGATCGTCAAGCCGGCGAGCCAGACCGCATACCTCACCGAACTCGTATTCCGCCGCATCATCGAATCCGGACTGCTGCCGGAGGGTTCCGTGCAGTTGCTGTCCGGGAGCGCCCGCGGCATGCTCGACCACCTCGGCGGACAGGATTCCGTGGCGTTCACGGGATCGGCCGACACCGCCGCCACCCTGCGTGCACATCCGAACGTCGTGGGCGAAGGCGTGCATTTCAACGCCGAGGCCGACTCGCTCAACGCATCGATCCTCGGCTCAGACGTCACCCCGGGCAGTGAAGAATTCGAACTGTTCGTCAAACAGCTCGTCACCGAGATGACCGTCAAGGCCGGCCAGAAGTGCACCGCCATCCGGCGCGCCTTCGTCCCGTCCGCACTGATGGACGACGTCATCGCGGCGACCGAGGCACGGCTCTCGCGCGTCGTGGTCGGTGCGCCCGACGCCGAGGGCGTCACAATGGGTGCTCTCGCCAGCCTCGAGCAGCGTGACGAGGTACTCAAATCGCTTCGTGGTCTCACCAAGTCGGCGCAAATCGTGGTCGGCGACCCGGAGGGATTCGAGGTCGTGGGAGCCGACAAGTCGGTGGGCGCGTTCCTACCGCCCATCCTGCTGCGATCCGACGACAAGGACGCCGTCGAACCCCACGAGATCGAGGCATTCGGCCCCGTCAGCACGGTAATGGGGTATGACAGCACCGACGAGGTGATCGAACTCGCCGCCCGCGGCAAGGGCAGCCTGGTGGCCTCGCTGGTCACTCGGGATTCGAGTCTCGCCCGCGACATCGTCTTGGGCCTCGCCCCGTTCCACGGTCGCGTACTCGTCCTCAACCGCGACGACGCGAAGGAGTCCACCGGGCACGGCTCACCGCTGCCCGTCCTCGTGCACGGTGGACCAGGACGGGCAGGCGGCGGTGAGGAACTCGGCGGTATCCGCGGCGTCCTGCATCACATGCAGCGCACCGCAATCCAGGCCACTCCCGACATCCTGACGGCGGTGGGGAACCTGTGGGTCACCGGTTCGCAACGCAACGACGACGGGATCCACCCGTTCCGGAAGAACCTCGCGGAGTTGCGGATCGGCGATACGATCGTCGGTGGTCCCCGTCAAGTCACCCGCGCCGACATCGATCACTTCGCCGACTTCACGGGCGACACGTTCTATGCGCACACCGACCCCGAGGCCGCGGCAGCGAACCCACTCTTCGGTGGCATCGTCGCCCACGGATACCTGGTGGTCTCGCTCGCCGCCGGCCTGTTCGTCGAGCCGAACCCGGGCCCGGTCCTCGCCAATTTCGGCGTCGACAACCTACGGTTCCTCACCCCGGTCAAAGCCGACGACAGCCTCACCGTCACTCTGACCGCCAAGCTCATCACCCCGCGCAGCAGCGCCGACTACGGCGAAGTGCGTTGGGATGCGGTGGTGATCAACCAGGACGGCGATCCCGTTGCGACGTACGATGTCCTCACCCTCGTCGCCAAAGGAGACAACTCGTGAGCGTTAAGATTGTCGTCTGTTACGGACGTCCCGAAGACCCGGACACGTTCGATGCGCACTACCGTGACATCCACATTCCGCTGGCCCGGAAGGCGCCCGGACTTTCCGACTACACCTGGGGCAAGTGCAGCACACTCGACGGCAGTGAACCTCCGTACTACGCGATCGCGGGTCTCCACTTCCCCGATTCCGCGACCATGCAGTCCGCACTGCAGTCGGAGGAGATGAAGCAGGCGAGCGCGGACGTCCCGAACTTCGCCACCGGCGGCGTCACCATGTACGTCCAAGAGGAAGAATCCGTCTACCACCCGTAGGAGAACCATGACCGTCGACACGACCGAGTGCGGCATCGCGCGGGAGATGTTCGAGGCCGACACCGCGTCGCAGGCCCTCGGCATCGAGATTCGCGAACTCTCCCCCGGGCATGCGGTCGCGTCGATGGTCGTCGGCAAGACCATGGTGAACGGTCACGGCATCACGCACGGCGGTTTCGTGTTCACGCTCGCCGACACCACATTCGCGATGGCGTGCAACGGATACGACGAACCCGCTGTCGCGGCACGCGCCGACATCCGATTCCTGACTTCGACACGCCTCGGTGACACCCTCGTCGCCGAGGCCACTGAGCGGGCCCGCTTCGGGCGCAACGGGATCTACGACGTCACCGTCCGGCGTGGCGAAGACGTCATCGCCGAATTCCGCGGCGACAGCAGGACCATCCCCCGCACTTGACGGTCCTTCGGCGAATTCAGCCGCCCGTGACCGGCAGTACCAGTTCCTGGCCGGGATCACCCGCGGCGATCGTGACCTGGTGAGGTGCCAGTCCCCCGCGGAAACTCGGATCTCCACCTGCCAACACGAGGCGGACGCTGTGGCCCGCATCGAAGCGATGGACGATCGCCGGCATCGTGACCTTGACCGGCTCACCGGGCGCCGTGATCCGGACCGGAGCGACCAAACCGTTGATCAGCTTTTCGCCGCCGTCGGGGGCCACGTCGAACAACTTGGCGAACACCACTACCGCGTCTTCGACACCGGCGACTGCGGGCGTGGCCGTGACGCGGACGTTGAGCGTCGGCGCGCCGACGACGTAGAGCGGATCGACAAGGGATCCGGAAGACCACTGCGCCTGGGTGCCGGGAATCGTGCCCTGCGGAACCCGGAGGTCCGGCCGGAGATTCGGTGCTTCCACGTCGGTGGGGAGTCCGCCGGGGAGCGTGTTCAGTGTTTGCGTGCCGGGAACAATGCCGTCACGGCGACCGGCCAACGAACCGTCGCCCGAGAGATAGAGCGAATAATCTTTCCCCACCTTAATTTTCGATGACTCCGCATAGGCGGGCGCGGCATTGCCGGTGTACTCGACCCAGTCGCGGAAGTAACTGAACACCGGCCCGGTATCGACTCCAGTGTCCTTCAGGTAGTGGTCGAACCAGTCGACGATCCGGCCGGTTTCGTACTGGGCCTCGGGGTCGAGGTGGTCCAAGCTGAACTCGCCCTCGGCGGGAGCGTAATCGGAATGCCCCCAACTCTGCCAGATCATCTTGACGTCGTTGCCCTGAGCCTGCAGCGTCTCGAACGTCGCCTGCGACTCGTTGAGGTCGAACAGGGTGTCCTTCTCGCCCTGCATCAGAAGAACCGGAATCTTCACCCGATCCGCATACGACACCACGGAGGACTGCCGCAGGAAGTCGACGGATGCTGGGTTGGGGTAACCCTGCACCACAGTCTGATTCAGCGCCGGGCAGGCATCGTTCGCGAAGTTGGGGCAGCCCGCGGCCCGTGCCGGGTCCTGCACATACCCCGAGACCTGCGGGTCGGTGACTCCGAAGGCCCCGAACCCGAGCGCATACAGCACCTTCGTCGCGCCGGGAACAGATGTGCTGACCCCCGTCGTCTGACCGGTGCTGTTGGGAGCGAGCGAGTAGCTGAGGTCGTTCCAGGTGATCATCGGGATGATCGTATCGATCCGGGGGTCCACCGCCGCCGCAGCGAACTGCACCGACCCGCCATACGATCCGCCGATCATGCCGACCCTCGGATCATTGGCCTCAGCCTTGCCGTTGTGCGCGGTCGCGTCCTGCACGATGTAATCGAGTCCCGAAACCGGGAGGGTGTGCCCGGGGTCCCCGAACGCTATGCCGTCCTCTCCACCGAGGAAGCTCACCAACTCACTCGCCGCCCGACCGTCATATTCGGGGTTGTCCAGATAAATCTTGCAGCCCGAACCACCGAAGCCGAGCCCGGAATACGCCAGTACTGCATAGCCGTGGGACGCGAAGTACGTCGCGATCCCGGCCTGATCGTCTTTGGAACCGCCGAAGCCGTTGGTGGTAAGCACGGCGGGCACCCTATTCGACACGGACGCCGAGTCGGGCTTGTACACGTCGCCGATCGCGTCGCAGGGTTCGTCGCGGTTCGGTCCGACGGAGACCTGGAAATGAAGAGTGGCCTTCGAGAAGCCAACCGGATCTGCCGTGGCCGGAGTGGCCGCCGCAATCGGCACCAGCACCGCGGCCGCAGCCGTCAGCACGGCCACCAGCGCCGATCTACCTGCCCTGCGTTTGACAGTCCCCCGCCGTCCACCCATATACCTGAGTATCTCTGAAGATCGTGAACGCTATTGGCCGTACGACGGAATCAAGCGCGGGCGTTCCCGACCCACCAAGTGGGCTACGCCTACAGGCCCATTGACGCCGACAGCAGCGGCCACGAGTTGCGCAGGTCGTCCTGCCAGTACCCCCAGGAATGTGTGCCCACGTCCCGGAAGTCGAACGTCGCCGGAATATTCAACTCCTGCAGGCGATCCGCAAGGTTATGCGTGCACACGTCGGTAGCGGCCTCGATTATGCCACCGACTACGACCTGATCCAGTAGCGGCGACGCCTGCGGCGTGCGCGGCAGGGCGGGGTTCTCATGGGGCCCGGGGAGCCCGTTGCCATTCGCGATGTACAGCGAGAGACCTCGCAACTTCTCGGCGTTGAGGAGTGCATCGTGCTCACCCCAGCCGGGCCCGCCGTAGGGACCCCACATGTTCTGCGGGTCGATTCCACCCATCATCTCGAGGACCAGGCGGACGTAGGCCTGCCCGAGCGGGTCGCTGGTCTGCGCGCATCCACTGTAGGAAGCGACACCTCGGTACACACCCGGCGCTTGGATCGCCAAGTCGAGCACGGATGAGGCGGCCATCGACAGCCCGGCGATCGAGTTGATCCCGTTGGTGCCGAGCGCAGAATCGATCACCGGCGGGAGTTCGCTCGTGAGGAAAGTCGTCCACTTGTTTCGCCCGATTACCGGATCGTCGTTCACCCAGTCGGTGTAGTAGCTGAACATTCCTTCAGCAGGAATGACGACATTGGCGTTCTTGTCCGCGAGGAAGCCGAGGATGTCCGTCTGGTTCAACCAATTCGCTCCGTCCTCACCCCCGCCCGCGCCGTTGAGCAGATACAGGGTCGGCCTCGGCACACTCGTGTCGTCCGGCCGAACCACCTGCAGCGGGATCACTCGATCCATCGACGGGGAATACACGGACACATCCCACCGGCGATCGTCGATCTTGTCGATGTGATCGACGTATGCGCCCGACGCCGCCTGTGTCGGCTGCGGTTCGGCGCTTGCGGGAGCCGCCGCGGCGAGGCTCATCGTGACCGTGGCGGCACTCAACACGCCCGCAAGCCAACGTCGGCGCGGCGACCGCAACCCCGGTGAACGTCCCTGCATCTTCAGTTCCGCCTTCATCTGTTTGTAGGTAACCGACCCCGGTGACCGGGTTTGGATGGTACCAACCCGACCCAACCCGGCCCCAGTCCGCGCCATTTACGAATCGCCCATCTACCCAATCGATCCGACCCGGCCACTCACGCCCCGCCCGGCACCGCGCGGGCGACCGCGAGGGCATCGTTCAAGATCGGGCCGGCGACGGCCAATGCGTCGGGGGAGGTCATCCGCCAGTGCGTAGCCGGCACCGGGTGGTTATCCACCTTGCCGGTAGCCGCCCCGTCCCATCCTCGTACGGCTCGCGTACCGGTGGCATCGTCGGCGGTCGCGGTGAAGAACACGATGTCGCCGTCGAAGCGTTCGGGCCGATACTCCGACATCAACCGGGAGTTGCGCTCCGCCGTCGACAGGAGCCGCCCCACGACCTGTTCGGTTCGTTCCACCGACTGCCCCGTCAACCTGGCCAATTCCGTGGCGACAGCATCGACACTCAGATCGGAGGCGCTGGTTCCTGCTACGTCCTCGTCCACGCCGAAACCACCCAACAGCTCGCTCATGGTGATGCTTCCCGAAGATCCGTCCCCGTTCGCGTCCCTAGCGGACCCGACGAAGCTGTCCATCATGGCCAACAACTCCACCCGCTCACCTGCCGCCTGCAGACGGACCGCCATCGCATGGGCGATGACACCGCCCAGCGACCAACCGAGCAGCCGGTACGGGCCGGACGGCCGAACCGTGCGTATCTCGCTGATGTAGCGGTCCGCAAGTTCCTCGAGTAATTCGGGCACAAAACCCTCCTCGAGAATCGCAGGACTCTGGATGCCGTAAATCGGCATGCCACCGTCGAGGTGCCGAGTCAGACCCGTATAGCACCAGGACAATCCGACGATCGGGTGGATACAGAACAGCGGCGTCGCCTCACCGGACTCCCGGATCGGAAGAACCGGGCCGAAGCCCTCCGCGGCATCGCCCTCGACACCGGTGGCGATCCGACCGGCCAGTGCTTCCACCGTCGGATCCGAGAACAACCACTGCAACGCGACAGTCGTGTCGGCTTCGCTTCGCAACCGGGCGATCACCCGGGTCGCGATCAACGAGTTACCACCCAGAGCGAAGAAATCATCGTCCAATCCGACCCGGTCCACACCCAACACCTCGGCGAACACCCCGGCCACCGTCTCCTCCACCGGAGTGGTCGGCGCCCGGAACACCCGGGCCGTGAACTCCGGCACCGGCAACGCCCGCCGATCCAGCTTTCCACTGACACTGAGCGGCAACGCGTCGAGGACCGTGAGTACATCCGGCACCATGTAGGCGGGCAGCGACCGCCCCACCGCGCTACGCACCGTACCGATCTCGATCGTGTGCCCCACAGCCGGAACCACATACCCCACCAACTGCTGACCGAGGTCGCTCTCGTGCACCACCACCACAGTCTGCGCCACAGCGTCTTGCGCGGTCAGCGCCGATTCGATCTCACCCAGTTCGATCCGCAGACCCCGCACCTTCACCTGGAAATCGGTGCGCCCCAGGAACTCCAACTGACCC
This sequence comes from Rhodococcus marinonascens NBRC 14363, assembly GCF_001894885.1. GTDB lineage: Bacteria > Actinomycetota > Actinomycetes > Mycobacteriales > Mycobacteriaceae > Rhodococcus_F > Rhodococcus_F marinonascens. The sequence continues at coordinate 58,839 of NZ_BCXB01000028.1, forward strand.
AGCGTGTTCCACCGCACCAAGTCCCCGGACCGATACAACCGGGAACCTGGCTCACCGAACGGATTCGCCACGAACCGGTCCGCCGTCAGATCGGTGCGACCGTGGTACCCGCGGGCCAACTGCACCCCCGCCAGATACAGTTCACCCGCCGTCCCCACCGGCGTCGGCTGCAACCGTGAATCGAGCACATACGTGTGCGTGTTCCACTCCGGGACGCCGATCGGCACGGTCGACACGTCCCGGTCATCACACCGGTAGTACGTCACACTCACCGCAGCTTCGGTCGGCCCGTACGTGTGCACCAGGAGTGCATCCGACTTCGCCTCGAAACGCGCAGCCATCTCCACCGGCAGTTGCTCACCGCTGGCATTCACCAAACGCAACGAAGCGGGGATCCGCACCTCGGGATCCGCCAGCAGCTCCCCCAACATCGACGGCACGAAATGCATCACGGTGACACCGGTGTCCTCCATCAGGGACACCAGGTATTTCGGATCACGATGCCCATCCGGGCGGGCAATCACCAACCGGGCCCCGACAGCCAACGGCAGGAACAACTCCCGCACCGACGCATCGAAGGTGACCGGCGTCTTCTGCGCCATCACATCGGAGTCGGTGATGTCGCATTCGGAGACCATCCACGACAGGAAGTTGACGACCGCACGATGACCGACCGCCACCCCCTTCGGGCGTCCCGTCGACCCGGAAGTGAAAATGACATACGCCGTGTTCTCCGGACGCAACGGCGTCCGGAGTTCGGAGTCCACCACCGCACCGGAGGAATACCCCGACACATCCACCACATCGACATCCACCACCCGATGCCCGGACACGGCCACACCATCGCGCGAGGTGGACAACACACACACCGGTGCCGCGGTATCGAGCACATACTCTGTGCGCTCGGCAGGCTGGTCCGGATCGATCGGCACATACCCGCCGCCCGCCCGGAGCACCGCATAGATTCCGATCATCATCTCCAGCGACCGGCGCATCCCGATGCCCACCAACGACTCCGGGCCCACCCCGGCATCGATCAGGAACCGGGCCAACCGGTTCACCCACGCATCGAACTGCGCATACGTCAACGCCTGACCCTCGAACACCAACGCCACCGCATCCGGTGTCCGGGCCACCTGCGCATCGAACCCGTCGAGCAGCAACACCTCCGGCACCTGGTGCTCGGTGTCGTTCCAGGTGTCGAGCACCAGTGCCCGTTCACCGCCGCCGAGGACAGAGACCTCTCCCACCGGCACCGACGGATCTTCGAGAACAGTCTCGAGCACCCGGACGAACCGGTCCGCGATCTGCGCCGCCGTCACCTCATCGAAAATGTCTGCCGCATACCCGAGCGTGCCCGCATAGCCCCCCTCGGCGTCGGCGGGTTCGCTGAGAGTTATCGACAGGTCGAACTTCGCCGCCTCCCACTCCACCTCGACCGGTGCGATCGTC
>NZ_BCXB01000029.1 GCF_001894885.1 Rhodococcus marinonascens NBRC 14363
GATGGCGGCGAGCGCGAAGACCCGCATTTCGCGGTGTGTTCGATGTTCATAGACGCCGTACACGCGCGCGATGTGCTCGAACGACTGGTAGATGCGTGCGCGCTCCGGTTCCGCGAGGAGGGTGGCGGTGACCGGGATCTTCACTCCGCCGATGGTGACGACGGCATGCGGATCGGCGAGGAGATTCCCCGTCCACGCGGGGTGCTGCTCCTGACCGAAGTTGCTGCCTACAACGAAGATCTGCTTGCCCTCGCGGTGGAATAGCAACGGCGTGGTCCGCGGCGCGCCTGACTTCCGTCCCGTGGTGGTAAGCAGCACGACGGGAGCAGCGATGGGGCCGAGAATCGTGAAACGGCCGTTGGTGCGCTCGAGCAGACGGCGGTCCACCGGGGTGAGTGACCTGATCACCCACGAGCCGAGGCTGGTGGAGGCGAATGCCGTCAGGGGTTCGCGGAGGATGCTGTTCTCGCTGCCCCAACGGGAATCGGGAAAGGGTGAGTCGACCATGACCTATCACACCGCCCTGCTCAGCCGGTGTCAATCACGCCGCATATTTCGCCGGATACGCTAGGGCCATGGCTCCGTCCGCGACACCCCTACCAGTGAATCCGCCGCCACGTCCCCAACCCACGAGCATCTACATCGCCGCGCCTGAGGGGGATACCGGCAAGTCCACCATGGCTCTGGGGATCCTGCACATGCTCTGCGCTTCGGCGGCGCGGGTAGGGGTCTTCCGTCCCATCGCCCGATCGACCGAGAAGACCGACTACATCCTCGAACTGCTGCTCGAGCACACTACTGTGGACATCAGCTACGAAGAATCTCTGGGCGTCACCTACGAGGACGTCCACGCCGACCCCACGGGCGCACTCAGTGAGATCGTCGCCCGATATCACCAGGTTGCGGAGCAATGCGATGCCGTCGTCGTGGTCGGCAGCGACTACAGCGACGTGGCAAGCCCGAGCGAGCTCGGCTACAACGCTAGGATCGCCGTCAACCTTGGCGCGCCGGTTTTGCTGGCGTTGCGGGGCGCGCGACGCACCCCCGATGAGGTCGCCCAGCTCGCGAAGCTCTGCAGCGGCGAATTGGCTGTCCACCATGCACACCTGCTGGCCGTGGTTGCCAATCGATGCGACCCCGGCGACCTCGACGCTGTTGCCGCCGCGCTGTCCCACACCGGGGTACCGGCATGGAGCCTGCCCGAGATCCCTCTGCTGGTTGCGCCGACGATGGCGGAGCTCCTCGACGCGCTCGGCGGCACGCTGTTCAGCGGCGACCCCGAATTGCTCCACCGCGAGGCGCTGGGAGTCATGGTGGGCGGCATAACGGCCGAGCACATCCTCGAGCGGCTGACGGAGGGGGTGGCGGTGATCGTTCCCGCGGACCGCTCCGACGTCCTCCTGGCGATGGTCAACGCGCATGAGGCCGAAGGGTTTCCGTCTCTCGCCGGCATCATCATGAACGGCGGCTTGTCTCCGCATCCGGCCATCACCAACCTCTTGGCGGGACTCGAGCCAAGATTGCCGATAATCACGACGGCGCTGGGCACGTTCGACGCGGCGAGCATTGCCGCGCAGACACGCGGCCGGGTGGCGGTCGGCTCGCAGCGTAAGGTCGACACCGCCCTCGGCCTCATGGAACAGCGGGTGGACGCGCCGACATTGCTCGGGCGATTGAAGCTGCCGATCCCGTCGGTGGTGACCCCACAGATGTTCGAGTACAAGCTGATCGACAGGGCTCGCGCACAGCGAAAGCACATCGTCCTCCCCGAGGGCGACGACGACCGCATCCTCCGGGCTGCGGGCAGGCTGTTGCAGCGGAAGGTAGCGCAGCTCACGATCCTGGGTGATGAGATTGAGGTGCGGCTCCGTGCGGCGGAACTCGGCGTCGATCTCGGTGACGCGCAGGTTCTCGACCCCCGGACATCTGAGCACGCTGGGCAGTTTGCGGCAGAATACGCGCGGCTCCGCGCGCACAAGGGCATGACCGTCGAACGCGCCCGAGAAGTAATGACAGATATTTCGTACTTCGGAACCATGATGGTGCACTTGGGAATCGCGGACGGCATGGTGTCCGGTGCCGCGCACACGACGGCGCACACCATCCGGCCGTCGCTCGAGATCATCAAGACGACGCCAGGTGTGTCCACGGTGTCGAGCGTGTTTCTGATGTGCCTGTCCGACCGGGTTCTCGTCTACGGCGATTGTGCGGTGGTGCCCGACCCGACCGCCGGGCAGTTGGCCGACATTGCAATCTCCTCGGCCCAGACGTCAGCGCAGTTCGGCATCGAACCCCGCATCGCAATGCTGTCATATTCCACCGGCGATTCAGGTTCCGGTGCGGATGTCGACAAGGTGCGGTCGGCTACTGCCCTCGTCCGCGAACGTCGCCCGGACTTGTTGGTGGATGGTCCTATTCAATACGACGCAGCCATCGAGCAGAGTGTCGCGGACAAGAAGATGCCGGGCTCGCAGGTGGCGGGAAAGGCGACCGTCTTCATCTTCCCTGACCTCAACACCGGCAACAGTACGTACAAAGCGGTGCAGCGTAGCGCCGGCGCCGTCGCGGTGGGCCCGGTGTTGCAGGGGCTCGGCAAACCCGTCAACGACCTGTCACGAGGGGCATTGGTCGAGGACATCGTCAACACCGTGGCGATCACGGCGATTCAGGCGCAGGGAGCGGAGAAGTGAGCGAAGGCACCGCAGGTTCGGTACTGGTCCTCAACTCAGGTTCGTCCTCGATCAAGTTCCAGTTGATCCATCCGGAGACGGGCGAGTCGTCGGCTTCCGGTCTCATCGAACGAATCGGCGAACCGGACGGTCGCATCGTGTACCGCCATTGCGGTGGCGTGGAGGAACGGAAGGTAGCCATTCCCGACCACCGCGTCGGACTGACGATGGCGGCGGACATCGTCGCCGAGGTCGGCCGTCCGTTGAGCGAAGTGGGCATCCTCGCCGTCGGACACCGCCTCGTCCACGGCGGCGATGTGTTCTACGAACCCACGGTCATTGATGACGAAGTGGTGCAATCTATTTCAAACTTGTCTTCCCTCGCACCGCTCCACAACCCTGCCAATGTGATCGGTATCGAGGTGGCGCGGGCGGCGCTGCCCGACATCCCGCACGTTGGTGTGTTCGACACCGCGTTCTTCCATACTCTCCCCGCCGAAGCAGCCACCTATGCCATCGATCGGGAGGTGGCGAAGGAACACGGCATCCGGCGGTACGGCTTCCACGGCACCTCGCATCAGTTCGTGTCGGCCCGGGCGGCAGAATTCCTCGGCAAAGACCTCTCGGAACTGAACCAGATCGTGCTGCACCTGGGCAACGGCGCCTCGGCATCCGCGATCCGCGGTGGTCGGGCGATCGACACGAGCATGGGCCTCACACCGCTGGAGGGACTTGTCATGGGTACGAGGTGCGGCGACATCGATCCCGGGGTCGTACTGCACCTCCACCGGAGCGCCGGAATGGGGATCGGTCAGATCGACGACCTCCTGAACCGGCATTCCGGCCTGAAGGGTTTGTCGGGAGTCAACGACTTTCGGGCGCTGCTGACGCTCGTCGGTGAGGGGGACGAGCGCGCCGCGCTGGCCTACGACGTGTACATTCACCGCCTACGCAAGTACATCGGTGCCTATCTCGTCGAACTGGGCGGCGTCGACGTGATCACGTTCACCGCGGGAGTAGGCGAGAACAACGCAGATGTACGGCGCGACAGTCTGGCTGGGCTGGGGCGCCTCGGCATCGTCGTAGACGACGAGCGCAACTGCGCGGATTCTCATGCGCCCCGGCGTATCTCGGCGGACAACTCCGGGGTCCAGGTGCTGGTTGTGCCTACCGACGAGGAATTGGCGATTGCCCGAGCCGCAGCTGAGTTGGTCGGGGGCTGAGCTGGGCGGCGGCGGGGTTGGTTGGGGCCCGGACAGTTGAGCCCGGCGATGCGGGACGCCCTCGATCCGGACGATCAGCGCGAGATCATCCGCACCTCGATAACCGTGACGACCAACCGGGTGAAAGAAGCCGGCCCATATCGAGATCGAGTGGTGTGTCTACTGATTGAGAGCCTGTACGCCCAACTCGCTCGCGATCAGATGCAGCTGATTCACGGCGGCCGAAACGTCCGGTCGCAGCGGTTGCCGTTTCGCGCACTGCAGTAGCTCGGCGGAGACATTCAGTAGACGAGCGACCTGTTTCGACTCAACTGTGACGTGCTGCCCGCTGCGATGGCTGCCAGGTTCTTCTATCACGGGTAGCGGTGCGGCGCCGTCCACCAGCACGCTTCGCGCGGAACCGACGCGCCACAGCAGAGCGCGGTCCAGGCTGGCCAGCGTACGATCCTGCGGCCGGTCCGGGATGTTGCCGATCTCATACTGTCGCAACGTTTCCGGAGAAGGTCCACCAAGCTCGGTCAGCTTCTCCTGCGACAGCGAAAGTTCCTCGCGGCGCCGACATATCAGGTCTCCCAGCGCCTTCTTCTGGTCAGCGGCTGGCGCGGATGATGGCAGCCGGTCGACCTTGTGGTCTATGTCCATCAGTTCTATTTGCTCGCTTTCTTCCCGACTTGGTCTGTGGCCGAACGGCTGATGTACTCCCTGGCTGGCTGGTTTGTTTCGCCCCAAACATTTTGCCCCCCGAGTTTGTTTTTGGGAAGAGGTTTCGCCAGGTTTAGGTCAGAAAATCCGCACATAGTGCGGTGACCTGCAGATGGAGAGTCAATTGCGGTTGTAATCATCCCGTAATCCTGTAACCCTTTACCCCAAGATTTGGGAGGCGCACAGTGTGTAGACAAGGTGATTCGGATCACACCAGCAACATCAGTAACAGGAGAACCACACAGAAGCAGCTGCGAGAACAGGATTAGGGATGGAACGATGAACACTTCAGCGACATTCAAAGTCCCGACCACGAAGAACCAGCTCGTGACGCAGGGCAACCAGATCGGCCGCGCCATCGAGAAGGGCCAGTGGTCCCGGGCCGCGATGGTCTACGCATGGTGTGCGCCTGGCCGTAACCAGCACGTACTGATCTGCTCGTCCGCTAACGGACAGGCGCCTCGACTCACCTTCTCAGAATTCGCAGCCCTCCGAATCTTCGGACTCCGCAAGCGCCAAACGGTATCGCAGTACTGGCATGCATGGGAATCGGCCCGTGTGGACGGCGTAGTGAACGGCGGCATCCTGGCCGGTGAGGAAGTATCCCTGCCCGAGGAGGACGAGGCAGACTGGCAGACGTACTACGACAGCGGTGCCAAGGCTGCCGCCCAACCGAGTTCCGAACAGGTGGCAGCCGGCGAAATCCCGGAACCGGAAAACGCCGAGGAAACCACCGAACTCGAGCAGGAACCCGAACCGGCCAACCCGTTCCTCGCCGCACTCGGTGACTTGTACCGCACCGCTAAGGACATCGAGAAGCTTTCTGGTGCCGTCGCCGACATGACGTTGAACGAAAACGATGCTGTCAAGCTGGTCTGCGATATTCAGGCCTTGATCGATGCACTCAGCTTGCTACGAAGTGGCATCGCGTCCATCCGATAAAACGCGGCGCACCCTTCCCGCCGATCCGAGGGGAAAGGCCGTTACGGACCCCAGGATGCCGAGAGAAAGCGAGAAGCGTGTGAGCAAGAGGTCTAGGAACCTCCCCGATGAATTGATAGACCATTTGATACGGCGTAACAGCCGATCATTCGAGAAAGTACGGGCACACCATGGCAAACCCGTTCACGGCCACGACGCAGCCGGACCCCGGAACAGACGCAACGTTGTATGAATTCGGCATCGTCGGAATTCGAATAGGCAACCAGCTGATGGATTTGCCGGTCAGCATGACGCACAACACCACGCTCGGCATTCAGACACACCTCGGACCGCTCGCATTGGAAAGTCAAGACGTTCGCACACTTGCATGCATTCTCGATGAGATCGTCGAGAGGTTGGACTGGGCCGAAAATTGAAGGAGCACTCCATGACCTTCCACGAGAGCCGCAGCACCTACAACACCAGATCCTGCACCTGTGGTAAGGACCACGACAGACTCGAACACATCACTGCTGCAGTGCTTTTCTGCGCGGGACAGGACTTCGTCGAAAAGGGCATCTACTACCAGCCGATCGAACTGGGTGACGCGGTGGCCGAAGCGGCAACCCGGGTGGGCTGGCGATACAGTCCGGCCAGGATCACGTCCGACCTGAACGAGAAGTACCGCGATTGTCCGCGCGGACTGGTCCACAGCACTCTGCAATCCATTGTTTCTGCCGCTCTTTCCGCAGCGTTCGAGGAAGCCCGCGACGACGGCGAGGTCACGAACGACGTGGTCGCACTCATGGTGGCCAAGGCGGCAGCCGAATCCGGGTGGTTCAAGACCGGATCACCCAATTCGAACTAGACCGGAATGCGCAGTGCTCCAACGTTGGGTGGGCCGGTGATCAAGGCCAGCATACAAGGGATGCGTGTCAAATCGCGACGCAGTGGGCGGTGGTGGCCGGTCGAGACCAGTGCATATCACAGGAGATGACGACGATACGTGCACAGAGCTTCAAGCGGCACAGGTCTCGAAACATATCGCGGGCCAACGTAGAGGCCCCGGGCGGTCGGAGGCAGAGAACCTGGCAGTGCGACTGCTGCGCCGGTCATACAACCTATTGACAGGAATTTCTCGGAACTGGATCGAAGTATTCACCAGCGCAGAGGATTACATCGGACTGGGCCCGGTAGGTATCTGGCCCGTATTGGGGGAGGCAGAGCAATGATTGAAGTAGACCAGACCGGCATCTCACCGAACCACAGCAGCCGACACGGCGCGCGGATCCGGTTGTACGTGTTGCACACCCAGCAGGGCAGGGGAGACGCGTACAGCCTGGCAAGGTACCTGCAGCAGCCGAGCAGCGGGGTAACCTACCACTATTCGTGCGATAACTTCACAAACGTAGACGTGGTGGACACCGACCGCGCTTCCTGGTCCGTGCTGGACGCCAACCCCTACACGGTGAATTTTTGTTTTGCCGGCTCGTTCGCAGAGATGACCCGCAACGAGTGGAGCACAAAGTTCGGCAACGCCATACAGGAGTCGGCGCGGATCTTCGTGCAAGACGGGCGCAAGTACGGTTTCGACAACCTGTACACCGTTGATTGGGATCAGATTGCGCGCGGCATGTCCGGTGCTACAGATCATCACGGAATCACGAAGGGCTTGCGGATCGGCAGCCACACCGACGTGGGCCAAAACTTTCCGTGGGATGTGTTCGCCGCGTGGATAGCCCACTATCGAGGCGACTCGCCACCCGTGGTGGACGTGCCGGTTCCGAACGCCATCGCGGCGAAGCGAGCCGTATCCGAATGGTTGGGGGACAAGCTGACCGAGGCAATCGAACTGCCCACACCGGACGGTCGCGGCCGCTACGCAGAGTACGAGCACGGGCACATCTACTGGACCCCGGAGTACGGCGCGCACCCGATCCCGGAAGAACTGTTCATCACGTACACCGCACTCGGCTGGGAGACAGGCTCGCTCGGCTACCCGGTGGGTGATCACAGCGAGTTGGAGGGTGGCCTGGTGCAGTCTTTCGAACGGGGCACGTTGTACCGGAAGACCGGGAAGTGGGGTTTCTACGTTGCCGGTCCAATCGGTGAACGGTGGAAGCGTGCCGGGTTCCAGGAAGGTCTTTTAGGCTGGCCTGTTTCCAACCAAATACCGTTCGACTCAGGTGCATACCAACAGTTCGACGGCGGGCGCATCTACTGGGCACCGGAAGGAACCCTCGCTGTTCTGTCCGCAGAGGGTGACGATGTGCCGCTCAGTGACCGAGCGCAGTACATTCCGACGGTGCAGGAACGGAAGCTGATGCCGGTGGACGGGATGCGTGGAGGCATAAGTTATTTCGGTGGACCTGACGATCGGAGCACGCACGGTCGGAAGATGGGCATCTCGGGTGAACCTGCCGATAACCCTGCAGACCCGTGGTATTGCGCGATGCGATTCGGCTACTGCGAGGTTCAGCCTGATCCGGTGAACCGCCTGTGGGTGAAGCCGGTTGCCGGAACGTCGGACTTCGAGCTGAAAGCGTATCTGCCGAATCGTCGGCTGCGGGTAGCAAATCCGGCCAATGGGCGCGCTGTGGTGGTTCGCCCGGCGGACTGGGGTCCGGGTGCGTGGGCTGTGCCCTCAGGGCCGAAGTATCGCGTGGTGGACGTGTCGCAGCAAGCGATGAGGTCTCTTGATGCGGTGACGGATTCCTACGTGGAAGTTGAATGGGTCGATCCGGCAACACCGCTGGGTCCGGAAGAAGGGAACTGAAAGATGAACGTCCTGAAGAACATCCTGAAGAACATCCTTGCCAAGGAGCCGGTCCGGGTCGCCGTGGTGGCGCTGCTGGGTATCCTGCTGGGTGGTCGTGTCGCCACCGGGAAACTCGATGCGGACATGTCCGATGCGCTGCTGACAATAGCTACCGTTGTGCTCGGTGTCGGCGCGGGTGAGTTGACCCGGGCACGGGTGACGCCGACCCCGTGAGCCGTTGCGGCTGGGAGGGACCCGAATGAACTGGGAAGTGCTTCTGTCAGCTGTGCTGCTGCTGGCCACGGGTAGTGTCGGGAGCGTCGCAGTAAAGGCTCTGGTGACCCGCAAGCGGGTGCGTATCGACGGTGTGGCGGTGTTGTCGGATGCCGCGATCAGGCAAGTGAAACTGGTCAACAAGCGCGTGGACGAACTTGAACAGGATGTGATATGTGTGCGTAAATCGCAACGGGAGCATGAGGTGTGGGACAGGGGGGTGCTGACGGAATTGGAACGTCAGGGTATCGAAATGGAACCACCACCAGAATTGTTCTGGATCTGAACACATTAAACCCCCTGCTACTTGGCTGTCCAGCCGGGCCGCAGGGGGTTTTGTTTGCTACCGGTCTCCTGGCTCGGAGAACAGATGGGCGAGGAAGCGCTGCAAGAATGCTCTCCGGCGGTGACTACCGGTTCGATCAACAGCCAGGCCCCCGCAACTGTTCGTCCGGTGCGCTTGGGGCGCCCTCGATCCGATAGATGCTGGCGTAGCCACTCGACGGTGCCACGCCCGGTGCCGGGCGATCTGCTGGGCGGAGAACCCAAGCGCTCTTGCCTGCGCGGTCGTGAACAGCCCCACTGCCGGCAGCGAGATCACCGGGAGGACAACCTTCTCTGAGCCTGCTCTCCGGGACCAGCGAGCACCACGATTCCCACCACGCCTGCGAAGATCAGTCGAACGTCGGGGAACTACGGCTACGCCGTGACAGTTTTCCAGGAGTCGACGGTCCAGTCGTCGGTCCGTGAGGACGGATTAGAGGAGGCTCTGCTGCCGGTCGATCTCACTTGCAGAACGCGCCCACACCGAGGCCGCAGACGGAGACCCGTCACTCCCTTTTCTTCTTCGGTTGATCGCGTTTCGGCGAGAACAGTAGACGAACCGCCGCAAGCGCTGCAACACCGAAGATGCCCCCTACTACGGCGACATACGCGAACGTGGCCCAGGAGTGCGATTGCACACCAGCGGTGACCGAAGCTATCACCAGAATGATCAAACCCGCGGTCAGGCCTTGGACCTCGTTTTTCCTCAGACGCATGTGCACCGAGGGTACGGGTTCGGCCGGCTGAGGACGTTGGTTTCTAGCTCAGCTTCAGTAGAAGTCGAACCCGTAATGCGATTTGGGCAGTGACTATACGAAGCAACGTACGACGCCGCGCCGGCCAACGCACCCACTGCCGCCGCTTAGGCGGACTGGCCGACGCCAGGATTACCGCAGATGATGAGACCCAACCCCGCCGCCCCACCGGCCGTCAGCGCCGACTGATCACGGTGGTCGAGATGGCGACCCGAGGTCACTCAGCCAAGACACCTGCCCTGGCGAGCATTCTCACAGAAGACCTTTCGAAGCTCGCGAAGTACATACCAGGTTGCATCCCCTTCGCGAGGAGGCTAGCTCAGCGACGCCAACACGGTCGGCGAATTGTGCATCCTGCGAGGTTGAAGCGGCAATCCCACCGCCGGGAAGCCCTGCGCCCTATCAGCCGTCCCAGCCCCGTTTCGACGTCTTGTCGGTCGGCTGAGCCGCTCGGTTGCGGGCTGCGGGCTTTTACGTGCGTTCACCGTCGCGGTCGGCCCCTGCAATGGTGCAAACCGGCCCAGGCTACACGGATTTCCTTGCTGTCCTGAGGATCTCGGTGGAATCTCCGGGTCGAAATACTGGGCGCACCTGCTAGCGGGGAACTGGCAATCGCCCGTGCTGTGGCTCAATTGGTTGGGGGCGGTGTCACAGCAAACTCTTCGCCCGGATGGCGTTGGCGGTGTCCACCAGGGTGTATCGGTGAGCGCGCTCGGTGGCGTTGCGCGCCAGCGCCCTCAGGCCCGCCTCTGCGCCCGCACGCAGCCCCCGTTCTGTGAACGTCACGCCGAGGATCGGTTCGTGTTCTGTCTTCGAGGTGTGACCCGAACACACCCAATCGAGCGCTGTTCCCAGTATGAGGGTTCGCATCTGCAGTCCTCGGCCTACCTCGGGCGCAAGCAACTCGATTCGGGCTGCGGCCTCTCGAAGCGAAGTCTCGTCAATCTCGTCGATCGGCCGGCCGGACAGCAGCATCAGAGCGCTCGTCATCAGGGAAATGTTGAAGTGCCGGGACGTGGCGGGTACCTGGTCGAGGGCTGCAATGGCACGGGCAAGATCTCCGCGCTCGGTAAGTTGCCGTGCCAACCCGAACGCGGCACTGACAATGCTGTGGTCGGTGCGCCACACTGCCTGGTAGTACGTCTCTGCGACTGTCCGCCATTTCGGATGGGCGGAACTTTCCTTCTGTTGCAGGATCAATTCGGCGGTGGCGGCGAGGGCGAGTTTAGGCGCAATCTCGCCGGGGACTGCCTGCAACACGGAATCGAAATGGTTGAACGCGGCCTCGTATGCGCCGTCAACCAGGCAGGTGAGCCCGGCGTACCAGTCGACGCGCCAGTTTCTTCCGATCTCTGCCTCTACGGTGCCGACGAGTTCGATCGCGGCCGCAGCGTCATCGAGGTCGAGGTTCGCCCTGACCTCGGCGAGCGTGAGTTCGCGGGAGAAGGACTCGTTGAGGCCGCTGACGACCCCTTCGATTCCTCCCTCACGCGCGCGCCGAATGGAATCCAGCGTCAACTGCGGCTCGCTGTGCACCGTGGAGGCGAGAAGTTGAGCACTTGGATCGGTCGGGTCGATCAGCGGCACCGCCAACGCGTGGGCCACCGACTTCGGACCCAGATTACTGTCTCGCTCGACACCGTCCAGATACACGTCGGTCTGTTCTACTGTCTCGTTCGTGCCGAAAGTTGTTCTCTGTCTGCCGAACACACGGGAAATTCCGGGATGCTCCTCTCCGGTCTGCTGGGCAAGCGTCTCGCGCAGCACGGCCGTGAGTTGGCCCGCCATTTCGTCGGCCGATACGAAACGCTGGTTCCAATCGGGGTTGGTGGCGCGTAACAGCAGGCGGTGGAAGGTCTCGAATTCGGCGAGGAGCGGTGCCTCCTCGGGAGACGGAATCCCGTCGAGATACCGACCATTGTCGAACGGCATTTCGAGGGTCAGCACAGCGAGTGTTCGCCCGACCGTGTAGATGTCGGACGCAATGGTCGGGCCAGTCTTCAGGATCTCCGGGGCCTGATACCCGAGAGTGCCGTAGATGTGGCCGTAGGCACCGAGACCGGAGACCGCACCGAGGTCAATCAACTTGACTGAATCCTCGGTGACCATCACATTATCGGGCTTGAGGTCGTTGTAGGCGAGTCCGATGGTATGTAGGTATTCCAGTGCGGGAAGGATTTCGAGCACATACGCGATAGCCTGCTCGATCGGGATCCGCCCAGGACGGGCATGAGTCGACATGACGTCCCGCAGCGAATGACCACCGACGTACTCCATGACGATGTAGCCAATCGGAGTGCCGTCCAAACTGGGGTGCTCAACGAAGTTGAATATCTTCACGATGCTGGGATTGCCCACTTCGGCGAGGAACTGGCGTTCGGACACCGCCACGGCCTGAGCTTCGGTATCACCGAAGTGCAGCAAGCCCTTGAGGACCACCCACCGGTCGCTCACATTGCGATCGATCGCGAGATAGATCCACCCGAGACCGCCGTGCGCGATACATCCCTGCACCTCGTACTGACCAGCCACCAGGTCTCCCCGGTGCAGCAGCGGCCTGAAGTCAAATGTAGCTTCACACGAGGAGCACTGGCCGAACTCTGATCCCTCGGACAGGTTGCTGCTGCGGCCGATCGGCTTATTGCATTTCCAGCAGAAGCGTTTACTTTCGGGAACCTTCGGATCAGTCATCACCGCAGAGGCTGGGTCGAGTGTCGTCACTACCGGAATCTCTACGAGGCCACCGCCGAGGCGTAGGCGGTGACCGGAACGGCTGCGCGCCGAGCGCACCGAGCGACCGGTTTCTGCCCAGCCAGACGACTGGGTCGTCTCTGCGGCCTGGGTGGCAGGCCCGTCGTCGGATTCCCGGACCGCGGCCTGGGTGGTGAGTTCCGGGTTCGGGGACTCCGGATCTTTCGAATGCTGCGGCACGTATCCCCTCAATCTCGATACACGGCGGACGGTGCGGTGGGCGGCCCCAGTATCGGCAGCCACTGAGAGTGGATCCTGGTCCAGGTCCCGTCACTGCGGATGCGCTCGAGCGTGCCGTTGACGAAACGTACGAGGTCCTTGTTCGCCTGAGGGATGCCGATCCCATAGGATTCGACGCCCATGCTGTCGCCGACGATCTCGAGGTACGGGTCCTGGGACGTGAGGCCCGCCAGGATCGCGTCGTCGGTGCTGATCGCATCGACCTGTCGCTGTTGCAGTACCACGAGGCAATCCGACCACATCGGGACTGTAAGGATGTTTGCAGTAGGGGCGATCTGCTGTAACCGTTCCATTGAGGTTGTGTCGGGAACGACGCAGACACGCTTTCCGTCGAGGTCGGCGAGACTACGGATCGGTGAACCCTTTACGGTGAGAATTCGCTGTTTCGCCTGGAGGTATTCGGTGGAAAATTCCACCCGCTCCCGTCGGTCGCAAGTGATGGACATGGTATTCACCACGACATCGACTGTTGACTCCTCGAGTGCCTTCTCGCGGTTTTCGGACATGACGATGCGGAGTTCGAGGCGGTTGGGATCGCCGAACAGGTCCCGAGAGATCTCACGAGCGATGTCGACGTCGAAGCCCTCGATCTCGCCGGTGGTGGGATTGAGAAAACTCATGAGGTTGCGGCCGGTGTCGAGTCCGACGATCAGACGTCCCCTTGCGCGAATCGCGTCGACGGTGGGTGTTGAGTGGGCCTGGTCGGAGTCGAGAAAGGGTCGAAGGCTAGCTGTAGGGTCGCCGCAATCCTTCTCTGGAGTCGGTGGCAGGGCCTCGGCCCTTCCGGGGATCTCGGTTGCGCCGGCGGGTAGTAGCGGCTGGATGTACGTGGGGTTCGGCGATCCGGCGTAGTCCGGACTCGACTCCGCGCACCCGCCGATCAACAGTGCGAGCGCCATCAGTGCGAGCGCCATACGGGGCCGCCTCACTGGTATTCCCTCAACCGGGGCCACAACCCGATGATAATTCCTCCGGACCCGACCAGCGTCAGGCCGAGTGTGACGGGACCGAGCGCGGTCAGCACCCCGGCCGCGGACGCGACGTTCGAACGCAAGTGGTCGCGGGCAATCTCGATTCCATCGTTGAGGGCGTCGTTGACGGCGGCGAATTGGGCGGCGGAATCGTCAGGTCCCGGACCGATGGCAACCGTCGCCGCCGAGTCGAAATCACCCGTGCCGAGTATGGCGTTCATCCGCTCGTGCGCCGACAACCAGCGAGTCCACGCTTCCTGAGCATTCGTCACCTCGTCCTGACCGACCCGCTGATCGACATCGCCGGGGTAGTGGGACAGTAGATCGCCGAACTGCCTCGACTTGTCGTCGAAAATCTCGTCGTAGTCGCCGTCGGAATCGCGGCGGGCCAGTTTGAGCATCTCCTGGGTGCGCGCCTGCTGGGCCAGGATTCGCCCGGCGGCCAAGTCGTGCAGCGGGCGGGCGCCCTCGGTCAGCGCGCGTCTGGCGTCGACGGAGGAGATCAGCCCGGCCACCAGCATCCAGACCAGGAGGATTGCCGTGCACGACGACGTCAGGATCAAGCCGAGATTGAACTTGCGCCGGCTGATCCTGGCGATGGTGATTTGAGCGAACACTAGAGCCACGAGGGACACGAAAATCAGGCCCAGTGCCAGCCAGGGCGGACGGGAGTAGCTCCGCTGAATGTCCGCGATGCGGGTTTCTTGCTGAGCGAGCAACTGCCTGGCCATCGGCAGTATGCGGTTCTGCATCAATGTGGAGGCTTCGCTGAGATAGGAGGCACCGACCGGGTTACCGGCCCGATTGTTGGCCCGCGCGGTAGAGATGACGCCCGCGTAAGCGCTGAGATCAGTGGCGATCGAGGACAGCAGCCTTCTGCTGTTCGGATCACGTACTGCGGGTCCGCCCGTCGACGCGTAAACGAGGTCTGAGGAGGCTGTGGCCATGGCCTGCGCGTACCGGTCCTGGAGTTCGGGCGGTTCGAGACCCCCGGAGATGAACGCCGTCGTTGCCGCGGCGTCCGCCACCGACAGAGAGGTGTAGAGGCTCCGTGTCGAGTACGCGAGCGGTTCCGTCTCGGCCAGCATGGTGTCGAGGGTGGCCTCGCTGGCGTTCACAATCGATGCGGCGACGAAACCCGCGGTCAGGGTGAGGAGGGTGAGGAGGGCGCCGAGTACGGTGAGTTTGCCGGGGGTCGAGGCGAGGAAGGCGCGCAGTTCCTTCCAGGGTGTCATCACGGGTTCGACGTCGTCCTTCGCGCCGGCGGTCGAAGCGGGGCTCCCGTGGGGTTCGATCGACGGAGCCTTTCGCAGAACCACCTCGATCACCTCCCAGGAATGTTCTCTACTAATGGCGAGCATATAAGGGAAAGCCGCGGTTCGGCGCGATCCGGACCGGTCCGGATCGTCGCCCGATTGCCTGCGGGTACTTGCGGGACGAACCGCTAGTGTGAGGGAACCGAAGGTGACCCATCAGGTCGGACAGGGGTAGTCGATGCGTGGTGATGGTGACGGTTGGGTAACCGGACCGGACGGCAGTCGTCATTGGGGCAAGCATGGCGCTGCCGGGTTGTTGCTGCGCGCGCCTCTTGCCGACCAAACACCCGCGGTGTTGCTTCAGCACCGTGCATTGTGGAGTCACCAGGGCGGTACGTGGGCGTTGCCGGGTGGGGCTCGCGACAGTCACGAGACCACCACCCATGCCGCGGTACGTGAGGCGCAAGAGGAAGCAGGCATCGAGACCGAGGTGATACGGGTTCGTGGCGAGATCCTCACGACCAAGGCGGCGAGCGGTTGGAGTTACACCACGGTGATCGCCGACACCGAGCGTCCGATGCCCACGGTTGCGAACCGGGAGAGCGTGGAGTTGCGCTGGGTTCGGGAGGCCGAGGTCACCGGTCTGCTACTGCACCCCGGATTCGAAGCGGGATGGCCGCGATTGAGGACCACCGAGGTCCGGTTGCTGCTCGACCCACAGGATGTGCCGGCGAAGCACGGAGACCTGACTCAGTTGTCGACGGTGTTGCCTCGCACGGTTCACCTACCCGACGGCACGTGCGGGTGGCTTCGGCGCGTAAAGGTACTCGAAGCGCCGCAGCTGATAGATCGTCTCGCCGAGTCAGCCGGTCATGGTAGCACTCTGGGATTGGTGACTGCCGTCGTGACCACCGATCCCGACGTGATCGATCAGTTGCCGTCCACGATCGTGATTCTTCCGCCGTCCACGGTGCTGGGCTGGCTGTAGTTTACCCGTTCTGTCGCAACAGGATCGAGAGTGAGCGTGCGGCCGCCTGTGGGTCGTCAGCCTCGGTAATGGCCCGGACGACGACGATGCGGGTGGCACCGGCCGCAAGGATCTCCGGCACCCGGGGTTCGTCGATGCCGCCGATCGCGAACCAGGGACGGTTCGGCCGAGAATCGGCGGTCGAATGAACCAACTCGATTCCCGACGCGCTGCGTCCGGGCTTGGTTGGAGTTGCCCACACCGGTCCCGTGCAGAAGTAGTCGACGCCGTCCTCGATCGCCGCGAGGCTCGCCTGCGCGCGGTTGTGAGTGGACCGACCGATCAGGATGTCGGGGCCCACCACGGTCCGCGCTTGCGGTACGGGTAGGTCGCTCTGACCGAGGTGGAGCACGTCCGCCCCGGCAGCCAGGGCTATATCGGCACGGTCGTTGACAGCGAGTAGCGCACCGTGGCGCCTCGCCGCGGCCACGAGGACCGACAGTGCATTCAGTTCGTCCCGGGCATCCAACGAACCGAACTCCCTCTCCCCGGCCGAACCCTTGTCGCGGAGTTGGATGATGTCGACGCCACCGGACAGCGCGGCCTCCGCGAATTGCGCCAGGTCGCCCTTGTCGCGTCGCGCGTCGGTGCACAGATACAAGCGCGCTGTTTCGAGGCGGCGGCCGCGGTCTGCGAAATCGGCGGGAGGCATGGTGGTCACTGCATGACGGTAGCCTCTACGCTGAAGGTGCAACACGGGAGTCCCGAGGAACGTGGGGCTGAGAGGGGGTCACGCCGAACCCGACCGTCATACCTGACCCGGATCATGCCGGCGCAGGAAGTGGAGGTGGGATTTCGTGCCGAGATCGGTGTCCGTCGTCGGTGGCGGAGTGATAGGTCTGTCGATTGCGTGGCGTGCAGCCAGGAATGGCTGGTCGGTTCGTCTGTACGACCCGTCGATCGGATCAGGCGCGTCCTGGGCGGCGGGCGGAATGCTTGCCCCACTCTCCGAGGGCTGGCCGGGTGAGGAGAGCGTTCTCGAAGTGGGGATCGCGTCGCTCGACCGATGGCCTGAATTCGGCAAGGAACTCGAGGTCGGCGCGGGGGTCGACCTATTCACGTCGGAAAGTTCGCTCACCGTCGCGCTGGACGGCGCCGACGTCGAGGACCTGCGAACCATCGCCGAATGGGTGGGCGCGCAGGGTCGGGATCTGCAGATCCTGAACCGCGCCGAGGTCCGTGAATTGGAGCCGATGCTGGGCCGCGGAGTCCGGTTGGGACTCTTGGCGGTCGACGAACTGGCCGTGGATAACCGACAGCTACTGCATGCGCTGCGGCAGTGCGCGGTGGACGCGGGAGTTGAGTGCATCGCCCAGGCGGTGCACAGCCTCGAGCGGCTTGAAACGGATCAGATCGTGGTCGCCGCGGGCATCGACTCTCCGTCGCTGTGGCCCGGACTCCCGGTTCGCCCGGTCAAGGGCGAAATCCTGCGGCTGTGCTCCCGGCCCGGGGTGACGCCCGCGCCTGGACGCACCATTCGCGGCAGTGTGCACGGCCGTCCCGTATACCTGGTGCCGCGCCCCGACGGCATCGTCGTGGGTGCCACTCAATACGAGTCGGGTAACGACACCCAGGTCACCGTCGCGGGTGTTCGTGACCTGATCGCGGATGCCGAAGCGTTGATGCCGGCTGTCGGCGAGTACGAACTGCGCGAGGTTTCCGCAGGTCTACGCCCGATGACTCCAGACAATTTGCCTCTGATCGGCCGGGTGTCCGATCGTGTCGTGGTGGCAACCGGTCACGGCCGAGGCGGCATCCTTCTGGCGCCGGTCACCGCCGACGCGACGGTGGCTCTGCTGGGGGGTTCGGCTCTGGTGGAGGCGAAAGCCGCCGACGTTGAACGTTTCGAGAAAGTAGTGAGGTAGAGATGCGTGAGCAACAAGTAGTGGTGCCGATCGGCATCAGTGTCAACGGCGAGGACCGGGAGTTCACGGAACCGTTGACCGTCACCGAATTGCTGCAGACGCTGAACCTGCCCACCAAGGGCATCGCTGTCGCGGTCAACGGTGCAGTCTTTCCGCGTGCCCGGTGGGACGAGTTTGTGATTCGGGGCTGGGAGATTGAGATCCTCACGGCGGTACAGGGTGGCTGACGGGGCGCTCGCTGCGCCGAACGGACTCACGATCGCGGACCGCACGTTCGGTTCACGGTTGATCATGGGTACCGGCGGCGCCGCGAACCTGACAGTCCTCGAGGAGGCTCTCGTCGCGTCCGGCACGGAGTTGACCACGGTCGCGATCCGCCGCGTCGACGTGTCCGGCGGCACCGGCGTGCTGGACCTGCTGCGCCGCCTTGACATCGCCCCGCTGCCCAATACCGCGGGCTGCCGCGGTGCGGCCGAGGCGGTACTGACGGCGCAACTCGCCCGCGAGGCGCTCGAGACCGATTGGGTCAAGCTCGAGGTCATCGCCGACGAACGCACCCTGATGCCTGATGTCATCGAGTTAGTCAGCGCTGCAGAGCAATTGGTTGACGACGGCTTCGTCGTCCTGCCGTACACCACCGACGATCCGGTGCTGGCTCGCAGGCTAGAGGAAGTTGGGTGTGCAGCCGTGATGCCGCTGGGCTCGCCGATCGGTACCGGGTTGGGTATCGCGAACCCGCACAACATCGAGATGATCGTCGAGAGGGTGGGTGTGCCCGTCATCCTCGACGCCGGCATCGGAACGGCCAGTGACGCCACTCGCGCCATGGAACTGGGCTGCGACGCCGTTTTGTTGGCCACGGCAGTGACCAGGGCGAAGGACCCGGTACTCATGGCGTCGGCGATGCGTGGGGCGGTGGTGGCGGGCTACCAGGCACGTCACGCCGGCCGCATTCCTAAGCGGTTCTGGGCGCAGGCGTCGTCCTAGATCTCGGGGTCGGCTCGGGGTCGGACTCAGGGTGCGACCGGTACCAGGGGACGAAGCAGGAGTAGACCTGTGGCCGATTCGCGCGACCGGTGGTTCCGGCATCCTTTCATCATGATTGAAGTGAAGGGACTGACTAAGACCTTCGGTGCGATGAAGGCGGTGGACAACCTGACGTTCACCGTGAAGCCGGGTATGGTCACCGGCTTCCTCGGCCCGAACGGTGCAGGAAAATCGACGACGATGCGCATGATCCTCGGGCTGGACCGGCCGGCGGCCGGCAGCGCGTTGATAGACGGCAAACCGTACAGCGAATTGGTGCAACCGCTGCGGACGGTGGGGGCACTTCTCGACGCGAAATGGGTGCACCCCAACCGCTCCGCCCGCGCCCACCTGCAGTGGATGGCCGCGTCCAACTCACTGCCCAAGAGCCGGGTCGACGAGGTGCTGCACCTCGTCGGGCTCAGCGAGGTGGCAGGGAAGAAGGCGGGCGGGTTCTCGCTCGGCATGTCCCAGCGCCTCGGCTTGGCCGCGACGCTGCTCGGCGACCCCAAGGTGCTGCTGTTCGACGAACCGGTCAACGGTCTCGACCCGGAGGGCATCCATTGGATCCGCAACTTCATGCAGCGCCTCGCGGCCGAGGGGCGCACCGTTCTGGTTTCGAGCCACCTGCTCTCTGAGATGGCCTTGACTGCAGAACATCTGGTGGTGATCGGGCGCGGGCGTCTGATTGCCGACACCACGGTGTCGGAATTTGTTAACAAGTCCTCGGAATCGACTGTCCGGGTGCGCAGTCCACAGTTGGACGCGCTGCGGAGCGCCTTGACCTCCAAGGGCCTCACCGTCCGGGAGGACGGATCGGGCGGACAGAAGGCTCTTCTGGTCGTGGATTCGTCCACCGAGGTGATCGGCGCTGTCGCCGGTTCCGAGGGCATCGTCCTGCACGAGTTGGCATCTCAGCGCGGATCGCTCGAGGAGGCATTCATGAAATTGACCGGAGACGACGTGCAGTACCACGCGGAGAGCGTCGATGAGATGAAAGGTTCGCTGTAATGGCTGTTCTCAATGCCGAACGGATAAAGATCACCTCGACGCGGTCGCCGTGGTGGTGCACGGCAATCATCATCGTGCTGGGCCTCGGCCTCGCGGCAGTCATCGGGTTAACCACCAAGGCCGGCATCAATTCCGTCAACAACCAGATCGCTGCGGGTGAGGAACCAAACTTCGAACCCTTCCTTCCTCAGATGTCCGACGCGGTCTTAGGTGTTTCCGGGTTCGGTGTGCTCGTCCTCATGATCCTGGCCACGCTCGCGGTGACCAGTGAATACAGGTTCGGGGTCATCCGCACCACATTCCAGGCCATCCCCAACCGGGCATCCGTGCTGATCGCAAAGGCCGGTCTGATCGGGGTGTTCGGCGCCGTGCTGACCTTCGTGCTGACGTTCGGCGCCTACGCCATCGCGAAGGCGACTGCGGGGGCCGAGGCGGGAGCTGCCCTCTCGCTGTCGGACAACGCCTCGTGGCGGTCGATCTACGGGGTGCCGATCTACGCGTTCTTGTGTGTCGTGCTCGCGGTCGGTGTCGGTGCACTGCTGCGTCAGTCGGCGGGCGCGATCGCGCTGCTGCTGCTGTGGCCGCTGCTGATCGAGAACCTGTTCAACCTGTTCGGCTCATTCGGCGAGAAGATCATGCCCTTCCTGCCGTTCCTCAACGCCAACCACTTCCTGGGGGCGACCCAGGGGACCAACTTCCACTGGGGTCCGTGGGGCAGCCTCCTTTACTTCGCGGTAGTGGTCGTGGTGATCTTCGGTGCCAGCTTGGTGGTCGTGAACAAGCGCGACGCTTGAAATACCTGATGGCCGGGATGAAACCCTCTCGCCCCGGCCATCAGGTGATTTCTCGGCTAGGCTTCCCGCCATGCGGCAAAGGGCAGTTTTGGCGGTCGGAGTGGCCGGTGCGCTCGCACTGGCAGGGTGTACAACGGAGACACAATCCGGTGCACCGCCAGTCGACGCGAGCGCGCTCGCCGCCTCGGTCACCGAGGCCGGCGTGATGGAGCACCTGGAGAAACTGCAGATGATCGCCGACGACAACGACGGCAACCGCGCATCGGGAACTTCCGGGTACGACGCCAGCGTCGACTACGTGGCCCAAGTTCTGGAAGACAACGGCTTCGATGTACAGACGCCGGAGTTCGAGTTCCAGAAGTTCGACGTGAACGCCGCGACCTTGACGTCGGGGGACCTTGACTTCGAGGTGAATGCGCTGACCTATTCGCCGTCGACCGGGCCCGAAGGGATCGCCAGCCGCCTGGTTTCCGCGCCGAAGGAGGAGAGTCCCGGGTGTGAGGCCACGGACTACGACGGCCTCGACCTCACCGGGGCAATCGTTTTGGTGGACCGTGGTGTATGCCCATTCGCAGACAAGCAGCAGGTCGCCGCTGATCGAGGCGCCGCTGCCGTCATTGTCGTCAACAACGAGGAAGGGCCGCTCAGCGACGCAACTCTGGGTGACCCGGAGGCAGGAAAGATCCCCACCGGTGGCGTGAGCACGGCGGATGGGGCTGCACTTGAACAGGCAGGGGGCGACGTGACGCTCACGCTGGACACCGGCACCGAGTCGGACACGGCCCGCAACGTCATCGCCCAGACCGAGACCGGCGCGACCGACAACGTCGTAATGGTCGGCGCCCACCTGGACAGCGTCCCGGACGGCCCCGGTATCAACGACAACGGTAGCGGCGTGGCCGCGACCCTTGAAACGGCCGTCCAGTTGGGTTCCTCACCCGACAGTGCGAATGCGGTGCGTTTTGCGTTCTGGGGTGCCGAGGAACAGGGTTTGCTCGGCTCGAAGGCCTACGTGAATGGTCTCAGCGATGCTGAGCGCAACGACATCGCGCTGTATATGAACTTCGACATGCTCGGTTCGGAGAATGCTGCCTACATGGCTTATGACGGCGACGACTCCGACAGGCTCGGGGGTGGTCCCGGCCCTGAGGGTTCCGCGGGCATCGAGCGGACGTTCATCGAATTCCTGGAGGGCGGTGGCACCCTCGTGGAAGGCGCCGCATTCGATGGTCGATCCGACTACGCCCCCTTCCTCGACCACGATATTCCGGCAGGGGGCGTGTTCAGCGGCGCCGAACAGAGAAAAACCGTCGAGCAGGTCGAAAAGTGGGGCGGCAACGCGGACGTGCCGTTCGACCTGAATTACCACGGCCCGAGTGACACCATCGACAACGTCGACCCGCTTGTCCTGGCCAAAAACGCAACTGCCGTCGCCTACGCGGTTGGGGTGTACGCGGAGTCGCTCGCGGGTCCGAACGGTGTCCCTACCGGAGAGGATCGGGTGAAGGCGCGGGCCGGGGAGTGATCCGTCACCAGCAAACGAGGGTAGGCATGAAAAAACCCGCAGCACGGTGCTACTGGGTGGTGTGGCCAGGTCAGGCCATGTCAGCGCGCGGTATCTGTGTGGACCATCGGACGAGCCTCTGGTAGTCCTTCAAGGCGGGCTCGAGGTCGGCGAGGATGCGGTCGACGTCCCGGAACACGGCGGCAGCTGCCGGGTATCGGGCGAGCGCGGCAGCTTGGAGTGCGTCGTCGACGGCGATGAAGAATTCTCCACCACCCATCTCACTGTCGATGTGATCCGCCCGGCAGTCGTCGAAGCGTGGTCGCAGAGCGGTGATGATCCCCCTTGCGACCTCTTTGAATTCGATGTCGGACATCATGTCCGCGAGACTATCTCGAGCAGGGCTGATCGAAGTCCCGAGACACTTTCCCGCCGCCTTCCACATTCTCGATCACGCCGTTGCTGCACACCGGAAAACTGGCCTGGAGGATTTCCACCCCATCTTCCGGGTAGGACGACAGTCCGCGGGCATGAAAAACCCCGCGGTACGGGCGCTACGAGGTTGGCGGGGTGTGGCTCTCGATCAGGCCGAATGCCGGCCGGGGAGCCTCTTGATCGAATCCACGATCGGCTCGACGTCGTCGGGGTGGGCGCCGGGGCACTGCAGGCTGAAGTGACCTGACGTGGCGCCTCGAGTGTGATTCCGGCGAATCCGGCACCACGGGGAATCGGTAAGGTTCATTCTGTGAAACTGCTGCCCCTGACCCCCGACGGCCAGACTCCTGTTCGTGTCCTCACCATCGCCGGTACCGATTCTGGTGGTGGTGCCGGGATCCAGGCGGACTCGCGGACGATGGCACTGTGTGGCGTCCACGCGTGCGTCGCGGTCGCGGCGGTGACGGTGCAGAACTCGGTGGGCGTCAGCGGATTCCACGAAATTCCCCCGGAAACGGTGGCCGCGCAGGTGCGCTGCGTCGTCGACGACATCGGGATCGGCGCGGCGAAGACAGGCATGCTGGCTTCGACAGCGATCATCGAAGCCGTCGCCGCCGTATGCACCGAGGTCGGGATCGGCCGCGATCAACCGGTCCCGCTCGTTGTGGACCCCGTGTGCGCGTCGATGCATGGGGATTCGCTCCTGCACGACGAGGCACTCGATGCCGTACGAAACACGCTTATACCGATCGCCACGGTGGTGACGCCGAACCTCGACGAGATCCGGTTGATCACCGGCATCGAAGTCGTGGACGACACGACCGCACGCCGGGCGGCCGAGGCGCTCCACGCGCTGGGAGCGCAGTGGTCGATCGTCAAAGGCGGTCACCTCCGCACCTCGGCGTCGAGCACCGACTTGCTGTTCGACGGCGACAGCTTCGTCGAGTTTACCAGCCCCCGCCTCGACACCGGCAACGACCACGGCGCCGGCGACACGCTCGCCGCGGCGATCGCGAGCGCCCTGGCTCACGGGTGGTCGGTGCCCGACGCGGTGGCATTCGGCAAGGAATGGGTCACCAAGTGCCTGGAAGCATCCTATGATCTGGGCGGCGGGCATGGTCCCGTCTCCCCGCTGTGGCGGCTCCGGCACGTGTGAGGCTGTGGCGGCCTCCCGACCGTCACCAGGTGTAGTTGTTCAATGGACACATACGAAATCTCTGTGACAACTCATCTGAGAGAAACTTGGACAGGGGTGAGCGGCATCGGTATAAAGGGTGAGTCGCGTCACAACTTGGTTACGGACGCATACCCTAGGAGGTCGAAATGCTGATGGACCAGCAGGTCGTGGACGTGATAGACAATTCCGATCAGAATCGCTTCGAACTACGTCTGAGTGGTGATCTGGTCGGGATTCTCGGATATTTTGACCTCGCGGCATCTGGGGGCGTGGGAATGGGCGTGGCGGAAGCGAGACCGCTCATCGCGTCCCGGCGGCGGCCGGTCATCTCCTTCATGCACACAGTGATCGTGGAGGATTTCGGTCACCGCGGACTCGCGGGCGTCATGGTTGGGGGCTCGCTCGATCTCGCCCGACGTTACGGCTGGCAGGTGCGGCCCGTATGCAAGTACGTGCAGCGTTTCGTCTCTGCCCATCCCGAGTACCGCGATCTCATCGCCCCGGTCGAGTGCTGACGACGGTCCGGCCACGTTCGGACCACCTCTCGGCAACGAAACCGAAATGGCACTAGCCAGAATGCCGTCTTGCTGCTTTCATAGTGGCATGAATCACATTTTGGACGGTTCCGAGTCATTGGGGAGCGTGAATATCAGCGATGCTCGCGTGCTCGACAACCCTGCACATGAACGATTCGATCTGTGGCTCGGGGACGAGCTGGTCGGCATCCTCGGCTATCGAGACGAGAGTGAAATCCCTGGATTCACCACCACGTCCGGCGAGGTGATTGCTTTCATGCACACCGTCGTCAAGGAAGAATTCGGCGGTCGTGGACTTGCCGCGGTCCTCGTGCGCGAGGCTTTGGAGTCGGCCCGTACACGTGGCTGGAAAGTGCGTACCATCTGCACGTATGTGCAACACTACCTGGCGCTGAACCCGGAACGCCTGGACGTGATGGTGGCCGACTAGCGTTGAACCGAGCAGCGTGCCAGCTGTATCTGCGACAACGCTGTGTCTGCGACAACGCTGTGTCTGCGACGGGACCGACGCGTTCTCAGTCGCTGAGGTCCACGATGACCGGCGCATGGTCGCTAGCGCCCTTGCCCTTGCGCTCGCCCCGATCGATCTCGGCTTTGTCGACACGGTCAGCGAGGGCGGGTGAACCCAGCACGAAGTCGATGCGCATGCCCTGCTTTTTCGGGAATCGCAACTGGGTGTAGTCCCAGTAGGTATAGACACCGGGGCCCGGAGTGTGGGGCCGGACAACGTCTGCGAACCCCGACTCGACGAACGCCTGGAATGCCTTACGCTCGCGTGCGGACGTGTGGGTTCTGCCCTCGAAAAGCGCCGGATCCCACACATCCTCGTCGGTGGGGGCCACGTTCCAGTCGCCGACCAGCGCGATCTGCTCGTCCGGGTTCTTCTCCAACCACCCGACCGCGTCGGCATGCAGTTTCGCCAGCCAGTCGAGCTTGTACGTGTAGTGCGGGTCGGCAAGTTCGCGGCCGTTCGGCACGTAGAGGCTCCACACCCGGACGCCGTTGCACGTTGCGCCGATCGCACGCGCTTCCTCTGCGGGTGCCACCTCCGGATCTTTGTGGAACCCGGGTTGATCCTCGAAGCCGATCTGCACGTTGTCGATCCCGACGCGAGACGCGATCGCAACACCGTTCCATTGGCTGAGGCCGACGTGCGTCACCTCGTACCCAACTTCGCGGAACCGCTCGTACGGAAACTGCTCGTCCTTACATTTGGTTTCCTGCATCGCCAGCACGTCGGTGTCGGTCCGCTGGAGCCAGTCCAGAATCCGGTCGGTGCGGGCACGAACAGAGTTCACGTTCCAGGTTGCAATACGCACGATAGCCAGACTAGCGCCCGCTCCCGACACGTCGCCTGCCGCCGGGTTCGGTGGCGTAGCGGTAGTGATGGTGCGCGAGGAAGCCGATGCTGCGGTACATCGCCTGGGCGCCCTCATTCTCCCCGGCGACTTGAAGGTACGCCTGAGTGGCACCGCGTTCGCGCCCCCAGTTGATCATGTCTCCGCAGATCAGGGTGCCGATCCCCTGCCGACGGTGAGCCTCGGCCACCTCGACTGCGGTGAGGCCTACCCGGAGACGACCGTCCGGTGCGGACGTCACGGAACCACGCGCGACCGCGAGGAGAGCCGAATCGGCTGCTTCGATCCGGCCGAAGCCGAGGCTGCCGTTGTTGACCGAGTTCAGCACGTCCACCGCGAAGTTGGGTGCCGACCCGCGGTAGTGGTACAGGGCGAGCCACTTGGGATCGGGGTGATCGGCCACGATGGCGGACCTCGGTCCTTGCGGTAGCGCCAGGCTTTCGATGTCGGCTGCCATCACGACCACTTCGTCGCGGACGTTCCAGCCGAGCGGAACGTCCGCCAGTCGATCCGGGATCAGCAACCTCAGCGGAAGGCCGCGTTCGTCGTACCAGGCCCGAAGACGCGCGAGTGTGCTTCCACGGGAAGAGTCGTTCAGATTCCCGACTGTTCCCGGATCGCCGAGTGGGGTCGCCGAGTTCGCGCGTCCGGTGAAGCCTTGTCCGTACCGGGCGAGCCACCCGTCGATCCACGCGTGCTCGACACCCGGCCAACCGTCGGCGGAGGCGAGTTCGAGGGAACGGATCTCGCTCGTCCGCACCGGACGTGCGGAAACCGCCTTGAGCGCGAGCACACGCTCGGGTGCCACCTCGACTACGGTGCCGTGCGCCGAGCGGACGATCACGAACGGTTCGATACTTTCCAAGATCCCGATGACGTCGGTCATCGGATGGCTGTGGCCTGGAGGCAACGCGTACCGCATTACCACCCGGCTACCGAGCGGAACTTCAGTCGTCATGCCCGAATGGGTCTTCGACCGTTCCCGGTACCCAACTGAGATCGGGAACGCCCCAGCCGGCGCGCTTGATGGTTTTCTTCGCGTCACGTGCGTTGCGGCCGATCAGCATGTCGACGTAGAGGAGACCGTCGAGATGGCCCACCTCGTGCTGGAGCATACGGGCGAAGAGATCGTGGCCCTCGATCTCGATGGGAGCGCCGTCGGCGTCCGTGCCTGTGACCTTCGCCCAATCGGCTCGTCCGGTGGGGAATTGCTCGCCCGGCACGGAGAGGCAACCCTCGAGGTCGTCGTCGGGGTCCGGCATGGTCTCCGGCCGCTCCGAGGTTTCGAGGACGGGGTTGACGACGCAGCCCCGATGGCTGTTGGTTCGGCCGTTCTCCCGCTTGTCCGGGCAGTCGTACACGAATAATCGCAGTGGTAGTCCGACCTGGTTGGCGGCGAGACCGACACCGTTGGCGGCGTCCATAGTGTCGTACAGGTCGGCGATGAGATCAGCGAGTTCCGCAGGTGACTGGGATACCGTCTGAGTCGGTTCGTGCAGTACCGGGTCGCCCACGATCCGGATGGGGAGGATGGCCATGGTTGCCAAGGATAGTGCGGCGCGCCCGAGTCGATGGCACTGCCTGGGGCCTTCGTCATGGTTGAATAGTCACTGAAATACAACAGTGTAATTCGTTCCTCGGTCGACCACGCGATCGGGGGGTCGGGGGAACGTGGATTCGCTGAGATCGAGCGAGAGCTAGTCGAGGAGTGAGATGGACGGCGCAACAGCGCGTAATCAGAATCAGTCTGAGCGCACCGACGAGAACAACTTCGCGGGGGCCGACGAGATCGGTGACGACGGTCTCACACGTCGGGAGCGCGACATCCTGTCTTTCGAGCGCCAATGGTGGAAGTACGCCGGCGCCAAGGAAGACGCGATCAAAGAACTGTTCGATATGTCCGCGACCAGATATTACCAAGTCCTCAACGCACTGGTAGACCGGCACGAGTCCCTCGCCGCAGATCCGATGCTCGTGAAGCGGCTACGCAGGTTACGTGCGAGCAGGCAGAAAGCCCGCGCGGCGCGTCGCCTCGGATTCGACGTCACATAGCGCCCAGTCGCTAAGGTCGACATCGTGAGTACTCCGAAACCTGAATCGTCCGGCCCGCCGTTGCGTGCCCTCGCGATGGTGCTGATTGCCCTCGCGATTCTGTTCGCAGGTCTCGGATTCGCCTCCCTCGCCGGTTCGGACTCAGAAGAGACCACCACCGCCTCGGTCACGACCACGATCACGACCACGACCACGACCAGTACGACCACGCCCGAGTCCGCCGATGCGAGGTCGGTCTCGGTGCAGGTGTTCAACAACAGCGATGTCACCGGTCTTGCTGCGGAGACCGCCACCAGGCTGACGGACTTGGGCTGGACGGTGTCGGAAACGGGCAACTTCAGCGACAGCGACATCTCCGAAACCACGGTGTACTACGGAACTTCCGCTGCTGAGCAAGAGGCGGCCACGGAGATCGCCGCCCAACTCGGGGTATCCGCTGCGCCGCGGATTCCGGGTATCGAAGACTTGTCCCCAGGTGTGATCGTTATCGTCACCACCGGGTAGGAGACCGGACGGCGGTGCGCGCAGCGCTGCAGTTATGATCAGTCGCAGTTCTTCGCCACCTCAAAAGGAGCGGTTTGATGGCCTCGAGTTCTTCCCGGCGGATGCCCTGGCGCAGTGTCACCCCGGTGGTGGCAATTGCAGCACTCGGGTTGGCCGCATGCAGCAACAGCGAGGAACCGACCGACGTTCCCGGTACCACCCCTCCGGTCTGGACGGGCGCTGCGGATCCCAGTGCTGCAGGCGTTCCCGGCGACGCCGCGAGCGGTTCGGGTGAGTCCGGTGCGAGCGGCGCAGCTACCGCGACGCTCGAGGACGCGGAAGGCGCCGAAGTGGGTACTGCCACGTTCCGGCAGGACGGCAGCCACGTCGTGGTCACTGTGTCGGTCGAGGGTCAGACGCCCGGATTTCACGGCTTCCATGTTCATTCGGTCGGAAAGTGCGAGCCGAACTCGGTTGCACCGGCAGGCGGCGCACCGGGAGACTTCCTATCAGCGGGCGGGCACTTCCAGGCCGAGGATCGCTCGGGTCACCCCTCCAGCGGCGACCTCACTTCGCTGCAGGTGCTGGCCGATGGTACGGCCGAATTGGTCACGACCACCGATGCCTTCACGGTCGAGGATCTGAAGAACGGTGATATCGGTACCGCGGTCATGATCCACTCGGGTCCCGACAACTTCGGCAACATCCCGGCCCGTTACGCACCCGCTCCGGATCAGGAGACCCTGAATACAGGGGACGCAGGCTCCCGGGTAGCCTGCGGTGTCATCGACGCGAGCTGAGGTGGTGTGACATCCCGGTAAATGCCGGGATGCCGGTGTGCTGCCACACACCATGGGCCTGTGGTTGGATCGGTATCGTGGTAGTTTCCTTTCCTGGATCCCCGCGGCCGACACTGGGTGTCGAGTGGGAGATCGCGCTGGTCGACAGGGTCACGCGAGACCTCTCTAACACGGCTGCGGAAGTGTTCGCCGCGGTGGCGGATCTGGCTGGCCCGGGAAACCCACGCATCACCAAAGAGCTGCTGCGCAACACAGTCGAACTCGTCACCGGCATTCACTCCACCGTCGGTGAGGCGATGGACGACCTGGGCGAGTCGCTCGACCTGTTGCGTCGCGCGGCGAACCCGCTAGGGGTCGATCTCATCTGCGCGGGAACGCACCCGTTCGCGCAGTGGTCCACCCAATTGGTCACGCGCACACCGGATTATGATGAGCTGATCGAACGTACCCAGTGGTGGGGCCGTCAGATGCTGATCTGGGGTGTGCACGTGCATGTCGGTGTGTCCTCGCCGCTGAAGGTGTTCCCGATACTCAACGCCCTGTTGCAGCGGTATCCACATCTGCTGGCGTTGTCCGCGTCCTCGCCCATGTGGGGGGGAGTAGACACCGGGTATGCGAGCAACCGTGCGCTGATGTTCCAACAACTACCCACGGCCGGGCTACCGTACCAGTTCGCGAATTGGGCGGAGTACGAAGACTTCATCAGCGACCAGATGAAGACCGGTGTTATCACCAAGATCAGTGGGATGCATTGGGACATAAGGCCCGCGCCACGCTGGGGCACAATCGAGGTCCGTGTTTTCGACGGCATCTCGACGCGCGCCGAACTCAGTTCCCTCGTCGCCCTCGTGCACTGCCTGATCGTCGATCTGGACCGGCGTTTCGAGGCGGGGGAGACGCTGCCGAACCTACAGCC
The DNA here is from genome assembly GCF_001894885.1 of Rhodococcus marinonascens NBRC 14363. GTDB lineage: Bacteria > Actinomycetota > Actinomycetes > Mycobacteriales > Mycobacteriaceae > Rhodococcus_F > Rhodococcus_F marinonascens. Next base: position 29,828 of record NZ_BCXB01000029.1, read on the forward strand.
GTGGCACGTGAAGGAGAACAAGTGGCGGGCCGCTCGGTACGGGCTCGATGCCGAAATCATTCTCGACGAGGACTGCAACGAGCGCCCCGTCACCGACGACCTGAACGACCTGCTCGAGAAGCTGGCACCGACCGCCGCTCGTCTCGGCTGCGCGGACGAATTGGCCACTGTCGCAGAGATTCCACACCGGGGTGCCTCCTACCAGCGGCAACGTCGCGTCGCTGCGGCGACGGGAGGCGATCTGGTGGCTGTGGTCGGCGCGCTGGTGAAAGAGCTCGGGAGGTGAAACGCTTTCCAGGGTAGGAGTGCTCGTTCACTCCCATTCACGGGTTATCTACACTCTGCGGGCGCTCAAGGATTGTCTACATTTGGCGGTCTCGCCGCCCCGGCCTGCCCCTGTTGCTCCCGGTAGGCCACCCGGCCGACCCTGTGTGCGATGACCGGAGCGGTGAACAGGGTGAAGATGCAAGCCAGGATCAGCATCCAGATGTCTACGTTGCCACGGAGTTCGATGACGGTTCCGACGAGAACCATGATAAGACCGACCACCTGAGGTTTGGTGGCGGCGTGCATGCGTCGCAGAGTGTCCGGGAAGCGCACGATGGCGATGGCGGCCGTCAGGCTGAACAGGGCACCGCACAGCATCAGCGTGGCACCGATGACGTTCAACACGGTGTTCACTTGTCGCGCACCCGGAAGCGGGGCACCGAAATCGAACCGATGAAGCCCATCAGTGACAGCGCGACGATGGCGGGCACGATCGTGGAGTCTCCGGTGTAGGCGGCCCACACGGCGAGCCCGCACATGGAGAGCGCGATCAAAGTGTCCAGCGCGACGAGCCGATCCAGCGAATTGGGACCGTCCAGGAGACGATACGTTGTCAGCAATGCGGCGACGACCAGGATGATCCCGGAAATGACCGAGACGACTATCATCAGTTACCCTCCTGCGTGTGGTCGTCGTACTCGTGGTCACGGTTTCGCCAGGTGCTCGGCTTCCAGTCCGAGTCGCGCTCGAAGGCTGCGATGAACAACCGTTCCAATTGTGCGACCGTGTGATAAAAGTGGCTGACTGCCTTCTCGGAGCCCATGTCCAGGACGTGGACGTAGACAACCCGCTTGACCTGGTCGATCTCGAGAACCATGGTGCCCGGAATGTGGTTGAGGACATCGACGCACAGGGTCAGCACCAGGTCCGACTTGATACCCAGTTGGTAGCGCCGAACGCCAGTGGCAGGCAATGGGCCGGGCCGGAGCGCGAGCCACGCAACCTGGAGGCTGGACTGGATCGAGTAGTACGCGAACATCACCGTCAAATGAAGCAGGGGAAGGACGTGCACACGACCCTCCACCGGCATTCGCGGCAGAGGCATGAGCACGGTGATGAGGGAGCCCACGGCGAGCCCGCCGATGATGTTGCCGACACTCACGTTGCCCCACAGCAGGATCCACACCCCCGTCAGCCACAGCAGCGAACCGAGGTGGAGCAGTCTATCGCGCTTCATCGAGGTGCCTCCTGTGCTTCGCCGCCGTGGTGACCGCCGAGGACTGCGTCGATGTAGATCGAGCGGTCCTGCAGATCGCTCGCCGCGCGATCGCTGATGTGGATGATCTGCCCAGCGAAGACCGTCATCGCCACCCCCACCGCGACGAGTGCGATGGTGGGTATCAACATCATTGCAGGCATGCGGCCCACGTCGGCGCGGTCGTCGTAGGCGATGTCGGCCGCTGACTCGTCGAGCAGTGCGGACGGGCTGACATCCGCGAGATCACCTTCCGGGGCGTCTGCCCGGGCCCGCCAGAAGGCCTTGGTCCACACGCGCGCGACGACGTAGAGCGTCAGCAGGCTGGTGACGGTGCCGCCGGCGACGAGAACCCATGCCAGAGCGCTCCCGTCCGCGGCACCGGCCTGCAGCAGTGCGACCTTGCCGATGAATCCGGAGAACGGAGGAATTCCACCGAGGTTGAGCGCCGGTACGAGGAACACGATGGCGAGGACCGGGCTGGCTGCGGCAAGCCCGCCGAGGCGACGCAGCGACGAAGACCCTGCTTGCCGTTCGATCAGACCGACCACCAGGAAGAGTGTGGTCTGCACGAGGATGTGGTGGGCCACGTAGTAGATGGCGCCCGAGAGCCCCTCCTGCGTGGACAGCGCAATGCCGAACACCATGTAGCCGATATGACTGACCAGCGTGAAGGACAGCAGACGTTTGATGTCGGTCTGCGCGATAGCACCGAGGATGCCGACAAGCATCGTCAACAACCCGCAAATCATCAGCACGTTGTCGAGTTCGCCCTGCGGGAAGAGCAGCGAATGCGTGCGAATGATCGCGTACACACCGACCTTGGTCAGTAGTCCGGCGAACACGGCGGTGATGGGGGCAGGCGCGGTGGGATAGGAGTCGGGCAGCCACGCCGACAACGGAAACACCGCGGCCTTGATGCCGAACGCCACGAGCAGTACGCCGAAGATCGCCGCGCGCGTCCCGGACGGGATGTCGTCTAGGCGGGTAGCCATGTCGGCGAGATTGAGTGTGCCGGTGGCGGCGTAAGCGAAGGCGATGCCGGCCAGGAAGATCAGCGAGGACAGCATCGACACCATCACGTACGACACACCCGCGCGGACCCGGTCGGCACTCGCCCCGAGCGTCAGCAGCACGAAACTCGCGGCGAGCAGCACCTCGAACCCGACGAAGAGGTTGAACAGGTCGCCGGCGAGGAATGCGTTGGAAATTCCTGCCGTCATCGCCAGATAGGTGGGCAGGAATATGGAGACGGGTTGGTCGTCGCTGCCGTCGCGGATGCCCTGACCGACGGCGTACGCCATGACGGCGAGCAGCACGATCGATGAGACCACCAGCATCATCGCAGACAGTCGGTCGACCACCAGCGTGATCCCGATCGGGGATTCCCACCCGCCCACCTGGATCGCCGTCGTTCCGTCGCGGTCGGCGAGGAAGAGCAGCAGTCCGGACACGATGAGCACTGTGATCAGTGCGAGGAGTGTGATGATTTGCTGGGCGCGAGGACGACGACCGAGAACCAACGTGGCCGCGGCCGCGAGCATCGGTACCAGGACGGGCAGTGGCGCGAGGGTCGTGATGATGTTCGGGGAAATGGTCACGACTTCTCCCCGATCCCGGCCGTGTCCGTGTCTTCTCCGTCGTCGCCTTCTCCGTCGTCGAAGTCGCCCTCGTGGAGATCCTCATAAGATTCGAGGTCCTCAAGGTTCTTCAGTTTATCCAGGGGAATGGGGTTGCCGTCCTTGTCGAATGCGTCGCCGCTGAAGCTGGGCTCACCGGTGACCGGGTCGTCCGAGCGGTCGCGGCCGGGTGCTTCGGCGGGTGAACGCCGCCGCAGGACCTTGGTGTCCTCGGGGTCGTTCTCGACGGCGTCCTGGGTGGTGATCGTGAACGAGCGGTAGGCGAGCGCGAGGACGAATCCGGCGATACCCATCGTGATGACGATCGCCGTCAGGATTATCGCCTGCGCCAGTGGATCGGCAATCGACTCGTGAATCGACTCACGACCGACGATCGGCGGGTTTCCGTCTGCGCCCCCCGACGTCAGGATCAGAAGATTGATCCCGTTGCCGAACAGCAGCAGTCCCAGCAGCATCCGCGTGATGCTGCGCTCGATGAGCAGGTAAGTGCCGGCCGACAGCAGCGCGCCGATGATGACCAGAAATCCGATGTCGGCGCTCATCGCTTCACCTCGATCTTGGCGTCGAGGCGGGCTCCCAGGCTGCGGAGGACGTCGAGTACGAGACCGACCACGATGAGATACACACCCAGGTCGAAGAAGAGCGACGTGACCATCTTGACGTCACCGATCAGCGGCAGTGTCACCTCGAAGACCGCGGAGGACAGCGCTGGGGCGCCGAAGAACAGCGATGCCACTGCGGTACCAGCGGCCAGGGTCAGGCCCAGGCCGAGGATCTTGCCGGCGTCGATCGGCACCGTCTCGCCGAGTTCGTATCGCCCACCCGCGAGATAGCGCAGCACCAGCGCGAGTCCGGCCGTCAGTCCGCCGGCGAAGCCGCCGCCGGGAGCGTTGTGGCCGGCGAAAAAGAAGTAGATCGACAGCACCATGATGGCCGGGAAGATCAGCCGGGTCGTCACCTCGACGACCAGCGACCGGTGTTTCGGATCGATCAGATCTCCGCCGAGTAGCCATGTGGTCTCGGAGGAGTGCGACGTCGCCGACTCAGCTTCGACTGCGGTTGCGTCGGACACCCGCGGTGCGCTGCCGAATCGGCGGTTGCGGAATACCAAGCTCGCGACGCCGGTGGCGGCGACGAGTAGCACCGAAATTTCGCCGAGTGTGTCCCAGGCGCGGATGTCGACGAGCAGGACGTTCACCACGTTCTTGCCGTTGCCGAGGTAGTAGGCGGCGTCGGGGAGCCTCTCATAGATTGGCGTGGTGTTGCGGGCGTTGATCGCGTACGCCCCGATGGTGGTGATAGTGGCACCGACCGCTACGGCCAGCAGAGCCCGCGGAATCTTGAACCCGATAGATCTCCGCTCGTCCACTTCGGCCGGCAACTTCCGGAAGACGAGCACGAAGATGACGAGCGTCAGCGTCTCCACCAGGAACTGGGTGAGCGCGAGATCGGGTGCGCCGTGGAGGGCGAAGAGAACACCGCATCCGTACCCACTGAGGCCGACCAGGATCACGCTGGCCAGGCGGTTACGCATCACGGTCGCGGCAAACCCGGCTGCCACCATCATCAGGCCGATCACGAACTGCATCGACGAATCCCACAGTCGGACGTCGGCGCCGGTCCTGGTGCCGATCACGAGCAGCGCCAGCGGAACCACGACGAGCGTTCCGAGAATGGTCGCCTGGGTGAGGGGGAGTGAACCGCGCTGCGTGGCACCCGTCAGTCGCATCGACAGCGCGTCCATGCCGCGCAAAGTTGCGTCGTAGATCCGGTCGGCGTTGCCGAGTGGCAGGTGCTCGAACCGTACACGCCTGGCCCAGCGTTGTGCGACGAACATGGCGGTTCCGGCAGCGATCACCAGCAGCGTGAGCAGCAGAACGGTGTTGACGCCGTGCCACAACGCAAGATGGTAGTCGGAGGCGCCCTCGGCGGGCAGAGTATGGGAGTAGGGCGTCAGTAGCTTCTCGAGTTGTGGCGACATGAGTCCGGCGGCCAGACCCAGAACGGAGAGAATCGCGGGTGCGGCGAGGAAACCGGCCCCGGGGAGATGCATATTCTGCACTTCCGTGCTCGGGGAGTGATGCCCCTTCCGTCCGAATGCTCCCCACATGAAACGCGCGCTGTAGGCGACCGTGAGAATCGAACCGAGCACCACCACACCGACCGTGACGAATCTTGCAGGGTCCGTCAGGGCGGATGTGCTCAGCAGGGAGTCGAAAGCGGCTTCTTTGCCGATGAATCCCAGAAGTGGGGGCAGACCGGCCATGCTCGCCGCGGCCAACGCGGCAAACACCATGAGCGCTGGTGCGCGCCGACCAAGATGCGTGAGTTTGCGGATGTCGCGGGTGCCAGCCGAGTGGTCGATGATGCCGACCACCATGAACAGTGCAGCCTTGAACATCGCGTGGGCCACAACCATCGTCATGCCGGCCAGCGCTGCGTCCCGTGTGCCGAGGCCGACGAGAACCATCATAAAACCGAGTTGACTGACCGTGCCGAACGCAAGGAGGAGTTTCAGGTCGAACGACCTCGTGGCCCGCCATCCACCAATAACCATCGTCAGCACACCGAGCGTGATGATCGTGCCCCTCCAGGGGGCCGCGTCCGCGAAGCCGGGGGCCAACCTGGCCACCAGGTAGATACCGGCCTTCACCATGGCCGCGGCGTGCAGGTAGCCGCTGACCGGCGTCGGGGCGGCCATCGCCCCGGGGAGCCAGAAGTGCAGGGGGACGATGGCAGACTTCGATAATGCGCCGACGAGAACCAGCACGATCGCGACCCCGGGCAGCCATCCGCGCGGTGCGACCTCGATCAACTCGGACAGGTTATAGGTGCCCGCGACCTGGCCGAGAATGATGATGCCGACCAACATGGCCAGCCCGCCCGCCGTGGTGACGAGCAGCGCCTGAGTCGCGGCCCGGCGACTCGACGCGCGTTCGGCGTAGTGGCCGACCAGCAGGAACGACAGTACCGTCGTCAGTTCCCAGAAAGTGTAGAGCAGCAGCATGTTGTTGCTGGCGACGAGGCCGAACATGGCTCCGGCGAACGCCACCATCTCGGCGGCGAAGATTCCCAACCTGGGTTCGTCGTCGGTGAAGTAGCGGGCGCAATAGACCAGGATGAGCGTGCCGATGCCCAGCACCAGGACTGACATGATCGCGGCCAGCGGATCGAACCAGAAGTCGATGTTCATCGACAAACCGGGAATCCACTGGATTGAGAGGGTCTGCTCCGTACCCCAGTGCGCGATCACCCACCCGAGTGAAGCCAGTGGAACGAGGGACAGAAGGTAGAAAGCGTTGCGGCCGAACCTGCGCACTACAAGCGGAGACAGAACCGCGGCTACGGCGTGGGCTAGCAGAACAGCGAGCAAAGGCACTCCGTCGGGGGTCAGCGGGGTGTCGGGACGAACGGGTTGCGTAGAGCCGTTCGTGTGGGCAGCGGGTCGGGCTTCATGTACATCCTACTGGCTTCGTTAGCCGGACCTACGATCTCGGAAAATCGGCGAAGTATGTTATGAACACACTCGCGGACTGCTCTATCGTGTGCTCGTGCCTGCACGAATCCGAACCGCCGCGCTCGCCCACATCCGCGACCGGAGACTCCTGCAGACGAGGTCGGTGGGGAAGACCGCGTTCTATATGGCAGGCGGCAAGATCGACCCGGGCGAGAACGCCGAACAAGCGTTGCATCGGGAGATCTGGGAGGAACTCGATGCCGGAATCGTAGACGGCACCCTCGAGCCACTGGGCGTTTTCGAGGCCCCTGCCTACGGGCACCCTGTGGGTACGGACCTGCACATGACTTGCTTCCTCGCCGAACTGAGCGTCGAACCTCGGCCGACGAGCGAGATTGCCGAACTGCGGTACTTCACCGTCGGGGAGTACGCGACGATGCCTGAGGTGGCCCCGGGTTCGATGTTGGTGTTCCGCCGACTGCAATCTCTCGGACTGCTCGACTAGTCCCGTGGCTCCCTGTAGCCCCACGCGCTGTGCCGCTCACGCACCCAGTACACGCAGAAGCCGACCACGAGCAACATCGCCAAACCCGTGAGGTGATCGGACGCCGCCGCGGAAGCCGGCGTTGAGGGCAACCGGGTGTCGAAGCCGGTGGTCGCCATCCTCTCGCCCACTGAATCGTATTCACCCGAGTAGACGACTCTGCTGCGTGGAATGGTGGTCGCGGCCACGAACACCAGAGATGCGAACGGCAGGACGAACCCGAGCGCGGCGACGGACGCCGAACTCGGCAGGGCCGTGGCAAGGGCGAAGCCTGTCCCGACGTTCAGCACGAGCAGTTCGATCAGGAGTGAGGCGCTGGTCTCGCCGAAGGCGGGCCAGATCGCGGACACCAGCGAAACGAGGGCGGTGAGGCAGAGTCCCCACTCGGGTCTGCGAAGGTGCGGCGGGACTAGGACCGCCACACCGATTCCCGCAGCGAGTGCGAGAACACCCACCACGAGCAGGGCGGACACGGGCGTCGTCACCGGTGTTGACCGAAGGTCGTCGAGGACGGGCATAGCCGCGGCAGCCACACCCGTCGATGCCAGCAGGAAGCGTCCGTCGACGTGCGTGAATCTGTGCGCGATCACGGCGGTGCATGCCAGGATCAACGCGAGGGACAACGCGACGATCAGCCACACGGTCATGGGCTCGCCGAACTCCTGATCGTCGATCCACGCCCCGAGTAGTCGGTTGAGGACCGCAAGGACCAGCGCGCCGACCAGAGCGGTCAACAAGACAGTGCCGTCGGGTGTTTGCACCCGGAACCGGGATTGAGCTGCGACGGCTGCCAGGAGCGCGAGGACGAGAACGCCGAGCAGCAGCCAGAGTGGAGGCTCGCCGATCGTGGACGTACTCCTTGTCGCCGGCTCGAGGTAGGCGGCCTCCGCGCGCGGCAGTCGTTGCGCACTTGCGAGGACGAATGCGGTCGAGACGCCGAGGGCCAGTGCCAGTTGCGGTGCCCGGCGACCCCACACCGCAGCGACCACTGAACCCATCAGGATTCCGGCCGCCGCGGTCTTGGCGAAGTGCAGGGCGATCAGGGTATCGATGCCGCTCGCATAGGGCACTGCCCAGGCCACGCTCGTCAGGACGAGTGCACAGACGGCAGCCAGTAGCCACGATGCTCGCCGGGAGCCGGATCGTTGTAGACCGGCCACGGCGATGACCGCCAGGACCAGGGCCACCACGACACCCGTCGGCTGGCTGCTGAGCCATCGGTCGATCTCGCGATCCGACGCGTTGATGGTCCATGCCCGGTTGCGGGGATTGGTGAGGACGAAACCGGCCAGCCCTCCGGACGCGACAGCCGCCGCGGCCGAGATGGGTGCGCGGATGTCCATTTTTCCACCGTACTCGAGCCAGTAGGCATGGAGAGCGTAAACCTGCTGCCAACACCGAACACGTTGATGGGTGCGGCTAGATCAGGTGGCGGGCGCGAAGCTGCCGAATCGAATCCGTGATCGACTCGACGTCGTCGGCGTTGACGGCGTTGACGTCGTTGACGTCGTCGGCATTGAGGTTGGAGGGCCGCATGATCAGCTCCAGGGCTGCCTCGACGAATGGCTTCGGGACAGCGATACCGTTCTCTACGGCGTACTCGAACGCCTGGACAACCACGAACTGAAATTCGCCGGCGTGGTAGGCGCCGAGCGGACTGTCCCAGTCACCCTGGGACTGGAAGTAGAAGCCTTCCGCAAAGGGCGTGCGCCAGCTCCTCCGCGGTCTTCACGCGCCCCACAGCAACTGACCATCCCGTTTCTGGTGATATCGACCCTGTCAGAGCGACTCGGCGTAGTCCTTCAGGTGTGCCACTTGCTCGGGATCGAGTGAGGGCCGCACTTTCTCGCGTGCCTCGGCCACGTCGGCGGCGGTGACGTCGGCGGCGTCGATGTCGCGGCGCATCGCGGCCATCGCGGCTTCGCGTAGCAGCGCCGAGCAGTCGGCGGCCGAGTAGCCGTCGAGGTCGTCGGCGATGTCGTCGAGATCGACATCGTCGGCGAGAGGGACGGACTTGCCGGATGTCCGCAGGATCGCGCGGCGGGCGTCGCCGTCCGGCGGCGGCACGAACACAAGTCGTTCGAGCCGGCCGGGGCGCAGCAGTGCCGGGTCGATGAGGTCTGGCCGGTTGGTGGCGCCGAGAACCACCACGTCGCGAAGCGGTTCGACGCCGTCGAGTTCGGTCAGCAGCGCGGCCACCACCCGATCGGACACCCCGGAGTCGGAACTTTGACCACGTCGCGGGGCCAGGGCATCCAGTTCGTCGAGAAAGATCAGCGACGGTGCCGAATCGCGCGCTCGCTGGAACAGTTCGCGCACCGCCTTCTCGGACGAGCCCACCCACTTGTCCATCAGTTCGGCGCCTTTGACGGAATGCACACTCAGGTGTCCCGAACTTGCCAGTGCCCTCACGAGATACGTCTTGCCGCAGCCAGGCGGTCCGTAGAGCAGAACTCCTCGCGGGGGATCCACACCCAGTCGCGTGAACGAATCCGGGTGCTGCAGCGGCCACAGGACCGCCTCGGTCAGCGCCCGTTTGGTCTCCACCATGTCCCCGACGTCGTCGAGAGTGAGACTGCCGATCGCGAGTTCCTCGCTACCCGTTCGCGATAGTGGGCGGATGACGTCGAGGGCGCCGAGTAGGTCGTCCTGTGTCAGGGCCGGATCGGCCGGGTTCTTGATGGCACGCGAGGCGGCGCGCAGGGCCGCTTCCCGGCACAGCGCGGCGAGGTCGGCGACGACGAACCCCGGTGTGCGGGCGGCGACCGCGTCTAGGTACAGCGCGTCGGTGGGAACCTTTCGCAGGAGAAGTTCCAGGAGCGCCTTGCGGGTGGCGCCGACGGGCAGCGTGAGGGCGAGTTCACGGTCGCAGAGGTCTTGCCTGCGTAACCGGGTATCTATCGATTCGGGGTGCGCCGTCGTCGCAACGAACGCGACCCCGACAGTCTCGACGCCGCGGCGGAGTTGATCGACGATCAGTGCCGACACGGGTTCGGGGGTGGAAGGCAGCAGGGCGTCGATGTCGGTGATCAAGAGGACGCCGCCGGTGCGAATCGACTCCGCGGCCACCGTGACCCGCTGCAGCCGTGAATCGGCCTCCAGCGCGCCGACACTCGGTCCGTCGAGTTCCACGACCCGGTGCGAGGCAAGCGTCGAACGGGCGAAAGTCGCCTTGCCGACTCCCGCTGGCCCGGTCACCAGCACGCCCAGATGAGGTGAGGCACCCAGCTTCCGGAGTAGTTCGGGTTCGTCGAGCGCCAGCCCCAGCCACTCGGTGAGTTTGGCCGCCTGGGTGTGGGCGCCGATCAGGTCCTCGACCGGAACCGACGGCACCTCGGCGGTTTCGGCGGGAGTCGCGGAAGCGCCGGATCGTGATGTCGTGGGGGAGGTCGTGGCGCGCGCACCCTCGCCCCAGTAGACCGCGGTGTTGGGTTGGACGCTCACCGGACCACCGGTCGGATCGACCCCGGTCACAGTGAGTAACTCTGACGTCCAGGCGACACCGAACGTCCGCGAGAGAGCCTGGGTGGCAGGGAGGGTGCTCGTTCCCGGGCCGAGGTCGCGGGGGAGCAGCGACACGGTGTCGCCGACGGTGAGGACCTTGCCGAGCAGCGCCTGGCGCAGGGTGATATCGGAAACGGAGTTGACTGCCAGGTTCGAGCCGCTGACCGTCACGGTCTTCCCGCCGTAGACCGTCACCGGCGTCACGACGACGGTGCTGTTCTCGGACAGTCCTGCGTTGGACAGCGTCACGTCATCGAGGAGCGCAGTCCCGGTGGGAGTTCCGGACGGCGTTCGACCGGCGACCGCCGCGGTCCGGCGGGCGCCAACCAGCGAGATGGCGTCCCACTCGCGGATGCCGAGCGCGGCCAGGGCTTCCGGATGTAGCCGCACCACGCCACGTCGAGTGTCGGCGGCCGACGTGTTCAGTCGGACCGTGAGCGCGAGTTCCGGTGAGGTCACCCGTTGAGCCTACGTGCGGGGGTGCTCTATTGAGCTCGGGGCCGACGCAGTCCGAGTCGCGCCGCCGACCGCCGCCCGCGGGCGGCGGGATGACGGCGGATCGCGCGCCGCTCGGCGGGCTTGATGTCCCACGTCTCGGGTCGGGCGGCCACCCACCGCTTGGAACGGACCGCGAAGGGAATGTGCACGAGATACGCCGCGATGAGGGCGATCAACAGAATGTACGGGTAGGTCACCAGGGCCGCCGCCGCGAGCGCCACGAGGACGAGCAGACCTGCAGCCATGCGCGGGGGCACGGACACAGTCTTGAGTGCCAATGTGGGGACCCTGCTGACGATCAGGGCGGCGGTGAGCACTGTCCATGCCACGACGACGGGATACGACGACCACCAGCCCTCACCCCACTGGGCTGTAGCTGCCAGCGGGGTCAGCGCGACCAGCGCGCCGGCGGGCGCAGGCACACCGGTGAAGTACTCATTTTCGTAGCCGGGGATGTCGTCTTCGTCGAGCAGCGTGTTGAACCGCGCCAGTCGCAGCACGATGCTGACCGAGTAGATCAGCGCGATGATCCAGCCGAAGCTCTGACCGTCCAACAGTGTTACGTAAAGGATCAGGGCGGGGGCGACGCCGAACGAAATGGAATCGGCCAGCGAATCCAGTTCGGCACCCATCTTACTGGTGGCGTCGAGAAGTCGTGCGATCCGCCCGTCGAGGGAGTCGAGCACGGCGGCCGCACCGATCATGGCGAGTGCCCTGCCGAGGTCGCCGTCGAGTGCGAATTTGATGCCGGACAGTCCAGCGCAGAGGGCGAGGATCGTGACTACGCTCGGCAGCAGCCGAACCGCCTGTTGAGGCCTTCCCCGCCGTTGTCGGCTCGCGCTGGCGATCACGACAGTTGAGCGATGACGGTCTCGGCGCCGATCGTTCGCTGTCCACGCTCTGCGAGCAGCACGGTGCCCGCAGGGAAGTAGGTGTCGACACGGGAGCCGAAACGGATCAGGCCGTACGTGTCGCCGATCGGGAGAGCATCGCCGACCTCGGCGTCGCAGACGATCCTGCGGGCGAGCAGTCCGGCAATCTGCACGACCGCGATGTCGTGGCCGCCAGGTGTGCGCAGCAGCATGCTGTTGCGCTCGTTGACCTCACTGGCGTCGGCGAGGTCGGCCGAGAGGAACTGCCCGGGTCGGTGGACGACCTTCTGCACGACGCCGCCGACCGGGCTGCGTTGCACGTGCACGTCCAGCACGGATAGGAAGATGCTGACCCGGGGGAGCGGTTCGGTACCCATGTTCAGTTCGCTCGGCGGCACCGCCGTGTCGACGAGCGCGACCTCACCGTCGGCGGGTGCGACCACCACACCGATGCGGTTGGGTGGCACGCGGTGCGGATGCCGGAAGAAGGCGGCGCACGCTGCGGCGGAGGCGATCGCCCCACGACGGACCCAGGTGTGCTTGCGGCCGAGGACAGCCACACCCAGCGGGGCGAGTACAAAGGGCAGTCCAGCCGGATGGAGAGGTGGAACGGCTCCGCGGACGAGGTCGGCGATGTGACCTACCCCTGTGGTTTGCGGGGTTCCGGGTGGTGTGGGCTTGCGTGCCACGGGCTCCTCTTACTGTGTCGGACGGGCGTGCTGCCTTCGCATTGTGCGATAGCCCCCACAGATTACGTGAGCACTACCGACTGCAATGGCATCAGGGGAGAGTGCGCACCCGGGAGATCTGATGTGCGATCGGACTGTTGCCGGATGACGGTTGTCCACCCAGCGACTGCCCAGGCGGACTACTTGCGCTCGGCCTCCGACTTGATGCGGGCGAGCGTCGTGTTCATGCCGTTGACGAGATCGACCTCGAAGTCGTCATTGCCGCCCAAGACCGTCTTGACCAGGAACCGCGACACCTTCGACACCTCGGCCGGTATGTCGCGGCGCTCGGTGACCTTGGTTCCGCCGGCAATGGGCTCGAGTTCGTAAGACCAGACGGTGCCGTTCTCGAGGATGCGGAACGCGATCGTCTTGTTCGGCTGGAACTTCACGACCTTCGACCTGGTGGGCCAGACGAGGAAACCCTTGCGGTTGATGTTGAGGGTTCTCGTGCCTTCTTGGACGATTCCACCGAGGACGCGCATCTGGCGGCACTGAGGGCTCCACTCGCCCATCCTCTTCAGGTCGGACACGACCGCCCACACATCCTGCGGGGTCGCGTCGATATCGATATTCGCTTCGAGTGCGTTGGGCATCGGATGTCTCCAGTCAGGAAGGTGATACGGGCAGTAACAATTACTTCCGCGCCATCGTAGGCGCGACACACAATCGCGTGTGCGGCAGGTCACTCAACCCGCCCGGCGGACGATCCGCACCCCTTCCGCTATCTCGTCGAAAGCGGTGTAACCAAATGGGGAGGGTTGACGATGAGTTCATTGTGGACGAAAGTTTGCAGATGTAAGGAAAAGAGTTGTCCAGCTTATTTTCGGAAGTGATCTGTCGTGAATGTTCATTCGATCCTGCGGTGGGATCGTAGTTCGGTCCCTCTGCTCCAGTCGGCCCGCATGCAGGGCCGCCCGTCGAAGTGGCCGAGTGAAAAACTCGAACGCCTCCTGACGCCCTGCGAGATCGAGGAAGTTCTCCGAGGCAAGTAGTAGATCGATCCGCGCGGCCCGCGCCTTGGGGGCGCCTGATCCGACCGCTACCGCAGCGGGTCGAAATGCCGTATGACGCCGGGAACCTGGTCGCCGGTCATCGACTGGGCGATCATGCGACCGGTGAGCGGACCCAGGGCGACGCCCCACATTCCATGACCGCCCGCCACGTGGACGCGGGGCGAGCGGGTGGCACCGATGAGCGGAAGGCCGTCGGTGGTGCAGGGCCGGGACCCGACCCACTCCTCCTGACGTGAATCCCAGTCGATACCGGTGAACATGGGTTTCGCGGCCTCGACGATGGCTTGGACGCGCCGAGGGTCGAGAGGCGCATCGGGCCCGCGGAATTCCATCATTCCGGCGACGCGGAAACGGTCGTGCAGTGGAGTGCATGCCACCCGCTGGGTGGGGAAGTACACCGGGTTCTTCGGTATCTGGCGGGGTTGGACGCTGAAGCTGTAGCCGCGGCCGGCCTGAACGAGTGCCCGTACACCGAACGGCCGGGCGAGCGCGTTCAGCCTGGCACCGCTGGCGACGACGACGGAATCGGCGGTCACGGAATCGGCGGTACGCGACAACAGTCGGACACCGCGGCGTTCGCTGTCGCGGACCGCCGAGACGTCGAAGCCGGACACGATCTCGCCGCCGCGGTCCAGCACAGCGTCCGCAAGGGAATGCACGAAACGCGGCGGATCGATGAAGCGTTGGTTGCGCAGGCGGAGACCCGATCGGACACCGCCGCCGAGGCTCGGTTCGAGAGATCGGATCTCGTCTCCGTCGAGTCGGTCGTACTCGACTTCTCCGCCCGCGGCTTCGAGATGCCGGAACTCGTCGACGAGCAACTCCCGATCGTCGTTCGACTGGAACGCGGCGAGAAACGGGTCGGCCAGGTGCGTCTGCTCCCGCACGCCGCCGTCCGCGAGTTCGTCGTAGGAACCCAGCGACATCCGGTTCACCTCGGCGTACACCTTCATCGCGGACTCCCAGTGGGAGGCAGTGCAGTGCCTGGCGAAGCCGACGAGAAAACGCAAGAGGCGGACGTCGGTGGTGAACGGAACGTAGACGGGGGAGGACGGATTCAGCATCGCGCGCAGCCCGTACTTCAGAACCGCGGGTTCGGGCAGGGGCAGCGTCAGCGCCGGTGCCAGCCATCCCGCGTTGCCCCATGACGAGTCGCCCGCGACACCCTTTCGATCGACGACGGTGACGCGGACGCCACGCTCTTGAAGAAACCATGCCGTGGACAATCCGACGATGCCGGCGCCGACGATTGCGACGTGGTCCGGGTGTTTGGCTGCGCTCATGAGTCCATGATCGGTCGAGGACGGCGCTGGGGGAGTGGCCGCTTGGCCAGTGCAGGACAGGGACCCCAGTGCAATTGGACAGGGGGCCTCAGCGGTCCCGCAATCCGGCCAGTTTCAGATGCAACATCAGGATGAGCCGGGTGTCCGCATCGGTCAGGTCGACCTCGCATGAGTCGACGCAGCGCCGTAGCCGGTTCCGCAGCGTGTTGGGATGTACGTGCAGAGTGGCGGCCGCTGCGGCGACATCGCCGCCGCAGCGGAGGAAGGCGCTGGCTGTGGCCACCAGATCTGTACCGTGCTGGTCGTCGTGTCGGGCGAGTGCGGCGAGCGGGGTCAGAGCGCCCAGTCCGTCGAAGATGTCCGCTACGTGCAGCGCAAGCACCGAGCCGAGGCTCTCTCTCATGGTCCCGACGGCGCCGCCTGTTCGCGCGTGCTGGAGGGCGGTGAGTACGCGGTCGGCGTCCCCTTTCGATAGGTGCGCCTGACTGGCCGTGTTCACCTCGCGCCCGATCGCCACCACGAACGTGGGTCCGCTGCGAGAGCGCCCGAGGAAATCCTCGGCGAGGCGTCGGACATCCGTTTCGGATGCTGCGAGCACCACGTAGATGACGTCGTCGAACTGAGCGGCGACCGAATCGACCGCCAGCGCGTCGAGGTACAGGGAGAAGGAAGAAAGGCCTCCGGACGGCACCGATCGTCCGATCGCAACCGGGGCGGCGGCCGCGACCGTCAGTCGCCCCTCCATCCCAAGGGCCTCGGCGGCTCGGGAAGCGGGCTCTCCCCCGTTGATCAGCGTACGGACCCGATCGACCTGCACTCTGCGCGTCACGTCGCTTCGATCCCGCTCAGCCGCGATGTGTTCGGCGACGAAGGGGGCCGCTGACCGCAGGATCGATTCCTGCATGGGGGTTGGGACGGAGTTCATCGCCGCCCAGATGGACCCGACCGGCCGGTCGCCGTCGCGTACGGCGATCGCTGCGCGTGGCAGAACCTCGGGTAGGTGCAGGTCGACGTAGAGGACATCGGTGTCGCGATACAACCGCTCGAACACCCCGGCGTCGGTGAGTAGCTGCCGATACCGGCCCGGCACCTGCCGTTTGAGGATTGTGTCGATGCGGGCTTCGTCCACCGACTGCTCGCCAGTCGAATAGGCGAGCACCGTCGAATTCTCGTCTTCAATGGTGACCGGGGCGCCGATCAGTTCGGCGAGTGACTCCGCCACTGCGAACAGGTCCTCACTGCGCAGGTCCATGACCTGGAGCCTAATCTCTGGAGAGCCTGTGGGCGGGTCGGCCCGAATTGTCGAATTGCCCTGGCGGCTGCTCCCAGTACGGGGCATTGTTGTAGACATGGCGGCGGCGCTGGTCGAATCCGGGACGATGTCGGCGTGGCGTGCTGTCAGTCCAGGCCCCGTCTCGGGTCACCCACTGGAGTGGGGGCGTGAGGCGATCCCCGAGCCCCGCCCCGGCGAGTTGTTGGTCAGAGTGTTGGCGTGCGGTGTGTGCCGAACCGATCTCCACGTGACCGAGGGAGATCTCCCGGTGCACCGACCCCGGGTGATTCCAGGCCACGAGGTGGTCGGTGAGATTGCCGCACTGGGTGATTCGGTGTCCGGCGACTTCTCTACCGGGGATCGGGTGGGTATCGCGTGGCTGCGCTTCACCTGCGGACGCTGCGCGGCCTGCAGGCGGGGTGCCGAGAATCTGTGCAGGGAATCGCAGTACACGGGATGGGACGCCGACGGCGGATACGCGGAGTTCGCGACCGTGCCCGCCGACTATGCGCTGCGTCTGCCGGGCGGCTATACCGATAGCGAACTTGCGCCTCTGCTGTGCGCCGGGATCATCGGCTACCGCGCGCTCGAACGTGCCGTCGTGCCGGATCGCGGCGCGCTCGGGATCTACGGATTCGGCGGCAGTGCCCACCTCACAGCCCAGGTTGCGCTGGCCAGGGGTGCACGGGTCCACGTGATGACGCGGGGGGTAGAGGCCCGCGCGCTGGCGGAGCGACTCGGAGCGGTTTCCGTGCAGGCAGTGCGCGACGTGCCGCCCGAACCGCTCGACGCGGCGATTCTGTTCGCGCCGGTCGGAGATCTGGTGCCCACCGCAATGGAGGCGCTCGCAGACGGTGGCACTCTGGCGATTGCGGGAATCCACCTCAGCGACATTCCTCCGCTCGAATACCAGAAGCATCTGTTCCGGGAGCGACAGATCCGGAGTGTCACCGCCAATACACGCGCGGACTCGGTCGAATTCCTGCGCATCGCAGCGGAACGTCGGTTGACCATCGATATCCACCCTTATCCACTCGACCGGGCCGATTGCGCCTTGCGTGACTTGTCCGACGGAAATTTCAGTGGTGCAGCAGTTCTCGAGATGTAGAGGGACGAAAATGACTGGACGGGGTCACGTTCCCTGCCCGTCCCTGGTCTGTCGCGGATAGGCTCGACGTATGGCTGGCGTCGAGGGCGTTCTGCTCGATATCGACGGGGTACTGGTTACTTCGTGGCACCCGATCGACGGTGCTGCCGTCGCCGTGCGAGAGGTGCGTGACCGCGGCCTCGCGTGCGCCTACCTCACCAATACGACCTCGCGGACGTGCGACGAGATCGCGGATTCACTGCGCTCCGCAGGGATCGAGGCCGAATCCGGCGAGATCGTGACCGCGGCCCGGCTCACCGCGGAGTACGTACGGGCGACGTATCCGGGGTGGCGGGCCTGGGTCCTCAACAGCGGCGATGTTGCGGCTGACCTGTCCGGTATCGAGTTGGACGAAGACGACCCACAGGTGGTGATCCTCGGTGGGGCCGGCCCGGAATTCACCCACCGTGCGCTCAGTCGCGTGGTGGAGCTGATGCTCGACGGTGTCCCCGTCGTCGCGATGCACCGCGGCACTACCTGGGCGACCCGCGACGGGTTGCTCATCGACACCGGCACCTACCTCCCAGGGATGGAGGAGGTCGTGGGGACCAATGTCGTCTCGGTGGGTAAGCCGTCGCTCGCAGCGTTCCTCACCGCCACCGAACTGATGGGTACGGAACCCGATATGACCATGATGGTCGGCGACGACCTGACGGGCGATGTCCTGGCCGCACAACGGGTCGGACTCACCGGTGCGCTGGTGCGGACGGGCAAGTTTCGGCAGTCGGTTCTTGATCTTTCTCAACAGCGACCGGACCATGTCATCGACTCCGTCGCGCAACTCCCCAGGCTCCTCGACGAACTTGCCTGACCGCGGTGCGGGACTATCCGGACGAGAACAGGTAGTCTCGACGATTCCTCCAATTCGACGTTCCCAGAAGGAGCTTCCATGCTCGCTGTCTCCGCGCCCGCCGCCTCGGCAACTCGTACTCGCACCTCCTCACTGTTCGACCGGCGGCTTGTGCGTGCGGGAGCAGCAATGGCAGTGGGCCTCGGCATTGCGGCGGGAATCTCGGTTGCCGGTGGAGGCGTCGCCGCGGCCGCCCCAGTCATGTGCGTCTCCCCGCCATCCGACAACGACATCCAGGTGTCGGACACCGCCAGTTGCGGAGCCATGGCGAACGACGGCGGTCTCTCGCGTGCGTCGGCGATGGAAAGTGGTACGGCGGTGAGCGTTGCCAACGGTGAGGGTTCCTCCACCACCACCTACGCAAACGGCTTCGGAACCTCGCTCGGCACCTCGACGGGTTCGGGCCAGGCGTACGCGATCTCACTCGGCGGCGGCATCGCTCGTTCCGCTGCGAACGACGGCGCAACCACCGTCGCGATCGCCGGCTGGGGTTCTGGTGCGACAGTCGACTCCACTGGCGTCGACTGTGTCGGCGCGCTGTCTCTCGCATTCAATCTGAACACCGGTCAGTTCTGCGCGATGCGCTGATCGCACTGCCTGGCGGTTCCGTCCCGACCTTGCACTCACCTCGCTCGAGTGCTAAAAAGGCAGTTGGCACTCGCGACACGTGAGTGCCAGGTCGGGACGGTGAGACCGGGAACCACAGACACCCCTGGTCGTCCGTCGCGGGCACTGACCCCGGCCGCACGCGTAAATGGGGCGACCCGTCAAGCGGTCGTCCTGTGTGTCACCCCGAATCCGGAGGATCACTTCGCAATGGCCAAGATCATCGCGTTCGACGAAGAGGCTCGTCGCGGCCTCGAGCGGGGACTCAACGCCCTCGCCGACGCAGTCAAGGTGACGTTGGGACCCAAGGGTCGCAACGTCGTGCTCGAGAAGAAGTGGGGCGCCCCCACGATCACTAACGATGGTGTGTCCATCGCCAAGGAGATCGAGCTCGAGGACCCCTACGAAAAGATCGGTGCCGAGCTGGTCAAGGAGGTCGCCAAGAAGACTGACGACGTCGCCGGCGACGGAACCACCACCGCGACCGTTCTTGCCCAGGCTCTCGTCCGCGAGGGTCTGCGCAACGTTGCTGCCGGCGCTAACCCGCTCGGTCTCAAGCGCGGCATCGAGAAGGCCGTCGAGGCCGTCACCGCCAGGCTGCTCGACACCGCCAAGGAGATCGACACCAAGGAGCAGATCGCTGCTACCGCTGGTATCTCCGCGGGCGACCCGTCCATCGGTGAGCTCATCGCCGAGGCCATGGACAAGGTCGGCAAGGAAGGCGTCATCACGGTCGAGGAGTCCAACACCTTCGGCCTGCAGCTCGAGCTCACCGAGGGCATGCGCTTCGACAAGGGCTACATCTCGGCGTACTTCGCCACCGACGCAGAGCGTCAGGAAGCCGTCCTCGAGGACGCGTACATCCTGCTCGTGAGCTCCAAGATCTCGACCGTCAAGGACCTGCTGCCGCTGCTGGAGAAGGTCATCCAGTCGGGCAAGCCGTTGCTCATCATCGCCGAGGACGTCGAGGGCGAAGCCCTGTCCACGCTGGTGGTCAACAAGATCCGTGGCACGTTCAAGTCCGTAGCCGTCAAGGCTCCCGGCTTCGGTGACCGCCGCAAGGCGCAGCTCGCCGACATCGCCATCCTCACCGGTGGCGAGGTCGTCAGCGAAGAGGTCGGCCTCTCCCTGGAGACCGCCGGACTCGAGCTGCTCGGCCAGGCCCGCAAGGTCGTCATCACCAAGGACGAGACCACCATCGTCGAGGGCGCGGGCGACTCCGACGCCATCGCCGGTCGCGTGAGCCAGATCCGCGCCGAGATCGAGAACAGCGACTCGGACTACGACCGCGAGAAGCTGCAGGAGCGGCTGGCCAAGCTGGCCGGTGGCGTTGCAGTCATCAAGGCCGGCGCTGCCACCGAGGTGGAGCTCAAGGAGCGTAAGCACCGCATCGAAGATGCCGTGCGTAACGCCAAGGCTGCCGTCGAAGAGGGCATCGTCGCCGGTGGTGGCGTGGCTCTGCTGCAGGCCGCTCCCGTCCTGGACGACCTGAAGCTCGAGGGTGACGAGGCCACCGGCTCGAACATCGTTCGCGTCGCCCTCGAAGCACCGCTGAAGCAGATCGCGTTCAACGCAGGCCTCGAGCCCGGCGTCGTCGCCGAGAAGGTTCGCAACCTGCCCGCGGGTCACGGCCTCAACGCCTCGACCAACGAGTACGGCGACCTGCTCGAAGCCGGCATCAACGACCCGGTGAAGGTCACCCGCTCCGCGCTGCAGAACGCAGCGTCCATCGCGGCTCTGTTCCTCACCACCGAGGCCGTTGTCGCCGACAAGCCGGAGAAGGCCGGGGCGCCCGCGGGCGATCCGACCGGCGGCATGGGCGGTATGGACTTCTAAAGGCGGTTGCGCCTCCTGTGAGCGGCTGAGGAGTCCACGGACTCCCTCACCACGCACAGGCCCGAAGTGCCCGAAGAGGCCCGGGACACCTCATGGTGTCCCGGGCCTTTTCTTGTGTCTGAACTCGACTTCTGCTCATTTTGTTCAGTTGCTCAACTCATTTTCTCGTTCTGGTCACATGCCGACAAAATTCGTGTACAAAGAACCTATTCGTGTACAAGGAACGCTCGGCAACCATTCCGAACAACGGCTCTGGTTGGTTGCCGTGTAGGTACGACAGAACAGGGAAACGAAGTGAGTTACAGGCAAGAGCGGCGCAACGCGCACTGGACGGCGTTGGTAGCTCTGTCATCTGCTTCAGCGAAGGCTGTGCGACTACCGTGAAGACGGTCGAGGAGAAGGGCCTACGTTCCTGGCGAGGGCGTGGCGACCGATCGTCGATGCCGGGTCCATCGATGTCGAGTTCGGGGCGTCAATGCTGAGTCTCGCAATCGCGAACCCGTCGCTGAATCAGGGGATCGGAGCCAGCGTGGGGAACATCTGTGGTCCAGTCGGAGGCCTCGGCCGTGCCGAGAACGACCCGTTGGGCCACGGCGAGAAGCTTGCTAGTACAATCATGTTCATCTCATTCGACCCGGGACTTCCTGGCGGGCAGGGCATTCTGAATGCGCGGTCGATCGGCCGTGGGCCGGCACTGCCGGAGGATCAGGTGGGCAACGGGGAAGACCCACACGAATCGTCGCCGCGTCCTCGCCGTATCGATTGGGCTACGGATTGAGTCTAAGGAACATCACTTTCTCCAATCTGTCTCTGCAACAGTAGATCTGCGCATCTATTGATCCAGCTTGCGGACGACCAAGCTCTTGTGATGTCGAAAAGTTCTATGCACAAGGTGCCGGAAAATATTGCAGCAAAATAGTTTCCGATTGGTATACACTTTGGGCCAAGTTGATGATTTAATGTTATCGACGGTAACGGAGACGACGAATTCCGTTGCTGCGCTGCGACTACCAGGAGGATTCATGGGAAGCACCACCATCACCGAGGTCATTGAATTCATCTTCGGTCAGCTCAGTGGTTCTGTGGACCAATTCAGCTGATCGAACCGCTTCCCGGCGCTGCCGGGATGCACGTTTGACGAACTGGCGCACCTGCGTCCAAATGATGGAGGAAACAATGGGAAGCTTGGCTGGCGGCATCACCGCGATTTCATCAGTTTTTGAGGCGATCTTCGGGCTCGGAGGCGTGATTATCGCGGGGTCGATGGAGGACTCCTGACGAGCCGATAGACCTCGACTCGGCCGTGGTGGTGGACTTGTTTCAGGGCCACAGCAGAGTTGATCGCTTCGGCTGTTTCAGTGTCATGCCGGCATCACTGTAGACGCTGGTGTCAGCCGAACGAGATTGAATCGGCGGGGCGGGATGATAGCGCTCCTGCCTTGCCGATGATCATCCTTGGTGTGGCATAGGTCGGAAACTGCTGTAAAACAGTGGTTTTCGATCCATTGGCACACACCGCAGAAGGCGCGAACACGGCAATGGATACATGAATTCCGTTGCTGAAGATCAATCAATAGGAGGATACATGGGAAGCTTGACATCCGATCTCGTCACGTTCATCTTCGGGAGCCTCGAAGATTTCACGGTGTTCTTCAGCTGATCGAACTACCTTCCGGCGCCGCCGGGACGGATCTACAGACGGGCGCAGTGCGTCCAAGACCACGGAGGAAACTATGGGAGACGCGGAGTCGGGAAGCATCGACGCGGGCATGTTGAAAATCGTGCTGCAAATAATGCAGGGTATCTTCACAAGCTCTCTGTGATCCTGGCAAGCAGGTAGGGCCCGAAGCGCACTGTGCTCGTGGATTTTTTCCACGGCCGCAGTGCGCTTCAGTCATTCTTGTTTCGGTGTCTGAGTGTCTGGCCGGCATCAGCATCCACGCCGCTGGGTAGACGAGCGCGGCGGTGCCGCCCGTGACCGGTGCGCGATGACGGTCAGGGGACGGAAGAGATTGGCTTCGGTGGAGCCGAGTCGATGAAAAGACTATCGGGCACAGTTGCTGGAATCAATAGCGCATTTGTTGCCCGCTGTCTCTAATTCGTCTCTGCCATAAGCAGAGTGACTAATTCACTGCGCGTCTGCCCATAATGCCGTTGTCGTGCCGATGATGTATTGGGTGTGGTGCTTGCAATCTGTTGCAGAAGGTGGATTTCGATCGATCTTCTTCCCTCGATCACGGGACCCCGAGAGCGGTGCCACTACCTACCCGAGCGCTGCCTCACCCTAGTGGAACTTGCAGAACGCCTTGTCGGGGGTATGCTCTCGTCGTGTTTCGATTGTGAGGTCCTCCTGCGTCCAGCATTGGGCATCGGACTCTAGATAGGCACCGGGACCACCCGGGGAACCTGGTCATTTCAGAAAGCTGATCTAATGTATCGGAAAGTAACGGAATGTGAAGACCGCTGCTTGGAAACAACTGGCTAGCAGGAAGATTCATGGGAAGCGTACCTGACGCACTCGCGTTCGTCTTCGATCTGCTCACAGAGACGGTGAAGTTCTTCAGCTGATCAAACCACCTCTCGGCGCTATCGGGACGGACCTCTACCGAAGAGACGCACGATGCGTTCAAGTTCATGGAGAAACTGATGGGAAGCGCTGATATCTCGTCCGCGATCATCTCGGGAGCGAAAGTTGTTCTGATGATCTTGTCTGGTTTTCTCGTGGGTTCTCTGTGATCCAGGCGAGCGGATAGGGTTCGACACAGCCCGTTTCAGTGCTTCTGGTTTCACGGGTTTCAGTGACCTGCCGGCATCAGCATCCACGCTGCCAGATAGACGAGCGCAGCGGTGCCGACCGTGACCAGCGCGGCGACGACGGTCAGCAGTCGGATGAGATTCACGTCGGCACCCACGTATTCGGCGAGGCCGCCGCAGACTCCCGCGAACATCTTCTGGTTTCCGGATCGAGTGAACTGGCGGGGAGTGTTGCTGTCGAATGTCATGCTTGCAGTCTGGTCTGCGTGGCCAGTTCGCACATCGGGAGATACCCCGATCTCGACCCTGGTCTTTCGTCAGGGGTTTCCGTGTTCCGAGGTCGAGTTCCGCCGACCTCAGAACTGTGAAGGGCACAGGCCCGAGCGGACGTGATGTGCTCTCTGATTTGAATTTTCTGCGGCGCGTGGCTGTTGCAACTTCCGCGCCTCGTCCTGCACGGACCGCGAAGCGTCATGGAAGGCGTAGAGCGTTACCAATAATCGGCAATCGGGAGTTCAGCCCGGTTGCAATATCGGGTCAACAACATCCTCCTCGGGGTGGTCGA
>NZ_BCXB01000030.1 GCF_001894885.1 Rhodococcus marinonascens NBRC 14363
AATCAGTCGACACATCGAATGGCGCTCCGCGCGCATCTCCTCGATTCCGCCGGAAGCGGGCCGCAATCATGTTTCGGGCCCTGCCATGATCGCCGTCGATGATGCACTAGGCCAGCTGCAGGCAGTTCTTGAGTACGCCAGGTCCCACCGCGGATCGGGGAGGGATGTCCTCGGCGCCGAAGTACTCACCGATGCCGGCACCGCGCTGGGCGCCGTAGTCGATGTGATCGTCGAGGTCGGCGATGCCGAGAGCAGGCGGTGTGATGTCGTCGGGTACGGGATCGAATCATACAAGTCTCTGGGGCACTGCGAGTCCCACTCGCTTCGTGCGCGACGGCCTGGCTGGTTTCGGCGCCGCCGCGTTCCGTGCGCAACTGAAAGGCTCACCTTGATGCGTTTCTCCGCTGCCGTCGGCCGCAGAGTGGCCGGAACCGACGCTGCTGACACGGTCGGACAAGTCGCCGGATTCGTCGTCGATCCGGCTGGGCGCCGAGTGCTTACCGTGCAGGTGAAGAAGTCCGGTTCGGGTACTGCGTTGCCATGGTCGAACATTGGCACGTTCGGCAACGATGCGGTCATCGTGCGCGCGGCGGACGCGATCGGCGAACCTGACGGCGCGATCGCGAGCTGACGGGCAGGGACCATGACCTGATCGACAAGCGAGTGCTTACCTCAACGGGAAACGAGTTGGGCACACTTACCGATGTCGACTTCGATCCGGATTCCGGGCCAGTCACCTCGCTGATTCTCGATGCCGAGGACGTGGGCGGCGCCCGTTTGGTCGGTGTCGGCTCCTACGTCGTCGATGCCCACTGATTCGCAACAGTTCCCGTTCTGGAACCCGCGGCGAGCACCGATCGCCGATGCCCTGCGCACCCGCCTGTGGCCGCTACCGTCACAGGGGGTGATCGCCGCGATCGTGGGGGGGGGGAGTCGGAACCGTGCAGCTCGATGCGGCCGTCGGCGGCTCGCTCCCGCATCGTTGTGGCGCTTGTTGTTCGGCGGCGGACCGAACGAGGCGAGGGAGGTCCTCGGCAGTCGTGGGATTGCTGATCACTGTGATGTCGTTGACCTTCTGGCTGGCGCTGGTGACATTGCAACCGGCCAGTAACCGGCTCTCGCCGCGGCTGTTGCGTACCTTCGCGCGTGACCGCTTCTGCAGCGCACATTGGCACTGTTTCTCGCGACATATTCCTCGCCCACCTGGTTCGCGAAATCCGGGTGGAGACGATGCTGAACAACGTCTACGACGACACCTCGTCCGGGTTTTTGGTTCGCCTGGACGAGCAGGTGCTGCTGGCCGCGGCGGTGCAAGCGGAGGCCGTGACTAGGGTGGACCGCGAGCCTGGCAGTTCCCTGGTGGCGGGAACACCGGTAGCTGTGGTCGTGCGGTCGTGCGGTCGCCGTTTCCGAGGGCGGTATATGGCAACCGAAACGTGAACGGGCGCGGCACGAAATCCCTTGCCGCGCCCGTCAGTTTTGGCTCAGTGACTACTTCACATTCGCGACGCCCGGGGCGAGGAATCGCTTGCTGTTGACAGCCTCCGATGTGCCGGTGCGGTCCAGATACGGCGTGATGCCACCGTTCCAGAAGCCGAACCCGCCGCCGAGGATCAGGCAGAGGTCGATGTCCTCCGCCGCTGCGACGACGCCCTCGTCCAGCATGATCTGGATCTCCTCGGCGAACGCCCGACGCGTGCGCTCGAGGACCTCCTGTGCAGTGGAGGGCTTGTCGCCCTGTTTCCACAGTTCCGCGACCTCGGGGTCGACGACCTGTTTGCCGTCGGCGCCGTAGCTCCACACCGCCGACTTCTTGGCCTCGACCAGGGCCTCGAGTCCGGGCGAGCTCGTGAACCGCTCCGGGTAGGCCGCCTGCAGGGTCTCGCCGGTGTGCAGCGCCACCGCCGGGCCGACGAGGGCCAGCAGTGTGAACGGCGACATCGGCATGCCGAGCTCGGTGATGGCGCTGTCCGCCACGTCGAACGGGGTGCCCTCGTCCACCGCGGACATGACCTCACCCAGGGTGCGGGTCACGAGCCGGTTGAAGACGAAGCCGGCCTTGTCGCCGCAGAGCACGGCGGACTTCTTCAGCGACTTCGCGGTAGCGAAAGCCGTTGCCAGCGTTGCATCGTCGGTCTGCTCGCCCTTGATGATCTCGAGGAGCGGCAGCACTGCGACAGGGTTGAAGAAGTGGAAGCCGACCACACGTTCGGGGTGCTTCAGGTCCGCGGCCATCTCGGTGATGGACAGCGAAGAGGTGTTGGTCGCCAGGATGGTCCCGGGGTCGATGTGCTCCTCGAGTTCCGCGAAGATCTTCTTCTTCAGGTCGAGGTTCTCGAACACCGCCTCGATCACGAAGTCAGTCTTCGCGAACGCGGCCTTGTCCAGCGAACCGGACACGAGCGCCTTCAGCCGATTTGCGGCGTCGGCGGACAGCCGGCCCTTGCCCTGCAGCTTGTCGATCTCGGTGTGGACGTATCCGACACCCTTGTCGATACGCTCCTGATCGATGTCGGTGAGGATCACCGGCACCTTCAACTGGCGGACGAACAGCATCGCGAGCTGGCTGGCCATCAGGCCGGCACCGACGATGCCGACGCCGGTGACCTTACGCGCGAGCGACTTGTCCGGTGCGCCCGCGGGGCGCTTCGCACGCTTGTTCACCAGGTCGAACGCGTACAGGCCGGCGCGCAACTCGTCGGCGAGCAGCAGATCGGCGAGAGCCTCGTCCTCGGCGGCGAATCCCTTGTCGAGCGATGCCGGATCGGTGAGGTCGGTGGTCCGCGCCAGTTCGAGGAGTTCGACAGCCTTGACCGGCCCGGGCGCGTTGTTCTGCGTCTTGCCCGCGACGATCGCCTTCGCCCGTGCGACGGCGTCGTCCCAGCCCTGGCCCCGGTCGATCTCGGGACGCGTGGGAGCGATCTCCCCGGCGAGAACCTGCGCGGCCCAGGCGAAGGACTGCTCGAGGAAGTCGGCCGAACCGAACACCGCGTCGACGACGCCGAGTTCGAGGGCCTTCTTCGGGCTGAGCGTCTTGTTCTGGTTCAGCGCATTCTCGAGGACGACGGTGACGGCGTTCGAGGGACCGATGAGGTTGGGGAGCAACTGCGTACCACCCCAGCCGGGAATCAGTCCGAGGAACGTCTCGGGAAGGCCGAGTGCGCCCGCGCTTTCGGAAGCGGTGCGGAAGTGGCTGTGCAGCGCGACCTCTAGCCCGCCGCCGAGCGCGACCCCGTTGACGAACGCGAACGTCGGCACGGACGACTCGCGCAGGCGGCGGAACACCTTGTGGCCGAGCCTGCCGAGTTCGAGCGCCTGGTCACGGTCCGTGATGCTCGGGACGCCCTTGAGGTCGGCTCCGGCTGCGAAGATGAAGGGCTTGCCGGTGATCGCGATCGCGACCGGGTTGGCGGCGAAGGCCTCGTCGAGTGCGGCGTCGAGTGCAGTCAGTCCACCCGGGCCGAAGGACGACGGCTTGGTGTGATCGAAACCGTTGTCGAGAGTGATCAGTGCGACCGGCCCCTCGATGTTCGGAACCGCGACGATCTTGGTGTATGCGTTCGTCACGACCTCGTCGGCGAATGCTGTTGCGATAGAAGTCATTTACTTTGCTCCGTCAAAAATCGGGTTTTCCCAGATCACCGTTCCGCCCATGCCCAGACCGATGCACATCGTGGTCAGGCCGTAGCGGACGTCGGGACGCTGGGCGAACTGGCGGGAAAGCTGGGTCATCAGGCGTACGCCCGAGGAGGCGAGGGGGTGACCGCATGCGATTGCCCCGCCCCACTGGTTGACCCGCGGATCGTCGTCGGCGATGCCGTAGTGCTCGAGGAAGGCGAGGACCTGAACCGCGAACGCCTCATTGATCTCGAACAGGCCGATGTCCTCGATCTTCAGACCGGTACGGGCCAGCAACTTCTCGGTGGCAGGCACCGGGCCGATGCCCATCACGGCGGGGTCGACACCCTGGAATGCGAATCCGACCATGCGCATACCGATCGGTAGCCCGAGTTCGGTTGCCGTGTCCTCGCCGGCGAGGAGTGCGGCCGTGGCGCCGTCGTTGAGGCCGGCGGCGTTACCGGCCGTGATCCGACCGGCGGGACGGAACGGTGTCTTGAGCTTGGCGAGGTCCTCGACGGTCGTTCCGGGGCGGGGCGGCTCGTCCTCGGTGGCCAGGCCCCAGCCCGCCGCGGAACGGGTGGCGACGGGGACGAGGGTGTCGGCAATGAAGCCGGCCTTTCGGGCGGCCTCGTACTTGTTCTGGCTGGCGACGGCATATGTGTCGGTCCGGTCCTTGGTGATGGTTGGGAACCGGTCGTGGAGGTTCTCAGCCGTGTTACCCATGACAAGCGCGCTGGGGTCGACGAGGCGATCGGCGAGGAACCGGGGATTCGGGTCTGCGCCCTCACCCATCGGGTGGCGGCCCATGTGCTCGACTCCGCCTGCGATCACCACGTCGTACTGGCCGAAGCCGATGCCCGACGCGGTGGTGGTGACGGACGTCATTGCACCGGCGCACATGCGGTCGACGGCGAAACCCGGCACGGTCTCGGGCAGTCCGGCGAGGATCCCAGCCGTGCGGCCGATGGTCAGGCCCTGGTCGCCTGTCTGCGTGGTCGCGGCGACCGCGACCTCGTCGATACGTGCGGGATCTAGTTGCGGATTGCGGCGAAGCAGTTCGCGGATGGTCTTCACGACGAGGTCGTCCGCACGGGTCTCCGCGTACATGCCCTTGGGTCCGGCCTTGCCGAACGGAGTGCGGATGCCGTCGACGAACACGACGTTGCGTTGATTGGTGGTGGATGGAGCCACGCGAATTCCTCCTGATGGAGCAGTTTGGTCCCGGATCACGGCAAGGCGTCCGGCCTCCCGGCCAGCGTACCCCTACCGTTACTCATGGGTAACTTGGTGGGTGCGGCGTCGGAAACCTCAACAGCGTACCCGAAGTGCCTGTGTCGGTGGACTAGTGCGCCGGTGTCGGAGTTCAGCTGTCCTCGGTACTTTTCCGTTCGACGGAGGCGAGCGCCGCACCCAGTACGGGCACCGTCAGCCGACGCTGCCACGGCCGGGCCTGACCGGTATCGAACACTTGCTCGGTCGCGGCCTCGAAGTCGCCGTCCTCGGGCGCCGTCCAATCCCAGCAGAGCCGCCGGACGAGTTCGGGTGTCACCAGATTCTCAACTGGGACCGACACCTCCGCGGCGAGCACCGCCAGGGCGGTACGAGCCGCCGTCAGCCTCTCGGCGGCGTCGGGGTCGTGCCGCGCCCACCGACTCGCGGGCGGCGGCCCCGTAGGGGGCGGGTTCTTGGGCGGGAGTTCGGTGTCCGGCAGCGCGCGGGCATCCTCGAGCGCCTGCAGCCAGATGCGGGAGTGCCGCCGTTGGCGGGGACCGCCGAACACGGGCAGGACCCTGAGTGCCTCGATGCTTCGCGG
Source organism: Rhodococcus marinonascens NBRC 14363 (assembly GCF_001894885.1). Taxonomy (GTDB): domain Bacteria; phylum Actinomycetota; class Actinomycetes; order Mycobacteriales; family Mycobacteriaceae; genus Rhodococcus_F; species Rhodococcus_F marinonascens. The sequence continues at coordinate 5,435 of NZ_BCXB01000030.1, forward strand.
ATCATTGCCCGAGGCGTCGATGATCGCCGAATCCGGCAGGACCCGACTGGGGGAGACGTCACGTTTCAGGGCGAGGTCTTCCCTCGCTTGCCACAGCGAGCGGGCGGCGGCGAATTGCCGCTGCGTCTTCAGCGACGTGATATGCGACGTGCGCCGCCAGCGGTCGGGTTTGGGCCTCGGCGGCCCCGCGAGCCGGACGTGTTCGAATTCCTGGGCCGCCCAGTCGCTCTTGCCCTGTTGGTCGAGTTCGGCGGCCATCTTGTTGCGGAGTTCGACGAGCAATTCGACGTCGAGTGCAGCGTAGTTCAGCCACGAGTCGGGCAGTGGACGCTTCGACCAGTCGGCGGCGCCGTGTCCTTTTCGCAGTTCGAAGCCCAGCACTCGGTCGACCATCGCGGCGAGGCCGACCCGCTCGAAACCGGCCAGACGGCCCGCAAGTTCGGTGTCGAACAGGGTTGCCGGTGCCAGTCCCAGCTCCGCGAGCCCCGGAAGATCCTGGTCCGCGGCGTGCAGAATCCACTCGAGTGGGTTGATCACCTCGGCGAGCGGGGCGAGATCGGCGGCGCAGGGGATCGGATCGAGGAGAACCGTCCCGGCGCCCTCGCGCCGCAGTTGCACCAGGTATGCCCGCGCTGAGTACCGGAAACCGGATGCGCGCTCGGCGTCGACCGCCAGAGGGCCGGTGGCCCGGTTCAGCGACTCCGCGGCTTTCGCGACCCCCTCGGCGGTGGTCACCACGTCCGGCACGCCGTCCCGCGGTGCGAGCAGGGCTACGACCTGCCGGTCTGACTCTTCGACGGGAACGTGTGACGAGGTCTCATCGGTGACTTCTGGCATGAAAGCTGACTCTACGTCCCTTCGAAAATGCCGCAGCACGTCATCGGGTTCACGCCCTAGCCTTCATGGCCTAGCCTTCACGGCCAAGGCGGCCTCCACGAGTTCTTCGAGCGCACGAGGAAAAGCGTCGACCAGGTCCCACAGCTGTGGAGCGAGTTCCGGGCAACTCATGAGACCGACATTGAGCTGACCATTGAGCGACATCACCGTTACGTTGAGCGCCGCGCCGTGGAAGATCGGGCCGAGCGGATACATCGCCTTTATCAGAGCGCCAAGGAAATACATCGGGACGGGTGGTCCGGGCACGTTGGAGATGACCAGGTTGTGAACCACGGGATGTCGCTCCGCCAGCCCGAGTGCCGAGTAGAGGCGCATGGCCGTGCCGAACACCGCCTGGCCGGCGAACTGGGACCAATCCTGAAGCAAAGTCGCCCCGAGCGCTTCGTTGTGCCCTTTGGAGGTGGAATTTCCTTCGGCGATCCCGAGCAGGCGCTCGACGGGGTCCTCCATGTGGGTTCTGAGTTCGCTCAGCATGAGAGAAACCTGGTTGGTTCCGGGACGGTCGGTCTTTCCGTGCACCGACACCGGGACTGCTGCGACGAGTGATCTGTCGGGCAGTTCCCGTCGGTTCTTGAGGTAGTGACGCAGCGCACCCGAGCACATGGCGAGGACGACGTCGTTGACTTTGACGCCGAAGGCATCCTTTACCGTCTTGACCTTGGCGAGGTCGAGTTGGGTGAACGCCAGGTTGCGGTGGCTGGTCAGTGTTCCGTTCAACGAGGTGCGCGGCGCGGTGAACGGCGCGGGCATCGCATCCCCGCGGCGGGCGCGTTCCATCCAGCGGGGCAGCACGGCGAGGCTCTCCGGGAGGATCCTGAGTAGCTTCGCGGGCCGTGAGGCCACTGCCAGCAGTCCACCCACGGCGATGTCGAGGGTGCTCGCCTGGCCGGCGCCCTCTACGGACTCGTCGGGGCTGGACCACGCCGTATCCGCCGTGAGGCCGCACAGTTGGGCGATCATGTTCGCGCCGGTGACGCCGTCGACGCCCGCGTGGTGCATCTTCGACATGACGGCGACGGAACCGTCTTCGAGTCCCTCGATCACCCACATCTCCCACAGGGGTCGAGCGCGGTCGAGCGGAATCCCGGCAATGTCTCCGCACATTTGGGCAAGCTCGTCGCGGCCACCGGGGGACGGAAGAGCGACGCGATGACAGTGCCGGTTGATGTCGAAGTCGGTGTCGTCGACCCATACGGGATGGTCGAGGTTGAATCGGGAGTCCTGCAACTTTCGGCGGAACGCCGGTATGCCCATGATGCGTACGGCGAGTTCGGCCTCGAGGTCCGCGAATGCATATCCGCCTGGAATCGTCGAGACGTCGAGGACGACGACCCCGCAGATATGAAGCAGTTGGGTTGATGTTTCGAGGTAGAGGAAGGACGCGTCGAGCCCGCTGAGTCGCTGCACCACTAGATGCTAGAACACGTTCTAACGAATGGTCCAATGGCTTGGGAAAGTCAGTGGTGAAAGCCAGTCCGTTCGCTTGAACAGCTGGAGTTCATCGTTCTCGATTTGCTGCGGCATCACAGGTTGTACATCTGAGCGATCGGAACATGTTCTACGATGAGGACATGATTCGCGGCTTCGTTCTCCGGCAGGCGGTCGGCGCAGCACTCACAGCCAACGCTCTGCGTCCGTTGCCCGGCGCGCCCACGTCGTTCGTCGCGTTCTTATCGGGGTGGCTCACCACGGAACTCGCACCGCACCTTCTCGCCGCGACGGCCACGGACGTCGCCCAGCACGTCGCACGTCGCGGGACACGGACCCGCGCCGACCGTGTGGGGCTCGCGCTGGCCGGAGCATCCGCGGCGGGCCTCGCCGCAGTCATCGCCATCGGACAGGGTGCCCGTCGGGAAGCTGAATCCGCCCTCGTCGAGGCACTCGGCGAGGGCCACGCGGATCGCGACAGTGCTGTCGGACGCACGGGTCGGCCCGTCTGGCGTCAACTCCTCAACCCGTTCTGGATCCGAGACAAGGCGGTCACCAGGGTCCGGGACATCGCGTACCTGCCGGGCGGGCGACGGACCCGTCTCGACATCTACCACCGGCAGGATGTGCCGGAGAAGAGTCCGGTACTCCTGCAGATTCACGGCGGGGGTTGGGTGATCGGTAGCAAGAACCAGCAGGGACTTCCGCTCATGCTCGAGATGGCCTCCCGGGGATGGGTCTGCGCGGCCGTCAACTACCCGTTGTCACCGAAGGCGAAATGGCCGGCGCACCTGATCGCGATCAAGCAGGCACTGGCCTGGCTTAGGGAGAATGTCGAGGAGTACGGCGGCGACCCCGGTTTCATCGCGGTGACCGGAGGGTCGGCCGGTGGTCATCTCGCGGCGATGGTCGCGTTGACGGCAGGTGACCGGCGGTTTCAGCCGGGTTTCGAAGATGTCGACACGTCGGTTCAGGCCTGCGTCCCCTACTACGGCGTCTACGACATCGCCGGTGACACCGGAATCAAGGGGGGTCTCCGCTCGGGTCTGATGCCGATTGTGCTCGGCAAGCGGCGGGCCAGGTTCCCGGACGACTACCGGGCCGCGTCGCCGTTCGGGCATTTGCGAGCGGACGCGCCACCGTTCTTCGTGATCCACGGCACGAACGATTCGCTGGTGCCGGTCGCCGAGGCACGGATCTTCGTCGACGAACTCCGGCAGGTGTCTGACAACCCGGTCGCATACGCCGAGCTCCGGGGGGCGCAGCACGCTTTCGACATTTTTCCCTCGATCCGCAGCATCGGCGTCACCCGCGCTGTGGGCCGGTTCCTCGAGTGGTCGCGGAGAGGCACCACGGCCACGCCTCCGGCAGAGGTCGTGTCCCCGTAGCTGACTGCTCGCTGCCGAGTGGCGTAGCGAACTACTTGTCGCCGAGCGTGCGCAGTTGCGCGACACCGGCGGGTGGCAGGCCCGCGGCATACGCGAGGACCTCGCAGAAGGCCTCGACGTGCGTTGCCAGCTCGACCGAGGTCGCGGTCCAGGACGCCCGCAGCTCCAGTTGGTGTGCGTGCGAGGGTCCAGCGATGTCGCCGTAACGTACAGACGTCGTGGCGGTCACGGTTCCGCCGAGCGCATTGAAGGGTTCATTGCGTGACTCGAGCGCGTCCACGAGCCAACTCCATGCAACCTCCGGAAGCAGCGGATCCTCCGCCACGGCAGCGTCTAGGTCAGCCTGAATGTAGGCGACCAGTCGCATGGTTCCGTTCCAGGCTTCGTCGCCTTCGGGGTCGAAGAGGAGGATCAATCTGCCGAATGCGTCACTGTCGCCCTGTCCGGCGACATCACCGTCGTCTACGTGAACGACCTCTGCACCGACGGCGTAGCTGTACGGCGCAAGACGCTGCGGGGGCCGGATGGGGCCAATCTCGATGTCAGCACGAACTTGTGCGGAGCTCATCGCGGCGACGGCGCTGCGGAACTCGGCCGGTTCGACGGGCGATCCCGAAGTCGTCACAGTTGGGGACGGTAGACCCGGATCGGCACATCTCGTCGGAGGCGCGCCGAGTAGGGGCGCTCGGAGACGGCGTCCAGGCATGGCAGCATGAGAGCTGCCACATAGGAGCCGGCAGAGAGTGTGAGGGTCGATGAGCGGGTTGGAAACTACCAATGCGGGTATGAGTGAGCGGGCGACGTACGCCTCGAGGCGGGTGCTGCCGGAGGCGCCCTTCTTGGCGGCCGCGGAAGGTCGCACTCCAAGTCACCGCCCGGTGTGGTTCATGCGGCAGGCGGGCCGTTCCCTCCCTGAGTACCGCGAGATCCGGGCGGGCACAGGGATGCTCGAGTCGTGCTTCGACCCGGCGCTCGTCTGCGAGATCACCATGCAGCCGGTGCGCCGGCACGGTGTCGACGCGGCGATCCTGTTTTCCGACATCGTGGTGCCGCTGAAGGCCTCAGGCATCGACCTGGACATCGTGGCGGGCACCGGTCCCGTCGTCGCGGAACCGCTGCGGTCGATCGCCGACGTGGCAGCCCTGCCGCGCCTCGTTCCGGAGGAAGTGGGGGCAGTCGTCCAGGCGGTGCAGTTGCTGATTGCGGAACTGGGCTCGACGCCGCTGATCGGCTTCGCCGGGGCTCCGTTCACCCTGGCCTCGTACCTGGTGGAGGGCGGTCCTAGCCGCAATCATGAGCGCACGAAGGCACTCATGCACTCCGACCCGAAGACATGGCACACGTTGCTGGGAAGCCTGGCCGACACCACCATCACCTTCCTGCAGGCCCAAATCCGCGCGGGAGTCGATGCGGTGCAACTGTTCGACTCCTGGGCAGGCACGCTCTCCCTGGCCGAGTACCGGGAATTCGTTCTTCCCCATTCCGAGCGAGTGTTCGCGGAGGTGGCGAGCGCGAAGGTGCCACGCATCCACTTCGGGGTCGGCACCGGTGAACTGCTCGGCGTGATGGGCGAAGCGGGAGCCGACGTGGTGGGCGTCGACTGGCGCATCCCTCTTGACGTGGCGGCACGCCGAGTGGGCCCTGACAAGGCGCTGCAGGGCAATCTCGATCCCGCTGTGCTGTTCGCGGGACCGTCCGCGGTCGAGAAGCAGGTCCGCCGCATCGCCGGCGAGGCGGACGTGGCCCTCGCGGGTGGAACGGCGGGCCATATCTTCAACCTCGGCCACGGGGTCCTGCCGGACACCGATCCGGGAGTGCTGACCGCAGTGGTCGAGTTGGTGCACTCGCTGTGACCGCGACGTCGCCGAATGTGCTCGTTGTCGGCGGCGGCATCTCCGGCCTGGTTGCTGCGTATCGACTCCGGAAACGATTCGGCGCCGCCGCCCGCATCACCCTGGCGGACGGCGCGCCCCGACTCGGCGGCAAGTTGCGCACGGTGACGTTGGCGGGCGGACCTGTCGACGTGGGTGCGGAGGCGTTCATCGCGCGTCGCCCGGAGGTGCCTGCCTTGCTGGACGAACTCGGACTGTCCGGTCAACTGGTGTACCCGGCGGGTCTGCGACCGCTCATCTGGTCCGAGAACTCGCTGCACCCTCTACCGCAGAACACGTTGTTGGGGATCCCCGCCGACGCCGACAGCCTCCGTGGTCTCGTCGACGAACGGACACTCGAGCAGATTGCGGGCGAGGGGGCGATACCCTTCGACTGGACCCCCGGTTCGGATGTGGCGGTGGGTGACCTGGTGGGCGAGCGGTTCGGTGCCCAGGTGGTCCGGCGGTCGGTGGATCCGCTTCTCGGAGGTGTCTATTCGGGTCTGGCGGATTCGATCGGCGTGCGCGCCGCGATACCGACCCTCGCCGCGGCGCTCGACCGCGGCGCCACGAGCCTGTCCGCAGCCGTGGCCGAGGCGTTGCCCGCCCCGAGCACTGGTCCGGTTTTCGGGGCGTTGCGCGGCGGTTACGGCGTTCTCCTGGAAGCGCTGTCGGCGGCTGCGTCGGTGGAGGTCGTGCACGAGCAGATTCGCTCGCTCCGGCGAGATGGCGACGGTTGGCGTGCGGATCCAGTGGGCCGCGTGGACGGGGTAGTCCTCGCCGTGCCCGCCACCCAGCTGCGTGGATTGCTTACCGGCATCTCCCCTCGCGCCGCTGCGGCGGCCGAGGGGATCCCGCTGGCATCCTCGGCGGTGGTCGCGCTGGCGCTCCCGATCGACGCGGACGTTCCACTCAACTCGGGGATCCTCGTCGCCACCGATGCGGCGCTCGGAGCGAAGGCCTTCACACTGTCGAGCCGAAAGTGGACGCACCTCGCCACACGCGAGGCGACCCTGGTGCGGGCGTCTTTCGGACGGTTCGGCGACGCCGGGATCGTCGATGCCACCGACGAGGAGTTGGTCGCCGCGGCGCGCCGTGACCTCGCGGCCGTGACCGGTGTGTCCGATACGCCCGTCGCTGCACACGTGCAGCGCTGGCGCGGCGGCCTGCCGCAGTACGGTCCCGGGCACCTTGACCGGGTTGCGGCGATCGAGCAGGAAATCGCAGGCCTGGACGGTGTGGAGGTGGCCGGGGCGCTGCTGCACGGGGTGGGTGTTCCCGCCTGCATCGCCGCTGCCACGATGGCCGCGACGAGGCTCGCGGATCGAGTGGCACGATAGACCCATGGCACGCCTCGACTTCGACACATTGAACTCTGACATCCGCTACCTCATGTTCTCGGTGTTCCAAGTGGAACCCGGCATTCTCGGGGACGACAGGGAAGCTGTCGTCAAGGAAGCGCGAATCTTCTTCGAAGGTCAGGCAGAGAAGGGCGTCGTGGTTCGCGGTCTTTACGACGTGGCCGGACTGCGCGCCGACGCCGACTTCATGATCTGGACCCACTCGGCGAGCATCGAGGCGCTCCAGGCCGCCTACTCCGACTTCCGCCGTACGACCGCGCTCGGCCGGGCGAGTGCACCGGTGTGGAGCAACGTCGCGTGCCACCGACCCGCGGAATTCAACAAGAGCCACATTCCCGCGTTCATCGCCGGCGAGGACCCCGGCAACTACATCTGCGTGTACCCGTTCGTCAGGTCCTACGAGTGGTACCTGCTGCCCGACGACGAGCGCCGCAAGATGCTTGCGGACCACGGTATGGCCGCCCGCGGCTACAAGGACGTGCGTGCCAACACCGTGCCCTCGTTCGCGCTGGGCGACTATGAGTGGATCCTCGCGTTCGAAGCCCCCGAGTTGCATCGCATCGTCGATCTCATGCGTGATCTCCGTGCCACCGAGGCTCGACTGCACGTGCGCGAAGAGGTGCCGTTCTTCACCGGCCCGCGGGTGGATGTGGACAAACTCGTCGCCGCTCTTCCATGATCCACGGGACCATTCGGTGAATGATTCCAACCGGGCGGCCCCTGCGGCCCGCCGTCAGCACATGTCGCACTGGGGCATGTTCGAAGCTGAGGTGGCGGACGGTGACGTGGTCGCCGCGCACCCGTACACCGGTGACACCGACCCGTCACCGGTGCTCGGCAACATAGCCGGGTCGGTTCGCAGCAAGGCGCGGATCACCGGGCCCGCAGTGCGCCGGGGCTGGCTCGAGAACGGTCCGGGACCGAGCAGTGGCCGCGGTTCCGACGAATTCGTGTCGGTCGACTGGGAAGAGCTGACCCACCGCTTGGCGAACGAATTGCGCAGGGTCGTCGACACCCACGGCAACAGCGCCATCTACGGCGGTTCGTACGGCTGGGCCAGTGCGGGACGGTTCCACCACGCACAGAGTCAGGTCCACCGGTTCCTGAACACCCTGGGCGGCTACACCCGTTCGGTCCACAGCTACTCGTTCGGCGCGACGGGTGTCGTCATGCCGAGAGTTGTGGGCACGTACTGGAAGATGTTTGCCCGCTCCACATCCTGGAAGATCATCGCCGAGCGCACCGATCTCCTGGTGTGCTTCGGTGGTGTCCCGCTCAAGAACACAGGGGTCAATCACGGCGGCACCAGTGATCACCCCACCCGTGGCGCACTCGACGCGTTGCGCCGCCGCGGCGGATCCATCGTCTCCTTCAGTCCGCTGCGCGACGATCTGCACGGCGCCGGCGAACGGCACGCCCCGGTTCCCGGGACCGATGTCGCGATCATGCTCGCTCTCGCCTACGTCCTCGCGACCGAAGGTTTGCACGACACGTCCTTCTTGAACAGTCACTGCGTCGGCTACGACCGCTTCGAGCAGTACCTCCTCGGAGTCTCCGACGGCGAGCCGAAGTCGCCCGCGTGGGCCGAGCGGATCTGTGGAATCGCGGCCGCCGAACTGGTGACCCTTGCCAGGCGGATGGCCGCCGGGCGCACAATGCTGACCGTCACGTGGTCCCTGCAGCGTGTCCGGCACGGCGAGCAGGCCCCCTGGATGGGCGTCAGCCTTGCGGCGATGCTGGGCCAGATCGGCCTTCCCGGCGGTGGGTTCGGCCACGGCTACGGTTCCATGAACGAACCCGGGCTCGCGCCCGTTCCCTACCCGCTGCCCACGCTTCCGCAGGGGCGCAACCCCGTCCGCGACTTCATTCCGGTGGCCGCCGTCTCGGACATGCTCCTCAATCCGGGCGCACAGTTCGACTACGACGGTCGGCGGCTCACGTATCCGGACATCCGGTTGGTGTACTGGGCGGGCGGCAATCCGTTCCATCATCATCAAGACATCGGGCGACTGCGTCGTGCGCTTGCCCGGCCGGACACGATCGTCGTCCACGACCCCTACTGGACGCCGATGGCGCGACACGCTGACATTGTGGTCCCATCCACCACCTCCCTCGAGAGGGCCGACATCAGTTGCACCCGCAACGACCCCCTGCTCGTCGCCATGCATGCCGCAGTCGGGCCCTATGCCGATTCTCGGGACGACTACGACACGTTCGCCGAGGTGGCCGAGAAGCTGGGTGTCGGTGAGGAGTTTACCGAGGGTCGGTCGTCCGAGCAGTGGCTCGAGCACCTCTACGGTCAGTGGCGGGACTTCGTCCGCGCGGACGATGTGCCCGCGCCGAGTTTCGACGAGTTCTGGACTCAGGGCCACGTGCGGATGCGGACGGAGGACGATCTGATTTTGTTCGGCGACTTCCGGGCGGATCCGGTGAACAACCCCCTCGACACCCCGAGCGGGAAAATCGAGATCTTCTCAGCTGACATCGACGGGTTCGGCTACCAGGACTGTGCCGGCCATCCGCGCTGGTACGAGCCGGAGGAATGGCTGGGAGGCCCGCGGGCACAGCAGTTCCCGCTGCACTTGATCGCCAACCAGCCGCGCACCCGTTTGCACAGCCAACTCGACCACGGCGATACCAGTCAGAAGTCGAAGGTTCAGGGCCGTGAGCCGCTACGGATCCATCCCGAGGATGCGGCCGGGCGGGCCCTCGAGACCGGAGACGTCGCCCGCGTGTTCAACGATCGCGGCGCCTGCCTCGTCGGTGTGGTCGTCGATGACGGAGTCCGCCACGGCGTGGTGCAACTGTCTACGGGCGCCTGGTATGACCCACTCGACGCCAGTGACCCCGATTCGCTCTGCGTGCACGGGAACCCGAACGTGCTGACCCCGGACGTGGGAACGTCGTCGCTCGCCCACGGCAGTACAGGTCAGCACGTGCTCGTCGAGATCGAGCGGTACGAAGGCGAACTACCGCCGATCCGCGCGTTCGATCCGCCCACGATCATTCGCCGGTCGGCTGCAGGACCAACGAGATCGAATTGATGCAGTACCGCTGATCGGTGGGGGTGGGGTAGCCCTCTCCCTCGAAGACGTGTCCGAGGTGGCTGTGACACGTAGTGCAGATCACCTCGACGCGGCGCATGCCGAGCGAACTGTCCTCGCGCAGAATGACGGCGTCCGAGTCTGCCGGATCGAAGAACGACGGCCATCCGCAGTGTGATTCGAACTTCTCCGTGCTGCGGAACAATTCGGCGCCACACGCGCGGCAGTAGTAGACGCCCTCCGTGGTCGCGTCGGTGTACTCGCCGACGAAGGGGCGCTCGGTTCCGGCCTGGCGCAGCACCGCGTATTCCTCGGGCGTCAGCTTCTCGCGCCACTCGCTTTCGGAGAGGGCGACCTTCGGCGACGACTGTGGGGGATCATCCTGCGGCTTCGAAGTCATCACTCCACGCTAATCCCTTTCGCGAAGTTCGGCGGCAGCTAGGTCTTGGCGGGGGTCGGCTCGACTCCGGGCTGTTCGGGCCCTTCGGGGGCGAGCGGATCGTCCGGTTGCTTCTCGCCCGGTTCGAGCAGGAAGGCCGGGTCGATCCCCTGATCGAGTCGACCTTCGCGTCGTGCGGTGATGTAACGTACGGCCAGCACACCGAAGATCACCAAGAGAATGAGGCTCCACCCGAGCGTGGTCTTCATGTATTCGGCAGAACGGCCTGCCTCCATGAACCGACTCGACAACCAGCTGTCATAGCTCATGAACCCGTACACCGCCAACCAGGCCGGCCAGTTCCGCATCACCGAGTTCTTGAGCACCACCGACATCAGGAGCGGGAACAGCATCATCGAGTAGTACATCTGGCCGAGCGATCCGAGAAGCCAGGACGCGGTCAGGAGAACACCGGACGTGGTGACCAGGAAGAAGAGTTCGTCGTGACGGTAGTAGCGGTAGAGCAACCACAGCGATGCGAGCACGATGGCGGCGAAAGCGCCGCGGAGGGCATAGATCATGGCGGTGGGGAGGCCGTAGTACTTGCCGTTGCCAACGATCGCGCTGTTGAAGTAGTCGCGCGATTCCATCAGGTACGGCATCGTGTGGCGTACGAAGTCCATCGGGTCTGCCGACAGTGGCCACGCCACGGCTGTGAGGATGAGCGGGATGCCGATGGCGGTGACGAAGACTTTCCACCGCCCTTGTACCAGCGGTAGGAGGAGTAGTGGGGCCAGGATCGGTTTGACCGCGAAGGTCAGCCCGATTGCAGCCCCGGACCAAAGATCCTTCCGCTTCATCAGCAGAATGAGGAAGCCGATCTCACCGAGCAGGACGAGGCCGTTGATGTTGGTGAAGACGAGCGTGTTCGTGACGGTCTCCGACGAGAACGTGCCGAGCAACAGGATCGGGGCCGCAATGGAGTTCAACCCCAGGCCGAACATGCGTAGGAGCAGGTAGAGCGCAAAGAGGATGGCGACTGCGTTTGCGATGATGAACAACCAGCGAGATTTCTCGGGGTCGATCACTGCGATCGGAGCCATCAGCAACGTGCCGGACGGGGGATATAGATAGTGCGGATCCACCCAGTCGAAGTTGGCGGTATACACCGGGCGCCCGTTCAAGAATGCCAGTGCGGCGTTGTAGACCGGGCGGAAGTCGTCGGTGATGTTGCCGTTGACCGCTTTGACGACTACTCGATGCAGCACGGTCATAACGGCGATCGGCCACAGCGCGAAGCTGATCACCTCGTTGGCAGTCCGCCCGGTGCGCGGTTCGAGTTGTCGAAGGAACACTACGGCACGGTACACCGAGAGGCCCTGACATGCGGTCAGGCACCCCTGCGGAGGTCGCCTTTGCGGGGTTCAGTGCGGCGCCACGGCTATGCGGGGCAGGCGCTGCCGTCCGGTGGCAGCACGCCGTCGGCCAAGTAGGTGACGATCGAGTTCTGGGCGCAGTCCGATTGCGCGGCCGGGTGGCCGCTGCCGTGCCACGTCACTGTGGCGGTGGTTGCTCCCGCGCTCGATACGACACCGGTCACGATCCCGACACCCGCGGTCCCGACGATCGGGTCGGCGATACCGTCGAGCACGAGAACCGGCATGTTCAGCTCACCGGGCAGGGCAGGCGGCGCAGTCGTGGGCCACGAGGTGCACGCCAGCAGTCCGATGGCAGCGCTCGGTCCGAAGAGCGGGAATCGCTCGCCCCATAGATCCTGCAGTTCGCGAACCCTGTCGGGCCCCGGCCACTGCTGGCCGTCGGTGCATCGAGTGATCAGCTGGCCGTCGCTCTCCAGGGCTCCTTCGGACTGGAGAGCCAGCGCGAGGATCGGCGCCGTGTTGCCCGCGACTGCGGTCGACACCGCATCGGACAGCGCCGGGACGCGACCGAGTTGGTCGCCACCGGTCGCGGCGAGGGTGCCGGTCACCGCGGTGAGGAGCGCGTTCGTGGAGACCTGCGGGATCTGACCGTTCGAGGCGCGGGTTACGGCGTCGGTCATCGCTGCGCGCGGATCAGCGCCGAGGGAGCAGTTCAGGGCGGTGCACTGATTGGCGAAGGCGTCGAAGGCCGCTTCCTGACCGGCGAGCCGTTGCTCGGCGACGGTCGCGGCATCCACAGTGGTCGCTGCGGGGGAGTCGAGGACGAGCCGCCCGATCCGGTCCGGGTACTTGGCGGCATAGCTGAGAGCGACGGCACTGCCGTTGCCAGTGGCCAGAAGCCCCACGGAATCGACGTCCCAGATACTCCTCAGTGCCTCTATGTCATCAGCGGCATGGGTGCTGTCGAACGCCAGTTCCTGTGGCTGCAGGTAGTCGGTGCACGCGATGGTGGCGTCCCGGCCGAGCGCCGTCATCTTGTCGACCTGGTCGCCCGGCCCCGGGTCGAACTGTCCGAGATCGGCCAGGTTGCGCCGGAGTTGCGGTGTGAGGCACTCGATCTTCTGGGAAGACCCGATGCCGCGACGGTCCAGGGCGACCACCGGCCGCGTGGACAACAGACGCGTCAGGTCACCGGTGCTCAGTGCGGCGAGAGTCGCGGTCGACGACCGATCCGATCCGGACGTCAATATCAGCGGTGCCACGTTCTCGGGTGTGCCGGTGAGCCGTGCACGCAGCGCACCCATCGTGAATGTGCCGGGCAGGGTTCCGCTCTCGTCGACGGCGGCATCGTATGAGGCGCATTCGAAGATGAGGTCGCCCGGTGGTGGTGTTCCCGGGTCCAGCGCCGTGAGGGTGCTCTGCGTGCAGTCGAACCACGCCAGATCTGTCCTAGGGGCCTGCAACTCCGGCAGGGAAGCGCCGGGGTTCTCGGTTTCGGTCGCGGTCGCGCCGGGTTCGCTGCCGCCGCCCTCGCGCTCCACTGCCACGTGCGGCCGGTTGGACGGTCCGGCACCGCACGCGCTGCACACCACGAGAACCATTGCGAGCAATACCGGTCTGCGCATGCCGACCAGCCTGCCAGGTTCCGTCACGGCCGGGGCAGCCGCACCCATCTCGTGAGGACAGTGCCGTCAGAGTCGATGAGGATGTGCGCTGGAGCCATCGCGGTGACCTGTGCGCGCGGCGACGTCGCGATGCGGCCCGCGGTTCCACCTGCGAGCACGGGTGCTGTGGTAAGGCAGAGTTCGTCGATGGCATCATCCCCGGCGAGCCGACCGAACAGGCTCGGGCCGCCTTCGCAGAGCACCCTGTGCAGTCCCAACCCGTCCAACGCGGTGATCAGCCCGGTGCTGGTTACCTCGTGTTCGCCGGCGGTCACCACGCGTGCTCCCGCGCTCGTCAGGTCCGCAACCCGTGCCGGGTCCGCGTCCGCGCAAGTGACGACGATCGGTGCGACCTCGGTGTCGTTGAACAGGCGTGAGTGTGGGTCGAGATGGGCGCGGGCCGAGACGACCGCGATCGGCGGCAGGTCCGACATGCCTGACTCGACCCGTCGTTGTCGACCGTCGGGGCCGATGCGTACGCCGCCGTAGTCCTCGGTACGCACCGTTCCCGCCCCCACGACGACTACGTCGGCCAACTCGCGCAGGGTGTCGTAGACCTGCTTGTCCGCAGGGGTTCCGAGCGCTCCGCTGCGGCCGTCGACGGAGACGGCTCCGTCGATGCTGCACACGAAATTGGCGCGGATCCACGGACCGGGAATGTGCTTCGGGTACGCGTAGAGGCCGCGCAGGGCGTCCTCGGTCAGCTCACCGCCGTCCGATGTGAAGTTGGTCCCAATATGTGCGCGGTGCATGTAGCTGATCACAACACGTGGATACCCTTCGTGTATGCATGCACGCCTTGTCGATCGCAGCCCGATGGTGCCGGCCGATCAGTTGGTAGCTCAGATGGTGCCGCCGGCCATGTTCGACGAGGTGAGCTTCGCTTCGTATATCCCGGACCCCGCAGAACCCAGTCAGACCGCCGCGGTCCAGAAGGCTGAGGAATTCGCGAAGAAGGTTGCGAAGATCCGTGATGGCGGGCGACGCGGCCTGTTCGGTAGGAAGACCCAGGCTGCCGGTGCCGGCCTCTACCTCGACGGCGGCTTCGGTGTCGGTAAGACCCACCTCCTAGCCTCCATCTTCCATAGTGTCCCGGCGCCCAAGGCGATGGGCACGTTCGTCGAATTGACGCATGTAGTAGGCGCTCTCGGCTTCAACAAGGTCGTCGAAGAACTGTCCGATCACAGTGTTGTTTGTATCGACGAGTTCGAACTCGACGACCCGGGCGACACCATGCTGATATCCCGGCTGTTGTCGGAACTGTCGGCCCGCGGTGTGTCCATCGTCGCGACCTCGAACACACTGCCCGGTCAGCTTGGCGAGGGCCGGTTCGCGGCACAGGACTTTTTGCGCGAGATCAAGAAGCTGGGCTCCATCTTCGAGACGATCCGAGTCGACGGACCCGACTACCGTCACCGTGACCTTCCGCCGGCCCCCGACCCGATGACGTCCGCGGAACTCGTCGAGCGCGCGGAGTGCATCCCGGGCGCCACCCTCGACAACTTCGACGAGCTGTGCAAGCACCTCGGAACGCTGCATCCGTCCCGCTACAACAAGCTCGTCGAGGGCATTCCGGCTGTTTTCCTCGACGAGATCCACCCGGCCCAGGACCAGTCGGTGGCGCTGCGACTGGTGGTCCTCGCCGACCGCCTGTACGACGCGGGCATCCCGGTCGCGGTGTCGGGCGCCAAGCTCGACTCGATATTCACGCCCGAGATGCTGGCCGGCGGATACCGGAAGAAATATCTGCGCGCCACGTCGCGACTGCTCGCGCTCTCACGCTTCGAGGTCGCGGCGAGCTGAGCGCGGTTCGTTACAGCGCCCGCTGCATCACGAAATCGTGGTGCAGTTGGGTGCCTACGACAAACGTTTTCGTTCCCACCCGCTTGAATCCGTGTTTCGTGTAAAACCGTTGTGCGCGAATGTTTTCCTGGTTGACCCCGAGCCACAATCCGGCGCACCCGGCGTCGACGGCGCGTTCGACGATCGCGTTCATCATCGCGGCCGAAACGCCGGTCCCGTGATTGCCGGGGAGTACGTAGAGCTTGCTGATCTCAGTGGTCGGGCGCAGCGACACCACCTTGCCGACCTCCGGATCGGCAGGCTCGCCATCGATCAGCATCGCGTAGCCGACGATGGATCCTCCGTGAGTGACCTTCAGGACAGTGCGGTTCGGGTCGGTGAGGTATTCGGAGAACCGTTCGGCCGATAGGACGTCGTCGATGAATTCGGCGATGTCGTCCTGGGTCGCTCCGGGCGGGCAGGCGAGCGGGAACGTTGCCGCTGCCACATCGGCGATCGCCTCGGAATCCCAGATGCCGGCAGGGTTGATTTCGACAGTCACAGCTGATCCACCGCGTCCTTCGCTTCCTGAAGTGTCATCGTGAGTCACGTGCGGATACCCGGGCCTTCAGGATACGGGCGGAAGCCCAAGCAACGGGTGGGGTGGGTGTGCATATGAGTGCTCCTGGTTGCGGTTGGTGGGGGAGATCGTGCCGTGTAATTACCGGTTGTGGCCGAGTGTGAACACTCTACGTGCGCTCGCACACCGGGGCTTGTCTTGTCGGTCGGGTGTCGCCTACAGTGTCAACCATGCAGCGCATCCTCGTAGTTCTCCGCCGTAGCGGGGTCTGATCCGGACCGACCCCTCGCTGCGGGTCGCTGAGCTACGAGTTGGTCCTCCCTACTTTCAGGAAGACCACGAGCATGAGCACTTCCACTTCTTTCGCTGCACCCATTCCCTCGTCGTTGCCGCGGGCACTCCGAGGCGAATCGACCGGAATGAACTGGTCGTCGTTCGAGAATACGTACGCGCCATCGAACGGAACTTTCCGGCTGGGCAGTTGGTCGGAGACGAAGACGGGTCCGGGAACCTCGGACTTCGAGGCGACCCTCGGTATCGGTGAATCCATCCGCAAGGTCGGAGCGAACGCGTCCGGCCCCGTCGCGGCCATGACCTCGATGCTGTACGACGTCGGATGCTCGATCGAGATCTTGTCGTTCCATCAGCACGAGATCGGGGACCGTACCGCGACGTTCCTGCTCTGCGAGAGCGCCGGAACCCGACTGTGGGCGATGGGAATCGATGAGTCCCACACGGAATCGATTCTCCGCGCGATGATTTCCGGCGCCAACAGGTTGCAGGCGGCCTGATACGGAAAGAAGTTCAGCCCAGGTCGATGACCTGGGCTGAACTTCTCGGTTGACCCGAAATGGTGCGCGATACTGGGATTGAACCAGTGACCTCTTCCGTGTCAGGGAAGCGCTCTCCCGCTGAGCTAATCGCGCAGGATGAGGAATTGAGAGCGGACGACGGGATTCGAACCCGCGACCCCAACCTTGGCAAGGTTGTGCGCTACCAGCTGCGCCACGTCCGCATTCGCGAAAGGCCCCGTGCTCGGGGCCCCTCGCTGTCGAGCAGTCTTACATCTATCTCGGTGCGCGATACTGGGATTGAACCAGTGACCTCTTCCGTGTCAGGGAAGCGCTCTCCCGCTGAGCTAATCGCGCGAGGTGGAGACGGGAATCGAACCCGTGTGCACGGCTTTGCAGGCCGTTGCCTCACCACTCGGCCACTCCACCGTGAAGGTTGAGTCCAACCTCTCGAGCGGACGACGGGATTCGAACCCGCGACCCCAACCTTGGCAAGGTTGTGCGCTACCAGCTGCGCCACGTCCGCATGCACCACGTAAATCGCGGAGAATGTTCTCCGTGGTGCGGTTGAGAACATTAGCCGACCATCCGCGAATCTCACAAATCTGCAGGTCAAGAGATCGGGTCGTGAACTCCGTATGGATGCTGCCTGACCGCCGGCCGTCGAGGGTGGGTGCTGCTGCAATTCTCGACGCCGAGATTTTCGTTCGGCCGGTCGGCCGTGTTAATGTTCCAACTCGTTCGAGCGTGCACGTTTGGCGCGTTTCGGTCCCGTGGCTCAGTGGAAGAGCGTCCCGTTCACACCGGGAAGGTCGCTGGTTCGATCCCAGCCGGGACCACGAGCAGCAGAAGAGGGCGTCTCCGGCATCGGAGACGCCCTCTTCTGCTTTCGTGTGCGGTCGGCCGAAGGGTGGCATCAATTCTGTCAAGATTCGGTGACCGGCACGCCGACGGTGCTATGAGGTACCCCCGCAGGTCGCGCCCGGTAAGGTGGATAGGTGACTGGCGGCAAAACTGGGCGGGGACCCGCGTTCGAGAAAGTGGATGACTCGGATTTGTCCCCGTTCCAAGAGGTGGAGGGGCGCTGGCACAGGTGGCGAGCGCACATCGCCGCCACACCGAGTCTCAACTTCGCGTATCGCGTCGCGGTGGGCGTGATCGGAACTCTGGTACTCGCAGCCGGCATCGTGGCGATTCCCTATCCGGGGCCGGGTTGGCTGATCGTGTTCACGGGACTCGGGATCCTTGCCTCCGAATTCGCGTGGGCCCATCGGCTGCTGCATTACGCGCGCAAACGCTATGACGAGTTCATTGACTGGTTCTTGCGAAAGTCGCTCGTAGTCAAGGGAGTAAGCGCGCTGCTGACGTGTGCCGTCGTACTGGCCACGCTGTGGCTGCTCGGAACCTTGCGTCTGCTCGGAACGTGGGTCGGTCTCGACTATTCATGGTTGGAGAGCCCGCTCTAACCGGACGCGTGGTTGGGTGCCAGTGCTGGGCCGATAGCATGGGCTGGCGTATTCACCATGTCTGCGCCGCACACCCACCTAGGAGAGCATCGCCGTGACCACCCCCGTACCTGTCGCCTCAGCAACCCTCGTCCGGGTGCCTGCGGGGACTACGGCCGGAACAGCGGTTCGGGAGGCCGGCTACCCGAGCAAGGGCCCGGATGTCGTCGTGGTGGTCCGCGACGGTGACGGGGAACTCAAGGATCTGTCCTGGGCCCCCGAGGTCGACGTCGACGTCGAACCGGTCGCGGCGGACACCGACGACGGCCGCAGCGTCATCCGACACTCGGCGGCCCACGTGCTCGCTCAAGCCGTCCAGCAGGAGTTCCCCGAGGCCAAGCTCGGCATCGGCCCGCCCATCAAGGACGGTTTCTACTACGACTTCGCTGTCGATCGCCCGTTCACTCCCGAGGATCTGGTACGTCTCGAGAAGCGGATGAAGAAGATCATCAAGGGATCGCAGCGCTTCTCGCGCCGTGTCGTCGAGTCGCTCGTTCAGGCGCGCGCCGAGTTGGCGGCGGAGCCCTTCAAGCTCGAACTGATCGACGACAAGTCGGGAATCGACGATCCGGAGATCATGGAGGTGGGCGGCAACGAGCTCACCATCTACGACAATCTGGATCCGCGGACCGGTGAGCAGATCTGGGGCGACCTGTGCCGTGGTCCGCACATTCCCACGACGAAGCACATCCCGGCGTTCAAGCTCACCCGTAGTTCCGCCGCGTATTGGCGCGGTAACCAGGACAATGCCGGTCTGCAGCGCATCTACGGCACTGCCTGGGAGTCGGCTGAGGCGCAGGATCGGCACCTCGAACTCCTCGCCGAGGCCGAGCGCCGCGACCACCGCAAGCTTGGGTCGGAGCTGGACCTGTTCAGCTTCCCGGACGAACTCGGCTCCGGTCTGCCCGTGTTCCATCCCAGGGGCGGCATCATTCGCATCGAGATGGAGGACTACTCACGTAAGCGCCACGTGGAGGAGGGGTATGAGTTCGTCAACACTCCCCACATCACGAAGGGTCACCTGTACGAGGTGTCGGGTCACCTAGACTGGTACCGCGACGGCATGTTCCCGGCGATGCACATCGACGAGGAACTGAACGAGGACGGCACCGTGCGCAAGCCGGGCCAGGACTACTACCTCAAGCCGATGAACTGCCCGATGCACAACTTGATCTTCCGGTCCCGCGGTCGGTCGTATCGCGAACTACCCATGCGGCTGTTCGAATTCGGCTCGGTGTACCGGTACGAGAAGTCGGGTGTCGTCCACGGACTCACCCGGGTGCGCGGCATGACGCAGGACGACGCGCACATCTACTGCACCCGCGAGCAGATGCACGACGAACTGACCACAGCCCTGCAGTTCGTTCTCGGTCTGTTGAAGGACTACGGCCTCGATGACTTCTACCTCGAGTTGTCGACCAAGAACCCGGACAAGTACGTCGGTGACGACGCGGTCTGGGAGGAAGCCACGGCGACGCTGGCTGAGGTTGCGGAGGCATCAGGGTTGAACTTTCTGCCGGACCCCGGGGGCGCCGCGTTCTACGGACCCAAAATCTCGGTGCAGGTGCAGGACGGACTGGGGCGCACGTGGCAGATGTCGACCATTCAACTCGACTTCAATCTGCCCGAGCGTTTCGACCTCGAATACACCGCAAGCGATGGCACCAAGCAACGTCCGGTGATGATCCATCGCGCACTGTTCGGCTCTATCGAACGGTTCTTCGGTGTGCTGACCGAGCACTATGCGGGTGCGTTCCCGGCCTGGCTCGCGCCAGTTCAGGTAGTGGGCATCCCGGTGGCGGAGACCTTCGCCGATCACCTCTTCGGCGTGGTCGATCAGCTGAAGGTGGCCGGAATCCGTGCGGAGGTCGACGCGAGCGACGACCGGATGCAGAAGAAGATCTTCAACAACACCGCTCAGAAGGTGCCGTTCATGCTCCTGGCGGGTGCCCGCGACGTGGAGGCGGGTGCTGTCAGCTTCCGTTTCCGCGACGGGAGCCAGATCAACTCGGTGCCGGTCGACGATGCGGTTCGTATCGTGATCGACTGGATTGCTCGCCGCGAGAACGCTTCGCCGACAGCGGAGTTGCTGCGACCCGGTGGGGAAGGGTGACTCGCATGGCCGGAGATGAAGACGTGAGTGCCGACGAATTGTCCGGCGGCGTGGGCCGTCTCGTCGACCGAGGCCCGGGAGAGCCGGATCACCTTCAGCGGATCTGGTCGCCGCACCGCATGTCGTACATCGCTGAGGCCCCGAAGTCGCGGGGAACCTCGAGCGAGCCGTTCATCGACATTCCGAAGATGGATGACGCGGAAGGGCTGATCGTGGCACGCGGAGAGCATGTGTACGCGGTGCTCAACCTGTACCCATACAACCCGGGGCACCTGATGGTCGTGCCCTATCGCAAGGTTGCCGCATTGGAAGACCTCACGCCGGAAGAGAGCGCCGAACTGATGTCGTTCACGCAACAGGCTCTGCGCGTGATCAAGCGGGTGTCGCGGCCGGACGGTTTCAACGTCGGCCTGAACCTGGGTGCGGCGGCCGGTGGCTCGCTCGCCGAACACTTGCACCAGCACATCGTTCCTCGATGGGGCGGCGACGCCAATTTCATCACGGTACTCGCCGGGGTCAAGGTCATGCCGCAGCTATTGCGGGAGACCAGAGAACTACTCGCGCAGGCCTGGAATGGGTGACCGATAGATGAAGAGCGTGCGAGTTCACAGACTTGCGCGTACGGGGTTCTGGCACGAGGTGAAAGACGGGGTGGAGAGGTGCTGAGCTTCTTCGGACGGGCGTCTGTGTCCAAGGTGACGGCACCATTGGGGAAGGCCCTGGTCAAGACTGGGCTCACCCCGGATTCCGTCACAATTATCGGCACCGTAGCGACAGTGGCCGGTGCGGTTACGCTATTTCCCAGCGGGCATTTGCTCTGGGGCGCGATCGTCATCTGGCTGTTCGTGATGTTCGACATGCTGGACGGAGCGATGGCCCGCGCCCGCGGCGGCGGAACCCGTTTCGGCGCGGTGCTCGACGCCACCTCCGACAGGGTGGCGGACGGTGCGATCTTTGCAGGTCTCGCCTGGTGGGCGGTGTATCACGAGAACAGTAAACCGCTGCTGGTCGCGACTCTCGTCTGCCTCGTCACCTCACAGGTGATCTCGTATGCGAAAGCGCGTGCCGAGGCGAGCGGCCTGTCTGCAGACGGTGGGCTCATCGAACGACCCGACCGACTGGTCATGGTGCTGGTCGGTGCGGGTGTGACGGGACTGGGCGTCCCGTGGGCGATTCACGTCGCCATGTGGTTGCTGTCCGTGGGGAGTGTGATTACCGTGTTTCAGCGAGTTCTTGCTGTTCGTGGGTCGGTTGGGGCACGGGACATTCTGCCCGTGCCGGCAACGGACACGACGTCCGAAGACGGACAGTCGGCCGCGCAATGAACGTCTCGGAGCGCCTGAGCGACCTGGGTTACGCGACTGGTTGGCGACTGGTACGTGCCCTGCCGGAGCGAGTGGCCGTGACCCTGTTCGACAGGGGAGCGGACTTCGCGGTCCGCAAGGGTGGGCCGGAGCAGTTGCGCCGGAACCTCGGCCGCGTCCTGGGCGTGCCTGCGGAGGAGGTACCGGATTCGCTCGTGAAGGCGTCGGTTCGGTCCTACGCGCGTTACTGGCGCGAGGCGTTCCGGCTTCCGTCGATGGACCTCGTGAAGACCGGTGCCGCCCTCGACGCCCTCGTCGAGGGGAAGGAGTACCTCGATGCCGCGAAGGCGAACGGCAAAGGGGCGGTGGTGGCACTCCCGCACAGCGGCAACTGGGACATGGGAGGGGTGTGGTGCGTGCAGCACTGGGGTGCCCTGTCCACTGTCGCCGAGAGGCTGAAGCCTGAATCGCTGTACCGACGTTTCGTGGACTACCGGGAGGGTCTCGGATTCGAGATATTCCCGCTCAGCGGGGGGGAGCACCCTCCATTCGCCGAACTTTCGGCGCGCTTGCAGGACAACACGATTGTCTGCCTCCTCGGTGAACGAGATCTGGCAAGGAAGGGCGTACCCGTCACCTTCTTCGGTGAGCCGACGCGCATGCCGGCCGGTCCGGCCAAGCTCGCGATCGACACCGGAGCGCCGCTGATGTCCGCGCACTGCTGGTTCACGGACGATGGGTGGGGATTCCGGATCGATCCGCCCGTCGACACCACGGCAGGCGTGGCCGCGGCCACACAGGCACTGGCGGAACGGTTCGAGACCAACATTGCGGCCCACCCAGAGGACTGGCACATGCTTCAGCCGCTGTGGCTCCGCGATCTCTCGCAGGGCAGGCGCTCGCGCATGGAGAATTCGTGAAGATCGGAATGGTCTGCCCGTACTCGCTCGATGTCCCGGGCGGAGTGCAGGCTCACGTCGTGGACCTCGCGCAGGTGCTGATCGAGCGCGGGCACAAGGTGAGCGTCTTGGCCCCGGCCTCCGACGACGTCGACCTGCCCGACTTCGTCGTCTCCGCCGGTCGGGCGCTCGCCATCCCGTACAACGGGTCGGTGGCCCGGCTGAGTTTCGGCCCGGTCGCCAGCGCCCGGGTCAGGCGCTGGATCTCCGACAACAACTTCGACGTCCTGCATATCCACGAGCCCAACGCGCCGAGCCTGTCTATGCTCGCACTCCGTGTGGCCGAGGGTCCGATTGTGGCCACCTTCCACACCTCGACCACGAAGTCGTTGGTGCTGAGCACGTTCCAGTCGGTGCTTCAGCCGTATCTGGAGAAGATCAGTGGGCGGATCGCGGTATCGGAACTGGCGCGTCGGTGGCAGGTGGAGTCGCTCGGTTCCGACGCGGTCGAGATCCCCAACGGAGTCGACGTCCAGGCGTTCGCCAATGCCGAACCGCTGCCCGGATATCCGCGTGCCGGGCGCACCGTCCTGTTCCTCGGACGGTATGACGAGCCACGCAAGGGCATGGAAGTGCTGCTGCGGGCGCTGCCGACGCTGGTGGAGAAGTATGCCGACCTCGAGGTGCTGGTGGTCGGCCGCGGCGACGTGGACAAATTGCGCCGCGAGGCTGGGCCCCTGTTCGGGTACTTGCGTCTCCTCGGCCAGGTCGACGACGCGGAGAAGGCTTCCGCATTGCGGAGCGCCGACGTGTACTGCGCGCCCAACCTCGGCGGTGAGAGCTTCGGAATCGTGCTCGTGGAGGCGATGTCCGCCGGGTCGGCGGTTGTGGCGAGCGAACTGGATGCGTTCCGCCGGGTCCTGCGGGACGGACAGGCCGGCGTGCTGGTACCGGTCGGTGACGCTGCGGCGCTCGCCGCAGGGATCGACGCTGTGCTGGGCGACCCCGAGCGCCGCGCCGCGATCGTCGATGTCGGCCGAGCCGTGGTCAGTGAATACGACTGGCCGGTGGTGGCCGAGCAGATCCTGCGCGTATACGAGACGGTCACCGTAGGCCGCGACAGCGTCCGGGAGGTCGGCTCGTGACGTTTTCCGCCCTCACGATCCTGGTTCTCGCTCTCGCAGTAGCCGTCGTGCTTGCCGTGGGGCTGTGGGCATATGGAACGGCCAATCGACTCGACCGTCTGCACGTCCGCTCCGACCTGTGCTGGCAGGCCCTCGACGCGGCACTCGCCCGACGGGCCGTGGTCGTGCGGGCAGCGGTGGCGGCGTTGGATCCACCCGAGGGCCGGTCCCTCGCGGCGCTTGCCGCCCGGGCAGAACGGTCCGACAGGGTCGAACGAGAAGTCGCCGAGAACGCGTTGTCGAGCGCGCTGTCCTCCCTCGACCTGGAGAACCTGCGACCGCAATTGGTAGCCGAACTGGCAGACGCCGAGGCCAGGGTGCTGATCGCCCGCCGGTTCCACAACGACGCCGTCCGTGACACCCTGGCACTGCGGACGCGCCGACCGGTTCGATGGCTGCATCTGGGTGGCATGGCCCCCTTGCCCACGTATTTCGAGATCACCGAACGGTCGTCCGCTGCCGCGGTCACCGAGGGCCTGGCGCTCGATTCGGTGAGGACGTCCGCCAGGGTGGTCCTGCTGGACGACCAGGGTCGGGTTCTGCTGCTCAGAGGGCACGATCCGACCGTTCCTGACGTCTACTACTGGTTCACCGTCGGCGGTGCCGTCGAACAGGGGGAGAACCTGCGCGCCGCGGCGGTGCGGGAGATCGCCGAGGAGACCGGGCACATCGCTTCCGCCGATTCGCTACGCGGACCGATGTGGCGTCGGGTGGCAATTTTCTCCTGGAACGGTCAGCTCATCCGCTCGGAGGAGTTGTTCTTCGCCCTACGCGCAGGCAGATTCGATGCGCACCGCGATGGTTTCACCGAATTCGAGGAACGCACGATAACCGGCCACCGGTGGTGCACTGCGGACGCAATCCGCGAACTGGCCGCATCAGGTGAGCCCGTTTACCCGCACGATCTGGCGGATCTGCTGGACGAGGCGGGCGCGGTCGCCTCGTCCACGGACGATCCCGAGGTGCGCGCGATAACGTGAGCAACGCTCGCGCGGTCCGGAGAAAGCCAGCAAAAGCCGACTGGCTACGGAACGGCGCGACCCGTCGTCCTAGAATCAGGTAATGCAGCGTGAATCTCGTCCTGCACGCATGCCGTCATCGAAGTCAATCGTCATAGAAGTCAATCGTCATCGAAGTCCACCAAGGCCCCAACCAGGAGACCGCTGTGAGCACCCCCGACACCACTCCCACCACCGGTACGGCGCGCGTCAAACGCGGCATGGCCGAGATGCTGAAGGGCGGGGTCATCATGGATGTCGTCACCCCCGACCAGGCGAAGGTCGCCGAGGATGCAGGTGCCGTGGCGGTCATGGCACTCGAGCGTGTTCCCGCGGACATTCGCGCCCAGGGCGGCGTCTCCCGGATGAGCGACCCGGACATGATCGACCGCATCATCTCCGCTGTGTCCATCCCGGTGATGGCCAAGGCTCGCATCGGTCACTTCGTCGAGGCGCAGATCCTGCAGTCGCTCGGTGTCGACTACATCGACGAGTCCGAGGTTCTCACCCCCGCCGACTACGCCAACCACATCGACAAGTGGGAGTTCACCATCCCCTTCGTGTGTGGCGCCACCAATCTCGGTGAGGCACTGCGCCGGATCACCGAGGGTGCGGCGATGATCCGATCCAAGGGTGAGGCGGGCACCGGCGACGTGTCCAACGCCACCACCCACATGCGCACGATCGGCGGCGAGATCCGCCGGTTGACCTCACTGAGCGCGGACGAACTGTACGTGGCGGCCAAGGAATTGCAGGCCCCCTACGATCTAGTTGTCGAGGTCGCGAAGGCAGGCAAGTTGCCGGTCACCATGTTCACCGCCGGCGGAATCGCGACCCCGGCTGACGCGGCGATGATGATGCAACTGGGCGCCGAGGGCGTTTTCGTCGGCTCCGGCATCTTCAAGTCCGACAACCCTGCCGAGCGGGCTGTGGCGATCGTGAAGGCCACCACGTTCTTCGATGACCCGGATGTGCTCGCGAAGGTTTCCCGCGGGCTAGGTGAGGCGATGGTCGGCATCAACGTCGACGACATCCCCGTCCCGCACCGCCTTGCCGAGCGCGGCTGGTGACACCCGCGATCATCGCGTGATTCGAAGGCTCTTACCGGTGTGAGAGTGTCAGTGGAACGAGCATGGGAAGAGGTCACGGATGGCGACGATCGAAGAGATTCTCGAAGTGGAATACCTCGAGGAGAACATCTTTCGAGGAATCGCGACCGAGACCACACTTCCCCGGACGTTCGGTGGGCAGGTGGCCGGTCAGGCGCTGGTCTCTGCCGTCCGCACCGTCGATCCGCTATTCTCGGTGCATTCGCTCCACGGTTACTTCCTGCGCCCCGGCAAGCCCACGATGCCGATTGTGTACCTCGTGGACCGGATCCGGGACGGTCGGTCGTTCGTCACCAGGCGGGTCAGTGCAGTGCAGGACGGCCAGGCGATCTTCACCATGTCGGCGTCGTTTCAGGTTGCAGACGAGGGCATCGAGCACCAGGACGAGATGCCCGTGGTCCCGCCGCCGGACATGTTGCCGTTCGCCCGCGACTCCGAGGACCCTGCGATTGCGTGGCTGGCCCGTGAATGGTCGGATTGGGACATCCGGATGGTCGGGGATGGCGAGATCGACCGTCGTTCCGGCGCCGCCGCTCAGCAGCAGGTGTGGTTCCGCTCCCGCAGGGCGCTACCCGACGACCCCGTCTTCCACGTGTGTGCGCTGGCCTACATGAGCGATATGACGCTCCTCGGCGCATCGAAGGTGCCGCACCCCGGCGTGGTGACGCAGTCCGCGTCGCTCGATCACGCATTGTGGTTTCTGCGCCCGTTCCGGGCGGATGAGTGGTTGCTGTACGACCAGACGTCGCCGTCCGCCGGGTTCGGCCGAGCGCTGGCTCAAGGGCGGATCTTCGATCGGGCGGGAAACCTGGTCGCGGCTGTGGTGCAGGAGGGGTTGACGCGGTTCCTCCGCACTGACTGACGGCCTCAGTGGGAGACGCGCACCGCGGGCTTCGACGGATGGTCGTAGCGCACTAGCAGGTCCGGTGCTTCCGTGATGTCGGCATTGCGGCGCAGTAGCGCATCGACGGTCCAGTGCCGGTCGGGCGGGGTGTGGCGCCGCAAAGCCGCCTCACTGAGGTGGAGTTGCACGGTGACATCGAAACCGAGGTCCCGGCCGAGCAGCATCGGGCCGGTCACCAGAATCACCTGCTCGTCAGCGGCGGGTACCCGGGCGCAGCGGGCGGACCGGTCCCGGGCCTCGTCCCACAGGCGCGGCAACCACCTGCGGTTCGTGCGGACGGACTGCACCACCTCGCGCCGAAGAGCGTCGTAGTCGAACCACCGGGTGCGGTAGGCGAGTTCGTCGTCGCGTCCGTGCTCGAACCGAAGCGATGCGGGCCGGACGTAGTCGTGGACTGACACGACACCACAAGGCCGCCCCCGCTCCCGCAGGGACGCGCACACCGCATCGGCCAGGGGGATCGGGTGCGCAGCGTCCGGTGCGTCGATCGCGACGACGGCGATGTCGTCCACCGCCAGGCAGCGTTCGGTGACGAGTGCGGCGAGACCGTCCGGGCTCGTCGGTGTGAACATCGTCATGGCACCTATGGTGCCTCGAGGCCGACGACGGCAGATAACCTTGAACAGGCACAAAAGGAGGGCACATGGCGAGCATCGGGGACATTCTCGAACTCGAGAAGCTGGAGAAGGACATCTTCCGCGGCGCTGTTCATCCGTCGGTTCTCGAGCGGACCTTCGGTGGTCAGGTTGCGGGTCAGTCGTTGGTCTCCGCAGTGCGTACCGTCGACGAGGAATTCCGGGTCCATTCCCTGCACGGGTACTTCTTGCGCCCGGGAAATCCGTCGGCGCCCACGGTGTACCTGGTCGACCGGATTCGCGACGGCCGGTCCTTCTGCACCAGGCACGTCACCGGCATCCAGGACGGCAACGCGATCTTTACCATGTCGGCTTCGTTTCACACCGCGGACACCGGGATAGAGCACCACGTCACGATGCCGTCCGCGCCCGAACCCGAAGAACTCGTCGACGCGCAGACCATCGAGGAATTCGCCGCCACCGAGCTCTACCAGGAATGGAAGGATTGGGACGTCCGGATCGTTCCGGCCGATTCCACCGACAGGATTCCGGGTATCGCCGCCCAGCAGCGCGTGTGGATGCGCTACCGCGAAAAGCTTCCGGATGATCCGGTCTTCCATGTCTGCACTCTGGCCTACCTCAGCGACATGACGCTTCTCGGCGCCTCGAAGGTGCCGCACCGCGGCGTGGTGACGCAGACTGCGTCTCTGGACCACGCGATGTGGTTCCTGCGCCCCTTCCGCGCCGACGAGTGGTTGCTCTACGACCAGACGTCGCCGTCTGCGGGCTTCGGTCGCGCCCTCACCCAGGGACGGATGTTCGACCGGAAGGGTTCGATGGTCGCCGCCGTCGTTCAGGAGGGATTGACCCGCGGTCAGCGTGATCAGGGTAGGCGCGGCATCGAGACGGGAAACCTCGCATGACCCGCCCCCTCGTCGGAGTGCTTGCCCTGCAGGGCGATGTTCGTGAACACCTGGCTGCACTGAATGATTCGGGCGCCGACGCCGTGGGTGTCCGTCGCCCGGAGGAGCTCGGGAAGATCGACGGCCTGGTCATTCCAGGCGGGGAGTCGACGACGATGAGCAAGCTGCTGCAGATTTTCGAACTCCTTGAACCGCTGCAGGAGCGCCTGCGCGACGGGTTGCCTGCCTACGGGTCCTGTGCCGGAATGATCCTGCTCGCGAGCAAGATCCTCGACACACGACCCGACGCGCAACACCTCGGGGCGATCGATATGACGGTGCGGCGCAATGCCTTCGGTCGTCAGGTCGATTCCTTCGAATCCGACCTCGATTTCGACGGCATCGTGGGCGATCCGCTGCGCGCCGTCTTCATCCGGGCTCCCTGGGTCGAGCGGGTCGGCAACGACGTCCAGGTTCTCGCCCGCGTGCCCGAGTCGGGTGGCGCGGCCGCCGGACGGATCGTGGCGGTGCGGCAGGGCCTTGCAATGGCCACGTCATTCCACCCCGAGGTGACGGGGGACCGTCGGGTGCACGAGTTGTTCGTCGACATCGTTCGTGAGGCCTAGCTCGCAGGGCGTGGCGTTACCAGGGTATTGAGCAGGGCAGCGCCCTGTTCGGCGGCGTCGACGGTGACTGCGAAACGGCGGCCGTCGGTGCGGGTCAACACAATTCCCTCACCGCCACGGATCACGACGGCGGTCCCTCGTGGCGTGAACCGATAACCCCAGCCGCCCCAATCCCCGGGCCGGACCACGGTCACCTGCGCCTCAGTGATGGAATCGAGTGGGATCCTCCGCCATCGCACATTCCACGAGGACACGCTCAGGCCCCCGCGGTCGATCTGCACGGTTACCGAAGCGAACGCGCCACCGATTACGGCGAGGACGAGGAACGCGGCGACTAGCCAGATGGCTCCGAGTAGTGCGGACACGACGGCAGCCAAGGCCATCGTCAGGGCGAGAGTCGCCGCCCACCGGCCGCGGGCGTAGCCGATCCAGGCTGCGCGCTCGTCGGGCGTCAGCGGGACAGGCAACGTCGGTGCGGGCCCGTACCGCGCGGTGCGCGGCGACCGAAGGAGCAGGGCGAACATAGCTATTGCCCAAAGGATTCCGCCGACTACGGGAACAAGGAACCACCAGCTGAGCGTTGCGGCTTCTGGGGAGCCGGCATTCAGAGTCGCTGCGACGCTGACGATCCACACCGACGCTGCTGTCCACCCGGCGAGAGCGCTCGCGAAGAGCCAGGGTACGTGGTCGGTGTGAACCTGTGCGGCCACGACACCGGCGATCACCGTAGCACCGGCGCAGACGGCGAGTGCGATCCAGAAATAGGTAACGGTGTCGCTGAATCGATCGGGTTCGATGCCGGACCAGTGGCTGGCCACCACGGGCGGAAGTTCGCTACCCCAAGCGAGTCTCGCAATCACCAGCGCGAGGAGAGGTAACGCCGTGCCCGCGGCGGCAGCCAATTTGCGCGTACGGGAAATCGTCATCGTTGCGTCATCTCCTTTATCACGTCGAGCATTTGGTCGGTGTCGAGTCCGAGGCGTCTCGCCTCGGACACGAAGGCGCGCGCGGCTTCGGTCAATCGTGTGCGAACCGGGTCCGTGTCGGTGCGGACGACTGCGCCTCGGCCCCGGCGGAGGTCGATCAGGCCCTCGTCGCGCAGTGCTGCATAGGCGCGCAACACTGTATGGAGGTTGACGTCGATGGACTCGGCCAGCGCCCGGGCAGAGGGGAGGCGGTCTCCCGCACCGATCTCGCCGCGCATGAACGCGCCACGCACGTTTGCGGCGATCTGCTCACCCAATGGCGTGGTGGAGCTGTGGTCGACCCGCATCAACATGTGTGCATTATATGCAAACAATGAGTGGACATGCAAGCCTGTTGCGGCAGGATCGCGCGGGAGCGACCGGGCTGCGGGTAGCATCGTCAAAGCTGAAACCGCGCATTCGGCGTGCCAAAAGCAGCAGGAAAGGGGCTTGAATCGCATGAGCGGCCACTCCAAATGGGCCACCACCAAGCACAAGAAGGCTGTGATCGATGCCAAGCGTGGCAAAGCCTTTGCGAAGCTGATCAAGAACATCGAGGTGGCGGCCCGTACCGGCGGCGGCGACCCTGTGGGAAATCCCACCCTGTACGACGCCATCCAGAAGGCGAAGAAGACGTCGGTCCCGAACGACAACATCGAACGCGCGCGCAAGCGCGGCGCCGGTGAGGAAGCGGGCGGCGCCGACTGGCAGACCATCATGTACGAGGGCTACGGCCCGAATGGTGTCGCCGTCCTCATCGAGTGCCTGACGGACAACCGCAACCGGGCGGCCGGTGAGGTTCGTACCGCAATGACCCGCAACGGCGGGAACATGGCCGACCCCGGCTCCGTGTCCTACCTGTTCACCCGCAAGGGTGTCGTCACCCTAGAGAAGAGTGACCAGTCCGAAGATGACGTACTGATGGCGGTCCTCGATGCAGGTGCGGAAGAGGTCACCGATCTCGGCGACACACTCGAGGTCGTGAGCGAGCCCACCGACCTCGTCGCCGTCCGTAGTGCTCTGCAGGAGGCTGGAATCGACTACGACTCCGCCGAGGCGGACTTCCGCGCTTCCGTCGAGGTTCCGGTCGACGTCGACGGCGCTCGAAAGGTCTTCAAGCTCGTCGATGCACTCGAGGAGTCCGACGACGTGCAGAACGTCTATACCAACGTCGACCTGTCCGACGAGGTCCTTGCGGAACTCGACGACTGATTGAACGACGCACGGCGGGGTGTGGAGGCGGGCTCGCCCGCCCGTGGTCCTGCGTGTTGGTGCGCCGACTCGTCCGACCCCGCCGCTAAGCTATCGAACAGTTGTTCGGCATCGGAGAGGTGGCTTTGCGTGCGTGTGCTGGGTGTGGATCCCGGTCTGACCCGGTGCGGGTTCGGCGTGGTCGACGGCGGAAGTGGTCGTACCGTCACTGCCGTGGCTGTCGACGTGGTCCGAACTCCGACAGACCTGGAGTTGTCGTCCCGGTTGCTGAGGATCTCCGAGGCGGCCGATGAGTGGATCGATCTGTACCGACCAGAGGTGGTCGCGGTCGAGCGGGTGTTCTCCCAGCACAACGTACGCACCGCTATGGGCACGGCCCAGGCCGGCGGCGTCGTGGCCCTCGCCGCCGCGCGCCGCGGCATCTCCGTGTGCTTCCATACCCCCAGTGAAGTGAAGGCGGCGGTCACAGGCAGCGGTTCGGCCGACAAAGCCCAGGTGACCGCCATGGTGACGCGAATTCTCAAGTTGTCTGCCGCGCCCAAGCCCGCCGACGCGGCAGATGCACTGGCGTTGGCGATTTGCCACTGCTGGCGGGCGCCGATGATCGAACGCATGGCCCGCGCCGAGGCCGCGGCAGCCGAGCAGAAACGCCGCTACCAGGCCCGGCTGGCTGAGCTCAAGAAGGCAGGTCCAACATGATCGCGTCCGTCCGCGGCGAGGTGCTCGAGATCGCCCTCGACCATGCGGTGATCGAATCCGGAGGAGTGGGATACCGCGTCAATGCGACGCCGGCGACCCTCGGCGGCCTGTATCGCGGAACCGAGGCCCGACTGGTCACAGCGATGATCGTGCGCGAGGACTCGATGACGCTTTATGGGTTCCCCGATGCCGAGTCCAAGGATCTGTTCGGGCTCCTGCAGACCGTTTCGGGTGTCGGCCCCCGCCTGGCCATGGCCACCCTCGCCGTGCTCGAACCCGAAGCCCTGCGGGCGGCGCTGGCCGAAGGCAACGTCTCGGCGCTCACCAGGGTGCCCGGTATAGGTAAACGCGGCGCTGAGCGGATGGTTGTCGAACTGCGCGACAAGGTCGAGGTGGCCGCGTCCACCTCCGGGGCCGTGCCGTTCGGCGGGAACGGGAGCGGGTCGGTTCGCGACCAGATCGTCGAGGCCCTGATCGGACTCGGCTTCCCGGCCAAGCAGGCCGAACAGGCTACGGATTCCGTCCTCGCCGAAACGCCTGAGTCGACCACTTCGTCGGCGCTGCGTTCAGCACTCTCGCTTCTCGGGAAGACGAGATGAATCTCGAACCCAGGGAAGACACGGAAGACTACGACGAGGAATCGGCGGTCTCTGCCGAACTCGTCAGCGGCGACGGCGACATCGAATCGAGTTTGCGGCCGAAGAGCCTCCACGATTTCATCGGGCAGCCTCGCGTGCGGGAACAGTTGCAACTGGTGCTCACCGGAGCCAAAATGCGCGGTGGCACACCCGACCACATCCTGCTGTCGGGACCGCCGGGTCTGGGCAAGACCAGCATGGCGATGATCATTGCCGCCGAACTGGACTCCTCGCTCAGGCTGACGTCGGGGCCGGCGCTCGAACGCGCGGGCGACCTGGCTGCGATGCTCAGCAACCTCGTCGAGGGCGACGTGCTGTTCATCGACGAGATTCATCGCATCGCCCGTCCCGCCGAGGAGATGCTGTACCTCGCGATGGAGGACTTCCGGGTCGACGTCGTGGTCGGCAAGGGCCCCGGCGCCACCTCGATCCCACTGGAAGTTGCGCCGTTCACACTGGTCGGCGCCACGACACGCTCAGGCGCGCTGACCGGGCCCCTGCGCGATCGTTTCGGTTTCACCGCACACATGGATTTCTACGAACCCGCAGAACTGCGGCAGATCCTCATGCGCTCGGCGGGCATCCTCGGAGTGCAACTGGGTGAGGAGGCGGGCGCCGAGATCGCCCGCCGGTCCCGGGGCACGCCCCGTATCGCGAACCGCCTGCTCCGCCGGGTTCGGGACTACGCGGAAGTCCGAGCGGATGGCGTCGTCACCTGTGGGATCGCCCGCGCGGCCCTTGCGGTGTATGATGTCGACCAGTTGGGCCTGGACCGACTTGATCGGTCTGTTCTCAGCGCTCTGGTGCGAAGTTTCGGCGGCGGACCGGTTGGTGTTTCCACTCTCGCCGTAGCCGTCGGTGAAGAGCCGGCCACCGTCGAAGAGGTTTGTGAGCCCTTCCTGGTGCGAGCCGGGATGATCGCTCGAACGCCGCGCGGACGTGTCGCCACCGCGGCCGCATGGATCCAGTTGGGGCTCACGCCTCCACCGGACGCGGTAACGGGGGGAATCGAAGTCCGGGTCAATGAACCTCAGTCCGCATTGTTCGATCCAGAAGTGTTCGATCCAGAAATGTTCGATCCGGGGGGCGCATGATCAGGTGGGCGAAATGCCCGCATCGTGCCCGCCCGAACCGCTGTTTGGCCCGGTAATGGCACACTGGTGTCCTGCATCGGCCCAACCGGGGCCAATGCTAACGACCGTTCGACATACCTCGAGGTTGACTGACTGATGGATTTTCTCTTCCCGCTCCTGATTCTGGCGCTGCTCGTCCCGATGTTCCTGGGGATCCGCCGACAGAAGAAGGAGGCGGCAAAGACGACCGCTCTCCAGGATTCACTCTCGGTGGGAGACCGCGTTCTCACGACCTCAGGTCTGCACGGAATGGTCGTCGGTTTGAACGACGAAACGATCGAACTCGAGATCGCTCCCGGTGTGGTCACCACGTGGTCGCGACTGGTCGTCCGCGAGCGGATCGTGGACGCTCCGATTTCGGATGCCGAACCGATCGAGCACGAGTCGATCGAGGCCGATACCCGGGGCGACGACCGTGGGAACGACAAGGGCAATACGCCTCGGTTGCGCAAGGATTGATTGGCGCAATCGTCGCGAATTGATTGGCGCAATCGTCGCGTCGACGGCGCGCCGGACCGACAGCCGGGGCCGAACCCCGAGTTCGCCGACTTGGCTTGCTCCGAACGTTCCCACTCGAACTGTACGTACTGAGGAGACATAGAGATCGTGGCACCTTCCACAGGATCGGTGCATCCCGTCCGCTCCCTCACCGTTTTCGCGGTGCTCGTGGCGGTTCTGTATGCCCTGGTGTTCTTCACCGGTGACAAATCCACTACACCCAAGCTGGGCATCGACCTGCAAGGTGGAACCCGAGTCACCCTCACCGCACGCACCCCGGACGGCAGTAACCCGACACCGGACAGCCTGCGGCAAGCACAGGAGATCATCGAGAGCCGGGTGAACGGTCTCGGAGTCTCAGGCTCAGAGGTAGTCATCGACGGCGACAACCTCGTCATCACCGTCCCCGGCGACGACAGCGCCCAGGCTCGCTCATTGGGCCAGACAGCGCGGCTGTACATACGTCCGGTCCAGACGTCCCAGGTTGCGGCTGGTCCCGGGGCTCAGGCACCGGCCGGGGAGGCTCCACCCGGAACCGAGGCACCGGCGGACGCGGGGGCGCCGGACGGAACCGATGCACCGGCACCGCAGAACCGGCCGTTCCCGGCGCAGGATCCGTCTGCACCACCAGCACCAGCACCGACTCCGACGACGGAACCGGCACCAGCCGGGACCGACGGAGCTGATACCTCTGAAGCTGCAGACGAGATCGCGGCCGCCCGGGCTACGCGCCAGAGCACTGACCCGGCTGTCCAGCAGCAGGCCATGGCCACCCTCGACTGCTCGGTGCCGGATCCTCTCCGCGGCAACGACGACCCGGCACTGCCGCTGGTCGCGTGTTCCACCGAGGGCGATGCGGTGTACCTGCTCGACCCGGCGATCATCGACGGCCAGGAGATCGACGACGCGTCGGCCGGGTACAACCCCCAGCAGTCGCGGTACGAGGTGAGCCTGACGTTCAAGTCGTCGGGCAGCAGTACGTGGGCCACGTTCACCTCGCAGAACATCGGCAGGCAGGCTGCCTTCACGCTCGACTCGAAGGTGGTCAGCGCACCCGTCATTCAGGGCGCCACCCCCGCCGGTAGTGCGACGTCCATCACCGGTTCGTTCACCCCGGAAGGGGCTAACGAACTTGCGAACACGCTCAAGTACGGTTCGCTGCCGCTGTCGTTCGCGTCCTCGGAGGCCGAGACCGTGTCGGCGACGCTGGGTCTCGCTTCGCTGCAGGCCGGTCTCATCGCGGGGCTCGTCGGCCTGATCCTCGTTCTGCTCTACTGCCTGCTTTATTATCGGATGCTCGGTGTGCTCACCGCGCTGTCACTGGTGCTCTCCGGCGTCATGGTCTACGCGATCATGGTGCTGCTCGGCCGGTACATCAACTTCACTCTCGACCTCGCGGGCATCGCCGGTCTGATCATCGGTATCGGGATGACGGCCGACTCGTTCGTGGTCTTCTTCGAGAGAATCAAGGACGAGATGCGGGAAGGGCGCAGTTTCCGGTCCGCGGTTCCCCGTGGCTGGGCACGCGCACGTCGTACCATCCTCTCCGGTAACGCGGTCAGCTTCATTGCCGCCGCGGTGCTGTACGCCCTCGCGATCGGCCAGGTGCGCGGCTTCGCGTTCACCCTCGGCCTGACCACTGTTCTCGACGTCGTGGTCGTGTTCCTGGTGACGTGGCCGCTGGTCCATCTGGCTTCGAGGTCAGCGTTCTGGTCCAAGCCGAGGGTCAACGGGTTGGGTGCGGTGCAGCAGATCGCCAAGGAACGCAAGGCTGCCGCAACGGCAGCGGCGAAGGAGTCACGAGTATGAGCGAATCGACCACGTCGTCCCGGTCTTCAGCCCAGACGGCCTCCGACCCTTCGCTGTCCGATTCGGGTGTCGACCAGGCGTCACTGCCACATCACAGCCTGCTGTCGCGGCTCTACACCGGAACCGGTGCGTTCGAGGTGATCGGTCGCCGACGCTTCTACTACCTCTTGACCGGCTCGATCGTGATGATCTCGCTCCTGAGCATCCTCATCCGCGGGTTCACCCTGGGTATCGATTTCGAGGGTGGCTCCCGAGTCCAGTTCCCCGTCGGAGACGGCGTGGAGACCTCGCAGGTCGAGAGAGTGTATTCCGACGCGCTGGGGATGGATGCCGTCTCGGTGCAGACCGTGGGCTCGGGCTCGGGTGCAACGGTGCTCATCCGCTCCGAGACGCTCGATACGGCCCAGGTCGCGACACTGCAGGACGCGTTGTTCGACCAGTTCCAACCCACGGACAGCGACGGCACGGTCAGCAGGAACGTGATCAGCGTCGCCGAGGTCAGCGAGACGTGGGGCGGCCAGATCACCGAGAAGGCTCTGATCGCGCTGCTGGTGTTCCTGGTGATCGTCAGCGTGTATATCGCAGTCCGGTTCGAGCGCGACATGGCGATCGCCGCCATCGCCGCGTTGTTCTTCGACATCGCCGTCACCGCCGGCGTGTATTCACTGATCGGCTTCGAGGTGACCCCGGCGACCATCATCGGTCTGCTCACAATTCTCGGTTTCTCGCTCTACGATTCCGTGGTGGTGTTCGACAAGGTCGAGGAGAACACGCGGGGCATCCTGCACCTGACCCGGCGCACCTACGCCGAGCAGGCGAACCTGGGGGTCAACCAGACGCTGATGCGGTCGATCAACACGACCTTGATCAGCGTGCTGCCTGTGATCTCGCTGATGGTGGTCGCGGTGTGGATGCTCGGAGTCGGAACGCTGAAGGACCTGGCGTTGGTGCAGCTCGTCGGAATCATCGTCGGCTCGTACTCGTCGATTTTCTTCGCGACGCCGTTGCTGGTGACCCTCAAGGAGCGATGGGGACCCGTGGCCGCCCACACACGTAAGGTGCTCGCTCGCCGGGCAACTCAGGAAGACGAGAGATTGGCGAGGGTCGACGTCACGGCGGGCGCGAGCCTGGCATCCGCGTCTTCCGCGGGTGTCCCGCGGCGCCGGACTGCGGCAACCGCGCCCGCACCGGGTTCACGTCCCACCGGAAAGCAAAACAAGAAGAGGCACTGACATTGCCCGAAACGCACAACACCCGTCATGGTGTGCCCGTCCGATCCGGCAGGACTGCGGCCGTAACCGGTGCCGGTCTTGTCGCCACGGCCCTCCTTGCCGGGTTGCTCGTCGGGTGTTCGGAGGAGGGTGAGCAGATTCCGTCGATCGGTTACGCGATCGACAACACCGTCACTACGTACAACGCCAACAGTGCGGCGGGCGCAGTCTCGGGTGCGCGCCAAGCATTTGCGCGGGTGCTGCCGGGCTTCACCTACACGGGGCCGGAGGGTGGATCGGTGGCCGATACCGACATCGGTACGGCCAACCTGATGCCCGGTGAATCTCTCACGGTTCGGTACGAGTTGAACCCGGACTCTGTGTACTCCGACGGTGTCCCGACGTCCTGCGACGATCTCGTGCTGGCGTGGGCGGCGAACAGTGGCCGCTTCACCCGCCCGAACGACGAGGGCGCGATGGTCCCGATGTTCGATGCGGCGAGCACCGCCGGCTACTCCGACATCGACCGGATCGACTGCCGGACCGGGGCGAAGGACGCCGTGGTCACCTTCAAACCGGGCCGGAATGTCATCGACTGGAAGTCGTTGTTCGGCGCGACGGAGATGATGCCGGCTCACGTCGTCGCCGGCGCCACTGGAATATTCGACATTGTTTCTGCAGTGCAGAATTCGGACAATGTGGCCATGGCCCGCGTTGCGGACTTCTGGAACGGCGCATGGACGATGACGCCAGGGAACCTCGATCTCAGCCTGTTTCCGGCATCCGGACCCTACAAGATCGAATCCTTCTCTGCGGAGGACGGTCTCGTGCTCGTCGCCAATGATCGCTGGTGGGGGAACCGCCCCGCCACGTCCCGGATTGTGGTGTGGCCCAAGGTTTCCGATGTGAGATCGAAGGTCGCAGATGGCTCGGTCGAGGTTCTCGACGTCGCTACGGGATCGGTGCCGGATGTGAATTTCGATGGCTTCGACGTGACGGAAGTGCCCTCTTTCAGCGTCGAGCAGTTCATCCTGTCCACGGCCGGCGTGTTCGAGGACCCGGCCGGGCGACGGGCGTTCGCACTGTGCCTGCCCCGCGAGGAGATGGCGTCGAAGTTCGGCGTTGCATCGGGTCCGGGAGGGACCGGGGGACCGGCCGACACGCGCTTTACCCCCCCGGGCAGCCTCGTCTACCGATCGGCAGCAGATGCCGAGGGCGGCCGATACAAGAGGCCGGACACGCAGGCATCTGCTGCAGCACTGGCCGAAATCGACAACCCGCCGGCGAGCGTGCGCATCGGGTATCTGGGGCCCGATCCACGGCGCGCCGCGATCGTGGCGGACGTGGCGGCCGCGTGCGCCCCGGCGGGGATCACCGTGCAGGACGCCGGATCGCCCGATTTCACGCCGTTCATGCTGCGTGACGGTCAGGTGGATGCGGTGCTCGCAGGTACCGCCTCCGCTCCCGGTGCGGCGGGTACCGCGGCAGACACGACGGCGATGTACGCCTTGCGCAGCGGTATCGGATCGAACTTCGGGAACTACGCTAACGGCAGGATCGACGAGATAGTCGACCAACTTGCGGTCGACAGTTCGATCGCCGACCAGCTTGCGCTGTCGACGGAGGCGGAGAACATCCTGTGGTCGGAAATGCCGACGGTGCCGTTGTTCCACCAGCCGCGCACCATCGCCTTCGAGTCAGGCATGCAAGCGGGATCGGCGAATCCGACACGCTCAGGGGCCGGCTGGAACATGGACAGGTGGATTTTTCGCAGGTGACCGAGCCTGCCCGCACATGTCGCGCCGGCACCAGGCCCAACCGGTGGGCCGGGTGACTTCCGAGTACTAATGTTGTGGCTGGTGGCGTCACACCGTCGCCGGGGCACTTGTGTGAGACCAATCAGGCTCGCAGGGCCCGAGTCATTCAGTGGTAGGAGGTGACGGCATGACTTCGAATCTTGATCGGTCGCAGAACACGGATTCAACCTCGTCGACGCAGTCCGATGCCGAGTCACCTGCAGCGAATCCGGCTTCCGGTGACAATCGCGGAGCGCAGGGAGCCGCCGTTCCCGCTTCTGCATCTCGCCGGGTGCGGGCGCGACTTGCCAGGCGGATCACGGGGCAGCGGAACACGACCGTCCGTCCGGTTCTCGAACCCCTCGTCAGCCTGCATCGGGAGCTTTACCCCAAAGCCGACCTCGCGGTCCTGCAGCGCGCCTACGACGTCGCCGAGGAGCGGCATGCCGACCAGCGACGCAAGTCGGGCGATCCGTACATTACGCATCCACTCGCCGTGGCCAGCATCCTCGCCGAGCTGGGGATGGACACGATCACCCTGGTTGCGGCCCTTTTACACGACACCATCGAAGACACCGGGTATTCCCTCGAACAGCTGACCGCAGAGTTCGGCGAAGAGGTGGCGCACCTCGTCGACGGGGTCACCAAACTCGACAAGGTGGTACTGGGCAACGCCGCCGAGGGCGAGACCATCCGCAAAATGATCATCGCGATGGCCCGCGACCCCCGTGTACTCGTGATCAAGGTGGCCGATCGGCTTCACAACATGCGAACCATGCGGTTCCTGCCGCCCGAGAAACAGGCACGCAAGGCCCGCGAAACCCTCGAAGTGATCGCGCCTCTCGCGCACCGACTGGGCATGGCGACCGTGAAATGGGAACTAGAGGATCTGTCGTTCGCGATCCTGCATCCCAAGAAGTACGAGGAGATCGTGCGACTGGTCGCAGACCGCGCACCCTCACGGGACACCTACCTTGCTAAGGTGCGCGCGGAAATCAACGCGACTCTGACGGCGTCGCGCATCAACGCGATCGTCGAGGGCAGGCCGAAGCACTACTGGTCGATCTACCAGAAGATGATCGTCAAGGGCCGCGACTTCGACGACATCCACGACCTCGTCGGCGTGCGGATCTTGTGCGACGAGGTCCGCGACTGCTACGCGGCAGTCGGTGTGGTCCACTCGCTGTGGCAGCCGATGGCGGGCAGGTTCAAGGACTACATCGCTCAGCCGCGCTACGGCGTCTACCAATCCCTGCACACCACGGTCGTCGGACCGGAGGGTAAACCACTCGAGGTGCAGATTCGCACCCATGACATGCACCGGACCGCGGAGTTCGGCATCGCGGCACACTGGCGGTACAAGGAGTCCAAGGGTAAACATTCGGGCGACGTCGCCGAAGCCGACGACATGGCGTGGATGCGCCAATTGCTGGACTGGCAGCGTGAGGCCGCCGATCCGGGGGAGTTCCTCGAATCTCTCCGCTACGACCTTGCGGTCAAGGAGATCTTCGTCTTCACACCCAAGGGCGACGTGATCACGCTGCCCACGGGGTCGACACCCGTCGATTTCGCATATGCCGTGCACACCGAGGTCGGACACCGTTGTATCGGTGCGCGGGTCAACGGTCGGCTGGTGGCGCTCGAGCGCAAACTCGAGAACGGTGAGGTGGTGGATGTCTTCACGTCCAAGGCCGTCAACGCGGGCCCCAGTCGCGACTGGCAGATGTTCGTCGTCTCGCCGAGGGCCAAGACGAAGATCCGGCAGTGGTTTGCCAAGGAACGACGCGAAGAGGCGCTCGAGACAGGCAAGGATGCGATTGCCAAGGAAGTCCGGCGAGTGGGTCTGCCACTGCAGCGCCTGATGAACGCCGAATTGGTGTCGGCCATCGCACACGAACTGCACTACACCGACGTGTCGATGCTCTACACCGCTGTCGGCGAGAGCCACGTGTCGGCGCAGCACGTAGTGCAACGTCTGGTGGCACATCTCGGGGGTGTCGGCGACGTCGAGGAGGAACTGGCCGAGAGGTCCACTCCGTCCAGCATCGCGATGCGCCCGCGGAGTACCGGTGATGCCGGCGTGCTCGTTCCCGGGGCCGAAGGCACGGTCGCGAAGCTGGCGAAATGCTGTACGCCCGTGCCCGGCGACGAGATCATGGGCTTCGTGACCAGGGGCGGGGTAGTCAGTGTGCACCGCACCGACTGCACCAATGCCGGGTCCCTACAGTTGCAGTCCGAGCGCATCATCGAGGTCGAATGGGCGCCCTCGACCGAGTCGGTGTTCCTGGTAGCCATTCAGATCGAAGCACTCGACCGGCACCGCCTGCTCTCGGACGTGACGAAGGCGATCGCGGACGAGAAAGTCAACATCTTGTCGGCGTCGGTCACCACATCCGGTGACCGTGTCGCGGTCAGTAAGTTCACGTTCGAGATGGGCGACCCGAAGCACCTCGGTCATGTCCTCAGCGTCGTCCGCAACGTCGAGGGTGTCTATGACGTGTACCGCGTGACCTCCGCGGGCTGACGGCTCGCGGGAGCATGCTCCCGCGAGGTAGTGCGCGCTCGATTCGACGAAAGTTCTTCGACTCCGGCGGAACTCCGTCAAGCGCTGATCCCCGCAGTGAGGATGGTGGCCAGTTCCCGGTAGGCGAGGGCGTCGTCGAGTCCGGTGGCCTCTCGTACACCGCGTTGCTGGATCCGCACCATCATCACGGCGACGAGATCTGCGGCGAAGGCAGCGTGCACCCCCCGGAAGTCGCCGCAAGCGACGCCGTCGGCGATCAATTGCTGCACTCGACCGGCTGCGATCTTCGTGTTCTGCTCATAGACCACGCGGGCTGGCGGGCAGGCGTCGAGGTCGGTCATGAACTGGTCGGACGCCGGGGAGAGGGCGGAGCCGACTGCAGACAGATACTCGGTGATCCGTTCGCGGGCACCGGAGATCGCCGCGATGTGAGTTTCGACGTCCTCGGTGGCGCGACGGAAGAAATGCACGGTGGCCGCGCGGACGAGTTGTTCCTTGCTGCGGGCCAAGGTGTACAACGTCGACTTCGAACACCGCAGCCGTGACGCGACGTCGTCGAGTGTCAGATGCGCGAATCCTTCGGACAGAAACAGATCTACCAACGCGTCGAAGAGCTCGGTGCGCCGACGGGTCGCGAATCCGGGTCTGATCGGCTGTTCCATGTCGCAAATAGTACTGACGGACTCCTTGCAGTACCATTCCGGCGACCGCACTGTGGACCGCAATTCAGCGGTAGGTAGCGAGGAACCCCGGCCGTTCAGGGTCGGGAGGAATCGCGTCACTGTGCGGGGCCGTTTCTTGTTTTCGATGTAGTCCTTGACGATCGACAGGGGCGCACCGACGGTA
>NZ_BCXB01000031.1 GCF_001894885.1 Rhodococcus marinonascens NBRC 14363
CCATCAATCCCACTCCAGCTCCGAGTGGCATGAGGACGGTGGCCAGTCCGGCAAAGAAAAGGGCAGTCCGCATCGCGAGGCGACCGATTCCGTCGAAAGCGTACGCAAAAAATGACGGCAATAACAGCGCCGAGCACGGGCTCACAAGCGAAAGCAGGCCACCGAAGAAGGCGCCGAGCAATCCGATGTTCGTCATTGCTGCGCGAGTCCCGCGGCCTGATCAATTACCTGTTCGAAATGCGCAAGTGGTTGGGCCCCGAGGATGGGGTTGCCGTTGATGATGAATGCCGGAGTGCTCGAGATGCCGATCGTCTGCGCGTTGGACACGTCTCGTGAGATCGACTCGTTGAATTGAGTGCTCGCGGCATCGTGATCGAATCTTGGGAGGTCGGGCACACCAACGTGCGCGGCAAAATCGTGTAGTACTTCCTGGGTCAGGTCAGCACGACCACCGGTCGGTGACTGCGCATACACCGCCTTGTTGAACTCCCAGAACTTCCCCTGGGCCGCGGCGGCGCGACTTGCGCGGGCTGCCGCGATCGATTGTTCACCGAAGATCGGCAGGTCACGCCATTCTATTCGCAACACACCCTTGTTCACGTACTTCTCGATCAACGCCGGTTCGGTGTCGCGGCTGAACACCGCGCAGAACTGGCAGCGGTGGTCCGCATACTCGACCAGCACCACGGGGGCGTCCGTGGACCCCATCGACAGGGGGTCACCGCTGATGCGGCGTGACTGATCGCCAACCGGTCCCATGCTGGCTACATCCTGCTGCGCCGCCGCCTCAGATGTTCCTTCTCGAATCTTGCCGATCACAAGGAAGGCGCCGAGTACGACGGCCACCAGTATCAGGATGCCGACCAGCCAAAATTGTCTGCGGATTCCAGGGTCGTAGCGTGTTGATCCCAATGATGACCTCTCGAGCTGATTGGTGTGTACACGCCTCTGGCAGCTGACAGGGACAGTAGTGCCACTGCTAAGGGGTGAGTCCCTTGGGTGAGGACTGCCCCCAATCTCGGACCGCGCCGTCCACGGCAGACCCGCCATCCTCACCAGCAACCGCGCACCCAAAGACTGGTACATGTCAGTGACGGTCCAAGAGTAGGCCGATAGCGGCGGTCGAAAACTCGGCCACTGTTGCGTGGTCATTGTGCCTCGTTCTCGGCCGCGACCGTCATGGTCGCGTGACCACTGTCCACTTTTCGGGGGGAACCTCACTCGAGCAGCCGCAGCACCATCAGCGCGCCACTCACCGGCGTCGAAAGCGTCCGCACCCTCCCTACCAACAATGCCCTCCGCGTTGCCGCAGACAATTCGCCGGGTCTGCGGCAAATCCTTGGTACTGAGTCTGACGCGACTGCTACCCGACCCCCGTCACTTGGGGTCTGTACGCGGTTGTGCAACGAGAACCTCCTTCCCGCGCATCGCCTGATAAGGCTCACCTCAACGCGTTTCCGGATCGCTGTTGATTGAGCGAGCGCGGGCCTCGGCGAGATCGGCGCGGAGCTCTTCGACTCGCTCCCTGGTGGCGTCGGCTTGTGTGCGCGAGGCGGCGAGATCCGCCCTTGTGGTGGCTAGTTCGTCGCGGGTCTGGTCGGCGCGACTCCGCTCGGCCTGAATTGCGGCTCTGGCCTCGTCGAGGTCTGATGCAAGCCGTTCGATCGAGGCCGTGGAGGCTGCGGTGGCTCGGTCCGCTTCAGCGCGGACCCGGCCGACATCATCACCGAGTTCGGTGACGCGTTTCCGGAGGGATTCGACGAGTTCGTGCTGTTGCGCCAGCTTCTCGAGGTGCTCGGCCTCGGCCGTGCCTATCTGCTGCCGCCACCGGTCGAGCGTTTCGGCATGTTCCGCAGCGAGCGCGGTCGTCTCCCGCTGGTGCGCCACCTCCATTTCGTGCATCTGTACCTCCAGCGCCTGCATCTGCTCGGAATGGTCGCGGCGGGCCTCTGCGAGCTCCACCGCGGAGTCGTCCGCCGCCGCCTCGGCAGCCCGGGCGGCGGCATCGGCGTTGGCACGGTCGTCGATCGCGGTGTCGAGCTCGTCGCGGAGTTGTTCGATCTCGGCCGCGGCGTCGGCACGCACCTTGTCTG
Source organism: Rhodococcus marinonascens NBRC 14363 (assembly GCF_001894885.1). Taxonomy (GTDB): domain Bacteria; phylum Actinomycetota; class Actinomycetes; order Mycobacteriales; family Mycobacteriaceae; genus Rhodococcus_F; species Rhodococcus_F marinonascens. Next base: position 2,094 of record NZ_BCXB01000031.1, read on the forward strand.
CGGCCACCTGGGCGCGGCGAAGATGAGCATCCAGAGCCGCCGGGTCGCCGAGCAGTTCGACCGAACCGGTGATCCGGTCGGCGACGGCAGACAGCCGCGCGATCGCACCTTCGGCTTCCTGTCTCAATAGGGGGAGGACCTGAGTCAGAGTCGCCGCCGCGGCGGCCGGATCGGCCGGCGCTTCGAGATCCGCCGTGGCCTCGCCCGACTCCTTCTTCTTCCGTTCCCGCCAGGCGCGGACACGGTCGGCATCGGACGCGTACTCCCGCGGGCGTCCAGGCTTGCTCTCGGTCATCTCAGCCCTCTCAAACTCAGTTTTGGTCGCAAAATCGTAACACAGAGTCGTTGCGTACAAGGACGTTACGAAACGAACTGTTATGGTTCGAAACGTAACGTAAGTGCGGCTGACCTGCGGGTTTGTTGATTCGGAGTACTGGCGTTCGCTCCAGGACCGCCAATTGACCGTCCTGTTTGACGATCGTTGAACAGGACACCGGGGGAGGGGCCGCAGCCGTATCGAAGGCGACGTGAGACCCGCGAAAGTCGTCCGGTTTAGGGTCCTGCATGATGATCTTGAATAGGCGGCCTATCCCGGACTATCGTCCTCTGGTGGCCGAAATCGTGATTGGGTATGCCAGGTGTAGCACCAGGGGTCAAGACCTGCGAGCGCAGCGCTCAGCGCTCGAACGTCTCGGAGTCCAACCTGACCGGATCTACATGGACAGGGGGTTCACCGGGCGCAACCGGGAACGCCCAGGCCTGCGCGAGGCCCTCGCCGCCTGCCGTGCGGGCGACATCCTGCTGGTCAGCAAGCTCGATCGGCTCGGGCGGTCGGCGGTGGACCTCCACACCATCGCGGCGGAGCTCGAAAAGAAGGGCACCCGCCTGAGCATCAATGGGGCGATCCATGACCCGGCGGATCCCACGGGGAAGCTGTTCTTCGGGATGCTTGCCCTGATGGCGGAATTCGAATCGGACCTGATCCGCGCTCGGACGAAGGAGTCGATGGCGATCGCCAAGGCCGCCGGCCGACTGAAGGGCAAGCAGCCGAAGCTCTCACCGGCCGCGAGCCGCAAACTGCTCGAGGATTACGAGTCCGGGCGCTGGACGACCAAGGAACTGATGGAGTTCAGCAATCTGTCCCGCTCGGCGATGTATGCCACCCTGGCACGGGCACGCAACGAGCGCTCCAGCTGACCGTTCGCAGCCGCCGGGTGTGCACGCGCTCCACGCGATGTCGGTGGGCGCGCAGCGGGAACTCCTGCGAGTGCGCTACCCGGGAAGATCGGGTTTCTAGGTGATGAGCGCTCGCCCGACCCCACACACCGCGACAGCCCAGAGCACACTTGTGAACGTTCCGATGATGAACTGTTCGGACGCGTGGGGTTCGCGGAGTTCGGGGTAGCGGGCCAGTCCCTTCACCGCCAGGACGACGGCGATGCCCTCCGGCCAACCGGCGAGTATCGCGGCTGCGACGGCGGCGCGCTCGAGCAGTCCGATGACCCGCCCCCCACGAAGGGGTCCGGCAGCGGGCGGGGTGTCGGATTCGGTGCCCGCATCGGGTTGTCGGCGGGCGATGCGGAACGCGGCAAGGACAAGGGGTCCCGCGCCGGTGGCGGCTGCCGAGACGGACAGGACGAGCGTGGCACCGAGGGCGAATCCGGTGACCGGCGTCGTTGGGGCCGCGGCGACCCCCGCGATTGCCAGGGCCAGCACGGCCGCTATCGGTGCCGCCCACAGCGACACCCACTGGGGACTTCGCGTCACACCGAGGGTCGGGGGTGTGAGTGCGGCGACGCCGAGTGCGATGAGCGCGAGTGTCGTCATATGTCAGCCCTGTTCAGGAGTCGTGCGGCCAGTCGTCGTCCCGCGATCTCGACGTGCCAGCCGGCGGTGGAGAGGCGTTGAGAGATGGCCTGTTTGCTGATGCCGAGTGCGCGAGCAGCCTCGGTCTGGGTGGAACCGCGCCGCATCTGCTCGATCGCTTCGTGTCCCTCGTCGGTGCGTCGTGCGACGAGGACCGCGACGAGGGTCAGCGCGGTGTCGGCGTCCGCTGCACTGTCGGGGTCGGCACCTTCCACCGCGACGCGCCCGGGTGCGCTCTTGGCGCGTTCGACGGCAGCCCGTGCGGATTCGAACGCTGGGCCCCGCCCGGCTCGGGTCTCGGTGGGGAGAGGTTCTTCGACGGGGCCGACTCCGATGCCGATGCTCCAATGCTCGCGTGCGACGAGTTCGAGGGCGAGATCGACGACGGTGGCCGGATCGGCGACGACGGCCTGCACTTCGTCGCCGGCCGTGCGTTGGAACGGGCGGACGAGGTCGTGGTCGTGAAGTTCGCCGATAAGTTTGTCGACTCGGTCGACGTCACGACGACTCCCGCGCTGATCGACCGTCAGTACGAACATATGTCAAGGCTAGAAACTGGATATCTAAATGTCAAGACTCAATGCTTGACAATTCGGATTCAAGGTTGCCGGGTTGCCAACTCCTCGACGGGGCGGAGTGACGGCCGCCGCGAGTCAACGATCAGCCCGACGATTCCGGCAACGATGCACACGCCGGACAGGACGAGAAACGCCGGCTTCGTCTCCCCGGTGAGGGCGTCGCCGAGGACGACGACGCCGATCGTCCCCGGCAGGATGCCCACTGCGGTGGCGAGAACGTACGGGACCAACCGGATGGACGAGACGCCGCAGCAGTAGTTCACCACGGAGAACGGGGCGAACGCGATCAAACGCAGAGAGCCGACGGCAAGCCAACCGCGACGGGCGATCCGCTCGTCCACCCGGCGGACGGTGGGATTGGAGATGCGCCGCCACACCACGTCCCGGCCGATGACGCGCACCAGGAGGAGTGCGAGAACCGCGCTGACCATCGACGCCACCACGGCGATCGTGATGCCCAGCCACGCACCGAACAACAATCCGGCACTCAAAGTGAACACCGTGCGGGGGATCGGGAAGACCGTGACGAGGGCATACACCGCGAAGAAGACCAGAGGAAAGGCCGAGCCGATCGACTGTGCCCAATCCCTGACCTGCAGAACGGAGGGGAGGGGCGTCAACAGCGCGACGACAACCAGTGCGACAGCCAGAATCGCCACGCCGATCGCCTTGCGGTCTTCGAGGCGTCTCTTCACAGAGCATGAGGCTACCCCCAACGACCTGTGAGGGTTCTTCGAGCGAGCGTCAGATCAGACGGCGTCCGGTTACCGTCGCCTCGGTACAGATTTGTCCACCGCTGGTGCCGGTCACCCGGATCACGGACACCGCGCGGCCGGATTTGATCACCGCCGCGGTGAAGGTGACGTCGGAATCCAGGCTGACGGGCCGGAAGTAGTTGATCCGCACCGACGCCGTGTCCATGTCCGGGCCGGCACCGCTCAGGGCAGCGTTCGCCGCAAGGCTCATCGCGCACGCCTGGACGCCGCCGTGCATATACCCGCGTTTGTTCGAGACCAGGGGATTGGGTGGAATCACGACCCGCACCTCCGGCCCGTTCTCGATCTGGCCACCGATCCACTCGAGCGGTGGGACTCCCAGTTCGGGAAAGTCGGGGAGCTGCGGTGCATTCGGTGAGGCAGCCCCGGAGTCATGACCGGGATCATCCACGAAGTTGCCCCACAGCGTGCCTGTGCCGATCAGTGTGCCCGTCGAGTCGTACACGTGTGCGGTGGAGGTGCCGCCGTCGGCGGTGAGTGCGAGCAGCCTGCCCTCCGCCCACAGGGCGGGCCCCTGCCATCGCCGGGGAGTAAAGATGTCGATCGACAACTCGGCGGTGACGATTCCGGCGCGGGTGCCGCGCCTGTCCCACAACGTGAATCCCAGCAGGTCGTCGAGGAGTACGCCGAGCACACCGCTGTAGGAGGTGTCGGCGGTGTGTGCGGCAATCGCGCCGATGTCCATGCTCATACGATTGACTGGTTTGCCACAGTCGTTGACACCCCTGGTTGGTACGCCGAGCCCGAACAACCGCTGTGTGACACTGTGATCGGTGACGGCCGGTTCCCGCGCGATACTCATGACCAGAGGTTATGCATCAAGTGGTGATCCTCACGATAAGAGGCACCGAAGTGCGGCTAGCATCACAGTCAAACAACATATTGATCGATCGCTGATCAGGGGTCATCCACAGGGAGAGGGAGCCGACACCGTGTCACTAGCTTCAGAGACTGAGGAAGCTGCGCGGGCGTACGCAGACTGGCAGCGTGCCGTGGCCTTCGTCCTCGCGAAGTCGCGTCGGATCGACGCCGCGGAACTGGGTCCGGACCCCCAGAAGCTCCTCGACACCGTTACGTACGACGGCGTCACCGTCGCGCCGCTCTACAGCCCGCGCGACGAGCATCCGGAGCAGCCGCTGCCGGGCACCTTCCCCTACGTCCGCGGCGCGGACGCCACTCGCGACGTCAACGCGGGCTGGCTGGTCAGCGGCCGATTCGGTGACAGCGACGGTGCCGATGCCGCGGACGTCAACCGGTCGGTCCTCGACTCGTTGGAAAACGGTGTCAGCGCGCTGTGGCTCGCTGTCGGCGGCGGTAATCTACCCGTCCGCTCGCTCCAATCGGCACTCGACGGTGTGCTCCTCGACCTCGCACCACTCACTCTCGACGCCGGAACCGATGTCGCACTGGCGGCTCGGGAACTGTTCGCATTGCTCGACGCGCGGGCGGGCGCGGGAGACAAGGGAACCGATCGCACCACGATCCGGGTTCAGTTGGGCGCGGCGCCCCTGACGAGCGCCTTCTCCGGCGCGGCCGATGTCGGGCTGGACGACGCGGTGTCGCTCGCAACCGCGTCGGCGTCACGGGACGAGAGCGTGCGCGCGATCACAGTGGACGGGACAGCGTTTCACAATTCCGGAGCATCCGACTCGGAGGAACTCGGTGCGTCGATCGCGGCCGGCCTCGAATACCTGCGTGCGCTGACCGAGAGTGGGCTGACCATCGGGCGGGCGCTCGAGCAGGTCGGCTTCCGGTTCTCCGCCACGGATGACCAGTTCCAGACCATAGCCAAGTTCCGTGCGGCGCGGCAGATCTGGGCACGTATCGCCCAGGTGTGCGGCGCTCCCGAGTTCGGTGGTGCTCCACAGCACGCCGTCACGTCGGCCGCAATGATGGCGCAACGTGATCCGTGGGTGAACATGCTGCGCACCACGCTCGCCGCATTCGGAGCCGGTGTGGGCGGCGCGGATGCCGTCACGGTTCTGCCGTTCGATGCTGCGTTGCCGGCCGGGACCCTTGGCCTGTCGAAGACCTTCGCCGCCCGTATCGCCCGCAACACCCAGCTGCTACTGCTCGAAGAATCGCATCTCGGTCGCGTGCTCGACCCGGCGGCAGGCTCCTGGTACGTCGAGGACCTCACCCGACAGGTGGCGGCAAAGGCGTGGAAGTTCTTTCAGGGGATCGAGGCGGCGGGCGGCTACCGGGCCGCGCTCGGGTCCGGCCTGATCGTCGAGCGTATCGCTTCCACACGAGCGCAACGTGATTCGGATATTGCCCATCGCCGGACCGCGGTCACTGGTGTCAACGAGTTCCCGAACCTCGGAGAGGCGCCGCTGCCGGTGGGCGCCGCCGAGGCTGACCGGGTGGCCCGGTACGCGGCGGCCTTCGAGGCGCTCCGCGATCGCTCGGACGCCTACCTGGCGGTGAACGGGGCTCGCCCCACCGTGATCCTGGCTCCGCTCGGACCGGTTGCGGAGCACAACGTCCGAACCACATTCAGCGCGAACCTCTTGGCGTCGGGTGGCATCGAAGCAGTCAATCCAGGCCCCCTGACTATCGGTGACGGCAGCATCGCCTCCGCAGCGACCGAATCCGGGGCGGGAGTCGCGGTGATCTGCGGTACCGACAAGCGATACGTCGACGAGGCCTTGACCGCAGTGGGGGAACTGCGCGCCGCGGGGATCGGCACGGTTCTGCTCGCCGGTCCCGAAACGGTCGTCGACGGCGCGGACGGCGCCGCCCGGCCCGACGGATTCGTTACAGCCCGTATCGACGCAGTCTCGATCCTGTCCGGTCTGCTCGACACCATCGAGCGCTCGAGTGACTCCTCGAGCGACGCAGGGAGCAAGAAGTGATTACTCGCGAGATCAAGCACGCGATCGGCAGCTTCGCCGAAGTGCCGCTGGAGGATCCGCAGTGTCCGCTACCGGCAGGTCCGTCCGCAGAAGAGACGGATGCGCTGATCGCGAACGCTGCGGCGGCGAATCACTACACACCCGAAGACGTGGTGTGGTCGACCCCCGAGGGCATCGACGTCAAACCGGTCTACACCAAGGCCGATCGGGATGCCGTCGAGGCCGAGGGCTACCCGGCCGGCAGTTTCCCTGGAGCAGCCCCCTTCCTCCGCGGCCCGTACCCCACCATGTACGTGAACCAGCCGTGGACGATCCGTCAGTACGCGGGTTTCTCGACGGCCGCCGAGTCCAACGCCTTCTACCGACGCAATCTCGCGGCCGGTCAGAAGGGGCTGTCAGTGGCGTTCGATCTCGCCACACACCGCGGCTACGACTCCGATCATCCGCGAGTGCAGGGTGATGTCGGCATGGCCGGGGTGGCGATCGACTCGATCCTCGACATGCGTCAGCTGTTCGATCACATTCCGCTCGACAGCGTCAGCGTCTCGATGACGATGAACGGTGCGGTGCTGCCGATCCTCGCGTTGTATGTGGTGGCGGCAGAGGAACAGGGTGTTGCACCCGAACAGTTGGCCGGAACCATTCAGAACGACATTCTGAAGGAGTTCATGGTCCGCAACACCTACATCTATCCACCGAAGCCGTCGATGCGGATCATTTCGGACATCTTCGCCTATACCAGCTCGAAGATGCCGAAGTTCAACTCCATCTCGATCTCCGGCTACCACATCCAGGAGGCTGGTGCGACCGCCGACCTCGAACTCGCGTACACCCTCGCGGACGGCGTGGAGTACATCCGCGCCGGACTCGACGCCGGAATGGAGATCGACAAGTTCGCACCGCGTTTGTCGTTTTTCTGGGCCGTCGGTATGAACTTCTTCATGGAGGTTGCGAAGCTGCGGGCGGGTCGCCTGCTGTGGAGCGAGTTGGTCGCGAAGTTCGAACCGAAGTCGGCGAAGTCGTTGTCGCTGCGTACCCACTCGCAGACGTCGGGGTGGTCGCTGACCGCTCAGGATGTCTACAACAATGTGGCGCGCACCTGCGTCGAGGCGATGGCGGCGACGCAGGGACACACCCAGTCGCTGCACACCAATGCCCTCGACGAAGCACTCGCCCTGCCGACGGATTTCTCCGCCCGCATTGCCCGCAACACCCAACTGCTGCTGCAGCAGGAATCGGGAACGGTGCGGCCGATCGACCCGTGGGGCGGCTCGCACTACGTCGAATGGCTCACCCACCAGTTGGCGAACCGGGCGCGCGCCCACATCGCCGAGGTCGAAGAGGCCGGCGGTATGGCGCAGGCGATCGGCGAGGGAATCCCGAAACTTCGTATCGAAGAGGCTGCCGCACGCACCCAGGCGCGCATCGACTCCGGCCGTCAGCCTCTGATCGGCGTCAACAAGTACGTGCCCGACGAAGCGGACCAGATCGAGGTCCTCAAGGTTGAGAACTCCAGGGTCCGTCAGGAGCAGCTGGACAAGCTCGAGCGGCTGCGCGCCGATCGGGACTCGCGCGCGGTCGACGAGGCGCTCGCCGAACTGAGCCGCGCCGCGGCTGCCACCGCGGGCGGGATGGAGAACAATCTGCTGGCCCTCGCCATCGAGGCAGCGCGCGCGAAGGCCACGGTCGGTGAGATCTCCGAGGCGCTCGAGAATGTGTACGGACGTCATCAGGCCGAAATTCGGACCATCAGTGGTGTGTACCGAGACGAAGCCGGAAAGGTCGCCAACATCAGTAGGGCAACGGAACTCGTCGAGAAGTTTGCGGAGGAGGAGGGCCGCCGCCCGCGTGTTCTCGTCGCCAAGATGGGGCAGGACGGCCACGATCGCGGGCAGAAGGTGATCGCCACGGCCTTCGCAGACATCGGATTCGACGTGGACGTCGGACCGCTGTTCCAGACCCCGGAAGAGGTCGCCACCCAGGCGGCCGACAACGACGTCCACGTGGTCGGGGTGTCGTCGTTGGCCGCGGGCCATCTCACCCTGGTGCCTGCACTCAGGGAAGCTCTCGCGGCAGTCGGACGTCCCGACATCATGGTCGTGGTCGGTGGTGTCATCCCGCCCGGCGACTTCGCCGAGCTGTACGAGGCGGGTGCGGCCGCGATCTTCCCGCCCGGAACGGTCATCGCCGATGCGGCGAGCGGTCTGCTCGAGAAGCTGGCTGCGCAACTCGGCCACGACCTCGACGCTTCAGACCTCGACGCTTCAGAGCACAGCGGTCAACCGGAATAGCATGGGGCGACAGCCGGTCGACATCGACGCCCTCGCCGAGGCAGTGCGTACCAACCAGCGCGCAGGGTTAGCGAAGGCCATCACCCTGATCGAGTCCACCCGGACCGATCACCGGGCAGCGGCGCAGCAGTTACTGCTCGAGTTGCTGCCGGAATCAGGGAAGGCGCACCGGGTCGGCATCACCGGTGTTCCCGGAGTCGGGAAGTCGACGTTCATCGATGCGCTGGGGATGTATCTGATCGGCCAGGGCCACCGGGTGGCGGTGCTCGCCGTCGATCCGTCGTCAACCCGCACCGGTGGGTCGATTCTGGGCGACAAGACGCGGATGGCACGTCTAGCTCTCGAGAAGGACGCCTACATTCGGCCGTCACCGACGTCGGGGACCCTCGGTGGTGTCGCGAAGGCCACACGCGAGACGATCGTGCTGCTCGAGGCCGCCGGGTTCGACGTCATACTCGTCGAGACGGTGGGCGTCGGGCAGTCCGAGGTGACGGTCGCGAACATGGTGGACTGCTTCTGCTTCCTCACACTCGCGCGAACCGGCGACCAGTTGCAGGGCATCAAGAAGGGTGTCCTCGAACTCGCCGACCTCGTCGCCGTCAACAAGGCGGACGGCAAGCACGAGCGGGAAGCGAGGGGCGCCGCCCGTGAACTGGCGGGGGCACTGCGACTGATCCATCCGCACGACGCACTCTGGAAACCGCCCGTCATCACGATGAGTGGTCTGGAAGGAATCGGTCTCGAGGAATTCTGGAGCATCGTATGCAAGCATCGTGAAGTACTCGGTGCCGCAGGGCAGTTCGAGGAGACCCGTCGACGCCAGCAAGTCGACTGGACCTGGACCATGGTCAACGACCAACTGCTGCGGCGGCTCGCGTCCAACGACCGCGTCAACGCCATTCGGGACGAGGTCGAGCAGCAGGTGCGGGAGGGCTCGCTGACGGCGGCGCTTGCCGCAGCCGCGATCCTCGAGGCCTTCGACGGCACGGACGATGTCACCGGCTGAGCTGGAAAATGGTCAACGGGTGATAGATGCCGCCCCCCGAATGCGAAACTGGCACCGTGACGTACGCGGAATGGGAATATCTCGCGACCTGGCGGTTCCCGGCTGAATACGACCGGTCCGAGACATCGTCCGATCCGATCGCCAATGCGCCCCAGGGTGTGGTCGAAGGGTGTCGTGCGGTGGGCCTTGATCTTCGGTGTCGCCGACACGGCCGCGATCTCGACATCGCGTCACTCTGGTGGACGGTGTCACTGCTCGAGTCCGGGGCTTGCCATATCGGCCTGGAACAGGTGCTTCGACCGCGCCGAAGGGCTCGTGGTGTCTCCGCGGCGCCGGAGTTCAGCGGCGTGGGCTTCAGCGGTCTACACACGGGTTATACGGCAGCGATGAATGCCGTCCTGATCGCAGAGCACGTCCAGGACGATCTGGCGGGATACGAATTCATTCAGTGGCCGGTCGAGGGGAGCCGTCTGCTGATGCCGGAAGTGCGGGATGGGCAAGCTCTCTGGTTCGACCCCGGGTCCGGACTCGTAGTTTCTCGAATCGGAGAGCTCTGCTCGCCGTCGCTTCCGGTCAGGTGACTGCGTCCCTCCGGGACACACACGGCGGTGCCAAGTTCAGCCGACCGATTTCGCGAAGCGCCCGACCCTGTCGATGAGATCGTCGAAGAAGACGACCGGGTCGGTGCTCACCGCGATGTCGACGTTGGGGTCGCGGTTCCAGTGACCCACCCAGTCCGCGACGGTGGTGCCCCGAGTGAGTCGGCCGTGCAGTTCGACGTCGACGGTGGCCGGGCGGGTCCGGGCCAAACCCGGGTTCAGCGCCACTGCCGCGGCGAACGGGTCGTGCATGTGCGCGAGGAAACCTTGATCGTGGGTGCGGTGGAAGTCCATGTAGAAGCGGATCGCATCGGACATGTGCCGGATCACCTGGTTGCTCGCGGTCGAACGGACCTCCGGCCCGTCGTCTGGGGAGATGATCTCGGCGGGAGTACTTCCCGCCTCCCGCGCCAGTCGCCGGACGTGGTGCGGCTTCATCTCGATCGTCTCGGTGACGTCCAGTCCGCACAGGACGGGTCGCCGGCCTTCCGGAAGTCCGGAGAACGCGTCGAATACCTCCTTGGCCGCCTCCGGATCCACCGACACGTTCCATTCCGCGGTGGGGGTGGTGTTGCCCGGGTGGTTGAACGCCCCGCCCATCACGACCAGTCGTCGCAAAAGTCTAGGCAGTTCGGGCTCTTCGCGGATCGCGAGTGCCAGGTTCGTCAGCGGACCGGTCACCAGTCCGGTGATTTCACCGGGGCGGGCACGGACGAGTTCGGCCCACATCGTGGCGGCGTTCCGACCCGACAGCACCCGCCCGGCATCGGGGAGGACGGCGTATCCGACGCCCTGCGGGCCGTGAGTGTCCTCGGTGGTGCGTAGCGGTGCGACGAGTGGGGCGTGTGCGCCGAGCGCCACCTCAATGTCGGGTGCGTCGCACACGCCCAGCCAGTTCAGGTTGTTCGCCGCAACCTGTGCGGAGGGCACGTTCCCCGAGGTACTCGCGATCCCGACGATCTCCGCCTCGGGACTGGCCAGCAAGTACAGCAGCGCGAGGGAATCGTCGATGCCGGTATCGACGTCGACGATCAGTCGCCGCGTACTCATCCGATCCTCACGGAGAAGCGCTGGCGGATGGGGAAGCCGTATATCGTCACAGGGCCATTGTCCACGGGCCATTGCCTGCCAGGGGACCGCGCCGCTCGGTCGCGGAAATGAGGGCTCGGCGCAGTACCGGTCCGCCGCTGGTACAGCAGCAATTCCTGAACGTATGGACGCCGGCAGCACCCCTCCTTCCGTAGGCTGTGAACATGACCAAATGGGCGGCGGGGGACATCATCGATCAGCAGGGCCGGACTTTTGTCGTGACGGGCGCGAACAGTGGCCTCGGAGCGGAAGCGACCAAGGCTTTGGTGAGAGCTGGCGCGAACGTGATCCTGGCGTGCCGGAATGTCGAGAAGGGGCGCGCGGTCGCGGAGCCGCTCGGAGAGCGCGCCGAGGTACGGCGCCTCGATCTCGCGGATCTGGCGTCGATCCGTGAGTTCTCCGAGTCGATCGATTCGATCGACGTGCTGGTGAACAACGCAGGAGTCATGGCAGTGCCGCTGCGCCGCACCGTCGACGGGTTCGAGATGCAGATCGGCACAAATCATCTGGGCCACTTCGCGCTGACGGCTCTACTCCTCGGCAAGGTCCGAGACAGGGTCGTAACGATGTCGAGCATTATGCACAGGATCGGCACGATCGATCTCGACGATCTCAATTGGAAACATCGCCGGTACAGGCGTTGGTCCGCGTACGGGCAGTCGAAACTGGCCAACCTGTTGTTCACATTCGAGTTGCAGCGGCGGCTCGCGGCCTCGGGTTCGAAGGTGAAGGCACTCGCATCGCACCCGGGATACGCGGCGACCAACCTGCAGTCCAACACAGGGACGATCCAGGGTCGGATCCTGTCCCTGGCCAACCCGGTCATAGCGCAGTCCGCAAGAATGGGTGCGCTGCCGATGCTGTACGCGGCTACAGTTCCGGATGCGATCGGCGGCAGCTACCTCGGCCCGTCGTGGATGTTCCAGACCCGCGGATACCCGAAAGTGGTGGGATCGAAACGGAAGGCCCACGACGAAACGGTTGCGCGACAACTGTGGTCGTTGTCGGAGCAGCTCACTGGTGTCAACTACAACTTCGGAGGATGACCTCGATGGCGATTGAGCGACTCAACCATGCCGTCCTGTACGTGTCCGACCTGCAGCGCAGCCTGGCGTTCTACCGGGATGTGCTCAGGTTCGCGGAGCTACCGGGCGGATTTCCCGGTGGGGTGTTCCTGCAGGCGCCGGACTCGGCGAACGACCACGATCTGGGTTTGTTCCAGAGCCCGAATCCGACCAGCCAGCTGACGACGGGCAACGTCGGTCTCTACCATCTGGCGTGGGAGATCGACACGCTCGCGGGCCTGGCCGAGATGCAGGACCGCCTGCTAACCGCAGGTGCGCTGACCGGGGCGAGCAACCACTCCTCCACCAAGGCGGTGTACGGGCGCGACCCGGACGCGATCGAGTTCGAGGTGTGCTGGCTGGTGCCCGACGAACTCGTGATCGACGAACTGGTTCCCGCGCAATCGCCCACGCGTCCGCTGGACATCGACGCGGAGATCGCCCGGTACGGTGCCGACACTCGAGGGGGACCGCGCAGCGACCGTCATCTGTGGGAGCGGGTACGCGCGGCGCACGCTCGCAGTTGACCTACGCTACGACGCCGGACCAGTGTCCTGGAAGGACTGACATACCAGTTGCGCCGTCACCGAGCCACACGCTCACTCCCAGGCGGGTCGGTTTTCGCCCCACCGCCGGGCAGGGAACGGGTAGTCGGCGTACTCACCGAGGGCGGGACGGGCGCTGAGCAGGTCGCCGTGCTCGACGAGGCAGGAAGCGCCGGGCACCGCCGCGGCAGCGGGCGTGTCGATGCGGTCCTCGGCACCGAGCAGACAGGCGCCGGTTCGAGCGAGAGACGCCTCGACGGTGCGGGCCCGGCCGTCGCGCCGTGCGGCGGTGAGTGCGTCGATGATTCCGGCGGCGAGCAGGTACCCGGTGGCGTGGTCGAGGGCCCGGCCGCGAGAGCGAACACCGGCAGACGCGCCCGCGAGGTAGTCCCCGGGATCCCCGCAGCCGATCCGGTCAGGGTCGGATGTGAAACCCGTCCCACGGTCGTAGTCGCGCAGCACCCGCCCGAACACACTCATCGGAACCCCGCTTCGTCTCGGTCCATCGTCGACCCGAGATTACCGGTGAGACAAAAGACTCCGGCACCGTTCCATCAGGGCGGTGCGCAGCGGCGCGGCCCGCTCGGCGAGCTGTATCTGCCGGCGTACGTACTCGGCACGGCCAGTCGGCGTCTCGATCGGTACCGGCGAGTACCCGGACTCGGACAGGTCGTACGGGCTGGCCTGCATTGCGCCGAGCGCCACCTCGATGTCAGGGGCCCGGCACACGCCCAGCCAGTTCAGATTGTTCGCCGCCACTTGTTCGGCGGGCACATTCCCCGCGGTGCCCGGCGATTCCCGCGATCTCGGCGTCGGGGCTGGCCAGCAGGTACAGCAGTGCCAGCGAGTCGTCGATGCCGGTGTCGACGTCCACGATCAGCCGGTGCGTACTCATCCGATCACCACCGATGGGCGGTGGTGGACGGGGAAGTTGACGGACCGGGCGACGAGCAGGTCCTCCGGATTTCAGCGGGTGGCGTCGCCGAGGAACGACGGGTCCGAACTGCCCGGCAGGCCCGGTTTCCCGGCCGCGGAGATCACATGGCCCCGGGCGCAACCGTACGTGCCGTTCGTCCCCGGACCGCGGTTGCCGGTCCAGGTGACCGTCAGGGTGTAGTCGTGAGTCGTCACACGACCATATTGTCCGAGGGAGGACAGTCGCCGCCGAACAGCAGGTACAGCGACGGTAGGTCCGTGCCTCCGCCCCGGGGCGGAGGAACAACGACAGGACCCGTCCTGCATCGCCCCGCCCCGGTACCTGCAGTTGTCAGCCCATCCGATCACTGACCGCGCCAATGCGGAGGAACCAAAATCCTCTGAGGCACACGCGTATCGGCACTGCCACGGGCAGCGTTGATCTGAGACTGAGTTACGTACAACGCCTCCGAAAGGTCTGCACCGTCCACCCTGGCATCACGAAGATCCGCTCCGAGCAGATCCACCGCGGTCAGATCGCTCCTCCGCAGATCCGCGGCTATCAGGTAGGCCCCCCGTAGGTCAGCCCCGCAGAGACTGCGCGAGCGCAAATTCTGTCCGATGAGGTCCGCGCCGGGTTTCAGGTTCCGGTCCAGATGGCCGCCGCTGGCACCGTAGGACGCCCTCAGTTCCTCGCTGATATCCATCAGGGTTCGTCGTACGGCGGAGTGTAGGGCGCCCGTATCCGCGGAGAGCAGTGCGTCCAAGTTGCCGCCGGTCAGTGCGTAAATGGCGGATGTGAGCTTCCGCGCTTCGTCCGCGGCGTCCGGGTCGAAAGTGCGTGTCCGTGCCTCGGCCAAGTACCAGAGCATCTCGTGCAACTGCCTCATGATCTTGAACGCCGAAAACATCTCCCGCTGGGTCTCCGGGCGCTCGGACCAGCTGACGCCGGAGAAGACCCGCTGAGATACGGCCTGACCTGCACCAAAACAGTCGAAGACCGTGCAGCCCCGGAAGCCCCGGGCACGCAGTCCTTCATGGATTCCGCAGGAGAAGTCCGTTTCGAGGTTCCGGCACGCTGAACCGGCCGGCTTGTCGATGGCGAAATCTTCCGAGCGAGAAAAGCCGAAGGCAGTGCAGCACAGCGCAAAACAGCTACCGCAGTCGGGGCGTAAAGCGTCCAGGTCGGACGCTGCGCGCGTGGCGGTCATTGCCCGAGCGTCCGGCTCGTCAGCTTGACGGGGAAGCGGATGCCGCGTCCCCGCGATATTGGTTGGCTGCGGCGCAGATGTGGATGTCGATTCGATGGTCAAGTGTGCTCCCCGTGATGATTTCAGTGATGGCCAGAGGAGGGAACCCGTCATTGGGTTCCCTGTCGAGGCACACGAAATCACCACCCCGCGCAGGAGTGACGCATGGTCATCGCGGAAGGGCTGGGTCACAAAGCAAAGATGTTTATCACTGCGCACAAACTACCATCCGGAGATGCGTCCTCGTTCAGCGCCACGACGACAAAAGACCGTGGGGCGGGGCAACAGGACGGGCGCCGGTCAGCGAACCCTCATGCCCTCCGAGCGCATTCAGATCCGCGTCCCGCTTCCGCACTTCCGGCGGACCTCAATAGTTCGGGCGGCAAAACGATCTCGGAACAGTTGCGGCCGTATATCGCCGCACTCATGGCCTCGCGGCGGTGAGCAACCGGCGAGACCGGTCGAGCAATGCTTCCCGGATCGGCGCAGCTCGGCTGGCCAGGGTCGACTGCTCCCGCACATACTCGGCCCGGCCGTGGGGGGTTTCGATCCGAATCGGCGCGTAACCGTATTCAGTGAGGTCGTACGGGCTGGCCCGCATGTCGAGTTCCCTTGCTGCCAAGGCCAACTCGAAGCAATCAACGGTCAGATCGGAGTCGATCATCGGCGCGAGTTTGTAGCAGAACTTGTAGAGATCCATGTTGGCGTGCAGACAGCCGGGTTGCTCCAGCGCGAGTTGGCGGTTCCGGGTCAACGGTTCGATGTTCCGCGGTTCGGCGGCGGGTGTGAAGAACCGGTACGCGTCGTAGTGGGTGCAGCGAAGCTGCAGCGACTCCACGACGGAATCGGTGCCATCGCGGCCGAGACGCAGAGGGATGCTGTCATGGCGAACGTCCCCGGACCGATACATCATCGCCCACTCGTGCAGGCCGAAGCAGGACAGGTGGGCGGGACGCTGGGCGGTCGCCTCCAGCAGTCGTGCGGTGGAGGCGACCGTGTCCGCGCGGCGTGCCAGGAACTCCGGGTTGACGGTGACCCCGGCGGCGGTCCGGTGGTAGCCGCGGAGTCCGGCATAGTCCTCTGCGTCGGCGAGGGTCGTTCCCCACCCGGGATGCCAGCGCAGCAGCTGGTTCGGTCGGTAGCTGTAGTAGGTGAAGAGGAAGTCGACCACCGGGTGGGGCTCGCCGCGTTCTCTGCGCTGCAGGTGCGCTGCGATCAGCGACGAGACCCTCGCCCGGTGCAGGTCGCGTCGGGCAATCCATTCCGACGCGGCAAGGACGTCCATCACGATCAATTCGCGCGCTGTCCCGGATCGGCACCGTTGACCCGGTGAGTGCCGTCGCGCACGGTGCCCACGTATTCCTCGACCAGATCCTCGAGGGCGACGATGCCGACGATCCGCCCAGACGGGTCCGCCGCGGCCCCCAAGTGGGAACTCGTGCGCCGCAGACCCGCGAGAGCTTCCGCGAGCGGGGTGGTGGCCGCCATTCGCGGCAGTGGGCGGATGTCCGCACGCGGAATCACTGTGTCGGGTCCCGCATCCTCGTCCAGCACGTCGTCGAGCACATCCTTGAGGTGCAGGTAGCCGACCAGCGAACCATCCTCGGCACGCACCGGGTACCGGGAGTACCCGGTCTCGATGACGGCTTCCTCGATGGCGCCGAGCCGTGTTCCTCCGACCGAGAGCGGGATGGTCCGGACCTCGTCCAAGGGGATCATCACCTCGGCGACGATGCGGTCGGTCGATTCGAGGGCCTGGGTGAGCCGCCGGTGCTCCTCCGCGTCGATGAGTCCCTCGGAACGGGATTCGCCAATCATCTCGGACAGTTCCACCGTAGAGACGGTGACCTCGAGTTCGTCCTTCGGTTCGACTCGGAGCAACCTCAGTGTGAGGTTGGCGCAGAGGTTGTAGAACGCGATGAGCGGGCGGGCCAGCTTGAGGAATACCAGATGCATCGGCACCAGCAGCATGGCCGACCGTTCCGGGCCTGCGAGGGCGATGTTCTTGGGCACCATCTCACCGAGCAGGATGTGCAGCACCACGATCAGCGCCATCGCGATCGTGAAGGACACCGCGTGTAGAAGGCTGTCGGACAGTTGGAGCGCGCCAAGAGGGACTTCCAGGAGATCCGCGATGGCCGGTTCGGCCACCTTGCCGAGCAGGATCGAGCAGATCGTGATGCCCAACTGTGCGGCGGCGAGCATCAACGACAGATTCTCGCCCGCCACGATCACGGTACGGGCGCGCTTCTTGCCCTGCGCCTCGAGTGCCTCGAGGCGGTCGCGTCGGGCCGAAATCAACGCGAATTCGGCGCAGACGAAGAAGGCGTTGCCGGCGAGTAGCACAAAGGTGAAGAGCATCCCGAACAGATCAGCCATTATCGCCCTCCTTCCGGTCGGCGTCGCCGGTTTCGACGGGAACCGGTGTGAGCAGCACCCGGTCGATGCGTCGGCCATCCATGTGGGTCACCGTGGCCGTCCACCTGCCACCGGGGTCGTGCGCGGCACCGGACGTAGGGAGTTCCACCACGTCGCCATCCCCGGGGATGCGTCCGAGATGGGTGAGTACCAGACCGCCGAGGGTTTCGTAATCGCCCTCAGGCGCCGTGTACCCGGTGGTTTCGGAGACCTCGTCGACGCGGAGCAGGCCCGAGCAGGACCAGCCGTCGCCGATCCGCTGGACGTCGATCTGTGGTTCGTCGTGTTCGTCGCGCACGTCGCCGACAATTTCCTCGATCAGATCCTCCATTGTGACCAGTCCGGCCGTGCCACCGTATTCGTCGACGACGAAGGCCACCTGCATGCCGTCGGACCGGATCCGCTCCATCAGGGCATCACCGTCCAGGCTGGCGGGAACCACGGGGACGTTCTGTGCGAGCGAAATGAGACGGGTGGTGCGGCGACGTCCGCCGGGTACCGCGAAGGCGTGCTTGATGTGCACGATGCCGACGGAGTCGTCGAGGTCGCCGTCGACGACGGGGAACCGGGAGAACCCGGTGCGAGCGGCGGTGTCGATCAGATCGGCCACCGTGTCGGTGGTGGCCAGCGACTCGATCTTCACTCGCGGCGTCATCAGTTCCTCCGCGGTGCGTTCACCGAATCGGAGGGACCGGTTGACGAGCAGCGCTGTTCCCTTGTCGATGGCGCCACGTTGTGCGGAAGTACGGACGAGCGCACCGAGTTCCTGCGGGGATCGCGCCGACCGCAGTTCCTCGGCCGGCTCGATGCCCAGACGCCTCACCAATCTATTCGCGGTTCCGTTGAGTCCGTTGATAGCCCATTTGAAGATCAGCGAGAAACCGGCGTGTATTCCCGCCGTCGCTCGCGCCGTAGGAAGGGGGTGGGAGATGGCGAGGTTCTTCGGAACGAGTTCGCCGAAGACCATCGAGAACGAGGTTGCGAGAACCAGAGCGATCACCAATGATGTTGCTGCGGAAACAGATTCGCTGATACCGACAGCATCCAAAATTGGCCTGATGAACCGTGCCAGGACCGGTTCGGCCAAATAGCCGGTGACCAGCGTGGTGATCGTGATGCCGAGTTGCGCTCCCGACAGCTGAAAGGACAGCGTGCGGTGGGCATGCTGAACCTGGCGGGAGCGGAGGTCACCGTCGCGGGCGTGCGCCTCGACGGCGCTGCGCTCGAGGGCGGTGAGCGAGAATTCGGCCGCGACGAACAGTGCGGTGCCTGCCGTCAGGGCGAGAAAGCCGAGTAGCGCGAGAAGGCTGAGCGCGATGTCCATACGTCATCGCCGCCGAGCGGGGAAACGAGGGGCGCCGGGTTTGTCACCCGGCTCGGTAGAGGGCCCCTCCGAACCGGCGGAATCAGAATCCGATCCCTCTGATGTGTCGACTGATGGGACGTTTGCTACGTATGTGGGTGCCGCGGGCACCGGAGTCCTCTCGTTCGGACTCGGCTATCGGAGGCGTCCGATAGCCGAGAACTGGTGTGGTTAGGCGATCAATGATACCCCGGTGCCCGTCCGATGCTACGGAACGGGACACCCACCGGCACTTCTGGATGTGATCGTCACCAGCCGGCGGGAAGGGGGCGTCCCTCCGCGAATCCGGCTGCGGACTGGACGCCCAGAACCGCCTTGTCGTGCAGTTCCCCCAGCGTTCGCGCGCCCGCGTACGTACACGTGCTGCGCACGCCAGAGCAAATGTGGTCGAGGAGGTCCTCGACTCCGGGGCGTTCCGGATCCAAACGCATCCGGGAACTCGAAATACCCTCCTCGAAAAGCCCTTTCCTGGCCCGGTCGAAGGCGGTGTCGGTGGCAGTCCTGGCCGCCACCGCACGCTTGGAGGCCATGCCGAAACTCTCCTTGTAGGAGTTGCCCGACTGATCCACACGCAGGTCGCCGGGGGACTCGTAGGTGCCCGCAAACCACGACCCGATCATCACGTTCGACGCGCCCGCGGCGAGGGCGAGAGCCACGTCGCGTGGATGACGCACGCCTCCGTCGGCCCACACGTGCGCACCCATTGAGCTTGCCAGTGTGGCGCATTCCTCGACCGCCGAGAACTGTGGCCTACCCACCCCGGTCATCATTCGGGTGGTGCACATCGCGCCCGGTCCTACGCCCACCTTCACGATGTCCGCGCCGGCATCGATCAGATCGCGGGTTCCGGCCGCGGAGACGACGTTGCCGGCGACCAGGGGAACGCCGAGTTCGGCCTTCTTCAGGGCGCCGAGGGCGTCGATCATCTTCTGCTGGTGGCCATGCGCGGTGTCGACGACCAGCAGGTCGGCGCCGGCTTCGACGAGGGCGCGGGCCTTCGCAGCGACGTCGCCGTTGACGCCGACGGCGGCGGCCAGGCTCAACCGCCCGTTGCCGTCGACGGCGGGCTGATAGATACCGGCCCGGATGGCACCCGTGCGAGTGAGGACGCCGGCGAGGGTGCCGTCGGGGTTGACGATCACCGCCAGAGAGTCGTGCTTGCCCTCGAGGAGTTCGAACACCTCACGGGGGGAGGCAGAGACGGGGGCGGTGACGAAGTCGGTCGATGCCACGGCGCGTAGCCGCGCGAACCGGTCGACGTCCGTGCAGGAGGACTCGGTGACGATGCCGACCGGCCGGTCGTTCTCGACGACCACCACGGCGCCGTGTGCGCGCTTGTGCATCAAGGCCAGGGCATCGGACACGGCGGCGTCGGAGTCCAGCGTGACCGGGGTGTCCGCGACGAGATGCCTGCTCTTCACGAAGGACACGGTCTCCGCCACGGCCGCCGTCGGAAGGTCCTGGGGGAGAACCACCAGGCCGCCGCGGCGAGCCACCGTCTCCGCCATGCGCCTCCCCGCGACCGCGGTCATGTTGGCGACGACGATCGGGATGGTGGTTCGCGTCCCGTCAGATGTGGACAGGTCGACGTCGAAACGTGAGGTGACCTCTGTGCGGTTTGGCACCAGGAACACGTCGTCGTACGTCAGGTCATAAGGAGGGCGATGCCCGTCGAGGAACTGCACGTGTCAGGACGATACCGGGGATTCGGCGGTGGTGCCGGGCGTCCTCTGCGCTTGCGCCCTGGACAGTCCGATCGCGGCCACCAGCATCACCGCCACCGCACAGCCGACCACCGCCAGCCCTGGACCCGTGACCCGCAGGCGTTCATCGAGGACGGTCACGCCGAGGAACACGGCGGCGAGGGGTTCGGCGATGGTGAGCGCCGGCAGGGACGCCGAGAGAGGCCCCACCTGGAACCCGCGTTGCTGCAGGTAGACCCCCGAAATCCCGGCTACTACTAGGGCCCACGCTTGCCAGCTGCTCAGCACCGTCGACAGTCCGCGGGGCACGAGTTCGACGACGTACTTGGTGAATGCCACCGCGATGCCGTACAGGATGCCGCCCGCACCCCCGAGCAGTAGCGCCCGCCATCCGCTGTCGATTCTCGAGATCCCGGCGACGGTGGCGGCGACCACAACAACGACGAGGATGCCGAGGGACACCACCCATTGGCGGAACGGTGCGTCGATGTTGCCCTCGGTGGGGTCGCCGATGGCGAGGAAGGCCGCGAGGGCCACCGCCAGGGCGACGGCCAGCACCCACGTGGTGCGGGTGAGCCGGTATCCGGAGAACTTCGCCGACAGAGGCAGCGCGAACAGTAGGGCGGCCACGAGAAGTGGTTGCACCACGAGTACCGATCCGAGCACCAGTGCCACGACCTGCATCGCGTAGCCGCCACCGTCCCCGACGACACCGGCCCACCAGCGTGGACTGCGGACAAGGGTGGTCATCAACCCGGCGCCCTCGGGCACCGCGAACGCCGCGCTCTGCTGAGCCACCGAAGCGCACGCGAACAGCAACGCCGCGATCAGCGCGCACACGATGGACGCGACCGGCAGGGACATGCTGCTCAGTGTGCCCCGCGGTTGCGGTGCCCGTGCGGACTCGAGGCGGGCCCGGGCTTACGACCGCGTCGCGCACCAGAAGCAGTGTCCCGGGGTTCGCCGCCGCGGCGCGACGGGCGTCCCTTCGGGTCGTGTGCCTGTCTGCCCTTCTTCGGGGTGTCCTGCGCGGCTGCTCGTGTGTCGGGCGCAGGAACGGCTTTACCCGACGGACGGCGGGCGCCGGTGATCTCGGCCAGCAGCGCATCGCCGGGTCGGACGGGCACGCCTCCCACCGCGATTCCAGCCTTGCGGGTCAACTTTTCGACCTCGGCGCGCTCGTCTTCGGTCACGAGGGTGACCACTACGCCCGCCTCACCGGCGCGGGCGGTCCGTCCGGCGCGGTGGAGATAGTCCTTGGATTCGGTCGGGGGATCGACGTGAACGACGAGCGAGATGTCGTCCACGTGGATGCCCCGCGCAGCCACGTCGGTGGCCACCAGCACCGGAGTGGTCCCGTCGGCGAACGACTCGAGGGTGCGGGTGCGGTTGTTCTGCGCCTTGCCGCCGTGCAACGCCCCGGCCGCTATACCGGCGTCGTGTAACTGCTTCGCGAGCCTGTCGACCCCGTATTTGGTGCGCACGAACATGATGGTGCGCCCGTCCCTCGAACCAATATGTGCCACAACGGATCTCTTGTCCGCCCTGTCGACGAGCAGTAAGTGGTGTCGCATTGTCGATACCGAGGCCTCTGCAGGAGCCGTCGAATGCGTCACCGGATCGCGCAGGTACCGCTTGACGAGGGTGTCGACTTCGCCGTCGAGGGTGGCCGAGAACAGGAGTCGCTGCCCCCCGGTCGGGGTCTTGTCGAGTATCTGCGTGACCTGCGGCATGAAGCCCATGTCGGCCATGTGGTCGGCCTCGTCGAGGGTGGTGACGACGACGTCGTTCAAGGACACCGACCCCTGTGCCAGGTGGTCGGCGAGCCGGCCGGGAGTGGCGATCAGCAGATCGACGCCACGGGAGAGCGTCTCGACCTGCCGTTTGATCGGAACGCCGCCCACGACGCCGGCCACCCGCAACCCCATCGACAGCGCAGGCTCGTCCAGGGACCGCTCGATCTGCAGTGCCAGTTCACGGGTGGGAACCAGCACGATTCCGCGGGGGAAACCACGCCGACTCGCAGAGCCCTTGAGCCGCACCAACATCGGCAGTCCGAACGCCAGAGTCTTTCCGGACCCCGTCGGCGCCCTTCCGAGTACGTCCTTCCCGGCGAGGGCGTCCGGGATGGCGGCGGCCTGAATGGGAAACGGCGCGGTGATGCCGCCACGGTCGAGGGCGTGGGTCATCACCGCGGGGAGACCGAGTCCAAGGAATGTCTCACCCACTGGTGTGGGGGAGGGATTCTCGTGTTCGGACATATCGTGAAGGCTACCGCCTGCGCGGAGCCACCCGTGCGCGTCGGCCGTGACGCACATGGTGCGCGTCACGGCCTGGGCACGAGGTACCGGAGGTGGTGAGTGCCTAGTCTCAGGCCTGCACTTCGCTGCGGTCACCACTCCACAGTGTGTGGAACTTGCCCTCGACGTCGACCCGCTCGTACGTGTGGGCGCCGAAGAAGTCCCGCTGCCCCTGGGTCAGGGCCGCGGGCAGTCGCTCTGCGCGCAGGGCGTCGTAGTACGACAGCGAGGACGCGAATGCCGGCACCGGGATACCGAGCAGGGTGGCGGTGGACACCACACGGCGCCAGCTATCGATGGCCGTCTCGATCGCCTCCCGGAAGTACGGCGCCAGGATGAGGCTCGGCAGTTTCGGGTTCTCGTCGTACGCGTCCTTGATGCGGTTGAGGAAGCGTGCCCGGATGATGCAGCCGCCACGCCAGATGGTCGCGAGGTCGGCCGGGTGCAGATCCCAGTCGTACTCGGCACTGCCCGCCGCGATCTGGTCGAATCCCTGTGCGTAGGCCACAACCTTCGACGCGTACAGCGCCTGGCGGATGTCCTCGGTGAACTGCGCGGCGTCCGCCGGCTTGTCGGCGAGCCGACCGGATGCGAGGCCGACCGCGGCCTTGCGCTGTTCACGTGAACCGGACAGGGCGCGGGCGAACACGGCCTCGGCGATGCCGGTGACCGGTACCCCGAGGTCGAGCGCGGACTTGACGGTCCAGCGGCCCGTGCCCTTCTGCTCGGCGGCGTCAACGATCACGTCGACCAGCGCCTTGCCGGTCTTCGCGTCCTTCTGCTTCAGTACCTGTGCGGTGATCTCGACGAGGTAGCTCTCCAGATCCCCGGAATTCCACTCGGTGAACACCTCGGCGATCTTGTCGGCGTCGTAGCCGAGGGCGTCACGGAACAGGTTGTACGCCTCGCCGATCAGCTGCATGTCGGCGTACTCGATGCCGTTGTGGACCATCTTCACGAAGTGACCGGAACCGTCGGGGCCGATGTGCGTGCAGCACGGGGTGCCGTCGACCTGCGCGGCAATCGATTCGAGCAGCGGGCCGAGCGCCTCGTAGGACTCCTTGGGTCCACCCGGCATGATCGACGGTCCGTTCAGCGCGCCTTCCTCACCACCGGAAATACCGGCCCCGACGAAGTGCAGACCCCGCTCGCGGAGGGCGGCCTCGCGGCGGATCGTATCGGTGAACAGGGCATTGCCGCCGTCGATGATGATGTCGCCGGACTCCATCGCGGCGGCGAGCTCCTCGATGACGGCGTCGGTGGGATCGCCGGCCTTGACCATGATCAGCACGCGGCGCGGCTTCTGTAGGGCGCCCACGAACTCCTCGATGGTCTCCGTACGCACGAAGTCGCCGTCCTTGCCGTAATCGGCAAGGAGGGCATCGGTCTTCGCGACGCTGCGGTTGTGCAGAGCGACCGTGTGACCGTGCCGGGCGAGATTTCGGGCAATGTTCGAGCCCATGACGGCCAGTCCGGTGACGCCGATCTGGGCGCGGGCGCCCTCGGTGTTGTCGATAGTCATAGATACAGCATTCCTTCTCACTCGGCGGTGGCGAAATCGGCGGCTGGATAGACCTCCAGCAAGGTTATCGCCGAGGTCTTCGGGGTGCCGCGCCGATGCACGCCCTGCTGTCGGGGGGTCGGCGTCAGCGCAGATCATAGAGCTATTACCGGAGATACTGCCGCGCTCGATCTTCACTCCGATAACGAACACCCCGGGTGCCGCCGCAACGATCGGTGCCGAGATTGTGTATCCGATGCGGAATCATCAGGTCCGACGGCAATCCATGGAGACCGGCATTGACCATTGACAATATTTCCGGTCAAAGGTACACACTAGCGAATGAAGCGTGGGAGGCCCCTAACAGCTCCTGAGGGACAGAGGAACCACTGTGATTGATGGAACCACTGTGATCGATCAGACGGATGAGATGTTGTGGACGTGAATCAGGTACAGCCGGGCAGTTGGGCAAGAACGGTCGCGTCGCAATGGCTCACTTGCTGTTGGTGTCGAGGACGCTCGGCACCTATCCCGCGTCAGGAATCGAGCGGGAGTCCGCTGCCTCAACTTCCACGAGAGCCGGGATCACCTCGCTGTTCCATCGAGTAGGGAGAAATATGAATTGGCACAGCGGTTTCCGCGGTTTCCTCGAGGTCTGGCGTTGTACCCGCCGCCTTTTGTTCGTGTTGGCTGCCGTCGTCGCGATGGCGGTGGGAACCGTCGGAGTGGGAGCGGTGACTGCGGCGGCAGACACCGTCATCGGCACCGTCCTGGTCGGGGACGCCCCGGAGGGGGTGGCGGTGACCCCGGATGGGTCCCGCGCCTACGTCACCGACTCGAAGAGCAATAGGGTGTCGGTGATCGACACTGCGAGCAACATTGTGATCGCGACCGTCCCTGTCGGGACCACCCCCCAAGGGGTGGCTGTGACCCCCGACGGATCCCGCGTCTACGTCGCCAACGCTTTCAGCGGTCTTCTCGGTGAGGTGTCGGTCATCGACACCGCCGACAACACGGTGGTCACGACCGTCCCTGCCGGGATCATCCCCGAAGGGGTGGCGGTGACCCCCGACGGAAACTTCGTCTACGTCACCAACAATTTCAGCAATGAAGTGTATGTGATCGGCACCGCCGACAACATCGTGGCCACAACCTTCCCGGTCGGGGGCCGCCCCCAAGGGGTGGTGTTGACCCCGGACGGGTCCCGCGCCTACGTCACCAACTCGAAGGACAATTCGGTGTCGGTCATCGACACTGCCACCAATGCTGTGGTCGAAACGGTGCAGGTCGGGGCAAGCCCGCACGACGTGGCGGTGACCCCGAACGGGAAGTTCGCCTACGTCACCAACTCGAAGGGCAATTCGGTGTCGGTGATCGACACTGCCACCAATGCTGTGGTCGAAACGGTGCAGGTCGAGGCAAGCCCGTATGCCGTGGCGGCGACCCCGGACGGGTCCCGCGCCTACGTCACCAACTCGAAGGACAATTCGGTGTCGGTGATCGACACTGCCACCAATGCTGTGGTCGAAACGGTGCAGGTCGGGGCAAGCCCGCACGACGTGGCGGTGACCCCGGACGGGTCCCGCGCCTACGTCACCAACTATGACGACAACACAGTGTCAGTGATCGAAATAACCAAGGAGCCCGATGTCGAGACCACGACGAGACTGTCCCCGCCCACGTCTGCTGTGAAGGGCGTTGCAGTGGACCTCAATGCGATGGTCTCCTCGACCCCGTCCAGTGGCACAGTACAGTTCTTCGATGGCGTGATTCTCATCGGGGACCCGGTGCCGGTGACCAATGGTAGGGCGACACTGTCACATACCTTCACCGAGGCGGGCGATCACCCAATTACCGCGGTCTACAGCGGAACTGACGGCTTTCTCGGATCGACCAGTCAAGTCACTACCGTCGTCGTCACAGACGATGGCGGCGGCACCGGATCAGCCGGCGGCGTCTTCGGATCCTGATTTCTGCAACTCGCCCAGTACGCGGTTTCGGATTCCGGTGTATCGATCGCTGCGAACTCAGCGATGACGGCGTCGGTGGGATCGCCGGCCTTGACCATGATCAGCACGCGGCGCGGCTTCTGTAGGGCGCCCACGAACTCCTCGATGGTCTCCGTACGCACGAAGTCGCCGTCCTTGCCGTAATCGGCAAGGAGGGCATCGGTCTTCGCGACGCTGCGGTTGTGCAGAGCGACCGTGTGACCGTGCCGGGCGAGATTTCGGGCAATGTTCGAGCCCATGACGGCCAGTCCGGTGACGCCGATCTGGGCGCGGGCGCCCTCGGTGTTGTCGATAGTCATAGATACAGCATTCCTTCTCACTCGGCGGTGGCGAAATCGGCGGCTGGATAGACCTCCAGCAAGGTTATCGCCGAGGTCTTCGGGGTGCCGCGCCGATGCACGCCCTGCTGTCGGGGGGTCGGCGTCAGCGCAGATCATAGAGCTATTACCGGAGATACTGCCGCGCTCGATCTCCACTCCGATAACGAACACCCCGGGTGCCGCCGCAACGATCGGTGCCGAGATTGTGTATCCGATGCGGAATCATCAGGTCCGACGGCAATCCATGGAGACCGGCATTGACCATTGACAATATTTCCGGTCAAAGGTACACACTAGCGAATGAAGCGTGGGAGGCCCCTAACAGCTCCTGAGGGACAGAGGAACCACTGTGATTGATGGAACCACTGTGATCGATCAGACGGATGAGATGTTGTGGACGTCGATGGTGCGCAGCCGCAGCTGGGTAGTGCGGCAGGCATATTCGCGTTGTGGTCCGAACGACCACTTCTAGATCACTTTCAGCCGACGTCTGTTTCGTGGCGGTCCCCTTGCTGTTGGTGCGTCTTTGGGCTGGCACACGACACTTCCCGTGCGGCACGACTCGAGGTGAGGGACCGCCGACCCAGCTTCCACGAGATCCGGGACAACCTGGTTGTTCCTTTGCGGCAGGAGACAAATGTGAATCGGCAGAGTAGTTTTCGATGCAATTTCGGGACCCGGGGGAGCGCCGGGCGTCTCTTGTTCGGGTTGACAGCCACCGTCGCGATGGTGGTTGGTATGGCCGGAATGGGGGCCGCGACCGCGGCAGCAGATGCCGTCATCGCCACGGTCCCTGTCGGGAACACCCCGATCGGATTGTCGGTTGCCCCGGACGGGTCCCACGCCTACGTCACCAATGCTTATGGCAACAGTGTGTCGGTGATCGACACCGCCACCAACGCTGTGGTCGCGACCATCCCCGTCGAGGATGTCCCCCAAGGGGTGGCGGTGACCCCGGACGGGTCACACGCCTACGTCGTCAACACTTTCGGCGGACACGTATCGGTGATCGACACCGCCACTAACACCGTGGCCGCGACCGTCCCGGTCGGGAGTCTTCCGTATGGGGTGGCGGTGACCCCGGACGGGTCCCACGTCTACGTCACCAACACCTTTAGCAGTAACGTGTCGGTGATCGACACCGCCTCCAACGCTGTGGTCGCGACCGTATCGGTCGGGTTCTTGGCATATGGGGTGGTGGTCGTCCCGGACGGGTCCCACGCCTACGTCACCAACTCCTACAACGATACGGTGTCGGTGATCGACACCGCCTCCAACGCTGTGGTCGCGACCGTCCCGGTCGGGGTCGGTCCGTATGGGGTGGCGGTGACCCCGGACGGGTCCCACGTCTACGTCGTCAACACTTTTGATCAATTTGTGTCGGTGATCGACACCGCCTCCAACGCTGTGGTCGCGACCGTCCCAGTCGGGGTCGGCCCGATGGGTGTGGCCGTCACCCCGGATGGGTCCCACGCCCTGGTCACGAACAAGACGGACAATTCGGTGTCGGTGATCGACACTGCCGCCAACGCTGTGGTCGCGACCGTCCCGGTCGGGAATGGCCCGTACGAGGTGGCGGTCACCCCGGATGGGTCCCACGCCTACGTCACCAACTCTGATGACAATTCGGTGTCGGTGATCGACATCGCCGCGGCCGTCCCGGACGCGGAGACCACGACTGTGCTGACCCTGCCTGCGTCCGCGGTGAAAGGCGTTGCGGTGGATCTGACCGCGACGGTCTCCCCGACCCCCGACGGTGGCACCGTGCAGTTCTTGGATGACACGACCCCGATCGAGGACCCGGTGCTGGTAGCCGACGGTAAGGCAACGCTGTCACATGCATTCGCCGAGGCGGGCGATCACCGCATCACGGCGGTCTACAGCGGAACGCAGGGCCATCTCGGCTCGACCGCTGAGGTGGGCACGATCACGGTCACCGACGATGGCGGCGGCGTCCCAGGGCCTGGGCCTGGGCCTGGTAGTAGCGGATCGGCCGACAGCATCTTCGGATCCTGAGATAGCGGCTCCGTCGTGCCCGAGCAGGGCCTCGCCACCCTGGGCACATGCCTGCCCGACCACTTCCGGTAGGGGCGGGGCAGGTGCGGTGATCGTTGGAGAAAGACAGATATGAGGGCCCGGCCCTCGCATGTGCGATGGCCGGGCCCCCACTTCAGGCGTTTCGAAGGTCGGTTGTGCCGACTACCTGGAGGTCAGCTGTGACGCTCACGCTGGGGGCCGTCGAACCCGTCGTACGAACGACGGTCCGTGCGGCTGCGGAATCCACCTCCGGTCGACGCGGGACGCCGATCCGATGTGGAGGTGGGGCGATGGCCGTCGCGGCGGAAGCCGCCACCACGGCTGTCGCCCGAGTCACGGCGCGGAGCGCTGCGGTCGAAGCTGCGCTCTCCGGTGCCTCGATGACTGTCACCGCGGTCACCGTAGTCGCGGCGCGGCGCACTATCGCCCGCCGGGCGCACGTCACGGTCCCCACGGTAGCTGCCGCCACGGTTGTCACCGCTGCGCTGAGGACGATCGCCCCGGTAGCCGCCGGACCGGTTGTCGGACTGGTCGCGGCGGGGTCCGCGGCCCTCGGAGCCGCGGTTCTCGAAGCTGCGGTTGCCCGAGGGGCGGTCGCCGTAGCTGCGGGTGCCCCGGTAGCCTCCACCGCCGTCCCGGCCACCGTATCCGCCTTCGCGGCGGGGTCCGCGGTTGCCGAACTTGCGATCGCCGCCACGGTCGGGGAAGGTTTCGCGCACAGGTTCTCCGCTGGGCGCCTTGGCACCGGTGATGCTGGCCAGCTTCTCCGAACCGGGAGTGACGGGCACGGCGGCGGCGTCGACGCCTGCCATCCCGGTCAGGCGCTTGAACGTGCGCTTCTGGTTGGGGAGCACGATCGCGACGACCGTGCCCTTCTCGCCGGCCCGCGCGGTGCGGCCTGCGCGGTGGAGGTAGTCCTTGTGGTCGGCGGGCGGATCGACGTGCACGACCAGGTCGATCCCGTCGACGTGGATTCCGCGCGCGGCGACGTCGGTCGCGACGAGCACGGGGGTGCGGCCGTTCTTGAAGCGTTCGAGGACCCGGGTGCGCTGGTTCTGTGCCTTGCCGCCGTGCAGGGACTCGGCGGCGATGCCCACCGCGCGCAGGCGGTCGGTGATCCCCTCGCACCCGAGTTTGGTCCGGGCGAACATGATGGTACGGCCGTCACGGGCACCGATTTCGGCCAGTACATTGTCCTTCTGCCCACGGTCGACGAGCAGCACGTAATGCTCCATGGTGTCGACGCTGGCGCGACCGTCCTCGGTGGAGTGCTTAACGTGGTCGGGCAGGAATTGGCGGACCAGCGACTGCACCTCACGGTCCAGGGTGGCTGAGAACAGCAGTCGCTGTCCGTCGGCCGGCGTCTCGCCAAGGATGGATCGCACCTCTGGCAGGAAGCCCATGTCAGCCATCTGATCGGCCTCGTCGAGGGCGGTGATCTCGATGGAATCGAGGACGCAGGTGGCCTGACGCAGGTGATCGCTGAGACGCCCCGGGGTGGCGACGAGGATGTCGACGCCGCGACGCAGCTGGTCCACCTGCTTGGTGAACGGGGTGCCGCCGACGGCGGGCCGGACGGTCAGTCCGAGCGCGCCGGCGTAGGACGAGAGGGAGTCGACCACCTGGAACGCAAGTTCACGGGTGGGGACGAGCACCAGCGCCCGGGGACGCTTGGGTGCGGGCCGGTCTTCGTGGCGGGCGAGGCGGGCGAGCATCGGCAGGCCGAAGGCCAGGGTCTTTCCAGATCCGGTCTGTGCGCGGCCGAGGACGTTGGTGCCGGCGAGCGCATCTGGAACGGACTGCGCCTGAATCGGCGACGGGGTGGTGATGGAGTTGCGGGCGAGGGCCTCCACCAGTGGTGCGGGCAGGCCGATCTCGGCAAACGTCACGGTGGCCGTGTCGGCTTCAGTGGCGCTCTGATCTGGGGTTTCGACGTCAGCCTGCTCTTGTGGGGCAGACGAAATCTGGACAGCGTTAGTCACGCGGGTACCTCTCCGGGCATAGGGCGCGTCGCGGAGCGGGGGCTGTCATGCAGCACGCACAATGGGACGAGCCAGGGCACATGTCACCTGGTCAATCCATTCGCGCAAGTGCGGGGAATTGGGCTGTGTGCCGTTTCAGTGTTGATGGGCCGCCGGGGCGACCGTCAAGTAGTGTACTCGACTGGGCGCCCGGTGATCGAATCGGCTGGGCTGTGACCTGCGTGACTATGCGGCGTGGAACAACCGACTCAGTTCGGTGAGCCAGGGGACGGCGACGGCGATGGTCGGGACGACAAGGATGGCGACGGACGCCGAGTACGCGGCCAGGGCGACGGGCGCTCCCGCTTCCGTTGAGGACAGTCGCTGCACCCGCAGCAGCGTGTCGGGGCCACCCGCGGCCATCGCACCCTTCGGCGCAAGTGACCCCGAGCAGGCGACGAGCGCCCGCGCGAGCGCAGTCCGCCCGGTGGCGCGGACGGCGGAATCGTCGGCCAGCATCTCGACGAGCAACTGCACCGACCCGAGCGCCGACTTGCTGCGCACCACGTTCGGGAAGGCGGCGTTGACGGCGGTGAAGGCCTCGAGCACTAGGTCATGGCGGGCGCGCAGATGTGAACGTTCGTGGGTGAGGATCGCGGTGATCTCGACGTCTTCGAGCTTGGCGAACGTGCCTTGACTCAGCACGACCCGCTGCCGCAGGCCGGGTAGGCAATAGGCGATCGGCTCAGTGACGTCGAGGACCCTCAAATCAGGTGCGCGTGCGAGCGGAG
The DNA here is from genome assembly GCF_001894885.1 of Rhodococcus marinonascens NBRC 14363. Classification (GTDB taxonomy): domain Bacteria; phylum Actinomycetota; class Actinomycetes; order Mycobacteriales; family Mycobacteriaceae; genus Rhodococcus_F; species Rhodococcus_F marinonascens. The sequence continues at coordinate 33,331 of NZ_BCXB01000031.1, forward strand.
ACGTCGTGTCGCAGCGGTCGAGGAGATCGACGAGCGTGCGGTGCCTGGCGCGCCGACGTCTCGTTCGAACACCCACCTGCACCACGGCGAAGATCAGTTTCGCACCCACCATCAGCGTGAGAGCGAGCACCACCATGTAGAGGACCCACAGGGGCAGGCCGAGGGCGTCGATCTCCTCGACCGGCGCGGTGGTTGGGCGGCCGTCCGGACCGGGGACGAGGAGTTGGCTGGCGATCGCGAGCCCTGAACCGAAAGCGGACAGCACGGCGGCCAGGGCGATTGCCTGCCACAGCACGAGTGCTGCGCGAGGTGCTCGGTGTGGCCATCGGGCACGACTCAGCAGCGCAGGGACGGGCCCTGCGAGGACGAGTGCGAGTACTCCGAATACCAGCGCGGCGGTGGCGTGCATATCCTACTCATCATGCATGACGAAGGTCAGACCGCGCGCGCGGTTCCCGACTGGTCACCGCTGGCGGATCGTTCCTTGGTCTCGAGTGCGGCGAGAGCCTCGCGGAGTGCGTCGGCCTCGTCGGCACCGACCTGGCCCACGAAGTGAACAAGTGCGGCAGCGCGGCTGCTTGACTTGTCGGCCTGTTGCAGCGCGTCGACCATGAGGCTCGCGACGAGTTCTTCACGCTGGTGCACCGGCAGGTATCGGTGCGCACGATCGTCGCGCTGCTGAATGACGAGGTGCTTCTTGGCCAGTCGCTGCAGCACTGTCATGACAGTCGTGTACGCGAGGTCACGTCGCGTGGCCAGTTCCTCGTGCACCTGCCGCACCGTCTGCGGCTCTGATGTGGACCACAGGTGATCCATCACCGCGCGTTCGAGTTCCCCGAGACCAGCCATGTTCCAATTCTACGGCTACCACGTCCGGGATATGCGCCAATGGGGCGTAGTAGACCCTCGATACAGCGTGTGGTAATGGTCATAGTTTCGATACGCTTGACGAGTTTCGAGCAGCAGCGGCCGGGCCACCCACCGCGCCGTACACGTGGCGCGTCCCGATCGGTACCACCAGCGGACGATCGGACACCGGGTCGGCGATCACCGCGGCCTCGAGGCCGAACACATCGAGGAGCAGTTCGGCGGAGATGATGTCCTTCGGTGCACCCGCCGCGACGACCGTGCCGTCCCGCATCACGATCAGCCGGTCGCTGTATCGGATCGCGAGGTTGAGGTCGTGGAGCACCATGACCACGGTGCGGCCCATCTCCTCGTGCATCCGGTCCACGAGGTCCAGAACTTCGATCGAGTGCGCCAGGTCCAGGTAGGTCGTGGGCTCGTCGAGCAGGAGGATGTCGGTTCCCTGCGCGAGCGCCATCGAAATCCAGGCGCGCTGGCGCTGACCGCCGGACAACTGGTCGACCGGGCGATCCGCGAGGTCGGACACACCGGTCAACGCGAGCGCCTCGGCGACCTCGCCCTCGTCGTCGGACGACCACTGCCGGATCCACGACTGATGTGGATGCCGGCCGCGCGCGACCAGGTCGGCAACCGTCAGGCCCTCGGGTGCGAGCGGCGCCTGGGGGAGCACGCCCAGGGTGCGAGCAACGTCCTTGGTGCGCATCGACCCGATGGCCTTGCCGTCGAGCAGCACCGAACCGTTCCGCGGCTTCAGAAGCCTGCCCAGCGCGCGCAGCAGGGTCGACTTACCGCACCCATTGGGGCCGATCACGGTGGTGATCACCCCTGTCTCGACCTGTAGATCGAGGTTGTCGACGACAATGCGGTCGCCGTATCCGAGGCTCAGGCCTTCGGCGATCAGTCGAGCGTCAGGCTGCGCGGTCATGCTGAGACCTTCCGATTGTTGCGAACCAGCAGGTACATCAGGAATGGGCCACCGAGGGCCGAGGTGACGATGCCGACGGGAAGTTCGACCGGCAGGATCGTGCGGGCCACCACGTCGCTGCCCACCACGAGCACGGCACCCGTCAGCGCCGACGCGATCAGTGGGGGTCCGGCGGCGCGCACCAACCTCAGAGCGACCTGGGGTGCGGCGAGCGCGACGAAACCGATCGGACCCGCCGCCGCGGTCGCGATACCGGCCAGGGTCACGGACATCAGCAGAAGACGTGCCTGCGACCACTGCAGTCGGACACCCAGCGACACGGCGTTGTCGTCGCCGAGTCTGAGCGCCCCCATTGTGAATGAGCAGCCGACGGCGTACCCACCGATCAGTACGACGGCTACCGTCACCGGCCACACCTGGCTCCACGACGCACCATTGAGGGAGCCGTTGAGCCAGACCTGGGCACGGGAAGCGTCGTTGATGTCGGCCGAGATGAGCAACCACCCGGTGACCGCGATCAGCATGGCGTTGATCCCGATGCCGATCAGGATCAACCGGTAGCCCTCGACACCGCCACGCCACGCGAACAGGTAGATGATGGTGGCGGTGAGTAGTGCACCGCACAGCGCGGCCAGGGGTATACCCAAGGTTGCCAGAAGGCCGACGAAGGATCCACCGCCGCCGAGGACGATCAGTGCGACCGCGGCGGCGCTCGCACCCGAGGTGATGCCGAGGATGTCGGGGCTCGCCAAGGCGTTCCGAGCGATCGACTGTGTGATGGCACCGGCCAGGCCCAGGGCCATGCCGATGAACGCGCCGGTCAGCGCCCTCGGCAGGCGAAGGTCGATGACGATGAAGTTCTGGGCTCTTGTACCGCCACCAAACAGCACTCTCGTGACCTCGGGGATGGACATCGGGTAGTCGCCGCGGCCGATGTGCAGGCAGAGCAGGAGAAAAAGCGTCACCAGCAGCGCGACGTTCACGGCGATACCGAGAGGCCGGAGAACGAGGGAGATCGGCCCGAGTCGGAATGCCGGGCGGGCGGGGACCCGGGACGGCAACGTTGCGCCGGCGTCGCTGCGCAACTCGTCTTTGACACTCACAGCCTTGCCAACTTCCTGCGCCGAACCAACGCGATGAAGAACGGTGCGCCGAAGACTGCCAGCACGATGCCCACCTGCAGCTCGCCCGGTCGGACGACGACGCGGCCGAGGACGTCTGCGGTGACGAGCATGGTGCCGCCGAGGAGTCCTGCGTAGGGGACGAGCCAGCGGTAGTCGGAACCGGTGATCGCCCGCGCCACGTGCGGGACCACCAGGCCGATGAAGGCGATCGGCCCGCAGGCCGCGGTGGCCGCACCGATCAGCAGCGTGATGGCGAGGATGCCAAGGGCGCGACTGGCCGCAATGTTGGTACCGAGCGACCGGGCCACGTCCTCACCGAGGCTGAGGACGTTCAGTCCGGGTGTGCTGACCAGAGCGAGGATCAACCCGAAGATCAGGAACGGCAGCACTTGCCACAGCACGTCGAACCCACGTCCGGCCACCGAACCGACCACCCAGAAACGGAAGGAGTCCAGGCTGGCCTGGTCGATGATGATGACCGCGTTCGTCATCGCCTGCAGGAAGAACGCGACGGCGGCGCCGGCCAGTGCCAGACTCAGCGGACTTGCCCCACCGTTGCCGATCGACGACAGCCCGAACACGATCACACTCGCGGCGAACGTCCCGGCGAATGCGAACCACAGGTACTCACTGGGCGCGGTGAAGCCGAACAAATACATCGACAGCACAACGAGGAATGCGGCACCGGCACTGAGACCGAGAAGCCCCGCATCGGCAAGTGGATTGCGGGTGTGCCCCTGGATCAGGGCACCGGCCACACCGAGCGCGATGCCCACGATGAGTCCCAGCGCGGTGCGCGGAGCGCGCAGTGTGTGCACGATGATGTCGGCCTGGGATCCGTCCGCGTCGAACAGAGCGTGGAAGATCTCCGCGAAGGACAACGGGCGCGCCCCGATCGCGACGCTCGCGAGTAGAACCAGGACGAGCAAAATCACCAGGACACCCAGACCGACAAGTCTGCGACGACGGATCGCCGCGACCGATACGTCCTTCGCGAGGACGGTGAATCCTTCGTCCCTCGCCGTGCTCTCGCGGACAACCTCGGTTCCGGAACGCTGCAATACCCGCGCCAGCGCGCGCTTCGGTCCGATCGCATCGTGTGTGTGGGTGTCGCGGGTGACAAGGCCGACCCAGCCCTTGCCGGAACTCTGCCCGGTGTTGCCTTCACGGAAACCCTGGTTCCACACGGCGAGGGCCACCGCAATCGCGGCGGCGGTACAGCCGAAGACGATGCGGTCGGCCTGCCCGCCGCCGTTGGCGTCACTGAGCGCATCGAGGGTGTACCAGCCGAGGACAAGAGGGATCGCCACGATCCCGAGGTCGAGTAGCGCCGCGAGGGCGCGCAAATACAGCGAGGCGGGACCGCGCGGAACGTCACTTTTTCCGTACGGTTCGTCGGTCGACAGGTGCGGGATGTCACTGCCGAACTGTCTCGTCGTCACTGGTGGAAAAGCTCCTGACATGTCTGCGTGTAAAGCGAACTGGCGCCGATTCACCCACTTAGGTTACGGAACCCTATCCCTCGCCCCGCACCTAGTTGCATCATTAGGGCAGCCTTGCCTATAATCGCTGTGGGCGAGTCGAGTAGTCGGGCGACACGCCGAAGAACCGAACTACCGGACCGCACCGGAGTCCTGAGGGCTGCAGAGACTCCCGGTCCTTCCCACGGCGGGCCGCACGCTCTACGGTGTGCGGCCCGCCGATCGGTTTGCCGCACCCGCCGTAGCCGCCGCATCGAGCGTCGTGTAGGCAAGTAATCGGGTGCGCTGCCAGAGCGCACTGCGATCCGATGGGGAGTGTGATGGTGGGTTCCGGCGAACGGCAGGCCACGAATGGCGACGGTCAGATCGATGACGGTCAGATCGATACTGCCGAGGTATCCGAACAACTGAACAGGGGATTCGATGCCCTCATCGGACTCGAGTACACCGAATTGGGTCCCGACCGCGTGCAGGCGCAGTGGACCGTCACTCCCGACCATCGGCAACCGGCCGGAATCCAACACGGCGGCGTGTACTGTTCCGTCATCGAATCAGTCGCCAGCACGGCAGGGATGATGTGGCTCGGGGGTCGCGGACACGTCGTCGGGGTCAACAACAATACCGACTTCCTGCGTGCCGTACGCGAGGGAAGAATGACCGCCGCGGCCACCCCTATCCACCGCGGACGCACCCAGCAACTGTGGGAGGTCCGGATCACCGACGAACAGGACCGCCTGGTCTCCAAGGGGCAGGTCCGGCTTGCGAACATCACCGACACCGGCAGCCTCGGAAACTGAGCCGCCGATGTCACCGGTGACGAGATGTCACCCAGCGGCTTTGCGTTGTGGTTCGCTTGCGGAGGTCTCTCGCTCGCGCTCGTGCCGCTCCAACTGCTCCATCGCGTTTCGCGCGAAGACCCACTGCTCGGTGGACGCCATCTGAGCACGTCCGCGGCCGAGGAACGTGACCGTCCACGACAGAATGGTGGAGAGCCTGCTCCGGAATCCCACCAAGTACATGAGGTGGACCACCAGCCATGCCACCCAGCCGACGAATCCGCTGATCTCGAGCTTGCCGACCTTCGCGACTGCACTGAACCGCGAAATCGTGGCCATGCTGCCCTTGTCGAAATATCTGAACGGCGGGCGATCCTCCGGCTTCTGGCCCTGTAGTCCGGCTTTGATTTGCTTGGCCGCGTACTTGCCGCCTTGCATGGCGACCTGAGCGAGACCGGGCAAGTTGTCGAGCGACATCATGTCGCCGATTACGAAGACGTCTGGGTGTCCTGGCACCGACAGGTCGGGATTGACCATCAATCGACCAGCGCGGTCTACCTCGGCCTCGGACTGGTTGGCGATCTGCTTACCCAGCGGGCTCGCCTGCACGCCCGCCGACCACACCTTGCACTGTGACTCGATCCGACGTTCGGTACCGTCCTTGTCCTTCACGACGAGGCCGTCGACGTCGACATCGACGACCATGGCGCCGAGTTGAATATCGGTGCCGAGCTTCTCGAGCTGTTCGGCTGCTTTTCGGCTCAACTTGCCGCCGTAGACGGGCAGCACGTCGTTCGCGCCGTCAAGCAGAATCACGCGAGCGTCACGCGGGTCGATGTTGCGGAACGCCCCGGAGAGGGTTCGATGAGACAGTTCCGCGATCTGCCCTGCCAGTTCGACACCCGTGGGCCCGGCGCCGACCACCACGAAGGTCAGCAGACGCGCACGTTCCTCAGGATCGTCGGACAACTCGGCCTGCTCGAAGGCACCCAGAATGCGGCCTCGCAGTTCCAGCGCGTCGTCGACCGTCTTCATTCCGGGTGCGAACTCGGAGAAGTGGTCGTTACCGAAGTAGGACTGCCCGGCGCCCGCCGCGACGATCAGACTGTCGTACGGGGTAACCGTGATCCGCTCCAGGAACTGGGAGGTGACCGTCTTGGCTTCGAGGTCGATCTTCTGGACATCGCCGAGCAGAACCTGAGTATTCTTCTGTTTGCGCAGCACGAGCCGAGTGGCAGGAGCGATGTCGCCGACGGAAAGGATTCCGGTGGCGACCTGATACAACAACGGCTGGAACAGGTGGTGAGTCGTGCGCGCGATCATGGTGATCTCGACATCAGCCTTCTCGAGGGCTTGCGTGCCGAACAATCCACCGAAGCCGGATCCAATGACCACGACGCGGTGGCGGCGTGATTCAGCCGACTGGTTACTCATTCCAGGCTCCTCGAAATATAGGCGACCCCTGCCACGGTAGTCCCCCAATTCCGGGCGGCTCAGTAGGGCGGAATAGTCCCAGCTCGGACACCAGAGGACGATTGACTGGCTAGTAGGTTCGGAAGGTTCATCGACGACGCCGGGCAGGGGCCCTGCCGGTCTCCGGGCACACGTCGAGCATCGGCGTTCCGACCGGGGTCTTGCGGTCGGTGAGAAACAGCGGGCTGCGGGTACAGGTCTTCCACGTTCAACCACAGCACTTCATCGGCCCTTGCGGCGCGCTCTTAGCGCATCTTTCACTAGGGAAGACGAGCCGCTTCGCGCCCGGGCCAGGGGTCCGGTCGGCGCGGGTTCGCCGGTGGGCATCCATCCCCATGTCCTCAGCGAGACCCGGTAGATCTGCGCGGAGGACATGGGGATGGCGGTGCTTGTGAGGTACCGCTCCACCGCCGCGGTATACGACGAGAGGGAGCGGACCGGGGGCCACTCGGGCGTGCGGCGGGGGTGAGTGAGGCGCATGGTCGCGCCTCACTGTGCTGCGCCTCTCTGTGCACGGTGTGCGGGGGGCGCCGCGACGACGCGGCGGAAGAGGGCCTGTACGTCCATGGTGATGTCGGCACCGGAGTGGTGGTGGCAGGGGCCGGCGTAGGCGTGGGTGAGGAAGTCGGCGGTCAGTTCGGGGTCGGCCACGTCGAACTCACCGGCCGCGTTGCCTTCGGTGAGGATGGTGACGAGCAGGTCGCGAGCGGCGCTCATGGGTTCCTCACTGGCTGCGCCGCCGAGTTCGTGGAAGAGCTGGTGGTAGAGCTCGTGGTGGTCCTGTTCCGCGGCGATCCACGCGGCGACGAGTCCATCGAGCCGTTCGGTCCAGGTCAGCTCCGGCTGCTGGAGCAGGGCGGCGGGCCGTTGGAGCATGCGGTCCCACATCTCAGCTTGGAGGGCGGCCAGGAGTTCGTGCTTGGAGTCGAAGTAGAGGTAGACCGTGCCCTTGGCGACACCTGCCCGAGCGGCAACCTTGCTGATGGTCAGGGCCTCGTAGCCATCTTGAAGGAGCAGGCCGGCGACCGCGTCGAGGATCTGGCGGCGGCGGACGTCCGGGGGCTGGAAGCGTCCGGACGGCTGGGCGAGGGCCGAGCTCTCCGTGGGCACGGGCCCTCCTTACTGACGGGGGACTGACCGACTGCCGGTCAGAGCGTGGCCTCCAGGGTGCCATGCGGCCTGCGGGCGATCACGATCACTGCGTGGTCTTCGCCGCGCTCCTGCTCGTGGCCCGGGTGTTGGTGCACGGGCACCAGCGTTCGCTCAGCGCGGTCAATCTCGAGGCCGAGGCCGGTGAAGGCTTCGGTCAGCTCGTCGACAGTGACCAGATCGTCCTCCTTGCCCCAGTCGCAAGCTTCCTCGTCCCACTCTCCCAAGGCTAGGACGGCACCGGGAGCGAGTGCTGCGGCCAGGGTGGCGGTGCGTGCCGGGCCGCGGGGTGGCAGTGAGTAGGAGCTGAGAACGAAGTCGTAGGTGGTCTCGGGCTGCCAGGCGGCACTGTCTGCGACGGCGAGGTCGACGAGGTCCGACAGGTGGCGTTCGCTGGCAGTGGCGCGGGTGCTGACGATAGCGCGGGGTGCGATGTCTACGCCGGTGACACGCCAGCCGCGTGCAGCGAGGGCTAGGGCGTTGCCGCCGGCGCCGCAGCCCAGGTCCAGGGCCAGTCCTGGGGTGAGGCCGTCGACCGGGGCGAGCAGGAGTGGGTCTGGGTCGCCGGTGTCGCTGCCATCACCGCGGTAGATGTCGTCCCAGTCGAAGTCGAAGTCAGGGTTCGGGGCGGGCTGGGCGCCCGGCGTGTGGGGTATGGGCTGAGTCACGGTTCCTCCTGCGAGAATGAAGTCGATCGACTGACCGTCGGTCATTAGTATGACCGTGGGTCATACGCATTCGTCAAGCGCACCCGGAGACACCACATGAACCACACAGCGCCCTACGACACCCTGATCGCCGGGGCGGACCCGAGGGCTGACCGCGCAGCGCCGCCGCCCCTGACTACGCCGCCATGGACACCACTGGCTTTAGCCCCTGGTCCGCCGACAACATCGCCATCGCCCCCTATGGATCCGCCCTGCGGAATCGATCCAGAATCGTGGGAACTCCCACGGCGCGCGAAGCGGGCAGCACCTCTGGGCGGGAACTGCCCGCGTCACGTTGTGTAGCCGGCTATCTCGCCTCGTCGATCTTCTTCCTCGCCGAGGGCGATTCCGTCGACGTCGGTTGAATGAAGTCCGACTTGATCGAGAACACGAACAGTGCCGACAGCCCGCCTACCACGACAAGAATCGTGAGGACTACGACCACGTAGCCGAAACCGACACCAATTGCTGTCAGATCCATCCGACCTACCTCCTCAGTTGCGGCGCAACGCTACTTAGACTCTGGGACGGAGGATAGCGGCTTCGACTTGATCCCGACCGCGAAGGGCACCGACAACCATCTGATCGTCCGGCAGCACGCCGAGCCAGCAGACTGCCCGATCGAGGATCGGGCACCACGGCTCTGATGGGCCGGGGTGCGCCGATAGTGGTTCGCTCACGTCAAGTGGTCGAACTTGCCGATCACCCACGCGCAGTGGCGTGCGGCCGAATACTCGAGTGCTTCGAGTCCACCGCAGTCGATCATGTTGTCGAAGTTGCCGATGATGCGGTCGAACTCGAGATTCGACAACCGGTCCGTGATGCGTCTCACCACCGCCGCCGACAGGGGCAGCCGGTTCGGGTACGAGCGGAGAAAGGACACCGTACGGTGGTCCGGGTTCGGAAACACGCCATCCCCGGTGAGGAGCAAGCCCCGGCCATCGGCGCCGGCCCGCCAGTGCGCCACTGCGCTGCCCGGAAAATGGCCACCGATCTGATGCAGAGTCAGGCCGGGAGTGACCTCGTGGGTCCCGGACCAGAACACGACCGGGCCGTCGGATCGCGCCAGCCACGAACGGTCTGCGTCCGCCACCAGGATCGGTGCGTCGCCGAGCGCCCGCGACCACTGCGTCTGCACACCGAACATGTGCGGGTGGCTGGCTGCGACCGCGATGACCGGGCCATGCGATGTGACAGCATCTATCGCCGCTGCATCGACGAACCCGATCGGATCCCACAGCAGCGACCCTTGGGGTGTGCAGACCAGAAGGGACTGCTGGCCGATCGCGAACTTCGGTTCCACGTGCAGTCCGTACAACCCTCGCTCGACTTCGTGTATCTCGACACGGTGCCCCTGACCGGACAGTGACTCCACGGTCGTCCACACCTGGCCGCCCAGCGGAATGTACTGTCGTTCGTCCGCGCAGATCGCACAATCCTCGGGAAGCGGGGTGTGTGGGTCCTGTTCTACACCGCACGTGGCGCAAAGATGATATGACACCCCACGATCATGCACCTCAGGGCACGCCCAGTAGGCGTAATCCTGCCGCTGTCGCCGCGGCGGAGAGGACAACGACGACGAAAGGCGCTTTGCGCCAAGCAAGTATTCCCGCGACGAGCACTCCGGCGGGACGTGCCACGCCGGCTGGGCCGTGACCTTCCATGAGGGACGCGGTGCCTACGAGCGCAGTGAGGAGAACAACAGCTGAGGTCGCCATGAGCTTCTCCACCCAAGGCTTGGCTGCGATCCGGGGCCGGAGTATCGGTCCCGCGAAACGAAAAGCGAACGTCCCCGCGGCGAGGATTCCGACCGCTCCGATCAGGACAAGAAGATGATTCACTGCAGAACCTTCCGCCGAACACGAACCAGGAGTCCAAGGAGAGCCGCGAGGACCGGAAGTCCGGCGGGCAGGAGGGGTGTGGTGACCAAGGCGACGACTCCGCCGACGAGTGCGGGCACTCGGACGTCCCGATCGCGCAGTGCGGGAAGTACCAGCGCGAGCAGCACCGCGGGGAACATGGCGTCCAGTCCGAATACGCCGGTATCGCCTATCGCGTTTCCCGCCACTGCGCCCAGTAGTGCACCGAGTGGCCAGCAAATGGCGATCCCGACGCCACAGGCCCAATACGCGGCCCGTCTGCGGTCGCGATCCGTTTGGCCGAGGGCGAAGACTACCGACTCGTCGTTCATCACGTGACTGCCGAGGACACGGCGCCATCCTCGATCCAGGACGTCACCGACTGTCAGACCGAACGGTAGATGACGAGCGTTCACCAGGAGGCCGGCGAGCATTGCCGCAATTGAGCTTCCACCCGCAGCGACGATGCCCACGAACATGAACTCGGCGGAACCCGCGAGGACCAGCACAGACAAGGCGGTGGGCAACCAGGGTTCTAGACCCGCACCGACCGCGATCGCGCCGTACGAGATGCCGACGAGACCGTCGGCGAGGCACACCAGTGCGATGTTCCGCAGGAGGGTGGAATCGAGTGTTCGAAATATCGAACGCATGACGCATATACTGAACAGAATGGTTGTGTTCGTCAAATCGAACACTACGGTTGAAATAATGAACGCATATCGGATGGGGAGTCATGGAAGGTCAATCTCCGCTCGGATACATCGGACCCTCGCTTCGACGCGAGCGCGATCGGTCGGGCCTGTCCCTGACCGAGGTCGCGCGCCGCGCGGGAGTGGCAAAATCCACTCTGTCCCAGCTGGAGTCGGGCGGAGGGAATCCGAGCGTGGAGACGCTGTGGGCTCTTTGCGTCGCACTCGACGTGCCGATGTCGCAACTGCTGGATCCGCCCCGGCCACGAGTGCAGGTGATCCGCGCGAACGAGGGTCCGGAACTGACGTCTGAGCGGTCCGACTATCGTGCGACGCTGGTCGCGTCCTGCCCGCCGGCCGCGCGCCGAGACGTGTATCGGATCGCGGCAGAACCCGGACCTGGCCGCGAGTCCGAGCCGCACATGCCAGGACTGGTCGAGCACGTCATTCTCAGTGCCGGACGCGCACTCGTGGGCGTAGCCGGAGATCCTGTCAAACTGGCACCTGGGGACTACATCGCATATCCCGGCGATATGGCACATGTGTTCGTGGCACTCGAGCCTGGCACGCGGGCCGTCATGATATCTGAGTACAA
>NZ_BCXB01000032.1 GCF_001894885.1 Rhodococcus marinonascens NBRC 14363
GCTTCCACGGCTTGACACCGCCCAGTGTTGGTGAAAAGATCGTCGACCACATCGTGAAAAGAACCGAAGCCTCCACCACCGTTGGAAAACGCTCCACAACTGACCTTGAATTTTGTCTCCGACTGGGCGATGACACCGATAGCGGAGTCGGCAGAAGCCGATGCGGCGACATGCGTGAAGGGGAGGACTCCTGCAGACATGACTGCTGCTACCGCAATTCTCGACCAGCGGGAGTGATTCATAGTTGTACCTACCTTTCGACTTGGAATCGACGATTTGGCGTCTCTCTGCCGTGGCCCTAGGGGGGCAACTACCGGTGGCACCCGAACAGCTACGGCCCCGATGAAGTGTTGCCGCCAACACCGGCCACGTCTGTCCCCCAAACAGACCTTGCATCGGCCCAACGCGGTGTCCCCCAATCAGCGGAATACAGCCAACCGACCGGCAACTCCGAAACGCCGAGACGACTCAACCACACCTTCGACACGATCCAACAACTAGCCGTCACTGGAAGTGATTGAGCAACAGACACATACGCAAAATCGAGCAGGTCCACCCACACCGCATCCGCTCGCCGACGTGATCACCATTCAGGAACCGCGTCCCACACGGCCCAAGATCAAGCCCCGTGGAGTGGTGTAAATCGTTGAGTGTGTTGCTCTGTGGGGGGCTGTTTGAATAGCGGTTGATCTGATCTCGGTTCGACACGCCGAGCACTTGCTTGGCGGGAAGGATCGACCATGACAGAAACACTGGATCCCATGGCAGCGACTGAGGTGGATCTAAAGGTCTGACGACCAGCGAGGTTGGCGCATATTTCCGGGACATGCACGGGTCGGCGGTGCCGAAGGACACCGCCCGCTCTCCCGAACTTTGAGCACGAGGGCATCGGCGGCGACGAACGTGTACGGGCGGGCGTCGAGCGGCCGGTAGCGGAACGCCTCGACCTGGGTGTCGAGTTCCTGCGCCATCACCGAGACATGGGACTTCGACGAGCTGGTGATACCCAACGTGTCGACGAGTTTGTCCATCCGTCGGGTGGAGACCCCGACTAGATTGCGGGTAGCGACGACTGTGGTCAGCGCCCGTTCGGCGCATTTGCGCCGCTCGAGCAGCCAATCCGGGAAATAGCTGCCCTGCCGCAGCTTCGGGATCTCGACATCGAGGGTGCCGGCACGGGTATCGAAGTCCCTATGGCGATGGGCCGTTGCGCGAATTCGTACGATCGCCCGAACGCTGGCCGTAGCCGGCCCCACAAAGGTTGTCAGCCTCGGCGCCCATCAGGGCGTGGATGAACATCGACAATAGCTCGCGTAGCAGGTCCGGGCTCGCCCCGGTGAGTCGGTCTTCGACCAGTCGGCGGAGGTCGATATCGTGGGCAGTGGTCATCGCATGGTCCCGTCTCGAGTGACTTTCGTAGGTCTCTCGCAGAATCACGAGGTGACCGTATTTGGTTCGGCTACGACACGCCGGCCATCTCATCCCGGACGGTTCGTACACCACTCTGCTGGACGCAACCTCAAGGTCCGGGATGGGCAGGTCACCACCCGGCCCGTGTATGTCGCGGTCGGGGTCACCGTCAACGGGGAACGCGACATCCTGGGTGTGTGGGCCGACGACGGCGGGGAGAGCGCAAAGTTCTGGCTCTCGGTGCTGACCGACATCACGAACCGGGCGTTGCCGAGGTGTGCATCGTCGTCTGTGACGGACTTGAGGGTCTCCCTGATGCGATCAACACCGTCGGCGCGCTCGCGGTGGTGCAGACGCGCATTGTTCATCTGATACGCAACACATTCCGGTCCGCTTCGCGGACGTATTGGGACGAGATGTGCCGGGATCTGCGGCCCATCTACACCGCTTCGTCGGAAGCGGCGGCCAAGGAATTGTTCATCGAGTTCACCGGCAAGTGCGGCGGCCGCTACCCGCCGAGTGCCCGATTGTGGGAGAACGCCTGGACGGATGGGGGTACCGCCCTGCACGAAGTGTTTGGGCGATCGTCCCGTTCTTCGACTACGACATCGAGATCTGCCGGGTGATCTGTTCGACGAACGCGATCCAGTCCGTGAACGCCCGCTACCGGCGGCGGTACCTGCTCGTGGGCACTTCCCAACCGAGCAAGCAGCGCTCAAACGTCTCTGCCTGGCTGCGCGAGCGCTGGACCCGATCGGGAAAGGTAGGGCACGATGGGCGATGAGGTGGAAGCCCGCATTGAACGCGTTCGCGATCACCTTCGAGCACCTCCTGGACATTGTGCATTCGCTGGCGACGTCCTGGGCGTAATGGCCAGTTGATGCTTTCGGGGAGGGAATACCGATAGCGACTGAAAGGTTTTACGGATCAGGTGCGTTTGCCCCATGGTGCTGAACTACGGTTGATGTTTCGAATCTCAGGTGTGACCAGTTTCATGCACCAGGTATGAAGTTGACCTGCAGAGGAGACCAACCCTTGACTCCGCCGCACCGAATAGTAAATTGGGAACGGTCATGTGACCTGGCCTTTCAAACCGGAATGCAAGCCAGATGGGTTGGTCATGCGCGGTTTCTCCGACTGCGTGTTCGGGGCGTAACACTTGAAGCGTTTGTATGCTCGAAATGTAACGCGCTCCCGTTCAACAGATCGGAGTACTCGGATGAGTCATGTCGAGACAGCGACTACCCCAGCGACGAACAGAAGCGCGTGCGTGTCGAATCGGCCCGCCCGGATAGGGCAAACGCCGCCCCGGCAAAGCCGAGACGGCGTTCGTACAGTTCAGCGGTCTGAGTCAAGCTCCCCGGCGCTTCGCCTTCAACAGGTCGAGACGCTCCTTGAGCAGGTCTTCCAGCTCTTCCTTGGAACGACGCTCGAGCAGCATGTCCCAGTGGGTGCGCGGCGGCTTGACCTTTTTGGCCTCGGGCGCGGTGCCCTCGATCAGGGTTCCCTCGAGTCCGTTACGGCACAGCCAGGTACCGGGAATCTCTGCTTCGTCGGCGAAAGGAATATCGAATACCTCGCCGTTGTCACACCGATACTTAGCCATCCGACGGGGCGCGAGGTCGTGGTCACGGTCGGTTTCGTAGCTCACCGCTCCGAGTCGACTACCTCGAAGTACGCGATCTGCCATGGTTGTGTCCTCTCCTCGTTCGTCTCCGCGCGAGCACGCCTGGACCGGAACCAAGCGTTCACACTCATCTACAACGTCACGGCTTCCCGATTGGTTCCCGCCGGCAACGCAGATGCAACCCAGCAATCGTACCGGGCGGTCGCCACGACGCCGAACAGTAAGGTGGGTGACTATGAACAGCGCTTCCCGCAGAACCGATTCCTGCGTGTGGTGCGGACGGCAAGTGGCGGAGTCCGGGATCGGTCGGCGTCGCCGGTATTGCCGTCAATCCTGCAGGCAGCGCGCTTACGAGCAGCGCAACCAGGTCAAGGGCACGAGCCTTCCCCTCGATGCGGTGGTGCTCACCTCCGAAGAAGCGTCCGCGATGGTCGATCGGCTCTTCCAGGTTCGATGTGCCGCCGAGGACGTAGCGACAGCCATTGCCGAAGGTGCCGCAGACCACGAGGTGGAGTCTTTGTGTACCGACCTTGTGCGTATCGCACGTGAGGCCGAATGCTTCCGCTGAACTTCGGCCACGGGCGAAAAGTTCGTCCAACGCACCCTGCTCGACCAGTCCGATCGTGGCGGATGTGGTGAATCGACATCGATTCCGGAACGAACATCACGAATTTGCGAACGGCAGTCCCGCGCGTACAGCACGATCAGTACAGCGTGCGACACCGCCAATCGTTGATCCGTCACACGCGCAGAACTTGCGCATCCACAGTTTTCTACCCGCTGGGGGAACGAGATGACGAGTTTGAATCCACGACAGTCGAACAGCCATGCCGAAGACCCGAACGTTCCGGACGGGGCCTTCCCGCTCTCCTCGGTGCAGCGGAGCATGTGGTTCGCGCAGCAATTGAGCCCCACGGTTCCCAAGTTCATCGCGCAGTACGTCGAGTTGCGGGGTGAGATCGACCTGAACCTGTTGAGCGAGGCCGCGGTGACGGCGGCTCGGGAGTTTCAGTCTCCGTTCCTACGCCTGCTAGACGTCGACGGCGAACCATACCAGATGGTCGATTACACGCTCGACACGTCGATACCCTACTCCGACTTCCGTGGGGATCTCGACCCCATGACCGCCGCTCGGGCATGGATGGACAAGGACTACGCGACCCCGCTCAGGTCGACCCGCGCCCGAATGATCGAGATGACCATCCTGCAGGTCGGCGAGCAGCACTACTTGTGGCACACGAGGATGTATCACGTAGGCGTCGACGGTTACAGCGGCATGACCATGATCAATCGGGTTGCGGCGCTGTACACGGCGGCCATCGAGGGCATCGAACCCGAGCCGAACCGTGCGCTCGACGTGCGAGAACTGTACGAGCTCGACCAGAAGTACCGTGCCTCGACCAGGTTTGAGAACGATCGGCAGTACTGGGCCGAACGCATTGTCGGTATAGAGCACGGTTCCACCCTCGCCACGCGCGATGCACTGGCTGCGGCGCAGAGCAGGGTCGAGAGCGCGACCTTATCCGAGATTGCCCTCAGTTTCCTCGACCAGTCGAACGAGAGGTTCGGTGCCACGTCGGCGGCTGTCCTCGTCGCGGCGTTTGCCTGTTTCCTCTCGCGCATGACGGGCAAGCGTGACGTGCTCGTCAATCTTCCGGTATCCGCCCGCACGACTGCCCCGTTGCAGCGGTCCGGCGGCATGCTGGTGAACGTGGCCCCGTTGCACATCACGGTCCAGTCCGAGGACACCGCGGCCGAACTCGTGCAGAGGGTACAACTGGCAATGATGGGGGCACTTCGCCATCAGCGGTGCAGCCTCGAGGACATCCGTCGCGACGCCGGACTCGCCGGAAGCCCGGATGGCCTGGCCGGCCCGGTGGTGAACATCATGCTCTTCCACCACTCGCTGACCCTGGGTTCGGTGGCGGGCGAATACCACATCGTCACGTCGGGCCCGGTGGACGATCTGCTGGTCAACCTCTATCAGGGCGGTGACGGTCAGACCCTGCTCGACTTCCGCGGCAACCCCAACCGGTACAGCTCCGAGGAGTTGCGCACGCACCACCGCCGGTTCGTGGAGTTGGCCGAAGAGTTCGTCACGGCAGAAGCGGACACCCGGATCACCGACATCCACGCCGAGAGCGCCCGACTCGGCGCGGAGATCCGCGAGCGCGAATCCCGGCTCGAATTCTGGAAGCGGGATCTGGCTGGCCTGCCGGAGGTAATTGCGTTGCCGCTCGACCGGCCGCGGCCTGCCGAGCGGTCCGGTACCGGTGACGTCGTCGGCTTCGCTCTCGACGCCGACGTGCACCACCGAGTGGCCGCTCTCGCGGAGGAAGCCGACACCGGGGTCTTCACGACACTGCACGCGGCGCTGGCGGTACTACTGGGCCGGATCGGCGACACCGACGACGTCGTGATCGGAACGCCGGTCACCGCACAGGGTGCGGGCGCCTTCCCCGACAAAGTCGTCCTACGGTCGCGGGTGGACGGCGCGGCATCCTTCATCGACCACCTCCACCAGATTCGCGATGCCGACCGCGCCGCGTTCACGCATGCCGCACTGCCGTTCGACGAACTCGTCGCGACACTCGTCGCCGAACCCGATTCGTCGCACGCGCCGCTGTTCCAGGTGATGCTCGAATTCACCGCCGGCGGCCATCCGCACGATTCCCCCAGAAGCGTGACGGCCGGTCCGATCGATAGCGAACCGGCCAAACTCAAACATGGTGCCGCTGGACTCGATCTCGTTTTCTCGCTCTCCGAATCGGAGAGCGGCGGTATCAGAGGCCAGTTGAGATTCGCCACGGACGTGTGGGATCGCGGCACCGTGGAGGCGCTCACGGCACGCTTGGTGCGGATCCTGCAGGCGGTCACGGCGGATCCGGTTTCCCCGATCGGGGACGTCGACATTCTCGAACCGGTCGAGTACACCGAACTCGCACCTGTCCACGGCGAGCCTTCGGTGGAGGCGCGTAGCCTTCCCGGACTCCTACTGAGCGCGGTGGAAGCCGGTGGCGATGGGGACGCCCTAGTCTTCGAGGACCGCACTCTGACCTACCCACAACTCGACGCACAGTCGGACCGTCTCGCACGGATACTGATCTCGCACGGGGTGGGACCGGGTTCGGTGGTGGCGCTGGCGATCGCACGCTCCATCGAATCGGTGCTGGCCACCTGGGCGGTCGCGAAATCGGGGGCCGCGTTCGTCCCGGTCGACCCGCACTACCCGGCCGATCGCATCAACCACATGCTCACCGATTCCGGTGCGCTCGTCGGTCTGACCGTCGCGGCGCAACGGCCCTCATTGCCGGAGACCACTCCGTGGTTGGTGATGGACGATGCCGCGTTCGAGCGGTCACTGGCCGAGCAGGTGACCGGCGCTGTCACCGACGAGGACAGGCTCCGACCGCTGCGAACTGCGGATCCGGCCTATCTGATCTACACCTCCGGTTCGACGGGCACTCCCAAGGGCGTGGTCGTCACCCATGTCGGGCTCGCGAATTTCGCCGAGGACCAGCGGGGGCGGTTTGTCGTCACAGCCGAGTCCCGCACGCTGCACTTCTCGTCCCCGAGTTTCGATGCGTCCGTCCTGGAACTGCTTCTCGCGGTGGGCGCGGGCGCCACGATGGTGGTGGCGCCGTCGACCGTGTACGGCGGCACCGAACTGGCCGACCTATTGCATCGCGAACGCGTGACCCATGCGTTCGTCACGCCGGCTGCGCTGGCGTCCGTCGACCCCTCCCGTCTCGACCACATCCGGTGCGTAGTCACCGGTGGCGAAAGCTGTCCGCCCGCACTGGTGGCCCAGTGGGCACCGGGCCGCGTCATGTTCAATGCGTACGGCCCCACAGAAGCGACCGTCGTGGCGAGCATCGCCGGACCGTTGACGGTCGGCGAACCCGTCACGATCGGCCGACCGTCCCGCGGTTGCAGCCTGTTGGTGCTCGACGCGCGGTTGCACCCCGTGCCGATCGGGGTTCCGGGCGAGTTGTACATCATCGGTGACGGTGTGGCACGCGGGTACCACAACCGGTCGATTTCGACTGCCGAACGTTTCGTCGCCGATCCGCACGGTGCGCCCGGTGTGCGGATGTACCGGACCGGTGACCTGGCGCGCTGGAACCAGGCCGGTGATCTGGAGTACCTCGGCCGCACCGACTTCCAGGTGAAGATCCGCGGGTTCCGCATTGAACTCGGCGAGATCGACGCCGTCGTTCGGGCACATCCGACCGTGGCGTTCGCGATCACGGTCGGCCAGACCACGCCGTCCGGTGACACGGCACTGGTGACCTATGTGCTGCCCGAGAGCGGCGAGCAAATCGATGTCGAGGACATCCTCGAACACGCCGCCGCCGCACTGCCCGCGCACATGGTCCCGGCGCGGGTGATGGTGCTCCCCGAGGTCCCGTTGACCCCGGCGGGCAAGCTCGATCGGAAGGCGTTGCCGGAGCCGCACTTCGAGACCACCTCTACCGTCTACCGGGCGCCGACGAACCCGACCGAGATGCAGGTCGCGGACGTGTTTGCCACGTTGCTGGGGGTCGACCGCATCGGCGTCGACGACAGCTTCTTCGATCTGGGCGGCGACTCCCTCGTCGCGACCCGAGTGGTGTCCCGGGTCAATTCGGCGTTGAGCTCGGACATCGGGGTGCTGGATCTGTTCGAGGCCCCCAGTGTCGCGTTGCTCAGCGCCCGGGTGGACGCCCTCGGTCCACGGAGCTCGGCCCGCCCGGAACTCACCCCCAGGCAGGGGTCGGGCCCGGTGCAGGTGTCGCTGGCCCAGCAGCGCATGTGGTTCATCAACCAACTCGACACCGCGTCGCCCGCCTATAACATTCCCGTCGGCATCCGATTGCGCGGCACGCTGGACGTCAAGGCGTTACGGTCCGCGATCGATGACGTACTCACCCGGCACGAGTCGCTGCGGACCGTCTTCCCGAACACCCCGAACGGTCCGATCCAGGTTGTGCTGCCGGTCGCCGAAGTGAGTCCGCACTTCACCGTGATCGACGTCCCGGCCAACGAGCTCGAATCGCGTTTGATCACCGATGCCGCAGCCGGTTTCGACGTCACGGCGGAGCCACCGATCCGGGCCCATCTCTACCGGACCGCCACCGATGATCACGAACTGGTCTTCGTAGTCCATCACATCGCCGCCGACGGTCTGTCGATGACTCCGCTGACCCGCGACGTGATGGTGGCCTACCACGCCCGCGTCGGCGGGAGTGCCCCGCAGTGGGCGCCTCTGGAGGTGCAGTACGCCGATTTCGCGGTGTGGCAGCGCGAACTGCTGGGTTCCCCAGACGACCCCACCAGCGTCCTCTCCCGCCAGCTCTCCTTCTGGGCGCGCACCCTCGACGGCGCCCCGGAGGTTATGGACCTGCCGACCGATCGACCCCGTCCCGCCCGCCAGTCGATGGTCGGGGCCACAGCCGATTTCACGATCCCGGCACGCATCCACACCGCCTTGCTCGAGATCGCCGGCGCCCACGACGCCAGCCTGTTCATGGTGACGCACGCAGCCCTCGCGGTCCTGCTGTCGCGGTCGAGTGGTTCGTCCGACGTGTCGATCGGGTCCCCGGTCTCCGGTCGTGGCGAACGTCAACTCGACGACGTCGTCGGCATGTTCGTCAACACCGTGGTCCTGCGCACCGCGGTCGATCCCGAACGCAGCTTCCGCGAGATCCTCTCGAACATCCGCTCGGTGGACCTCGCGGCGTTCAGCAACACCGACCTGCCCTACGAGCGGCTCGTCGACGAGTTGAAGCCGACCCGCTCGGAGGCGCATTCACCGCTTTTCCAGGTGATGCTGGTGTTGCAGGGGTTCGCGAACACGCGGCTCGAACTACCCGGGCTCGACGTGGAGGTCGAGGCACTCGAGACCGGTGCGGCGAAGTTCGATCTGCAGGTGATCCTCACCGAGCACACCGAGGATTCCGGCGCGCCGGGCCCGATCGACGTCCAGTTCTCCTATGCCTCTGAACTGTTCGATCCGCCGACGATGACGGCGCTGGCCGAGCGGTTCGTCACCCTGCTCGAAATGATTACTGCGCGTTCGGATGTCAAGGTCGGGGATCTCGACCTGATAGGTGACGCCGAGAACCACCGGATGCTCGAACAATGGATCGACACCGACGTCGTCGTGCCCGAGTCGACACTCGTCGAACTGTTCGAGGCGCAGGCGACACGGACCCCGGATGCGGTGGCCGTCGTGTTCGGCGGAGAAGAACTGCTGTACGCGGAGTTCGACGCGCGCGCCAATCGCCTTGCCCGCGAACTCCTCGCGCGCGGCGTCGGCCCCGAATCGCGTGTCGCGGTGGCCCTGCGGCGTTCACTCGAACTGATGATCGCGATCTACGCGGTGGAGAAGACCGGGGCGGCATACGTTCCGCTGGACCCGGACCACCCTGCTTCACGGATCGCGTACGTCATCGAGAGCGCCGAACCCGCGTGCGTGCTCACATCCACCCGCGATCGCCCCGAGGGGGTCGGCGTCGTGGAGAGTCCCACCACGATCGAGATCGACACCCTGAACCTGTCTCGCCGCACGAGCGCCCCGATCACCGACACCGAGCGGGGCGGTCCGATCCATCCCGATTCGGTGGCCTACGTGATCTACACGTCCGGGTCGACGGGACGCCCGAAGGGTGTCGCCGTCAGCCACCGGGCGATCGTCAACCGCCTGCTGTGGATGCAGGACACCTTCCGGATGGACCACACGGACGTCGTGCTCCAGAAGACACCTGTCACGTTCGACGTGTCTGTGTGGGAACTCTTCTGGCCTCTGCAAGTTGGTGCACGGCTGGTCCTCGCCGCGCCGGACGGCCACCGGGACCCCACATACCTGTCCCACACCATCGCCGACCACCAGGTCACCACCATGCACTTCGTGCCGTCGATGCTGGCGGTGTTCACTGCGGGCGCCGACCCAGACCTCTGTGGTTCCCTCCGGCAGGTGTTCTGCAGCGGTGAGGCGCTGCCGCCCGCCACTGCCGACACGTTCCGGGAATTCGGCACCGCCGCGCTGCACAACCTGTACGGGCCGACGGAGGCTGCCGTCGATGTCACCTACTGGGAATCCACGGAAGGAGACCGGGCTTCGGTGCCGATCGGTGCACCGGTCTGGAACACCCAGGTCTATGTACTCGATTCCCGCTTGCACCCGGTCCCGGTCGGCGTGCACGGAGAGCTTTACCTGGCCGGAGTCCAGTTGGCTCGCGGGTACGTCGGCCGCAGCGACCTGACCTCTGACCGGTTCGTTGCGAACCCGTTCGGCGAAGCGGGGCAGCGGATGTACCGCACCGGTGATGTCGTCCGCTGGCGCGCCGACGGCAACATTGAATACATCGGCCGCCGCGACTTCCAGGTGAAGCTGCGCGGCCAGCGCATCGAACTCGGCGAGGTCGAGGCCGCCGTGCTGGCACACCCGTCGGTGGCACAGGCAGTGGTGACCGTTCACCGCAGCGAGGTCACCGGCGAAAGCCTCGTCGGCTACGTGATTCCCGTGTCCGGTATCGACATCGACACCGCGACCGTGCGGGACGCAGCGGCGGAAGCACTGCCCGCCTACATGGTGCCGACCCGCATCATCGTGCTCGACAAGTTCCCACTCGGCACCACCGGCAAGTTGGACCGGGGAGCGCTGCCCGAACCGGAGTTCCTGAGCCCGTCTGCCGAGTTCGTGACACCCCGCAATCCGATCGAGGAAATCCTCGCGTCGATCTTCGCGGATCTGCTCGATGCGTCACGAATCGGTGTGCACGACAGCTTCTTCGATCTCGGCGGCAATTCCTTGGTGGCGACCCGTCTGGTGGCGCGGGTCAATGCCGCACTGGGCAGCCAGATCGGCGTGAGGGAGATCTTTGACGCCCCGACCGTTGCTGCGCTGGCGACCAGGGTCGAGTCCGACACCGGCAACCGGGCCGAACGCCCACAGTTGGTCGCGGGGGAACGGCCGGCCAGGTTGCCGGTCTCGCTGGCGCAGAAGCGGATGTGGTTCATCAACCAGTTCGACCCCGATTCCGCGGCGTACAACATCGCACTCGCGGTGCGGTTGACCGGTGATCTCGACGACGATGCGATCCAGGACGCGGTCGCCGACGTGATGGGGCGGCACGAGTCGCTGCGCACCCTGTTCCCGATGGTCGACGGCGAACCTCTCCAGCGGATTCTGCCGACCGAAGACGTGGTGCCGGACCTGACACCGATCGTAACGACGGAAGCGGAACTGCCCGAACATATTTCGCGACTTGCAGGCGCGGGCTTCGACGTGACCGTGGCGGTTCCGGTGCGTGCCGCACTGTTCCGCACGGATCCGGAGGAGCACGTGCTCGTCATCGTGGTCCATCACATCAGCGCCGACGGCTTCTCTATGGCCCCACTCGCCCGGGATGTCATGACCGCCTACGCGGCACGGACCGGGGGGCAGGCACCGGACTGGACGGCGCTACCGGTCCAGTATCCCGATTTCGCGCTCTGGCAGCACCGGGTACTCGGCAACGCCGACGATCCGGACAGCCTCCTCGCCGCTCAACTCGATTACTGGACGCGCACGCTCACGGGTCTTCCGGAACTGTTGGCTCTGCCGATCGACCACCCCCGCCCGACGGAGCAGTCGATGCGAGGCGATGTCCACGCGTTCAGCATCGACCCAGAGGTCCACAGCCGGCTCGTTACGACGGCGCGTGACCACAATTCGAGTGTCTTCATGGCCGTCCACGCGGCGCTGGCGGTGTTGCTGGCCCGGTTGGGTGACACCGACGACGTCGCGGTGGGAACGCCCATCGCCGGTCGCGGCGACGCGGCCCTCGACGACATGGTCGGCATGTTCGTCAACACCCTCGTGCTGCGTACCTCGGTCGAACCGGGTGTCTCGTTCACCGAACTTCTGTCCACAGTTCGGGACACCGACCTGAGCGCCTTCCATCACGCGGATCTGCCGTTCGAGCGGTTGGTGGACGCGATCTCACCCGAACGCGCGACCTCGCACTCGCCGCTGTTCCAAGTGGTGCTCGAATTCCGCAATAACGAGCGGCCACGGCTGGAACTGCCCGGGCTGACCGTCACGGGACTCGATCTGCCGTCGGGCATCTCCAATTTCGACCTTCAACTCACCCTTACCGAGGAGTTCGGCGTATCGGGTGAGCCCGCCGGGATCTCCGCGGCGTTCACGTACTCGTCGAGTCTTTTCGAGCAGTCCACGATTGCCGAATTCGCCAACTATCTGCAGCGAATCTTCGATGCGGTGACCTCGGAGCCCGAGACGGCGGTCGGTGACATCGCTTTGATGGCGGCGTCCGAACGTGCGGCGTTGACACCGGTGACGGGCGGGCCGGACGCGGAATCGCGGACCCTGCCCGAACTGCTCGCCGCCGCGGCGACGGTCGATCCCAAGGCGGCCGCTCTGTCCTACGATGGCAGGGAGGTGACGTACCGAAGCCTCGACGAGAGGTCGAACCGGCTCGCCCGCCTGCTCATCGGGCGTGGTATCGGTCCGGAATCGGTGGTTGCGCTGGCAATGTCGCGGTCGCTCGAATCGGTGCTGTCGTTGTGGGCGGTCGCCAAGACCGGCGCCGCATTCGTTCCGGTCGACCCGAACTATCCGACCGACCGGATCGTCCACATGCTCAGCGACTCCGACGCGGCGCTCGCGCTCACCGTCTCGGAGTTCCGTCCCAACCTGCCCGACTGCACCCCCTACGTCGTGGTCGATGCACCCGGATTCGGCGACGAGATGGCCGCACACTCGGCCGCAGGCATCACCGACGCCGACCGTACGCATCCGCTCTTCCTGGAGAACCTGGCCTACCTGATCTACACCTCGGGTTCCACCGGCACCCCGAAGGGCGTAGGCGTCACCCATCGTGGCCTGGCGAACTTCGCCACCGACATGCGCGTCCGGTTTGGGGTCACCCCGCGGGCACGCACGCTGCACTTTGCGTCGCCGAGTTTCGACGCGTCGATCATGGAACTGATACTCGCGGTCGGGTCGGGCGCGACCATGGTCATCGCGTCGGCGTCGATCGTCGGCGGTACCGATCTCGCCGAGGTTCTCCGCGACGGCCGGGTCACGCATGCCTTCATGACGCCGGCCGCCATGGCATCCGTGGATCCGACCGGCCTGGACCTTCTCCGGGTGGTCGCCACCGGCGGCGACGTGTGCCCGCCGGAATTGGTGGCACAGTGGGCAACCGACGGCAGACGGATGTTCAATGCATATGGCCCCACGGAAGCGACGGTGGTATCGAGTTCGGGTGGGCCGCTGGTGCCCGGTGAAGTCGTCACCATCGGCCGCCCGCCGCTCGGAACCGGGGAGATGGTGCTCGATTCCCGACTGCACCCGGTGCCCATCGGGGTGACCGGTGAGCTGTACGTCACCGGATCGGGTCTCGCCCGGGGCTACAAGGATCGGGCGGGCACGACCGCGGAGCGGTTCGTCGCCAATCCCTACGGTGGCCTCGGCGCGCGCATGTACCGGACGGGTGACCTGTCGCGCTGGAACAACGCAGGCCAGCTCGAATACCTGGGTCGCAGCGACTTCCAGGTGAAGATCCGAGGTTTCCGCATCGAACTCGGCGAGATCGAATCCGTACTCACCCGCTACCCGGGTGTCGCCCAGTCAGTGGTGTCGGCGCACACGGGCAGCACCGGCGCCAACCGGCTCGTCGGCTACCTGGTCCCGGTGGCGAGCACGGAACTCGACACGGAGGCAATACTCGAGTTCACGGGCCGATTCCTCGCCCCGTACATGGTGCCGTCCGCGCTGATCGTCCTCGACGAGTTGCCGCTCACCCCCGCGGGCAAGCTGGACCGCCGCGCGCTGCCGGAACCGGACTTCGGGGCCCTGGTGTCGGTGAGTCGCGCCCCGGTCTCGGAGATGGAGTCGGTGCTCGCGGGCTTGTTTACCGAGGTGTTGGGCCTCGAATCGGTGGGGGTCGATGATTCGTTCTTCTCGCTCGGCGGCGACAGCATCATGTCGATCCAGTTGGTGGCCCGTGCCAAGGCCGCGGGTGTGATCCTGACGCCACGGGATGTGTTCGAGTCCAAGACTGTGGCCGGGCTGGCCGCGGTGGCGTCGTGGGCGGGTTCCGCCGATGTGATGGTGCTCGAGGAACTGCCCGGCGGCGGTGTCGGTGAGATGCCGACCACCCCGATCACGTCGTGGCTGCTCGAACGCGGCGGCGAGTTCAACCGGATGTCGCAGTCCGCACTCTTGATTGCACCGCCCGATCTACATGAACTAGAACCCCTGATAGGCACTTTCCAGGCCGTCCTCGACCGCCACGACATGCTGCGCGCGCAATTGAACATGTCGGGCGAAAAATCGCACCTCGAGGTCCGCCCGGTCGGTTCGGTCGAGGCGCAGGATCTGATTCGTGTGGTCGCGGTGTCCGCCGAGCCGGGAACACCGGCGTTCGCAGCCGCGGTGATCGCCGAACTCGACGCTGCCCTCGACCGACTGGATCCGGCGGCCGGGGTCATGATGCAGGTGGTGTGGTTCGACGCTGCAGAGTCCGGCGGCCGCCTGCTCGTGGTGGCACATCACCTCGTCGTCGACGGTGTGTCCTGGCGCATCCTCGTCCCCGACCTCGCGACCGCATGGGCGCAGATCTCCGCAGGGCACGAACCCGCCCTCGACCGGGTGGGCACCTCCATGCGCAGATGGGCGCACGGACTGGCGGACGAGGCTGTGAACCGGACCGGTGAACTCGACCTCTGGCAGCGCATCCTCGACTGCGAGGATCCGCCGGTAGGCTCCCGTCCGCTCAACCCCGACATCGACGTCAATGCCACGGTTGGTCGCATCACGGTCCAGCTTCCCGCCGAGGTCAGCGAGGCGGTCCTCACGGTATTGCCGGAGGCCGTCCGCGGCAGCGTGAACGACGGTCTCCTCACCGCCCTCGCCTTGGCGGTCACCCGGTGGCGGCGCACCCGAGGCGTCATGCTCGACACGAAGCCAGTCGGTGGGACGCTCGACGGCGGTGCCGTCAATGGGACGCTCGACGGCGGTGCCGTCAATGGGACGCTCGACGGCGGTGCCGTCAATGGGACGCTCGACGGCGGTGCCGTCAATGGGACGCTCGACGGCGGTGCCGTCAATGGGACATTGGTCAGCCTGGAGGGTCACGGCCGTGAGGACCAGGTGGTCCCTGGGGCCGACCTGGGCCGCACCGTCGGTTGGTTCACGGCTATGTTCCCGGTGCGCCTGGATCTGGTGGGCATCGACCTCGACGACGCGTTCGCCGGTGGCGAGGCGGCCGGTGCTGCAATCAAGTCGGTCAAGGAACAGTTGCTCGCCATCCCGGACCACGGCATGGGTTACGGCATGCTGCGGTATCTCAACGGGGACACCGCTCCGCAACTCGCGGCGCGGTCGGTGCCGCAGATCAGCTTCAACTACCTGGGACGCTTCGCCGCCGACCTGTCCGAGTCGGCCGACCGGGCGGGCTGGACGCCAACCGGTGAGGTGGACATGGACCGGGCGCAGGACCTCGACACGCCGGTCACCTCGGCCATCGACGTCAACGCCGTCACCACGGAGGTAGAGGACCGGCCCCAACTGCGCGCCACTTGGGCATATGCGGCCGGTGTCCTGAACGTCGCCGAGGTCCGGGAACTCGCCGATCTGTGGGTACAGGCGCTGACCGCGCTCACGACGTACGCGGCCCGCCCCGACGCGGGCGGTCTGACCCCGTCCGACCTGGACCTGGTCACGATGAACCAGGACGCCATCGACCGCATCGAGTCGCGCTTCCCGGCGCTGGCGGAAATCTGGTCGCTGTCGCCGCTGCAGTCCGGTCTACTGTTCCACGCTCTGCTGGCCGATCAGTCGATCGATTCGTACACCGTGCAGATGACGCTCGAACTGAGCGGTGCCGTGGCGTCGCGGTTGCGCACTGCCGGGCAGGCCCTGCTCGATCGGCACGCGAACCTGCGGGCATCGTTCGTCTATGACGAGGATGGCACCCCGGTCCAGGCGATCCACCGGTATGTGGAACTGCCGTGGACGGAGACTGATCTGTCCGAACTCGACGAGGTGAGCTGCGAAGCGGAGATCGCGCGCCTGGTCGACGCCGACCGGGTCCGCGGATTCGACATGGCCGAACCGCCACTGCTGCGGTTCATGCTGGTCCACGTCGGTGATGACCGGCAGAAACTGATCGTGACGAACCATCACATCCTGCTCGACGGTTGGTCGATGCCGTTGTTGATCCGCGACCTTCTGACCCTGTATGTCACGGAGGGGGACGTCGCGGCGCTGCCGCGGGTGCACCCGTACCGCGACTACCTGGCATGGATGTCGCATCGCAGCACCGAGAACTCTCTCGAAGTCTGGCAGCGTGCCCTCGCCGGGGTGGCCGAGCCGACCCTGCTGGCGCCGGCGGACGCCTCCGTCCAGAGCGACACCCAGTCGAGTGAGCTGGTCGTCGACCTCGACGCCGACCGGACCGACATGCTGAGCGTGCTGGCACGCGAACGTGGCCTGACGCTGAGCACCCTCATCCGCACCGCGTGGGGGATTGTGTTGGGTGGGCTGGTGGGTCGTTCGGATGTGGTGTTCGGTGGCACGGTGTCGGGTCGTCCTCCGCAGATTGCGGGGATCGAGTCGATGGTGGGTCTGTTCATCAACACCTTGCCGGTGCGGGTGGTTCTGTATCCGGGGGAGTCGTTGGGTGAGTTGCTCGAGCGGGTGCAGGGGGAGCAGGCGGCGTTGCTGGATCACCACTATGTGGGGTTGACCGATATTCAGTCGGTGGCGGGTGCGGGTGCCGGTTTCGATACGTTGACGGTGTTCGAGTCGTATCCGGTGGACAAGGAGGGGTTGACGGAGCAGACCGACATCGCCGGCATGCATGTCCTCGACGTGCACGACAGCGCGAATGCCGCCCACTACCCGCTCGCTTTGATCGCGTCGGCTCACGAACATCTGCAGTTGAAGTTCGAGTACCTACCCGATCTGTTCGACCGGGCGAGCATCGAGCGCATCGGCGACCGTCTCGTCCGCGCACTGATCGCACTCGCGGAGACTCCCGACATGAGGCTCGCGCAATTACGGTTGCTCACCGATGCCGAGGAGACCGAACTGGTTCCGGTCCGGGGCAGACCGGGTAGTTCCAAGCGGACGCTACCGCAGATGTTCTCCGCAACCGCCGCGATCGCGGGTGATTCCACCGCCCTGGTATTCGGTGATCGTCGGATGTCGTATCGAGAACTCGACGAGCGGTCCAGTCAGCTCGCGCGAATCTTGATCGACCACGGAGTGGGTCCAGAAGATATTGTGGCACTGGGTATTACAAGGTCCATCGAGTCGGTCCTCGCCGTCTGGTCGATCACCAAGACCGGTGCTGCGTTCGTTCCCGTCGACCCGAACTACCCGCGTGAGCGGGTTGAACACATGCTCACCGATTCCGGGGCCACCCTCGGTGTGCAGGTCGGAACCGACCGAGACCGACTGCCCGGCGCAGTTACCTGGCTGACACTCGACGACGCCGAGATCGAATCGGCGACGAAGGAGATGTCGTCAGCGCCGATCACCGACGACGAGCGCATCGTCCCACTGCGATTCGCGCATCCGGCATACGTCATCTACACGTCCGGGTCCACCGGCACCCCGAAGGGAGTGGTGGTCAGTCACCGCGGCCTCGACAACTTCGCCGAGGAGCAGCGGGCCCGGTACGGGACGGATTCTTCGTCGCGGACCATGCATTTCTCCTCGCCGAGTTTCGATGCGTCGGTCCTCGATTACCTGCTGCCGTTCGCCGTCGGCGCAACCATGGTGATCGTGCCGCCGTCCGTTTACGGCGGCGAGGAGTTGGCGGACCTGATCCGTAGCGAAGGGGTCACGCACGGGTTCATCACCCCGGCGGCGCTCGCCTCCGTCGACCCGGAGGGTCTCGAGGTGTTCCAGAACGTGGTGGCCGGTGGCGAGGCGGTCCCGCCGGAACTGGTGGCCCGGTGGGCGCCGGGGCGGAGGCTGTTCAACGGCTACGGCCCCACCGAGACGACCATCATGGCCAACATCAGCGACCCCCTCGATGTGGGGGAGACGGTCACCATCGGTGCACCGGTCCGCGGGGTCGCCGAGGTCATTCTCGACGCACGACTGCAACCGGTCCCGCTCGGCGTGGCCGGGGAGTTGTACATCACGGGCGAGGGTCTGGCCCGCGGTTACCATGCGCGCGCCGCCCTGACCAGCGAACGCTTCGTCGCCAACCCCTTCGGCGAACCAGGCGACCGGATGTACCGCACCGGCGACCTCGCCCGGTGGCGGCCTGATCACACCGTCGAATACCTGGGTCGCACCGACTTCCAGGTTAAGATCCGCGGTTTCCGCATCGAACTCGGCGACATCGACAGCGCACTCTCCGGGCACCCGTCCGTCTCGTTCGCGGTGACCCTCGGACGTCCCGGACCGGCCGGTGACACCGTGCTCGTGTCCTACGTGCTGCCCGAGCCAGATTCGATACTCGAACCGCCGGAGCTGAAACAGTGGACGGCGGGCCTGCTGCCCGCGCACATGGTGCCGTCGAGCATCATGCTGCTCGACGAGATCCCGCTGACTCCGGTGGGCAAGCTGGATCGGACAGCGCTGCCCGCACCACAGTTCCTGCCGACTAGCGACGATTTCCGTGCGCCGTCGACGGTGCTCGAACACACCATCGCCGACGTCTTCACCACTGTCCTCGGTATCGAACGGGTCGGCATCGACGACAACTTCTTCGACATCGGCGGAAACTCGCTCGTCGCAACCCGGGTCGCCGCGCGCCTGACCAGGGAGTTGGACACCGACATCGGCGTCCGCGTCCTGTTCGAGGCGCCAACGATCCATCTGCTGGCCCGACTGATCGAGTCGACGGAGTTCGCCCCCGCACACGACGGCGATCACGTTCGCGTCCCGCTCGTTCCGATGCCGCGGACCGAGCACATACCGGTGTCGTTGGCGCAGAAGAGGATGTGGTTCCTCAACCAATTCGACACGTCGTCGGCCGCATACAACATCCCGTTGGCCGTCCGTCTGGCCGGTCACCTGGATGTGGAATCGCTGCGCGAGGCCGTGACGGATGTCTTCGTCCGTCACGAATCGTTGCGGACGGTGTTCCCATCCCACGACGGGGAACCGACGCAGGTGGTGCTGTCGCCCGGACAGTGGGCGCCGAACCTCGAGATCACCGAAGCGTCGGAGGACGAACTGCGCGAACACATCGCCGGTCTCGCGACCGCCGGTTTCGACGTGACGGCCGAAGTGCCGATGCGGTCGGCTTTGTTCGCGCTCGCCCCCGACGACCACGTGCTCGTCATCGTCGTGCACCACATCTGTGCCGACGGCTTCTCGCTGGCCCCGCTCGCCCGAGATGTGATGGCGGCGTATGCCGCACGGATCGCGGGAGGCGCCCCGCAATGGCACCCGCTGTCGGTGCAGTATGCCGACTACACGCTGTGGCAGCTCGATCAGCTGGGCAGCGAGAGCGACGCCGAATCGCTGATCTCCCGTCAGCTGCAGTTCTGGACCGACCAGCTGGCGGACCTGCCCGAACTCCTACAGCTTCCGATTGACCACGCACGACCGATCCAGCAGTCGTTCCACGGAGCGCAGGTCGACTTCACCGTTCCGGCGGATGTACACCGGTCGCTCTCGGCATTGGCGCGAAAGCACAACTCGACCGTGTTCATGGCCGTGCACGCCGCGCTGTCGGTGTTGCTGTCGGCGTTGTCGTCCACCGAGGACATCGCGGTCGGCACCCCGATCGCAGGCCGCGGCGACGCCGCACTCGACGACATGGTCGGCATGTTCGTCAACACCCTGGTCTTGCGTGCCTCCGTCGACCCCGCCGAGGGTTTCGGCGCCCTGATCGACCAGGTGCGGGCCACCGACCTGGCCGCATTCCATCATTCGGATTTGCCGTTCGAACGGCTCGTCGACGTTCTCGCCCCCGAGCGTTCCACCGCGCATTCGCCGCTGTTCCAGGTGATGCTCGAATTCCGGAACAACGAGACACCGACACTCGAGCTGCCGGAACTGACTGCGTCCGCGGTCGATTTCGATCTCGAGGTCGCCAAGTTCGACTTGCAACTCGGTGTCGAGGAAATCTTCGGCGCGGACGGAGTGGCATCGGGTATCACCGCGTCGTTCATCTTCGCGAGCGATCTGTTCGACGCCGGCACCGTGCGCACGTTTGCCGACCGGTTCCTGTGTGTTCTCGACGCAGTCACCTCCGACCCGCAGGCCCCGGTCGGGGACATCGTGCTCACCGATGCCGCCGAGCGGTTGGTGATGGCAACCGAGTGGAACGTCGCCGGCGTCGACTCCGGCGGGGACACGCTTGCGGACCGGTTTGCGCAGAGCGTGGCCAGGTTCCCGGACGCCACGGCGGTGACGTCGGAGGACGTGGCCCTCACCTACACCGAACTCGACGAGCGGTCAAACCGATTGGCCCGTTTCCTCATCTCCCGGGGTGTCGGCCCGGAATGCCTGGTCGCCGTGGCACTCCCACGCAACTGTGATCTGATCATCGCCCTGCTTGGCGTGATCAAGACCGGTGCCGGCTACCTCCCTGTCGACATCACCAATCCGTCGGACCGCCTGGCATTCGTGTTCGAGGATGCCGCCCCGAATTGTGTCCTCACCACCACCGGCGACGTCTCGGCCCTGCCCGGCTCGGAGATGCCGCCGATCCTGCTGGACGACCCCGAAACCACCGGGAACCTCGCGCAGCAGTCGCCGGAGCCGATCACCGACGCCGACCGGGTGGCGCCGCTGGACCCGTCGTCCGTGGCGTATGTGATCTACACGTCCGGTTCGACGGGCCGGCCGAAGGGTGTCGTCGTCTCGCACCGGAACGTATTGACTCTGTTCGAGAACACCCAGCCGATCTACGGGTTCGACGAGACCGATGTGTGGACGATGTTCCACTCGTACGCGTTCGACTTCTCCGTGTGGGAGTTGTGGGGTCCGTTGCTCTACGGTGGGCGCCTTGTGGTTGTCGACTACTACACGGCGCGGTCGCCGGAGATGTTCCACGAACTGCTGCGCAACGAGCAGGTCACCGTGCTCAACCAGACTCCGACCGCGTTCTATCAGCTCGCCGAGACCGACCGCATCGTCTCGGAGATGGACGTGAACGCGGCCGCGCTCGCGCTGCGTTATGTGATCTTCGGCGGTGAGGCACTCGACCTCGCGCAACTCGGTCGCTGGTACTCGAGGCATGACGCTGCCGCCCCGACCCTGGTGAACATGTACGGCATCACCGAGACCACGGTCCACGTCAGCTATCTCGCGCTGGACCCTGAGTTCGCGGCGTCCACCTCGGCCAGTGTCATCGGCCGCGGCATCGCCGGTCTGCACGTCCACGTTCTCGACCGGCGCCTGCGGCCCGTTCCCCCCGGCACGATCGGGGAAATGTATGTCTCCGGAGACCAGGTGACCCGTGGTTACCTCGGCCGGGCCGCGCTCAGCTCGACCCGCTTCGTCGCCGACCCGGTGCGTGCCGGAGCCCGCATGTACCGGACGGGTGACCTGGCGCGCTGGAACAAGTCCGGCCAGCTCGAATACCTGGGTCGCAGCGATTTCCAGGTGAAGATCCGCGGTTTCCGGATCGAACTCGGCGAGATCGAAGCCGCACTGCTGCGGTACCGCGGCATCGCGCAGGCCGTCGTCCTCACCCGCGACGACGGGCACGGCGGCCACCGGCTGATCGGATATGTGGTGCCCGAATCCGGTGCCACCGTCGAGGTGTCCTCGGCGCTCGAGTTCGTCGGCACCCAGCTCACCGCGTACATGGTGCCCGCCACCCTCGTGGTGCTCGACGCCCTGCCGCTGACGAGCAACGGCAAGCTGGACAGCCGCGCGCTGCCGGAACCGGACTTCGGGGCTCGGGTGTCGTCAGGCCGCGCTCCGGCGACCGAGATGGAAACGGTCTTGGCAGGCTTGTTCGCCGAGGTCCTCGGGCTGGAGACCGTCGGGGTT
>NZ_BCXB01000033.1 GCF_001894885.1 Rhodococcus marinonascens NBRC 14363
CGTGCCAAGGCCGCGGCTGTGATCCTGACGCCACGGGATGTGTTCGAGTCCAAGACTGTGGCCGGGCTGGCCGCGGTGGCGTCGTGGGCGGGTTCCGCCGATGTGATGGTGCTCGAGGAACTGCCCGGCGGCGGTGTCGGTGAGATGCCGACCACCCCGATCACGTCGTGGCTGCTAGAACGCGGCGGCGACTTCCGTCGCTACACCCAGACCGCTCTGCTCTCGCTGCCCGCCGCGGCCGACGAGACGTTACTCGAGCGCACGATCGCTGCCGTCGTCGATCATCACGACATGCTGCGCGCCCGGTTGCATCGCATCGAGTCACAGTGGCGGATCGAGGTGCAGCCTGCCGGTTCGGTCGACATCGGCGACGTGGTGCGCAGGGTGAAGGTTCCCTCGGTGGTCGGCTCGGCCTTCGCGGAGGCCGCCACCAATGAACTCGATGCCGCTGCAGGAAGACTCGACCCCGAGGCCGGGGTCATGGTGCAGATGGTGTGGTTCGACGCCGGCGCCGAGGGCGGCCGGCTGCTGGTAGTGGCACATCACCTCGCGGTCGATGGTGTGTCGTGGCGGATCCTGGTCCCGGACTTCGCGACCGCGTGGGCGCAGGTGTCCGCCGGCGAGGAACCGGTACTCGAACCGGCCGGCACGTCGATGCGCCGCTGGTCCCACGGACTGGTCGAGGCGACTGGTGCGCGCGGGAACGAGATGGAGCTGTGGCGGCGCGCTCTCGAGGCCGACGACCCGCTCATCGGGTCACGCCCCCTCGACGCTCGAATAGATGTGGCGGGGACGGTAGAAAAGCTCACCGTCGAGGTGGCGGCCGACGTCACGGACGCGTTACTCACCAGGGTCCCCGAGGCATACCATGGCGGCGTCAACGACGGACTGCTGACCGCGCTGGCGCTGGCGCTGGCGAAGTGGCGGCGCACACACGGGGACTTCACCCGCGAGTCACTGGTCAGCCTCGAGGGGCACGGCCGTGAGGACCAGGTGGTCCCGGGTGCGGACCTGGGACGCACGGTCGGTTGGTTCACAGCCATGTTCCCGGTGCGCCTGGATCTGGCCGGCATCGACCTCGACGACGCGTTCGCCGGTGGCAAGGCGGCCGGTGCGGCGATCAAGGCGGTCAAGGAACAGTTGCTCGCCATCCCGGACCACGGCATCGGATACGGCATGCTGCGCTACCTGGATCCCGAGAGTGCGGATCAATTGCGTGCACTGCCCCAGCCCCAAATCACGTTCAACTACCTGGGCCGGCTCGGCGGCGCGTCGTCGACAGACATCCACGGTCACGCCTGGGTGCCGGTCACGGACACGAAGCTGGACGACATCCCCGCCTCCGACATTCCGGTGGCCACGGCGCTCGACATCAACGCCGTCACCGGCACCGGGGTGGACGGCAACCGGCTGCGGGCCACGTGGGCGTTCCCGACCGGGGTGCTCGCACCCTCGGCGGTCCGTGAACTCGCCGACCTGTGGGTGCAGGCACTCACCGCGCTGACGACGCACGTGGCGGGGCCCGACGCCGGTGGTGTGACCCCGTCCGATCTGGACCTGGTCACACTGGATCAGGTCGCGATCGACCGGCTCGAGGCCAGGTTCCCGGCCCTGTCCGACATCTGGTCGCTGTCACCGCTGCAGTCGGGTCTGCTCTTTCACGCCCAGTTCTCCGACTCCACGGTCGACCCCTACCTCGTGCAGTTGGTCCTGAAGCTGAGTGGCGAGGTGAACCCGGACCGCATCCGCCGCGCCGGGCAGGCCCTGCTGGACCGGCACCCCAACCTGCGTGCTGCGTTCGTCCACGACAGCGCAGGTGCCTCCGCGCAGATCATCCAGGAGCACGTCGAGTTGCCGTGGTCCGAGTTCGATCTGTCGGCACTCGGCCCCGAGGCCACCGACCTCGAGTACGACCGGATCGTGGCACGGGACCGATCGGTCAAGTTCGACATGGCCGACGCACCGCTGCTGCGGCTGGCGCTGATCAGGCTCACCGAGCACGATTACCGGCTGATCCTGACCAACCATCACATCCTGCTCGACGGCTGGTCGACACCGCTGGTCATCCGTGATCTGCTGACGCTCTACGCGACGGACGCGGACGAGAGCCTGCTGCCCCGCGTGCACTCCTACCGCGACTATCTGTCGTGGATGAAGCGCCACGACATCACCGAATCACTCGACGCCTGGCGCGCCGCACTCGGCGGGGTCGACGAACCGACCCTGCTCGCGCCGATGGAGCGCGATGAGGCGCACTCCACGGTCGCGGCAGAAACCTCGTTCACCCTGTCCGAGGAGCAGACCACCCGGTTGCGCGATCTGAGCCGCGAACGCGGACTCACCCTCAACACCGTCGTCCAGGCGGCGTGGGGGATTGTGTTGGGTGGGCTGGTGGGTCGTTCGGATGTGGTGTTCGGTGGCACGGTGTCGGGTCGTCCTCCGCAGATTGCGGGGATCGAGTCGATGGTGGGTCTGTTCATCAACACCTTGCCGGTGCGGGTGGTTCTGTATCCGGGGGAGTCGTTGGGTGAGTTGCTCGAGCGGGTGCAGGGGGAGCAGGCGGCGTTGCTGGATCACCACTATGTGGGGTTGACCGATATTCAGTCGGTGGCGGGTGCGGGTGCCGGTTTCGATACGTTGACGGTGTTCGAGTCGTATCCGGTGGACAAGGAGGGGTTGACGGAGCAGACCGACATCGCCGGCATGTACGTCACCGGCATCGCAGGCAAGGACTCCGCGCACTACCCCCTCGCCGTCGTCGCGTCCGGCGACGACCGGCTGAACTTCAAGTTCGAGTATCTTCCCGAAGTCCTCGAGGAGAGCGCTGTCGACAAGATCGCGGACCGGCTACAGCGGGTGCTCGACGCAGTCGCCGACCGACCGGAGATACCCCTGGCCCACATGCAGTTGCTCACCGGGGCTGAACTCGCCGAGTTCGCCCCGGTCCGCGGCCGCCCAGGGTTCTCTGTCCGCACCCTGCCGCAGATCTTCGAGGACGCCGCGGCGCTGGGTCCCAATCGGACGGCGCTGACATTCGAGGGCCGCAACGTCTCGTATCGGGAACTCGACGAGCGGTCCAACCAGCTCGCACGGGTACTGATCTCGCGGGGAGCCGGCCCGGAAACGTTCGTGGCGCTGGGCATCCCCCGCTCGATCGAGTCGGTCCTCGCCGTATGGGCGGTGGCCAAGACGGGCGCCGCGTTCGTCCCTGTCGACCCGAACTATCCGACGGACCGCATCGAACACATGCTGACCGACTCGGGTGCCACGATCGGGCTGACCATGTCCGCGTACAAGGAGGCGCTGCCCGATTCCGTGCCGTGGCTGCAGCTCGACTCGCCGAAGTTCGAGAAGGCATGCCAGGCGAAACCTGCTCTGCCGGTAGCGGATTCGGACCGTCGTTCGCCGATCAGTCTCGACAATGCGGCGTACATCGTCTACACGTCGGGTTCGACGGGCACGCCGAAGGGCGTCGTGGTCACGCACGAGGGCCTCGACAACTTCGCCGAGGACCAACGCCAGCGTTTCGCTGCCGCACAGACCTCCCGCACCCTGCACTTCTCGACGCCGAGCTTCGATGGGTCGGTCTTCGAGTATCTACAGGCGTTCGGTGTCGGCGCCACCATGGTGATCGCGCCGCGGACGGTGTACGGCGGGGTGGAACTGGCCGAACTCATCCGTTCGGAGCACGTCACGCACGCATTCATCACCACCGCGGCGCTGGCCACGGTCGATCCTGAAGGGCTCGACGAATTCCAGCACGTCGTGTTCGGCGGCGAAGCCTGCCCGCCGGAACTTGTGACCCGGTGGGCTCCCGGCCGAGCCCTGTCCAACGCATACGGCCCCACCGAGACCACGGTGATGGCCAACATCAGCGATCCGATGACCGTGGGCGAACCCATAACGCTCGGCGGGCCGATCCGCGGTGTCGGCGAACTGGTGCTCGATACCCGTCTCCAACCGGTTCCTGTCGGTGTCCCCGGCGAGTTGTACATCACCGGGGCGGGTCTGGCCCGCGGCTACCACCGCCGCCCGGAACTGAGCAGCCAGCGCTTCCTCGCCAACCCCTTCGGGGAGGCGGGCGAGCGGATGTACCGCACCGGCGACATCGTCCGCTGGCGGTCCGATCGCACGGTCGAGTACGTGGGACGCAGCGACTTCCAGGTGAAGATCCGCGGCTTCCGCATCGAACTCGGCGAGATCGACTCGGAGATCACGGCGTTCACCGGGGTCGGCTTCGCGGCAACCCTCGGTGTCCCCGGCCCGTCCGGTGACACCGTGCTGGTGACGTACCTGCTGCCCAACACGCCCGGCGGGGTCGACGCAGCGGAGCTGACCGCGTACCTGTCGACGCGACTCCCGGCGCACATGGTGCCGACGAGCATCATGCTCCTCGACGAGATCCCGCTGACCCCGGTGGGCAAATTGGACCGTTCGGCGCTGCCCGCGCCCGGGTTCAACATCACCACCGCGGAGTTCACGCCGCCGACCAACGATCTCGAAGCGATGATCGCGGAGGTCTTCGCGGACGTCCTCGGAATCGAGCGGATCGGCATCGACGACAACTTCTTCGATCTCGGCGGAAACTCGCTGGTAGCCACCCGCGTCACGGCACGGTTGAGGGACGCACTCGATGCCGACATCGGGGTTCGGGCGCTGTTCGAGGCCCCGGACGTCCGGTCTCTGGCCGAACGCGTCGGGGACGACATACACCGTGGTGGCGCGTCCCCCGCACTCGCTCCGGTCGAGCGTCCCGAGCAGATTCCGCTGTCGCTGGCACAGAAGCGGATGTGGTTCCTCAACCAGTTCGACACGTCATCGCCGGCCTACAACATTCCGTTGGCGGTCCGGCTGACCGGGAACCTCGACGTGGACGCGCTGAGACTGGCCATGGCCGACGTCCTCGAACGGCATGAAACGCTGCGGACCGTCTTCCCGACGGTCGAGGGCGAACCGACCCAGAGGATCCTCGCCGCCGCGGAAGCGCAACCGGACGTTGCCACAGTCTCGGTGACCCCGGACGATCTGCCGCGGTACATCATGGACCTGGTATCGCGCGGGTTCGACGTAAGCACCGACGTCCCGGTCCGGGTTGCGCTGTTCCGGACCGCACCCGATCATCACGTGCTCACGATCGTGGTCCATCACATCTGTGCGGACGGCTTCTCACTGGCCCCGCTGGCGCGCGACGTGATGCTGGCCTACACGTCACGACTCGAAGGCGACGGCCCGAAGTGGGATCCGCTGCGGGTGCAGTACGCCGACTACACGCTGTGGCAGCACACGGCCCTCGGTTCGGAGAACGACCCCGACTCGAAGATCAACCGGCAGTTGAGGTTCTGGTCGGGCACCCTGGCCGGATTGCCGGACGTCATCCAGTTGCCCACCGACCGTCCGCGTCCGATCCAGCAGACATTCGAAGGCGATCGGGTCGAGTTCGCCCTCGACGCCGACCTCCATCAGCAGTTGACGGCGCTGGCCCGGGCCAACAACGTCACCATGTTCATGGCCGTGCACGCTGCTCTGGCGGTGCTGTTGGCCAGGCTCGGTAGCACCGACGATGTCGTCATCGGCACACCCATCGCCGGGCGCGGTGAAGCCGCTCTCGACGAGATGGTGGGCATGTTCGTCAACACTCTGGTCCTGCGGAACCGGATGGACCCGGCAACGACGTTCACCGAGTTGATCCAGCAGATCCGGGAAACCGACCTGGCCGCGTTCGGGCACTCGGACCTGCCGTTCGAACGGCTCGTCGAGGAACTCAACCCCACCAGGTCCACCGCCTACTCACCACTGTTCCAGGTGGCCCTCGAATTCCAGAACAACGAGAGCCCCACCCTGGAACTGCCGGAACTTCGGGTCGAGAACGTCGACCTGGAAACCAGGGTGGTGAAGGGAGACCTCGAAGTGATCCTGGCCGAGCAGTTCGACCAGGACGGTGCGCCCGCCGGCATCTCCGGCGGACTCGACTTCGCCGTGTCCCTCTTCGACCGTGGGACCGCCCGCTCGTTCGCCGACCGCTTCAGCCGGATCCTCGCGGCCGCCACCGCGGATCCGGACCAGCCGATCGGCACCCTCCCACTGCTCGACGAGGTGGAGGCCGCCGAGATGGTCCCGGCCCGAGGCAAGCCCGAGGTGCGCCCCGAACTGTGGCCGGACCTGCTGTCGACCGCCGCGGCCCTCGACCCCGAGTCGGTGGCGTTGTCGTTCGAAGGCCGGCAGGTCAGCTATCGCGAACTCGACGAATGGTCCAACCGGCTGGCCCGGATCCTGTGTGCCCACGGTGTGGGGCCGGAGACGTTCGTGGCCATCGGTATTCCGCGGTCCATCGAGGACGTGGTGTCGATCTGGTCGGTCGCCAAATCCGGTGCGGCGTTCGTGCCGGTCGATCCGGCCTATCCGCGCGACCGGATCGACTACATGCTCACCGACAGCCGGGCAACGGTTGGACTCACGGTGGCCGCACACAGAGACGGTTTGCCGAATACCGTCCCGTGGCTGGTGCTCGACGGCGATGCGGTCGCCGAACAGATCGAAGCCGTATCCTCGGCGCCGGTCACCGATGCCGATCGGAGCAGCCCACTGCATTTGGCTCACCCGGCGTACCTGATCTACACATCAGGTTCGACCGGAAAACCGAAGGGCGTCGTCGTCACTCACCGCGGCATTGCCAATCTCACTGCGGAGGAGCGCGAACGGTTCCAGGTCACGCACGAGTCACGGGTCTCGCACCTTGCGTCCCCGAGCTTCGACGCGTCGATATACGAGCTGATGATGGCATTCGGTGCCTCGGCCCGGGTGGTGATCGTGCCCCCCACCATCTTCGGCGGCACCGAGTTGGCGGAATTGTTCCGCCGCAACGCGGTCACGCATGCATTCATCACGCCCACTGCACTGTCCTCCATGGAAGACGTGGGACTCGAATCGCTTCGCGCCCTCTTGGTGGCCGGCGAGGCCTGCCCGCCGGAACTGGTGGAGATCTGGGGCAAGAACCGCTGTATGCACAACGGATACGGACCCACGGAGACCACCATCCAGGCGAACGTGAGTGCCTCGATGAGTCCGGGCGAGGTCGTGAACATCGGTGCACCAGCATTGGGATTCGGTTCCCTGGTGCTCGATGAACGACTGCAACCCGTCCCGGTCGGCGTGCCCGGCGAGTTGTACATCACCGGCCCCGGGCTGGCACGTGGGTACCACAATCGGGCGGAAATGACGTTTGAGCGCTTTATCGCTTGCCCGTTCGGCGAAGCGGGGCAACGGATGTACCGCACCGGAGACGTCGTGCGCTGGCGCGGCGATCACACCCTCGAGTACATCGGCCGCACCGACTTCCAGGTGAAGGTCCGCGGGTTCCGCATCGAACTCGGCGAGATCGACACCGTCATCGCGCGCCATCCGGCTGTCGCGTTCTCGGCCACGATCGGTCACACCGGACCTTCGGGCGCCACGCTTCTCGCGTCGTACGTACGGACCGTGGAGGGGCTCGACCTCGAGCCGGCGGAACTGCGCGCGTACGCTGCGGACCGCTTGCCTGCGCACATGGTCCCGTCCGCGGTGGTGATCCTGGATCAGGTCCCGATGACTCCGGGCGGCAAACTCGACCGCACGGCACTGCCCGCACCCGAATTCGGCTCCACAGGCGCGGCGTTCCGCGCCCCTACGACGGAGACCGAACGGATCATCGTGGAAGCCT
Source organism: Rhodococcus marinonascens NBRC 14363 (assembly GCF_001894885.1). GTDB lineage: Bacteria > Actinomycetota > Actinomycetes > Mycobacteriales > Mycobacteriaceae > Rhodococcus_F > Rhodococcus_F marinonascens. The sequence goes on from NZ_BCXB01000033.1 coordinate 7,697, forward strand.
TCATGGAGATACTCGGTGTGGACCGAGTGGGCACCGCGGACAGCTTCTTCGACCTCGGCGGCAACTCTATCGTCGCCACCCGCGTGATGGCCGTCCTGCAGGAACGCTTCGGGCGGCATATCCCACTGCAGTCGATGTTCCTGGACCCGACACCGGCGGGTCTGGCGTTGCGGATCGACGCGGGGGACGCTGCTGTGTCGCCGGTCGACGAGGCGCTGGGCGTCGTCATTCCACTGCGTCCGACCGGGGAGAAAGCTCCGCTGTTCTGCATCCATCCAGGGATCGGCCTGTCGTGGGGTTACGCGGGACTTCTGCAGCATCTTTCGCAGGACCGCCCGGCTTTCGGTCTACAGTTGCCGATCATCAGCGGAGGCCCGGCCTTCGAGTCGATCGAACAGTTGGCACACCACTATGTGCTGGAGATGCGCCGCGTCCAGGGCCACGGGCCATACCATCTGCTCGGGTGGTCGCTCGGTGGCGTCATCGCGCACGCGATGGCGGTCGAACTGCGGCGGGAAGGCGAGACCGTGGCGACTCTGGCTGTCATGGACAGCTATGTGACGAACGGAAACGGTCAGGGTCCCGACCGCCTCACCGTATCCGACCTGCTCCACGGCCTCGGGCTGGACCTCGGGTCGGAGACGGGGGAGGAGCTCACCTACGAGCGAGCCGTCGAGTTGCTCGATGACGCGTTCGGGCAGAAGACCGGACTGACTCCCCAACATTTGGAGCGGATCAGTTCCGGATACACGAACTCCTCGCAAATCATGAACAATTTCCGCCCGCAGGTGTTCGACGGAGATCTACTCTTCTTCAGTGCTTCCGGGTCAGCGTCCGGCGAGCATTCACCCAAGGAATGGCAAGGTTCCGTCACTGGGGGGATCGACGAAGTCAAGATCGATTGTGCGCACAACCAGATGATCGAGCCCGAAGTGCTTGCCGTGGTGGGGCCAGTCCTCGAGAACTACCTGAGTAGGGGCTGAGCTGGTCTGATCACATTCGCCCAGTTTCGTTTCCGTGACCGGCGAGCGCGAAGTGCGGACACCTCTCGCGATTTGGCGGCTGTCGATCACGGCGGTCGAGGAAGAGGATTCCGGACGCCGCGCATTATCGCGCGAGCGCTAGTTCAGGGCAGGTTGACGGGTTGTGTTCTGCGCGAGCGGTGTCCGAGACGTTGAGAGTTTGGGCAGTTCAACCGAGGGGTAATCCGGACCCATGCACCCCAGCACACGCACCGCAGTAGTGACGGGATCCGACTCGGGATTGGGGAGGGCCGTCGCACTCGCACTCGCGGACGACCGCTTCCACCTCGGTCTCGCGTATGCAACCGATCGGGACAGCGCAGAAAACACAGCCGCGGAGGCGCGGACCAAGTCCGTTCGTACGGCGTTGCGCCGCATGGATCTTGCCGACCTGCCTCGCGCGGTCGCCGCCCTCGACGAGTTCGCGGGCGAACTGGGCGGCTTCGGCGTGCTCGTCAACTGTCCCGGCAGCACGACCGTCGAGTGCATTCAGCGCGCTGTGCGATACATGATTGCGAGCGGCGAAGGCGGCCGGATCGTCAATATCATCACGTCGCTACCCGGGCCAGGCGGACTCACCGGTCTGCTCGCGACGGAGTTGGCGCGGTATTCGATCACCGTCAACGCGGTCGTCTTGCCCGCGGCGGAACCAGGCCTCGATTGTCCCGGTCGCGACGATCCGGAGGTGACCTCCGTGGTGTCGTATCTGACTTCGCCGGCCGCGGCGTCCGTCACCGGCGCGGCATACGTCGTCGACGGCACCAGGATCGCCATGATCCCGCACGGCCTGACCGGAGTTGGGAGCCGACAATCGGCCAATCACGCGGAGCGGACCCATCCCTACACCGGTCACTGGGCACCTACCCGTTGGACGCGGTGAGTTGATCCGCTGTCGGCTGCGGCGCCGCAACCGAATGCTCTCTTGCCTGGGCACACCGGGGAGTACCGTGTGCAAAAGGGGGCATGAGTTGGGAGTGACGGTGTAATGCCGCCGGCAGTCAAGGGCAATGTGGGGAACCTACCCCACGAGTTGACGAGTTTCGTCGGACGTCGACATGAGGTGACCGAGGCGCGGCGATTGCTGTCCGTATCGCGTCTGGTCACACTTGCCGGCATCGGGGGAGTTGGGAAGACCCGTCTTGCGTTGCGGGTCGCGGCGGACTCCAGACGTGCGTTCGACGACGGGGTGTGGCTGGTCGGGTTGGGGGAACTGGACGAAGGCTCGAGGCTCGTCGATGTCGTGTCGGCAGTACTGCGGTTGCGAGAGCAGCGTACCGGGGATCCGGAAGTGCTCTTGACCGAGTTTCTCTCCTCCCGGCGATTGCTGCTGGTTCTAGACAATTGTGAGCACGTGGTCGCCGCCGCCGCCGCATTGTCTGACTCGTTGTTGCGTAGCTGCCCCGAGTTGCGGATCCTTACGACAAGCCGCGAACCGCTCGCCATCGGGGGCGAGGCTGTGTTGCGGGTGCCGCCGTTGACCGTGCCGGAACCCGAACGATCGTCGCTACAGGGTCTGCCACAGTACGAGGCGGTGACGCTGTTCGTGCAGCGGGCGGTGACGGCGGTGCCGGAATTCGAACTGACGGAAGAGAACCATGTGGCGGTGGCTCGGATCTGTCGGCAACTAGACGGATTGCCGCTGGCGATCGAATTGGCCGCGGTGCGGTTGCGGGTGATGTCGGTGGAGCAGATCTTGCAGCGGTTGACAGATCGGTATCGGCTGTTGACGGTCGGGTCGCGGGGTGCGCCGAGCCGGCAGCAGACGTTGCGGCTGTCCATCGACTGGAGTTACGACTTGTGCACCGCGCCGGAGCGGGCGCTGTGGGCGAGGTTGTCGGTATTCGCGGGCGGTTTCGAATTGGACGCCGTGGAGGGGATCTGCGCCGGAGACATCCCGGTGGAGGATGTACTCGATGTGGTGGCGTCGCTGATCGACAAGTCGGTTCTCATCCGGGAGGAGTCGGGCCCAACGGTTCGGTACCGACTCCTCGAGACGGTGCGCCACTACGGAGGGGAGAGACTGGTCGAGACTGGGGAGATCGTGGCCCTGGGTCGGCGGCACCGGGATTGGTACGAGAGATTGGTGTTGCAGTCCGAGGCCGAATGGATCAGCCCATTACAGGTGATGTGGATCAGGCGACTCGACGCGGAGAAGCTGAACGTGCGGGCGGCGCTGCACTTCTGTCTGACCGAGTCGGGAGAGGTCGAGTCCGGGCTGCGTATCGCGGCAGCACTGTATCCCTACTGGCGTTCGCGCGGAATGCTCCGAGAGGGTCGCCGCTGGCTCGACCAGCTTCTGGCGCGGCACGGGGGCGATCCGAGCCGCGAGCGGATCGAGGCGGTGTACGTCGACAGTGTGCTTGCCGGCATGCACGGCGACGGCGAGGCAGCGCACACCCTGGCAGACGAGGGCGCGGAGCTCGCCGCGCGTAACGGCGACGCCTTGATGCGTGCACTGGTGGTTCATGCGGCCGGGTGCTGCGCCCTGTTCCTGGGAGATCTGACGAGCGCCCGGTGGCGAATGGAGGAGGCGCTCGTCGTGTTCCGGGACAAGGGCAACCTTCTGCAACTGGTCTGGGGATTGTTCGGGGTGGCTCTGGTCAGTGCCATTCAGGGGGAAACCTCGACGGCGAAGATGTACGGAACCGAGATCTCAGACCTCACCGAGGCGCACGGCGAATCCGTCTACCGGGGCTGGTCTCTGTGGGTGGCGGGGGTAGCGGCATGGCAGCGCGGTCAGTTGGAACTCGCCGAGGACTACGTGAAGCAGGGGCTGCGCCTGTCTCAACTGGTCGATGACCGGATCAGCGCGTGCGGCGCGCTCGAGGTATTGGCGTGGGTCGCGGCGGGCCGTGGTCGGCCGCAGCACGCCGCGGAGTTGATGGGTGCCGCGGCGGCCGTCGCGCAGGCCGTCGGCAACCCCAGCACCGTCTATCCCAATCTGCTCGTCCATCACGCGGCATGCGAGCAGTCGGCCCGCGACGCGATTGGGGACCGTTCCTTCGACACCGCGTTCCAGCGCGGCGTAAACAAGTCCTTTGGAGATGCCGTCGCCTGCGCATTCGAGGAGCAGCGACGCGAGGCGCCCGCGACCCCGAGGTGGTCGACGAATCTGACTCGCCGCGAGTGGCAGGTTGCGGAACTCGTCGCAGCCGGGCTGACCAACAAGGCGATCGCAGCGAGACTGGTCATCTCACAGCGCACGGCACAGGGGCACGTCGAGCACATCCTCGCCAAACTTGGATTCAACTCGCGTAGCCAGATTGCGGCGTGGACGGTCGAGCACGCCAAGGACCAGCACCCCTGACCGGGCAGCTATGCGAGTCCAGATAGGTATGTCCCGGGTAGTTCGGCCGATGCCGGACCCCACCGTGGTCGCGATTATGTAGATGTCGCCCAATGCGGTGACGGACCGAGGCCCCGATGCTGCTTCACGCACTGAGCGCACACCGCCAGCCATCACGGCCTGCGTGGTCGGCGATTGTTCGTCGGGCGCACATCGTCGACCGACTTCAGGTGTGGATTCGGGGGAACCGAGTCACATACGGCCGGGAGACGCAAGGATCCCCCGAACACGACTATTCCGCACCGGCTGCCCGGTCCGTCCACTCCGGTGCAGTCTCCGTGGCCGGAGTCACCCTCGTGCAGGGTATGGCGCCACAGTGGGAACTGTCGATAGTGTCCTCGAAGGTGATCCACCGTGAAGTTGAGCGGGATCTCATTCCGCGCACGATTGCCATCGTCGAACTCGACGAAGGACCGTGGGTCTACACGTGGATCGACGGCGAGATCCCAACACAATCCCACCGACCGATTCGCGTCGAGTATCGGCCGGTGCCAACGGCGGATCAGTTGCCCGTGTTCTCGATTCTGTCCGCCTTTCCGGGGTGAGACGCATGGGTACACAGGCAACGGACGAGCCTCCGGAAACCTACAGCACCGAATGGATGCGATCGGCCCTTCGCCGATGTGACCTGCTCGAACAGACGTACGCGGTGAGTACGGACGCTAGGTGGATGATCGACTTCGCCATCCAGTGGGCGCCGTTCGGGGGTGCCACCGACGCGGACGTGCTCGTGCGGTTCGGCGTATCCCGAAAAAGGTTCATGGATCTGGTCCTCGCCGGTCTCGCCCCGAAGGCTGCCGAAACACCTAAGATCCGTGCGATGAAGACTCAGCTGTGTATTTCCCTGGCGCAGGCGTGGAACGCGCAGTAATCACGCTCGCCCGGCGACTTTTCCAAGGCGGCATCGATGTCGGCAGCCCGGACATTTCGGTCCCGCTATCCTCGCGTGTGTCGCTGAGCCCGCGCCTCCATGCTCGGACGGCGGTGACCAGAGCCCCAATGATCGTTACGGCGTACATGACGAGCATGATCCAATCAGTCACCGCTACGTCGGCACTGAAACGGTCGATCATGGTGGTGGCGCCGAGGACTGGGAGTGCAAGCGCTACAACCGTTGCCGCCCTACGCGTCAAGGGCTCTACAGCAGTCTGGTCTGGCGGGTTCACCGCTCTCTCATTTCGCGGAAATGGTCGTGACGGTGTCAGTGCGATGAATTTCGATGCAAGCGTAGTGGATCGAGGCAGGGCGACAGGGTTTGCGACTGCGGGCGCGCGCGAGAATTGCTACCCGGTGTCGGTGATGGCCCGTGCTGTGGGTTTACAGGGTGTGGGAATGGAACTCCTGCCGCACCACTATCGGACACCGAATGGGCGGCGCCGCCGGGTTTCGGAGGCTGCGATTCGGAGGCGTGAGATTCGCTCGAACGGGTACCGGGTCACCCCGTGGACGACCATGCCGTAGGCCGCCGTGACCGCGAATTTCCAGGGGTGAGGGCGGGGGCGCGAAGTTCTCAGACTTCAGGCCCGTGGGTCGGAATCTTTCGGGGTTTTCCGGCTTAGGGGTCGCCGGACGACCCTGTCCCGTCGATCCGGCACTGAAGCCCCCGCATCGATGCGGTGCCACCGATGCGGTACGGCAGGCGGGTCGGGCACATCGGCGACCCGACCGCCGGGCAACGCCGGCGACGACCGACAGTAGTCGTCGATCAACTCCGCAGCCCGATCCGAGCATTGGGCGGGAGATGGCATCCGTCCGATGCCGAGACCGTCAATTATGACGACGCTGCAGCCGAGTCCCTCCACCCCCAGGGACCACCCGAAGTTTCGGTTCCACGACAGCACCGCATTACGTTCCGGCAGTTTGTGCAGCCGGAAGGGGAGTACGAGGACGACATCGATGCTCCCCATCTCCCACCAGTCGATGGAGTCGGCATGAACGTCCCGAGCCACCGCAGTGATGTAGTCCCGAACGGTGCTTGCGCCCAAAATGTCTGTTTCACTCTGCATGGTCCACCGCCTCAACGTGTCGACGATCGAAATACCCTGCCCGGCGACGGTTGAAACTTCACCCTTCGAGAGCGCCCTCGAAGGGTGGCGCGTCATCTCCTGCGGGTAGCCTCGGCGCATGCCATATGTGGAGCGCTCGGGAGATGTTTTCATCCTCTACTTCGGTGAGGAAGGGGAACGAGACAGCGAGAACACCCTCCATCCAGACTGGATCGAGCGCGTCGACGAACTTCTCGACCGAATCGAGGCACACGACGGCCCCGCAGCGCTGGTGACGACGGCAGTGGGGAAGTTCTACTCGACCGGACTCGACACTGCGTGGGTCCTCGCGAACACCGACAAACTGAACTCTTACGTTGATTCCGTACAAGCACTGTTCGCACGGATCCTGACGTTCCCCCTGCCCACCGTGGCCGCGCTGAATGGGCATACCTTCGGCGGCGGCGCCATCCTCGCGGCAGCCCATGACCACCAGTTGATGCGTGAGGACCGCGGCTACTTCTGCCTGCCCGGAATCAGCATCGGCGCGAGTTATGCACCCGGCAGTATCGCACTCCTCGCGGCGCGACTTCCCAGCCGCGCAGTGCATACAGCTCTGGCTACCGGTCGCCGGTACGGCGCCATGGAGGCGCGCGAGTACGGATTCGTCGACGAGGTCGCACCGACGCAGGAGGTGCTGTCCAAAGCTGTCGAACATGCTCGAGGCCTTGCCTCGACGCGTGGCCGCACACTTGGTGAGATCAAGTCCTCGCTCTACGCAGAAGTTGTTGCCGCACTGCGGACTCCAGTGGCCAATCTAAAGGCACAGGAGGCTCTGAATCGCGGCTGAGTATACGCCGATGACGTAGGGGGTGGCCGCCGCGATGATGGGTACACTTTTGATCAAGGGCGGTGCATGACGCATCCGTTCTCACTTGCATCCGGAGGCGACCAATATGAAACGCGTTCTCACCCTTGTCCTGCCGATCTTGTTCACGGTCTTCGCGCTCGCAGCGTGTAGTAGCGGCAGCAACGATTCGTCAAGTCCGCCCGATTCGGATCAGAACGGCGATCACTCGATGACGGATATGCCGTCGACGTCGATGCCTATGTCCGCGCCTGCGGACGCAGATCAGGCGGCTGGACCAGAAATCGTGGTCGACGACTACATGTTCACAGTGTCCGGTTCCTTCACGCCCGGGGAAACCGTCACCCTCCGGAACAACGACACTGTCGAGCACAGCGTCACATCGGACAACGGTGACCTGTTCGACATCGAGATCAAGCCTGGCGCAACGGCAACACTCACCGTGCCCGACCAACCCGGATCGTTCGCCTTCCACTGCAGGTACCACCCGTTCATGATGGGAAGCTTCACGGTGCAGTGACGGCACACTGACAGCAGCCCGGTCCGGGTCCAGTCGATTGGAGCGACTGGACCCGGATTGTCGTTGTAGCACCCAGCCTTTCACTCGACTTTACGATCTGGCGTGGGACGGTTGTCGTTGGAGACCATCGCCCGGTTCGATTAGATTGCCCGCGGCGGCGAGGTCGTCTTCAGCGGACGTCGTGGCGTGCTTGCCGTATGACTCCGGGGGCGTGTCCCTCTCGATTGTGGTGGCCAGCGGCTTCTCGTTGACCCAACACAACAGCAGCGCTGCGAGAAGCACCAGCGGAAGCAGATAGAGGAAAACAGGTGTCAGTGCGTCGTTGTAGGAACCGACCACGACCTCACGGACGGGTGCCGGTAGCTCCCGCACGATCGCGGGAGTGAACGAATTGCTGCCACCACCGACTCCGACAGCGTTGGCGGGCAACCGTTCCGAGAGCAATTCGCCCAGCCGTGAGACGAACAGGCTGCCGACTACGGCCGATCCCAGGGACGCGCCGATCTGGCGGAAATAGTTGTTGGCGGCGGTGGCGGTTCCGACCTGGGCGTTCGGGAAGGAGTTTTGCACGACCAGGATGAGGATCTGCATGCTCATTCCCAAACCGACTCCCATCACGGCCAGATAGCCGCACAGCACCCACACGGAAAGGGTTGGGCTCATGGTGGAGAGCAAGACAAGTGAGACAGCCACCAGGATGGTTCCCAGGATCGGCAGAGCTTTGTAGCGTCCGGTTCTGCTCACCACTTGCCCGGAGGCGATCGAGGCCACCAGCAGTGCCGCCATGAGGGGGATCATCAGGAGCCCTGCGTCGGTCGCGTTGGCACCCGTCACCATCTGCAGATACGTCGGCATATAGGCCATGGCACCGAACATCGCGATGCCGGTAATCAACCCGGCAATGGTCACGAGGTTGAAATTGCGGTCCGCGAACAGGTGGAGGGGCATGATCGGCTCGGCAGCGCGGCGCTCGACGACGATGAAGCTCACGGCGGCGACGATCGTGCCGGCGATCAGCGAGACGATGATCGCCGAATCCCATGCATACGTTGTTCCGCCCCACGTGGTCAGAAGCACCAAGCAGGTTGAGGCGATACCCAGGAGCGCCATACCCGCGAGATCCAGTCGGACTTTGCTACGAGGAGTTGAGGGCAGGTGCAGGAAGGCGAAGGCCGACGCGATCGCCAAAAGACCGAGTGGGACGTTCATCCAAAAGGCCCAGCGCCAGCCGATGCCCTCGGTGAACCACCCGCCCAGAAGGGGTCCGGCGACCGACGACAATGCGAATACGCCGCCCAAGACGCCCATGTAGCGCCCGCGTTCACGAGCAGGTACGACGTCGGCGATGATCGCCTGCGAGAGGATCATCAGGCCGCCGCCGCCAAGTCCCTGCACGGTACGACCGGCGATGAGCCATGTCATGTCCTGAGACAGACCACCGATGATCGAACCCAGGATGAATATCGATATCGCGCCGATGAACAGGCCCTTGCGCCCGATCAAGTCGCCCACTTTGCCGTAGATCGGGAGCATGACCGTCGAGGCCAGGATGTAAGCGGTGGTGACCCACAGCATGTGGTCGACGCCGTTGAGTTCGCCGACGATCGTAGGCAGTGCGGTGGCGAAGATCATCTGGTCCAGTGATGCGAGGAGCATCGTGACCATCAACCCGGCGAAGACGAGCAGGATGTTGCGTTTGCTCTCGGGGGAAGCGTCCACGCGTAACTGCGCCACGTTGGTCATTGCAGTTTCCTCACCAATTCTCGTGCGAGCGAGATTGCCCGCTGTTCGATTCCTGCGACGCTTGCGTCGCCGCCATTCGTGGCCCAGTCGCGCACGGTCACGCGGATGGCGCTGGCGCACAAAGCCACTGTCAATTCCCCCCACACCGCCAACTCCGCCGGCGAGTGCCCGGCTGCGCGAGGATCTCCAGCGAACACCGACTGGGCGGCCCCGGTGAGTTGGCTGGCCATAGTGGTCATCTGGGCGAGCTGCCCGCCGAGCAACTGCGGGTGCCGTCGGATAATTTCCAATCGGTCCTCACGCATGGAAGGCCGTGACCTGGGTGGATCCATCACCGCCATGAGGAGGCGCACCACCGATTCGATGGGGTCCAAGCCGTGGCGATGCCCGAGTTCTTCGAGTTCCTCCTCGGCGAAGTCGAGATGCCTCAGCCCGAGGATGGCGCTGTCCTTGCTGTCGAAGTAGTTGAAGAAGGTCCGCGGCGAGATGTCCGCCAGCTCGCTGATCGCGTCTACCGTCGCGTTCTCGAGTCCTTCGCTGAGGACAAGGGTGACGGCTGCGTCCTCGATTCGGGCGCGGGTCTCAGCGCGCTTGCGATATCTGAGTCCGGCTTTGGGTGTCTGCACAACTCAAATAGTTGCACTCATTGCAATATTGCGCAAATGCATGTGTGCAGTGACGCAAGTAATTAGCCCTGTCGCCTTTCTGAACTGGAATGCCAAATCTGTTCGGCAGCGTTCAGGCTCTCCTCGGGGGCGGCGGCGGTATCGACCGCTGTGGCGGATGTCCAGGCTGCGCCCCGCCTGGACATGGCGTCATGCACCTCAGGGGTTGCGTCCGAGTCGCCGGGTGGGCGGGTCCCTATCCTCTCGATTGCGATATCGCGCGGAGTCGTGCATTCGAGTTCGACGAGATCGCTCTGGCTGAGGGAGGCGACGCGCGCTGCGCGCTCCCGGAACATCGGCTGGGTCCACGATGCATCCAGAATTACCGAGTGTCCCGTGGCGAGGAGCGTACAGGCCCTGCGCAGCATCTCGGTGTAGGTGTTCTCGGTCATTGCGTCGCTGTACAAGCCCTGACCGAATTCGGACCCCTGCCGTGAGCTTGGATCGAGGCGTGCAAGTTCCTTGCGGACCTGGTCACTGGAGATGACAATCGCGTCCGTGCGTTCGGCCAACCCGCGCGAAAGCGTCGATTTTCCAGTGCCGGGCAGGCCGCCGACCAGGGCCAGTCGCACGGTGCCGGTGCGCAGATGCTGCACCGCGAGCCTGCAGTGCTCCTGCGCATCTTCGCGGGCCGTATGCGAACCCTGGGTATACCGCAGGCATGCCACCTTTGCGCGGACGAAAGCCCGGTACGCGATGTAGTGATGCCGTAACGACGGAGGCGGAGCGTCCCGTGTCACGGCGCAGTAGCGATCCAGAAATCGTGACGCCAAGTCTTCGCGGCCCAGATAGTCGAGATCCATCGCCAGGCACGCGACATCGTCGATGCAGTCCACATTGCGCAGATGGTCGTCGAAGTCGAGGCAGTCGAGAATTCGCGGCCCGTCCGCGAGGCAGAAGATATCGTCCGCCAGTAGGTCGCCGTGGCCGTCGACGATGCGATGTTCCCGAATCCTGTTCTCGAACAGAGTCGTCCGGCCATCGAGATATCTACGAGCTCGCCTGTCGACCTCGTCAATGTCTGACGGCAGTAGGACGTCACACCGGTAGCTCGCTACTTCGGAAACATTGTCTCGCCACCTCGCGGCGACTGCGTCCGCTGTTGCGTCCAAATTGATCTCTTCACTCCGGGCGGCGCCGGCATGAAACCGGGCGATGAGGTCGGCGATCGCATCCAGGTCCGAACTCGGGTCATGATCCCCGGTGACCAGCAGGGCCAGCCGGCGATTCGCCGGCATCCGGCGCATCTTCACCAGCGATTCAGCCTCACCCCCGTCCGGGTCGGTGAGTTCGGCAACTCCGAGATACACATCGGGGCACAACCGCTTGTTCAGTGCCACCTCACGCTCGCAGGCCGTCCTTCGCCTGTCGGCAGTACTGAAATCGAGGAACGCCGTCCGGATCGGCTTCTTGGCCTTGAAGACGAAGTCACCGACCATGACAACGTAGGCTGTGTGCGTCTCGGTTCCGATCACCTCGTGATCGTTGGTGCCAGAGGGCGACGAACAATTCTGAGATCTGTCGGACAACGGCATGAGAACTCCACCCCATCATGGCGGCCGGCGCAGCGCTGGACCACCCCAGACCACGAATCGCATCGAACATCAAAGCGTCCCCTTGCGGGTTTCATGCACGCCGGGCTACCGAACGACGAGGAGTGGACAGCCGACCGAGTGCATCAAAGTCCTACTCGTGGAACCCAACAGCATGCTGGTGAATCCGCCGCGACCGCGGCTACCCACCACGAGAAGCTGCGCGCCGTTTGATTCTTCTCGCAGGTTCCGCGCAGGGCGGTCCTTGACCACCTTCGTTCGAACCTTCACGTCCGGAAAGGGCTCGGCGTGGCCGGCGAGACTCTCTGACAACAGGGCTGATTCCCTGGTGACGATCTGCTCCAACTTGGATTCGTCACCACCGCCGCCCGCCATGGAGAGCTTCATGTCGGACCAGGCGTGAACGGCCACCAGTTCACACCCTCGCAACGCCGCCTCCTCGAAAGCGACCGTAATAGCGGGCACGCTGTGGGCCGTTCCGTCCACTCCCACAACGACCGGGCCCTCGGCGCGCGTGGCGTCGGAGTCGGGGTTGCCACGGATGACCGCCACCGGGCACTCCGCGTGGGCGAGGACAGCCGAACTGACCGACCCCAGGAACCCTCGCTCGATGACCCCTCGCCTGTTCGAACCGACGACTACCATCGCCGTTGACTTCGATCGCTCGAGGATTTCACCGGTCGGGCTGCCTGTACCGAGGATGGGGTGAATCTCCAGCGTGTATCCCGGCACGGCCGCTGCCGCGACATCCGCCGCGTCGGCCAGTCGGTTCTTCCCCTCGTGTTCCTCGTCCTCGAAGAAGCTCGCGGGCGTGCCGATCGGCACGCCATGGGCGCCGGGTACGAACGTGGTCGTGATCATCATCAGCGGAGAGTTCCGTAGGGCCGCCGCCTGCGCAGCCCACACGACTGCTCTGAGCGACGGCGGAGAACCGTCTACTCCGACAAGGATGGGGCGATGAGCAATCATAGGGCCTCCTCAGGTAAACATACCGCTGAAGTGCTTAAACGCACCTCTCGTCGCAGTCTGCACGCCGAACGCGTAGGGGGCAAGGTTCCCGCCATTGGTGAAATTTTGTTGGCGGCCGGTCACAGTCCGAGTTGGGACAGCGGCGCCGACCACGGGAGTGTGGTGGCCGCCCTAGGGTTGGTGTCGATGACGTAGGGCCCATCTACCTCTTGCGCTCGAGTTGCCAGATCCCCGAACCGCCCTTGGCGACGTTCTCCGAAAACCCGGCACCGGGGTCCGCGAATTCGATGCGGAGGTGTCGTAGACAGGTGCTGGTGCCACGCCCGTGAAGGGTCGCTCTCGTGTGACCTGGTAAAGCGACTGGTTACCGGGACTGCGGGAGGTATGCGGGTCACACTGTGGTGGTGCCGGCACGAGTGTGGGTCCGAGTCGCACGGGGGTCGACGACATCAGCCTTGAGGGGCTAACACCTCACGCTCCGCGAGGAGATCGTCTCCTGTCGAACAGTGAAGACATGGAAGCGGTTCCGCGATCCGGAGTGGCAGGTGAAGAAGGCCAGGGCCGAGCATCTGTGTGCGGTCGCCGATCAGCGAAACGATCACGCTACGAACAATCGGCTACGCGAGATCGTGAAAGGGGCTGCCTGATGCCCCTGGCCCCATTCTCGGCGGGCGAGATCACGGGCCACAGGAACAACCGAAGTACTTTGATCGTAAAGCCCCACAACACATGTTCCGTCATGACACCGGCCGCCGCCATCGTCAGCTCCGGCGGCGGAATGGCCCAGTGAAAGGTGATCCGTACGGTACCGGTAGGGATGTGACCAGGGTTCACACGTCAGGTGTCGGCCGGCTTCGACGGCATCTTCGTCGCGAGTACCGCTGCCTGAGTCCTGCGTTCGACTCCCAGCTTGGTCAACAAACGTGAAACGTAATTCTTGACTGTTTTCTCCGCGAGGAACATTCGGGCGGCGATCTGGCGGTTTGTCAGCCCCTCCCCAAGGAGGGCGAGCAATGTGCGTTCCTGATTGGTCAGGTGGCCGAACACGCCCTCCCTCTCACTCGCGCCCGCTCGGAGCTTGGCTCTGAGAGCGCTGGTTGCGCGACCGTCGAGGAATGACTTGCCCACCCCAACGGCGTGGACCGTCTCCGCCAACTCCATTCCTCTGATGTCCTTTACGACGTATCCGCTGGCCCCGGCCAGGATCGCGTCGAGCATCGCTTGATCGTCGGTGAACGAGGTCAAGATGAGACAACGTAAGTCCGGCATCGTGGAATGCAGTTCGCGGCACAATTCGATTCCGTTGCCGTCGGGTAGGCGAACGTCGAGGACGGCGACGTCCGGTTTCAACCCCGGCACCCGCGCCATCGCCTGAGAGTAGGAGGCGGCTTCACCGACAACCGTCAGATCGGGATCGGCGCTGAGGAGATCCGCAATCCCGCGGCGGACGACTTCATGGTCGTCCACGAGAAAGACTTTGATCATGCGGCGACCCCCAATCTCGGCCGCGTGACCGCTCCGAAAACTCAGACTACGCCGACAACAGCGGACGTCAGGAGCTTTTGCCGTCGATCCCGCCGCCCGCAGACGGGAAGGAAGTCGAACGTGCCGTGTCTTGACGTTAACGAGGGTTTGCGTCTTGTACAGTCTGTCGACGTCCAGGAGAACCCATCCACTGTCAGGAGCCGATCACGTGCGCTTTGGAGCCACGAGTGTCATCGCCGCACTCTCCGCGATCACCCTCACGACCGCCCTCGCCGGAGCCGCCACGGCCCAGGACTCGGTGGGGTTGCCCGGCAGTATCGGGGGGACCACCATCGCCGGCGACGGTTCCTACGACGTCGGGGACGGCCCTGATGAGGTCAAGCCCGGTATCTACCTGAGCCCTGGACTCGAGAACTCTGACTGTTCCTGGAAACGTGAAAGCCCACTGATTGCGTCGACCGTGGCTGAGCGCGAGGGCAAGTATCCGTTTCGGTACGCGTCGGCGGTGATCATCGAACCTACCGAATCCACCTTCAAGACGCCCCGTTGCGCCGCGTGGGAGTCGGTGACTCCCGGTCCGCCTTCGACGGGTTCGTTCGGGTCATCGGGGATCATGGCAGAACCCTCCATTCCCGGCGACGGCCTCTTCCACGTGGGCAGCGGCTTGTTCGACACGGTCAAACCGGGTATCTACCAGAACCCTGGCCTCGAAGGGCAGACCTGCACATTGAAGCGCGTCGGGCCGAACTTCGTCACGGAGCGCTCCCTCAAAGCAATTCCCAGCAAAACGGTGGCGTCGGCGGTGATCATTGAACGCGCCGACTTCACGTTCGAGTCGACTGGTTGCGCGACATGGGAATGGGTTGCCCCCGTACCGCACAGCACCGGGTCGTTGGGCTCGTCTTA
>NZ_BCXB01000034.1 GCF_001894885.1 Rhodococcus marinonascens NBRC 14363
CTAATCCCACAGCTGTTGGATTCCCTTGGAGATGGTATAGGTGGCAAGCCCGCCAGCGATTGCGCCCACGACCAGTCCTGCCGCGGTTCCGGCGCCGGGAACAACCGAACCGATGGCTCCACCGGCGAGGGCGCTGCCCGCAATACCAGCGCCAGTACCGACTGCGAGACCGACGCCCGCTCCCACGCTCTCGGATACGACAGCCTTGGTGGGATCCATTCCGCCGTCGATGTCGGTGGTGATCGCGGGTACAGCGCCGAGGGCAGCCCCGAAGGGTCCGAATCCTCGCCCGATCAGTCTTCCGACGTCGTCGCCCGATGCGGCCGCCGCACTCTTCAGGCCGGTGCCGACGGCGTCGGTCATGATTCCGATCGTCGAGGCTGCGGTGGTTGCCTTGGTTGCGGCGCTGTCCAGCTTCCAACTGAACTCGGCCCCGACTGCGATGACGTCGGTGGGGACGACGGCTGCTCCGGCGTCCGTCAGTTGTTCGATGGCACGACGTATGAGTCCGTTCGCTTCGGTCGCCGCCTGGTTCGCCTGCCGCAGCGCCTCGACGACGCTGATCGTGAGTTCGGCGGCTTCCTTTTCCATCCGGAGCCGCGCGAAGTCGCGAGTGGATTCGGGGGCGAGGGCGAGCCAGCCGATCATCCCCGCGGCATCCACCACTCCGTCGTTGTGAACGTTGAAGCCCCTACCTCGGGTATTGCTGACCAGAGACACCACGTGTTGACGTGCGCTGTCGAGGATTCCCGAGGCTGCACGAAACTGAGTGCCCATTTCGGTGAAGGCTTCGCTGACTGCGCTGCCAAGTGAGCGCTCCCGAACGACGCGGGTGGCGGCTGCGCTCGCTGCGCCGCCGTGCCACGTTTCGGCGAGCGCATCCTGCGCAGCCGCGACTCCGTGGTACTGCTCGGCGAGCCTCTCGGCGAGTCCGTCGAGTCCGTCGGCCGTGGTCATCAGTGAGGCTGGTTTCCACGAAGTGACCTGGGGGATCGTGGCGGTCACCGTGGGATGTCCAACTCACTGAGCATGCCGACGAAGTCGGACTCGGTGACGTCGTAGTTGCCCGCAGTTCCGTGCGCAATCTCGGCCACTTCGCTCAGGCGAAGACAGAGGTTCTGCAGAGCGGCGATGCCGGCGTCGCACGCTGTGACGCAGACGTTCGAAAGGTCGGTGCCGGGTGCCGCTGTCTGGGATTCGGCGAATGGGGTGGTCAGATCAACTTCGGTGATTTCGCGTGCGGCACCGGCTACCGCTCTCGCGAATTGCTCGAGCATCCCCGGGTCTACCTTCAACGTCACAGTCGCCACCCCCCCTGAAGCCTGTTTGGACAAGACGTGAAGGTATCAGGGGCAAAGCAGGGGGCATGGATCGTGCCTGTCGGTGCCGACCTATATACAGTGCTGTTGGTCCGCGAACAGTGGCAAGACAGGGTGGTAGCAGTACGTGATTACCGGTGACATCAAGAGCAAGGTCGACGCGGTCTGGGATGCGTTCTGGACTGGAGGCATCTCCAACCCGCTCGAGGTGATGGAGCAGATCACGTACCTGCTGTTCATCCGCAGGCTCGACGACGAGCAGACCCTTGCGCTGAACAGGGCGAACACGCTTGGCACGGAACCCGTCGGAAACCCCATCCCCATCGGAACGGATGAAGAGCGCCGCGACTACGACGACCTGCGCTGGTCGAAGCTCATCCAGGTATCTGACCCCCAGGCCCTGTTCGACACCGTCGATCAGCGGGTGTTCCCCTTCATCAAGAACATGCGCGGCGAGGACTCCACGTATGCCCACTTCATGAAGGATGCGCGTCTGACCATCCCGAATCCGGGGATGCTGGTGAAGGTGATCGACAGGCTCGACAAGGTGCCGATGGGCAACCTCGACACCAAGGGCGACATCTACGAATACCTGCTCGCGAAGATCGCCACCGCCGGCCAGAACGGCCAGTTCCGCACGCCCCGCCACATCATCGACCTGATGGTGGAGATGATGAAGCCGGAGCCGGGGGATCGGATCGTCGACCCGGCTTCGGGCACCTGCGGGTTCCTGGTGGCTGCCACGGAGTACATGCGCGCCAACCACGCAGACGCCATCAACTCGGGTCCGGGTAAAAACCAGTACCACCACGACATGTTCCACGGCTTCGACTTCGACAACACCATGCTGCGCATCGGTTCGATGAACATGATGCTGCACGGGGTGGAACAGCCCGACATCCGGTACCGGGATTCGTTGGCCGAGTCCAATACCGGCGACGCGGGCGCCTACTCGATGATCCTCGCCAATCCGCCGTTCGCGGGGTCGCTGGACTACGAGAACACCGCGAAGGATCTGCAGCAGATCGTCAAGACCAAAAAGACGGAACTGCTGTTCCTGGCACTGTTCCTGCGACTGCTCAAGCCGGGCGGACGTGCGGCGGTGATCGTTCCCGATGGGGTCATGTTCGGTTCATCGAAGGCGCACAAGGAACTTCGACGCATCCTCGTCGAGGACCACAAGCTTGACGGCGTGGTGAAGCTGCCGTCCGGGGTGTTCAAGCCGTACGCGGGGGTGTCGACGGCGATCCTGTTCTTCACCAAGACCGACTCGGGCGGCACCGAGAACGTGTGGTTCTACGACGTGCAGGCCGACGGCCGCTCGCTGGACGACAAGCGCACGGCCCTGCTCGACGAGGAAAAGCTGAGCGTTCACGGATCGTTGAGCGATGACGAGCACTCGAAGAACAATCTGCCGGACGTGTTGAAGCGCTGGTTCTTACGCGACTCCGACGAACTCGGACGCGAGCGGACAGAGCAGAGCTTCTGCGTGCCGAAGGCAGACATTGCCGCGCAGGGATATGACCTTTCGCTGAACCGGTACAAAGAGATCGTCCACGAAGTAGTGGAACACCGTGCGCCCGAGGTGATCCTGGACGACCTGGACCGGATCGAGAAGGAAATCGGCGACAGCATGGCCCAGCTTCGCGAAATGCTCGCTGGGGATGCGCAGTGACGGCGTGGCCGGTGGTGGCGTTGAGCGACGTTGCGGTGGGTAAGGGTCAGTATGGTGTCGGGCTCTCTTCCCGAGTGTTGTCGCCGGGCGATCCACGGTACATCCGGATCACCGACATCAAAGACGATGGCACCCTCGCACCTAACAAGGTAGGTGTGGAGGGCGATCGTGCGGCGTGGCAGAACGCCATGCTAGATGATGGAGATCTGCTGTTCGCTCGCTCGGGTGCGACCGTTGGCAAAACATATCTGCATGTAGGTGCTGTCGAACCTGCGGTGTACGCGGGATATCTCATTCGTTTCAAGCTTAAACCGGAACTGGCATTGCCGAACTATGTCTTTCGATATACCCAGAGCCCTCAGTATCACGCCTGGGTGAAGGGTAGTCAGCGTGCAGTTGCTCAGCCGAACATCAATGCGCAGCAGTACGGCGGACTTCCTATCCCTCTCCCGCCCCTCCCCGAACAGCGCCGGATCGCAGCGATCCTCGATCACGCCGACGCCCTCCGCGCCAAGCGGCGCGAAGCCCTCGCCCACCTCGACGAGTTGACCCAGTCGATCTTCATCGACATGTTTGGTGATACCAGGAATTCAGTAACCACGCGGTTCGCGGATGTGGTGAATGAATTTCGATACGGCACGTCCGTGAAATCATCTTCGGATGGAGTTCCTGTGCTGCGCATCCCCAATGTTGTTGGTGGAAAGCTAGATCTCCGTGAACTGAAGAACGTGTCGCTTGGTCAGGCAGAATTTGAACGACTACGTCTCAAGGACGGGGATCTCCTCTTTGTCAGGACCAATGGAAATCCAGAGAATGTCGGACGGTGTGCTGAGTACCGCCCGGAATCAATCGAGGATCTAGGTCTTCCCGGTAGCAGGTGTGTTTACGCCTCCTACTTGATCCGTGTGCGGGTAGATGACGAACTCGTTGTCCCAGCCTTTCTATCGACGTTTCTGAATGGTCCAGGTCGCAAGCAAATGGCAGCGAATGCCAAGACCTCTGCTGGCCAATTCAACATCAACATTCAGGGTTTAGGGTCCATTGAGGTACCTGTCCCGGACATGGGGCGCCAGGCTGAGTTTGTGCAGCGTGCAAAGCAGATCGAGCATCAGAAGGAGGCGTGCGAGAGCGCTCTCGCTGGACTAGATGCTCTGTTTGCCTCCCTCCAGTCCCGCGCCTTCCGAGGAGAACTCTGACATGAAAGCCTCTGAAAGTTCGTTGATGGAACTGCTCTACAAGGGGGATCAGTTCGAGATCCCGATCTATCAGCGAACGTACTCATGGACTGTGGACGAGTGCAGCACGCTGTGGGAAGACATTCTTCGTGCCGGCGGCAACGACCGGGTGGGCGTGCACTTCGTGGGATCGGTCGTGCACATCAGCAAAGGCCAGTCCAACCTCACAAAACGAGAACCACTCTTGGTGATCGACGGACAACAGCGCCTGACTTCCGTCACGCTTCTGGTCCACGCGCTCGCTGACGAACTCGAGAAGCAGCCTCAGGAGAAGCAGCAGCCGATCGACGGATACTCACCGAACAAACTGCGCAATCGCTACCTCCAGAACGCCGATGAAGACGACGATCGCCGCTACAAATTACTTCTCACTCAGACCGACCGCACCACGTTGATGGCGATCGTCGACGGACGTGAACGCCCTAAGGACTATTCGCAGCGGATTGACGCCAACCACACCTGGTTCGTCCGGACTCTCGACGAATTCGTGCAGGGCGGCGGTGATCTGGCCCGCGTGTGTCGCGGCCTGGCAAAGCTGATGGTCGTCGACATCGCGCTCACTCGCGACCAGGAGAACCCCCAGCTGATCTTCGAGTCGATGAATTCGACCGGCAAGGAACTCAGCCAGGCGGACCTCATCCGCAACTTTGTGTTGATGGGTCTACCCACCACGATCCAGACCAGACTGTATGAACGACATTGGCGTCCGATGGAATTGGACTTCGGGCAGGATTCGTATGCAACACATTTCGATTCGTTCGTCCGAAACTACCTGACTGTCCGGACCGGGGCGGCCCCACGGCGAGACCACGTGTACGTGGCTTTCAAGAAGTATTCCCGCGAGGTGGCGGGCCCTGAGGGTGATGTCAACGACGCCGACCATTTGGATGCCGTGCTCGGAAGTCTCCGCGCCTACGGTCGCTACTACGGCCGCATCGCTCTGGGAGGTGAGGAGAACAGTTCTCTGCGAGAAGCATTCAACGATTTCAACGAGCTCAAGGCCGACACCGCATACCCGGCGATCCTCGAGATGTATGACGACTACGAGCGCGGATTGCTGTCGCTGTCGGATTTCGTCGCCGCAGTCCGTTTGATCGAGTCGTATGTGTTTCGGCGCGGCGTCTGCGGGGTCCCGACCAACTCGCTCAATCTGACATTCGCCAACTTGATCAAGAACGTCGACAAGACCGACTATCTGAACAGTCTTCGCTCGTACTTCCTGACCTTGAGTTCCTACAAGGCGTTTCCGACAGACGAGACGTTCGCGGAACGGTTGACGAGCTTCGACGCATATCACTTTCAGCGTCGCCTGTATCTGTTACGCCGACTCGAGAACTGGGACACCAAAGAGCCCGCCTCGGTGGCCGAATACACCATCGAGCACATCATGCCGCAGAACCCGGAACTGTCCGCGCGTTGGCGTGACGCTCTTGGTGAAGACTGGGAGCGGGTGCAAGATCGATGGCTGCACACGCTCGGGAACCTCACGTTGACCGGATACAACTCCGAGTACAGCGATCGTCCTTTTGCTGACAAGCGCGACATGAAGGGTGGCTTTAAGGACAGCCCGCTTCGGCTGAACAAGGGTCTACGCGATCTCTCGCAGTGGAATGAGGAGTCGATCGTCGGTCGCGGGGAGGATCTTGCGAAACGTGCCGTGGACGTGTGGTCCCGACCTGTTGCGCCAGAAGGCGCCATTGGTGTATCGCGTAGGTCGAGCCAAACGCAGGTGCGGTACACAATCGACGACTATGAGCACCTGAAATCGGAACACACTCGCGGGATCCACGACGCACTGATCCGCGAGGTCAACGCTCTCGATCCCTCGATTGTCGTGGAGTTCCGCAAGGTTTACATCGGTCTGGTCGCGAATGGAACTTTCGCCGACCTCGTTCCGCAGGCGCGCGGGCTTCGTATCCAGTTGCATATTCCGTTCCCCGAGGTCGACGACCCCAAGGGGATCTGCACTGACGTGAGCGACGTAGGTCGCTGGGGTTCGGGAGAGACGCGGTTCTTGTTCTCACACGCCGGCGAGTTGCAGTACGTCATGGGACTCGTGCGGCAGGCCTTCGACCGGCAGCTGGAGGTGGAGTAGGGGTTCCACGTCCGGCACCCATCGCTGGATTCTTGCGCCGCAATACCAGTGAATGCCAGCGCTCGGTTCAGACGCGGTCACAGCGGAGGAGCTGTCCAGCCCTGGGACCTCACCTGTCGGCGCGCAATGGGAAGAACCGCCCCGTGGACGCCGTGGTCCACGGGGCGGATCAGGTCTCAGGACTTGACGTGACGGTCTGCGACGTCGAGTGCTGCATCCAGGATTTCGAGCCCCTGGCGGGCCTCGGCGTCGGTGATGGTGCACGGCGGAACGGCGTGGATGCGGTTGAAGTTCGCGAACGGTAGCAACCCACCGGCCTTGCAGGCGGCGATGACCTCGTTCATCGCCGGGCTGGACGCGCCGTACGGGGCGAGGGGTTCCCTCGTGGCCCTGTCGGCGACGAGTTCGATCGCCCAGAACACGCCGAGGCCGCGGACCTCACCGACCGACGGGTGCCGCTCGGCGAGCGCGCGCAGTCCGGGGCCGAAGACCTCGGTTCCGATCCGTGCCGCGTTCTCGACGATCCCTTCCTCCTCCATCGCGTTGATCGTGGCGACGGCCGCGGCGGCGGCGAGGGGGTGACCCGAGTAGGTCAGCCCGCCCGGGTAGGGGGAATCAGCGAACGTTGAGGCGATCTTGCCGCTGATCGCGACACCGCCGAGCGGGACGTACCCGGAGTTGACACCCTTGGCGAAGGTGATCAGATCGGGCACCACGTCGAAATGGTCTATGGCGAACCATTTTCCGGTCCGTCCGAATCCGGCCATCACCTCGTCGGCGATGAACACGATGCCGTAGCGGTCGCACAGTTCCCGGACGCCGGCCATGTAGCCGGGCGGAGACACCATGATTCCGGACGTGCCGGGCACCGATTCGAGCACGATCGCCGCGATCGATGCCGGCCCCTCCATTTGAATCACCTGGTCGAGGTGCGCGAGCGCACGCTCGGCTTCCTGCTGCTCGTCGGCCGAGTGGAACTGCGAGCGGTACAGGAACGGGCCATTGAAGTGCACGACCCCGCTGTTGCCATAGTCGTTGCGCCAGCGGCGCGGATCCCCGGTGAGGTTGACCGCGGTGTCTGTGCCGCCGTGGTACGAGCGGTACCGGGAGAGCACCTTGTACCGCCCGGTGTGCAACCTGGCCATCCGAACCGCGTGCTCGTTGGCGTCGGCGCCGCCGTTGGTGAAGAACACCTTGTTCAGGTCGCCGGGGGTGTGTTCGGCGATCAATCGGGCCGCCTCGGAGCGGGCCTCGTTGACGAACTGGGGTGCGACGGTGCACAGCTTCGCCGCCTGATTCTGGATGGCGGCAACCACTTTCGGATGCTGATGCCCGATGTTGGTGTAGACGAGCTGGGAGGAGAAATCGAGTAGCGGAGTGCCTGCGCCGTCCCACACGTAAGAGCCCTCGGAGGCGAGGATCGTCATCGGGGTGATCTGCTCCTGCGCCGACCACGAGTGGAACACATGCGCACGATCGAGTGCGTAGGCGCGTTCACCCTCGGCGCGGGCCTCGTCCAGCTGTTGGCCGTTGGGCAGGGTGACGTGCTCGGGAACCGTCGTCGTCATGATCAGATGTCCTTCCAGCTCAGTCGTTCTGGGGAAAACCGAGGTTGATTCCCCCGTGGCTGGGGTCGAGCCACCGACTGGTGACCACCTTGCCGCGGGTGAAGAAGTGGACACCCTCTGTCCCGTGGGCGTGGGTGTCGCCGAACAGTGAGTTCTTCCAGCCACCGAACGAGTAGTACGCGGTCGGAACCGGGATCGGGACGTTGATGCCGACCATCCCGACCTCCACCTCGTTCTGGAACCGCCGCGCCGCGCCGCCGTCGTTGGTGAAGATCGCGGTGCCGTTGCCGAACGGGCCGGAGTTGATGAGCTCGAGCGCCTCCTCGTAGGAGTCGACGCGCACGACGGACAGTACGGGTCCGAAGATCTCATCGGTGTACACGGACATGTCGGTGCTGACGTTGTCGATCAGCGTCGGGCCCAGCCAGAACCCGTCCGCCGCGCCATCCGCGTCTACGCCTCGTCCGTCGACGACGATCGTCGCGCCCTGGGCTTCGCCGGCGTCGATGTAGGACGCGACCCTGTCGCGGTGCACCTTTGTCACCAACGGGCCCATGTCCGAGTCGCGGGTGCCGTCGCCGATCTTCAACGTCTTGGTACGGTCGGCGATCTTCGACACCAGCTCGTCGGCGATGTCTCCGACCGCGACCAGGGCGCTGATGGCCATGCACCGTTCACCGGCAGATCCGAATCCGGCGTTGACCATGGCGTCGGCGGCGAGGTCGAGGTCGGCGTCGGGCAGGACGATGGCGTGGTTCTTCGCGCCGCCCAGCGCCTGGACGCGCTTGCCGTGAGCAGTGCCGGTGGCATACACGTACTCGGCGATGGGGGTGGAACCTACGAAGGAGATCGCCTTGACGGCGCGGTTGGTGAGCAGTTCGTCGACGGCGGTCTTGTCGCCCTGCAGGACGTTGAAGACGCCGGCGGGCAGGCCCGCCTCGGCCCAGAGTTCGGCCATCCAGATCGCGGCGGTGGGGTCCTTCTCCGACGGCTTCAGGATCACCGTGTTACCGGCGGCGATGGCGACGGGGAAGAACCACATCGGGACCATTGCGGGGAAGTTGAACGGCGAGATGATGCCGACCACGCCGACCGGTTGACGGATCGAATGCACGTCGACGTTGGTGGAGGCGTTCTCGGTCATGCCACCCTTGAGTAGGTGCGCTATGCCGCAAGCGAATTCGACGACTTCCTGGCCACGGGATACTTCACCGAGGGCGTCGGAGACGACCTTGCCGTGCTCGGAGGTGATGATCTCGGCGAGTTCGCCCTTGCGCTCGTTGAGCAGTTCGCGGAATTTGAAGATGATCGCGGTCCGCTTGGCGAGGGACGTGTCGCGCCAGGCAGGGAACGCGGCCGCGGCGGCGTCGATGACGGCGCGAGAGTCCTCGACGCTCGCCAGCGCAACCTGGCCGGTGATCGCACCGGTCGCCGGGTTCGTCACCGGCGCAGTGTTCTCGCTGGTGCCGGTGAAGGTCTTGTTGTCCGACCAGTGCGCGATCGTCCGTGCCTGGCCTGCGCCGCCTGTGCGTGTCATGAAACTCTGTCCTTGCCTCGGTGTGCTGTTCCACCACTCTCACTCGAAGAAGCCGCCAATGGGTGTTACGCACTGTATGCACTTCCGAGTTTCTATTTACACTGTGTAAATGCAGCCGACCATTGCCCAGATTCTCGCGCTCCCGGTTCTGCGGGCAGGGTTGCCGGAGGTGCTCGGTGGGGGGAATCTCGACCGCCCTGTGCGTTGGGTGCACGTCTCCGATGTCGCCGACGTCACCGACCTCCTCCAAGGTGGGGAACTCGTGCTCACCACCGGTCGGCCGCTCGCGGACGAGGACACCAGGGCGGGGTACCTCACCGGCCTGGCCGAGGCGAGGGCGGCGGGCCTGGTCGTCGAGTTGGGCACCCACCTCGTTTCCGTACCGCCCGAACTGGCGGCGAAGGCCGACGAACTGCAACTCCCGGTCATCGCACTGCACCGTCAGATCAGGTTCGTCGAGGTCACCGAGGAAGTACACCGATCGATCGTCGCCGAGCAGTATGAGGAGGTTGCGTTCGCACGACACGTGCACGAGGTCTTCACCGACCTGAGCATGAAACGGGCCGCACTGAGCGAGATCGTCGACGCTGTCGCCGAGATCATCGACGCGGCGATCGTGCTCGAAGACCTCAACCGTCAGGTCCTCGCGTTCGCGTCGCACGGACAACCGACGTCGGAACTGTTGGCCACCTGGGAACGCCGCTCGCGGCTGACGCCCGTGTCTTCCCACACCGCCGTCGCCGGCCCCGAATCATGGTTGACCACGCCGGTCGGGCCGCACCGGCAGGAGTGGGGGCGTCTCGTCGTTCCATGCCCGCCTGGCTCCGCGACGCGCGCCCGCACGGCTCTCGAGCGCGCCGCCCAGGCCCTCGCTCTACACCGGATGGTCGAGCAGGATCGGACGGCACTTGAACAGCGGGCGCAGAGCGGACTGGTCGACGAACTCCGACGTGGCCGCATCCCAGATGAAGCCGAGGCCACCGCACGTGCCCACGCGTTGGGCCTTCGGCCGGCCCTGAAGTATGTGCCGATCACGGTTCGGGTCAGCGAGACCGTCAACGCCGACCAAGTCTTGGCGCAGCGACGCGAGGTCGGCATGCTCGACGCAGTGCGTCACGCGGTGCGATCGGCGCTCCAGACCGCCCTGACGGCGAACCGACGACCCGGCCAGATCGATCTTCTGCTGTCTGGGCCGCACATCGGTTCCCTGGAGGATTCGGTCACCGATGTGTGCATCGCGATCCGGGCCGCACTGATGCGACTCGACGGTGTGTCGCGCTGCGCGATCGGAGTCGGGCCCGAGTCGACCCGGTTACTCGACGCCGCGACTGGGCTCGGCGACTCCGAACACATCGCCGACGTCGCATTATCGCTGCCCGAGGGGAAACCCTTTCATCGCGCAACAGACATCCGGCTGCGGGGTCTGCTGGCCTTGATCCGGAACGACCCGCGGGTTCAGGCGTTCGCCGAAACCGAACTGCGCGGCCTGCTCGACCACCGCACTCGCTACGGCGACGACGCCTTCGACCTTGTCCGCGCCTTCCTCGAGGTGGGGGGAAACAAGACCGAACTCGCTAAACGGCTGCACCTCTCCCGGCCCACGCTGTACTCGAAACTGGCGGCGGTCCAGCGCATCCTCGGCGTCGATCTCGACGACGCCGAGTCCCGCACCTCACTGCACACCGCCATGTTGATTCTGGACGGCACCAAGCCCGCCTGAGCTAGGCCCAAGGATGCCGTCGCGCCGCACGGCACCAGAAGACGCGGGTTGTGCCAAAATCAGCGCACGTGACCGGGCGAGGAGACGAGACGTAGATGGTGGGCAACTTCGAGTTTCTGCAGGCCGAATGGCCGCAGCTGTACGCCGAGGCCAAGAAGGCCGAGCGCGACGCACTGTTCGACCCCCGGACAACGTGCTTTTATGCCCGCAGAACCGTCGAGCACACCGTCAAGTGGATATACCGCGTCGAGTCGCTGACGGTGCCATACAAGAGCGACCTCTCCGCCCGCCTGCACGACCCTGCGTTCAGGGCGGTGGTGCCGCCCCAGGTCCTGCCGAAGATGAACATCATCCGCGAATGGGGCAACAAGGCCGTCCACGAGGATCGGCCCGTCGCGAAGGACATCGGCCAGAAGGCGTTGTCTGAGTTGTTCCACATTCTGTCGTGGCTCGCCCGCGAGTACGCGAGCCGGCCCACCAGCAGACCCGCGCCGGGAACTCAGTTCGATCCCGCTCGTCTGCCGAAACCCGGCGGTGGTGCGGTGGTGGCCAAGTCGCTCGCGCAGGTGACGAAACTCGGTGACGAGCTTGCCGCCAAGGATGAGCTGCTCGAGGAAGCCGAGACCCAGCGCAAAGATCTCATCGCGCAACTCGACGCCCGCGATGCCGCGATCGAGGCGGGTGAGGCCGCAAAGGCGAACTACGAGGAGTTGATCGCCAGACTCCAGACGGAGATCACCGCTGCCAAGGCTGACGCGGCGGCTACGCCCGACACCCACGACTACGACGAAGCGCAGACCCGCGCCGACATCATCGACCTACTCCTCGGCGAATCCGGGTGGGCACTCGACCAGCCACGGGACCGCGAGTTCCCCGTCGACGGGATGCCCGACGGCAGGAGGGGGTTCGTCGATTACGTTCTGTGGGGGGCCGACGGGCTTCCGTTGGCCGTGGTCGAGGCCAAACGCGCGTCCACGGATGCCAGGGCGGGGCAGCATCAGGCGTCGCTCTACGCCGACTGCCTCGCGAAGATGTATGGCAGGCGTCCGATCATCTACTACACCAATGGGTTCGAGCACTACATCTGGGACGACACCAGGCACGCGCCCAGACTCATAGAGGGATTCCACACCCGCGACGAACTCGAACTCCACATGCAGCGCCGCACCACGCGCAAGCAGTTGGCCACCATCGAGGTGCCCAAGCGCATCGTCGAACGGCCCTACCAGGAACACGCCATCCGCCGCGTCGCCGAGCATTTCGAGAGGGATCGCGAGCGGGCGGCGCTCCTGGTCATGGCGACAGGTTCAGGGAAGACCCGAACCGTCATCGCTCTCACCGAGATGCTGATGCGCGCCAATTGGGCCAAGCGGGTGCTGTTCCTCGCCGACCGGGTGGCACTGGTCAAACAGGCCGCCAACGCGTTCAAGACCTTCCTGCCCGATTCTGCCCCGGTCAACCTGCTCACCGAGAGGAGGACGGACGGGCGCGTCTACATGG
Source organism: Rhodococcus marinonascens NBRC 14363 (assembly GCF_001894885.1). Taxonomy (GTDB): domain Bacteria; phylum Actinomycetota; class Actinomycetes; order Mycobacteriales; family Mycobacteriaceae; genus Rhodococcus_F; species Rhodococcus_F marinonascens. The sequence goes on from NZ_BCXB01000034.1 coordinate 12,650, forward strand.
CGACCTATCCCACGATGATGGGGCTCATCAATGAAATCGAGAACGGGCAGCGGCGGTTCGGCCCCGGCCACTTCGACCTCGTCGTGATCGACGAGGCACACCGCTCGGTGTATCAGAAGTATCGACGCATCTTCGAGTACTTCGATTCGCTCCTGCTCGGACTCACGGCCACGCCCAAGGATGAAGTCGACTTCAACACCTACAAGCTCTTCAACCTCGAAACAGGAGTACCCACAGACGATTACACCCTGGATCAGGCCATCGAAGACGAATGGCTGGTGCCGCCGCGCGCGGTGACCGTTCCGCTCGCCTTCCCGCTGAAGGGGATCAAGTACGACGATCTCCCGGACGAGGAGAAGAAGCGGTGGGAAGGCGTCGACTGGGGTGAGGAGGACGACGAGGACGAGATCCCGGACGCGGTTCAGGCCGAAGCCGTCAACAAGTGGCTCTTCAACACCGACACGGTCGACAAGGCCCTCGGGGCCCTGATGACGCACGGACACCGCGTCGCCGGCGGGGACCGTCTCGGCAAGACCATCATCTTCGCGAAGAACCAGAACCATGCCGACTTCATCGAGGATCGCTTCAACGCCAATTACCCCGAGTTCAAGGGCAAGTTTGCGAGCGTCATCACGCATTCGAAATCCCACGCCCAGGACCTCATCGACAAGTTCTCGCAGCCCGAGCAGGAACCTCACGTCGCGATTTCGGTCGACATGCTGGACACCGGTATCGACGTACCCGAGGTGGTCAATCTCGTGTTCTTCAAACCGGTGAGGTCCAAGTCGAAGTTCTGGCAGATGGTTGGCCGAGGCACTCGCCTGTGCCCCGATCTGTATGGGCCCGGTCAGCACAAGACCGACTTCTTCATCTTCGATCTCTGCGGCAATTTCGAGTACTTCGACGAGCATCCGGACGCGGCGGAAAGTGCCAGGACGCTTCCGCTGTCTCAGCGACTGTTCGCCACCCGCACCGAGCTGTTGTTGGCGCTGGACAAGACCGCTTCCGACGGCGACTTGCGCGCCGCCACCGCCGACGTTCTCCACAAGCATGTTCAGGCCATGCGCGTCGACAATTTCATCGTCCGACCGAAGCGTCGGGACGTGGAGAAGTACGCCGATCGGAGCGAGTGGGAGTCGCTGACCGAGCAGAAGGCCGCCGAGATCATCGATAATCTGGCGCCCCTGCCGAGCACGATCCGCGACAGCGACGAAATGGCGAAGCGGTTCGATCTGATGGTTCTTCGCGGTCAGTTGGCTGTCGTCTACGCCGACGGCACCTTGCCGAAGGCCGAGGCGCCGATAAGGGAAATTGCCGATGGCCTGCTCGAGGGACTCACCATCCCCAAGATCAAGGCCAAAGAAGCACTGCTCCGCGATGTCTCGAGCGATGAGTGGTGGGAGGACGTCACCCTCCCGATGCTCGAAGAGGCCCGCCGCGAACTCCGTTCGATCGTGGGATTGCTCGAGAAGAAGAAGCGGTCGATCGTCTACACCGACTTCAAAGACACCCTCGGTGAGGTCGTTGAACGGGACATGCCGGAGTTGCGGTCAGGTACCGGCACCGAGCGGTTCAATGCCAAGATGCGGGATTATCTGCGTCGCCAGCCAGAGAACCTCGCCCTGCAGAAGTTGCGCTCGGGAAAGGCGCTCACCGAGGCGGATCTGGCGTCTCTCGAGGAGTTGCTCGCGCGAAGCGGGGCGGGAGAACGCGAGGACCTCGACCGGGCGATCGAGAACGCGAACGGACTGGGCCGGTTCATTCGCTCGCTCGTGGGGCTAGATCACCAGGCAGCCAATGAGGCCTTTGCCGAGTTCCTGCAGGGGCGGACGGCGACCGCGAGCCAGATCGACTTCATCAAACTCGTGATCGCCCACCTCACCAGGCACGGGGAGATGGAACCCGGACTGTTGTACGAGGCGCCGTTCACCGACAGCGCACCGCAGGGGCCTGATCAGGTGTTCGAGCCCAACCAGACTCTGCGCCTGGTCGAGGTCATCCGCACCATCAACGAGTCGGCCGAGGTGAAAAGCGCGTGAGCCTGCTGGAAGTGGACCGCGAGGCATTGGTGCGGTGCATCGCGGCCTGCGACAGATTGGCCGCCGAGATGCGGGATCTCGCACAGCGCGCGCGCCGCGACCTCGCGCCCGACAACTTCGGCCTCGGTGAAACCCATCTGCGGTCGGCGGCAGCCTTGGCCGCGAGGTTCCGCGCGACGGCGATCGGTGGTCCGGGGGTGGCGGACGAGAACACCGCCGTAGGGATCTTCGCCGCACATGAGCGCTACGCGCTGGATCAGCGGGCGAGGTTCGAGGCAGCCCTCGCTCGGTACGACGCGCAGGACGCGGCGATCGCGGATCACATCGAGGGTGCGGGCGCGCGCTTGTAGTCCTGCGCACTCGTGCGCGAACTGCGTGTCAGCCCTGGTACTGCATCTCGTCGGCGTCCGCTGCGACCTCGCGGCATCGGCGCGACCGGACGGAGCGCACCGTCGCGATGGCGATTGCGAGCACGATGAAGGCGCTACCGGCGATCGGGCCCGCCGCGTTGCCGGGGAACAAGCCTTCGAGTAGCAACCAGATGCCGAATGTGAAGAACAGGATCGCCGCGCCGATGCGGATGAAGCCCTCGGGCAGATGCTTGCCGAGCATGGCGCCGAGGATGATGGCGAGGCCGTCGGCGGCAACCATGCCGACGGTCGACCCGATCCACACGCCGACTGTGTCGTGATCGGTGGCGAGCGTGACGGTGGCGAGCATCGTCTTGTCGCCCAGTTCGGCGAGCAGGAAGGCTGAAGTGACGGCCAGGAAGGCGGACCGCGCGGTCCGTCCGGCCTTGTGTTGCTCGTCTTCGCTGAGGCTGTCGCCGCGCAGCGTCCACGCGCCGAAGATCAGGTAGGCCACGCCGCCAACGATGCTGATCAGCGCTGTCGGGATGGCAACGCCGAGGTAGTGCCCGACAGCGACGGAGACCAGATGGACAAGGGCGGTCGCGACGGTGATGGCCGAGATGACGATCCACCAGCGGTAGCGCAGGGCGAACGTCATCGCCATGAGTTGGGACTTGTCGCCCAGCTCGGCGACAAAAATTACAGCGAAGCTCAGTAGTGCGGCGGCCAGCACGGACATCCTCCTTCGGTGGTCGGTCGGAGGATGTCAGGAAAGATTCCTCCGGCCTGGCAAGCGCGGGCGCGCCTGCTCGGCCGAAAGTCTCGCCCACCGGCACCGGCTGATCCGGCATCGGTTCACCAGGCCGGGTCCGGTGCGGTCGAGCACCGAGCCAGTATGTCGACACAGGCGATTGGGGGCTACTCCCCTTCGATGTCCGCAATGTTAGCGCGGCATAATTGAAATGGCAAAAGCGTCAACAAGTTTGGTGAACCGCGGGCAATAATTCGGGAAACCTTACGAAGCCAGCAGCATGGCCAAAACGGCGGTGTCCGGGTCGCTGATCGGGTCGATGCCGACCCGGCTGACCATGGACGTCACCGTCCCGTCTCTTTCCGCCTCGACCCAGGCCGCGCGATGCTCGAGCCCTAGATGCGGGAGACCGGGCAGCAGTACACAGCCCGAGGCGGCGCCTGCGCACTCCGGCAACGACGGAGTCGTCTCCGACGGCGGGTGCAGCAGCATCAGCGCTGGTGGCTGGTGCTCGGCAAACTGACCGGGCTCCAGTGCGAACTCGCCGAGAACGGTTCCCTCCGCGACCACGAGACCAATGGTCTCGGGTTCGGGGTTTTCGGGCAGATCCTCGTGCGCTCCGAAGACCGTTGTGGTGTGCAGCAGTCCCGGAACCGAAGCCACCCGAACGGCGAGAGCTAGAAGCTGCGCCCATTCCTTGGTGGTGTCGGGCCAACGCCCGGAAATGACGAATCCCCGCAGAGTACCTTCGGCCTGAAAGGGTGAGATGCCGATGTAGCCGTCCTTGTTCATCTCTACCTCCTCGGTGCGATCGAAACGCAGTCGAACATGCCTCGCTGCACACCTCGTTGGGTACTTGAAGGATGCGCCACATACTGCCTGGCACACAAGGGCATGTGAGTGCTAACTGTCGCGGGTCATGACGTTATAGACACCGGGTTACGGGGCTGAACGCACTGGTGCCGGGCCACTGAGGCCGAACCACCCTCTCGGCCTCGTCTACCCGGGACGCTGTGGTTGCAAGCTCCGGTAGACGGCGTCCGCCAGCGCCCGGGCTCGCGGGGCGAGCCGGTCGATCACCGTCGATCCCCGGTTCGGCACGCAGCCGAAGGACACCTCGCGCTCCGGCCCGGCGAAGCCAAACGCACCACTCGCACCGGCGAGGCAGGAAGCCGTGGTCAGCCCCGCGTCTGCAGGGAACTGTGGGCTATCGGCCACCACCACGCCGAGGTCTCACGTGATCTCGAGTAGAAGGCTGCGGCATGTACCGGCCGAGTGGACTGTGCGGCGCTGTCCCATTAGCTTGGGGGCCTAACAGTCCGGCCAGTGCCGTGGGCCACCGCAGGCGCGCTCGCCGCACCGTCGTAGGACGGGCTTTCCAGCTATACCCTGAAACGAATACTCAGCGCGTACAACTCGGCGAATGAATTGGAGGTCATGACTTTTCCAATCTCGAATGCTCGGTGATGGCTTGCACCGGGCAGGTCGAAACGGCCTCGGCGATGATCGACTCGTCGACGTGATCCTTCCAGTCCGGCGGGAGCACGCTATAGCCCTCGTCGGTCGGCATGCAGACCGACGACACCGGAGAAGCGGCAAGTGGTGGCCGGGCCCTCGGTGGAATGCATGCAGAGCGACATCTCGATTGCCGCCCGGGCGAGGGTCTCCGTCCGATGCGCTGCTGCCTGTAGACAGTATGGTCGGGACTCGTCGCTCCGGCGGACTCGGTATCTTCGCGTAGTTCCGGAGTAGTTGAGGCGGTGCTGCGGTCGAAAAGGCCTGCCATGTTTCGTTTTTGGATCGGCGTTCACGCCGGAAACCATCCCACATGTGGGGCCCACACGGGGTTGTCCTCCAGCCACTGTATACCGGTCCTGGAGGTGGCTTTTGCGAGCCTGTGGGTGAGCGGTCGGATTGCCGCTTTCCCGGTCTCCGGAAGGAAACTAGGCATGATCACCGGCGGGAACGTTAATCCCATACTCGCCCACTGCCGTGCCTTCGCTTGTGAACACTCGGCCAGCAGCTTCCTGTGCTGGAGAAGAGCGCTGCTGTCGCGCGCGATGACCCAGACTGCCGACACCGCAGCCAGAAGGCACAGTTCTGCAGGGCCGCCGAAAGACGTTCGTCGATGAGGCGAGCGCAACCGAGTATCCAATCGCCGGCAAGACCAAGGGGAGGGGTGTTATCAATTCAACCTTCGATCCCGACGGCTGGTCACAGGCCGCGAGATGCGCTTCGTGAACAGCGATTTCGCATCCGGATGCGGCGCTTGTCCTACCGGCATGCTATAGATTTACCTGCGCATTACCTTGTGCCGCCAAAGGCGTTCACAGTCCAATCCAACTCATCAAGGAGTTTCTTTGAAGAAGTCCACGCTCACTGTTGGCGTCGCTGCTGCCGCGGTGGTCGCCGTCCTCGGTACTGGTGTAGCACAAGCCGCACCATCGACACATGTCGGCGACGGCATGTATGAGGTCAGCGAGATGCTGCCCCCGGACCCTGTCGCCGCTTTTCGCGCTGATCCTATCGGCGCTTTTGTCGCTGACCCTGCTGCCGCTTTTGCCGCTGACCCTGCTGCGGTGGGTTCTGCGGTGATCGGCGCTGCCGCTGGAATCGCGTTGATTCCGGTGGTGGTTCCGCAGATCACCGCCCTCGTTGTCCTCGGAGGCCTCGCCGGAAGCCTCGGAAGCGTCAGCGGAAGCGCGTCGCTCCAGAGTCTGCCGCTTATTCTCCTTGGGCTGTAGCTTGCGACGCACCCTTCGTAGATGCTGCTGATTGCGGTCGGTGCCATTAGGTGGTACCGACTCCTCAGGACGGTCTGACAGCAGATCGTGTGTGCTGCGGATCAGGCGGTGTCCGCTCCGCTTGATCCGCAGCTTCCCGGTCGGAATGAGGTCGCCGTTCTTGCGGATCGACCGAAACAACGGTGCCCGCACGGTGCATGTGGCGCTCCGCCGCCGCGCCCAGACCGCCTGGTCTGACGAGAGCATGGAGTTAGTTGCCCGGGCCTTTCGCGACGGTGCGGAATGCGGGTGGGCGTCTTAGGGAAACCACAGAGTAGCCACAATATCGGGCCACTCGATGCCCCTATCGTCGACGGAATGATCTCTGAGCACGCACGGAAATCCGAGAATCAAGCCCGGACCGAGTCGACGCGAAAGGTCTTCACTTTGCCGCGGATCGCCGCGGCCGCCCTGTCCGGCCTGGTCGTGGCGTCTGCGGCGGGACTCGGGTACGTGTTCCTGGGCGGAGGCAAGGTTGACAGCCGGACCGTTGCGATCGTGAATACCGATGCTGGCACGACGGTGGACGGGAAATCGGTGCGTGCGAGTGACAAGCTGATCGAGCAGCTCGAGGCCAACGAGTCCTTCGACTGGCGGGTGGTCGACGCGGGCACGGCATCGGGCGACAGCTATTTCGCCACCGTGACCGTGCCGGAGGACTTCAGCGCCGCGGTATCCTCCATCTGGAGCACGACGCCTCGGCAGGCCACACTCGACGTCGACGTCGAGGGCACTGATTCCGATGCGTCCGACGAGCTTTCCGGAATTGTGTCATCCCGGATCAGTGCCGACGGCATTGCCGATCTACTGGCCGACGCGTCCTCGTCCCGGATGACATTCCAACGGGCGGGGGTAGCGGCCGGATTCCTCGCGGCCGGAACGTCCGCGGCCGACTCTGCGGTGCAGCAACTCACAGAGGGTGCCGACACCCTGCTCCCGTATCTCGAGACGGCACGGTCCGGCGCAGTGGAATTGCAGGAAGTGGCCGACCAGATCGAGGGGGTGGTCGGTGAGACTTCGGGGAACGTGGACGACCTGGCGGGCAGGCTGAGCGGACTGGGACTCACGCTCGGGCAGGCGAATGACAGCGCCACCGAGATGCAGACGAGTGTCGACGACGCGATCCGTCTCCTGAGTGCTACTCCTCTTGCGCCGCCAGTCGTCCCGTCCCTACAGCAGGTCAGTGACGATCTCGGACTGCTCTCGTCACAGCTGGGTTCGGTCCCCGCACTGCTGGGCGGCGAGGTCGGCCCGGGGACCGACCTCGGCGAACTCGTGCGCGTCGCGATGGGTCAGCTGACCGGTGCCAGCAATCAGCTCAGCAGCGCGGCACAGCAGTTGAACGACGGTATCGTTCCGATCGCCGATCAGGCCCCGGAACTGCTGGACGGCGCCACCTCACAGATTGTGGACGGCTTCGCGGCGCTGAAAACGCTGTCTGGGCAAGTGTCCACCGATCTCAACGAGGGTGTCGCGGCGATGCCGGCCCGCTCGTCTGCTCAGCAGACCCAGTTGGCGACGGTGTTGGCCGAACCGGTCGCGGTGACGCGCACTTTCTCCGCGCCCACCCCGATCCTCACGGCCGAACACCTCGCCATCGGATTTGGGATCACGACGGTACTACTGGCGGGGGCTGTGGCCTGGATGAGCAGGCGCACAGCCTGACCGTCAGCGGACGTCCTGAATCCGCCGCCACGGCGTCGCCTGCTCGAGTTCAAATGCCAACTCGAGCAGGGTCCGCTCGTCCCCGTGGTCCGCGGAGAAGTGGGACGCCAGGGGCAGACCCCGCGACGTCTCGTGGATCGGCAGTGAGATGGCCGGCCCGCCAGCCGCGTTGTTGAGTGGCGTGAACCCGGTGTACGCGATGAGTTTGTCGAACAGTTCATCGAAACTCTGTGTCGGCGACAGATATCCGAGCCGCGGGGTCGTTTGTGCAAGTGTGGGCGACAGGACCACGTCGTACTTCTGGAACACCTTCGCGTACTCGCCGCGCGTACGTCGCAGCCGGTAGAGCAGCCGGGGAGTCTTCGCGATGTTCTTTCGGTACAAGGCGGCCAGCCCGCGTGTCAAGTTGTCCGTGGCATCACGGTCGAAGTCCGGCCCGAGCGTCCGTTTGCCGGCGTTGGAAATGAGGAACGACAGGAAACCCCAGTAAAGGCCGAAGTCCTCGGCGAACGAGGGGCCCACCGGCATCGGGCATTCCTCGACATGATGCCCGAGTTCGGCCAGCAGGTCTGCGGTGGCGTGCACCGATTTCCGTGTCTCGTCGTCGGTGGGGGTGACTGTCACCGAATCGACGACCACTCCGATTTTCAGGCGGGTGCTGCTCGGCCCCTCGACCAACCGGATCGGAGGCAGCCCCGGGTTGCGGTATTGGCGTTCGGCGGCGGCCATCCAGCGGGCGGTGTCCCGGACCGATCGGGTGACGGCACCCTGCGCGATGATCCGGATCGGCATCGATGTGTCCATGGCGTTGGAGACCGTCCGTCCGCGGGACGGCTTCAAGCCGACGAGCCCACATGCCGCGGCAGGGATGCGGATGGATCCGCCGCCGTCATTGGCATGGGCGATCGGCACCACACCTGCCGCGACGAGCGCGGCCGAACCACCTGACGATGCACCGGGCGAGAACGCGAGATTCCACGGATTGTGCACGGGTTCGGCGTCTACGAACTCGGTGGACGCGCTCAACCCGAATTCGGGTAGGCGACTCTTGCCGAGCGAGAGCACACCGGTGGACAGGTATTGCTTGACGAAGTCGCCGTGCGCTCGGGCAGGTTTCGCAGCGAATGCGACGCTACCGTGCTGCGTGGGCAGGCCGGCAACGTCGACGTTGTCCTTGACGACGGTCGGCACCCCGGCGAAAACGCCTCGGTGCGGGCGGTCGGCTTCGGTCAGCGCACGATCGAAGTCGGCGCAGGCCAGTCCGTTCAGAGCGGGTTCGACCGACTCGGCGCGAGCGATCGCGGCTTCGGTCACCTCGCGGATCGACACCTCCCGCGTGGCGATCCGTTCCGCGACGCCTGTGGCGTCGAGATCGCCGAGGGCGTCGTCTCGAAAGGCATGGACGAGCATCTCGTCCCGGGCATGTATGGATTCGGTCACGTCCGAAGCCTATTGGACGCTCGCCCTGATCGAAATAGCAGCAATCGCCAAAAAACAAGCACGAACGCACAGGAGCACCGAAACCGGCGTTCTGTGCGCTCGTGCGAAGGTGGAGTGCATCTAGCCGATGATGCCTGCCCCCTGGGTGCGTGCGCGGTCGAAGCGCTCTGTCGCGTCCGCCCAGTTCACAATGTTCCACCAAGCCTTCACGTAGTCCGGCTTTACGTTCTGGTAGTCGAGGTAGAAGGCGTGCTCCCACATGTCGAGCATGACGACGGGGATGATCGCGGCGGTGATATTGCCATGCTGATCTGTCATCTGCTCGATGACCAGACGCTGGCCGATGGTGTCGTAGCCCAGCAGTGCCCAACCGGAACCCTGGATGGTGGTGGCGACACCGGTGAAGTGCGCCTTGAACTTGTCGAACGACCCGAACTGGTCGTCGATCGCGGCGGCCAGTTCGCCCGTCGGCTTGTCGCCGCCGTTCGGAGACAGGTTCTTCCAGAAGATTGAGTGGTTGGTGTGGCCGCCGAGGTTGAAGGCGAGGTTGCGAGAGAAGAGGAGCGCCTTGTCCGCGATCGTGCCGTCCTCGCGGGCCTCGGCCATCTTCTCGAGGGCCGTGTTCGCGCCCTTCACGTAGGCCGCGTGGTGCTTGTCGTGGTGCAACTCCATGATCTTGCCGGAAATGTGCGGCTCGAGAGCGGCGTAATCGTAGGGGAGTTCCGGCAGCGTGTAATCAGACACGAGCGTCCCTTCTTTGCGGGCCTGGAAGCCCTGGTTTTTCGGGTGCGAGCACACGCCGGACACCCGTCTTCTCTAATCGTCTTCGGGCTTCTACCCGATCTCGTCCGGGTTTCTGCCCCATGTCATTGGTACACCCTGCGCAAACATCGAAGCGGAGGGGGGCGATGCTCGAAAAAGAAAGTTCGGTCGTCCGAAAACGTTCTCGGGCGCCGGCGATCGACGCGAGAACGAGTTGATATGGGTGAACGGAGCCAGCAAGCCTCGATTCTGATCGAGTTCGGCCCACGCAGCCCAGCCTCGATCACGCCCTGGTTCGCGACACGACACACCTTCCTGCGTCGATTCGGACAATTTGTGGAACGCAGGGCTTAGACTTTTTCGCTGACAGAACTCCTCCGATTGGGCGACTACGGACCTCAGTGACGCATTCCCGCAGGTAGAGTGACCATTTTCGATTTCCGGTGTATGGTGCCGAGTCACTCGCCGTGAGCGCGACAGGCTAAGCTGTGGCGGTGCCTTCGCTACTGCCTGTTGTGGATTCGCATGCGGCGGCGCCGCGTGTCCACCTCACAGGCGCGAATTTGCTCCGATTTTTGGCAGTTCTGGCCGTTATCTACTCGCACATTTCGTTTTATCTGATCGACGACCTCGGCACCGGATGGTGGGCCATAGACGTCGTCCATCGGTCACTCATCGAAGTAGGCGGCCTCAACCAGCATTTGTCCTTTCTCGGGGTGGCCATCTTCATGATGCTGACCGGTATGTTGATCACCCGATCGGCCATTCGTCACGAGCCCGGGCATTTTCTGCTCAACCGACTCGGGCGCATTCTGCCCGCATTCTGGGTAGCCATCTTCGCCGCGATTGTTCTGGTGCGTCTCGGCATCAATGGAATGTTCAGCGGGCAGGAGGGGGTATCCAATGTCGAGGCGGCCCTGAGTTTTGTGCTCGGTGGTTTCTTCCTCAAACCCGAGGTGGCGGTTCTCGGTGTCACCTGGACCCTCGCCGTGCAGGTTCTCTTCTACTTCTCCTGTGTGGCGGCGCGTCCCGTGCTGCGCTCAGTACCGATCGCGATGCCGATGGCCGGCGCTGCCATTTGCTCGCTCATCCTGCTCTACAACATCTACGTGCCGCAGCCGTACGCGGTCCCGATGCTCTCGAAGATCGCCGCGACGCTGCCGGCCGTCTTCCTCGGACAGATCCTCTACCTTGCCTGGGCGCGGCTCGCGGACAACCGGTGGATCGTGGTCGCCTTGATCGCACAGGTCGAGGTGATTCGGTTGGCCACCGACTTCCGGGTCTACTGGGCCGGCAATCACTACCTGTGGACGTTCTTCGTGGTCACCTTGTCCGTCGTGCTGATCGGCCGGTACAACGGGCCTGCGGCGCACTGGGCCGTGATCCGGTGGACGGCCACGCGCAGCTATGCGATCTACCTCGTCCACACGCTGGTCCTCTACCGGGTGTACGAGACCGCAGTCGGTCCGTTCGGCGCGACCGGAGCAGTCGTTGCGTTCCTCGTCGTGACCGCCCTGGTGTCGGAGGCTCTTTATCGGTGGGTGGAGATCCCGTCGACGCGGTGGGTGGCTGCGCTAGCCGAGCGGATGCGCAGGCGGTCGGCGCTCGCGAAGGAGGGTTCGCCGCCGCCGCGGGTAGCATCGAATCATGTCTTGGTACGACGACCTTCTGGGTCGAGCCTCCGCTGAATCCGTGATGGTAACCGCCGAGGGTGCCCTCCCCGGAAGCGATCGGCCGATACCGGTTCTGGCGACGCACTTCGTGAGCGGTCACTCTCTCGAGCACCCGTTCCCGGAGGGCATGGAGCGCGCGGTGCTGGGCATGGGATGTTTCTGGGGCGCCGAAAAGGAGTTTTGGCAACTCGAGGGTGTCTACACCACCGCAGTCGGGTATGCCGGCGGCTACACGTCCAACCCCACCTACGAAGAGGCGTGCTCGGGTCGTACCGGTCACACCGAGGTGGTGCTGGTGGTATTCGATCCGAAGATCATTTCGTACGCCGAGATCCTCGCGCATTTCTGGGAGAACCACGACCCGACGCACGGTATGCGGCAGGGCAACGATAAGGGAACGCAATACCGTTCGGCCATCTACACGTTCGACGAGGTGCAGGTCGAGATCGCCGAAGCCACCGCCGAAGCCTTCGAGGGGCGCCTCGCCGACGCCGGCTACGGTGCGATCACCACCGAGATCGCGCCGCTCACGCAGTTCTACTACGCCGAGGACTATCACCAGCAGTACCTCGCGAAGAACCCTGGCGGGTACTGTCCGGTGCACGCCACCGGAGTCAGTTGCCCCGTGGGGTTGCTGAAGCAGTACGAGGTTCCGGCGCAGACGGACATCCGGCCACCGTCCTAGTCCGCTCCGACTGTCGGATCAGGTGATTCTTGCCGATACTTCCTCCGAAGTGTATGGCAGGTAACTGATTTCACGGACTGCTGATTCCAATATCGAGGATCGCGAATTCGTCGGCGGATCGGGAGCTTCTGTGCAACCGAATTTTTGCGCCGCCGAAACGCGGGCCTTTCGCCCGACCCGACGCGGCGGTAGTCTTGGTAGCGCAACAGGTTCGTGAGAGGGCGATGGTAGAAGGGCCCGGTGCGAAGACACACCCTATCGACCTGATCCCGTTCGCCCTATCGTACGACCCCAATCGTAGGGGTTGTGAGCGGGAGGTGGGGTCGGAATGTGGATCAATTCTCATCCGCGGGGACCGCGCAAGCACTCTTCCCGTCGGGACAATCCACTTCTCCGACGCTCGGATCGGATCGAGCGCCGGCTCACCATCGTGCTTGTGCTGCTCGCGTTCGTCATGCTGCCACTCGCCGTCGTGGCGGGTGCCCGGACCATCGACAGTCAAACGGACCTGGCGCAGCAGCAGGCCGCGCAGTACAGCACCGCAACCGCGACCACACTCGCCGCCGCGTCCAGCGTGTCCGCAACCTCGCAGTTCGCCACGCCGGTGGTCTACACCGCGCCCGCCGAGTGGGCGTGGGGCGCCGACGTCCGTCAAGGCAACATCGCCGTCGACCCCGCCACCTCGTCCGGCACGCACGAGCAGATCTGGGTCGACACGGACGGGAACCTCGCTACCAAACCGATGTCGCCGGGCTCGGCACGGGTAGCCGGTGTGACCGCCGGGCTCTTCACTTGGTTCGCGGTGATGACGATCGGGTCGTCCGGATTCGCGATCAGCCGGACTCTCCTGAACCGCGCACGTTACGCCCAATGGGACCGCGAGATCCGTCAGTTCCTGGACTCACCCACCCGGCACTGAGCCCGGTCGGGCATCACAACTGGGGCATGACTTCGCTCGCGACCAGTTCGAGGTGGTCGAGATCGCTCAGGTCGAGGGTTTGCATGTAGATCCGCTGAGACCCGGACTCGACGTAGCGGCCGATCTTGTCGACCAGTTCGGCGGGCGACCCGGTCAGTCCGTTCTCCCGCAGTTCGCCTATGTCGCGCCCGATGAACGCGGCGCGCCGCGAGACCTCCTCCTCGTTGCGGCCGCAGCAGAGGACGAGTGAGTTGGAGTACACCAATTCGCTTGGGTCACGATCGATCGCCTTGCACGCGAGTCGTACCCGGTCGATTGCGGCGCGCGTAGAGTTGGCGCACTGGAAGGGGACGTTGAATTCATCCGCGTATTTCGCGGCTAGTGCCGGGGTCTTCTTCTTGCCGCCGCCACCGATCACGATGGGCGGACCCTGTGGCTGCTTCGGCTTCGGCAGGGCAGGCGAATCCTTGATCGTCAGGTGCGTTCCCTCGTAGGAGAAGGTCTCGCCGACGGGAGCGCGCCACAGTCCGGTGATGACGGCGAGAGAGTCTTCGAGCAGTTCGAATCGCTCCTTGAGCGACGGGAACGGAATGCCGTACGCCTGATGTTCCTCCTCGTACCAGCCTGCGCCGATCCCCAGGTCGATGCGGCCATCACTCATCTGGTCCACCTGCGCCACCGAGATGGCAAGCGGTCCGGCACGGCGGAATGTCGCGGACGTGACGAGCGTGCCCAGACGGATCGTGGACGTGTCACGGGCCAGTCCGGCCAAGGTGATCCACGCATCCGTGGGCCCGGGTAACCCCTCGACGTTCATCGGGAGATAGTGATCCGACCGGAAGAACGCGCCGTACCCGCATCGTTCGGCGGCCAACGCCACGGTCAAGAGATCGTCGTAGGTGGCGCCCTGCTGAGGTTCGGTAAAGACTCGCAATTCCATGGCTACCACTGTGCCCGATCCGTCCTCGGTAGGCTTGCTCCATGGCAAAGAACCCGTTGACTCTGCCGAAACCGCTGGTTGACAAGCTGCCGGTCCGGCTGGGAGGTTCCGGCGACGGCGTGGTCCCAGTGGTGCGCTTGCACGGAATGATCGCTCCGGGTGGCGCGGGCTTCTCTCGTGTTCTCAGCGCGGAATCCGTAGAGGAGCCTTTGCGGCGGGCGTTCACCACGCGCGGCGCGAAAGCCGTCGCGCTCTTGATCAACAGTCCTGGCGGTTCACCGACCCAGAGTGAATACATCGCCTCCCGCATCCGGCAACTCGCCACCGAGCACGAAGTGCCCGTGATTGCGTTCTGTGAGGACGTCGCGGCGTCCGGTGGTTACTGGCTGGCGTGCGCGGCCGACGAGATCTACGCGACCGCGACCTCCGTCGTAGGCTCCATCGGCGTCATTTCGGCCGGCTTCGGGTTCTCCGAATTGATCGAGCGCCTCGGCATCGAACGGCGACTTCACTCGGCCGGGGAATCGAAAGCCCGCCTGGACCCGTTCTTCGTGGAGAAGTCCGAGGATGTCGAGTGGCTGAATACGATCCAGGAAGGCATCCATGACGAGTTCCGCGACTGGGTGGTCGGGCGGCGTGGCGAGAAGTTGAAGGCAGCTGGGGCGAACTTGTTCGACGGTGACGTCTGGCTGGGCCGCCGCGCCGCCGAACTCGGCATCGTGGATGGCGTCGGCACGCTGCGTGAGGTTGTGGAGAAGCGGTTCCCCGGCGCGAAGCTCGAAATGACCGAGGCTCGGCGCTCGCTCTTCGCGAAGCTGGGACTGCCCGCCGCCGGCTGGGACGAGGCCGCCGCCGCGATCGTCGGTGCGGCCAGTGCCCGCGTCGCCTGGTCGCGGTACGGCAGGTAGTTAATTACTTCGGCACTACAACGCCGACCGGTCCGACGCCGATGCAGACGGATAGGTTAGGCGTGAGGGTGCTCACCCGTAAGCTCTGGCCCCCACCGATGAGGCGCACGAACACCGAACTCAGGCCGCGCTGCACCGGCACCCGCACCGGGTCGCCGTCCTCCATCGCGACCGAGATTTCCCCGTCGGCGTCGGCCAAATAGTTGAGTTCCGCCGTCCACTCCCAGCCGATCAGCGGACCGTTGAGAGGGAGCGGCACGAAACTCCGCTGATCGACAAGGTACCCACAGTCCGGGACCGCGCCGGGCTCAATCGATCGCACCCACGTGACCTGGGCGTCGATCACAGAACCGTCGTCGTCGATCATCCGCAGGTCCGGAGTGCTGTCGGAGAACTCGGGGCGATCACGCAGTGGGCCGAGGAGCCGACTCACCATGTTGTAGGGGTAGGCGACCGGCAGCAGTACCCAGATGGAGGTGGGCTGATCGAGGATCGGCGCGTCATTGTGTTCCGCGAGCGACGCACGCGCGGTCGTGAGGTAGTCGGTGGTCGGGTTCTCGTCCCAGCTCCGGGTGAACGTGTACGTCGACCACAGGCTGCTGGCGACGAACGCGGTGACGGCGGCAACCGCAACGAGCGGCCGAACCCGGATGGGGGCAGCGCTCCGATGAGGGGCGTGGGCGATCAAGGCGAAGGCGATCGCCAGGATCACCGCGGTGTCGGTGAAGTAGCGCAGGGTCTGTGCGAGTTCATAGGCGGTGTTGTCGCTCGATCGGGTGACGACCATCGCCGTCACCGACAGGAGGAAATATGCGGCCGTGAGGATCCACACTCCGACGATGCGACGCTTGCGCCGCACGGTGGCAACCACAGCCACGACGAAGGCAACCCAGCCGGCCACCACCAGCATCGTCGAGGGGGCGGCCCATGCTGGGCTCGGGATCCAGCGCGCCCACGCCCATGGGCCACCGATGAGGGTGGGGAGAAGGCCCCGCGACGTGGCGTGATTGAACAATTCGAACGCGGCCACACCGTTCGGTCGCACCAACCGGGACTCAACCCAGGAGAGGTAGACCAAAGCCCACGTAGCGAGCACCACTGCCGACGCGATCCAGAGCGGTGCGCCCCGGCGCAGTGTTGAGAGTGCGCACTGGCGCAGCGTCGACTGGAAAGGCCGCTCGCGACTGTCGATATAGCTGAAGAGGGCCACCGTCGCGAACGCGACGAACGGAACCAGAACGGACTTCTCGAAGAACAGCAGCGACGCGATCAGCACGAGTGTGCCCGAGAACGCGTACCGCCGACGCCCCGTCCGACACAGTTCGAGTGCGTCGCCCGCCACCCAAGCGAGCGCGATCTGCAGCGGCAGCGCGTTGAGCGCGGCCGCCCACCACGCGAACGCAGGCAAGGTCAGTGGAGCGAAAAGGTACAGCGCCAGCGGGATCAGCAGGGCCGGCCGTGGGCCGAGGATCTTGCGCAACAACCGGAAGACCGCAAACGACGCGACCGCTTGCAACGCGACCATCGTCAACATCGGCAGTATCCATTGATACGGCGCGATCCGCGTCACGACTCCCGCGACCAGGAAGGCTCCCGGCATCAAGTGGCCGTCGTGGTCGTAGAGAAGAAGATCGCCGGAGAACAACGGGACGCTTGCACTGCGTCCGACGAGGATCAGGTCGTCCCAGTAGTAGCCGCCGCGACCGGCCACCCATGCCCGCACGAGCAGTTGTGCCGTGATGAGAACTGCCGCGACCTGGAGAACTCGGGTAGGCCCGACGTGCCACCGCGACCCGACATCTTCCATCATCGGTCCCCGAGATTACAGGGTTCGGCGAGATCACAAGTTCGGTGGAACCAGATCGCGCCGGACTGCGTCAGTACAAGTATCGGGGCGTTCTCGCCCCGAAGGGGGTGGGGAAACGACGCTCGGTCCGGAGTTCTCGGGTTGCTTCGCGGGCAGCCCGAACTGGAGGGGTAATTCCGGGCCGAGCGTCGTTCACCAGGCTGCGGTGTCAAATTGTCCACTGCTGTGGACCGGCCGCTCGAACCTGTCAACAGTCACGGTTTCGAATACGCTCTGACCTGTGTATAAGCACCACTCACAACGGTCAAAACTGTGCATGAAGCTGTGGAAACTGTGGATAACTCCCGAATTCTTGTGTCTCAGCTCACATGTTTGGTTCACGCGGGAAGATTCGACAGTCGTCTGCCCGCATACCCAGGTCGTGGAAGAATCGGCGATGTGAAGTGGGTGCGGAGGACATGAGCCTCATTCAAGTGTGCGCGCGATGCGCGGGCCGGTGGCCAGTCGTCGGTGCTCCGACGCAGTGGTGCCCCCGCTGCCACGGAATACTGCTTGCTCCGGTCCGGACAGACCAGTTCCTCCCACCGGATCGGCGAGGCTTCCGCTGGATTGCGCGGTCGCCGCTGCAGAGGGCCGGCCTTACGTCGGATTCATCGGCGCCGAGTCCCACACCGCGCTACACGGAAATCCCGCGGTGGGGGTTGCGCGATCGGGTCGAGATGCCTGCCGCACGCCGCAACTGGCCGGAACTGCTCGCCGACAAGGTGGCCGTCTTCCTAACTCTCACCGCGAGCCTCTACGGACTCGCAGTCCTGGCCGAATTGGCACGCTACGGCGTTCTGGTCCGCAACCGGACCCGGCTGATCGACCCGACGGTGCTTGCAGTGTCCGATTTCGCGGTGTTTGTGGCCCAGGTCGGCGGGACGCTATTCGCGCTGCTGTCCGGAATCGGCGCAGTGTGCTGGCTGCTGCGGATTCGTCGTCGTACGTTCGACCGATCCGAGACGTCAGACCCACGGTCGATCGGCGAGGTGATCGTCGGGTGCGCCGTGCCTGGCCTGAATCTGGTGATGCCGGGGGTATTTCTACTCGAGGTGATCCGCAGGGATCCCCGTGCAGTCACGCTGGTCCGCGCCTGGTGGAGTCTGTGGGTCTTCGGAGCCCTGCTCGTCGTCTTCAACTGGTTCTGGCGCTCGCGACCCGGTCTTCAAATCATGGCCGACGGGGTGCTGCTGTCCGCGTTCACAGCACTGATCGCGTCCGTAACCGCTGTCCTGACCTTGATGGTCGTCCGAAGGCTCGAAGGCCGGACTGTGACGGGATCGAAGGGTGCCGTCACTCGCTGGGTGGTCGCCGACCGGGAAGCTCTCGCACCGTGAGCCCCGACCGGCGAGGACCCCTCGTGGTGGCGCACCGCGGCGCATCCGCGGCCCGGCCCGAACACACGCTCGCCGCGTACGAACTGGCGCTGGAACAGGGAGCGGACGGCCTTGAGTGCGACGTGCGACTCACTCGGGACGGCCACCTGGTGTGCGTCCACGATCGCACCATCGACCGCACCTCCACGGGTACCGGCGTCGTCAGTGAGATGACGCGCGACGAGTTGGCCGTTTTTAATTACGGCACCCCGGATGAACCGGCCGATCTCCTCGAACTCAGCGCTCTGATCGCGTTCACGCTGGACTGGTCTGCGCGACCGGTGAAGCTGTTCATCGAAACCAAGCATCCTGTCCGTTTCGGTGGCCTCGTCGAGAGCAAGGTGCTCGCCGAGCTGCATCGTTTCGGCGTCGGGTCGCCGCCGTCCGCCGACCATGCGCGTGCTGTCGTCATGTCGTTCTCCGCCGGAGCGGTGTGGCGGATCAGGCGCTCGGCGCCACTGCTCCCGACGGTCCTGCTCGGCGAATCTGCCCGAGTCCTCGGCGGGGGAGCGGCGACGACGGTCGGGGCTACCGCGGTCGGGCCGTCGGTGAAGACCCTGCACGAGCACCCAGACATCGTCGACAGGGCCGCCGCCGCGGGACGTGCCACTTACTGCTGGACCGTCGACAGCCGCAGCGACGTCGAGTTGTGCCGCGAACTCGGCGTCAGTTGGGTGGCCACCAACTACCCCGGCCGCACCAAGAATTGGCTCGAATCCTGACCCGGCCTGCGTCGAGGTTCGGCTTGATCCTCATCGACTGCCAGCCGAGCGTGGGCAAGCTGGTATCGAATGCTCTGATCGCAGCGACCGGCGTCCTGATCGTGACGGAGCCGAGCATCGACGCCAGTGCCGGCGTCGCCAACGTCATGGACACGATCGAGACCGTCCGCGAGCACTACAACCCCGACCTCGAAGTTCTCGGCGTGGTCCTCAACAAGGTCCCGCCGCGCAGTCGGGAAGCCGACTTCCGTGCCGCAGAGCTCGGCGACGCCCTCGGCGAGCGGCTCTGGGAGCCAGCCGTACCGATGCGGACGGTCCTCACCGAAGCCCGCGGCGCCCGCGATCCGATCCACTCGTACGGCAGCCGTGCCGCCGACCTGATCGAGATCTTCGACGAGTTCCTCACCCGCATCGTCAAGAAGGGATGACCATGCCCACCAAGCATCAACCGGCAGGCGCCTTCGGCGGCAAGAAGCTGACCAAGGCACCCGACACCGAAACCCACCCCCTCGCACCGAATAAGACGGAAGCCCCCGATGCCGAGCCGGCGAAGCTGACACAGTTCTCGGCCCGTCTCGACCCGGAACTCCTGCGCCAAGTGAAGATCGCCATCGCCACCCGCGGAACCACCCTGCAGGCCGCCACCGCCGAAGCCTTCGAACTCTGGCTGAGTCAAAAATCAAGCTGAACTGCAAGGTTACAAACCTTTTTGCAATAAAGAAAACTTGCCAACAAGCAGGCTCGAGAACAAGCCGTCTTGTTAGGTTGCAGTCCAAAATCGCCCTGTCGGAATGCCTCACGTACAACTACCTCTGAACTTTGCCTTGAAGGAGTGCTGACCCGAGTGGCACGGATCTTCGACAACATCAAGTCCGACCTGGGCTCGCATCTTCAACAGTCGCTGCAGATCTCGGAACGGATGGATGTTGCGGTTGGCTACTTCAATCTCCGCGGCTGGTCAGTATTCGATGCCTTGGTCAAGGAAAAGGTTGCTGCTGGCGCGGTCGGTCCGGTGGTACGAATCCTGATCGGGATGGTCATGACCGGACCGCAACAGGAGACCCTGGACGATCTCCAGGCCAGCGTCGACGGCACACCACGTCCGGATGCGGACGCGAACACGGCCCGCGAACGTAAGGCGCATCTGCTCGAGCAGCTCCGCACACAGTTGATGCGGGGCCTGCCTACCAACGCCGACCGTGCCGCGTTGCAGTCACTGCGGGATCTGCTCGCCCAGGGCGCGGTGGAGATCAAAGTGTTCACCCGCCGCCCGCTGCACGGCAAGACCTACATCTGCCACCGACAGGACCTGAACAACCCGATCACCGGGTTCGTCGGCTCCTCGAACCTCACCGCGCCGGGCCTGATCCACAACCTCGAACTGAACGTCGACGTCCTGGACACCTCCGGTGCCAAAGATCTGGCGCAGTGGTTTGAGGACCGCTGGAGCGACCGGTTCAGTCGGCCGGTCACCGCCGACGTGCTGGATCTACTCGACGAGTCGTGGGTTCGCCGCGAACCTCGTCGGCCGTACGAGGTGCTCTTGAAGGTCTGCTACGACCTGTCCCGCGACGTGCGTGAGGGATTGGCCGAGTACTCGGTGCCGTCCGAGATCAGCAAGCAATTGCTCGAATATCAGGCCACGGCAGTGCAAACGCTGGCGCGGCGGATCATGACCAAACGCGGCACCATGCTCGGCGACGTAGTCGGTCTCATTCCTACAAGCCGAGACCGTCGACCAGGCGCCCGAGCAGGCCGCGTTGTCTCGCGTCCGTCTGCGGTGGCGGGGTCGTGTCCGGTCGTCCCGTGGTGAGCATCGCGAGCGTGCGCCGTAGGTCGGTGATCTGCTCAGCACGCTCAGCGGCCAGGGTTTCGGCAACCTCGGCGCGACGCTGTAGGTCCGCCATTTGTGCCTGCACCTCGGAGGTGGGCCGTGTGTCCTGGTGGCCTATGTCGTCGCCCTGGGGCACGTGGACAGCATCGGGGGGCGCTGGCCTACCCGGTGTCAGTCCGGCGTGCAGTAGCGCGGCGAGTGGGATCACCCAGACCCCAGCCGCATCTTTGTAGGCGCCACTGTCCCGCAGCTGGTCGAGGCGCCGCGTGATCGTCTTCCGCGATACTCGGCGCGCTTCGGCGGCCGCGGTCACTGTGAACATTTGCCCTGGGTTGGTCACACAACCCCTGCTCGGGTGTGACGTGACGGTAGTCCAACGGGGACGTGTCGCTAGGTCGGTGTCCTGCCCCACCCCGTCTGCTCTTAGTAGACGATGCCCTTGAGGGCCGACACCCGGACGGCGGGGTGCTCGGGTGTGTCGCCAGCCCACCGGGGGAACGGGATGAAGTGCACGGCGGCAGCGTACAAACCCGACTCGTCGGGAATACCGAACTGGATCGGGCCGGTCGGGGTGACCGGGAACGCGAGTTCGGGGTCGGTGAGTTCCGCCGTGGTTTCGGGGTCGGCCACCCAATCCATCGGGTCACGGTGGTTGAGCCACCTAGTGCGGTCCTTGTGTCCGTACACCGTCCAATTGATCCCCCATTCGATCAGTCCGGTGTCGTCATGGGCCGATCCTGCCTCGAGAGCCCCGAACAGCACTCCCCTGGTGTGACGGGGTGGGGGGAACTACCTCCCGGACTCTCGCGACACTCTCGCGAATGTTTGAACCCTCCGCACCAAGTGGAACCAGCCCGAACTTAGCGGGCTGGTCCCACCTGGCAGTCTTCCACTCAACGAATTGCAACGCACCACCGACACCGACAGAAAAAGGTCCGATGAAGAGGTTCATGACACCCATGTTTGGTGTGCTCCTGGCGTACACCGCCCTTACTGGTGTGCTCCTGGCGTACAACTTCACCCCTACCCGCGCGATCGTCTGGGGCATCGTCTGGGCGTTCACTGTGTTCTGGCTCGGTCGCAGAGAGCTCAGGAGGATAAACCGATGATCAAGTATCTGAGTCGCGGAGAGATCGCAGAGCATCTAGGCCTGACCCTGTCCGCTATCAAGGGCTACGACGCTCGCGGCTACCTGCCAGAGGCTGACGCCAAGATCGGCCGTAACTTCGGCTGGCGTGTGGAGACCATCGACGAATGGAACGCCAACCGGCCAGGTAGAGGGGCACGAACCGACCTCGACGACACGTCTCACTGAGCGCGTCTCACGTCCACGGTGCACCCCGAACGGGCGCCGGGTGGGTGAGTGGTCCTACATGTCGCCCTGTGCGTCGCTGTACGGCTCAGCTGGGAGGCTCTGCCCTGTTCCTGTCCCTGATCAGCAGCCGGGCATTCACGCCCACGAGCACCAGGACCACGGCGCCGAGGATCAGCGGCCAGGTCAGCGACCGGCCACCGACTGCCGCGACCGCGACGTTGAGCACGGACAGGCCGAGTCCCAGCCCGGAGAGCAGCCAGGCCAGTCGAGCCTGTCGGGTCCATCCAGTCATTTCGTTTCGTGTCCTTCCGGGGCCGATAGGCTAGCTACGAGGAGCGGGGCGGCAACCACTGCCGTCACAGCGGCGCGAACTGACTTCTTCAACGGTTCCTCTTTCGTCGGTGATGTTGAGACTGGCCGGGAAGTGATGGTTCTATGCGTCGAGAACCTCGCAAATCGGACTTTCTTCCCAGTGGGACAATAACGACTGGGGTATGGCTGCGGGTCTCGCGACGCTCCTGGGTGTGGGTAGGCCGAACGAACCGAGCTGCCGCACCGAGTGCCGTACCCGACTTACCTCCGCAGTCTCAGCCGTCTGCTCGCCTTCAGCACGTGGTGACTGGCCGTGGTCCAGACCCGCAAACTCAATCTGTGACATACCTCTTGCACCAAAGGTGCGACCACGACAAACCGACGAACGGGCAGAAGGGTAACGGTGACGCGGCAACCTGGTTGCCGCCGAACAAGTCCTACAGATGCACGTACGTCACACGGCAGGTACAGGTGAAAGCCGAGTACGGGCTGTGGGTGACGCAGGCCGAAAAGGACGCCATCACACGGGTGTTGTCCGACTGCGGTGCCGCAACCGCGCCTGGTCCGGACCTGATTCCTTCGGTGCCGACCACCACCGTCGCTCCCCCACCACCGCTGCCCGCACCCGTTCCGCAGGAACCGGCACCGGCGCCGGCACCAAGTGGTGGCGCGGTCTATTTCAAGAACTGCAGCGCAGCGAGAGCCGCAGGTGCCGCACCCATCTACGTCGGTGAACCCGGCTACCGCGGCAAGCTCGACCGGGACGGCGACGGCGTTGCCTGCGAATGATCACGCGCGCAGGCCGCTTGAGCTGATGCTTAAGCTCCTCGACGAGATCTCGGTCAAGGACGTAGCGCAAGGGCAGACACCGAAAGCGACCGAAGAGGGACCAGCCCGCTGTTACCGGGCTGGTCCCCTGGTAAGTCTTCCACACACGAATTGCAAGCCACACCGACCTGGAAGGTTGACCATGCAGAGGCTCAAAACAGGCCTGATCGCGTATCTCATCGCGTTTACGGTCTTCGCCGCCGTGCTCCTGGCATATAACTTCACGCCTACCCGCGCGGTCATCTGGGGTATTGCCTGGTTGTTCCTTGCCGTCACAATCATTCGTAAGGAGCTCAAGAAACCGCAGGAGAAACAATGATCAAGTACCCCTGAACCCGAGTGAGATCGCCGACCGAGCGTCTCGGCTAACGGGTTTCGTTAGGTTTCCGCTCAGGTTCCTGAGGTTGTCGACCAGCCGGATCGGTTTCGGGCCTGCCTCGAGCATCAGCAATGCCCGCTGTAGATCCGCGATGGGAAGTGGAGGTGACCCCGTGGGGCATCTGGAAGAAATGGCGATGTATGAGCGCATTCACGCCGAGATGGACGGAGACTTCGGCGACCTCGCGGGGATCGAGGGACCGGCCAGTGCCGGCGAGTTCGGGCTGGCTATCCAGTCCGCGATCGAGGCGGCCTGGGAGTTGAAGCGACCACTGAGCCGTGAACTCCTCGACGATATCCGCGCCGAGGACCCGTTCGATAATCCGGTGATCCGGGAGCTGATGCTTCAGTTCCTCGACGAGATCCCAGTCAAGGACGCATAGCCGACCTACCCGTTCAGGGGTAGGTGCGTCAGACCCGACGCCGCCCGGTCGTCAAGAGTTCAGCGCCCTATAACGACTCTTCGCGTACTCACGCACTTCCTCGGGATCCCAGACCGGAGTCTTACCGAACCTGTGGACGGGCTGAGGTGCAGGGTTTCGCTTGCCGGGCCGGTTGACATATGACCGCCAGGTGCCCTGTGTGACGTTCAGGAACTTGGAGCACTGCTCGGCAGACCAGACGTTGCTGAGCAATCTCGGTTCATCATCGTCATGAGTATTGGTCTTGTCGGTCATTGCATCCCCTTGGTGACATTGCCGGTGGCGGGTTGGTGGTGCGATCCCACTACATCCGTTGCCGGTGCCGCTCAGCCCGCTTGAAATGCAAGACAATCGGCGGTTTCTCGCTTATTGATCTTCCAACTCTTCGATGGTCGGGTGGCACAGCACTGCAGGGTTGGCGATCGATCGCAGCGATCCAATGGCGCGGACGGTCGGATCTCGGACATGGTGCGGGTCGACGTCGGGACCGAGAGGTTCGGGCTCAGGACACGCTTTTGCACGTTGCCGCAACGGTGTAGGTTTTGGCTTCGTGGGAAAGAAGAGCAAGAGAAACAGTGGTCCGAAGCCAGGTAGTGCCCGCGCCGAGAAGATCGCGCAGCGACAGGCGGAACGGGAGAACGCTGCGACGGCAGTGACCCGGCCGTTCGAAGGCCTCGCGGCCGAATGTGATCTGGTGGCGCTGCGCGAATTCGTGCCGTCGGCGACCGCCCCGCTTCCCTTGAAGGATTCGCAGCGCTCAGTGACGCTCGCGACCGTGCTGCCGGGTGCAGTCGCGGCACTTGTCCGTGAGGAAGGGGACAGTGCCACCGGCTTCGTCGGGGTGCAGGTCCAAGCGCATTCGGCCGATCTCGGTGCCGATCTGGCCGCATCGGTCACCTGGGTCCGCGAAGCTGCAGCTGGTGGGTCGCTCGCCTCCGCCGGCCCCGATTCCGAGACGCCCGCTCTGGCCGATGTGATCGACGCGGATGCGCTTCTCGACATCACTGTGCACCAGGATTTCAACTGGTGGATCCCCGAAAGCGTGGAACCGACACCCGAGGTCGCGACCACCGTGCAGCACGCGAATGCGGCGATCATGCCCTCCGCCCGAATTGAGGCCGATGGCATCGTCGGGGCATGGTGGGTCGATGCGGGCGAGAAGGCACACCTGCGCTGGGTGCGCCCGGAGGACGAAGACGATCTGATGCTCGCTCTCGCGCGCGTGCACGCCACCGGTGGTCTGCACCTAGGTGACGGTTCACGGTATGCCGGATCGTTCCGGACGCACGGACTGCTGGTCCCGGTGTTCGACCTCGATCGGGAGAAGCACCCCAACGAATGGGCAGCGGGGACCATCGAACTCGGTGAGCGGCTGGCGCAGGCTCTCGCCGTCGACGCGCCCCTCACCACCGAGGAACGACGCGCCCGCGACGGACTGCGTGGCCGTCAGGTCACCCTGCGATAGGCGCTCCTGCACGGTGAGTGGTGGGCGAGTGCAGAGACTTGCCCACCACTCACCGGAGCTCAGACGGAACCGCCGGCCGCCTTGGGGGCCCGGGAGGTGTCTGTGACGCCGCCCATCTCGCGTGCGACGAAGTTCTCGAGGTCGAACAGGTTGCTGCCCGCGCGATCGGCGATGGCCAGCAGGGTGGTCATGCTTGCGACCTCTTCGACCTGTTCCTCGAGGAACCACTGCATGAACTGCTCGCCGAGGTAGTCGCCCTCCTCGCGGGCGGTGCTTGCGAGGTGCACGATCTGCTCGGTGACCGTCTTCTCATGGCTCAGCGCGAGGGCGATCGGTTCACGTGCGGTCTCGAACTGCCCCTTGGCGGGGTCCACACCCGACAGCTCCACGTTGATGCCGCGATCCAAGAAATACTGAATGATCATCATCGCGTGATTGCGCTCTTCGACGGCCTGCTTGTAGAAATGCTTGGCCAACTGTGGCAGGTCCGCATTGTCGAAATAGACTGCCGTTGCAATATATTCGTGTGACGCGTTGAATTCATTTCTGATTTGATCGTGAAGCAGGCCGAGAAATTTCGTTTTGTGCGCGTCAATGGAAGTCATGGCGTACACAATAGCGCTGGTCAAAGTGCTTGTCATGCAAGTTGTGCCTAACTGTGGCAAGGGTTCCCATAGTTATTCCTACCTAATCTCGAGCATTAG
>NZ_BCXB01000035.1 GCF_001894885.1 Rhodococcus marinonascens NBRC 14363
AGAAGTCGGTGTCCGTGTCGCTCTGACCTGAACAAAGTTACGCCACGAAAAACGGAAAGCCAAATCGCCTGGTCACACACTTCCGATATATGAAATCCGCTGGCAGCCAACCTTGCATGCGGACACACCGAGCGGGTTCGGGCGCCCACTTCGGTGTGACCCGCCGCACGCTAGCTGGCGAGCACTTTGATGCCGGCGAAGTTGCGCTTTCCGCGACGAATCACCAGCCACGTTCCGTGCAGGAGATCTGCAGACCCGGGAGTCCAGTCCTCGCTGGCGATCTTCTGATTGTTGATCGAAGCGCCACCTTCCTTCACGGCTCGCCGGGCTGCCCCCTTACTCTCACACAGCCCGCTGAGCACCAGCAGATCAACGATGCTGGAGGCCTCCCCCGGTGCCAGTTCCGCGACGGACGCTTCACGAAGCGCAGCGCCGAGCGTTGGCTCGTCCAGATCCTGCAACTCAGCGCGACCGAACAGCGCCCGGCTCGCCAACTCCACAGCGCGGGTGTTGGCTTCACCGTGCACGAGCGTCGTCATCTCTGCCGCTAGCGCCCGCTGGGACTCGCGGGCGTGCGGGCGTTCCGCCGTCGCGATCTCGAGTTCCGCAATCTCCTCGGCCGAGAGGAAGGTGAACCAGCGCAGGTACTTGATCACGTCGGTATCGCTGGTGTTCACAAAGTACTGGTACCAGGCATAGGGACTCGTCATGTCAGGGTCGAGCCACAGGCTTCCGCCCCCGGTCGACTTTCCGAACTTCTTGCCATCCGCCGAGGTGACCAGGGGAACGGTGAGTCCGTGTACCGATTCGGCGTCGACGCGTCGGTTCAGCTCTACACCGGCGATGATGTTGCCCCACTGGTCGGATCCGCCGACCTGTAGCGAGCACCCGTGATTTCGGCGCAGGTGCAGGTAGTCGTTGGCTTGTAGCAACATGTAGCTGAACTCTGTGTAGGACATGCCGTCGGTTTCGAGGCGACGCTTCACGGTGTCCCTGGCAAGCATCACGTTGACCGAAAAGTGTTTGCCGATGTCACGCAAGAAATCGATGGCCGACAACTTGCCGGTCCAATTCATATTGTTCTCGATAACCGCCCCACGCGGCGAGTCGTCGAAGTCGACGAAGCGTTCGAGTTGTCCTCGGATCCGGTCGGCCCACTCGGCGACAGTATCGGCGGAGTTCATCGTGCGCTCACCGACGTCGCGAGGATCACCGATCAACCCGGTTGCCCCGCCCGCGAGCACAATGGGGCGATTGCCCGCGCGCTGGAATCGCTTCAGGGCCAGCAGAGGCACCAGATGGCCGGCATGCAGACTCGGTCCGGTCGGGTCGAAACCGGCATACAGCGTGACCGGTCCGGCGTCGAGGTCCCGGCGCAGCGCGTCCAGATCGGTTGATTGCGCAATGAGTCCGCGCCAGGTCAATTCATCGATGATGTTCTCAGTCACGCCTCCAATCATCCCATTCACGACTCGACGACCCTCGCACGCGGGCTTCTGCGGTACGTGGAGACTGCCTCTGACTCCGGAATCCAGAAGCGCCACGGCCGGTCGGCCGCAGCGCCGACCCCGACACGCGGGCCACTGACCCAATTGCCGGCCGCGGCAAGTTCGCATCGCACAGGAGAATCAGCCCCGAACAACGCCACGCCGTTCTCAGCAAGGGTGACTCCGGTGGCCGAACCCAGATTGCCGGGGCCCCGCGCCCAATCGGCACGTCGTGCGACGTTCGGCCGCCGGGACTGAACCGTCGCACCGCCGTCGAGAACTTCACCCGCCCGCAGGAGCACACCTCCCGCGTTCCCCACAGGTCCGCACGAGATGTTCATGCAATAGTGCACGCCGTAACTGCGGTAGACGTACAGGTGACCTGCCGGACCGAACATCACCTCGTTCCGAGGTGTCCTGCCCCGGTACGAGTGTGACGCAGGATCGGGCCACGGCCCGTCTCGCTCCCCGCCGTATGCCTCAACTTCGACGATGCGGATGCGTACGTCGCCGACGATCAACCTGGACCCGAGGACGATCTTGGCGGCGTCGACCGGTCCTGCCCCGGCAAGTCGTTCGGTGGTCACGTGTCGATTCTCCACGACTGTTGACGCCGACACACGGGCGGTCGCATAATTCACCACACAATGACTTCACCGAGTGATGAATTGAGGCACGCGATGCGCAGCCCAGCGATCGACATTCGAGATCTACACGTGCGAAGAGGCAACAACGAGGTACTGCACGGCATCAACATGCAGGTGCAGAGCGGTTCCGTCACTGGCGTCCTCGGACCCTCAGGGTGCGGAAAGACAACCCTGATGCGCTGCGTGGTCGGCACCCAGATCGTCGAATCCGGGACGGTCTCCGTGCTGGGCTCCCCCGCAGGTTCGGTCTCGTTGCGGAGGCGCATCGGCTACGTCACCCAGTCACCCAGCGTGTACGCAGATCTCACGGTCAAGAAGAACGTCTCCTACTTCGCCGCACTCTATGGTCAGCCGTCGAGCGCAGTCACAGAAGCCATCGACGCGGTGGGGCTCACACGGTTTGCGGGACAGAAGGCGGCGGATCTGTCTGGCGGGCAACTCGGGCGGGTCTCCCTCGCCTGCGCCCTGGTGGCGCGACCTGAGATTCTCGTTCTCGACGAGCCCACGGTCGGACTCGACCCACTCCTGCGCGTCGAACTCTGGGAACGGTTCGAAGATCTCGCCGCCGGCGGCACCACCCTGTTGGTGTCGAGCCACGTAATGGACGAGGCCGAACACTGCACATCGCTTCTCTTGATGCGCGACGGCTACCTACTCGCGCAGGTATCACCCGACGAACTTCGGGAGCAAACCGGGGAGGCAAGCCTCGAGGAGGCCTTCCTGAACCTCATTCGCTCATCACCCATAGGGAGTGAGAACTGATGAACGTCAAAATCTTTGTCGCCACCGCCGGCCGGATCCTCGCGCAACTTCGCTCCGATCGCCGGACCGTCGCCATGATCATGCTCGTTCCCAGCCTTCTGATGGTGCTGCTGTATTTCTTGTACCAGAACGTGCCGACGCCACCTGATCAGCAGTCCTTGTTCGCGCGCGTCGCGATCACGATGCTCGGCATCCTTCCGTTCACCGTCATGTTCCTGGTCACTTCCATCGCCATGCAACGGGAGCGCACGTCCGGAACACTCGAGCGTCTGTTGACAACGCCGATGAGAAAACTCGATCTCCTCGGTGGGTATGCGGCGGCATTTTCCACTGCTGCGGCAGGTCAAGCGGCGCTCGCATGTGCGGTCGCGTTCGGCTTCCTCGGGCTCGAGACCGTAGGCGGTTTCGAATGGGTGATCGTGATCGCTGCACTGAATGCGGTTCTCGGCGTCGCCCTCGGCCTGCTGTTCAGCGCCTTCGCACGCACCGAGTTCCAGGCGGTTCAGTTCATGCCTGTGGTGGTGATTCCGCAATTATTCCTGTGCGGACTGCTCGTTCCGCGAGATCAGCTTCCCACGTGGCTCGAATGGATCAGCAACGTCCTCCCTCTCAGCTACGCGGTCGAAGCGATTCAACAGGTCGCCACTCATCCCGGAGTGACGGCCATCATGTGGCGCGACTTGGCCGTGGTCGCCGGCTTCGCGCTTCTCGCATTGTCGCTGGGTGCCGCAACTCTGAGACGGCGCACGCCGTGACCGACTCCCTCGCAAATGACGCAACGAGCAATCGACCCCGCACCGGACGCCGCCCCGGCAACCCCGACACTCGGTTGCGGATCCTGACAATTGCGCGAGAATTGTTCGCACAGAAAGGCTTCGACAAGACCAGCGTCCGGTCGATTGCAACCGCGGCGGGCGTAGACCCCGCACTGGTCCACCACTACTTCGGGACCAAACGCCAGCTGTTCATCGCATCGATAGACATCCCCGTCGATCCGACACAGGTAATCGCGCCGGTGCTCGACCGCCCCACGGACGAGATCGGCGCACATCTCGCCCGAGCCATCTTCTCCGTGTGGGAGTCGCCGCACAGGTCCGCAGCGGTAGCTGCGTTCCGATCTGCACTGGCGGGAAACGAACCGAATTTGATTCGCACGTTCCTTCTCGAGTTCGTGCTCCGAGATCTGGAACCTCGAATCGATGAGCCGCCCGGGACCGGGAAACTCCGCAGCCAACTAGTGGCGTCCCAACTCGCCGGCGTGCTCGTGACGAGGTACATTCTCGAATTCGAACCGCTGGCGTCGATATCGCTCGCAGATCTGATCGAGATCGTCGGGCCGACGCTGCAGCGTTACCTCACCGGGCCGCTACCCGATTGATCAGGACTCTCCCTGTACCCGGCCGAGCAGCGACTCATGCTCCTCCGCACCCACGTCCCGTGCCTCGTCGATAAGGAGGACAGGGATCCCGTTTTCGATGGGATATGCCCGCCGCAGTCGGGGGTTGTAGAGCAACACGTCTTCGATCAGCAACAGAGGTCCCTTGTCTTCCGGGCACGCGAGAATGTCGAGCAACGTCGCATCTATTTCCACGGGAGTCCTCTTCAATCGTTCGAGTTGAGCAGTGTCAGGTTACCGCGCTGTGGCCTGCATCGGCTGAGACCTCCCGTAAATCGGCGGCCACCGCCTTCGTCAACCGCTTGTACTGACGCGAGACCCGATCCAGATACCACACTCGGGTTCCCGGCTTCGGCAGCCCGCCTGCTCGCAAGCCCTCGGCACACGGGCGGTACGAGGATCCCAACGGGATGTCCGCCACCACGTGAACGATGTCGGGACGCAACTCGAGTGGAAGCACGCCCAGAGCATCGGAGATCTCCGCCACCCGCGGCACACGCCCGTCAAGCAGGGTGAACGCGGCCACAGCCAACGCCACGCCCCCGACCTCCACCCCGTAGGCCACCGCCAGATCGACCCGGCCGAGGGACACCAGGGCATCCACGATCGGCTGCGTGAAAACGGGCCCCCGCGGCGTCGCGATCACGGTCTTCTTGTGATCGACCAACCAGTAGTCACCGTCCGCATCTCGGCGGAAGAGGTAATCCGTCGGGATCCACGCATCGCCTGCGGCGAAGATCCCGCGGATCGCACCACCCGACACCTCGGCGTGAACGCCCGCTCTGCCGAGAAGCAATCCGACCTCTTCATCGGGGCATTCCTTGATAAACCCCTGCTCGTCCTCGAGCAGTCGACCGGTGGTCGGATCGAAACCGGCGAGTCGTACTTCCGCGCTGCCTGGAAGCGGGCGCCCCTTGGCCCCAACCTTCACGCCGGCGACATTCGCGAGAACGACATCACCCTCCGTGGATGCGTAGAACTCGAGGACCTTCGCCGGCGAAAATCGTTCGG
This sequence comes from Rhodococcus marinonascens NBRC 14363, assembly GCF_001894885.1. Taxonomy (GTDB): domain Bacteria; phylum Actinomycetota; class Actinomycetes; order Mycobacteriales; family Mycobacteriaceae; genus Rhodococcus_F; species Rhodococcus_F marinonascens. Next base: position 5,304 of record NZ_BCXB01000035.1, read on the forward strand.
TTGTGCGGCGCCACAATCCCTGTGGCATTCCTGAGCCGATGAAGAGCCTGACAGGATGACTCCCGTCGAGTGCGATGCTGTCGACGTCGATGATTTCACGCATCATCGTCCACGTGTAACTGACCACAGTCACGCCGTAGCGGTGAACCTCTTCGTCGAACCGCTCGGGGTCGAGGCCGCGTGTGAGTGCGAGCCTGGAGCCACCCGCCAGGGCCCCACCGATCGCGGCGAGCAGACTCGACGAATGATGCAGAGGAGCCAGGCAATACACGGTGTCACCGCGGTCGAGATCGGCAGCCGAGGCCGTTCCGAACGCAGACAACGCCCACCGGTAGTTGGTAATCCGCTTCATCTCCCAGTGCCCATTGGACTCACTGCAGATAATGAACGCCAACTCGCGGGCGACACCGGAATCGGGCCTGTACCAGCCCGGAAGTGATACCGCGTCGGGATCGATCTGCTCGAGATCCACGACATCGGCCGACGGGTCCACCGCGAGGCTACGCAGGTCGCCGCCGCCCAGTACGAGGATCTGCATGCCGGTCGTGATCACGGAGTCGAGATTCTCCGGGTCGGTCACGATGCGTTCGACGCCGTTGCGGCGAAGGACAGTGCGGACTTCCCGTCCCGGCGGCAGCAGAACTGCCACGGCACCGAGACGGGACAGAGCGGCGATCGCGACGAGCGCGCTGGGGCGCGTGTGCATCACGACGCCGACGCGAGCTGCGGGGCGAACACCGGACTGGATCAGTCCACGAACCACGTTGTCGATCCGCTGGTTCACCGCCTCGTAGGTATGAACGCAGTTGTCGAACAGGAAGCATTCCCCGTTTGGTGCCTTCCTGCGCTGCTCGGCCAGCAACCGGCTCAAGGAAATCTGAGTATGGGGCTGAATCTGATCCAGCCGAGCCAGTCGGGGCAGCGCCCGGGTCGCTTCGCCAGACAGTTCCACTGTTCCTCGCAGCGCGCCCGACGCGAAATCGCTGATCCCCTTGCCCACACCGACCCCGACCTCGGCGACCGACGCAACGGTGTGAATTACGCGATCACTTATGGAGACGCCGGATTCGCGGCCCAAATTCTGTTCGTAGCGCATCAGCGAGACATTGGAGGGCCGCGCACCGAGCCCCTCGTTCCACAGCACCCACTGTCCGGCTGTGGGCCACGTGTGGATTGCCGCAGAAGAGCCGACGACGAGTCCGAAGTGTCCTGCTCGCAGGGTAGATTCGAAGACCCTCGCGCGTGGAGCTGCGCGGCGTATGCCACGGACCGCCGCCGGTTGCCCGATGTCGTCGACCTCACCGACGAACGCAACGACGGGGCAGGTCAGTTCCGCGAGCGACACCACCTGGTCCTTGATCACGAACCCGCCGGTCATCATCCGGTTGTGCGCGATGAATTGCTTGAGCAACTCCGCGACCGCCGGGCCGGACCACGCCACCCAACCGTCGGACGCGAGGAATCGCCGTTGCTGTTCCCGCGGGAGCAAGGCCTCTCGATCGTGGAGTTGCCGGAGGAAGTCGACCCTCGATTTGAGAGTCTTGACCGGGTCGAGGAGTTGAAAACCCGTGCGCGCCATCCAACCCGACACCGCAAGTCGGTTGAAGACGTGATCCGCGAGGAAATCGGCCGCATCGGAGGCGAATCCGGCGGGGATGCCGAACGGGAGTCCGGCGAGCGTGTCGACCGGGCTCCCGAATGTGACCAGGCTCGCGATGTTGCGACTGCGGCGGTACGCCGCCGCCTGGTAGGCGAACATCCCGCCCTGCGAATATCCGGAGAGATGGACGTCGCGGCCAGTGTGGGTACGAACCTGGTCGATGATCTCACTGATGGCGATCACGTGATCGGCGAGATTGCGATCCCAGCCGCCCACTTCGGAATCTGGGGAGCCGAAGTCGACGACCCACGGGTCGATGCCCATATCGTGCAGGATGCCGACAGCACCCTGATCCCGCGTCACGTCGTAGACGTCCGCGGACATCATCATCGGTGGGACGAGAACGATCGGGGGTCCCGCCTCGGCGGCGTCGGTATCGGGAAAGTACCGCCGGAGCCGATACATGGGCGACCGCTCGACCACCTCGAACGGCGATGTCGTGAGGCCCGTCTCGAGCCCGCCGAGACGAACGACCTCCAACCCGTTTTGTGCCGTCGCCACCACGCGACGGATGGTGCCCATCACCGATTCGGTAGCCGATCCCACGAATATTCCCCCCAAAGCCTCTCGAGTTCTCACGAACGTCTTACTGCAACCCGCCCTCACATTACTGCGTCACACGACACTCACCGAGGGGCGCCCGAGTCTGCTCCACGACACCAATGGCGCAGCGACTCCGACAGCCGACAGACCCCGCCGAGTTGTTCGGCCACACGGATACCGGCCGTACCGCCCCGGGCATCGCGCGAGGCGATCGAGCCTTCGACGGTGAGCACCTCCCGCACGGCCGGAGTAAGAGCCGGGTTTACCGCTGCGAGTTCGTCGTCGGTCAGATCCTCGAGTCCGGCACCACGCGCTTCGGCAACGCGGACGCACGCCCCCGCCGCCTCATGCGCGACCCGGAACGGAACACCCTGACGCACCAACCATTCGGCGATGTCCGTAGCCAGCGTAAAGCCCGCCGGTGCCAGTGCTGCCATTCGGTCCGTGTGGAATTCGAGCGTGGAGACCAGCCCGGTGATCGCGGGCAACAACAGTTCGAGCTGGGCCACCGAATCGAAGACCGGCTCTTTGTCCTCCTGCAGATCCCGGTTGTACGCGAGCGGCTGCGCCTTCAACGTGGCCAACAGCCCGGTCAGGTTACCGATCAGCCGACCGGACTTCCCGCGCGTCAACTCGGACACATCTGGATTCTTTTTTTGCGGCATGATTGAGGAGCCGGTGGACCAGGCGTCAGCGAGCGTGATGTAGCCGAACTCCGGAGTGCTCCAGAGGATGACCTCCTCGGCCATCCGTGACAGGTCCACTCCGATCATTGCGAGGACGAATGCCGCCTCTGCCGCAAAATCCCGTGACGAGGTGGCGTCGATCGAATTCTCCGCGGAGGAATCAAACGCGAGCTCGGAGGCGATGGCCTCGGGGTCGAGCCCCAGAGACGACCCGGCCAACGCTCCGGAACCGTACGGCGACACGGCCGCTCGCACGTCGAAGTCCTGCAACCGCTGGACGTCACGAAGCAGCGGATGCGCGTGCGCCAACAGATGATGCGCCAACAGAACGGGCTGCGCGGCCTGCAGGTGCGTCTTTCCCGGCATCACCGCGGAGGGGTGTGCACCGGCCTGCGCCACAAGCGCGTCGACGACATCGAGGACACCGGCGGCCACGCGGCGGACGGCATCTCGAAGCCACATCCGGAACAGCGTCGCAACCTGGTCGTTGCGCGAACGCCCCGCCCGCAGCCGTCCCCCTACCTCGGGACCGACCCGGTCGATCAGTCCCCGTTCGAGTGCCCCGTGCACGTCCTCGTCGGATTCGCTCGGGGCGAAATCTCTGCTCGCGATGTCAGCTGCGAGCGCGTCGAGACCGTCGAGCATCGTCGCCAAATCTTTGTCACCGAGCAGACCTGCCGTGTGCAGCACCCGAGCGTGTGCCCGAGACGCGCGCACATCGTACGGGGCCAGCACCCAGTCGAAGTGGGTGGACTTACTCAGCGCTGCCATGGCGGCGGCCGGTCCGGACGCGAATCGGCCGCCCCACAGTGCCCCCGCGACGGTCCCGCCGGACATCGGCGCACCTTCGTTGGTGCCGTGCTCACTCATCGCTAAAGGCCCAGATCGCGCTTTGCCGCGACCTTGGAGGACAGTCCGTGGATCTGCACGAACCCCTTGGCGTAGGACTGGTCGAACGTGTCGCCCTCGTCGTAGGTGGCCAGGTTGAAGTCGTACAGGGACTGGTTGCTGCGGCGGCCGTTGACGATAATCGCCCCGCCGTGCAGAACGAGGCGGATGTCACCGGAGACCCGTTCCTGCGTCTTCTCGATGAACTTGTCCAGCGCGACCTTGAGCGGGGAGAACCAGAGGCCGTCGTAAACCAGTTCGCTCCATCGCTGTTCGGTCTGGCGCTTGTAGCGACCAAGCTCACGTTCCTGCGTAACGTGCTCGAGTTCCTGGTGGGCGTTGATCAGGACCATGGCGCCGGGAGCTTCGTAGATCTCACGACTCTTGATGCCGACGAGACGATCCTCGACGACGTCCAGGCGACCGACGCCCTGAGCGCCGGCGCGGCGGTTGAGTTCCTGGATGGCCTCGAGGACCGAAACCGGCCGGCCATCGATCGCGACGGGTCGGCCGGCCTCGAAGCTGACGACCAACTCGTCCGGAGCCTGCCAGTTGACGGTCGGATCCTGTGTGTAGTCGTAAACATCCTTGGTCGGCGCGTTCCACAGATCCTCGAGGAATCCGGTCTCTACCGCTCGGCCCCAGACGTTTTGGTCGATCGAGAACGGTGACTTCTTGGAGACGCTGATCGGGATCTGGTTCTCTTCGGCGAACGCAATGGCCTTCTCCCGGGTCCAGGCGTAGTCGCGGACCGGTGCGATCACGTCGAGGTCGGGAGCCAGCGATGCGAAACCAACCTCGAAGCGGACCTGGTCGTTACCCTTACCGGTGCAGCCGTGCGCGACCGTGGTGCCAGCGTAAGCGCGGGCGGCCTCGACCAGGTGCTTGACGATCAGAGGGCGGCTGATGGCCGACACGAGCGGGTAGCGGTCCATGTATAGGGCGTTCGCCTGAATGGTCGGCAGGCAATATTCGTCGGCAAACTCGTCGCGCGCATCCACTACGACCGATTCAACCGCACCGCAGTCGAGTGCACGCTGACGCACAACCTCCATGTCCTCGCCGCCCTGGCCGAGATCGATGGCGACGGCAACGACTTCATTGCCCGTTTCCTTACCGATCCAGCTGATGGCGACTGAGGTGTCCAGCCCGCCCGAGTAGGCGAGTACGACGCGATCGGCCATGGTCCTTGTGCTCCTTAGGTTGACTATCTGTAGAGACGATTGAAGTTGTCAGGCGAGGAGTTCGATCTTGGCCGCGAGTTCCGCCCCGCCCAGCGGCTCACGGGCCACCACGAAAATGGTGTCATCCCCGGCGATTGTTCCCACGACGTCATGTAATGATGCCCGATCGAGTGCACTCGCCAGGTAGTGCGCCGCCCCCGGAGGAGTTCGCAGCACGGCCAAGTTCCCGCTGGCATCCGTCGACACCAGCAACTCCCCCAGCAACCGCGAAAGCCGGTCCGTCCCGCCGGACACGCCGCGGACGGGATTCCCGTCCTCGGGCACCATGTACACCCCGGCGCCGCCGTCTGCGGCCCTAAGCTTCACGGCGCCAAGTTCTTCGAGGTCGCGCGACAGAGTGGCCTGGGTGGCGTCGATGCCCTCGGCAGCGAGCAGTGTCGCAAGTTCCGTCTGGCTGCGCACGGGGTTGTTCGACAGGATCTCGACGATCCGCGCCTGCCGTCCGGCGCGCGTCGGTGCCGTCGCGGCGTTGGCGGCGCGCTGCGACTGGGCGGCGTTGGCGGGGCGCTGCGGCTGAGCGGTATTCACGGACGTTCCGCAGTTCGCTGCGCGAGCAGCCACACAAGTAGCGCCTTCTGCGCATGGAGACGGTTCTCCGCTTCGTCCCAGACGACGCTCTGAGGTCCGTCGAGCACCGCGTCGGTGATCTCCTCGCCGCGGTGGGCAGGAAGGCAGTGCAGGACCACCGCATCAGAGTCGGCCTTCGCGAGCAGTGCCTCGCTGATCTGGAACGGGCGGAACGGGCCGACGCGGTCGAGTCCGTCATTCTCCTGCCCCATCGAAGTCCACGTATCCGTCACAAGAGCGTCCGCGCTCACAACAGCCGACTCCGGGTCAGTGGTGAGGGTAATGGTGGCGCCAGTCTCGACGGCCCGCGCCTGGGCCGCCTCGACCACCCACGGCAAGGGTGCGAAACCGTCGGGGCTCGCTATGGTGACATCGACGCCAGCGGTCACGCCGCCGAGCATCAGGGAGTGCGCCATGTTGTTGGCACCGTCGCCGAGGTAGGTGAGCTTCAGACCCATGAGTGAACCCTTCCGCTCGGCGAGAGTCTGGAGGTCAGCGAGCACCTGGCACGGGTGGAACTCGTCCGACAACGCGTTCACGATCGGGACGTCGGAACCCGATGCCATCGCCTCGAGCCTCTTCTGCCCGAATGTGCGCCACACGACGGCGTCGACGTACCGGGACAGGACTCGGCCCGTGTCCTGCAGCGTCTCCTCACGGCCGAGTTGGGTGCTGCGCCCGTCGACCACGACCGCGTGACCGCCGAGTTGCGCAATGCCCATCTCGAAGGAGAAACGCGTACGCGTCGAATTCTTCTCGAAGATCACCCCCACACCTCGGGGACCCTCGAGGGGCCGTTCAGCGAACGGATCCTTCTTCAACCTGGCCGCGAGTTCGAGGACCTCCGCCTGCTGCGCGGGGGTAAGGTCATCGTCCCGGAGAAAGTGTTTCACCACGGTAGTCACTGCTTTCCCGGCTGAGCGGCCGATTGCGCGTTTTCGAGAATCGCGGGCAGCGCCGCGACGAAACCTTCGGCCTGATCGTCTGTCAGGATCAGGGGCGGAGCCAATCGCACGACGCCCGGTTGCGCGGCGTTGACCAGATATCCGGCCTCGCGCGCGGAGTTCTCCACTGCGGGAGCCACATCCTGGGTCAGGACCACCCCCAGCAGCAGTCCGGCACCGCGCACGTGGTCGACCAACGGGTGTCCGAGACCTTCGATTCCGGCGGACAGTGTTTTGCCGAGCTTGCTTGCGCGGGAGATCAGGTCGTCCCGGGCGATTGTCCGCAACACGGCTAGCGCCGCCGCCGCGCATACGGGGTTCCCGCCGAATGTGGTGCCGTGCTTGCCCGGACCGAGCAGATCCGCCGCCGCGCCGGTGGCGATGCAGGCACCGATCGGCATTCCGCCGCCGAGTCCCTTCGCGAGGGTCATGACGTCGGGGACTATCCCGCAAGCCTGGTGCGCGTAGAACCAGCCCGTTCGGCCGATGCCGGTCTGGACCTCGTCGAGCACGAGCAGTGCACCGCGGTCCGCGGTGATCTTCCGTGCACCGGCGAGGTAGCCCTCCGGCGGAACGACGACGCCGCTCTCGCCCATGATCGGCTCCAAGAAGACGGCCGCGGTATCCGCATCGACGGCGCGGTCGAGAGCGTCCAGATCGCCGTACCGCACGTGCTCGACCCCCGGAGGCATCGGCTCGAAGGGCGCTCGCTTCGCGGCCTGTCCAGTGAGCGCGAGAGCACCCATCGTCCGGCCGTGGAAGGAGTTCTCCGCCGCGATGATCTTCGATCGGCCCGTAGCCCGCGCAAGCTTAAACGCCGCTTCGTTGGCCTCGGTGCCGGAGTTACAGAGGAAAACCCGCCCGGGCGCACCCAGGTGGGAGAGCAACATCTCGGCCAACTCGATCGCCGGCTCGCTGGCGTAAAGGTTCGACACGTGTCCGAGCGTCGAAAGTTGAGTAGTGACCGCCTCGATGATCGCCGGGTGCGCGTGTCCGAGGATGTTTACGGCGATACCGGCGAGGAAGTCCACGTACTCCTTGCCGTCGGCGTCTGTCAGGACTGCACCCCGACCGCGTGCGAGCGCCACCCGGGGAACGCCGTACGTGTTCATCACAGCGCCAGACCAGCGTTGCTGGAGTTCCGGGGTTCCGGTCATGAGACAACTCCCTCGGTAGGTGAAGTGTGCGTCGGTGCAGAAGTCCGGGAGGGCGTAACCATGGTGCCGATGCCCTTGCCGGTGAACAGTTCGAGGAGGACGGAATGCGGGACGCGGCCGTCGATGACATGCGCGGTGGGCACACCTCCACGGACCGCCCGCAGGCAGGCCTCCATCTTGGGCACCATGCCCGCGTCGAGACTCGGTAGCAGTTGCGCGAGGGCTGCGGTATCGATCTCGGTGGCCAGCGAATCACGGTCGGGCCAGTTGGTGTAAAGCCCTTCTACATCGGTGAGGACCACCAGCTTCTCGGCGTCGATGGCCTCGGCGAGCGCAGCGGCGGCGGTATCCGCGTTGATGTTGTGCACCACGCCGTCCGAGTCGGGTGCGATGGTGGAGACCACGGGAATTCGACCGGCACGGATCAGGTCCAGGACTGCCTCCGGGTTCACGGTGGTCACGTCGCCGACGAGACCGATGTCGGCCGGTCGTCCCTCGACGATCACCGTCCGCTTGGTGGCGGTGAACAGGTGAGCGTCCTCACCGGAGATCCCGACGGCGTAGGGACCGTGCGCATTGATCAATCCGACCAGTTCACGACCGACCTGACCGAACAGGACCATCCGGACCACCTCCATCACCTCCGGTGTGGTGACGCGGAAGCCGCCCTTGAATTCGCCTGTCATGCCGAGCCTTCCGAGCATGGTGGTGATCTGCGGGCCGCCGCCGTGCACGACGACCGGGTGAATTCCGACCGTCCGCAGAAATGCCATGTCGGCAGCGAACGCCGCCTTCAACGTGTCGTCGATCATGGCGTTGCCGCCGTACTTCACGACAACGACCTTGTCGCGGAACTGCTGCAGCCAAGGCAGGGCCTCCGCGAGGACGTGAGCCTTCTCGTGATCGGTGATTCCCTCGAGTGTCATGTCGAGTACGCCGAATTCTCTTCTACGTACGCGTGCGAAAGGTCGGTGGTCCGGATGGTGACCGCGTGTTCGCCCACACCGAGATCGATGTCGAGGGCGATGTCGATTCCGCTCAGGTCCACCTCACGCGCACCGGGTGCGCCGACACCATCGACGCAGACGGGGGCGCCGTTGAACGACACGGCGATCGTGTTCGGATCCAAGTCGATCGGCGCGACACCGATGGCAGCCAACACGCGACCCCAGTTGGGATCGGAGCCGAAGAGCGCAGTCTTGACCAGGCTGTCGCGGGCGACGGTCCGTGCACCGATGAGTGCGTCGTCTTCGCTGGCCGCGCCACGAACCGTGACCCACACCCTCTTCGTCACGCCTTCCGCATCGGCCATCATCTGATCGGCGAGATCGTCGCAGACGGCGGCCACGGCAGCGTCGAGTTGGTCCTGCGTGGGAGTGACGTTGCTCGCGCCGGACGACAGCAGCAACACCGTGTCGTTGGTCGATGTCGCACCGTCGACATCGAGTCGATCGAATGTGACCCGAGCGGCCGCGCGCAGCGCGGCATCGAGTTGCGCAGCGGTCGCGACCGCGTCGGTCGTGACCACGCACAACATGGTGGCGAGCGCTGGTGCGAGCATGCCTGCACCCTTCGCCATTCCGCCCACGTTCCACTTGTCCGCGTGATGAAGGGCGGCCTGTTTCGGAACCGTGTCCGTAGTCATGATCGCGTACGCGGCGTCCGTCCCGCCGGAGATGCCGCCCGCGAGTTCGTGAACGGCCTCGGTGACACCGGGCAGCAGTTTGTCCATGGGCAGCCGATCGCCGATCAGACCGGTGGAGCAGACGGCAACCTCGACGGCCCCGGTCTCGGTTCCCCAGTTACTCAGCGCCGACGCGACTTCCTCGGCGGTTTTGTGGGCGTCCTGGAATCCGGCGGCACCCGTACAGGCGTTGGCCCCACCCGAATTGAGCACCACAGCACGCAATCGGCCCGTGGTGAGCACCTGTTGCGACCACAGCACCGGGGCAGCCTTCACCTTGTTGGTGGTGAAGACGCCGGCGGCCGTGAGATCGGGCCCCTCGTTGAGCACAACCGCCAGATCTGCGTTGCCGTTGGCCCTGATTCCTGCCTTGACCCCGGACGCCCGGAAACCCGCGGGACCGGAGACTCCCTGGCTGCGAATCAGCTTCCCGCCGGCGACTTCCCGCGCCGGGCGCGTATCGCTCGTGCTGTTACTGCTCATGGGGCAACTCCCACGGTCGAGAGACCTGCAGTCTCGGGTAGCCCAAGTGCAAGGTTCATCGATTGCAGCGCGCCCCCGGCCGTTCCCTTCGTGAGATTGTCGATCGCCGCGACGACGACGATCTGGCCGGCCTCCGCATCGACCGTCACCGCAATCTGGACCGCGTTCGATCCAATCACGGCCCCTGTCTGCGGCAGCACACCCTCGGGCAGCACGTGCACGAACGGCTCCTCCGCGTAGGCCTTTTCGTAGATTGCCCGCACCTCGGCTTCGGTCGCCGTGGTGACGGCTGTGCACGTGGCCAGAATGCCACGCGGCATCGGGGCGAGCACGGGTGTGAACGATACCGTGACTCGTTCACCGGCCAGTTCGGAGAGGTTCTGGATGATCTCCGGGGTATGACGGTGGACGCCTCCGACACCATAGGCACGGACCGAGCCCATCACCTCGGAGCCGAGCAGATCGGCTCTGGGTGCGCGTCCCGCGCCCGAGGCTCCGGTGACGGCGACGATAGTGACCCGAGGCTCGACCACACCAGCCGCGATCGCGGGGGCCATCGCCAGGCTCGAGACCGTCGGGAAACACCCGGGAACCGCGATGCGAGTGGCTCCGGCCAGCTTTTCGCGGGCGCCGGGGAGTTCCGGGAGTCCGTAAGGCCAACTGCCCGCATGTGGACTCTTGTAGTACCGCTCCCAGTCTTCCGCGTTCGTGAGCCGAAAGTCGGCGCCACAGTCGATGATGAGCGAGGACTCGGGCAGTGCTTTCGCGTACTGCGCCGAATTGCCGTGCGGCAGACCAAGGAACACGACGTCATGTCCGGTGAGCGTCTCGGCGGTGGTGTCTTCGAGAATTCGGTCGGAGAGCGGAAGAAGATGCGGATGATGCGAGCCCAGGGTCGATCCGGCGTTGCCGCCGGCAGTGAGCGCGCCGATGACGAGTGAACCGTCCGCGTACGAGGGGTGCCCCAGCAGCAGACGCAGCACTTCACCACCGGCGTATCCGCTTGCGCCGGCGACGGCAATCCTGATCGGCTCTCCCGATTGCTCAGTCATGCGAGTTATTATGCATCATCATGCAAGCTAATGCACACCGGGGTACCGTGGACCCGCGGATCGGGTAGTCACTGTTTGCCCAGTGACCGCCGAATCTCCTCGAGTTTGGCCTTCCCCGCCTTCTCCCGCGCTTCCCACCGCTCGTCCAGCGACTTACCCGACACGCTTTCGTGCGCGAGTTCCGAGGAGCCGATAGCAGTCGCGGAGCGTCCCTCTATCCGATCGCGCACACTATCGAACGTCGGAACACCCTCCGACGTGTAGTCGGGCGCGGCGATACCGCCCGACGAGTAGTCGGGGGCGGGCATGCCGGGTTCGATGGGAGGTACGACCTCGGCTGTCACGGGATCCTCCGCCGGAATCGCGCCAACGTCCGCGGCTGCTGGAATGGCAGCGCCGACATCGACCGCTGCGAGGAGCACGCCGAGGCCCGGACGACCTGCCGCGACAGCGCGCACCACCTCGAGGAATTCGGCGTCGGTCAATTTGCCGGCCGCCGCCGTGACATCGCGCACTTCACTCATCACACCGCTCCTAGCCTCGGACTCTCCCCCCAAGGTTACGGGTCAGCTGCGCAGTTCGGCACCGACAGCGGCAGATGCGGCGGCGACCGCTGCATCGCGGGCGGCACTGGCCTCGTCCTCGGTCAGCGTGCGATCGGGGCCGCGGAATCGAAGCGCGAACGCCAGCGACTTCCGGCCCTGACCGACCTGTTCGCCTTCGAACACGTCGAACAACCGGATGTCCTCGAGAAGTGCGCCGCCACCCGACTGCAACGCCGCTTGTACGTCGGCCGCGGGTACGGCGGCGTCGACCACGACCGCCACATCCTGGAGCACTGCAGGGAAGGGCGAGACCGTCGGTGCGGGCAAGTTCTCCACGAGCGGGAGCGCGTCCAGGTCGATCTCCACGGCACACGTCCGTGGGGGCAGTCCGGCACGTTCGAGCATCGTCGGATGCAATTCGCCTGCGTGTCCGACGACGACGCCGTCCACGAGAAGTTCTGCCCCGCGGCCCGGATGCCACGGCAGGTACTGCGTGGGTCGGATGTCTAATTCGACTCCGGCCGCCGCCGCGATCGTACGGGCTGCCGTGAATGCATCAGTGGCGTCCGCGGCGCGACCCGAGCCCCATGGTCCGCTCAACTCCCGCTGACCGGTGAGTACCGCCGCCACGTGCACGGGCTGGGGCGGCAGCGACTGCAGAAGCGCCGCGATCTGCTCGTCGGTCGGGCGCCGATCCACCGGGAGCGCGTCGACTGGCTTGGTGTCGGCACCTGGAAGCACGACCTGCGCGATCCCGAACAGCGACAGGTCGCGTTGGCCGCGAGAACTGTTGCGGGCGAGGACCTCGAGAAGTCCGGGCAGCAAAGTGGTAGCCAGTTCCGGGCGATCCGACTCGAGAGGGTTGAGTACCTTGCTGGTCTTCCGGCGCGGATCCTCGGGGTCAAGGCCCCAGGTGTCGAACACCGCGGACGGCAGGAAGACGGGGGGCAGGATCTCGACGTATCCCGAGAACGCCAGGGCCCGGCCCACGGAGCGCTTGCGACGCTGAGCTGGCGTCAGCCCGCGACCCGCGGGTGCGGCGGGCAGCACCGACGGAATCTGTTCGAGACCCTCGAGCCGCAGAACCTCCTCCACCAGATCGGCCGGCTGCACGAGGTCGGGTCGCCAGGAGGGCGGGGTGGCCACGAGTTGCCCCTGACCACTGTCACTCACCCCGACCTCGACGTTGCACCCGATCTGCGTCAGTCGGCGAGCGGCGGTGCCGTTGGGGTAGTCGACTCCGGCGACGCGGTCGGGAAGGTGGATGTCCATGTGGATCGGATCGTGCGGAGTTACCTCACCGATGTCGGTGAGGACCGGCTCGATGCGCCCGCCCGCGATGCTCACCAGCAGCGACGCCGCCCGGTCCAGCGCCGCTACGGGGAGTTCCGGGTCGACCACTCGCTCGAAACGCTTACCGGCCTCGCTGGACAGCTTGTGCCTGCGCGCGGTCCTGAATACCGCGAGCGGGTCCCACGTGGCCGCCTCGAGCAGGATGTCCGTGCTCCCAGACCCGACCTCGGTGGACGCGCCGCCCATGACACCGGCCAGTGAGACGACACCCGAATCGTCTGCGATCACGACATCTTCTGGGTCCAGGACGCGCTCCGTCTCGTCGAGGGTCGTCAGCTTCTCCCCCGCCACGGCGCGACGCACCACGAGTTCACCGCTTATCTTGGCGGCATCGAACGCGTGCAGCGGTTGGCCCAGTTCGAGCAGAACATAGTTGGTGACGTCGACGGCTGGCGAGATCGGGCGGACACCCGACAGCAGCAATCGGCGCTGCAGCCACCACGGACTCACCGCGTTCGGATCGATACCCGTGACCCGACGGGCGACGAATCGGGTTGCATTCGACGAGGGATCTACCCGGATCGGCCACGCCTCCCCCTCTGCGGGAAGCGGCGCCACTACCGCAGGATCCGCGAACTCGAGGTCGAATCCGCACGCCAACTCCCGCGTGAGGCCGCGCACCGAGAAGCAGTAGCCGCGGTCCGGGGTAATATTCAGTTCGATGACGGTGTCGTGCAGTCCCATCAGCTCGTTCGCGTCAGCGCCCGGCAGCGCGGTGCCCGGCTCGAGGACGAGGATGCCCGAGTGGTCCTTGCCGATACCCAATTCGGCCACCGAGCAGATCATTCCGTCCGAGACCTGGCCGTACGTCTTGCGGGCGGCGATGGTGAAACCGCCGGGAAGGACCGCTCCCGGAAGCGCGACCACCACGAGGTCACCTTCGGTGAAGTTGCGAGCACCGCAGACGATCCCCTGCGCCGCGGCGGCCCCGACATCGACCTTGCAGAAGCGGATCGGCTTCTTGAACTCGGTGAGCTCGGCGATCTCGAGAACCTTGCCCACGACGAGCGGGCCGTCGACGGACTCGAGTCGATCGACTTCCTCTACCTCGAGCCCGACCCGGACGAAGCCCGCATCCAATTCCTCGGCGGTGACATCCCAGCCAGGGGTGGCACGCTGCAGGATCTCGGTCAGCCAGGATTGCGCTACTCGCACGTCTGCTCAGCTCTCTCGTTCGTCAAGATGTCGTGACTGGTTGGTGGGCGGGATTCGGGCGACGCCGGTCAGCCCTGAACGCCGAAGGGCAGCGTGAACCGCACGTCGCCCTCGACGATGTCGCGCATGTCGGGGATTCCGTTGCGGAACTGCAGTGTGCGCTCGAGCCCCATACCGAATGCGAACCCGTTGTAAACCTCGGGGTCGATTCCGCAGGCGCGCAGCACGTTCGGGTTGATCATTCCGCACCCGCCCCACTCGACCCAGCCTGCGCCACCCTTCTTGTCCGGGAACCAGACATCCACCTCGGCGGACGGCTCTGTGAACGGGAAGTAGTTCGGGCGCATCCTGGTGCGGGTCTCGGGGCCGAACAATGCGCGGGCGAATGCGTCGAGTGTGCCACGCAGGTGGGCCATGGTCAGGCCCTGGTCGACTGCGAGTCCCTCCACCTGTGAGAAGACGGGGGTGTGTGTCGCGTCGAGTTCGTCGGTCCGGAACGTCCGTCCGGGGCACACCACGTAGATCGGCAGTTCACGCGAGAGCATGGTGCGCACCTGGACCGGCGACGTGTGCGTACGCAGAACCTGCCGCGAACCGTCGGGCGCAATATGGAACGTGTCCTGCATCGTTCGCGCGGGGTGATCGGGCAGGAAGTTGAGGGCGTCGAAGTTGAAGTGCTCGGTTTCGACCTCGGGCCCCTCGGCGACCTCCCAGCCCATCCCAACGAACACGTCCGCGACCTGCTCGGAGATGATGCTGATCGGGTGACGGGCGCCGGCAGGCTGACGCTGCGACGGCAACGTCACGTCGATGGCTTCGGCGACCAGGACCGCGGCGTCCCGTTCGGCCAGCAGCACAGTCCGTCGCTCGTCGAAGGTTTCGCTGATCCGGGTGCGGGCGACATTCACGCGCTTACCCACCTCGGCCCTGTCTTTTCCGGGAAGTGCGCCGAGTCCGCGGCGTGCCAGCGCGATCGGCGACTTGTCGCCCAGATGCTCGACCTTGGCCTGCGCCAACTCGTCGAGATCGTTCGCCGAAGCGAACGCCTTCTCAGCACATTCGGCCGCCGCAGTCAGCGCATGTTCGGTGAGCGCATTCGCGTCGACCGTGCCGCCTTCGACCTCGGTGGAGGCAGCGCTCTCATTTTTGGCCACGACCGGTGCCACTCCTTAAAGTTCGTTCAGTCAGCAATCTCGACGAAACCGAAACAGCTCGCCCCAAATCCTAGGCGATCCGCTTTTCGCCTCGTCAGTTGTCGGTCCGCCTGCGGTTCTGGACCCTCGCGCTCGAGTACAAGCAGATGGACGCCGCCGTGGCCAGGTTGAAGCTCTCGGCCCGACCGTGAATCGGAATCCGAACCCGGTGGTCGGCCCGTGCCACCGTGGCCGAGTCGAGACCGTGAGCCTCGTTCCCGAACAGCCAGGCCGTCGGCCGCAGCAGCAATTCGTCGGCGTCGTCCAGGTCGACTTCACCGTCTGCCGCGGTGGCGAGCAATTGGATTCCGGCCGCGCTGATGTTGTCGAGCACCGCCGCCGTGTCTCGTTCACGTACCACGGGAAGGTGGAAGAGACTCCCTGCCGAGGCGCGAACGCACTTGCCGTTGTGTGGATCGACGCTGTCGCCCGCGAGAATGGCAGCGTCAGCACCCACCGCGTCCGCAACCCGGATTACAGTTCCCGCATTCCCCGGTTCCGCGACCGCGACGGGGACCGCGAGCAGTTGCGCATCGCGACCGACCACTTCTACCAGAGGGACGTCGAGAAGATCGCAGACCGCAACGAGGCCCGCAGGGGTGACGGTGTCACTGAGTCCCCGGATGGCTCGATCCGTTGCCAGCGACGTGCGAACACCTGCGGCATGCGCCCGGTCGATCAGCCGAGCGTACCGCCGCTCCGCGTCCTCGGTGTAGAAGAGGTCGTGCACGGGCCGGGTATCGAGAGCCTCGGCAACCGAGTTCTCCCCCTCCACCAGGAACCGTCCGACCCTACGGCGTTCGGAAGTCCTCAGCAGCTTGACAGCAGAAACGACCCGTGGGGTGCGCTCGGTGAGCGGGTCCACGGGTCGTTTCCGATCTTCGACACGCCGGGGTGTGAGACTCAGGCTGCTTCTCCGACCGGAGCGTTCACGTCAGCCGGCAGCGCAGCCTTCGCGAGCGCGACCAGGCCGGCAAACGCTTCGGCGTCAGAGACGGCCAACTCGGCGAGGTTCTTGCGGTCGACCTCGATCTCGGCCAGACGCAGACCCTGGATCAATCGGTTGTACGTGATGTCGTTCGCCCGTGCCGCGGCGTTGATGCGGGTGATCCAGAGCTTGCGGAAGTCACCTTTGCGCGCACGGCGGTCACGGTAGGCGTAAGTCAGTGAGTGGAGCTGCTGTTCCTTGGCCTTGCGGTACAGGCGCGAGCGCTGTCCGCGGTAGCCGCTGGAGGCTTCGAGAATCGAACGACGCTTCTTCTGGGCGTTTACAGCCCTCTTTACGCGTGCCACTGAAAAATCCTGTCAATCTTGGGGCGGTAACCCGCCCCGGGTGGTCAATAAAGGGGTGTCGACTCAGATGCCGAGCAGGCGCTTGACGCGAGGAGTGTCGGCCTTGCTCACGACAGTCACACCATCGAGGCGACGGGTTACCTTCGTGGCCTTGTGCTCGAGCAGGTGGCGGCGACCGGCCTTCTGGCGCAGGATCTTTCCGCTACCAGACACCTTGAATCGCTTCGCGGTGCCGCTGTGGGTCTTCGACTTGGGCATGGAGTCCTCAGTTCTTCCGTATCCGGGTCGTGCTGGTGTATTCGGGCTAGCTGGTCGGTGCTTCGCCGGGCGCGCTCTCGCTCGACGGCGCCGTAGTTGTCGCCGGGGTCGGTGCGGGGGTTGCGCGTTGCGCGGGGGGCGCAGCGGCACTTTCCTGCGCCTTGACACGAGTCTTCGCTCCCTTGTGCGGAGCCAGCACCATCGTCATGTTTCGACCATCCTGCTTCGCGGACGTCTCCACGAACCCGAGGTCCGCGACATCCGCACCAAGACGCTGCAGCAGTCGGAATCCGAGCTCCGGACGCGACTGCTCGCGACCGCGGAACATGATCGTGACCTTGACCTTGGATCCGGCCTCGAGGAAGCGAACGACGTTGCGCTTTTTGGTCTCGTAGTCATGATCGTCGATCTTGGGGCGGAGCTTCTGCTCCTTGATGACCGTGAGCTGCTGGTTCTTACGCGACTCACGAGCCTTCTGCGCGGCCTCGTACTTGAACTTGCCGTAGTCCATGATCTTGCAGACCGGCGGGCGAGCGTCGGGGGCCACCTCGACCAAGTCGAGATCGGCCTCGAGGGCCAAGCGGAGTGCATCTTCAACACGCACGATGCCAACCTGTTCACCGCCGGGCCCGACGAGACGAACCTCGGGAACTCGGATGCGATCGTTGATGCGGGTATCAGTGCTGATGGGGCCTCCTAGGTTGAACGGTCTGGTCTCGAGACCGCCAGCAGCCCGTACGCCCGGGTCCCAACAAAAAAGCCCCGCAGTGAACGAATTCACCATGCGGGGCCCGATGTCGACCGATCAGACGAACTCACGGCTGACGCCGATCCCTCATCTCCCCACACTCGAGGAACTCGAATCAAGATCCCAACCAAGAACCTCTGAAACGAGCGACCGGACCGCTGAACTGCAGTTTCACCTGCCGCGCAGAGGTGGGAGTCGGACTCCACTTGCTGCCCCCGAGAAATCCGAAGGCGGTCGTAGTGTCAAGAGTAGCATTGGCGCACTTTGCGAGCTAATCGATACCGGGGCGTCGTGTCGCCGGACCCTGATGGAATCCTCTAGGGCATGCAGGAGAACTTCGAAGACGCCCCGGACGGCGGCGCACTCACCGGCGATGACCAGAATACCGACGTCCGGGAACTCGCCGACGTTCCCGCCGTCGAGGTCATCAGCCGCGCCGCGGTCATGCTCATGAGTTCGGCCGCCGAAAAGCTCGGCCTCTCCGACCCCCAACCCGAGTCCAGCCCGCACCTCGACCTCGACGAGGCCCGTCGTGTCATCACCGCTCTGGCCGGCCTCGTGACCGCGTCCCTCGAGTACCTCGGCCCGCACGCCGGCCCGATCCGTGAAGGTCTCCAGTCTCTGCAACGGGCGTTCCGCGAAGCGTCGCCGTATCCGGACGAGCCCGGCATGGGCCCCGGCGAGAAGTACACCGGCCCGGTGCACTGACCGGGGAGTCTGACAGGAACAAGGCTGCGCGGACCTCGTCCTGTGCGGACGAGTCCTGAGATTGCGGTCCAGCTCACCTGCCGAACACGGACCGTGCGTCCGGGGGTGGCTCGCCGAACAGATCCGGGTCGCGCGGCACGAACGACTGATGAGTGAGAATGGCGTCGGTGACCCGGTCGAGCCGGAACCACCGCGCCCCTGCTCGGGTCAGACACCACGCGACAAGAAACCACGTATCGCCGGTGTGGGCAAGAATGTGCGGCTCGACGAGCCGTTCGGTCCGCGCACCCTCCCGATCCACGTATCGCAATGACACCGCCAGTTCACGTTCCAACCCCTCTTCGATCACCCGACGGATGCGCGGTTCGGCGCTCTCGCGATCGATCTCGCGGCGGATCCACACCCGCGTCCCGAGCTTGTCCACACGAGCTCTCGACTCGTCGTCCATCACGTCCAGCAGCTTGCCGAGCGCTGCACGACCGTCCGCTGCGAACGGTGCCTCATGGCACGCAGTCAACGCCAATGCCACCGAAACCGCTTGCGCTGGAGTGAAGTTGACCGGCGGAAGGGTACTGCTGCCGATGACCCCGTAGCCCCCACCCGGGCCGGCGTTGGCCCAGATCGCGGCGCCGGAAGACTGCAGTACGGCGATGTCCCGCTTGATCGTGCGCGTGGTCACTTCGAACTGCGCTGCCAACTGCGCCGCGGTCCGGCCTCGGTCCCCTGCGCGGCGCAGTTCTTCGGTCAGGGCGTGGAGACGGGCTGGGCGGTCCATGAGGCAGTCTCCCAAACGCTGCGGCCAGGTCTCGATTCAGGGTTGCGAATTCCGTTATGCGACTGTTACAAAGACGGTGACACGCAGATGTCACCGTTGTCGGGTCACTCTTGATCCCATGACACGACAAGTGAAACTGTCCCATGACACGACAAGTGAAACTCGAAACAGCACAGCCACTCACATCATTCTCATTCCGGGATTCTGGCTCGGCGCGTGGGCCTGGGAATCGGTGGCATCCGACCTGGCCGGCCGCGGATATCACGTCACGACGGTGACTCTGCCCGGACTCGACTCGGTAGATACCGATCGCAGCAACATACGTCTGGAGCACCACATCTCCGCGACTGTCGACGCGGTCGCAGCGACACCGCCGTCGGAGCGTGCGATCGTCATCGCACACAGCGGTGCCGGACCGGTGGTGTATGCGGCCGGCGACCGGGTGCCCGAACGACTGGCCCGGATCGTCTACGTCGACTCGGGACCACTGCAAAACGGCGCAGCGCTCCGCGAGGATCTCGATCCGTCGGCCACCGAGATCCAGCTTCCGTCGTGGTCCGAACTCGAGGCCGCAGGCAGTAGCCTCGACGGGCTGGACGAGGTCCAGCTCGAGACGTTCCGCCGCCGGGCGGTTCCCATGCCGGCAGGGCCGGTCAGGGAGAAGCTCGAGCTCGTGGACAGTCAGCGCCTGGACGTACCGACCACCGTGATCTGCACCAGCTTCCCATCTCAGATCATCCAGGAGATGGCCCGCTCGGGTCACCCTATGGCCGCCGAACTCACGCAGATCGCCGAGGTCGAGTACATCGATCTGCCGACCGGCCACTGGCCGATGTGGTCGCGGCCGGCAGAACTGGCGACCGCGATCGACACGGCAGCGAAAGCCTGATCATCGCTCAGCTGACTGCCGCGGCCGCCTTCACCGCCCGCTTACGCGGTGCCGCTGAGGCGGCCGCCTCAGCGGTCTTCTTCCGTGCAGCGGACTTCCCCGCAGCCGGCGACTTGGCGGCCTTCGGCTTCCCCTCAGCAGTCGCAGACCCCTCGAGGGCGCTGCCGAGGAACCGTCCCGTGTAGCTCTCGGCCACTTGCGCCACGTCTTCCGGTGTACCTTGCGCGACAACGGTTCCGCCGCCGGATCCACCCTCGGGACCCATGTCGACCACCCAGTCCGATGTCTTGATCACGTCGAGGTTGTGCTCGATGACGATCACGGTGTTGCCTTTTTCGACCAAACCGTTGACGACCTTGAGCAGTTTGCGGATGTCCTCGAAGTGCAGTCCCGTCGTGGGCTCATCCAGGATGTACACAGTGCGACCCGTCGAACGCTTCTGCAGTTCGGCGGCAAGTTTCACACGCTGGGCCTCACCCCCGGACAATGTCGGCGCCGGCTGACCCAGCCGCACATAACCCAATCCGACCTCGACCAGAGTCGCGAGATAGCGGTGGATCGAGGTGATCGGTTCGAAGAACTCCGCAGCCTCCTCGATCGGCATGTCCAGGACCTCGGCGATGGTCTTGCCCTTGTAGTGGACTTCGAGCGTCTCCCGGTTGTAGCGCGCACCGTGGCATACCTCGCACGGCACGTAGACGTCCGGAAGGAAGTTCATCTCGATCTTCAGGGTGCCGTCACCGGAGCAGGCCTCGCACCGGCCGCCCTTGACGTTGAAGGAGAATCGGCCCGGCTGATAGCCGCGCACCTTGGACTCCGTAGTGGCGGCGAACAGCGTACGGATCTTGTCGAAAACGCCGGTGTACGTGGCCGCATTGGATCGTGGGGTGCGGCCGATCGGTGACTGGTCGACCCTCACGAGCTTGTCCAACTGGTCGAGTCCGTTGATGCGTGTGTGCCGCCCCGGAACCTGGCGCGCGCCGTTGAGTTTGTTCGCCATGACAGTTGCGAGAATGTCGTTGACGAGAGTTGACTTGCCGGACCCGGACACACCGGTGACCGCCGTGAGCACGCCCAACGGAAAGCTGACGTCAATGCCACCGAGGTTGTGTTCGCGGGCGCCGACGACCGTGACCAGTCGCTTGCGATCGACCGGTCTACGGATGGCGGGAACCTCGATGTGGCTGCGACCCGACAGGTAGGCGCCGGTGAGAGATTCCTTGCAGTCGAGCAGCTCCTGGTACGGACCGCTGTGAACGACCCTGCCTCCGTGCTCGCCGGCGAGCGGTCCGATGTCGACCACCCAGTCGGAGGTGCGGATGGTGTCTTCGTCATGTTCGACCACGATGAGCGTATTTCCGAGATCGCGTAGGCGCGTAAGGGTTTCGATGAGACGCCGGTTGTCGCGCTGATGAAGACCGATCGACGGTTCGTCCAGTACATACAGGACACCCACCAGGCCCGAACCGATCTGGGTGGCGAGACGAATTCGCTGCGCCTCGCCGCCGGAGAGGGTCCCGGCCGCACGAGACAGTGACAGGTACTCCAGGCCGACGTCGAGCAGGAAGCCGAGGCGAGCTTGAACCTCCTTGAGCACCTGACCAGCAATCGCCTCTTCGCGGCTGCCCAGGGTGAGGCTGTTCAGGAAGTCCGCACAATCGGAAATCGACAGTTCACATACCTCGGCGATCGACTTCATGCCGAACTTCTCGCTCGAAATGCTGACCGACAAGATCTCCGGACGCAGACGCGCACCTCCACATGCGGGACACGGAATGTCGCGCATATAGCCGTCGTAGCGTTCCTTCATCTGATCCGACTCGGTCTGCTCGAGGCGACGATGTAGGAAAGGCATAACACCCTCGAACTCGGCATAGTAGGAACGGGTACGTCCGTACCGGTTCTTGTACTGGACGTGAACTTGTTCCTCGCTGCCTTCGAGGATCGCACGGCGCGCCTTGGCAGGGATCTTGTTCCACGGCGTCGTCATATCGAAACCGACGATGTCACCGAGGCCGGACAGCAACCGACCGAAATATTCGGAACTCTGCCCCATCGACCAGGGCGCGATGGCGCCGTCCTGCAGTGACAGTTCCGGGTCGGGAACGACGAGTTCGGAGTCGACCTCCTTGCGGATTCCGAGACCGGTGCACTCGGGGCACGCACCGTAGGGAGAGTTGAACGAGAAGGAACGCGGCTCGAGGTCGTCGATGGAGAGAGCGTGACCGTTGGGACACGCCAACTTCTCCGAGAACCGGCGTTCCCGATCGGCAGCGTTCTCTTCTCGGTCGACGAAATCGAGGACGACGATGCCCTCCGCCAACCTCAGCGCTGTCTCGACGGAATCGGTGAGCCGCTGCTTGGAACTGGCTTTGACGGTGAGGCGGTCGACGACCACCTCGATGTCGTGCTTTTCCTGCTTCTTGAGCTTCGGTGGATCGGTGAGCGGATGCACCACACCGTCGACCCGCACACGCGAGTAACCCTGCACGTTGAGTTGGTCGAACAGGTCGACGAACTCGCCCTTGCGAGTACGCACGACCGGGGCGAGCACCTGGAAGCGGGTGCCTTCCTCCATGTCGAGAACCTGGTCGACGATCTGCTGCGGCGTCTGCCGCGCAATCTGCTCGGCGCATACCGGGCAATGTGCGGTGCCGGCCCGGGCATACAGCAGTCGGAGATAGTCGTAGACCTCCGTGATCGTCCCGACCGTCGACCGCGGGTTCCGGTTGGTCGACTTCTGATCGATGGACACCGCGGGCGAGAGACCCTCGATGAAGTCGACGTCCGGCTTGTCCATCTGACCGAGGAACTGGCGCGCGTACGCCGAGAGCGACTCGACATAGCGTCGCTGGCCCTCGGCGAAGATCGTGTCGAACGCGAGACTCGACTTACCCGAGCCCGACAATCCGGTGAACACGATCAGGCTGTCGCGGGGTAGATCGAGATCGACCCCGCGCAGATTGTGTTCGCGGGCACCCCGCACGATAAGGCGATCCGCCACTCCATGTCCCTTCGCTTGTTTCACGGCCGAGAATGTCTGCGAATTCTGGGTCCCCTGACCGAGCCATGGTAGGCCGGGGCACCGACACGTTCTGACGGACGGATATCCGACCAGCCACTCATCTGCCTCTATTCGACGGTAGCCTCCCCAATATGACCGAGCAGCACATGGTGATAGATGACTCGTACACCGGCCACGTCTCCCCCGGTTCGGCGCCGCAGCGCCGGACGGTGCCGGGAGCCACGATCACGAAGATGTCCGTCGGCCCCATGGACAACAACGTGTATCTGATCGTCTGTTCCGCAACTGGAAAATCCATCCTTGTCGACGCCGCCAACGAGGCGCAACGGGTCAACCAACTGATCGACGAACACGCCCCGTCCCTCGAACTGATCGTCACCACCCACCAGCACGGCGACCACTGGCTGGCGCTCGCGGACGTCGCGGCTGCCACCAAGGCGCCGACCGCCGCCCATTCCCTCGATGCAGGCGCCCTGCCTGTCCGCCCCGATCGCCTGCTCGAGGACGGTGACTCGCTGGACATCGGCAACGTCACGTTCGCCGTGATCCACCTGGCCGGGCACACCCCGGGTTCCGTGGCGCTCGCCTTCGCGGAGAAGGGCGGCGGGCGTACGCACCTCTTCACCGGTGACTCACTGTTTCCCGGAGGCGTCGGCAAGACCGCCGACGCGGACGCTTTCACCTCCCTGCTGTCCGACGTGGAGGCCAAACTGTTCGACCGTTTCGGCGACGACACCATCGTCTACCCCGGCCACGGCAAGGACACCACGCTCGGCGTCGAGCGCCCGCAACTAGCGGAGTGGCAAGCCCGCGGCTGGTGACCCCGATGTGGAGGATCCGGAGACCATGAAATCGACGGGCGGGCCCGGGAGAGCCTCGACGACACCACCCGCGTGCAGTCTTTCCAGCTGGCATTAGCGGAGGCCCTTGATCTTGGCCGTCGCAATGGTCGCGGCTCAGCGACCGGCACGTGCTGCCCGGCCGCAGCTCCAGTCCAGTATTGTTCCTGCGGTCCACTAGTGAGGGTCCCGCACGCCTGCTGGGTGCCGCCGGGAGTAAGGCAGGGGCAACGTGTCGACTTCTGTGATCGAGGCGTTCCGCAAGACCACCGACAACGTCGCGCTCGGCCTTCCTCGCTCCACCTATTTCAAACGCCTGAAGGCGGCCTCGATCGAGCGTTACTTGCCCGCCCAGGACCGAAATCTGCTCAAGACACTCGAGCGGGTGATCATCGTCACGTTCGGCCTTGCTGGCATGGGACGGTCCGATCCTGTGGCCGCGGCCGGGGGACCCAGGGGCAGATGGTCGCGCCGATCATTGGACATTCTGCCGATGGACAGCCGACCTACGGCCAGCCTGTCCTCGTGCCGGGACGTACCGGCACGAACGCGCTCGCGCTCCTAGCGCTCGTGTTCGGCATTCTCGGTGGGTTGCTAGCGCCCGTGTTCGGCACATTGCGTTGGCTCAGATTCGACGAACCGGCGAGCAGGGTCGCGAAATGGCGATCGTGGGTCTGGTGCTCGGTTACCTTTTCCTGGCGGGGTGGATCATCTTTTTCATGGTGTCCACAGCCTAGCTCCGGTCAGCGTTTCCCGGCGATCTTGCGAATCGACACCGCCCGCGCAGCGGTCCGCAGATGCGCCTGGGCCGCGGCCGGTGAACGCTCCCCCGATCACGACACCACCGCAGAGAACCCGTTGATCATCGACCCGGACGCCACCCTGGTCACCGCCCACAGCGACAAGGAGCACGCGGCCCCGAACTACATGCGCGGCTATGGTTTCCATCCCTTGTGCGCGTTCGTCGACCACGGCGACGGCGGCACCGGGGAGCTGCCGGCGATGCTGCTGCGCCCAGGCAACGCCGGCTCGAACACCGCCGCCGACCACATCACGATCATCAAGGACGCGTTGGCGCAGCTACCGTCCGATCCCGGCTACCGCGACGGCAAGGTGGTGTTGATCCGCACCGTCCCCCGCAAGCGGGAGGTGCCCCCAGGTGCCGACGGCACCCTCCCCAAGGACTTCTTCCGGGAGACCCCCGCCTTGATCGAGTACCTGACCACACGCCACCTCGCCTACCCGATCGGGTTCGGCTCACCGACTCGATGGCCACCAAGATCGCGGTGATCATCGCCGGCGTGTGGACCCACGTCTACGACGCCGACCCGGCCCGGCGGTGGGAACCGAAACGACGCCGGCTGCGGCTGCGGATCCTTTCGATCGCCGGCGGCATCACCCGCCGCACCCGACTCAAGCTCGCCGCCCGCGCACCGGTCGCCGACACGATCATCACCGGCCCACGACGCCTCGACGCCCTACCCACACCGACCTGACCAGCACGAACCTGACCGAACGAGATAAAGGACCAACCACCCTCGGGGCCGTGGACACCCGACGCCACCCGGCCGCGCCGGGCACTCGCTCATGGCCGAACCACCGGATCCGCGATCGAATCACCCAATCCGAAGGCGCTCAGGCCGGGACGCGGGACTCACGAAAGATCGAGGCTAATTGTTGCAGTCACTGGATGATGATCAGAGAATCCGGCATGATCGCCTACTGAAGCGTTCAATACGTTCATCGAGTCTAGCGTAAGGATGTAATCAACGCTTACATCTCTGTCGGAAGTCGGCGGTTTTGTTACACGAGGATAGACCACCTCCCATGTATCGTTTAGATCCAATGGACTTACGTCTCCGAATAATGGAGAGCCGTCTAACAAATACCGAGCATTAGGACTTCTCCTATGTGAGTTTAGATCGCCAACAGCGATAGCTTTTGTCGCTGCGCGACTTCGTCTTTGATGAGAATTCATCAGTTCGGTCAAAGCAACAGAATGGAGTTCTCTTTCACCAACATCGGTACACATATGGTTGTTATAGAAATAGATGTCTTCATTGTTCCTATTGTCATACAGCCGAACCCAGTTGACCGTTCTCATGAAACCGCAAAATGCGCCATCGACATATCCACTGTCAGTTATGTCGAACCGATCAGTCTTAAACATAATTGGATTGTCATATGTTCCAGCCTCAAAGGGAACCATCGTGTATTCGTCCTGGAGATCGTACTCAATATCAGGCCTGGTGGACTCAAAAGCTTCTTGCAGACCCGCGATATCGGGGTCTGCTTCTTTGATTTTGTTGATGATCCCCGCCCGCCTGTCGTTCCATGACGTTCTGGTCGCCAATACATTAAAGGTCAGAATCTCCAAAGGGATATGACTTGTCATTACCATTTCTGCCGAATTCTGCTTTATGGTATGTGCATCAGTAAGTGCCGTTGACAGGGGCATCAGAATGGTTAATGACGACACTACTGCAATGAGTTGCGTACGCATTTCGCTCCCATTTTCAGAACCCGATTTTTCGAAGTAGGACGAGCGATCAAGAAGTACTCGGATGTCTCCAAACAAGGTTTCTGGTCGGCCCAACAGATAGCATCGGCAGTTGCGAACGGTGTGCTACACGGACACGCACGGTGCGTTTCTGAACCGAGTCTATCCATCTTTAATACTGATTTGCCGTAGCCAAGCAAGTCCGGTGTGTCGACGGGACCCTCCCTGCCAACTGGGGTGAGGCACCCGCCTGGTACTACAGCCGCAGATTGCGGTCATTGTTGCTGATGGTTTTTGCGGTGGTGGCAGGCTTTGGCTTGGTATTTTCGTCGCCAGGTTGACCATGCCAGGACGTTGGTGATGGCGTGCAGAGGGCGCAGTAGCACACGCCACCTCGCCTACTCGATCGGGTTCGGGCTCACCGACTCGATGGCCACCAAGATCGCGGTGATCCCCGACGACGTGTGGACCCCGCCTACGACGCCGACGGGCAGGTCCGTGACGGCGCCTGGGTAGCCGAGCTCACCGGCCCACTCGACCTGTCGGCATGGCCACCGGGGATGCGGGTGATCGTCCGCAGGGAACGACCCACCCCGGCGCCCAACTACGGTTCACCGACCACAATCGGCTGCGACTGACCGCGTTCGTCACCAACACCACCCGCGGCCAGCTACCCGACCTCGAGTTGCGGCACCGCCGCCGCGCCCGCTGCGAGCACCGGATCGGACCACGAAACAAACTGGCCTGCGGAACCTTCCACTGCACGGCTTCGACCAGAACCGGATCTCGCTCGCCATCGTGCGACTGGCCTGCGAGCTGACGGCGTGGACGCAGATACTCGCCTTCTGCGCCGACCCGACCCGCACGAACCTGATCGAATGAGACAAAGGACCAACCACCCTCGGGGCCGTGGACACCCGACGCCACCCGGCCGCGCCGGGCACTCGCTCATGGCCGAACCACCGGATCCACGATCGAATCACCCAATCCGAAGGCGCTCAGGCCGGGACGCGGGACTCACGGAAGATTGAGGTTAACGGCCATGTACTAGGTCTGTATCGACCATTCAACAAGCAGCACAACTACTTCGACGGTCACCTGAACCACGAACGCCCCTAGCTTCCATCGATGTTCTCCAACCCGCGCCACATCAACATCGGAATCGTGCTGACAGCGTCGGCCTCACCCTTCGAGTTCACGCCATTCATCACAAATTTGCTGTCAACCTTACATCTGCTCGACACCGGCCAGTCCTACCCACGCTGGGCGTACGCCAAGCCCGAATCACCGTATGGTGAACTCGATTTCGCTTCCACCGACACCGCCGACCACGGCTACCAGCGTGTCGACAACATCACCGTCGGCATCCTTGCCCTCTACCGTGGCGGGGTCGGCAACCAGGTCAGCAAGGACGACGTCTTCTACTACGTCTATGGCCTGCTCACGACCCTGCCTACCGCGAGGCGTATGCGGCGGACCTGACAAAGATTCTCCCGCACATTCCGACCCTCGAGACGGCGGGAGCGCTTCGAGTAGATCGCAGACGCCGGCCTACGCCTGGCCGACCTGCACGTGGGCTACGAGACCGTCAAGGGGGTCGAGGAACAGATCAGCCCGATCCGGCGCTAAGCGCTTTCGATAGCCGAGAGTGGCCGCCAGCTATCGGCGAGCGGTGTTGCACCAGTGGTGATTGCATAGCTTTGTGAGTGATGAGGGCGGCTACGGCCGGTTCGGGACGTTGTCCCGGCAAGAGTTGGAGCGTTACTGCTACCTGGACGACAAGGACCGGGATCTGATTGCCGCTCGGCGGCGCGACTACAACCGGCTCGGGTTCAGTGTTCAACTGGTGACAGTTCGACATCTCGGCATGTTCCTGGCCGATCCGCTGGACGTGCCCGCGGAGCTGGTGGGCTATCTGGCCGAGCAGCTCGGCATCGACGACCCGACGTGCGTGAAGCGCTACGTGGATCGGGAGAAAACGAAGCTCGAACACGCCTGGGAGATTCAGCGTGAATACGCATTGACCCCGTTCTCCGAGGTTGAGTCCGCGCTGGCGGTGTGGGTGGTGGACCAGGCATGGATCACCGGAGACGGGCCGAAGGCGATCTTCGCGGGCGCGGTGGTGTGGCTGCGCGAACGTCAGGCTCTGCTTCCCGGCCTGCGGACATTGGAACGGCTGGTCACCGAAAGTCGGCAGGCGGCGGACGAGCGGTTGTGGTCGCAGCTGAGTGCGGGGCTGACGCCGGATCACGCTTCGGCGCTGGTGGCGTTGCTCGACGCCCCGACCGAGGGCAAACGGCGGGTCAGTGAGCTCGAACGGCTCCGCAAGGGCGTGTTCCGGCCGTCGTCGAAGGGCATGGTGGCTGCTCTGAACCGGGTGGTCGACCTGCTCGCGGTGGGTGGTGGGCCATCGGATGTCTCGGGGGTTCCACCCCGGCGGGTGACGGGGCTGGCGACCTACGGGTTGTCGAGCAAAGCGCCGCTGCTGCGCCGCTTGGATCGTGAGCACCGCCTGGCCGTGCTCGTCGCGACGGTCGCGCAGCTGCTCGCGCGGGCGACCGACGACGCGCTGGAGCTGTTCGACCTGCTGATGGTCACCGACCTGTTCTCCAAGGCCGAGCGGGAGTCCAAGGACGAGAAGCTGCGCCGATATCCGCGAGTGTCGCGTTACGCGGGCAAGCTCGCCGCCGCGGTCAGGGTGCTGCTGGAGATGACGGAGGTGAAACCTGATTTGAGCGTGGAGATGATGTGGGACCACATCGAGAACTCCGTCACCAGGAGCGAGCTGCGTGCCGCCGTCGCGGTCATCGGCGAGCTGGTCCCGGTCGACGACGCCGAACTGAACGGTCAACGCCTGGATGAGCTGGCCGGACGCCTGAACACGGTCCGCACGTTCCTGCCGTTGATGATGACAACCATCGAGTTCGGTGCCACCGGCGACGGCGCCGCCGTGCTCGCGGCGATGAAAACCCTCGGTGAGTTGATGACGACGAAGACGAAGCTGCTCGCGAGCTGGTTGGACGCCCGCAAGGTCGACCACGACCTGATCGGCGGCGGCTGGCAACGCCTCGTTTACCAGGAAGGGCGACCGGCCGAGACGGTGGACCGGGCCCCTACACGATGTGCCTGTTGGAACAGTTCCACCGGCACCTCAAGCACCGCAACATCTTCGCCCCGTCCTCGTCGAGGTGGCGTGACCCCCGAGCGCACCTGCTGGCAGGGCCTGCGTGGGAGTCCGCACGCGAGGCCGGCATGAACGCGTTGGGTCTACCGGCAAGCCCGGGTCCGTTGCTCGCCGAGCGTGCCGCCGAGCTGGACGCCGCCTACCGCGAGCTTGCCGCGCGCCTGGGTGAGGACACCCCGGCGACGGTCGACGACGACGGCAAGCTGCACGTCGCCGCGCTCAGGGCCACACCGGACCCGCCCTCGCTGGTGGACCTGCGGCGGCGGGTGGAGGCGATGCTGCCGCGCGTCGACCTACCGGAGGTGGTTTTGGAGGTGATGTCATGGCATCCCGGCTTCATCGAGGCATTCACCCACACGTCGGGAAACGAGGCCCGTGTGGCGGATCTAGGGCTCTCGGCCGCCGCCGTGCTGTGCGCGTACTCGATGAACGTGGGGTTCACGGCGGTGGCCGGCGGTGGAGCGGCGGCGTTGACCCGTGATCGCCTGCATCACGTGGACCAGTCCTATGTGCGACCCGAGACCATCACCGCAGCCAACGTCGCTCTGATCGAGGCTCAGGCCGAGATCGAATTGGCCCAAGCTTGGGGCGGCGGCCTTCTCGCGTCGGTGGACGGGTTGCGGTTCGTGGTGCCCGTCCGCACCATCCATGCTCGCCCGAATCCACATTTCTTCGGGCCGAAAAGGGGCATAACCTGGTTGAACATGATCAATGACCAGTCCGCCGGGCTGGCAGACAAGGTGGTGCGCGGGACACCACGTGACTCGCTGAATTTCGTGGACGTGCTCTACAGCCAGCGGGGTGGGACAGTGCCCGAGTCGATCATCACCGATACCGGCTCATACTCCGACATCACCTTCGGGTTGGTGCATCTGATCGGACGGCAGTACCGGCCGCAGCTGGCGAAACTGCCCGATCAACGCCTCTGGCGCATCGACGTCAACGCCGACTACGGGCCGCTGGGCCGCGCCGCCCGCGGCCGCATCGACGTCGAGAAGATCACCGCACACCGGGAGGACATGTGCCGGGTCGCGGTGTCGATCCACTCCGGTGAGGTCTCCGCCCACGACGTGACGCGGATGATCTCCCGCGACGGTCAACCGACCCAGTTAGGCCAGGCGATCGCGCACTACGGGCGGATCTTCAAGACCCTGCACATCCTGCGGTTCGTCGACGACGAACCGTATCGGCGTGAGGGCAAGACCCAGGCCAACCTCATCGAGGGACGTCACGACCTGGCCCGGCGGATCTTCCACGGTAACAAGGGCGAGATCCACCGTGCCTACTTCGACGGCATGGAAGACCAACTCTCCGCGCTCGGTCTTGTGCTCAACTGCGTGGTTTTATGGAATACGTTCTATCTCGACCGTGCATTAAACGAGCTACGCACACAAGGATATCCGGTTCTCGACACCGACGTGGCGCGGCTGTCGGCGTTCGTGCGCGACCACCTCGGAATCGACGGACACTACAGCTTCCACCTGCCCGACCTCGGCGGACTGCACCGCCCACTGCGCGACCCCGACAACCCCGACGACGAGTAGCCGCGGTGCGGGTCCTTGCCGGCGGCCAGCTACGAAAGAGCGTGTTGCTGCATGGCAATTTAGGCCTCAGCGCGACGGGTGGTCTCGGCAAGTAGGCGGGGCGTGTTCGATGACCCGGCAGACCCCATCGGTGACCCCGACCTGGGTGGCGGCGGCGTGGCGGCGGGTGTGGGTCAGCGCGCCGCGGAGTTGGCGGAGCTCGGTGATGGTGCGATCGATGTCGGCGACATGCTGATCGAGCAGTCGCAGCACGTGCTGACACGGTGCGCCGCCGCCGCGGCGCAGCTGGAGGATTTCGCCGATCTCGTCGAGGCGCAGGCCGAGGGTTTTTGCTTGACGGACGAAGGTCAGGGTGGCGAGGTCGTCCTGGCTGAACAGCCGGTAGCCGGATTCGGTGCGGACGGCGGGCGGGAGTAGGCCCTTGCGTTCGTAGAGCCGGATCGCCTTCGCGCTCAGACCGCTGGCCTGTGCGGCTTGTCCCACCGTCATCATCTGCGGGTTCATAACGGCCTCCTTCACGAGCGATGATAGTGCGCTCGGCAAGGTCCTTGCCATGCCTTGACCTTGCCCGTGGGGCAAGGATCTAGTGTCGACGGCGACACCGAAACATCAACGCGAAGGAGTATTTTTTCATGGCATTCGTCGAAGGTGAAATCTACCGCTGCTCGGACCCGACCTGCGGCTGCGAGGTCACCGTCACCAAGGGCGCACCCAAGTCGTGTTCCGGCACCGCCAACCCAACCTGCTGCTGCGGCAAAGAGATGACCAAAATCTCCGGTTGACATCGGCTGGTCCGTGGCGACGTGCCCCTCGGCCCAGGGGCTGCGAGGTTATCCTCCAGGACGGCGAGGGCCGGGCTACCGGGCACTGGGTCAGAGCACCGGCGCTACGCGGTCCCAACAACCGGGGACGACGAGTAGCGCCGGTGTGGACGACGCCACGTCGGGCCGGTGACTGCGGTGGCCGTGAGTGTGTGGCGATCAGGTGGCCTGTGATCGCCGGCCGCGCGCGGCCGGATCGTTGTCTGCTTGCCACTTGCCGAGTGCCTCCGCCGACACCTTCGTGTATTTCGCCAGACTACGCACCGATCTGTGCCCGCCCAGTGCCATCAGCATCGGCGTGGACGCGCCCTGCTCCGCCGCGTGGGTGAGGCGGGAATGGCGGAGTTGATGCAGTGTGAACGGTCCCCGCTCCAGTCCCCTGGTGTAAGCCTCTAACAGTTCGGCCGCACGGCGATAGGACAACCGGCCACGCCCGCTGGCCTGGTCGACGTCGACCAGTGCCACGCTCGGCTTGGCCTTGCGGTCGGTCAGGAACACCGGCCCGTACCGGCGCCCGCCGAGCAGTCGGGGCAGCAACCGCGCGGTGCCGGTCTGCCACACGATCACCTCCCGCGCCCCGCCCTTGCGAGTCACTACCGCCCGCCGGTTCACGGTGTCGAGGTGCTCGATGTCGAGCAGCAGCACTTCCTGCGCGCGGGCGCTGGACTCGTAGAGCATTGTCCAGAGCACCTTTTCGCGCAGCGCGACATCCGAGCCGAGGACATCGGTGATCTCCGCTTCGGTCAGTGCCTTGCTGTAGTCCGGCGCGGTCGGTTTGACCCGCAGCCGCACCAGCGGATCACCGGTCAGCCAGCCCTGCTCGCGCCAATACGCGCAGGCGGTGCGCAGCGCCGCCAGGTGGACGTTGAACGTCGACGGCGCCTTCTCGCCCCACACGAAGGTGAACCAGCCGCCCACCCGATCCTCGTTCAACAACGCCACATTCGCGTCCTTGCCGAAGTCGCGCTCCATTCGGTTCAGCACGACGGCGTACCCGCGGCGGGTGTTCTTCACCGACACCGTGCCGAGGAAAATCCGTATGGCGTCCGCGAGCCGAACCCCGGCCGGGGTCGGCGGGATCGGCTCGCGCGACACGGGCGGCAGTACCGTCTGGTCGGTCCCCATCGAGCAGCCTCCCGCGCTACCGCAGACTAA
>NZ_BCXB01000036.1 GCF_001894885.1 Rhodococcus marinonascens NBRC 14363
CTGGTCGCGGTGGTGTCGTGCGACACCAATCGTAGTTGCGTCGGCACGCCACTTCCAGCGCACAGGTGTCTCCACCGTGGGATTAGGGTCCACCGCATCCAACGCTTTGGCGTCGAGGCCGGGTGTGTCCGGCGTCGAGCGCGCGCCCTTCCCGCTACTCTCGCCTAGCAGGCCGTTCTCGACTGGCTGCTCCAAATGTCACAAGGCGCGTCCGTGCCGTCCATATCGAGGGGGATCGTTGACCGCGAACACCGGATTCGACTTCACCACGGCGACCGGATTGGAGGTTCTCCGTCATCTCGAGTCGACGCAGGACGGGCAGCCGAACATTGGGGAGCTGCTGGGATTGTCGATCGACTCGCTCGACGAAGGCCGAGTGGTGATGTCGCTGGAGCCGCGAGAGCTGTTTGCGAATCAGCTGGGCACGATGCACGGAGGAATCTCGGCGACATAGCTGGATTCGGTGATGGGATGTGCCGTCCATTCCTCCCTGCCGGCGGCGACCTCGTACACGACGTTGGAACTGAAGGTCAACTACATTCGGCCGGTGCCGATTACAGGCGGCAGATTGACCGGGATCGGGAACGTGATTCATCTCGGTCGGCGGTCTGCCACAGCCGAAGGCCAGATCACCAATGCCGAGGGAAAGCTGATGGCACACGCGACAACCACCTGTATGGTCTTCCCCTCGAGCGTGTAAGGCAGTTGTCGGGCTCATACCTTCAGTTCGCCGACGTCGCGTTCACCCAGCGCGGGACGGGCTACCAGTTCCACCACGAGCAGAGCGGCCACGGTGACGACCACCATCACCACCACGACCATGCCCGACGGGTATCTCCAGAACACGAGGGTAATTACCGCGATCGCAATGATGGTCACTCGCAGTGGAATACGGAACTGGGCCACCGCAGACTCGACGGGATACGGAGCCCGACCGTCCTTCGGTGTCCGCAACGCATTCACCGCCTTGCTGTACGCGCCGCGCACCGCGACCGCGGAACCCGATGAACCCGTAAGATATCCGACGATCGCAATGACTACAGCCAGCACGAACACCGCACGCAGAGCGGTCCTCAGCGGCAAGAGGAGAGTGTCGATCAACTCTGCTGCCGCCTGCGGCGACAGAACATCCGAGGGCACGGATCCGAGGTACACCGACCGACCGATTGCAATCGCCACCGCCAGCAGCGCCATGGCAACCGCAAGACTGACCCCGACGAGTGTAATAGCTTTCCTGCGTGAACCTTTCGGAGACACCCATACGGCAGCGATAGCAGCGAGCAGAGTCAGCCAGGGCAGCACACCGGAGGCCTTGTCCAGCGCAGAAGTCGCCCGCTGCGCCTTCACCAATTCGGGCGCCTCGAACAACACGAACGACTTGTCGATCGCGGGGATATTGTTCGCGAAGGCGAACCCACGCTCGGTCAATCTCGTACGGACCCTGTCGATGATCGGCCCGAGTGAGATGCTGACGGTGCCCTGGTCACTGATCTCGATCGCTGCCCTGGTGTTGCCCGTGAGCACCGCAACCAGACCCTGATGTGCTGCCCGGTTGGCCTGGATCCACAAGGCTTCGAACTCGTCGGAGGAAATCAACGATGCGGTCGTGTTGCGTACGAAGGACCGAGCCTGATCGGCGATCACCGGTGCCAGACCGACCACCACGTCTGGGACTCGGGGCGCGTTCTCCGTGATCGAAGTCAACGCCTCAGCGGTGACGTTCTCGACGTCCAGTCGAGTCATGAGCTCGTCAGTGATTTGATCGGCAAGTTCACCTTGCATTACTGGATTCGAGCTCAAGGGTGCGACCGTCTGAACGTAGCGATCGGTATCGAGAACCTCGCTGCGAGTGAACCGTGCCAGGACGGCGGAAAATCCCAGCGCCACAACCAAGACCAGAAGCAGCACCGTCGCAGTCCAACGCAGTGCCGGGTGACCGGCCGGCCGCTCGCCACCGCTGACTGGCGCCGTCGCCGGTTCCCTGCCGGATTCACTACGAAGCTCTGCGACTTCCCGTCTGAGGCGTTCGAGTTCTGCACGCTCCGACTCGTCGAGCGGTTCCTCAGCTCCGACAGCTTTCATCGAATCACCCCGCTCGGCTAGCGAACCTCGCCGACTCTAGGCCCGGGCCCGAACGCGATCGTTATCCCATGTCGAGACCGCCCAGATGACGACCACATCGAGCGCAATGATCACCATCGACCACCACGGGTAGTAGGGCAGCCACAAGAAATTGACTATGATCGACAACCCCGCAATGACGATCGCGGCACCCCGCGCCCAGGTTTGGCCGGCGATCAACGCCAGCCCGGTCAAAGCGATCAGAACGCCGACCACGAGATGCACCCAGCCCCACCCCGTGACGCTCCAGGTGTAGATATATTCGGTACCGACAACAACGATGTCGTCCCTCGCGATTGCCGCGATTCCCTGGAACGCCTGGAGAACACCCACCGTGGCGAGAAGAACCCCCGCGGCAAACGACGCTCCCTCGGCGAAACCCTGTTTGACGTTCGAATTCTCGGTCACGGCAGTTCCCTCCCGATAACGGGTGACCGGCACAAACTTCTCCGGTTCGGCAGTGCGATGTCTCCAATATGACCCACAACCGGTGGCTACGGAACGAATTTCGCAATATTTGACGATCACGAACTGGTCGACAATTAGGCATCACCTACCTCGAGAAGTGGACCGAAACTGGTGAATGTGACTCGGGACCGCCGAAAACTCGAAACCTCGAAACCTCGAAACCCCTTGTCACGGGCTCCGCCGACAGAGAATCATCGAATAAGGGCCGCCTCCATTCATTGCGGGCGGCAACCCTGAGGATGGAGAGCGCGATGAGTGATGACACCAAGCTGATCCTCGTAGCCGGCTACCGAGATCTCGAGGTCGGCCGCCGCGAATTCGACGCCCTCGCCGATCAGGTGAAAACCAAGCAGATCGAACTCCGGGGCGCGGCACTGGTGGCCAAGGACTCCGACGACAATGCCACCGTGATCGACACCGGGGACCATCTGGGCCGCAAAGGCGCCGGTTGGGGTGCGGGAGTCGGTGTCGTGATCGGCCTGTTTGCCCCGCCGTTGCTGGCCGCGACCGCGGTCGGTGCCGGTGTCGGCGCGCTGGCCGGCAAGTTCGCGGACCACCGGATGAAGAGCGGTCTGGAAGACAAGATTGGCCAGGCACTGGGCGCCGGTACATGTGTGGTGATCGCCGTCCTGCCGTCGGACAGTCGGCTGCCGGTCGAAAGGGTGCTGAACGAGTCGGCGATGACCTCGGTTGTCGAGATCGACAAGACGAGCCTGAAAGACCTCGAAGCGGCACTGGCGGAGGCGATGGGCAAATTCGAACCAGACCGCACGCAACTCCCGATTCCCGACCGCAACTTCGGGGGGACGATGGGCCGCACCGTCGCGGAGTCGGTGGCGGACTGGACGATCGTGCCCGGGACACAGGCGCCCGAGGGCTCCCCGAATGTGCTGGTCGTCCTGATCGACGATGCTGGGTTCGGCGGACCCGACACCTTCGGCGGCGGGATTCACACACCTACTCTGAGCCGGGTAAAGCAGAACGGGCTGACATACAACCGCTTTCACGTCACAGCTGTGTGCTCACCAACTCGAGCTGCTCTACTCACGGGGCGCAACCACCACCGGGTGGGATTTGGTTCGATCGCAGAGTATCCGGGACCCTTCCCCGGCTATACGGCCGTGCGACCGAGAAGTTGCACGGCGCTGCCGCGTATCTTGCGCGAGAATGGTTACGTCACAGGAGGGTTCGGGAAGTGGCACCTGACGCCCGACAATGTGCAGGGTGCCGCGGGGCCGTTCGACCACTGGCCGCACGGGTGGGGATTCGATCACTTCTGGGGCTTCCTGAGCGGCGCTGCCGGACAATACGACCCGATCATCACCCAGGACAACTCCGTTCTCGGTGTACCCGAGAGTAAGGGCGACGAAGGCTACTACTTCCCCGACGACCTCACCGACAAGGCTGTGGAGTGGTTGCACGCAGTCCGGGCGCAGGACTCGCAGAAGCCGTGGATGATGTACTACTCCACCGGGTGCAGCCACGCACCACATCACGTGGCGAAGGAATGGGCCGACAAATACGCGGGGCAATTCGACGACGGCTGGGACGTGTACCGGGAGAAGACCCTTGCCCGTCAGAAGAAACTCGGCATCGTGCCCGCCGACACCGAGCTGACCGATCGACCCGACTTGTTCCCGGCCTGGGACACCCTGTCCGACGAGCAGAAGAAGCTTTTCGCACGGCAGATGGAGGTCTTCGCGGGGTTCTCGGAAAACGCCGATTGGAACGTCGGCCGCCTCCTCGACTCCATCGAGGACGCGGCCGACCTCGACAACACGCTGATCTTCTACATATGGGGCGACAACGGCGCCAGCATGGAAGGCACGGTCACCGGCTCGTTCAACGAGATGACCTTCCTCAACGGGGTGGTCCTCGACGCCGAACACCAGCTGAAGCTGATCGAAGACTACGGCGGGATAGAGAGACTCGGCGGCGACCACACCGCTCCGCACTTCGCCGCCGCCTGGGCACACGCCAACAACACTCCATTCCAGTGGGGCAAGCAGATGGCCAGCCACTTAGGCGGTGACCGCGACCCGATGGTCGTCGCGTGGCCCGACCGGATCAAGCCCGACAAGCAGATCAGGGGGCAGTTCACCCACTGCGTCGACATCGCACCCACCGTCCTCGAAGCCATCGGACTACCCGAACCCACACTCGTGGACGGCATCGAGCAGGAGCCGATGGACGGCACGAGTTTCCTCCACACCTTCGACGACGCCGTCGCCGCCGAGCGGCACACCGTGCAGTACTTCGAGATGTTCGGCAGCCGCGCCATTTACCAGGACGGCTGGTGGGCGTGCACCAGATTGGACAAGGCTCCCTGGGACTTCTCGCCGGACACCCTCCAACGGTTCGCGCCCGGAGTCTGGGATCCGGCCGACGACATCTGGGAGCTGTACTACCTGCCCGACGATTTCTCACAGGCCAAGGATCTCGCGGCCGACAACCCGGTCAAACTCGAATCGTTGAAAGAACTGTGGTGGCGCGAAGCCGAAAGTAACCGGGCGCTGCCGCTTCTCGGAGGGATGTCGATTTTCTTCGGCCTGCTACCGCCGATGCCGACCACTACCCGATTCACCTACAAGGGCGATGTCCAGAATGTGCAGCGCGGCATGATTCCCCGCATTCTGGGGCGGTCCTACGCCATCGAGGCGCATCTCGAGGTGCCCGAAGGAGCCGAAGGCGTGATCGTCGCCAACGCCGACTTCATCGGCGGGTTCGGGCTCTGGATCGACGACGCCCGTAAACTCCACCACACCTACTCCTTCCTCGGCGTGGAAACCTACAAGCAGGTGTCCGAGCAGCCGATCCCGACCGGGGACGTGACGGTGAAGATGCAGTTCGATGCGGACGCAACGACACCTGGTACCGGCGGGCACGTGTCGTTGTGGGCCAACGGAGAACTGATCGGCGGAGGCAACATGCCCCGGACCGTGCCCGTGGCCTTCTCGTCGTATGCAGGCATGGACGTGGGCCGCGACAACGGCCTGGTCGTCGACCTCGACTACGAGGACAAGGCGCCGTACGCGTTCACCGGAACCGTGCGAGAGGTGGTATTCGACCTCCAACCGGCACGCCACGAGGCCGAGAAGGCTCTACACGAACACGAGGCGATGCAGGCAGTCGGGCGGGGCGCCTCTGGCTGACGATCGCGGGCCCCGCCGGGCCTGATTCTCACATCGAGGTGTCTCCTGGTTCGCCGGGCCGCCACCTCATCACCGAGGAGGCAGCGTGAAACGCGACATTCATGGCACGACCCAGCCCAACGTCGGCAGTGTCGCGCGTGACCACCTCGCCAACGAGAGGACATACCTGGCGTGGCTGCGGACGGGCATGAGCGTCGCGGCAATCGGTGTCGCGGTCGCGAAGTTCGCCCCAGATCGTGGCGGCAACGCGGTGGCGTCCGGTCTGATCCTCATCGTTGCAGGACTGCTGGTGTCGGGCTATGGGACGTTCCGGTATCGGAACGTCGGCCGCCAAATCGAAGCGGGTGTCTTCGCGCCCGCCGCGTTCGGTGCGATCGGGACGGCAAGTGTCGTGATGGTACTTGCCGCCGTCGCTGTCGTGATCTTGATTTGATGCTCGAAATGGGGCCACATCACCGGACGCATCGAACCCGTGCCACCCTTTGACTCAGCCGCGATGGGCGGCTCAGCCAAGTTTCAGGATGCGGCCTCGGCGAGACGAGACTCGGTGGCGGCGAGGAGAACACACGTCGCGACACCGTTCATCGATTTGGCGA
Source organism: Rhodococcus marinonascens NBRC 14363 (assembly GCF_001894885.1). Lineage (GTDB taxonomy): Bacteria > Actinomycetota > Actinomycetes > Mycobacteriales > Mycobacteriaceae > Rhodococcus_F > Rhodococcus_F marinonascens. The sequence continues at coordinate 6,338 of NZ_BCXB01000036.1, forward strand.
GTTCCTCGGTGGACGGGAAACTCGGGGCAAGACGAATGTTCTTGTCCTCGGGATCGATGCCGTAGGGGAAGGCTGATCCTGCGGCGGTCAGCGCGATCCCCGCATCCTTGGCGAGAGCGATCACACGCTTCGCGGTACCCTCGACAACGTCCAGGCTCAGGAAATAGCCGCCCTTCGGCTCCGTCCACGAGGCCACCTTCGACGCCCCGAGTCGATCCTCGAGAATCTTCAGGACCAGCGCGAACTTCGGAGCCAGGATCTCGCGGTGCTTCTCCATGTGGGCACGCACTCCCTCGGCGTCCCCGAAGAAGCGCACGTGCCGCAACTGGTTCAGCTTGTCCGGTCCGATACTCTTCTTGCCCAGGTACTTCTGGTACCAGGCGAGGTTCGCGGTGGAGCCGCCGAAGAAGCTGACACCCGCGCCGGCGAACGTGATCTTGGACGTGGATGCGAAAACCAGCGGGCGATTCGGATGCCCGGCCTCTGCGGCCATGCCGAGGATATCTAGTGACGGCGCGGCCTCACCGAGCAGTGGATGCACGGCGTAGGCGTTGTCCCAGAACAGGCGGAAGTCGGGGGCTGCGGTGGGCATGGACGCCAGAGTCCGGACCAGTTCCTCCGAGTACACGACACCGGTGGGGTTCGAGTAGTTCGGGACCGCCCACAAGCCCTTGATTTCCGGATCCTCTGCGACCAGCTTCGCGATGACGGCTACGTCGGGACCGTCCGGACGCATCGGCACCGGGATCATCTCGATGCCGTAAGACTCCATAATTGCGAAGTGGCGGTCGTATCCGGGTGCCGGGCAAAGGAACTTGACCTTCGGCTCCTGCGACCAGGGCCGCGGCGAGTCCGGGTTGCCGTGCAGCAGCGAGAACACCACCGCGTCGTGCATGATCTCGAGGCTGGCGTTGTTGCCTGCGAGAAGATTCCGGACCGGGATGCCGAGCAGTTCACCGAAAATCGCGCGCAATTCGGGCAGACCTGCCAGGCCCCCGTAGTTGCGGCAGTCGGTTCCGTTGCCGTCTCGGAAGTCGTCTTGGCCGGGAAGACTCAGCAGGGCGGCCGATAGATCCAGCTGCTCGGGCGACGGCTTGCCGCGGGTGAGGTCGAGTGTGAGCTTCTCCGTCTTCAGTCGCGCGTAGTTCGCGGTCTGACGGTCGTGCTCGGCAAGTAGTTCCTCATGACTCATCAACCCGATCTGGGCTTGTTTGGGCATCAGGAGCGGCCTTTCACGGACATCGCCGGGGGGGAGCGTGCGAAAGATTAGAGGACCCCGCGCACCCGGCAGAGCCCGTTGACCCTTGCTGCCTTCCGGCCCTGGGGGAGTTCACAGGATGCGCGCCGCGCGGGATCCAACACAAAGTGTAGACGCCTCTACACAGTCGATGGAATCCACCCCGATCCGGACCTGAATGCGCACTGCTGACCACGACCAGTGCTAACGTCGCCCCGAAATCGGCCACCTTCGGCAGCAAGAGAATCGGGACGGAATCAGGATGTACTCGAGTAGGACAGCACACGCAGCCCGCGCCGCAGTGTTGGCAACGACACTCGCCGCAGTCGTGGCAACACTGTCGGCATGCGGCGGGGGCAGCGACGAAGCGGTCCCCTCAGCTGCGGTGAACTGGGACGCGGCGGAGCCGTGCACATTGGCGGATGACGAGACGCTCGCCCCACTGATCACCACTGACTCCAGCGAAGGCATCACTGCCGACCGTGAGGACCGCCGCGCCTGCATCTGGGGGATGGCGGAGACGCTGAACACCGTGACAATCAGCACCACCGGCGCGCCGCAACCAGGCAAGCCGCTGCGCACCCTCGACGTCGGCGGGCTCGAGAGCCGAGTGCTCGCCGAAAGCAAATACCAGTGCATCCTCGAGGTCACCACCGCCGCGGGCACACTGTCGATCGAGACGAAATTCGGCCTCGACGCGATCACGACCCCGGACAGGTCGTGCGACCGTTCCGTTGGCCTCGCAGAGCATGCGGTCAACCAGTTGCACTGGGCCTAGAACGGCCAGTTACCTGCCCGTTTAACAGTCAGCCGCCGTCGTTGGGTATGCTCCTCCACGGAGGATTCGCCTAGTGGCCTATGGCGCTCGCCTGGAACGCGGGTTGGGTTAACGCCCTCAGGGGTTCAAATCCCCTATCCTCCGCCACGAGGGAACCCCCTGTGAACTGGACTTGTTCAGATCACAGGGGGTTCCTTTTCGTTCTCATGCAAGAGAATATGTAATATCGACTACCCGAGAAGGCTGCTGAGACTGTCCGCGGCCGCCCGTTTCATCGTCAGTGTCACGTGTGTATAGGCGTTCATCGTGGTCGCAATCAAGTGCCCCAGCCGTTCCTGCACCACCTTCGGGGCTCACCCGATTCCAGCAACAGCGTCGCGTGGGTGTGACGCAAATCGTGAGAGTGAGGGTAGGCAGCCCGCCTTCACCCAGGGCTGCTATCGCCTTCTCGACCTCCAGCCGCCATCGACGAGAGATCTTGTTCGGGGATCGGGCCTCGCCCGCCGGATTGACGAAAACGAACGCGCCGGACTGGCTGAGTTCCAACGACACCGCACCCCGCTGCGCCCGCCATGCCTTGAGTGCCTGGGCAGTGTCGGGACACGCAGATCACAACATCTCAGATGTCAAAAAGCCTTCTGCCCTGCTGAAATTCGAATCCCTGGACAAATGTCCACACTGTTCCGGTTCGTGCCGTACAGTCCTCAGCCGACAAAAGGTCTGTTCGGTTTCGAACGATCGATGCCCTGCGCGTACCCGTGGAGATGTCGGCACCAGCGTCGCCTTCTCCCCGAACAAAGGAGCCCGAGCACGATGCCGCACACCGATGTTGCCCCGTCTGGCCATCGCATCGCCCCCTACATGAAGTCGCGCATCCGGCGGCGCACAGCCGGGCTCGCCGCAGCCCTGACGGCGGGCCTGATGCTCACGGCCGGACCGGTCGCGCACGCCGAAACCGGCTCCGTCCCCGTCGGTGAGGGGCCGCGCGGGGTGGCGATAACCCCCAACGGCACCCTCGCGTACGTCACCAACATGGACGACGACACGGTGTCGGTAATCGATACCGCAGACAACACCATCGTCAGCACCATCGACGTCGGTGGCGGGCCGTACGGTGTGGCGATTACCCCCAACGGCAACTACGCCTACGTCGCCAACAAGTGGGACGACACGGTGTCGGTAATCAACACCGGCACCAACCAAGTCTCCGGACCCCCGATCGATGTCGGTGGCGGGCCGTGGGGGGTGGCGATCAGCCCCGACAGTGACCACGTCTACGTCACCAACGACGAAGACGGCACGGTGTCGGTAATCGACACCGACACCAACCTCGTCACCGAAGACCCGATCGATGTCGGCGACGGGCCGTACGGGGTGGCGATCACGCCCGACGGCAACCTCGCGTATGTCGCCAACGATGAAAACGTGGCGGTAATCGACACCGACACCAACCTCGTCACCGCATTTCCGATCAACGTCGGCGGGTATCCGGTCGGAGTGGCATTCACACCCGACGGCACCCGCGCCTACGTCACCAACAACGACTACGACGCGGTATGGGTGATCGACACCGCCACCAACCTCGTCACCGGAACCCCCATCAACGTCGGCGCAGGGCCAACCGGGATAGCAATCACCCCCGACGGCACCCACGCGTACGTCACCAACCGCCACGCCAACTCGGTATCGGTGATCGAGATCGAGCCAACGCCATCGACGTCGACGTCGCCGTTCGGCAGCCTCGGCTCCTTGGGTGCGCTGTTCTGACGACACGCTCGACCCCACCAAAAGGCAATGCTTAGCCACTGTGGCCCCCGATCTCACGATCGGGGGCCACAGTCGTTCAGTTCCGAGAATCCCCTGCGCTACTCGCCGTCGGTTGTCGTGATCGGATTGCCTGCTGAGTCGAGGGTCCACCACACGTCCCCCACGGCCTGCCCCAACGCGTCGCCGGGCACCGTGTCGTCCATGTATCGGTAGACGGGACGACCGTTGACCGTCAGCTGATGGGTGCCGTCCGCCGCAGGGATGGTGTCGATGACGACGTCCTGCAACCCCTCGACCGCGGGGTTCTCGATGACGCTGGTGACCGGTATCCACGACTGGAGGCACGTGTCGTCGCAGGAACTAGCGCCTGAACCCACTTCGTCCATGTCGTACACGTAGACGGTCATGCCGCCGTCTTCGACCATGACCTCCCCGAACGTTGTCGCGCCCATCGTCAGAACAGGTTCACCAGGCAAGGCTGGTGGTGACGTGGGTGTGGGCGATACCGGGGCGTCTCCACCCGTAGTCCCGGAGTCGGTGGCGTCAGTAGCGCAACCCGAAAAGGTCAGGCCGGCGGCGGCGATCGCTGCCAGTACCCATGTTCGTCTCATGGCAAGTCCTCATTCTGTACAACTGCGATGTAGCGAGTCCCTGCGTGTCAGGAAGAGTTGAGGGAACCTGCACGAACCCACGCATACAGTTCACCTCAAGTTCGTCGTCGGCGCCAGCAGTTCGTGCGATGTGCATGGGCGTCCAACCGTGACGAACTCACGCGCGCCACGCGATTGGGCGTGTTGCACCTGACACAAGCAATTCTTCGAAACGTAAGTAATGTGCCAGGCATGCGCGAACGCCGATACTCGTCCACCAGCCCAGAACACCTGGCCACGGCGCTGTTCGACGTCGCGGCCGAGTCCGGTCTAGGGGGCGCGAGCGTGCGCGAAGTCGCCAAGAGAGCCGGGGTCTCCATCGGTGCCGTGCAGCATCACTTCTCCACCAAGGACGAGATGTTCGTGTTCGCCCTGCGCACCCTCGTCGACAAGCTGCTGATGCGACTGAAGGCCGTCGACCGTAGCGGAGACCCCGCGCGGGCCTTGTTCTCTGTCATGTCCCAGCTGCTTCCGCTCGACGAGGCGAGATCGCGAGAGGCCCACGTCATGGCTGCGTTCGCGGTTCGGGCGGCCACCTCGCCGTCGCTCGCCGAAATCCGCCGCAAGACCCTGTTCACCATCCGCACCGGCCTGTCCGCGGTGCTGATCCGGATAGGCACTCCGGAAGCGGAAACCCGTGCGGCGCTTCTCCTGGCCACCGTCGACGGCCTCGCCCTCGACGCGATCGGCAGCCCCTCGTTGTACCCGCCCGAGTACCTCGAGCACGCACTCGATATTCAGATCGCCATGATTTTGCAGGGCGCCGATCTCGCACCGTCGTCGGTCGAACTCGCCAGTTGACCCCTCGGCCAATGTCACATCCGTCTCGTCAGAACGAACCGCTGTCACATCAGGTGGAGGGGGCGGGACGCTTCGCGCCCAGCCCGTCCGGGGATCTCCATCTCGGTAACCTGCGGACCGCACTGCTGGCGTGGCTGTTCGCCCGGTCGACCGGGCGGCGTTTTCTGATGCGCGTCGAAGATCTCGACCGCGTCCGCGAGGGTTCACGGGAACGGCAATTGTCCGACCTCACCGAACTGGGCCTCGACTGGGACGGTGACGTGGTTTCGCAGTCGCATCGACTCCTCCATTACGACAACGCCATCGCACGACTCCGCGCCGCCGGCCTCTCCTACGAATGCTTCTGCACGCGAAGGGAGATCTTAAAGGCAGCCTCCGCGCCCCACGCCCCGCAGGGCGCTTACCCCGGGACGTGCCGCAACCTCACACCCGACGAACGCGAGACCCGGCGTTCGAGTGGGCGGCCACCCGCCCTGCGACTGCGCGCCGCCGTCACGTCTTTCGCCGTCGACGACCTCATTCACGGCAGCTGTTCGGGCTTAGTGGACGACTTCGTGCTGCGTCGCGGCGACGGAACACCCGCCTACAACCTCGCGGTCGTAGTCGACGACGCCGACCAGGGAATCGATCAGGTGGTGCGCGGGGACGATCTGCTGTCGTCGGCGCCGCGACAGGCCTACCTCGCCGGACTCCTCGGTTTGACCGCACCCACCTACGCCCACGTCCCACTCGCCGTCAACGAAGAGGGCAAGCGGCTGGCGAAACGCGATGGCGGCGTCACCCTCGCAGAACTGAAAGCATTGGGACGCAGCCCCGGCCAAGTTCTCGGCATCCTGGCGACGTCGCTGGGCCTCGCGGTTCAGGGCGAGGTGGTGAACCTCGCCCTGCTTCTCGATCGCTTCGAACCCGGCCGGCTGCCACGCGAACCGTGGGTCGTCAGGCCCTCTGCACCGTGACGGTCGTCGCGACCACGAAAAGCAGGAGGAACAGGACGACAACGATGACGCCGATGACGATTCCGAAGATGGCGAGGCCACGGCCCTCTTCACCGGATTTCTGGATCTGACCCAGCGCGACCATTCCGAGGATGATTCCGACGATGCTGAGGATGATTCCGAGGATGATTCCGACGATCGACGTGATGAGCGATGCGATCGCGAGCCTGTTCGTCCCCCGCTTCTGCGGATGGGGCGCCCTGTAGGGGTTCGGTGCACCGTACGGATTGGGCGTACCGTGCTCCCCCGGAATCCCCGCCGTCCCGTATCCGCCCGGCTGGTTGTAGTCGGGATACTTCTCGGTGGGCGCCGAATACATCGAGTAACCAGACCCTTCGTCCCCATATCCGTCGCGCGGCAAGGGAGGCGTCTCGCCGTAAGTCTGCGGTGTCTGCCCGTTGTATGGATTCAGGTCGCCCGATCCCCCAGAATGAGTCACGGCAGCCACCGTAGTGCATCAAACTCGCACGAGAAATAGGCGTTCCAGAGCGAGACGAGTAAAGGGTTGTCCGCGTAGTGTTAATTTCCGCGTAGTGCCTATTTGTCACTTACGAGCACTCGAAACTTGCTGAGGGGATCAGATGACGACCGGTGGATACAACCCGAACGAGGAACCCGAAGGCGGTGGCCAGGAAGGTCGCCCTCCGCAGGGCAATCCTCCACCGCCGCAGGGGGGATACCCGCCGCCGCCCAGCAATTACCCACCGCCGCCCGGCGGATATCCGCCGCCTCCGCCGATGTCGAATTACGGCGCTTTCGAACAGAAATCGGGACAGCTCTCTGTAGGCGCTGCGATCGGCTACGGCTGGGCCAAGTTCAAGGACAACGCCCCCGTCTGGATCGGCATCCTCCTGATCGCGGCCGTCATCCAGGTCGTACTGATCGGCATCTTCGACGGTTTCGGCACGTCGTCCGACATGAGCGCGGCGTTCTCGCCATGGCGCATCCTCGGCACGATCGTCACCTCCATCGTCAGCTACTTGATCAATGCCGCGCTCGTACGGGGTTCGCTGCACGAGGTCGACGGGAACAGGCCCGCGTTCGGTTCGTTCTTCCAGTTCACCAACGTCGGCGCGATCATCATCGCCAGCCTGATCATCGGGGTGGCCTCATTCATCGGCCTCATCCTGTTCATCATCCCGAGCCTGATCGTGGTCTTCCTCACCTGGTGGACGCTGCAGTTCGTCATCGACCAGAACGAGGATGCGTTCACCGCCATCAAGTCAAGTTTCAGAGTGATCTCGCATAATGTCGGCCCGGTGCTGCTGCTGGCTCTCGCCCTGGTCGGCATCAACATCGTCGGTGCGATCTTGTTCTTGGTCGGACTTCTCGTCTCGATCCCGATCTCGATCATCGCGTCGACCTACGCGTACCGGGTGCTCACCGGCCGTTACGTCTCGTACGTCTCGGGCTGACCGCTCGACCCCAACGGGGTGAGCGTACTCCCGTCCTGCCGGAAGTACGCTCACCCCGTTTTGCTCCCATTACTCGAGCCACTCACACCCCTTGCGTAAGGTGCTCAGGCGTCATCCGAGACAATCAAGACTTGCGATTCGAGGGGGAACACTTGACTACTGGCGGATTCGATCCGAACCAGGCACAACCACCGTTCGGCGGGCATCCGCAGTACGGGCAACGGCAAAACCACGGCGCGCAGCAGCAGTTCGGGGCGCAGCCGCAGTTCGATTCGGGGCAGCAGTTCTATACCCGGCAATTCGCGATGGCGGACTTCGGATTCAACCAGTCGACCCCCGGGGGACTGCTCCCCCGCATCGGCGCGCGGCTGATCGACCATTTGATCGTCGTCATCCCGATTTTGATCGTCACCTCGGTGATCCCGTCTGACCTCGGCTGGTATCTGGGCAGTACCATCGTCGCGGGCGTCTGGCTGATGACGGCGATGGGCTACTTCGTGTTCCTCGAAACCCGCGGACGGACCCTGGGCAAACAACTCCTCGGCCTGCGAGTAGAAGGACCGAACGGCGGGCTGCCCACCCGGCACCAGTCGATTGTGCGCAACAGCTTCAACGTCCTCATCGCGCTCGGCTGGCTGCCGATCATCGGCCTTCCGTTCAGGTTACTCGGGTTCATCGCGATGATCGTGATCTGCGTGACCATCGGCAACAGCCCCACCAGGCAGGGCAAGCACGACGAGTTTGCCTTCGGAACGCGCGTCGTCAAGGGCTGACGGCTCCAATTCACCGCGTGACCTGCGGTTGAACGTACCGTCGATCGGAAAGTATTCGAGCAAAAGGTACGTTCACCCGTTCCTGATTCGCGCCCCTCCACTTGCAAGTGCTTTGATGACGGCGTGACAGCCTCAGATCAGCAGACCAAGCAGACCAAGCAGGACGACCACGCGACATTCGCGCACGTCAGCCGCGGATACTACCCCACGATCGTCGCGCTCTTCACCGCGACGCTGCTGATCTCGAATATCAGTGCGACGAAAGGCGTCGCATTCTTCAGTGATTCGTCACTGACTCTCGGACCGCTTCAGGTACTGCCGATCATCACCGACGGTGGATTCTTCCTGTTCCCGCTCGCCTACATCCTCGGCGACATTCTCAGCGAGGTGTACGGGTTCAAGGCGACGCGCCGGGCGATCTACCTGGGCTTCGGCGCCCTGATCCTGGCCGCCATCTGCTTCTGGATCCTCATCGAACTGCCGCCCGCAGACTTCTACGAGAACCAGGAAGCGTTGACATCCGTCGTCGGCGTCTATCCGCGCCTGCTACTGGCCGGATTGGCCGGCTACTTCGTGGGCCAGATGCTCAACTCGCTCACGCTGGTCATGATCAAAGAGCGCACCAAGGAAAAGCACCTGTGGGCGCGGCTCATCGGCTCCACCGTCGTCGCTGAATTCTTCGACACCCTGATCTTCTGCGCCATCGCCGCCGGCGCCATCGGCATCAACACGTGGAGCGATTTCATCAACTACGTGATCATCGGATTCCTGTGGAAGACCCTGGTGGAGGTTCTGGCCATGCCGATCACCTACCGCGTCATCTCCTACGTTAAGCAGCGTGAACCCACCTACCGGCTCTGAGCCTCTGTTCACGCGCGGTAGAAGCGGCCCAGAGTTTCGGCTTTGAACTCCGCGAAGTACCCGCCGTCGATACTGTCGCGAATCTGATCGACCAACCGTACGGTGAATCGTTCGTTGTGGATGGTGCACAGCGTGGACGCGAGCATTTCCTTGGCCTTGAACAGATGATGAATGTAGGCGCAGGTGTAGTTCGCGCAGGTGTAGCAGTCGCAGTTATCGTCGATGGGTGTGAAATCGCGACGGAAACGGCTGGTGTTGATGTTGAATCGGCCGTCGGGGTGGTAGATCGCGGCATTTCGCGCTACGCGTGACGGGTTGACGCAGTCGAACGTGTCGGCACCGTTCTCGATGGCGATGAACAAGTCGTCCGGCTCGCTGATGCCCAGCAAGTGCCGCGGCTTGTGCTCGGGCAACTCCTCGTTGCACCAGCGGACGATCGTGCCCAGGTTCTGCTTCTCGAGTGCGCCGCCGATGCCATACCCGTCGAAGCCGCGACCGCTCTCCCCCGCGATCGACTCCAACCCCCGGCACGCCTGCCTCCGCAGATCCTCGTACTGGGCCCCCTGGACGACCCCGAACAGCGCCTGATACGGCCGGTGAGTGCGCTCGGCGGTGAGCTTCTCGCGCTCGGCGATGCAGCGCACCGCCCACGCCTGCGTCCGTTCCACCGATTGCTCCTGGTATCCGCGAGTGTTCAGCAACGTGGTGAGTTCGTCGAACGCAAACATGATGTCGGCACCGAGTTGATGCTGGATCTGCATCGATACCTCGGGCGTGAACCGGTGCCGCGAGCCGTTCAGGTGAGATTTGAACGTGACACCGTCCTCGTCGACGGTGGCGAGCCGCTCCTTGCCGCTCGCGATGACATCGTCCGACCGCACCCCGACCGCTTCCATGGAGAGGACCTTCTTGAAGCCGACCCCCAGCGACATCACCTGGAACCCGCCGCTGTCCGTGAAGGTCGGGCCGTCCCAGTTCATGAACTTGCCCAGGCCCCCGGCCTCGTCAACGATGTCCGGCCCAGGCTGCAGGTACAGGTGGTACGCGTTGGCAAGCAATGACTGCGCGCCCAGTTCCTTCATGCTCTCGGGCAGCACGGCCTTCACCGTGGCCTTGGTGCCGACGGCAACGAACGACGGTGTCGCGATGTCGCCGTGCGGGGTGTGGATGGTGCCCGTCCGGCCCAGTTGCCCGTCGAGTCTGGTGCCCACGGTAAAGAAGGGATCGGGTGGGGTCGGGACTTCGGCATTCACGAGATGTATCCAATCACGGGCGGCATCTCCGGCGACACATCACTGCGTCGCCGGAGATGTGGATGCCACGCCGAGACACTCGAACACCACGGTCCTGGACGGGCTCTAGACGTCCGCGCCGACGAACTGGCTGTTGTACAGGCGGTAATACGCACCGTGGGCGAGCAACAAATTTTCGTGGCTGCCCTGTTCCACGATGCGGCCGTCCTCCATCACGACGATCACATCCGCGTCACGGATGGTCGACAATCGGTGGGCGATCACGAAACTCGTTCGGTCGCTACGGAGTACAGCGGATGCATGCTGCACCAGCAACTCCGTGCGGGTGTCGACAGAACTCGTCGCCTCGTCCAGGATCAGGATGGACGGCTGCGAGATGAACGCTCGGGCGATGGTGATCAACTGCTTCTCACCGGCGCTGATGTTGTTGCCCTGCTCATCGATGACGGTGTCGTATCCGTCAGGCAGCGAATGAACGAACCGGTCGACATAGCTGATCCGCGAGGCCGCGAGGATTTCCTCCTCGGTGGCGTCGGGACGTCCGTAGGCGATGTTGTCGCGAATGGTGCCGCCGAACAGCCATGCGTCCTGCAGCACCATTCCGATGCGAGACCTCAGGTCGTCGCGGGACATTTCCGCGATGTCGACGCCGTCGATGAGAATCTTGCCGCCGTCGAGATCGTAGAACCGGAGTAGCAGGTTCACCAGTGTGGTCTTGCCAGCGCCGGTGGGGCCGACTATCGCCACCATCTGCCCAGGCTCGGCAACCAGCGACAAGTTCTCGATCAGCGGCGTCTCCTCACTGTAACTGAAAGACACGTCCGAGAATTCGACACGCCCACCAGCCTGGGCGAGGCCCGATTTGTGCAGCACGGCCCGATGCGGAGCCTCGAGGAGATCTTCCTCGTCTTCGTCGAGCACAGCGAACACCCGCTCGGCGGATGCCACTCCCGACTGCACGAGGTTGGCCATGGCCCCGATCTGGGTGAGGGGCTGGGTGAACTGGCGGGAGTACTGAATGAACGCCTGCACGTCGCCGAGGCTCATCGTGCCGGACGCCACCCGCATGCCACCGAGTACGGCGATGGCCACGAAGTTGAGGTTTCCGAGGAACATGATCGCGGGCATGATCAGGCCGGAGAAGAACTGGGCCCGAAAACTGGACTGGTAGAGCTCCTCGTTCTTCTCCTGGAAGCGGGCCTCCACCTCGCGGCTGCGGCCGAACACGGCAACCAGTTCGTGTCCCGTGTACGCCTCCTCCACCTGAGAGTTGAGCTCACCGGTCGACTTCCACTGCGCCATGAAGTGCGGTTTGGACCGCTTCGCGATCAGGGCGGTCACCACTACCGAGAGCGGCACCGTCAGCACCGCGATCAATGCGAGTAGGGGCGAGATGACCATCATCATCACGAAAATCGAGATCACGGTCATGACCGACACAATCAACTGGCTCAAAGTCTGCTGCACCGACTGCGAGACGTTGTCGATGTCGTTGGTGACTCGACTCAGCAGGTCGCCGCGGGAGTGGGAGTCGAAGTAGCGCAGCGGAAGCCGGTGGATCTTGCGTTCGACCTCGGCCCGGAGGTTTCTTACGACGCCCTGGACGACGATGTTGAGGAGGAAACCCGACAACCACATCAAGAGCGCAGACCCCAGATACAGGGCCAGCACGATTGCGAGGATCCTGGCGAGAGCGCTGAAGTCGACACCCACTCCGGGCACGACGGGCATTCCGGACACCATATCCGCAAACGTGTTCTGTCCGTCGGCCCGCAATCCTGCGATGGCCTGGTCCTTCGACAGGCCGGCAGGTAACTGCTTGCCGACGATGCCGTCGAAGATGATATTCGTGCCCTGCCCAAGCATCCGCGGCGCGATCGAAGTGAGCACCACCGAGATGGTGGCGACCGCGATGACAACGCTCACGGCGAGTCGGTGCGGACGCAGTCGTCCGACCAGTCTCTTCATCGACGGCCACAGATCGTCGGGCTTGGACGGCGGAGCGGCGGCAGAGGCCGGACCGATACGCGGTCCTATCGGGCGTTGGGCGGTGTCTGTGCTGGCGCGATCGCTCATAGTGCTTCCTGAACCGATCGTTGGGATTCGACGATCTCGACGTAACACGGGCAGGAGGCGAGCAGGTCGTCGTGCGTTCCGATGCCGACGATGACGCCCTCCTCAAGGACGACGATCTGCTCTGCCTCGATGATGGTCGACACACGCTGCGCGACGACGATGACGCACGCGTTCGCCGTTTCCGGCTCGAGCGCCGCACGCAATCGAGCGTCCGTGCCGAGATCGAGGGCGGAGAAGGAGTCGTCGAAAAGATAGATCGAAGGTCTGCGAACCAGTGCCCGCGCGATCGCGAGACGCTGTCTCTGACCGCCCGAGACCGTCGTCCCGCCTTGGGCGACAGGACTGTCGAGCCCTTCGGGCATGTCACGCACGAAGTCCGCAGCCTGCGCGATCTCGAGCGCATGCCACAGCTCCTCGTCGGTGGCATCGGGTTTGCCGTACCGCAAGTTGGTGGCGACGGTGCCCGAGAACAAGTATGGCTGCTGGGGGACAAGACCGATCTCGGACCGCAGGACGTCGAGATCGTAGCGTCGGACGTCGGTGCCGGATACGGAAACCGAACCCGAGGTGGCATCGATCAGGCGCGGGATCAGCGACAGCAGCGTCGTCTTGCCGGAACCGGTACCGCCGATGATCGCGGTGGTTTTACCGGGTTCTGCCGTGAAGTTGATGTCGCGGAGCACCGGTTCGTCGGCTCCGGGGAACTTGAACTCGGCATCGCGCAGTTCGACAGCACCGGCTTTCGCTAGAACGGTGACGGGTTCGGCCGGCGGAACCACGGTCGACTCGGTCTCGAGGACTTCGCCGATACGTTCGGCGCTCACCGCGGCACGTGGTGCCAGCATTGCTATGAACGACGCCATCATCACCGACATGAGGATTTGCATGATGTAGGTGAGAATCGCGGTCAGCGAACCGATCTGCATGGTGCCGCTGTCGATCTGGTGACCGCCGAACCAGATGACGGCCACGCTCGTGACGTTCGCGATCACCATCACCAGCGGGAACATGACCGCGGTGAGACGGCCCACCCGCAGCGCGGTTTGGGTGAGTTGTTCGTTCGCGGTGCCGAACCGCTCGGTCTCGGAGCGCTCACGAACGAACGCCCGCACCACCCGGATACCGGTGATCTGCTCGCGCAGCACGCGGTTGACACTGTCGATGCGAGTCTGCATCTCGCGGAAGGCGGGCACCATTCGGGAGATCACGAGCCCCATCGACAACGCGAGGACCGGCACCGTGACGGCCAGGATCCACGCGAGACTCGCTTGCATCCGGATCGCCATGACGACGCCACCGATAGACATGATCGGTGCGGTCACGAGAATTGTGCAGCTCATCACGACGAGCATCTGCACTTGCTGCACGTCGTTCGTGTTGCGGGTGATCAGTGTCGGCGCACCGAATCGGCCGAATTCCCGGGACGAGAAGGTGCCCACCTGATGCATCACCGCCCCGCGCACATCACGTCCGAAGCCCATCGCGGCACGCGCGGCGAAGAACACCGATCCGAACGAACACAGGATCTGGACCACCGTGACGAGGAGCATCGTCAGGCCGGTCGACAGAATGTATGAGATGTCGCCCTGCGTGACGCCGTTGTCGATCAGATCGGCGTTGAGGCTCGGCAGGTACAGAGCGGCTGATGTCGAGACCAGTTGGAACAGGACCACCGCCGTCAATTCCCGCTTGTACGGGCGGAGGTAGGTGGTCAGCAGGGATTTCAGCATACGCGGAAGCGATCACGGGTCATCATGGTGAACGAAGGTTATCAAGAGAAATGAACGGCAGCCCGGAAATCATCGAGCATCGAGACCCGTGCGCCCTTCCAGTTGCCAGAGGGCTACGGGAAGGGCGCACGAGGTATGGGGCCGTTCTACCGGACGGACTGCAGCTTGTCATCGGTGGCGGGCAGGATTCGCCTCAGCTTCTCGCCCTCGATGTCTACGTTGGGCAGGATCTTGTCCAGCCACGCCGGCAGCCACCACGCCTTGTCGCCGAGCAGCGCCATCACCGACGGGATGATCACCATGCGGACTACGAAGGCGTCGAAGAACACAGCCGCCGCCAAGGCGAACCCTATCGACTTGATAAACGAGTTCGGCTCGGCGATGAACGCCGCAAACACCGAAATCATGATTACCGCGGCAGCGCTGACCACGCGGGCGCCGTGGTTGAAGCCGACCGTGACGGCCTGCTTCGCGGTCGCACCGTGGACGTACTCCTCGCGCATCCGCGTCACCAGGAACACCTGGTAGTCCATCGCGAGACCGAACACCACACCGATCAGGAAAATAGGCATGAAGCTGACGATCGGTTGCGGGTTCGAGATGATTCCGCCCCAGCCCTGTTGGAACACGGCGACCGTGGCACCGAACGTGGCCGCCACACTGAGGAGGAATCCGAGGGTGGCTGTCAGCGGCACCAATACCGAGCGGAACACCAGCAGCAGCAGGATGAACGCCAGACCGACGACCACCGCGAGATACGGAATCAGCGCATCCAGCAGGGTCTCCGACACATCGCCTTCCAGTGCGGTCTGACCGGTGACGCCGTAATTGACGCCGATCGAATCGTGCAGACCGGCCTCCGCCCCACGGATGTTGTTCACGAGGTCCATGGTGACCGGATCGCTGGGGGCGCTGCTCGGCGTCACCAGGATCTGCGCCGTATCACCGGCCCGGTTCGTGCCGACGATCTGCGCATTGGACACGTCGTCCTGGGCCGAAATGGTCTTCACGACCTCACTAAACGCGTCGGCGGCCGGAACTGTGGCGTCCTGGGCGTCCACCACCACCAGCAGCGGTCCGTTCTTGCCCGGTCCGAAGCCCTCGCTCACCAGGTCGTACGCCTGCCGTGAGCTGAGCGCGGGATCGCCGGTGCCCTCATTGGGCAGAGCCAGGCTCAGCCCGGTAGCGGGAATCGCGAGTGCGCCGAGGACCACGACACCGGCGATCAGCGGGATCGCAGGACGGCGAACCACCACGCTGATGAAACGCAGCGCAAGACTCGGCTTGCCCTCGTCGGTTTCAAGATCACGGCTGCTCAGGAACGGAATCTTTCCCGCAAATGCCTTCCGCCCGAACAACCCGAGGATGGCAGGCAGCAAGGTCAGTGCGATAAAGACGGCGATGAACACTGTGAACGCGGCGGCCGCACCCATGTCAGAAAGGAACGGGATCCCGACGACACGGAGGGCGATCAGCGCGATGATGACGGTGAGGCCGGCGAACACCACTGCCGAGCCCGCGGTGCCCACAGCACGTCCCGCTGCTTCGGCCCGGTCCTCGGTCAGCGAGAGTTCGTGCCGGAATCGGGACACGATGAACAGTGAGTAGTCGATGGCGACGGCCAGACCGATCATGATGGCAAGGGTGGGCGTCATCGAGCTGAGATCGGTGAATCCGGTGGCCAGGGTGATGCCGAGGCTGCCGATCGCGATGCCGATGATCGCGGTGATGAGCGGGAGTCCGGCGGCGACCAGAGAACCGAACGTGAGCGCGAGAACGACGGCGGCCACGCCGATGCCTACAAGCTCGGTGGTGCCGCCCGGCGGCTCGTTCTCGTTGGCGGCGGAACCACTGACCTCGACGGTCAATCCGACGTTGCGGCCGACGTCGGCGGCGGAGTCAAGCTGATCCCGCAGCGCCTGGTCAACGTCACTCATGTCGCCCTGGAACGGCACCTCGACGTAGCCCACGGTCTTGTCCGGACTCAGCGGCGACAGGGCTTGCGCGTTCGCGAGGGCATCCTCGACGCTGATCCCCCTGTCCGCAGCGGTCGACCTCGCCCTGTCGACAAGTCGTTCGTTTGCCGTGACCGGATTCACCAACGCCTGAGCCGCAGCAGGCCCCCCAGCGGTGGCCGGGTCGACCTTCGCGGCCTCTTGGACCTGGTCGATGCTGCGCACGTTCGCGAGCACCGCGTCCATCGCCTGCTGATTCTGCGCGCTTTCGAGGGTCTGCCCCTCTGGCGCGGCGAAGACGAACCGTGCGCTGAGCTTGTCCATGGGGTTGTCACCGGCGGACTGAGGGAAGCGCTCGGCCATCAAATCCTGCGCCTGCTGCGCGGGGGTGCCCGGGATGGAGAACGAGTCCTTCGTGGGCCCGGACAGCGTGGCCGCCCCGACACCCATGAGTACCAGGATCGCTAGCCAGACGCCAAGGACCGCGCCCTTTCGCCGGTAGGCGAACTTGCCGATCCGGTAGAGATAGGTGGCCACGAAAGACTCCTTCTGAGTCGGTATTGCGAATTGTCGGTATTGCGAGTTGATGGTCAAAGCAGCCGGACTAGGGCTGCGGGAGTCCCTGACGAAGTTGGCGCATCGCCCCTCGGACGAGTTCTTCGGGCCCGCTCGCGCCGGACTTGCCGCCCATCCACAGGTCGAACGACGCCCTGCATGCCGCTCCGACCACTGTGTGCAGCAGGTTCGGATAGAGATCGGTATCGATGTCGGTGCCCGTCCGTTCGGCGATCACCTCACCGATGAGGCGGGTAACCCGGAGGTGCACCTCGAGTTTCTTCGCGAGAAGAGCGGGACTCGACTCGACGAGTTCCATTATTGCGGCGGTTTCTTCCAGCGACCTTGTCCCATCGGTGACGATCTGGACCACCACGTGTTCGAGGGAGTCCCAGATCGGCTCGTCGGAGGGGCGCGCCCTCAGCAAATTCACCCAGTCGTAGACCGACTCCTCGAAATGGGCAAGTACCGCTTCTTCCTTGCTGGAGAAGTAGTTGTGGAACGTCCGAGGCGAGACCCCCACCTCCGACGCGATAGCGTCGGCGGTGACGGATTCGATGCCCGATACCCGGGCCAGGCGTGCGGCAGCAGTACTGAGGGCGGCGCGGGTGGCCGCCTTCTTACGGTCCCGTAATCCAATCTCCGAAGTCACTACACCGAAGGTACAGAAATTGCAGAGCTCTGCAAATTTTCCGATACCCGCAACTTTATGGCTTTTCCCACACCAACGACTAGCTGTGCCTCTGATCACAGGAGAGCTACGGTTGAGCCATGTCGAATCCCGGGACGCCGGTCTCGTTCCACCCCGATGAGATCGACAGCGCCGCGTTCGAACGTCTCGCCACCATCCTCGATACACAGGACGACAATCCCGGAATCCGCCGACTCCGCCAGTGGGCCCACGACGCGCTGCGCGCGCGTACAGGCGAGCACACACTCGACATCGGCTCGGGCACCGGAGCGGAAACCCGTCAACTCGCAACGGCGGTGACGGCGGTGGGAAGCGCGATCGGCATCGACCCCAATCCAGATATGGCCGCCCTCGCTCGGGCCCGCGCCGCAGACGCGGAATCGACGGCGCGCTTCGTCGTCGGCGACGTGTACTCGCTCCCATTCCCCGACTGCAGTGTCGACGCCGTCCGGTGCGAGCGAGTGTTCTTGCACCTCACCGACCCAGCAGCCGCCTTGGCGGAGATCACCCGTGTCCTCCGCCCTGGCGGTCGCGCAATAATCATCGACACCGACTGGGGCACATCGATCATGCATCCCGGCGACCCCGCGGTACTGGCGAAGGTCACCGAGGAGATGCTCGGCAAGACCGCCAACCCGCATTCCGGACGGTTGTTGCCCGGGCAACTCGCCGCCACCGGACTGTCGGTCCAGGACATCGGGTCACAGGCACTCATCCAGGCACCCGATTTCAGCACGGGATCGTTGTTACAGCTGATGATGGACGCGGCCGGTTCCGGTGGCGTCATCACCCTGGACGAACGGGCAGCCCTGGTGCGCGACCTCGAAGCCTGCATCAAGCGAGGCGACTTCCACATGTCGGTGACCATGTTCGCCTATCTCGCCCGCAAGGACTGATTCCGAACCGGCGAAACAACCCCACGAACCTTCCCGGGACGGTGCACATAAACCGACCCGACCAACAAGTCTTGTCTACTGAAGAAGGAGTGAGCACTTTGGCCGAGAATCGAGCCGTGGCCTATGTCGATCAGGAAAAGTCGAGGTGAAGGGCATCGACTTCCCCAAGCTGGAGTTGACGGACGGTCCTGGCGTCAACCCGGCGAACGTCGGACGCAAGTGCGAGCACGGCGTCATCTTGAAAGTCGTCTCGACCAACATCTGTGGCAGCGACCAGCACATGGTCCGAGGCCGCACCACCGCACCCGCAGGCCTGGTTCTCGGCCACGAAATCACCGGCGAGGTGATCGAAGTCGGCCGCGACGTCGAATTCATCAAGGTGGGCGACCTGTGCTCGGTGCCGTTCAACATCGCCTGCGGGCGCTGCCGCAACTGCAAGGAACGCAAGACCGGGATCTGCCTCAACGTCAACCCCGACCGTCCCGGTTCCGCGTTCGGCTACGTCGATATGGGCGGGTGGGTCGGCGGCCAGGCCGAGTACGTGATGGCCCCCTACGCCGACTTCAACCTGCTGAAGTTCCCCGACAAAGATCAGGCCATGAGCAAGATCCGGGACCTGACCATGCTCTCGGACATCTTCCCCACGGGCTACCACGGTGCCGTCACCGCCGGAACCCGCGCGGGCTCGACCGTGTACGTCGCCGGTGCCGGACCGGTCGGGCTCGCCGCAGCTGCCGGGGCACAACTGCTCGGCGCAGCGGTCGTGATCGTCGGCGACCTCAACATCGACCGGCTCGCGCAGGCCCGCTCGTTCGGCTGCGAGACCATCGATGTCTCCAAAGGCGCACCGCAGGATCAGATCGAGCAGATCCTCGGTGTCCCCGAGGTCGACGCCGCGATCGACGCCGTCGGATTCGAGGCCCGCGGACACGGCGGCGACACCGGACGTGAACAACCCGCAGTCGTCCTCAACTCGTTGATGGAACTGACCACCGCGGGCGGTGGCATCGGCATCTCTGGCCTCTACGTCACCGGAGACCCGGGTGCCACCGACGACGCGGCCAAGGTCGGGGCACTGTCGCTGAGCCTTGGCACCGGTTGGGCGAAATCACTGTCCTTCGCGACCGGACAGTGCCCGGTGATGAGCTACCACCGCGAACTGATGAACGCCATCCTCGCCGACCGAGTCCACATCGCCGACGCCGTCAACGCCACCGTCATCTCCCTCGACGACGCACCCCACGGCTACAGCGAATTCGACAGCGGAGTAGCCCGCAAGTACGTCATCGACCCTCACCGGGTCATCACCGCGTAGCCGGTCCCCGAGTGGGTTCCTTCAAGAATGCGAGAGGCAGACCAGGAAGTCCACCGTGCCGTTGCCCTGAACTGTCACGAAACCCAACGACGGCGGTTGCACATCGAAATCCGTCCAGGTGACTGGGATGCTTCCGGACGCGATCAAGTTGTCGCCGGAGTGGAGTACGTCCATGTCGACAGACACCGGACGCGACTCACCTTTGAGGGTCAGCATGCCCTGGGCGGTGACGGTCCCCGCAGTTCCGTCCTTCGGCAGACTGGACAGGTCCACCGGGGACGAGAGCGCGAATGTGGCGGCAGGGAATGCGTCGGTGTCCACGATGCTGTCACGGAACATCCCGTCTCGAATGGACACATCGGTGGCGATGGTCGCGACCTGCACGGTCACCTCGGCCGCCGTGAGTTTCTCTTCCTCGACGGTCGCCGTACCGGCGACGTCGGAGGTGGTGCCGACTACCCTGTTGGCAGCGCCGTTGAGGTTCTCATCAACGGTGTAGCCTGCGGCGGTCTGGTTGGCTCCGCCCCCGGGGGTGACGGTCCACTGGCCGTCCACCGTCCCAGTCGCGGCCTGCGCCCCGTCGGAAGAGACCGAGGCTGCCGGATCGTCGTCCTCGACGATGAACGTGCCGTAGACCCAGGGCCCCACGAGAACCGCAAGGATCACAACGATAACCCCGCCAACGACCCACCACCGCTTCTTCATGTGGCCAGGCTAGTTGCAGATTCAAAGGATGTCATTGTCCGCGAGCGCGGCCGCCTCGGTACCTGTCTTCCCACATCCACCACTGACCTATATTCAGTCCGCATGACCCAGGCACGTTGGCACCAACTGACCGAATGGCCTATGGCAACGGCCGCTGTCGCCTTCCTCTCCGCGTACGCGTGGTCGGTAATTCAGCAACCCACCGGCGATCCGAGAGCACTTGTCGACGCGATCATGGGCGTGACCTGGGTGATGTTCGCAATCGACTACACAGTGCGCTTCTCGTTGGCCGAGCGCCGAATACAGTGGTTCGTCCGGCATCTGCACGAATTGGTACTGGTGGTGGTTCCGATGCTGCGGCCCCTGCAGTTCCTGCGCCTCATCACGCTCATCGGGGTGTTCCAACGCACGGTCGGCGGGGCGCTTCGCGGCAAAGTGGTCGCCTTCGCAGCGGGGTCGACGGTCCTGATGATTCTCGTCTCCTCCCTTGCCATGCTCGACGCCGAGCGCGGCAAATCTGGCGCCTCGATCACATCGTTCACCGATGCCCTGTGGTGGGCCGTTGCTACGGTCACAACGGTCGGCTACGGGGACTATGCGCCGGTGACCGACACCGGCCGACTCATCGCACTCGGGCTGATGATCGCAGGCATTGCCCTCCTCGGCGTGGTAACCGCGACGCTGGCGTCGTGGTTGTTGCAGCGTGTGGCCGAACAGGACGAGGCCAGCCAATCGGTTACCCGCGCCGAGGTCATGGCTTTGACCGAAGAAGTGTCCGCATTGCGCGCGGAACTCGTCACCGCCCGCAGCGCCCGACCGGACCATGAACCTCGGCTGGCCGACTAGAACTCCTTGCAGGGTTGGGCAGCATTGAAAATGCCATACACGTACAGTGGCCCAACCTTCGAGAACTTTCTCGAGGAGCGCATAGGCTGAGAGCTGCCGATGCCTTGCGACCACCCAGACGCCGCGCTGCGCGCCTTCGAGCAGCCCTCCGAGCACCCCCGCAGCCGAACTGGGTCGCGCAATCGCCGTCCGGGCGCGCCCACATCGGCTGGTGGCTCGGCCCCCACCACATCTGCCGCACCGACTCCGCACTGCTGGCGCCGCTCCGGTTCGCCCACCGGGTGGAAACCGGGCTGAGGATCTCCGTGGACGGAGATTTCGCCTACGGCGGGCAGCTGACCAAGAACCCGATCCACCCCGACTGGGAGACCATCTACGGCCCCTCGACGCCGTACACGCTGCGCGAACTGGTCACCGTCCACACACCCCGGCAGGTCCCCCGCCGGCCCGACCGGGTCGCCGGCCTCGGCCGCAACGTCACCATGTTCGACACCGCCCGCCAATGGGCCTACCTGCAGTGGTGGCACCACCGGCACGGCGCCCAGGACGCCTGGCTGCAGCTCATCGTGCAACGCTGCCACGCCATCAACACCGAGTTCACGGTGCCACTGCCGTTCACCGAGGTCCAGGCCACCGCCCACTCCATCGGCAAATGGATCTGGCGCAACTTCACCGTCGAGGACTTCCTCGCTCGACAAGCCCACCGCGGAAGCAAGGGTGGCAAGATCATGACCGAGAAGAAGCGTGAAGCCAACCGCCAACGAGCGACGAAGTTCGATACCGCTTCGATCATCCAAGCGGCCCGGTGATGGGTGCACAAACTCCTGCGAGGAGAAAGAAGACGGCCCGCGAACTAGCGGAACAGTTCGGGACTTCCGAACGAACCATTGTGCGGCTGGTCGCTGAACCGCGCGACGACTACACGGCGCGAGCAAGGGCTCGTCGGCAGCAAGCAAGCGAGCTCCGCGCTCAAGGTCTGAAGTACCGAGAGATCGCCGAGCAGATGGGAATCTCGACAGGCGCAGTAGGTGCGTTACTGCACGACGCTCGCAAATCGGGTATCTCCGTCCAGGAGCAAGCCAGCGCGTAGCGGTGGCGCGGCAGCATTTCCCCACTACGCACCCATGGTGCAAGAGGTGTGTCCACGATTGGGTTTGGAACGGGACCACGGCCAGTTGAGAACTCGGTGAGGGTTCGGGATGGCTGGGACTGCGGGAGGTCAGCCGGGTACGGATCTCACTTCCGAATAGGGTTCGATTAGTGGGGCTCGATCTTCACACCGAAACGGGTAAGAAACCATGGGGCAGGTCAGCGAGTCAACCGAACTCGGGGCAGTCCCGGGCGGTTCAACTCGTTCGTGTGAAAGTCTGACATCCTTCAAGCTGGAGTTCACTATCCGAATCTAAGATGGTGATACTAGTTGGGCCAAGTTCCGAACCTTGGACTCTGAGCGTCCCACCTTCGCCATAGAGCCCACCTGAGATTATTGCCCACTCGCACGGGGCTGGCTCCCCGTCGAGGATGGGTCCGGGGAATGCGCCAGGAGACGTCCACGTACCCGGCAGAATATACCCTTGTAAACGAAACTCTATGTCAGAAGTCGGAGCGGGGCCATCGCTCGGTACTACCCCCAAAAAAGCCTTGCCCACGTCGAAGCTGTCTTCGTAGAGTGGAAGACCGTTGAGCGTGTCCGGAACGCTGTCTTCGGTGAGGGAGGCTGCATTTGCCATACCCCCGGTCAGTGCGGTGGTCGTGAGAATTGCTGCGACAAAGACCGTTTGAAGGGATCGTGCGTGCATGAAAACCTCTTCTTGCCGGAAGGGAGTGAAGATATGATGATCGGTGGAGGCGGAGGGATTTGAACCCTGGGCTATTGCACTGAGATGGCGGACGTTCCCGAATTGAAATTCTGTGCGGACTCGCTACCCCGACCCCCGTGGCGTCGGGCATAGACACCTGACGATGGCGTCACGCGGGGTCGGTGCGGTCAGAGCCAGCTCAGCTCAGTGAGCCGAAGAGACTTTGACCGGAACCATTCCAGGCCGCGCAGTGTGTTGTCTGGAAGAAGGTGTCATCCGCCTCGAGCGTCACTGTCTGCCGGTCGTTCGTTTGATCGGTCTGGCCGCCGTCTCGAGGGGCGCCGTTCTGGTCGGTGACCGACCAGAAGCAAGCCGTGCCGTCGGTGGCTGCGCCGGCACTGGTGTAGGTGCCCGGCTTGATATCACTGCCGACAGACAAGGTCACGTCCGCATTGGAGGGGACCCGTGCGGCAGAGGATCCCATCGGGGGGGCCGCGTAGGCAGTGGGGCCGAGCACCGTGGTGGCCGCGATAGCCGAAGTGGCGATAAAGACTGTCTTGAGGATACGCATTGCGCCGAGAGTATCAGAGGATTCGGTGTTGATCCTGAATGAAGTAGTCACCAGATCCACGCGATCCCGCCAGCTCGTATCTGTCTCCTTCCCTCGAGGGACAAATTGCGAAAGGTTGTACGCACCAAGCGGAATCGTCGCCTGTGATGATTGAGAAGATTGTCCGGTTCGGATACGCAGGTAACCGGCGACAGGAATGTTTTTCCACCGAAATTCATGCCGACGAAATCCTCTTGGGTAGCACCTTTCGATGCCATTTCGTTCTCTGCTTGCGCCATGCGGCAATGCACCCCGCGTGCCACTTGGGTTCTACGTCGCAACACCCGGCATTTGGGGATGCGATGGATTTCGAGATACGCAAAGACCGTTCGGCGCAAGGACGGCGGAAGCTGCACCGGGAGCGGGCGGCATACTTCGAGCTCATGCAGCAGGGTGTGAGCAAATTCGAGGCGTGCATGATCGTCGGTGTCCACTACCGGACCGGGGGAGGGCGGCGGAACGGACGCTCCGAATCGAACGGCAAGCGCCACGGAGTCGGCGTCCGTCAAGCGCGCCGAGGTGCAAGACATCACGCCGCACGATCTGAGGCACACGACGGCACACCCACCTCGAGAAGGAAAGGAACGAACCATGCTCAACGTACTGAGGCGGAACTACGACATTGTCGGCACGGTATCGACCGGCGCGGTGCTGTGGGTACTCAACGCACCTTGGCCGCTATGGCTCGTATGGGGCGGCATCATCGTGTACGTCGTTCAGGACCGGATCCGGGCGGCGAGCCATGCCTGACCGGCCCGCCGTGTATCTCTCGCGTACAGAGGTTGCCGAGCGCATCGGCGTACAAGCTGGTGCGCTCAGTCGGTACAAGCTGCCCACACCGGACGTCCTCATCGGACACGTCAACGATGACGGCAGCATTCCGCGCGGCACCGTCCGCGGCTGGACCGAGAAGACGATCGACGAATGGAATGCCAACCGGCCCGGCCGGGGCGCGCGAACCGATCTCACGGACGGGGCGCGTTAAAGTCTGCAGCGTAACGGGGTACGTGGTTTGATACGCGGATGAAACGGACAATCGCCGCAATCGCCCTCGCATCCACCGCCCTGCTCCTCGCGGGCTGCTCGGCGGGTGAGGCCGACGACGTGGCAGCGCCCAGCTCTACGCCCGGCGCAGCGACGACAACCGCGCCACACACCACCGAGCCGACTGCGGAGCCAGCGAGCATCTATGAGGTGACGGAGGCCGGCCTGACGACAGCGGTGAACGCACCAATCACGGAGTCGGCAGACAAGATGGCGCAGGCATGCACTGAGGCGAAGGCCATGATGTCGGCCATGGGGACCAGTGATGTCGAGGTGGTACTCGCGATGATTCAGGCGACGGCCGCAGATTCGACGGATGGGGTTACGGTGAATACCGAGGGCGATCCGTGGGGCGACGGTACGCCAGGCGAGCAAGCCGCGATCATTGCGTCGGTGCACGCGGCCGCGAACGGCGAGTGCTGAACCTAGCTCCTGAGACGACGAAACGCCCCCACCTTCCTGAGGTGGGGGCGTTGTCATGGTCCGAGGATTTCGACCTCGGTGTTGCCGAGCATCAGCGGCACGGGTGTGGAGCCGAGATGCATCCGGGAAAGGCTTAGCGGAGCTATGACCAGCGAACAGCCGTGATACGCCCCACCCTTGGCAGGAGTGATCCCGCGTGAAGTATCAGAGAAGGTTGTCGGGTTGGGAACCGTCTCGTAGGCGGCGGCGATGGAGCTATTGTAGAAGTCACTGTCGTAGATCTCGACACCAGCGTCCCAGATGTAGGACTGGCCAGTCCCGTCGTGACCTGCTACGACCCGAAGAACCAAGCAGTCCTTCACCGGAGTGGTGACCCCCGGTAGTTTGTAGTTCTGCGATGACTTGAGGTCTACGAACCCTGCGTCTGCGATCGGCTCATCAGTGTTTGTGCCTCTGAGCGCAAAGATGATGCTGAGGTGAGACTGTTTGAAGCCTGCGTCCAGATCGACGGAACTGTTCGAGGTGGTCGTGGAGTAGTAGACATACATCGTGCCGGGGCCGGTGTCTATCTTGGAATGCCTGGTCCAACCGTTCGGAGTGGACATGTTTGAGTCGATCCTGGTTGCCACGACCATGACCAGCATGTCTCGGGGACCTGCCGGGATCAAGTTAGACCAGTCTGCCCATTGACTACTGGTACCGCCAGCCGCAACGCCGACGTATTGGATGGCCATCAGATCTGCACCCACAACTGTCCGCCACCGGGGTCGCTGGACGCGCCTATGGCATTCAGTCCGAGGAAGACCCAATTGGATTCAACGAAAACGTGGTTGCCGGGGTGCTCCGAGACGCAGTACCACCGGGCGTAGCCCTTGGTCACCACATCGATCTCGGTGTCGAAGTCCCGCCCGAACGAGCCGCCGGACAGCATCTTCTTCTCGACCCCGGCGACGGCCTGATTGAGTCGCGGATCGTCGGCATGCTCGAGCCGATCATCCAGTGCGGCATCGAGGAAGCCGACGCACGCCTGCGCCATCTGCTGCCCGGACGTCAACTCGGGCTCGATACCCAGCCGCCTCAGATCCGGAAGAATGCTCGCCGCCGGTGAAGTGCGGTTGATCACCACACAACACGGGTCGAGCGCCTCGACGATCGACGCGAGCTTGTCCACAACATCCCCCGAAGAGTGGTCGTGGTAGCCGATCTCGACGTGAATGCGCCCCGACGTCGTGCGTTGTGCAGCCGCGATCGAGAACCAATCCAGGTGCCGGTCCACCGCGAGGGCGACCGGTCCGGTCAGCTCCGAGTTTCCTTCCATCGCTCCCCACATCTCCGGGGCGACAACAGGCTCGTGGGTTCCGTCTTTCTCGACGGGCCAGTCGCCGCGGCCCAGAGCCTCGACGTCGAAGCCTTTGCGGCCCGCCGGGGTGGCCAGGTTGCGCATGATCTTCAGGATCTTCTCGGCGGTCTGGATCACCCCGTATGACGGGTTCGTGTATCGCCAGGTCGCCTCGGCGTCGCGTGGCATGTCCTCGGGCGCCATGTATTCGGCGAAGAACAGACCCGGTTCCTCGGCCAGGCCGCGGTTGCGGACCGACGTGAGAACCGCACCGTTCGGGTGCTCATCCTCATTGACGGCGCTCGAGGCGTAGATGGTCTGTGGATTCTTCGCCGCCATCTGCGTGAACGACATCGCCGCCATCTCACCGTCGGTGAGGTTGTACGCCTCGTCGTAGACGATCAGGTCGATGACGGTCAGGCCGCGGCCAGTGTCGTTCGAGCGGGTGCCGAAGGAGATCACCGCACCAGAGGTCAGCTCGATGATCCCCTCACCCTGCGAGCATGTCGCCCGTTGGACCCGGCTTCTCAGCCAGGACCGGCCTTTGATGATCGCCATCATCCGCCGCCACGCATCGCGCACGGTCTTCCAGCGTTGAGCGGTGTACAAGATCGTCTCGCCGAGCTTGAACAGCCCGTACAGGCAGCGCTGAATGAGGATCTCCGACTTGCCGTTCTGCCGGGGAACGATCAGGCAGCAGTCCGGGTGCGTCCACCGCCCGTCCGGCGTCACCGACAAGATCGCGTGCTGCGCCGACTTCTGCCAGGGCATCGACCTCACCCCAGCGCGGCGGCCCAATTCGACCGCCTTTTCGCCGTGCGTGGTGTCGCCAGAGATCACTGAAAGGTGGTGCGGCTCCTGCCGCCCGGTCAGGGTTGGGAAATCCTCACAGATTGTTGAGGCCGTCATCTTCATCGGATCCGCCGCCGTCCCCCTTCTGCCGGCGAATCTCGGAGATGAGCTGCCGCAGAACCGTGGTCTGTTGTCGCGACTCCTGCAGTGCGGAGTCGGCTTTGACTTCGAGGACCTCGACATCGCCGCGGCTCGGGATCAGCCGCAGCCAGGCGCCCTCGTCACCGGATAGGAGCCGATCGAACTTGTCGAGCCGATCCTTGATCCGGGCCGCCTCGAGGATCATCACCGTCAGCGAGTACGGCTCGTCGTCCTCATGGAGGGACTCGAACAATCGGTGACCGGAGCGTCCGAGTTCGGCAGCCTCATCGAGCATCTGAGACCTCCTGTCAGGATCGGGCGGTGTCGCCACGAGATGGCCGGAAGTCGCTGCACAGGCGTCCCAGCGGGGCGACGAAATGCACGTAGGTTTCGGCCCCTGTAAAAAAAGCCGGACACTGACCGATGGGGTGTCCCGTAGGCCCCCCCACGATCCACCGATTACGCGAAATGACTAAGTAATTACTCTTTATGGACTAAACGATTACTGTGTCGCCTAAATCACGGGAGTATCCCTGTTTACTTTCCAGAGATGAAGTCCTACGCTGCATTCGTCCGGGTGGATGCCGGAACCAGGAACTCCACGTCTCGCTGAATCATTTCTGGTAGAACGTGATTGGTTGGTGACATGCATCCCGGCCACCGCGGTTGTGGGCTTGTCCACGGCCGAAACAACATATGCCGTTGCAAAGCTCGAGGAAGTCCGGGAGCGCACGTGAAATCTGTACATCGTTGGGTCAGTATCGCAGCAACAGCCACCACCCTCGCCGCCGGAACACTCCTGTTCCCCGGTGGAGTCGCTTCGGCCCTCGATCCACTACCAGGCAACGATGTGAAGACGACCGACGTCAATTTTCAAACCAGCTGCCGGTTGATCGGCCCAAATCGTAAACCGAATACGGGGACCGCCTTCAATGGCGGCGCGAGTGGGGCCGGTGCCAATGCGTGGGGTGTCCAAATCATGGCACCGGAAACGGTTACGCGTGGACAGGAGTTCACCTACAGGATTCAACCGGATCCCATTACCACACACAAAATTCTCGACGACGGCAGCCTCGTCCTGTGGCGAAACATCAGATATGACGTCGACATTCCCCCGGGCACCGAATTCGTGAGCGCGAAGGTCGCGTCCGACCCGACAACGCCCTTCCAGAACACACCGACGATAACCCGGATCGACCCGAATGGAAAAAAGGATGACAACGGGTCCATCCTGCGGATGGACATCAACGAGGAGGGTAGGCCCAGTGACCTCAATTCCGATGAGGCATTGGCGTTCGAGGGAGGTCACAGTAATGGGTGGGCCACAGAGAAGAATCCCGGATTCCTCACTTTCCCGGCCATGGACATCACCCTCAAGGCCGACTCGGTACGTGATGTGATCGAACCCACGCTCCGCGTCTCCACCGGTTCGGACCCAGATGCCAACACGCTCGGTTCGGCAGACAACTTCTTCCGCGTCATTGCCGTATCACACAACAACGCCGGAGACAGCGACACCATCGTCTACTGTGCGCCACTTGACACGACAAAATCCACGACGGTTAATGCTGGTGGAATGCCGTTGACGTCGATCAAAGTGATTGATCCGCCTATTTACGGTTTGGACGGCCGGGTTCTCGACATCGTCGACAACGGAACCGCCAACGGCACTCGTGTGCAGATGTGGGACCCCACGGGTGCGGAAAACCAGCAGTGGACAATGGAGAGTGGTGGGAATCAGATCGTCAACCCGCACACCCTAAAATGCTTGGATGTGCGCGAAGGAACTGTGGTCAATTCATTGAGTGATCTCTTCCCGAACGGTGCACCGATACAGATCAGCGAATGCGGACGTCAGACGAGCGAGCAGTGGCGGATGGCCGACGAGGTCACGGACGGCAACCCGGTCGGTGGCGCGATCATCAACCTTCCGAGCGGGAAATGCCTTGATGTGACCGACAACGTATCTGCCAACGGCACCCCGCTGCAGCTCTGGGACTGCACCGGTGCACCCAGCCAGCAATGGAACGTCCCCTCGGTGTCCACTACCAGCTTGAATTAGCCGGTCTCACCCCTGAGCGCCGCAACCACCACGGTGCTCAGGGGAACCTCGACCGCGCAGACCGGCACCGAGGTGATCTTCGGCTCGCAGGTCTCCCCGAACCCCGGGGGCGGCACCGTGCAGTTCAGGGACGGTGACACCGACCTGGGTACCCCGGTACCGGTGGATGCGGACGGCAAAGCGAACATCACCCATACCTTCGATTCCGCAGGCACCCATGACATCACCGCCGTCTACAGCGGAACACTGGGCCGTACCGGTTCGACCTCCGAGACCGTCACCGTCACTGTCACCGACGACGGTGGTGGCACCGACGAGCCTGTCAGCACAGGATCGGCGGGCAACGCCTTCGGATCCTGACCCGACTACGATGCGCGTTGTTGCCGATGTGTCGCGCTCGCGGCGGACGCTTCCCTGAGGGGGTGCGGCGGCGGCAAGCAGGCGGGGGGTTGCATCGGGAATCCAGACGCGCCCCTGGATGGGGGGGTCTCACCGGCTGCGCCGAACAGGGTTGCCGGTGAGACGACAAAGCCACACGGTCCGAGGGACACGTGTGGCGCAGAACCGACTCCAGCAGAGGTCACTGCCAGTATCGCGGTTCAGGTTTCGCTTTCGGCCGCGTGTCTTTCCAGCGCCATCCCCGCTCATCCCACCGGGTACGGCTACCGCTCTGGGCGACCTTCTCGATGTGCTCCATCAACCACGGCTTGGGCCGATACCATTCGCAGCCATGGGCACCGATAGCTCGAACTCGCGGTGCCACCCGGTCTCGACGTTCTGATGCCCTGTTCTACCGCCGACTCCCGTCGACAAACCGGATGACGCCGCCACCCTCACGGTCGGGGTGGCGGCCTCATGCGGCTTCACGGTGCGGGTGTCAGCTGAACGCGCTGCCCGCGCCCGAGCCGCTGCCCGTCAACGAACCGAAATCGAAGCACAACGAGCCAGCGCACTTGCCGATGGCGATCACCGACACCGCGTTGCCGTCACGGTTGGTGACGTAGGCGCGGGACCCGTCCGGCGTGATCGCCACCCCGCGCGGGCTGTTTCCGACCGGGACGGTCTCGATGACGGTGTCGGTGCCGGTGTCGATCACCGACACCGTGTTGCTGTCACTGTTGGCGACGTACGCGCGGGAACTGTCCGGGGTGATCGCCACCCCGCGCGGGTCGTCCCCGACGGGGATGGGCGCGCCCACGACCGTGTCGGTGCCGGTGTCGATCACCGACACCGCGTTGCCGTCATCGTTGGTGACGTACGCGCGGGACCCATCCGGGGTGATCGCCACCCCGCGCGGGTCGCCCACGACGGGGATGGTGGTGCTGACCGTGTTGGTGCCGGTGTCGATCACCGACACCGAATTGTCGGCACTGATGGTGACGTAGGCGTGGGAACTGTCCGGGGTGATCGCCACCCCGCGCGGGTCGTCCCCGACGGGGATGGTGGTGCTGACCGTGTCGGTGCCGGTGTCGATCACCGACACCGTGTTGTTGAAAGCGTTGGTGACGTAGACGAAGGCCCCGTCCGGGGTGATCGCCACCCCGGACGGGGTGGTCCCGACGGGGATGGTGGTGCTGACCGTGTCGGTGCCGGTGTCGATCACCGACACCGTGTTGTTGAAAGCGTTGGTGACGTAGACGAAGGCCCCGTCCGGGGTGATCGCCACCCCGACCGGGTCGTTTCCGACCGGGACGGTCGCGGTGACCGTG
>NZ_BCXB01000037.1 GCF_001894885.1 Rhodococcus marinonascens NBRC 14363
TAAGGGGACGCGGCCCGAGACGCCGGGCATACTCGATCGCTTCCACCAGGGACGGTGACGTCGCCGCGAACACCCAGTCCTCGATGTCCCCCGCCGCGTATCGCGTGAGCACCTCCTGAACCGTGATGCCGTCGAACGGGAGTCCGCGGTACACGACGCCCTCCGCCTTCGTCGGCGCCTTCGACCACGCGATCAGTTGGCCCCGCGGTAGCGTGCTGCTTGGTAGTCGGCCGACTCGTACTTGATCGTCGACCGCAACTCCCGGACGCACGTTACCGATGCAAGGCCGTCCAACAACTTCAAGCGCGAGCAACAGTAAACCGATCCCCCACCGCCGATCATCTCGGAATCTGCCGGAGGATCGAAACATCATTGGGCACTATCGGATTGGTACTCGAGTACATCGAAACCAATGCAGGCCCAGCCCGGATGCTCACCTCAACTGCCTCTAGTCTCGCGCGGTTGTACTCGATCATCGTCGCAACGAACTGCGCCAGTTCGATGTCGAGTTCGAGTTCACCTTTTGGGGCGGACATGATTCGTCAGGTGATCACCCGCCGGCGGCTTCTTCACCCAACTCCACGCTCCTCGACTGCAAACGAACGGGCCCTGATCCTGAAAGTACCTAGCATTTCAACTATTTTGTCAGATGCGGGATTGATTGCCGCGGTTGACAAGTGAGGAAGTTCACAATACTCTCCGATGCACATTCCGCGATCGAAATACTCAGTATACATCTCCTACGAACAATCGCTGCCCCCAGGTGAATCCGGTCGGCAACCCCTGTCGACACTTCGGATGGAATCTCGGGACCCGTTTCGCCGCAGGCCAGTTCAGCCAGAGTTGATTCTAGAGAGAAGGTAATATGAAGGTAACAGCTCGTTCTCGGATCATTGCCGGGGTCGCCGGGTTTGCTGTGGTCGGCGGCGTCGCCGGTGTCGGCGCCATGTCGTACACACAACCCCCACTGAGCACGATGGCACCGGAGATACAACTTGCAGGGTTCGCCGGGGATCTCGGCGACTATCTGTTCCCCGGCGTCGGACAGGCCGCTGTCGACGCCGCCACTCAGGCCAACGAGACCGGCGACCCCACGGGAGCCTTCGTCGGGCAATTCCCCAACCTGATCAGCCCTACGCTCTCGGTTGTGAGCTACTTCCTGCCATGGGATCCGATAGCCCTCTACGGCTCTTTCATTGCAGTCGAGCAAGCCCTGAATACGGGCGAGCTTTTCCCGAGTGGCCTTACCAACCCCGGCCATGACGTTGCGACCCTCAGCGCCGCAGACGTCGGAAAGCTTGCCAAAAACCTGAACACCGTAGACAGCAACCTTCGCAGTGCCGGCATCGACATCAACAACCTCGACCCTGGCAAAGTGGCCAGCGTGCAGTCCATCCTGGACTCGATCGGCGCCAAATTCAATATCCAGTCTGCCATCGACGAGGTGAATTTTGCACAAGACGCCCTCAGAGCCCAGCCGCTCCAAGCGACCCCCGCAGGGGACGGACTCGGGGTTCCTGGCAGCTATCGGACGACGGGACCAACTGGAAGTCAGAATTGCGCCTGGACGCGAACTGACAACTTCGGGAACGTTCTCGAGCGAGGAGATAGCCCCACTTCGAACACAGTGACGATTCGATCGAAGTACGACGGATTCACAACAAGCAACTGTGCACAGTGGAATCCCGTCAGCTTGGGCAGCCCCGATTCTGCCGCGCCGACGATTTCT
Source organism: Rhodococcus marinonascens NBRC 14363 (assembly GCF_001894885.1). Lineage (GTDB taxonomy): Bacteria > Actinomycetota > Actinomycetes > Mycobacteriales > Mycobacteriaceae > Rhodococcus_F > Rhodococcus_F marinonascens. Next base: position 1,730 of record NZ_BCXB01000037.1, read on the forward strand.
GGGGAGAACTTCACGGGCGCGGTAGGAGTCGATCTCCAACCTGGGTCGTATGTCACCAAGGGCTCGAGCGATGGAAAGAAGCGCTGCCTCTGGTCTCGCCAGGACAGTTCTGGGAATACCTTCAATTCGGGAACGTCACTCGCAGGTCAGGTCACGGTAACAATCGAACCTACGGACGGGAAGTTTCAATCCTTGGGCTGTGCTGACTGGACGCCCCTCAGCCAGTAGCGGCGCTTTCAACTGGTCGTCGAAAGACGGCTCGGCTCGGTTGGGGTCAGTAGACCACGCACAACGCTCGGCTGGATATCCCAGCCGAGCGTTCTGCGTGGACGGCCGCCCCAATTCCTGGGCGACGTGCTCGAGATCCTCCGAGCCGTACACGGACAGATCGGTGCTCTTCGGGAAGTACTGGCGGAGTCGCCCGTTGGTGTTCTCGTTCGATCCCGTTGCCACGGCGAGGGACGACTGGTGCGTGTGGGGCGGCGTGGCGGGTCATAGAGTGGGCCGAATACTGTGACAGTAGGCGCGCAGGGCGGGCCGAATCGAGGAGGAACCAAACGATGAGTGGACGTACCCCCAGTCGGCGCACCTCCAGCCAGCGCACCTCCAGTCAGCGCACCTCCAGTCAGCGCACCTCCAGTCAGTGGGAGGAGATCACTGCCGCCAACCCTGCCCATTCCACCTGGTACGTGGAACGGTTCCGGGCGATGGCAGCCGCAGGCCAGGACGTAGTCGGGGAGGCCCGTCTGGTCGACTCGATGCTCGGCCGCGGCGGACGGGTCCTCGACGCGGGGTGCGGGCCGGGGCGCCTGGGCGGCTATCTACACGACGCCGGTCACGTCGTGGTCGGCGTCGATGTCGATCCCGTACTGATCGCGGCGGCCGAGGAGGACCATCCTGGCCCGACCTGGCTCGTCGGTGATCTCGCCGAACTGGACCTGCCTGCCCGCGGAGTGGCAGCCGACTTCGACGTCATCGTGTGCGCGGGCAACGTGATGACCTTCCTGGCACCGTCCACCCGGGAGTCGGTGCTGTCCGGGTTCACCCGTCATCTCGCCCCGACCGGCCGCGTGGTCGTGGGATTCGGTGCCGACAGGGGCTACGAGTTCCCACAGTTCCTCGCCGACGCCACGGCCAACGGCCTCTCAGTGGATCTGATGCTCTCGACGTGGGATCTGCACCCATTCACTAACGATTCCGACTTTCTGGTGGCGGTGTTTTCACTCGAAGGCCCGAGCGATGATTCGAGCACGAATCTCGCTCGCTGAAGTACGCGATGCAGCCGCAATCTCGTTCTCCGGAGTCCATTGGTATCCGATACAACTCATTCCGGGAACTCCACGCCGACGTCCTCGGGCGTCTTGTCGTCCCGGAGGCCGCGCCAGCTGGGGTGACGCAACCGCCCGCCCGCAGTCCATTCCATGAACCGCACCTCCCCCACCAGTGTGGGAGTCACCCACACTGCACCCTTGCGATCGGCGGTGGGCACGGCGCCGGCGAACGGGTCGGTCTCGGTTTCGAGCGGGTACAGGATTGATGCGAGATCCTGCAGACCACGTTGGGTGAATCCGGTTCCGACCCGACCGACGTATCTCAGCCCACCGTCCGCGGGTGTGCCGACCATAGGTATGCCGAGCAGTAACGACCCGATGCCGTCCGCCCGTACGCCCCCGCCCCTGCGCCACCCGCCGATCACGACCTCCTGTGTGCGCCAGTTCTTCACCTTGATCCAGTTCGACCCGCGCTTGCCCGGCAGATACACCGAGTCGCGGCGCTTGGCGACGACGCCTTCCCACCCCTTGCCACGGCTGAAAGCCAGCGCCTCCTGCGCGGACCCGTGCAGTTGCGGTGGAACGACGAGGCCGTCCACCTTGGCCGCCAACGCCTCGAGAACCCGGCGCCGGTCGGTGTACTTCTTGCGCAACAACGACACACCGTCCAGATACAGCACGTCGAAAGCCAGGAAGTGTGGCTCGTCACCTTGCTGCAACAGGCCGAAGTCCGTGACACCCTGCTCACCGAACGCGACCACCTCGCCGTCGAGAACCACCTCGTGATCCTCGAGAGCGTCTGCCAGCCAGCCTAATTGCGCATAGTCGCCCGTCTTGTCGTTTCCTGACCGGCTCGTCAACCGCAGGTGCCCTTCGCTGATCTCGGCGATCACCCTGACGCCGTCCCACTTCCCTTCGAACGCCCATTCGTCGGAGTCCAGTCCGTCGAGGGTGCCCGGACTCGCCAGCATGGGCGAAAGTCCACGCGGTAGATCCCACGACTCGGGCCCGCCAATGGTCTGATTCTTCATCAAGTGCATCAGCCACTGGTCGCCCTTGGTGCGGATCAGCGCGAAACGGCCACTTATCTTTTCACCGTGCAACCGGACGATCACCTCGTCGTCCCGCCACTTCTCGGTGTAATAGGTTCCCGCGTCCCAGATCGTCATCACGCCGCCGCCGTACTCACCCTTCGGGATGGTTCCGGCGAACGTGAGGTACTCCAGCGGATGGTCTTCGGTGTGCACGGCCAGTCGGTTCTCCGCCGTCGTCGTCGGCACATTCTTGGGCACCGCCCACGACGCGAGAACCCCGCCGCGTTCGAGTCGAAGGTCGTAGTGAAGTCGCCGCGCATGATGTTCCTGGATGACGAATCTGGTGCCCTCCCTCGACGGCACAGTGCCCGGCATCGGTTCGGGCGTGCGTTCGGGGTCACGCTTGCGCCGATACTCGGCGAGGGTGGCGCCGCCTTCCCACTGCCGGTCTAGGCCGGACAGGTAGTCGCCGGCCGACTCCCACCGTTCCAGAACTTCCTCGAACCGCAACTGACGCAGGCCGGGATCGTCGAGTTCGTCCCAGGTCCGCGGCGCCGCGACCCAGGGTTGGGAGCGGCCGCGCAACGAATACGGCGCGATGGTCGTCTTCGACGGGTTGTTCTGGCTCCAATCGACGAACACCTTGCCCACGCGCGCGGCCTTCGGCATTCTCGCGGTGACCAGTTCGGGCCGCAGCGACTCGAGTCCTGTCGCCACCTGCTTCGCGACGGTCGACGCGCCCGAACCCTCCAGCTTCCGGTCAAGGGGCACGTACAGATGAATGCCCTTGCTACCGCTGGTAACCGGGTACACAGTCCAGCCGAGACTCGCGACGAGATCTCGCACCGCCCGCGCCACCTCTGCACACTCGGACAGCCCCGCTCCCGGGCCGGGGTCCAGGTCGAAGACGATCCGGGTGGCGGGTCCGCGTCCCGACCCGTCGAAGCGCCACTGCGGCACATGCAGTTCGAGGGCGGCCTGCTGCCCCGCCCAGGCGAGGGCCGCGACGGAGTTCAGGAGGGGGTACTGCACCGACCGATCCGCGTGCTCGACGGCACGGCGCTCGAGCCACTCGGGCGCCGAGGACGCCAGGTTTTTCTCGAAGAACGGCTCACTGTTCACTCCGTTGGGCCACCGTTTTCGCGTGGCGGCACGGTCGGCGACGTGCGGGAGCATGGCGGGCGCGATCCGCGTGTAGTAATCGATCACCTCGCCCTTCGTCGTGCCCGACTCCGGGTAGAGGACCTTGCCGAGGTTGGTCACGGAAAGTCGATGTCCGTCGATCGTGACCTGCCGGTTTCCCGCCGCCATGCGCACCTCCCGCCGCCAATACATACATATTGTGCGCCGCGAGGCGTCCTTTTCTGGCCGTATCGCTACCCGTCAGGTGACTCATACAATTCGACGAACGTCCGTAGGGACTTCTCGATGTCGCCCTTCAGCGCCCTAGCGACACTCGAGCCGATGGGTCCGAACAGGGGTGCGCCACCCAATTCGATGGTGAAGGCCACCTCGGACGCGTCGCCTTTTGCCGTGACCTTGAGCGCCAGTCCGAGTTTTACGCCCCCCTTGCCGTCGCCCTTCAAAACGATGCGGTTCGGGGCGTCGTACTCCTTGATCGTCCACTTCACGCGGTTGCGCAAACCCTTGACGGTCACGACCGAACTGATGACAGTACCCACCGTCAGCGTCTCCGGGAGTTCGTCGCGCCAGCCGTCGTGGACCACCAACCATTTGTCGAAGTCCTGCAGATTCGAGGCTCTGTCCCAGGTGTCCTGCACGCTGAGTAGGACGTCGGTCTTGACCGTGAGTTTCGCCATTGGGGCAGCCTAGAGCAGTGAGTGGCAAAGTACGCTCGGAGCGTCTCTGCCACTCACCTGGGGGCCACTCACCTGGGGGCCACTCACCTGGGGGCCACTCGCCTGGGACTCAGTGCGAGACGGCCTTCTCCACACCGACACCGGTGAGCGAACGAACCTCCATCTCGGCCTGCTTCGCGGGATCCTCCGTCTTGCGGCGGCCGATGTACGTGCCCACGATGCCAAGGATGAATGCCAGCGGTATCGAGACGATTCCGGGATTGGCGAGCGGGAAGAAGTCGAAGTCCGCATTCGGGAACATCGACGTGCTCGTGCCGGATACGGCCGGAGACAACGCGATCAGCACCAGACAGGTGATCAGACCGCCGTAGATGCTGAACAGCGCACCAGTGGTGTTGAACTTCTTCCAGAACAGCGAGTACAGCAACGTCGGCAGGTTCGCCGACGCGGCGACGGCGAATGCCAGTGCCACCAGGAAGGCGATGTTCTGCCCCATCGCGAGGATGCCGAGGACGATCGACACGAGTCCGATCACGACCACGGTGATGCGGGAAACCCGCACTTGCGCTTCTTCCGAAGCATTTCCGCGCTTGATGACGCTCGCATAGATGTCATGAGCGAACGACGCAGACGCCGTGATCGCCAGACCCGCCACCACCGCGAGGATGGTCGCGAACGCGACCGCGGAGATGATCGCGAGGAAGACGGTGCCGCCGAGTTCGAACGCAAGCAATGGGGCGGCCGAGTTCTGTCCGCCAGGTGCATCGAGAATGGCGTCTGGGCCGACCATCTTGGCGGCGCCGTAGCCGAGGACCAGCGTGAACAGGTAGAACGCACCGATCAGTCCGATCGCCCAGGTGACTGAGCGGCGGGCTTCCTTTGCGGTGGGGACCGTGTAGAACCGCATCAGCACGTGCGGGAGACCTGCGGTGCCGAGAACCAGCGCGATGCCGAGCGAGATGAAGTCGAGCTTGCTCATCGCACTGATGCCGTATTTGGCACCGGGAGCGAGCATGTCGCGGCCGGCGATGGCCTCGTTCGCGCTGCCGGCGACCGTCGCCTGTGCATCGGCGAGCAGCTGGGAGAAGTTACCGCGCACCGCGAACAGAACGAGGAAGAACATGATGCCGGCGCCGACCACGAGCAGCACAGCCTTGACCATCTGGACGTAGGTCGTGCCCTTCATACCGCCGACGAGCACGTACGCGATCATCAGCACACCGACGACAGCGACGACGACGGACTGGCCAGCCTTGCTGTCGATGTCCAGGAGCAGGGCGACGAGTCCACCCGCGCCCGCCATCTGCGCGAGCAGGTAGAACAGAGATACGACCAGGGTGGACAGCGCCGCCGCCATCCGCACAGGACGCTGCTTCAACCGGAAACTCAGCACGTCCGCCATCGTGAACCGGCCTGTATTGCGCAACAGCTCGGCGACCAGCATCAGGGCCACAAGCCAGGCGACGAGGAAGCCGATGGAGTACAGGAATCCGTCATAGCCGTACACCGCGATCGCACCGGCGATACCGAGGAAGGATGCCGCCGACAGGTAGTCGCCGGCGATGGCGAAACCGTTCTGCGGGCCGGAGAATTGGCCGCCGCCGGTGTAGAAGTCGGAGGCCTTCGTGGTGGTCCGACTCGCACGGATCACGATAGCCATCGTGATCACTACGAAGGCGGCGAAAATGCCGATATTGAGAAGCGGGTTTCCGACGTTGGTACCGGCCGCGAGCGTGGTTATCACTTGACGGGTCCTTCCAGTTCTTCGCGGATCGCACCGGCACGGGGGTCGAGTTCACGGTTGGCGAACTTGACGTAGAGGGCGGTGATCGCGAACGTCGTCGCGAACTGTCCCAAGCCCAGGATGATCCCGAGATTGATGTTGCCGATCACTTTGATCGCCATGAAGTCCGGCGCGTATGTGGCCAGCAGAACGTAGGTCGCGTACCACGTGAGGAAGAACGCCGTCATGGGAAAGACGAAGCTGCGCAGTCGGTGTCGCAACTCCTGGAACTCCGGGCTCGCCTGCATGTCTACGAAGGCTTGCGCATCCGGGGCGCGCCGCTGTGGCGGCGCACCTTCGGTGAGATCGACTGTGGTCACTGCAGACTCCTTGGTCGCTTGTGAGGTGAACTGGAGGCTGACCCTAATGAGAGGTGAGTCATCTATGTGGCGCATTTGCGCCCGTTGCACGGCGAGCTGCCGGGCTGTGCGCCGAACGGTCGGTCGACGGCGACAAGCGGCTCTACGGACCATGTTGGGTCAGCGCGTGCAGCAATTCGTCGTGTACTTACGTGCGCGGAACTATCTTGCGCGAAGATCCCCCGCACGACCGTTGCGGAGCTCCCCCTCGCGGTCAGCGCCCACACCGAGACGCTCGGGGGCGTGCATGCGAGTAAAGATCCGACCGAGATCGGCGGGGATCTGATTCTTGGTCACCCTGCTGACCAGGACCATCGTAAGGAAGGCGAGGGGAACGCTGACGGCAGCCGGGTAGGCGACCATCGCCGCAGGCCAGCCATTCCCCACGTCGTCGGTGAAACCGACCAGTACCGAGACTCCGGCCGCCGACCCGGACACGAGACCTCCGGCAATCATGCCTGCCGCCGCGCCCGCAGCTGTGAGCCCGCGCCACCAGATGCCGAGCACCAGCAACGGGCACAGGGTCGACGCCGCGACCGCGAACACCAGTCCTACGGACCGTGACAGGTCCAGCGACGTCACCGCCAGCGACAGCCCCACCGGCACCGCCCCGGCCAGGACCGCCGCCATCCGGAAGTCCCGGATCCGCCCAGACAGGACATCGGTGCTGAGTACTCCGGCGATGCTCACGAGAAGGCCGGACGACGTGGACAGAAACGCCGCGATGGCCCCGGACGCGACGAGCGCGGCGAGGAGTTGCCCGCCCCATCCGGAGAACACCGAACCGGGCAGCAGCAGAACCGCGGCATCGGATGTGCCGGTGATGAGCAATTGCGGCACGTACAACCGTGCGAACACCCCGAGCAATGTCGGGAACAGGTAGAACAGCCCGAGCAGTCCGATGACGGCCAGCGACGTCAGCCGCGCGGTCCGCCCATCGGGGTTCGTGTAAAACCGGACGAGCACGTGTGGCAGACCGAGCGTGCCGAGGAAGGTGGCGAGGATCAGCGAATACACCTGGTACATCGGGTGCTGCCCCCCGAATCCCCAACCGGGAGCGATCCAGTCGGAGTTGTCGGCGGGGGCGCCCGCGACGACGGGAACGGGGGCGCCCGCCTCCAATATCATCGACGCGCCCTTGCCGAGGTGATGCTCACCCGGTTCGAGTCGGATCTCGCCGCCGGTGTCGACTCCGTCGATCGTTCCCGACCCTGTGACGGTCACCGGCGCGGACACCTGCACAACGACGTCGGTAGTGATGGCGACGGTGGTCTTCTCGCTCACGGTGGGCGGTGCGGCTGAGCCCATCTCGGGATGATCGGCGAAGAAGTACACCGACAGCGTCAGGGCAGGGATCGCGATTGCGGTGAGTTTGAGCCAGTACTGGAACGCTTGGACGAACGTGATGGACCGCATCCCGCCGCCGACCACATTCGCGATCACGATGAGCCCGACGATCGCCGCCCCGACCCAACTCGGCACACCGAGAAGGATATTCAGGGTCAACCCCGCCCCCTGGAGTTGCGGGACGAGGTACAGCACACACACTGTGGCGACGACGAGCATGGACAGGGTGCGCAACCGGGCGGAGGCGAGCCTGAATTCGGCGAAGTCGGGCACTGTATACGCCCCGGACCGCCTGAGCGGCGCCGCAACGAACAGCAGCAATCCGAGGTAGCCGGCCGTGAACCCGATCGGGTACCAGAGGGCGTCTGCGCCGTACTTGGCGATCAGTCCGGCCACGCCGAGGAAGGATGCAGCCGAGAGGTATTCACCGGAGATTGCAGCGGCGTTCCACCGGGCGCCGACACTGCGCGAGGCCACGAGAAAGTCGGAGGTGGTGCGCGCCAACCGCACTCCGTAGATGCCGATGGTCACTGTCACGACGGCGGCCGCGCCCAGAGCCGCCAGGGTCAGCCAGGGAATGGGTTGATCTGTACTCACGGTGCCATCAGTCATCCACCAGATCGGCGAATTCCTGCTCGTTGCGCTCAGCCTGCCGGATGTAGATCCATCCGGTGGTGAGCAGCACCGGATACACGAGCACGCCGAGTACCACCCACGGCAGCCGTATCCCCAGAATCGACACGTCCGAAAGCGCCGGGAAAAGGAAGGTCACCAGCGGAACGGGACACAGCAGGCACGCCGCGAGCAACGCAAGCCGGATCGCCAACCCGAGTTGGGTGCGCACGAGACCGCGGATCATCGCGTCCCCGACCTCGGTCTGCTCCTGGACCTCGACCCGGGTGCGGACGATGCGTGCGCCACGGCGCCGCGCCAGCACGACGCGTTCACGCTGAGGTGTGCGCACCGGCGAACTCATCGCGCGGTCCACGACTGCTTGGGAGCTCGGACCAATCTGTCCTTGAGCATCCGGGTATGCCGACGGCTGACCGGAAGTTCTATTGGCGGGTGGCCGCCCCGGGCGCGCAGGCACACGACAAGTCCATTGCCGACCGTCCGGATTCCGGTGACCAGCTGCATTGCCACAAGATGGGAGCGATGGACCCGCAGGAACCCTGCATCTGCCCACCGCTTCTCGAGCGCCGAGATCGGAATGCGTACGAGGTGGGAGCCGTCCGAAGTGTGCAGTCGTGCGTAGTCGCCGTCGGCCTCCACCCACTCGACCGAGGACCGGGGCACGAGGGTGGTGGCGCCACCGAGCTCGACAGGAATGACCTCGTCTGCCATCGCACCCAAAGCCGGGTTGACGCCCCCGCGGTTCCGGCCCGGGCGGCTACGGCCCTCACGGTTCCCGACCTCGCGGATGCGCCGGACAGACTCGGCGATCCGCTCCCGGCGCAGGGGTTTGAGAAGGTAGTCGACGGCGCCGAGGTCGAATGCGGCGACCGCCCGGTCGTCGTGGGCGGTCACGAACACGACCAGCGGCGGTGAGGCGAAGTTCGACAGTATCCCGGCGAGTTCGAGACCGTCGAGTCCGGGCATGTTGATGTCGAGGAAGACCGCGTCGATGTTGTCGTCCTGCAAGATGCGCAGGGCAGCGGTCGCATCGCTCGCGTGCCGGATCTCGCCGACCGTGTCCTGTGCGCGCAGCAGGAACGCCAACTCGTCGAGAGCGGGCTTTTCGTCGTCGACCGCCAGCAGGGTCAGCGGGGCATCCGTGGCGGTCGGTCTGGGGGCAAGGTTGTCGATGTGGTTCACAGCGGGAGCAATGGTCGCACAGACCCGCCTCATTTACGGAGTGATCCCTCGCCTGAATTTCGGGATCCGCATGATTACCTTCGTCCCGGCGCTGGGTGCGGTCTCCACGACGAGTCCGTAGTCGTTGCCGAACGCAGCGCGCAGCCGGTCGTCGACGTTGGCGAGTCCGACGTGCGCCGCCTCCTTCACTCCTGACGACTCGGAGACCGAATCCAGGGACCCCGATCGCAGTAAGTCGGGGTCTATTCCGACCCCGTCGTCCTCGACGCTGATGACACAATCGGTGCCCTCGTCGACTGCGACGATGCTGACCGTTCCTCCGTCCGGTTTGCCGGAGACACCGTGCCGGACCGCATTCTCGACCAGCGGTTGAAGCGCCAGGAACGGCAGCACCACGTTGAGCACCTCGGGCGCGACCTGTAGTTTCACTCCGAGAGAATCGCCGAACCTGGCCCGTTCGAGCGTGAGGTACCGGTCGATGTTGCGCAGCTCGTCGGCCAGCAGGGTGTACTCCCCCGCCGAACGGAACGAGTAGCGAGTGAAGTCGGCGAATTCGAGGACCAGTTCCCGAGCGCGGTCGGGATCGGTTCGGACGAACGACGCGACCGTGTTCAGTGCGTTGTATATGAAGTGGGGGCTGATCTGTGCACGCAATGCCCGAACCTCCGCGCGGTCGAGTCGGGCGCGGGAGTCGTCGAGGTCGGCGAGTTCGATCTGGCTTTGCGCGTACCCGGCCACTTCGGTGACGGCGCCAAGCATGCCCGGGCCCGGGTCCTCCGTGGTGACCATGCCCAGCACACCGACGACCCCCGTAGCCTCGACCAGCAGCGGCTGGGCGATCAACGCTCGCACCGCGTGATCGCCGACTCCGCGGACGAGACCGCCGTAGGCGACGAGCACGCGGCGTTCACCGGCGACCGCACGGGCGGCCGCATCACGAAGTTGCTCGGTCATCGCATCGTGTGGACCGCTCCAGGCCAGCAGGTCGCCGGCGGCGTCGAAGACCGCCAGAGCCTGCGCCCCGGTCAACGCACGCAGATGCGGCGCCGCCTCCTGCGCGGACACCTCGCCGAGACCGCGCCGCAACGGTCGCGCAGCCAGCGACGCCGTGTGCAGCGCCGCATGAACGGCCCGCTCGGTGGGCGTCGTCAGCTCTCGCCTGGCGCGTAGCCACACCGCGGTGAGCGCAACGACAGGAACCAGGGCGGCCAACGCGAACACGGCAACGACTGTTCCGGTCATTCGCCGATGTTCGGATCGGCTTCGCTCACCGGGTTTCCCCCTGCCCACAGTTATCGGGGGCGGGCACACCGGAGAAGCGGTCGGCGATCCACTGCACCGCTCCGGGCACAGCGCGCCTGTCTGCGTGGCCTTCCGCGGGATGTGATTCGAATTCGATGACGTCGCCGAGCGCGCATGCCTTGTTCACCGCATTCGAAGTCCATTGCGGCAAAATAAGGTTGTCCCGTTCCCCCACGACGACGAGCATCGGACCCGCTGCCCCTGTCTTGGGCAGCGCGATGTCCTCGAGCCAGCCCTTCATTCGCTCAGCGGCGGCCTCCGTCTGCGGACCCGTGTCGGAAGGGGCGAGTTGGGTTGCGATGGTGAACTTCTCGGAGAGTTTCGCCGAAAGACACGACAGAGTCACAGTCGGATTGTCCGCCAGCGCACCGCGCATGTAGTCGTCGGAGTTCAGTTCGGGATGCAGCACCTGCAGCCCTTCGAGCAGATAGGGAAGGAGCATCTTCTGCGGCAGCGACAGCTGATCCGCGGTCCCGTCCGACACGATTCCCGACAGATCGGCCGCGGGCGAGAGATTCGCCGACCCCACGAATTCGAGACCGTCGCCGTACTCGTCCGCGTGTTCGGCCGCCGACCAGGAAGCCTGACCACCCTGCGAGATCCCGATCGCCGCCCACCTCGTCGACGCCTCGGGAACGACGTTGCGCGCAGCCCGGACCGCGTCGATGAGATCGTAGGCCGCGCTGTTCGGCTCGAGGTATGGGTGTGGGCCGCCGGTACCGAGGCCCTGGTAGTCGCTGACCGTCACGACGTAGCCCTGTTGAAGCAGTGGCGCCACTACGCTCGTCGTACCCAGCAAGGTCGGCGAGGACGACGGCGCGCACTCGTCGGTGACACCGGTGGTGCCGTGCCCCACAGTCACGACCGGCCAGCCCCCCTCAGGCGCGGTCCCGGTCGGAGTGAACACGGTACCCACCACCTCGGAGCCGCTTCCGTCGACACCGGAGGTCGAACGGTAGACGACGCGGGTGGCCGTCGCGCCGAGCGCGGTGATCGCTGCGTCGATACCGGGCACCGGGTTCTGACTGGTGACAGCGCCTCGTTGGTCGCCGATGGGTGCCGCGGAAACGGCTGGGGCGGCCACCGAAACCCCCGCGGGCGGGCTCATGGTGGCCCCTTCCGTGCCGCACGCCGTCAAAGCAACGACGCCCGCGAAGGCAACCACGGCCGGTCGCACAGAACGCACCCTCATCTCATACCTCATTCTCGATGTCTCTGCACCCGCTCCTCGGCTGCTGCCTCTTCCAAATCAAGGCCCTCCAACACGCTACGCATCACTTCGTCGTCCAGTCCGCCCGCGTCGCGTGCGGCGATCAACGCCTCTCGTTGAGCACGCAAGACCGCTTGACGGTAGTGATCGAACATTGCACCCATCCGCCGACGCTCGGCCGCGTCACCAGCCTCCTCTGCCTGAAGTCGCGCCCACATCGACCGTTGCACCCGGGTGAGGATGTATGCCGCATCGTCGCGCTCGATTCCCTCCGGCGGATGCTCCGCGAATTTTGCCAACTCCCTTTCGCCCGCGTCACGCGAAATCCGTCGGGCCAGCTTTACCTGCATCTGTTCGCGCTGCCGTTCGAGAGGATCCGCCAGGTCGAGGGACCGAATGAGGAAGGGCATCGTGGCGCCCTGAATCAGCAGGGTGCCCACTGCCACCACGAAGGCAACAGCCTGGATCACCTCCCGCCCGGGAAACGGCTCCCCGCTCGCGACCGCGACGGGCACACCGGACGCTGCGGCCAGCGTGACCACCCCGCGCATCCCCGCCCACGACACGACAAGGCTCTCGCGCCACCCGAGTTCCGCAGATCTACCCGATTTGCCCGATTTCTTGATCACGAGACCGTATCGACGTCGGAACCAGTGCAATAGGACCCACACCGGCCGAACCCCCATGACGACCGCGAGAACGGCGAACCCATAGAAGAAGATGTGGTTCACCGGCAATCCCACGTCGCGAACGTCCTGGATCACGAACCTCAGTTGGAGTCCCATATAGGCGAACACGAACATCTCGAGCAAGAGGTCGACGCTCTCCCACAGCGAACGCTCCTGAATCCGAGTGGGCACCGACGCGTCGGTGGCCCTGTGCCCCATCAGGAACCCGGCGGCGACCACTGACAACACGCCGGACGCGGACACCTCCTCCGCGGCGAGGTAGGCCGCGAACGGGAGCATCAGCCCCAACACCGTTTCCAGCGGTGAGTCGTACATGCGGCGGCGCACCCACCCGACGATCGTCGCGAGCACCAGGCCGATCAGCACTCCGCCGACCACTTCGTAGAAAAAGAACGCCGCGGAGCCAACCGGCATCCTCGTGCCGACGACGGCGGAGACGGCCACTGCAAACAGGGTCAGAGCGGTGGCGTCGTTGACCAGACCCTCACCCGTGAGAATCGCGAGCACACGGTTGGGTAACCCGAGCCTTCGGCCCACAGCGACGGCACTGACCGCGTCCGTCGGAGCGACGACGGCCCCGAGAACGAGCGCCGCACCGAGCGTGAACTCCGGCACCAGCCAGTTCGAGAAGAAAGCCACCGCAACGGCGGTCACCAGGACGGTGAATACCCCCAGGCGCAGGATCGGGGCTAGGTGACGCCTAAACGTCGCGACCGAGAACTTCAATGCCGCGGAATACAGCAGGGGCGGCAAAACCACGCCCAGGATGACTTCGGGATGCAATTCGAGGCGCGGCAGCGCCGGGATGAACGACGCGGCCGACCCGATTGCCACGAGCACGAGTGGTGCCTGTAGATCGCGGCGCTTCGCAAGACTGGTCACAGCAATTGCCGCGATGATCACGAGAAGCACCAGAACGCCGTTCACCGTTCCGATTGTGCCGTGTCCACCTGAGACCGGTCGTCAGAGCAAGAGGGCCGTCCGGCCCCGGTGGGACTACCGGCGCCGGCATGTCATCCGTACGAGGTGTTCACTCCGGGGAAGAACGGCCTTCTTCGTCGCTTCGGCAGCTCTGCCGATCTGACGCCGCCCACCGCAACGGTCGGGACCGTGGCGACATTCGACATCAGCGCATGCGGCTCCACAAGTGCCGGTGCCAGCCGCGGCAACCCGTTCCCGAACCGTTCCCTGTTTATGAGCCGAAGTCGAAGCACAGCGATCCGGAGCATCCTTCGATGGCGATCACCGATACCGAATCCGAATTGATGTCGGTGACGTCGGCACGGGACCCGTCCGGGGCGATCACCACGCCGTGGGAAACCCCCGACGGTGTCGTCGGCGGTCTCGATCACCGACAGTGAACCGTCGCTGAAGTTGGTCACGTAGACACGGGATCCGTCCGGGGTTGCCGCCACCCCCTCCGGACCGACCCCGACCGTCACGGTACGGACCACGGTGTTGGTCGCTGTTTCGATCACCGACACCGAATCATCGCCACTGTTGGCGACGTAGGCGTGGGATCCGTCGGGAGTGACCGCCACCTTCTCCGGACTGCTCCCGACCCGGACCGTAGCGGACGCGGTGTTCGATGCTGTTTCGATCACCGACAGCGAATCGTCATGAAAGTTCGTGACGTAGACCCGGGTCCCGTCCAGGGTGACCGCCACCCCGTTTGGGCCGAATCCGACGCGGATGTTATCGACAACGGTATCCGCTGCCGCGGTCACCGCGCCCATCTCGGCGATCCCAACCGTCACCGCGACCGTGGCTGCCAACCCTGAGAACAGACGCGCAGTGCGCCGCCTGCCCGTGGGCCACCTGCGAAAACCACTGTGCCGGTTCGTATTCGTCTCCTGCTTCGGTGGAGAACCCCGAATCAAACCATCTCTGTGGGAGGAACGTGCGGCCGCAATCGAACTCAGCTCATCGGACGCTAGCAGCCGGATTTCGATCTCGACCCGATATCCACCGATACGCCCCGAGCACTCGAGAGGATCGGCGGCCATGACGCCATCACATTCGTAGCGCGGACACCACACCGCCGATGCCCGCATTCGCGAATTGATTCGAAATCAACGACGCCGCCACCCGATCCATCGGGTGGCGGCGTCATATGACTAGGGCCGTGCGGCTACGCAGAGCGGGTGTCGGCTGCCTGCGCTTCCGGTGCTCCTACCGGTTCAAGAGCCGAAGCACAGCGATCCGGTGCACTTGGCGTTGTCGATGTCGATCACCGATACCGTAGCGTCATTGTTGTTGGTGACATAGGCCCTGGATCCGTCCGGGTCGACCGCCACTCCCTCGGGACCGTCCCCGACGTCGAGGACTTCGACGACGGTGTTGGTGGCTGTATCAATCACCGACACCGAATCGTCTTTGAAAGCGGTGACGTAGACCCGGGATCCGTCCGGGGTGACCGCCACCCCGAGCGGGCCGTCTCCGACCGCGCCGATCTCGGTCACGGTGTTGGTGGCCGTGTCGATCACCGACACCGAATCATCATCGTTGTTGGTGACGTACACCCGGTTTCCGTCCGGCGTGACCGCCACTCCTTCCGGACTGTCCCCGACCGTCACCGTACCGGCGACGGTATTGGTGGCGGTGTCGATCACCGACACCGAATCGTCACGGCTGTTGGCGACGTACACCTGGGTTCCGTCCGGCGTGACCGCCAGATCGATCGGCCCCTCACCGACCATGTCGATATCGACTGCGCTGTTGGTGGCGGTGTCGATCACCGACACCGAATCGTCACCGCGGTTGGTGACGTACACCTGGGTTCCGTCCGGCGTGACCGCCACACCGATCGGGTCGTCTCCGACCGTGACGGTATCGGCCACTTTGTTCGTGGCTGTATCTATCACCGCCACCGAATCGCCGCGGTTGGTGACGTACATCCGGGTTCCGTCCGCGCTCACCGCGACCCCAACCGCCCCCGCACCGACCGGGATGGTGTCGACGACTGTGTTTGTGGCGGTCTCGATCACCGAAACCGAATCGTTGTCGATAGTAGCGACATACACCCGAGTCCCGTCCACACTCACCGCCACACCAACAGGGTCGGCCCCGAGAGAAACGGGGTCCATGACGGTATCCGCATCCGCCGTCGCCGCCCCCGTTCCGGCCATACCAATCGCCAGTGCGACAGTGGCTGTCGCCCCGAAAAGGAGGCGCGTAGCGCGCCCCCTGGCCGTGGGATAGCCGCCGATACTACTGTGTCGATTCACATGCGTCTCCAGTCTTACGAGGAACAAGCCGGATCAAGATTCACCCTGGGAAAGTTGGCGGACGAAGATGAACACCAAACAACCCACCGGAGGCTAACAGCCGAACCCCGATCCCGACCCCGAATCGACCGAAAACCCCCACGAACCACCGGGTCACATGAATCGAACACTGTAGCAGTATCTTTGGCCATTGATGCCACGGCGTAGGCTGCACCGCAGATACATCGGATCGATGTCTCCATGGGCGACACGTGGCACCTCGAGGCCACGAACCGGCTGAAAAAGCGGCACGGATCTCAGCTGAACATGCTGCCCGCACCCGAGCCGCTGCCCGTGAGCGAACCGAAGTCGAAGCACAACGAGCCGGTGCATCTGTCGACGGCGATCACCGACACCGTGCCGGCCACTTGGTTGGCGACATAGACGCGGAAACCGTCCGGACTCACCGCCACCCCCCGCGGGCTGTCCCCCACCGCGACGGTGTCGATCACGGTGTCGCCGGAGGTCTCGATCACCGACACCGAACCGTCAAGCTCATTGGTGATGTAGACGCGGGAGCCGTCCGGGCTCACCGCCACCCCCCGCGGGCCGGTCCCGACCGTGACGGTACCAACCACCGTGTTCCCGAAAGTGTCGATCACCGACACCGAACCGGCCGAAGCGTTGGCGACGTAGACGCGGGAACCGTCCGGGCTCACCGCCACCCCCCGCGGGCCGATACCGACCGTGACGGTATCGACCACGGCGTTCGTGCCGGTGTCGATCACCGACACCGAACCGGCCGAACCGTTGGTGACATAGACGCGGGAACCGTCCGGGCTCACCGCCACCCCCCGCGGGCTGTTCCCGACCATGACGGTCGCGACCACGGTGTTTCCGAAGGTCTCGATCACCGACACCGAATCGACCGAAGCGTTGACGACGTAGACGCGGGATCCGTCCGGGGTCACCGCCACCCCCTGCGGGCTGTCCCCAACCGAAACGGTGCCGACCACGGTGTTTCCGAAGGTCTCGATCACCGACACCGAATCCACACCATTCTCGGTCACATAGACGCGGGATCCGTCCGGGGTCACCGCCACCCCGACCGGGCTGCCCCCGACCATAATCGTGTCGACCACGGTGTCCGTGCCGGTGTCGATCACCGACACCGAATCGTCGACGGTGTTGGCGACGTACACGTGGGAACCGTCGGGGGTCACCGCCACCCCGGACGGAAAGACCCCGACGTCAACGGTGGCGATGACGGTATCCGCCGCTGCAGTCCCCACTCCCGTCCCGGCCATGCCGAGCACCATCGCACAAGTAGCTACCAGCCCGAGCGCCATACGTCGAGAGCGCTCTATGGCCGTTGAGTAACCGTGGAAACTGCTGTGGTGATTCACATTCTTCTCCTGCCCCAGAAGAACAAAACGGATCAACCTTGCGGTGACGATGACCGGCGACCGTATCCCGACACCGGCTCAGGAAAGGCTAACAACGGGAATCTCTATATCGGCCCAGGACTCGCCAAAGCACTTTCAGCCATAAGACTCAGTGCACGCCGGGCAGATCCCCCGGCGCGGCGAACAACCGGCGATGCTCACCGTGCATCCTGCCCGTCACCCACCACCCGATTTCGACGAGAATCACGCCGACGAGTCCGCAGGCTAGCGCGGACGTCGTGGCACCGATGTTGGTCGGATCCAGTTTGAAGAACTCGCGTGTGGCCGGCAACGCGAAGAGGATCAGGTACGCCCCGGCGGAGCCGGAGATGAGTACCAGTTTCCACCACGTGTACGGTCGCGCGACGACGGCGAGCACCCACAGCGCAATCATGATGAGCGTGATCAACGCGGAGGTGCCGGCCTGGACCTTCTGGGTCTCAGTCTGCTCCGGTCCCGCGTAGGCCAGAAGATACGAAACGAACGTCATCACGCCGATGATGACGCCCGACGGAATGGCGAGCCTCATCACGCGCGGCACGAAACCCGCCCGGGCACGTTCGTTGTTCGGGGCCAGCGAGAGGATGAGCGCGGGGATGCCGATCGTGAACCAGGCGGCCATCGTGACGTGCCGCGGCAGGAACGGATACGGCAGCGCCTCGACATGGAAGATCTGCGACAACACACCGGAGATGCCGATGAGGAACGCCAGCAACACGGAGTACACCGTCTTGGTGAGGAAGAGGTTCGAGACGCGCTCGATATTGCCGATCACCCGCCGACCCTCACCCACCACGTAAGGCAATGTCGAAAACTTGTTGTCCAGCAATACGATCTGAGCGACGGCGCGGGTCGCGGGGCTGCCCGAGCCCATCGACACACCGATGTCGGCATCCTTGAGTGCAAGGACATCGTTGACGCCGTCCCCCGTCATGGCGACGGTGTGTCCTCGAGACTGCAAAGCCCCCACCATTTCCCGCTTCTGGTCGGGGCTCACCCGACCGAAGGTGGTGGACTTGTCCAGGGTCTCAGCCAGCGCGTCGCGATCGGCGGGTAGTTCACGGGCATCGACGGGACGGTCGCCGCCCGGCAGCCCGAGCGATCCTGCCACCGCACCGACCGACCGGGCGTTGTCACCCGAGATGACCTTCACCTTCACGTTCTGGCTCGCAAAGTATTCGAGGGTGTCGTGGGCATCCAGACGCACCCGTTGCTCCAGGATCACAAGCGCACGGGGGGTGATCGTTCCCGGCGCACCGGGGTCGTCGACCGGCACGTTGCAGCTTCCGAGTAGCAGCACCCGCAGTCCCGACGAGCCCAACTCCTCTGCCTGCCGAGCCGTGTCGCTCCCCGGATCGAGCAGCACGTCAGGTGCGCCGAGTACCCAATTGCCGTGGGCACCGTAAGACTGTCCGCTCCACTTCCTGGCCGAGGAGAACGGCGCCTCCGCGCTCGCTACTCCCCATCCGGGGTCATCCGGAAACGCCTCCTTGATCGCCAAGACACTGGCATTCGGACGAGGGTCGGACGCCGCCATCGCGGCGAGTGCCGCGCGCGACAATTCGGCGTCCCCAACTGCAGCGCAGCGTAACTCGGAAAGTCGCATACCGCTCTCGGTGAGCGTACCGGTCTTGTCCGCGCACACGACGTCGACCCGCGCGAGTCCCTCGATGGCGGGTAACTCCTGCACGAGGCACTGACGTCGGCCGAGCCGGACCACCCCGACCGCGAATGCAATCGACGTCATCAGCACCAGACCCTCGGGGACCATCGGCACGAGCGCGGCCACCATGCCGCTCAAAGCCGGCCCCAACGACTCACCGCTCGAGAACAACTGGTTGTAGATGATGAGCAGACCCGCCGGGATCATCAGATACGTAATGAACTTCAGGATTTTGTCGATACCGCTGCGCAGTTCGGAGTGCACGAGGGTGAACTTGCTGGCCTCGTCCCCGAGTTTCGCAGCGTACGCATCGCGACCTACCTTCGTGGCCCGGTACCAACCGCTGCCGGATGCGACGAAACTTCCCGACAACACCTGATCGCCCCTGCTCTTGCGCACGGGATCAGCCTCACCGGTCAGGAGGGATTCATCGATATCGAGAGACATCGCCTCCACCACCGCACCGTCCACCACGATCTGATCGCCCGCACCGAGTTCGATGATGTCGTCGAGCACAACCTCCTGAGGTCCCATCGAGACGGTGACCCCGTCCCGGCGCACCACCGGTTTGGTCTGACTGACGATCGCGAGCTTGTCGAGGGTCCGCTTGGCCCGCACTTCCTGGATGATCCCGATACCGCTGTTGGCAATGATCAGCAGGCCGAACATGCCGTCGATGATCGAACCGGTCGCCAGCACGATGACGAGGAGGACTCCGAGGATCGCGTTGATCCGGGTGAACACGTTGGCGCGCACGATGTCGCGCACCGACCGAGTAGCCCGATCCGGCACGTCGTTGGTCTGGCCTGCAGCAACCCTCTCGGCTACCTGGCCGGCCGTCAATCCGTCCAACTCGAGGACTGTACCGCTGTCAGCACAGGTTTCGTCGAAGGCCATGGTCAAAGGCTACGCAACGAACCGACCGCCTCGATGGATACGCGCCGACTCACCCGAGTGAGGTCCACCATGATGTCTGCGCCGACGGTTTCAGCACGTCGATTCGTTGCCCGGGCATAGGCACCGCAACCGGCGTGCCCTTCGCCTCCGCTGCCGCGATGAGTCGGATAATCGGCTCCGACCAAGCATGGAAGGCGAGATTGAACGTCGCCCAGTGCACGGGCATCAGCAGTCCCGAATCGGCCTCGCCGCCTTCCAGATCGGTGTGGGTCTGCACCGCCTCTTCCGGGTTCATGTGGATGTCGGGCCACCGTGGGTCGTAGGCGCCGACGGGCAGGAGCGTGAGGTCGAACGGACCGTACCGACGACCCAGATCCTGGAACCGCGTCGTGTATCCGCTGTCGCCACCGAAGAACACCTTCCGGCTCGGTCCGGCGAGCACCCACGATGCCCACTGGGTGGTATTGCGCACAAGTCCTCTGCCGGAGAAGTGCCTTGCCTCGGTGCACGTGAGCGTCAGTTCCCCGACCTTGGTGGATTCGTCCCAGTCGAGTTCCACGATCCGCTCCTCCGGCACCCGCCACATTCGCAGGTGGGCCCCCAGGCCCACCGGAACGACAAACAGAGCCTTCTGGGTAGCCGCGAGTTGCTGCACCGTTGCCATGTCGAGGTGGTCGTAATGGTCATGGGAAATGACGATGGTGTCCAACACCGGCAGGTCGGACAGCGGTAGGGGAATCGGGTGCATGCGGGATGGACCGAGGATCGCGGACGGCGACACCCGCCGACTCCACACGGGGTCGGTCAGTACCCGGTACCCGTCAACTTCGACGAGCACGCTCGAGTGGCCATACCAGGTGGCCGCGACTTCGGCGGCCTCGACTGGCGCCAGAGGTGTGGCGAGCGGAATCGGCTTGCGCGGGCGTCCGGCTTTACCGCGAGTGATCAACGCCTTGACGATTCCGGTCTCCGCTTCAGGCAAGAACGTACTACTCGGATCGGTGTTGTGGAACTGGCCGCCGCGGTAGCGCGGCGACATCGCGGCGTACGGGCGCACCTTCGCGGGCGAGGCACCGATCTGCGTGGGCAGCCCCCACGCGGCCCGCGCCAGCCACCCGAGGGGGACCGTAGCCAGAACAGTCTTCACAAGGCTCTTCACACTCACCCCGACAATGTACCCACGCGCAACGCAGCCACGCGCAACGCAACCCCACGCAACGCAACCACGGTCGGGGAACGGGTCTGTCAGCCGCTACCGGCCTCGGAAGACCGGCGGGCGATTCTCCGCACGCGCCGTGCGCGCTTCCTGCGCGTCGTAGCTCTTCCACGCCGCATGCAACGCGGCAAGTTGCTCGGGCGGCGGCGGACTCTGAGCGTCATCGTCGTTGAGGACCATCTTGAGATGTTGCAGCGACAGCGGCGCCAAGCACGCGATCGAATGCGCCCACCGTTGGGCGACCGCGAGGTCTCCGAGTCTGTTCGCGAGACCGTGGAACAGCGCCTCGTCGGCCCCGACCTCCTCCGCACCGAGCAGGATCGTTCGGGCCGGTCCACCACCGATCAGCGCTGCCAGACGGTGCACGGTCCAACGGTCGACGGAAATGCCGAGCTTGGCGGCAGGGATGGCGAAACGCCCTTCTGGAGCCACCACACGCAGGTCTGCGGCGAGCGCTAGCGCGCTGCCGGCACCGATGGCCGGGCCGTTGATCGCTGCGATCACGGGAACGGGCACCGAATCGATGGTGTGCAACATCTCGAACAGAGTGTCGGTGAATCCATCGGCATACACATCGCCCGACAGATCGGCGCCGGCACAGAAGGCACTGCCCTGACCTGTGAGAACGATCACCCTCGCGCCGTCGGTGACGGACTTGTCAGTCTGCTCACGCACGAGTTCGCAGATCTCGGTGTTCAACGCATTTCGACAGTCGGGGCGTTGCAGTTCGATGGTGAAGACGTCACCGTCACGACTCGTCCCGATCATGTCCACTCGCTTCCGTCTCGATTGCTTTCCTCTGGACATTCTTCCCGCCCACCCACTTGACAACCGATAGCCAACCACATAGAGACTCCAAGCGGGCACCGGAACACCGGAACACCGGAACACCGGAGGCTCGTCGATGGTTGTGAGGGTGGAGGTGAGGACGACAATGTACAGCGACGTCGATGTGGCCGTGATCGGTGCGGGACAGGCCGGACTGTCTGCGGCATACTATCTGCGCAGATTCGGTGTGGAACCGGAGTCCGGATTCGTCGTTGTCGACCATGCGCCCGGCCCCGGCGGCGCCTGGCAGTTTCGCTGGCCGTCACTGACGCTGAGCACGGTCAATGGAGTGCACGATCTTCCTGGACTCGGCTTCGCCGCGGCAGTCGGCTTGGATACGAGCGATCCGCAGACAGGGCGGGTGCACGCGTCGAGTGCGGTTCCCGAATACTTCGCGACATACGAGAAGCAGTTCGAGTTGCCGGTACATCGCCCGGTGCACACACGGGTGGTCTGCGCACGCGATCAGCGATTGCGGATCGAGACCGACAACGGCATCGTCACGGCGCGCGGTCTGATCAATGCGACCGGCACCTGGGAACGCCCGTTCATTCCCAGCTATCCCGGCGCGGAATCGTTCACCGGGCGTCAACTGCACACCAAGGACTACTCCTCGGCCCAGGAATTTGCAGGGCAGCACGTTGTGGTCGTCGGCGGCGGAATCTCCGCGGTGCAGCTACTGGACGAGGTGTCCCGCGTCACCACCACTACCTGGGTCACGCGCCGTGAACCCGAGTTCCGCGACGAGCCCTTTGCACCTGAAATAGGGCGCGCTGCAGTCGCTCTCGTCGAGGACCGCGTTCGCCGCGGTCTGCCGCCGGGCTCGGTGGTGTCGGTCACTGGTCTGCCCGTGACACCGGCGATCCGCGCCGCCCGTGCACGCGGCGCGCTCGCACGACAACCGATGTTCAGCGAGATCACGACGGACGGCGTCCGTTGGGCCGACGGGCACGAAGAGAAGGCCGATGTAATTCTGTGGTGCACGGGCTTTCGCAGTTCGCTCGACCACCTTGCCCCGCTCCGACTCCGCGGGCCGGGCGGCGGGATCACGATGACGGGACGCCTTGCCACCCAGGTGATGTCGGATCCGCGAATCCATCTCGTGGGTTACGGCCCGTCGTCGTCGACGATCGGCGCGAACCGGGCCGGCCAGGCGGCGGCCCGGGAACTCACCCGCCATCTGGGCTTGGCAACCGGATCAGCGCGGTCTAAGGGATCAGCCTGGCGATGAACGCGGCCTGGTCGGACTCACCCTGGTACATACTGTCCACATGCCCGCCGGGGTACACCCGATAGTCGAGATCTGTTCCAGCCGAACGCATTTCGAAGACCATCTTCTCCGTCAGCGGAATCGGTACCGTGGTGTCGGTGACCCCCTGGGCGATCATCAACGGGCGGTCATATCCCGAGACCGGCACTTCGAGGTATTCGCGCAGCGCAGACTGCAACGCCGGTGTGTCGAGTGGCCGCGACAGCATCTGCGCCACCGACACATTCTGTGTCATGGTCACGAACTGCGCGTACGGCACTTCCGGGGCGGCGTCCAAGAACTGCTTCCCGACCGGAGTGAGGTAACTGTCGACGTCCAACTCCGGGTACGCGTCGCGGAACCCGGCCATCACAAACGACATGAACACGGTCAGGCCGTCGAGTCCTTGCGGCGGAAACAACGGACCGGCCCACTCCGACACCACCTCGATATTCGACGGCACCCCATTGGCAACCGCCCCCCGGTAGTCGAGTTCCGGCGCATACGTCGTCGCGGCGTGCGCTGCGAACACCGCGGCCTGCCCGCCCTCCGAAATCCCGACCGCCATCCACGTCGAGGCCAGATCGGCGTCGATCTCCCTGGCTGCCCGCACCGAATCGATGACGCTGCGTCCCGCGACCTTGCCGTCGAGATAGGGCGGCACTCCCGGCGTACCCAGGCCCACGTAGTCGGTGGCCGCGACAGCGTACCCACGTTGCAGCAAGCCGCTCACGTAGTCCCTGGACAATGAGTCGACACCCGTTACCGAGGGGGCCTCGGCGTCGGAGTTCCCGACCGTTCCATGAGCCCAGGCCATCACCGGCCAGCCACCTGCCGGTGGCGGACCCTGTGGCACTAACACCATCCCTGTGGACGGGGTGATCCCATGCCGATCGGTCGTGAGGTAGGTCATCCTGTACGCGGAACCGGTGCCAGGAAGCCACAACTGCATCGGCAACTGCGACGAGGCCACCAACTCGCCGGGGCGCAGGCCGATCCGTAGAGGATCTGCACCGACGGTGGGCGCCCACAGCATGCTGAACATTGCAAGGAACACCACACTGCGCCACAACCGCTGCATTTCTCCACCATAGCCACACGAGAGTTACTCGATGGCAACTCGAGTACTTGGGCGCTGCGGCCGCAGGGCCTCGTACGGCAGAATGTGGTGCATGGCGGAAATACCGGAGTGGGCCCGGCCGCTCGACCTCCTCCCACATCCGGAAGGCGGCTGGTACCGCGAGACGTGGCGCAGTGACCTCACAATTCCCGCGGCGAACCTGCCCGAGTATCCGGGACCGCGGTCGGCTGGCACGGCGATCCTGTTCCTGCTGATGCCGGGTCAGCAGTCTGCGTGGCACACAGTGCGCAGTGCCGAGATCTGGTTGTATCACCGAGGCAGCCCGTTGGTGCTCGAACTCGGCGGAGAGGGATCGAAACCCGTCTCCCCGACAGCTCAGATCCTCGGAACGGACGTCGCAGCCGGCGAGCAACCTCAACTAGTGGTCCCGCCTGGGCACTGGCAACGCGCAACACCCGAAGGCGACGAACCAACCCTCGTCAGTTGCGTCGTGGCGCCTGGCTTCGACTTCGCGGACTTCCGGTTGATCTAGGAACGTCGAAGACGCTTTCCGCCGTCTCAGAATGTGGACGTTTGTGTGTCATTTCGATAAATCCGGGTAATCCGACTGCATCGGTGCAGGGGTGAGGATGTGCACGCGGAAGGGGGCAGACATGGGCCTTGGATACAAACTGGCCTACCGGTTCAAGATCACGCCTTGGGTGACGGCGGGACCCATCTTCGAAGATCAGATCCAGGCACTGCTGGATCCACTCGACGCACCACCGGGAAAGGTTCTGGATATCGGCTGCGGCACCGGCTACCAAGCCATCGCGATGGCCAAGCGCGGGTGGCAGGTGACCGGGATCGACAACGTCCAGTTGGCCCTCGACAAGGCGCGATCCAAGGCCCGGAAGTCGGGGGTCGATGTCCGGTTCGTATATGCGGACGCCACCGACCTGGAGCATGCCGTCGGCCGCGGGTATCACCTGATCCTCGACGTCGGGTGCTATCACGGGCTGAGCGACCGAGACCGGGTCGCGTACGTCGAGAACGTCACAGCCGTAAGCGAACCCCACGCCACGCTGCTGATGTTCGCATTCGGCCCCGGTTACCGCGGACCCCTGCCGAGGGGCGTCTCCCGCTCTGATGTGGAGCGAACGTTCGAGAAGTGGAAACTGGTGTCGGACGTCGACGCCGACATCATCGGCCTGCCCAGGGCGCTCGAGAAGGTCGACCCTCGATGGTTCCGACTCGTCAAGAACTGACGTCCCGTTCACCCCTCCACCGCCCGCAGTCACCGGGCAGTCACGGCGGGGAGATAATCTGCAGGTGACTGCAACACTGCGCATCAGCGGACTGTCGGCTTCGCGCGGTGAGCGCGCCCTTTTCTCGGGCCTCGACCTGACCGTCGCCCCCGGCGACGTGATCGGCCTCGTCGGCGCGAACGGCGCAGGAAAGTCGACCTTGCTGACCGCCCTCGCCGGGGTCGGATCGGCCGACGTCGACGGTGCTGTCGTGCTGAGCCCACCCGACGCCGTCGTCGGCTACCTCGACCAGGAAATCGACCGGATCGCTGACGAGACCGTCCTCGACTTCCTCGGCAGACGGACGGGCGTCACCGCAGCCGAGCATGCCATGAACGACGCCGCGGAAGCCCTGGCCAAGCCGGGACAATCCCCCGTCGCTTCGCTCGCCCCGGACTCATCCCCCGTCGCTTCGCTCGCCCCGGTCGAAGACCTCTACTCCGCCACCCTCGAGCGTTGGCTGGCTCTCGGCGGCGCCGACCTCGCCGACCGTGCGGAGAAAGTGGTCGACGAGATCGGACTGGGGGTACCCCTGGACGCGCGCATGACATCGCTCTCCGGCGGGCAGGCGGCGCGCGCCGGGCTGGCCTCGATGTTGCTGTCCCGATACGACGTGCTACTTCTCGACGAGCCGACCAACGACCTCGATCTGCCGGGGCTCGAGCAACTCGAGCGATTCGTCGCCGGGAGCCGGGCAGCCCTTGTGGTGGTGAGTCACGATCGGGAGTTCCTGGCGCGCACCGTAACCGGAATCGTGGAACTCGACCTGACGCAACAGCAGATCGCGGTCTACGTCGGCAACTACGACTCGTACCTCGCCGAGCGTGAGATCGCGCGCAGGCACGCGAGGGAGGCATACGAGGGGTTCGCGGCGACGCGTTCGGACCTCGAGGACCGCGCGCAGATGCAGCGGAACTGGATGGAACACGGTGTCCGCAACGCGCGCCGAAAGGCGAAGGACAACGACAAGATCGGCAAGGGCCTGCGCACCGAGTCCACCGAGAAGCAGGCCGCGAAGGCCCGGCAGACACAGCGCCGGATCGAGAGACTCGAGGTGGTCGAGGAACCGCGCAAGGAATGGGAACTGCGGATGGAGATCGCCACCGCCCCGCGCAGTGGATCCGTGGTGGCGACGGCAAACGGAGCCACCGTGGGTTGGTCCGGGGATCCCGGGTTCACGTTCGGTCCGGTCACCACCCAGGTGGACTGGGGTGACCGCATCCTCATCACCGGCGCCAACGGTTCCGGCAAGACGACGCTGCTGAAGATCCTGCTCGGCAAGATCACTCCGGATGCCGGCAACGCCTCACTGGGTTCGGGTGTGGCGCTCGGCGAAATTGATCAGGCTCGCGGACTGTTCGAGGGCGCCGAGAAGGTGGCGGACGCGTTCGCCGCGCAGGTTCCGGACTGGCCGGACGCCGATGTTCGGACCCTGCTCGCGAAGTTCGGGCTCAAAGGTCACCACGTGCTGCGTGCGGCGGCGTCCCTGTCACCCGGCGAACGCACCCGTGCAGCCCTCGCACTGTTGCAAGCCCGGGGTGTGAATCTCCTCGTACTCGACGAACCGACCAACCACCTGGATCTCCCCGCGATCGAGCAACTCGAGCAGGCGATGGAGAATTTCGACGGCACTCTGCTCCTCGTCACCCACGACCGTCGGATGCTCGATTCGATGCGAAGCACCCGCCGGTGGCGGATGGAGGGCGGTCGACTCTTCGAGGATTAGCTAGTCGCCCTCGGCCATCGGTGGCAGCGCCAGGACGAGCGGGACGTCGTAATCGGTCTTGCCGACCTTCGACGCACCCCCCGGCGACCCCAGGTCGTCGAAGAAGTCGGCGTTCGCCTTGGTGTACTCGACCCACTGGTCCGGGACGTCATCCTCGTAGAAGATGGCCTCGACGGGGCAGACCGGCTCACAGGCCCCGCAATCGACACATTCGTCTGGATGGATATAGAGCATCCGCCCGCCCTCGTAGATGCAATCGACGGGACATTCCTCGATGCAAGCCTTGTCCAGAACGTCGACACAGGGCTCTGCGATGGTATAGGTCACGTCAGCAATCCTGGCCTTTCCCGCCCTCCGGCGCGAATCGAGTGCACTCTGCCACTCAATTTACCGTGGTCAACCTCTTTCGCTTCGGTCGCGTGGATCTTCGTCCGTCTGTGGAGACGGGCCTCCCGCGACGCGATCAACTCGGCGCCTGTGGTTCGGCCGGCGGCCGGCACCGGAGAAGGGGAGAGTTCTCATGGCTGATGCCAATCTGATCGAGCCGTACCAGGGTTTCGGACGCGCCGGTTCCTCCAGAACGAGACTCGTCACTCTTCATCACAGTCCGAGACAGCGATGATTCCAACGTGCCGTACGCCGCCGGACTGCTCACTGCACTTGTCATCGGCGACCGCTTGCCCGCAATGATCCCCGGCCGGACGCAACCAGACCTCGAGCCCGACGAGCTGGCTTTGTAGGATCACTTGCCCCCTAGATCAGGAAGGACCCAATGCCCCATACCCTCACTATCGACGGCATATCCAAGCGTTACGGCGAAACCGTCGCGCTCGACGACCTCTCCTTCGAGGTACGGCCCGGCGAGATCTTCGGGTTCGTCGGCAGCAATGGCGCCGGCAAGACCACCACCATGCGCATCGCGCTCGGCGTGCTCTCCGCGGATTCCGGTGAGGTTCGACTCGGCGACAAGCCCGTCGACCTGGACGTGCGGCGCACGATCGGCTATATGCCCGAGGAACGGGGGTTGTACCCGAAGATGAAGGTAGGCAAGCAACTTGCGTATCTTGCCGAGTTACACGGCATGTCCCGCTCCGCAGCGCGCGAAGCAGTCATGCGGTGGACGGACCGTCTCAGCATCTCCGGTCGTGTCGGCGACACCGTCGACGCACTGTCGCTCGGCAACCAGCAGCGCGTCCAACTGGCTGCTGCACTCGTCCACGACCCCGCGGTCCTGGTTCTCGACGAGCCGTTCTCCGGACTCGACCCCGTTGCGGTCGACGTTATGAGCGAGGTCCTGGTGGAGAAGGCGCACACCGGGGTGCCCGTGATCTTCTCGAGTCATCAACTCGAACTCGTCCAACGCCTGTGCCACCGCGTGGGCATTATCAGCCACGGCCGGATGCGGGCCGTCGGCACGGTCGACGAACTACGCGGCGGAGGCGACGTCCGACTCGAGGTCCACGCACCGGAGGCGCCGGTCGGCTGGGCCCACCACCTCGAGGGAGTGACCACGATGAGTCACATCGACGGCAGAACGCTGCTCGTGCTCTCGCCTCAGGTGGATGACCAGTTGATCCTCCACACCGCCCTCAAGACCGGCCCGGTGCACGAGTTTTCTTTGCACCGGCCCACCTTGGCCGATCTGTTCCGAGAGGTGGTCGCGGCATGAGTGCCCCACTACACCCCGCCCGCGCGATCGGCCTGGTAGCCCGGCGCGAGTTCCTGACACAGGTGTCGAAGAAGAGCTTCGTGATCAGCAACGTGATCATCCTGCTCGCGATCGTCGGCGGCATCCTGGCTTACTCCTTGTTTTCGGGGGGTGACGACCATCGCGCCACGATCGGACTGGTCGGCGACCAGTCCCTCGCCCCGGCTCTCATTGCCACGGGCGACGCCGTCGACACACCGGTCGAGGTCACCGCGACCCCGGACGAACAAGCAGCACGGGACCGAGTAGAGAGCGGCGATCTCGACCTCGCCCTGATCCCCGGCACCGATGGATCCTTCACGGCTGTAACCGAATCCGAGATCGGACCCGGGCTTCGCACCGTAGTCGACGCGGCCGTGGCACAGCAGGCGCAGGCCGCCGCCCTCGTGGCGCAGGGTGTGGACCCCGCGCATCTGGCCGACGTGACCGGCAAGGCCGTCGTGACCGTCGACGCGCTCGACCCAGCCGACCCCGAACAGGGTCAGCGCGTGGCCTTGTCGGTCGCCGTGGTGGTCCTGCTGTACATGCAGATCATGATGTTCGGCATGTACGTGGCGATGGGTGTGGTCGAGGAGAAGTCCAGCCGCGTCGTCGAACTGCTGCTCTCGACGCTGCGCCCGCTGCAGCTATTGTGGGGCAAGGTGATCGGAATCGGTGCCGTGGGCCTCGTCCAGTTGGCCGCGTACGGAGTTGCCGGTGTCGGCGCCGGGTTGGCGACGGGCACCCTTACCGTGACCGGGACGGCGTTCGGTGTCCTCGCCGGAACTCTCGGCTGGTTCGTCCTCGGTTTCGCCTTCTTCGCCGTCCTCTATGCCGCTGCCGGTTCGATGGTGTCGCGGCAAGAGGACGTCAATGCCACCGCGTCGCCGTTGATGGTCCTGATCGTCATCATGGCCTTCAGCGCCTTCTCCTCGGTGAGCGACCCGGACGGCACGCTGAGTAGCGTACTCAGCTGGATTCCGCCGTTCTCCGCGATCCTGATGCCGCTCCGCATCGCAGCGGGGGTGGCGTCGCCGGCTCAGGTGGTCGCGACCATCGCGCTCATGCTGGTCGTCACAGCCGGACTCAGCGTTCTCGCCGCGAAGATCTACCAGCGCTCGATCCTGAGGATCGGCAAGGTCGTGTCGTGGAAGGAGGCGCTGGGACGTTGACGTACTCCCCGGCCGTGTTGCCTGGAAAGGCAACATGGCCGGAGGCCGCGGTCAACCGGCCAGTTTCACGGCGGCGGCGCCGATGTCGTCAAGATCGCGCTGGATCGCCTTGGCAGTGGCTTTCATCGCGAGAGGTCCCAGCAATTTCATCATGATCTTGGAGAAGGTGCCCAGGTTCGCGGCCTCCGCCGAGAATTGCATTGTCAATGTCGTGCCGTCCCCAGCGGGCGTGAGCGTGAAGACAGTCGAATAGTCCGCACCGTTGGACGATGCCTTGACCACGGTGCGCTTCTTCTGGTCGATTTCCGAAACCCACATTTCTTCGGTTGCCGACTTGCCGAACATCACCCGGGTCTCGCGCCAACGTGTACCTATCTCGTAACCCGTGGCGTCGAGCCTCTCTATTTTCTGCACGCCCCTCAGTACCGACTCTGCGTTGTCGAGATCGGTGAGAACCTTCCAGACCGAGCCGACCGGGGCAGCGATCACCCGGCTGAAGCGAATTTCCGAAGCAGACATCGAGCACCCGTTTCTTTCGAGCCCGACCCGCGTCGGGCCCGGCGTCCGATCGAGCAGTTCCGGATCAAACCCTAGGTGACAGATCGCCTCGATTCCCGAGGACCGGCCCAGACTCTCACCACTACTCTCGTTAGATATGGCCGCCAAGATCCCCGCCCACGACCTGCTCGAGTTGGTACTGGACGCAGGCACCTTCGTCTCCTGGGACGAGACGCCCGTCGATTCGGAACCGGACGAGAAGTACCGGGCCGAACTGACGAAGGCGGCCGAGAATTCGGGGGCCGACGAATCGGTGATCACCGGGGCCGGCGCGGTTCGAGGCCGTCCGGTCGCGGTGATCGCGTGCGAGTTCGAGTTCCTCGCCGGATCGATCGGAGTGGCCGCCGCCGAACGCATCGTCTCCGCCATCGAGCGCGCCACCCGCGAGGGTCTCCCCCTGCTCGCGTCACCCACCTCGGGTGGCACCCGCATGCAGGAGGGCACCATCGCCTTCGTGCAGATGGTGAAGATCGCGGCGGCGGTCGCCGCGCACAAGGCCGCGCATCTGCCCTATCTCGTATACCTGCGAAATCCCACCACCGGTGGCGTGTTTGCATCGTGGGGTTCGCTCGGACACATCACCGTGGCCGAACCCGGCGCGCTGGTCGGGTTCCTCGGCCCCCGCGTCTACGAGGCTCTGTACGGCGAGAAGTTCCCGGACGGCGTGCAGACATCGGAGAACCTGTATCGCAACGGAGTCATCGACGGCGTCGTGCCCGCGACCCGACTCCGACCGCTCGTACACCGGACCCTGCGAGTGCTGATCGACTCCCCTGCGACACCGAGCGTCGCCGAGTCGGTACCCACGCCCGACATCCCGGACGTCCCCGCCTGGCAGTCGGTGATGGTGTCGCGGCGCCCCGAACGTCCCGGCATCCGCCACCTGCTCCGTCATGCGGCCACCGAACAGGTGCCGCTCAGCGGCACCGGGCAGGGTGAGACCGAGGGAACGGTGTTGTTGTCGCTGGCCCGATTCCGTGGCGCACCGTGTGTTCTGCTGGGTCAGGACCGTGCCGGGCAATCCGCGTTGAACACGATGGGGCCCGCCGCACTGCGCGAGGCACGCCGAGGCATGCGACTGGCCGAGGAGTTGCAGATCCCGTTGGTCCTGGTGATCGACACCCTCGGCGCGGCGCTGTCCAGGGAGGCGGAGGAGCGTGGACTGGCCCCAGAGATCGCCCGCTGCATCTCCGACCTGGTGACGTTGAAGACGCCGACCGTGTCCGTCCTGCTCGGTCAGGGCACCGGCGGCGGAGCCCTCGCCTTCCTCCCCGCCGACCGGGTCCTCGCGGCTCAGAACGGCTGGCTGGCACCGCTCCCGCCGGAGGGCGCCAGTGTCATCGTCCACCGCGGCACCACCCACGCATCCGAAATGGCCGCCGCCCAGGGCATCCGTTCGCTCGACCTGCTCCGCGACGGCGTCATCGACGCGATCATCCCCGAATATCCCGATGCCGCAGACGAACCCGTCGACTTCTCCAAGCGGGTCGGCGAGGCCATTTCCAGGGAAATTCGTGCCCTGACCGGGGTTCCCGCGGAAGAGCGATCCGCGGCCCGACACGCCCGCTACCGAAACCTGGGATCAGGCCGGTAGCGCTCCCAGTAGATGCCACTGGCCCGCCCTGAGTACCTACCGGAAAACACCCAGGCCGAGAACGGTTTTCAGTCTGTGCTGCGGCGCTATATCCGCTGGCATTCCCGTAGGCGACCGAGACCCCGACCGTCGCGTACCTTCCCTAGTGTTCCCCAATTTTGGTTGTAGCGTCTTCCTCGGTGTGCCCCACACCAGGGGCCGTGACGATGAGGGGCACGTGCATGCGCGCAACACGAATCGGATTCACCGCAATCGCTTCAGTGGCGCTACTGGCGGGTGGCGTCGCCACCGCTCACAGTGCCCCCGGCTCGCTCGGGAGCCTGGGTGGGCCGACCATCCCCGGCAGCGGCACCTTTGACGTCGGCTACTGGCCGGGACAGGTCAAACCCGGTATCTACCAGAATCCCGGCATCGCGGGCCAGGACTGCTACTGGGAGCGCTATGCTCCCGGCTTCAACGACCCCGACTACGCCGCCGGCGGCGGCACCTTCCCAGCTTTCCATCCCGACAACATCGTGGCGACGGCAGTGACCATCGAAAAGTCGGACGAGACCTTTGAAACAGGATTGTTCGGGGGTAACTGTGCGGAATGGAAGTGGGTGGCCCCCCTCCCGCACAGCACCGGATCTCTGGGGTCTCTGGGATCGTTGGGGAGCCTCGGTAAGCCGGCCATACCCGCTGACGGCACCTTTGACGTCGGCGACGGGCTCGACGAGATCAAGCCGGGCATCTACCAGAATCCCGGCGTCGCAGGCGAGGACTGCGACTGGGAACGCCGTGTGGGCGGCGACATCGTCGCCAACGGCGACACGCAGCAGGCCAACGATCCGGACAACACCGTAGCGTCCGCGGTGGTCATCGAAGAGTCGGACGAAACCTTCGCAACGAGCACGGGCGGAACCGAATGTGCGGAGTGGAAGTGGGTCGCTCCACTCGACCACTCCACCGGATCGTCCGGATCGTCCGGGGCAGCCGGGGCAGCCGGGGCATCGGGGATGTTCGGGTCGTAAATCTGACCGGATTCGCAACAGCAGCAACGTTCCCGGTGACGCCGTCGCCGGGAACGTTGTGATCCCGACAGCGTCAGATTGTTGCTCGCTCGGCATGCCGGAAGAGGAATCAAGGCACCTTGATGGTCGGGTTGTAGATATCCATCCACACCGCGAGGTTGAGGATGCGCTCGAGTCCGTGGCGCGACGCTTGACGGATCTGCGGGGTATCGATCGATACCGCCTGAGACAGCCAATCAGGGCTGACCAGGCCGAATACCGGATGTGAGCGGTCGCTGAGCAACTCCTTGCCGTGCTGTTGCAACGCCACCGCATATTTCGGGTCCTGGGTGGATGGGTACGGCGACTTCACCCGGTCGATCACCGACTGCGGCAGCACATCCTTGGCCGCTGCCCGCAGCAACGACTTCTCCTTGCCGTCGAATGTCTTCAGCGACCACGGCGTGTTGTACACGTACTCGACCAACCGGTGATCGCAGAACGGTACACGAACCTCCAGTCCGACGGCCATGCTCATGCGATCCTTGCGATCGAGCAGCACTCGGACGAATCGCGTCAGATGCAGATAGCAGATCTTACGCATCCGCCATTCGAAGTCGGACTCGCCGTCCAGCCGATCGATACCGGCCACGGCGGTGTTGTACGAATCCTGCACGTACTCAGCCATGTTCAGTCCGGCCATGACCTCCGGGGTGAGCAAGTTACGGTCGTTGCCGAAGTATTCGTCGAACCCCACCAGCCACGGAAATGTGTTCGCCTGCTGCGCCTTCGGATCGAAGAAGTGCTTGTAACCACCGAAGACCTCGTCGGCCGACTCACCGGACAGTGCCACCGTGGAGTGCTGCCGGATCTCCTTGAACAGCAGATACAGCGAGATGTCCATGTCTGCGATGCCGATGGGGACGTCGCGTGCCCGGATGACCTTCGCCCGCACGGCGGGGTCGGCAAGATCCTCGGAGTCGAGCACGATGTCCTGGTGGTTGGTCCGGGACCGACGGGCAACGTCGTGGG
>NZ_BCXB01000038.1 GCF_001894885.1 Rhodococcus marinonascens NBRC 14363
TGAGACCGTCATCGGCACGACGGATCCGGGACCGGGCACTGAAGACGTCCGGCCCGGGTACCCCGCAAGATTTTCGTTGCGGGTGCGCGTGGTGAATCCGCGAGCGCATCCGTACAGTGCTACCTTCCCGTCGACCGGTGCAGTCGTGTACACAGCGGCATGTTCGACGGAGGGGGAGCGATGTCGAAGAGGTGGGTCGCGTCGTTTGCGGCAGTGGCGATCGGTTCGAGCGCGATCGTCTACTCGAACCAGGGCGACGCTGTCGCCGAACCCGAGGTGGCGTGGAACGGGGTGCCCGGCAGCGGTGCGTGCGCCACCGAGGTTTCGAACGCGACAGTTTCTCTCATTCCGGAGAAGCTCGAGATCCCAATTCCGTACCCGAAGATCACGACGGTGCCGTACCCCGCGCCGGTCAAGGAACCTGTCCGGGTTTCCCAGGAATTGCCGGCCGATCCCTGCACCGATCCGTGCCCGGACTTGACTGACGAGACCGGCCCGGACTCCGGGAATCTGTCGAGCGTGCTCAACATTCCGGACGTCAGCCTGAAGTTCACACCGTTCCACTTCGGAATTCCCGTGCCGGGAGTCGAGATTCAATTGTCCCCTCCGCCGCCCGTGATACATCCCGCGACCGTAGAGGCTCCGCGCAGTCCTGCCCCGCCGACTCCGAAGATCGGCGAGGTGACTCGGGTGGCAAAGGTGACCGGCTCCGGTTCGGTCAGCCGCACCGACAAGCGCTACCAAGTCAACGGCACCGATCTCGGAATCATGTGGGAGTCCGCGCCTGATCAGATCGCTGTAGCGTTTGGCGACACCTTCGGCAAAGGCTTCATTCCGCCCGGCGGCCAGGGTGGCGACTGGCGCAGCAATGTTCTGGGATTCAGCTCCGACCGCAACCTGGCCGACGGGATGAGCCTGGACAGCATGGTGCTGGACAGCCGCTGCCACGCGGCGGAGGTTCTCGACAGCCGCAAACTCGACAACATCGAGATCACCACCATTCCGACATCGGGATTCGCCGTCGGAAACAGGCAATACATGAGCTACATGTCGATCCGAACGTGGAACAGCATCCCGACCACGTGGTGGACCAACTACGGCGGTATCGCCTATTCGGACGACGGCGGCTCCACTTGGACGAAGGACCCGTACGCGAAGTGGGACAACATTTTCGGAGTCACCAAGTTTCAGGTCGCATCGATGGTGCCTGTCGGTGACTTCGTCTACATGTTCGGCACCGCCAACACACGGCTGGGCAACGTCGGCCTAGCCCGCGTTCCGGTCGACCAAATATTGAACACATCCGCGTACCAGTACTGGCAGGACGGCGACTGGACGCCGGTCGGTGGCTTCACGGAAGCGACGCCGATCGTCAATGCTCCTGCAGCCGAATTGTCTGTTCGTTACGACGAGGCCACCGGGAAGTGGCAGATGGCATACCTCGACACGTTGAAGCTGGCCATCGTTCTCCGTGAGTCCGACTCGCCGCAGGGTGCCTGGTCCGACGGGGCCCGGATGGTCAGCGTCACCGAGTACCCGGAACTGTACGGCGGCTTCATCCACCCGTGGTCGAGCGCTGACGACCTATACTTCACCATCTCGACCTGGTCCGACTACAACGTCTTCCTGATGAGGGCGAAGGTGGGCGAGTAGGCGGGACACGTTCATCCGTGTCCCGCCTGAGACATCCACTGTTCTGCATGTCCTGAACTCGAATACTGGTCAAGTAGCTGGCAGCGCCGGCTACAGCTTGCGGGCCAGCGCGCGACCTGCGGCCCGGCCGGAGAAGATGCAGCCACCAAGGAAGGTGCCCTCGAGTGCGCTGTACCCGTGGACGCCGCCGCCACCGAATCCGGCTACCTCCCCGGCGGCGTAGAGACCTTCGAAGGCCGTGCCGTCCGGTCGGATCACCTGAGAGTCGAGGTCGGTCTCGAGGCCGCCGAGGGACTTGCGGGTCAGCAGGTGTAGGCGGACCGCGATCAGTGGACCGTTCTTGGGGTCGAGCAGCGCGTGGGGGCTGACGACGCGGGTAATCTTGTCGGCCAGCAGGCTCCGTGCATTTCGGATTGCCATGATCTGGAAATCCTTGCTGTAGTTGTTCTTCACCTCGCGGTCTCGGGCTACAATCTCGCGCTCAAGGTCCTCGTAGGCCACCGGCGCTTCGGGGGTGATCGCGTTCATGCCATCGACGAGGTCTCGGAGATTGTCGCGAACGACGAAGTCTGCACCGTTTTGCTTGAACGCCTCGACCGGTCCGGGAGCGCCCTTCTTGATTCGTTCGGCCAGGAGTTTGAAGTCGCGGCCGGTGATGTCGGGGTTCTGCTCGGAACCCGACAGCGCGAACTCCTTCTCGATGATCTTCTGGTCGAGAACGAACCACGTGTGGTGGTGCCCGCTGTTCATGATGTGCTGGAGCGTTCCCATGGTGTCGAAACCGGGGAAGTTGGGGCTGGGCAGCCGTTTACCGTTGCCGTCGAACCACATCGAAGATGGTCCGGGGATGATGCGGATGCCGTGGTTCGGCCAGATCGGATCCCAGTTCTCGATGCCTTCGACGTAGTGCCACATGCGGTCTCTGTTCACGATGTTGCCACCGGCGTTCTCGGTGATCTCCAGCATCCGGCCGTCGACGTGTGCCGGGACACCGGCGAGCATGTTCTCGGGAGCTTTCCCCAGACGGGCGGGCCAATTCTTCTTGACCAGTTCGGGATTGCCGCCGATGCCTCCTGACGTGACGACCACCGCCTGCGCGGAGAATTCGAACTCCCCGATCGCGGTCCGTGAACTCTTCACTCCGCGGGATTCGGTGGACGGTTCGAGGACCGTGCCGCGCACGCCGGTGGCGGCGCCGTCCGTCACGACGATCTCGTCGACCTGGTGGCGGTGCTTGAACGTGACCAGGCCCCGCTGTGAGGCCGCGAGGACACGCGTGAGGAAGACCTCCACGACGCCCGGTCCGGTGCCCCAGGTGATGTGGAACCGTGGGACGGAATTGCCCTGCCCGAGAGCGGATCCACGTCCACGCTCAGCCCACCCGACGTTCGGCATCAGACGCAGGCCGAGGTCGTGGAGGTACTGCCGCTTCTCGCCGGCGGCGAATTCGACGTACGCCTGGGCCCATAGTCGTGGCCACCTGTCCTCGCGGTCGCGATCGAATGAGGCCGTGCCCAACCAGTCCTGGATCGCCAGGTCGTACGAGTCCTTGATGCCGAGTCGTCGCTGTTCCGGGCTGTCGACGAGGAACAGTCCACCGAGCGACCAGAATGCCTGGCCGCCGAGGTTCACCGAACTTTCCTGGTCGACCACGAGGACTTTCCGGCCTGCCTGGACCAATTCGTAGGTGGCGACGAGTCCCGCCAGTCCGGCTCCGACAACGATCACATCAGCTTGCTCTGTCACGAAGACTCCTCTATCCGGGGTGGGTGGTATCGGGTTCGGTGTACGCGGCCACGACGTGGGTGAAAAGGTCGAGGCGGAGTTCGCGCGCGGACGCGCCGTCGTCGTCTATCAGGCACTGGACCGCGGTGCCGTCGTGCAGGGCTACAAGCGCGCGACCGAGTA
The DNA here is from genome assembly GCF_001894885.1 of Rhodococcus marinonascens NBRC 14363. Lineage (GTDB taxonomy): Bacteria > Actinomycetota > Actinomycetes > Mycobacteriales > Mycobacteriaceae > Rhodococcus_F > Rhodococcus_F marinonascens. The sequence goes on from NZ_BCXB01000038.1 coordinate 3,562, forward strand.
CCGGCGGATCGCAGACGATACGACGACCGAGTCGGCTCAGTGCCTTCTCCAGGATTGGCACGATGGTGTTCAGGATCGTCTCTTCACGTGCGGCGAGTGCCTTTTTGAGCGACGGATTGCGCAGCGCGTGGGCCGTGAACTCGGCGTTGATCCGGTACCACTGATCGTCCACCTGGACGGCGTCCAGCACCAGTGCGGTGCCGGTCCGCAGTTTGTCGTCAGTTGCGAGATGGGCGAAGTCGATGGTTGAAGAGTCGGCGGCGCGCCGGATCTGGTCGAGCATCGAACCGGAGCGTTGCTCCCACATGGCGAAGAACATCTCGTCCAACGATGCGAAGTTGGAGTAGAAGGCACCGCGTGTATAGCCGCCGCGTTCGCAAATCTGCTCGACTGTCGACCGGCCGAAGCCATTCTCTGCGAAGATCTCGACGGCGGCGTCGAGAAGACGCTGGCGGGTACGTCCCCGCCGTTTCGTCACCCGCTTGGGCGCATCGGTGGCAGGTTCGGGGGAACTCGCCGGTGATGTCGGCATAGCGCCTCCTCTTCTTCCAGGTTCGACAGCAACGTTCGATACGCTAGCGCATCGGATACACCAGCGTATGCTTTTCTCCGGTTGCGATTCGCCGACCGAGCGAGGCGATTACCGGGCTCGGTGACGTCGCACAGCGTCTCGGTTCGCACAGCGCGGCGAGCAGTAGCGCTGACGTCCGTTGCGCGACGTGTCGACGTAGATGACATTGCATTCCGCCAGCGTGCAACGGCTTAGTCGGTGCATCCCGCGGCCCACGAGGTGCAGCGCAGTGCCCATCGAGATGAGGGCCTCGAGTACACCCGCGAGGGAATGCTGGTCGTCGCGGTAGTGGAGGTGCCAGCCGTCGTTGGCGTGGTTGGTCATTCGCGGATAGGCCGAGGCCTTCGCGAGCATGAGGTTGATCTGTTCAGCCCGAGCTTCTTCAGCGGTTGTGTCGACGATCAGCGTCCACCGGTCGAGTATGGCAAGCACTTCGGACAGGTCGTGGTCGCTGACGGGGAAGTCGACTACGAGGCCGGACTCGACGCATCGAGTCACGAGTTCCTCGGTCGATTCGGGCGGGCGATTCGTGAGATCGGCGGCGAGAGTGACCGCATGTTCGCCGTAAGGGTTGAGATGCACAATGCCATTACATCACGCTGGGTGCATGAGAAACCATCACCAACACGAATGGCGGGAAGTATCGCGGCACCAGACGAGCACAGGGGTCGTCGCCTACCGTGTCTGCGGGTGTGGACGGTGGCAATTGTCGCTGACTGGGGCTTCGCCCACTGAATCGAGCTATGTCTACGTCTAGTCGCAGATGAGGAGAACGTGAACGTCCCTTCGGACAAGCAGGTTCCGTTCGACCCGGCCGCCGCTGGATTCATGCCCTTGTCGGCGTACGAGTGTGAACAGTTTCTGTCCGGGCCGCACGTCGCGGTGTCTGCGAATGATGTTGTGCAGTATTCGATTCGATCCGTTCCCGCAGGTGGTTCAGTGCCCGGTGTTGCGCGACGCGGACGGCCCCAGGGGTGGTATCGAGGACGCGGGCGGTCTGTTCCGCCGACATTCCCACGACGATGCGCATAAAGAGAACTTGCTGGTGGCGGGTCGAGAGGGTTTCGACGAGTTGGCTCATGCTGCTGTGCGATTCGCCGCGTAGTACTTGGTGTTCCGGGTCGTCGTCGACGCTGACCACCTTGGTTTCGGCCGCAGTACGTGCGGTGGCGACGGACCACCGGGCGGCGCGGCGCCGAGCGTCGGACACCTTGTGCGCGGCGATACCGAAGATGAATGACAACAAGGACTTCCCCTGGTCCTCGTACGTGGAAAGTGCGCCCATCAACGCTAGGCAGACGTCCTGGGCGACGTCGTCGGCGCACACATGCGAGCTATCCACGGTCCCCAGTCTGGTCTTGCAGTAGCGATGCACGAGGGGGTAGGCGACACGCAACACTTCTTCGACGGCCCCATCGTCGCCGGCAGCGGCCTGCGGCGCGAGTCGCTCCAACTCGGCTCGGGCGTCCAACTCGATCATGGTGTCCTCCCCGTTTCTGCGTTCGTATCCAGCCTCGGGGGAACTTGCGGAAGCTGATAGACACCAAAGGGTGGGGAAGTCCTCACTCCCTAGCCAGGACTTGATCGCGATATCTAGCTTGATTGCGATATCTAGGACACGCGCTAGATCAGCGCATATTCGGCAACAGAGGTTGTTACCTTCATGGCTATGGACCCAGTCCGTAACCCGTATGCGCCAGGTGCCGGGCAGCGACCACCGGAACTGGCTGGACGAACCAGGCAACTCGACGCGTTCGACGTGGTGCTCGAACGGATCGCGCGTGGCCGCCCGGAACGCAGTGTGATGCTCACCGGCCTGCGCGGCGTCGGGAAGACGGTGCTGCTCAACCACTTGCGCTCGGCGGCGATTTCGCGGAGATGGGGAACCGGGAAGATCGAGGCCCGTCCAGACCAGGATCTGCGACGGCCGCTGTCGTCGGCGTTGCACATGGCGGTCCGGGAGATCGCCGGTTCGCACCGCGACCCCGACCGGGTGGAGGAGTTCCTTGGCACACTGAAATCGTTCGCCCTGCGTGCGACCGCGGACAAGGGCATGCGGGAGCGGTGGCAGCCAGGCATCGACGCTCCGGCGGTGAAGGGTCGCGCCGATTCCGGTGACATCGAGATCGATGTGGTCGAGTTGCTGCTCGATGCGTCATCGCTGGCCCGAGACGTCGGTGTCGGGATCGCGCTGTTCATCGACGAGATGCAGGATCTCGGCGCCGCGGACGTCTCGGCAGTGTGCGGGGCCTGCCACGAACTCAGTCAGGACGCGGCACCGCTGATTGTGGTCGGTGCGGGCCTGCCGCACCTTCCTGCGGTGCTGTCGGCGTCGAAGAGTTATTCGGAGCGGCTGTTCAGCTACCACCGCATCGACCGACTCGACCGGGCGTCCGCCGACCGGGCACTGATCGCGCCTGCCGAGCGGGAGGATGTGAAGTTCACCGACGAGGCGTTGGACGGGTTGTATGCCGCCGCCGACGGTTACCCGTACTTCGTCCAGGCGTACGGCAAGGCGACGTGGGACGTGTCCGCGGCGAGCCCGATCACCGAGGAGGACGTTCGGGTGGCCGCGCCGACGGCGGAGGAAGAACTCGCGGTCGGCTTCTTCGGCTCGCGGTACGAACGCGCGACGCCCGCCGAGCGCGAGTACATGCGAGCGATGGCCGATCTCTCCGCCGACGACGGACCGGTCGCGACGGCATCGATCGCCTCCGAACTCGATCGCAAGCCCGCCTCCCTGTCACCTGCTCGGGACGGGTTGATCAAGAAGGGGCTGATCTATTCGGCCGAGCGTGGGTCGATCGGATTCACCGTCCCACACTTCGGCCGGTATCTACGCGCGCAAAGCGACTAGTCTCAGAGCAACACTGTTGCAGTGCAATGAATATCGACTCTGAATCGTGGTCCATCAGCAACACCTGCGGTGGGCCCTGCGCGCAGTGTTCCGGGGAGGTCACCCGACCTACTGCACCGAACTCGACATCGCACGATTGCGAGAGTGATCGATCCACACCTGAAGGCCTTCCTCCTTCCACAATCGGTGAACCTTCTTCTTGTTCACCAGCCGGCCCTCGTCTTAGCGGAGATGGGCCCGCGCGCGCCGGAACCCATGCAGCGGGTGGTCCCTGGAATAGCGGCGAAGCCAGGCCCGCAGTTTGGCGTCAGGATCTGTCAGGTTCTGCGCAACGGGGATCCGTCGAAATGTTGATCGGGCAAGCCCAACAGCTTTGCATGCCAATCGCTCCGAGATAGACAACGTGGAGGTCAGCATCTCGACTGCGCGGCGCTTGGCTGCTGGGCTCAGAATTTTCCCTTGGCCACCTCACGCAGCGCGTCCTTCTCCAGTTCGGCCTCGGACAGCAAGCGTTTGAGCTTGCTGTTCTGCTTTCGGAGCTCCTCGAGTTCCTTCGCGGCCCCGGCATCCATGCCGCTGTACTAGCGTCGCCAGTTGTACAGGGGCGCTGCCGAGACCTCGAGTTCGGCGGCGACCTCCTCCTGTGTCATGCCCGCAGCGGCCAATTCGTCCGCCCGCCGCAGCTTCCGAACGATGTCCTCCACAGAACCGCGCTTCCGTCCAGCCATCATCCCTATCGTCCTTCCACCTCCCAGATCTGGGAGGTGGAAGGACGATAGACAAAGTGAACCCAGCACGGAAGGTACGCCCCCGAGGGGCTGGAATCAACAAGACTCCAAGTCCTAGCGGACCCGCTCAATGGAGACATGCCGGAGGTCGGGGATTAATCCAACTCCAAAACGATGTGGATCCGTTCATGGGAGACATGCCAAGACTCATCAAAAAATCTTGTTGACACAATTCTTGGTCGGGGTCACACTCAGTGGCGGGTCCTCAGCCGTCTCGTCCGCGTAACCGGGTACCACAGCAAGGGACGGGAACAAGTAGATGTCGCCGAGCGCGAGTACTGCCTCGAAGTCTGTCAATTCGCCCGCCTCGAGCGCAGGTCTGTAGGGACAGTTTATGAATCGACCCCATTGTTCAAGAAGTTCGGCAAGAGCAATTCACTCCGAAACGGCAACCTTTCTGCAGGAGTCATGTCCTTCCGGTTTGAGGCATCGGCCGATCACGATGCTCTCCCCGGATTGACCGCCGACAAATGTCCTCGACTGGAAGGTTCCCGATAGTCGGTCCAGGTGGTTCTGCAGTCGCTGGTGAGTGCTGTATGGCTAGGGCACATTCGGTGCGTCGACGACGATTGGCGATAGTGCCAGTTCCGCTGCGATCTACTTGCCGGTGCTCCCTACGCGGCCAGCTCGTCTGCGAGACGTAGCTTCCGCACGATGGCCTCTGCCGACTGCCTCTTGCATTCCGCCATCTCGCTGGCCGTTTCTTCCGGTCGCGTTCGATGGGTGCAACGGGACTCTAGATTGGCCCTGACTCATCCACGGGGACAGGCAAGGTCGGACCCGAAACACTTCGAATTCAGCCGGAGCACCGGATCGGCATTGGGCAGTATCCAATTGGTAGGCGGGCGCATCGAAATCGATGCCGGTTCGTGCGCTCACCTCGAACGCCCGCATCTTCGTGGAATGTGCTTGAACATTTCAGCATCTTCCGACGGTTCGAGTTCGAATTCGAATTCGCGTTCATCTTCTGGTGCGGAACATGATTCGTCAGTCAAATGCGCTGCATCGAGATCCCTCGCCGGCCTCAGGCGGTCCTCGATTGCAAGCGAACAGCACCGATCCTGAAAGTACCTAGCATTTCAACTATTTGTCAGATGCGGGATTGATTGCCGCGGTTGACAAGTGAGGAAGTTCACAATACTCTCCGATGCACATTCCGAGATCGGAATACTCACTCACATCTCCTGTGAGCAATCGCCGCCTCCCGCGGAGGGGGGTCGGCGCACCCCGTCGGACTGTGGTATGGAATCTCGAGACTCGCTTTGCCACAGACCGGTTCAGCCTGATCGACTCTAAAGAAAAGGTAATATGAAGGTAACGGTTCGTTCTCAAGTTGTTGCCGGGATAGCCGGGTTTGCTGTGGTCGGCGGCATTGCAGGTGTCGGCGCCATGTCGTACACACAGCCCCCACTGAGCACCACGGCGCCGGAGATACAACTTGCGGGGTTCGCCGGGGATCTCGGCGACTACCTGTTCCCCGGCATTGGACAGGCCGCTGTCGACGCTGCCACTCGGGCCAACGAGACCGGCGACCCCAGGGGAGCCTTCGTCGGGCAATTCCCCAACCTGATCAGCCCGGCGCTCGCGATTACGACCTACTTCTTTCCGTGGGATCCGATATCCCTCTATCTGTCCGCCTATGCAATCGAACAACTGCTGGATACGGGCCAGCTTTTTCCGAGCGGCCCCACGAACCCGGGACATGAAGTTCCGGAACTGAGCACCGAAGACACCGAGAAGCTCGCCGACGCAGTGAGTACCGTAGATGACAATCTTCGCAAAGTCGGCATCGACGTCAACGACCTCGACCCGAACAAGGTGCGCTCCGTACAGTCCGTCCTCGATTCTTTCGGCGCCACGTTCAAGATTCAGTCCGCTATCGACGAGTTGAACTTTGCGCGTGGGATCCTCAACCCCGAAGATCCCGACGGCGGGACCTCGGATGACGGGACCTCGGATGACGGGACCTCGGATGACGGGACCTCGGATGACGGGACCTCGGATGGCGGGACCTCGGATGGCGGGACCTCGGATGGCGGGACCTCGGATGGCGGGACCTCGGATGGCGGGACCGCCGGCAGGGCCACCGGAAGCCTGACCAACGGGGTTGCAGGCGTGCTTCGCCATGCTCCTCAACCAGCGGCAACCGGATAGGCGGCGCCTCGAACAGCCCGCTTCCGGCATCGACGCTACCGACGATGCCGGAAGCGGTCACAGGAGGAGCTTGCGGTTCGTTGAGAGAGCGCAGTGCGCTGCGCTGTCACCACCGCCTTGCACTACTGGCGGAGCACGTCGAATTGTTTGGGCGTAGTTGTCTTGTGGCGGGTGAGGGATAGGCGAACCCCGGTTTCCCCGAGTGCGATTCCTTGTGGGACGAGCCCTTCCCGCAAGCGGTGATCCGGTCGATTGAAGGGCGCACTGAACGGCCTCGAGGTCGCCCCCCCCCCCATCAGTCGGAGCAGCTGTCCCGAATTGCAATCGAGAGGAAACGCATGTCTGACAACATCATCCGTTATGTGGTCAGCATCGTCAGTGTCATGGCGGTGGTCGCAGGGTTCGCGGTGACGGTCGGGACCGGCGCCGCGGGTGCGGCTTCCCAAACGAAGTCGTGGACCTCCGGAAAGACCAAGTTCACCCGAACGATCAGCAATGTGAACCCTGGAGTCAACTCCAGGGTCACCGTGCAGATCACAATCGAGAAGAAGTTCGGCAGTTCGGCGGAGTACATCTACGAGATCACGGACAGAACCCCTACATGCTGGAGCTTGTTGTCGTCGAAGGTGGACGGGCATCCCTATCAATCGGTCGGCCGCGGCCCAGGGGGTTATGGCGATACCCCCGGTGCCGCGAAGCTCGCGGCTGGCATCTTCGATTGGCCAATCCGCCCCATCATCAGTCCGAAGTCGATCATGTTCGAGTTCACGTACAACGTGTGGAGTAACTGTGAGCAAGGTGTTCCATTCGAGACGGGGATGAGCTACAAGGGCTCGCACGGCACCAGCAACTTCAAGACCAAGGGCCCGGTGGTCACGATCGGTAAAGTCCCCACTACCACCGAGTTCGGCGATGTGCCGGCCGAAGTCCACCTCGGGCAGTCGGTGCCGCTGACGGCGACCGTCACCGGTGGCGCCAAAGGCGACACCGTCGAGTTCTACGACGGCGCCACCAAGATCGGGACGGCTGCGCTCGACAAAAAGGGTGTGGCGGCATTCGAGTGGACTCCGGACACGGCGGGTGAGCACACACTGTCGGCGAAGTACCTGGCCACCTCGCGGGTGGCGGGTTCGCAGTCGGGTGTGCAGACCGTCCCGGTCCCGGTCCCGGACGCGGAGACCACCACGGTGCTCACCGGCCCGTCGAGCGTGCAGGCCGGCGCGGAGGTGAGTTTCGAGGCGCAGATCTCCCCGACCCCTGAGGGTGGCATCGTGCAGTTCAGGGACGGCGACACCGACTTGGGTATCCCTGTACCGGTGGTCGAAGGCGGCAAGGTTAGCATCACCCGCACCTTCGATTCCGCTGGCACCCATGACATCACCGCCGTCTACGGCGGAGCACCGGGCTATGTCGGTTCGACCTCCGAGGCCCTCACCGTCACGGTCACCCTCGATGACGACGACGGCGACGACGACGGCGGCACCGACGAGCCCGTCGGCACAGGTTCGGCAAGCAACACTTTCGGATCCTGACCCGACTGCGAAGCACGCTTCATCATCGAGAGGAAATTGATGTCCGGCAGGAACATGCGACGCACGATCGGCGCCATCAGTGCCGTGGTGGTGACCGCAGGATTCGCTGTCACCGGCGGTGCCGGCGTCGCGGGTGCGGATTCCAAATCGATATCGTGGTCCGACGGTTTCAGCAAGTTCACCCGGACGATCAGCAACGTCAATGCCCGCCCGGGAGACACCATCACCGTGTCGACGAAGTTCGAACGGAAGGTCGGTGGTGTGTTCGAGAATATCGGCGAGGTCACCGACGTGCACCCGCAATGTCTGACGGTCAAGTCGGCGAAGGTGGACGGGAAGAACCACGATCTCGCGAGCGGATCCCCCAGGTGGGCGCAGGTCAGAGGGTCCTGGAAAGTGCACCCGATCATCAACCCGAAGTCGCACACGTTCGAGTTCACGTACCTGGTCGGGAACTGTGACCGCAACGTTCCGCTGGAGACGGGAATGCGCTACGTGGGTTCGCTCGGAATGGGTGTCTACGAAACGAAGGGTCCAGAAATCACGGTCGGGTCGAGCACAACCAGCACCATCCTCGGAGTGCCGGACGACGCGCAGGTCGGTAGCTCGGTGCCGTTGCGGGCGACCGTTATCAACTCGTTCGGCAGCGTAGGCACCGGTTCCGTCGAGTTCTACGACGACACCACGAAGATTGGGGAGGCTCCCGTGAAGGATGCATTTCTCTGGGGTGTGGCAACGTTCGACTGGACACCGGACACGGAGGGTTTGCGCAAACTGTCTGCGAAATATGTGGGCACCTCACAAATCCTAGGTTCGCAGTCGAGCGTGGAGACCGTGCAGGTATCGCCGGCCCCGGACGCCGAGACCGTCACGGTGCTCAGGGGACCCTCGACCGCGCAGACCGGCACCGAGGTAATCTTCGGCTCGCAGGTCTCCCCGACCCCCGAGGGCGGCACCGTGCAGTTCAGGGACGGCGACACCGACCTGGGCGCCCCGGTACCGGTGGATGCGGACGGCAAGGCGAACATCACCCACACGTTCGATTCCGAAGGTGCTTATGCCATCACCGCCGTCTACGGCGGAGCACCGGGCTATGTCGGTTCGACCTCCGAGGCCGTTACGGTCACTGTCAACGACGCGGATGGTGGCACCGGCGAGCCCATCGGCACGGGATCAGCGGGCAACGTCTTCGGATCCTGAGACCTGTCTACGAAACACGCTGCATCATCGAGAGGAAAGAGATGTCCGGCATGAATATTCGCCGCATGATCAGCGCCCTGGGTGTCGTGGCGGTAACCGTAGGATTTACCTTGGCCGCCGTCGACGTAGCCAGTGCAGCTCCAGCGACGCTGTCTTGGAAGGACGGCAAGACCAAGTTCACCCGAACGATCAGCAATGTGAACCCTCGAGTCAACGAGAGGGTCACCACGTCGACGAAGATCGAACGGACCGGTGGGGTGGTGGAGTACATCAGAGAGGTCACGGACATCACCCCTACATGCTGGAGCTTGGTGTCGGCGAAGGTGGATGAGGAGCCCTATAGTGCTGGCGATACCGCGGGTGCAGCACAGGTCAAGGGAGGCCCTACCCAGTGGCCGATTCGCGGCCTGGTCAGCCGGAATTCGCGAACATTCGAGTTCACGTACAGGATCACGGACAGCTGCAGTCGCACCGTTCCCGTGGACACGGGGGTGACCTACGACGGAACGCTCGGCAAAGGTAACTACAAGACCAAGGGCCCGGAGGTCACGGTTGTCAAAGATCCCACTACCACCGAGTTCGGCGATGTGCCTACCGGTATGCAGGTCGGGCAGTCGGTGCCGTTGACGGCGAACGTGACCAATGGAGCGCAACAAATAGTCAGTGGTGACGTCGAGTTCTACGACGGCACCACCAAGATAGGGGAGGCCCCAGTGAGAAAGGGGTCTCAGTACTGGAAGGGCACGGCGGCTCTCGACTGGACACCCAGCACGGAGGGTACGCACAGCCTGTCCGCGGTATACGTGGAGACCTCGAAGGTCGCGCGCTCGGAGTCGAGCAAGCGGACCGTGCAGATTTCGTCGGTCCCGGACGCGGAGACCAGAACGGTGGTCACCGGACCGGCGACCGCGCAGACCGGTACCGAGGTGAGTTTCGAGGCGCAGGTGTCCCCGGCCCCCGAGGGTGGCATCGTGCAGTTCAGGGATGGTGACACCGACTTGGGTATCCCGGTACCGGTGGGCGAAAACGGTAGGGTTAGCATCACCCGCACCTTCGATTCCGAAGGCGCCCATGACATCACCGCCGTCTACAGCGGTGCACCGGGCTACTCCGGCTCGACCGCTCAGCCCATCACTGTCACGGTCACCGTCAACGATGAGGGTGGTGGCGCCGACGACGGCGGCAACACGGATGGAGGCGGCACAGGATCGGCCGGCAACATATTTGGATTCTGATTCGACCACGGAACACGCTTCATCATCGAGAGGAAAATCATGTCCGGCAGGAACATACGCCGCATAGTCGGTGTCCTCGGTGCCGCCGCGGTGGCCGCAGGATTCGTGGTCGCTGCTGGTGTCGGTGTTGCCGGCGCGGCAGACAGTTCGGTGACGTGGACCGACGGAAACGCCAGGTTCACCCGCAGTTTCAGTAACATAAAACCTAGTGCGGGCGACGATATCACCGTGTCGACGAAGTTCGAATGGTTCAAAGGTTCGGTCTTCGAATCTGAATTCATCTACGACATCTGGGACGTACACCCGGAATGTCTGACCTTCAAGTCGGCGACGGTGGACGGGAAGCCATATGACATCCATACGCAGGATGCCGATTTCGTGAGGGTCAGCAACAACACGAATGCGTGGAGTGTGACCCCTCCAAGCGGCAGCAATCGGTCGCGCACGTTCGCGTTCACGTATCAGGTTGGGACGAACTGCAACCGCAACGTCCCGCTGACGACAGGGATGCGCTACCTCAGTTCCCGTTCCTCCGGCGGAAACATCAATGCCTACAGCGATGTGGGCCCGGACGTCACGGTCAGGTTGGACACCTCCAGTACCGCTCTCGATACTGTGTCGTCCGGTGTGCAGGTCGGGCAGTCGGTACCGCTGACGGCGACGGTGACCGGTGGTGCCGCCGGAGACGCGGTCGAGTTCTACGACGGCCCAGCCAAACTCGGGACGGCCCTGCTCGACGGCACTGGTGTGGCGGCCTTCGGCTGGATACCGGACGCGGTGGGCAGACACGGTCTGTCTGCGAAATACCTGGGAAACCCACAGACCGAGAGCTCACAGTCGAGTTTGCAGACCGTGCAGGTCTCCCTCGATGCCGAACCCGGCACCACTGGGTCGGTCGGCAATCTCTTCGGATCCTGACCAGAATACGAAGCACACTTCGCATTGAGAGGAAATTGATGTTCGGCAAAAATATTCGTCGCTTGCTTGGTGCACTGGGCGCCGGGACAGTGGTCGCTGGATTCGCGGTCACCGTCGGTGCCGGCGTGGCGGACGCAGCACCCGCCACGGTGACCTGGACCGATGGTGATCACACGTTTACTCGCACGATCAGCGACGCAACCCCCTACCCGGGAGACACCGTCACCGTGTCGACGAAGTTCGAAACTAACGCCTTTGGCCTTATAGAGTTCATCTCCCTGGTCAACGACGTGCGCCCGGAATGCTTCACGTTCGAGTCGGTGGAGGTGGACGGGACGCCCTATCATCTCGACAGCCAGGATGCCGTTGGGGCTCAGATCACAGGGGGGTGGGAGTGGAGTAGGTCTAGAAACCCGTCGCACACGTTCGAATTCACTTACCAGGTGGGCGACAACTGCGACCTCAACGTTCCGTTGACGACGGGAATGCGCTACTACTCTTCGGGCAGCCACGCCTACAACACCATGGGCCCGGATGTCACGGTCAGAAAAGACCCTACGACCACTGCTCTTGCTGACGTGCTGACCGATGTGCGGGTCGGGCAGTTGGTACCGCTGACGGCGACCGTGACCGGCGCCGCCGCCGGTGACATCGTCGAGTTCTATGACGGCGCCACCAAGATCGGGACGGCTCAGCTGGGCAGCCTTCGCATGGCAACACTCGACTGGATACCGGCCACCGGGGGTGAGCACAGCCTGTCCGCGAAATATGTTGGGGCCCAGCGGACACAGAGTTCGCAGTCGAGCGTGCAGACCGTGCAGGTCTCAAACGCCCCGAACACCGACGACGGAGGCACCGGATCGGCGGGCAACATCTTCGGATCCTGACCCACCCATTACGCACGCTTGATCATCGAGAGGAAATTCATGTTTGGTAGGAATATTCGTCGCACGATCGGTGCCGTCAGTGCCGTGGCGGTGGCCGCGGGGTTCGCGGTCACCGTGGGTGTCGGCGTCGCGGGTGCGGCTTCCCAAACGACGTCGTGGATGGACGGGAAGAGCAAGTTCACCCGCACGGTCAGCAACGTGAGTCCCCATGCGGGAGACACCATCACCGTGTCGACGAAGTTCGAACGACCCAAGGGCAAAGGGGGGTCAGTGGTGGAGTACATCCGCGAGGTCACGGACGTGCACCCGGAATGTCTGACGGTTCAGTCGGCGAAGGTGGATGGGAAGTCTTACGGCATCGACAGCCAGGGCAGTGATTGGGCGAGGGTCAAGGGCGGCCCCACCAAGTGGCCGGTACGCCCCGTCCTCAGTCCTAAGTCGCGCACGTTCGAGTTCAAATACAAGGTCGGGGCGAATTGTGACCGCAACTCTGCGCTGAAGACGGGAATGCGCTACTCGGGTTCGCTCGGCAGCGGTACGTACAACACCAAGGGTCCGGCCATCAAGGTCGGGTTGGACTCCTCGACCACCGTTTTCGGTGCCGTACCGTCCGATCTGCAGGTCGGGCAGCCGGTACAGCTGACCTCGACCGTGACCAGTGGCGCCACCGGTGACCCCGTCGAGTTCTATGACGGTGCCACCAAGATCGGGACGGCCGCGCTCGACGGCAAGGGTGTGGCGGCCTTCGGCTGGATTCCGGACACGGAGGGTGAGCACGCACTGTCCGCGAAGTACCTGGCTACCTCGCGGGTGACGGGTTCGCAGTCGGGTGTGCAGACGGTGCAGGTCTCTCCGGTCCCGGACGCGGAGACCACCACGGTGCTCACCGGCCCGGCAACCGCACAGACCGGTGCGGAGGTGAGTTTCGAGGCGCAGGTGTCCCCGATCCCTGAGGGTGGCACCGTGCAGTTCCGGGACGGCGACACCGACCTGGGTGCCCCGGTACCGGTGGATGCGGACGGCAAGGCGAGCATCACCCACACCTTCGATTCCGAAGGCACCCATGAGATCACCGCCGTCTACAGCGGGGCAGCGGGTGTTTCCGGTTCGACGGCCGAGCCGGTCACGGTCACGGTCACCGACGCGGACGGTGGCCCCGACGACGGCGACGGTGGTACCGATGACGGTGGCACAGGATCGACGGGTAACATCTTCGGCTCCTGACCCTGCTACCACGAATGCTTCATAGTTGAAAGGGAATTCATGTCTGACAGAAACATTCGTCGCGCGGTCGGAGTCGTCAGTGCCGTGGTGGTGGCCGCGGGGTTCGCGGTCACCACCGGTGCCAGCGTCGCCGGTGCGACACCAGCGGCAGCGTGGACTGACGGCTTCAAGAGCTTTACCCGCATGGTCAGCGACGTGAATCCCTCCTCCATTGTCCTTTCTGTGCCGAACGATCTGCAGGTCGGACAGTCGGCATCGGTGACGGCGACGGTTATCAATCAGGATGCCCACAGAAACACGGGTTTCGTCGAGTTTTACGACGGCACCACAAAGATCGGGGAGGATGCGGTGCAAGACCATATTCTGTGGGGCACGTCGGCATTCGACTGGACGCCAACCACGGCTGGTGAGCACATTATGTCCGCGAAGTACGTGGGGAACCCGCAGGCCGAGGACTCGCGGTCTGATCTGCAGATCGTGCAGGTCGCGTCGGCTCCAGAAGCCGAGACCGCTATGGAGCTCACCGGCCCCCCGGCCGCGCAGACCGGCACGGAGGTGAGTTTCGAGGCGCAGGTGTCCCCGACCCCTGAGGGTGGCACCGTGCAGTTCAGGGATGGTGACAGAGATCTGGGTGCCCCGGTGCCGATGGATGCGGACGGCAAGGCGAGTATCACCCACACCTTCAATTCCGAAGGCACCCATGACATCATCGCCGTCTACAGCGGGGCACCGGGCTATTCCGGGTCGACCGCCGAGGCCGTCACGGTCACCGTCACCGTCACCGACGCGGACGGTGGCACCGACGGCAACACCGACGGCGGCGACGGCGGCAACACTGACGAGCCCGATGGAACGGGATCGGCGGGCAACATCTTCGGATCCTGATCCGACTATGACGCACGCTGCATCATCGAGAGGAAATCATGTCTGGCAGAAATATTCGTCGCGCGGTCAGCGCCATCAGTGCTGTGGTGGTGGCCGCGGGGTTCGCGGTCACCGTGGGTACCGGCGCCGCGGGTGCGGCTGACAACTCGGTGTCGTGGTCCGATGGGTACAGCAAGTTCACCCGGACGATCAGCAACGTGAACCTCCACCCGGGAGACTTCTTCAATGTGTCGATAAAGTTCGAACGGAAGTCCCCTGGCCCCGTCGAGTACATCTACCACGTCAAGGACGTGCACCCGGCGTGTTGGAAGTTCCAAACGGCGCAGGTGAACGGCATCGGCAATGGTAGAACTTCGACGGGCAATGTTTCCCCAGGGATGGATTACGCAGAACTCAACTATGGCAGCTCCGGCGACTGGCCGGTGTACCCCAACATCAAACCGAACCAACGCACATTCACGTTCAACTACGTGGTCGGCGACAACTGTGATTACGACGTTCCGTTGACGACAGGGATGATCTACAGCGGCTCTCTCGGCAGCGGCACCTACAAGACCAAGGGCCCGGCCGCCCCGGTCGAGCGCATACCCACCACTACCACTCTCACCGTGCGATCCGATGTACAGGTCGGGCAGTCGGTGCCGCTGACTGCGCACGTAAACAACAACTTCGCCGGCCCCTCCGGCGATGTTATCGAGTTCTACGACGGCACCACCAAAATTGGTACGGTGCCGGTGAACTCGGGCAATGCGACACTTGACTGGACACCGACCACGAAGGGCGACTACAGCCTGTCCGCCAAATTCGTGGAGAACACACGGTTGGCGGCCTCGCAGTCGACCGTGGCCGTGCACGTCTCGGACGCCGAAACCAGCACGGTGCTCACCGGTCTGCCGACCGCGCAGACCGGTACCGAGGTGAGTTTCGAGGCGCAGGTGTCCCCGGCCCCCGAGGGTGGCATCGTTCAATTCAGGGACGGCGACACCGACTTGGGTATCCCGGTACCGGTGGATGCCGACGGCAAAGCCGGCATCACTCACACCTTCGATTCCGAAGGCACCCATGACATCACCGCCGTCTACAGCGGCCTGACGGGAGTCGCCGGTTCCACATCCGCTGGCCTCTCGGTGACGGTGTCGTCGATCGAGACGACAACGGTGCTGACCCTACCCGCGTCCGCGGCGAAGGGTGCTGCGGTGGACCTCACTGCGGCGGTCTTCCCGAACCAGACCGGTGGCACCGTGAAGTTCTTCGACGGCACCGTCCCGATCGGGGACCCGGTGCCGGTGACCGATGGTATGGCAACGCTGTCACATGCCTTCACCGAGTCGGGTGATCACCAAATCACCGCGATCTTCCATGGAGCACAGGGCCAGCTCGGCTCGACCGCGCAGGCCGGCACCGTCACAGTCGCCGATTGGCCAGGGAGCATCTTTGGCTCCTGACCCGACTCCACTACCCGTTCATTTGTATTCACAGAGCCCAGTCCGTGCCAGCTCACCTGGTCGAGTAATGATTCGCCACCGACGAAGCACGCTTCGTGATCGAGAGGAAGTCGATGTTTGACAGGAATATTCGCCGCCTTGTCGGCGCCGTCAGTGCCGTGGTGGTGGCCGCTGGGTTCGCGGTGACCGTCGGTGCCGGCGCCGCGGGTGCGGCTTCCCAAACGAAGTCGTGGACCGACGGCAACAGCAAGTTCACCCGCACGATCAGCAATGCCACTCCCCACGCGGGAGACACCATCACCTCGACCACGAAGTTCGAGCGGACCGCGAGCGTCATGGAGTTCATCTACTGGGTCAAGGACTGGCACCCGGCGTGCCTGACCGTCCAGTCGGCGAGGGTGGGCAGTAACCCCGATGGGTACGACAGCTTTAATTCCTATGGCATCGACAGCAAAGGGGATGACTGGGCGAAGGTTAACGGCAATCTCACCAAATGGTCGGTGAACTCACCAACGCTGAGCGGTAGGCCGACACTGCCGTCGTTCCGCGCATTCGAGTTCACGTACAAGGTCGGTGCGGACTGCGCCCGAGATGTTCCACTGGATACGGGGATGAGTTACAAGGGCTCGCTCGGCAGCGGCACGTACAAAACCAAGGGCCCAGCCGTCACGGTCCAGAAAGACCGGCCCGTGATAAGCCTCTCCGCGGCCGACGATGTGCCGTTCACGCAGTCGGTGACGCTGACGGCGACCGTGACCGATAGCGCCGAGGTCGACAAGATCGACTTCTACGACGGCAACACCAAGATCGGGACGGGTGCGCTGAACAAGGGTGTGGCGACATTCGACTGGACGCCGGATACGCCCGGTCCGCACTCTCTGACTGCGAAGTACGTGGGGAACTCGCGGGCCGAGAGCACGCAGTCGAGTGTGCAGACCGTGCAGGTTTCGGATGCTGAGACCACCACGGTCCTGACCGGTCCGGAGACTGCGGATATCGGCACCGAATCAGCCTTCACGGCGCAGATCTCACCCGCACCGGACGGCGGCACCGTGCAATTCAAAGACGGCGGAACCGATCTGGGCACCCCGGTACCGGTGGACGGGGACGGCACCGCGAGCATGACCCACTCCTTCGATTCCGAAGGCACCCACAACATCATCGCGGTCTACTTGGGCACTGATGGGTTTGCCGGTTCGACCTCCACCGGCCTCCCCGTGCCGGTATCGGAGGCCGAGACCACGGCGATGCTGACTCCACCCGCGTCCGCGGCAAGGGGTGCCGCAGTGGATCTCGTGGCACAGATCACACCGGCAACCGGTGGCGGCACCGTGCAATTCAAAGACGGCGGCACCAACCTGGGCAGCCCGGTACCAGTAAACGGGGACGGCAAGGCGAGTATCACCCACACCTTCCGCTCCGCAGGTGCCCATGACATCACCGCCGTCTATAGCGGAACGCTGGGCCATCGGGGCTCGACCTCGCGGCCCGTCACGATCACCGTCACCAATGGTGGCGCCGACGACGGCGGCACAGGATCGCCGGGTAACATCTTCGGATCCTGACCCTACTACCACGAATGCTTCATAGTTGAAAGGGAATTCATGTCCGACAGAAACATTCGTCGCGCGGTCAGTGCCGTCAGTGCCGTGGTGGTGGCCGCGGGATTCGCGGTCACCGTGGGCGCCGGCGTTGCTGACGCGGCTGCCAAATCGAGGCAATGGTCCGACCACTTCAGCCAGTTCACCCGTACGATCAGCAACGTGAACCCCCATGCGGGAGACACCATCACCGTGACGACGAAGTTCCAACGCAAGGCCGGTGGCGCCGTCGAGTACATCTACAACGTTCGGGATGTGCACCCTGCGTGTCTGACGGTTCAGTCGGCGAAGGTGGGTGGGAAGTCTTATGGCATCGACAGCAAGGGTGATGATTGGGCGAAGGTCAAGGGCAACATCATCAAGTGGCCGGTGTACCCGATGTTCGGCCCGGAGACCAACGCGTTCAAGCAGTCGCGCACGTTCGAGTTCACGTACAAGGTCGGTGCGGATTGTGACCGCAACGCTGCGCTGGAGACGGGGATGCGGTACTCGGGTTCGCTCGGCAGCGGTACGTACAACACCAAGGGCCCGGACATCAAGGTCGGGTTGGACGCCTCCACCACCGATCTCGCTGCCGCACCGTCCGACGTGCAGATCGGCAAGTCGGTGCCGCTGACGGCGACCGTGACCGGTGGCGCCAAAGGCGACACCGTCGAGTTCTACGACGGCGCCACCAAGATCGGGACGGCTGCGCTCGACAAAAAGGGTGTGGCGGCATTCGAGTGGACTCCGGACACGGCGGGTGAGCACACACTGTCGGCGAAGTACCTGGCCACCTCGCGGGTGGCGGGTTCGCAGTCGGGTGTGCAGACCGTCCCGGTCCCGGACGCGGAGACCACCACGGTGCTCACCGGCCCGTCGAGCGTGCAGGCCGGCGCGGAGGTGAGTTTCGAGGCGCAGATCTCCCCGGCCCCTGAGGGTGGCATCGTGCAGTTCCGGGACGGCGACACCGACTTGGGTACCCCGGTACCGGTGGATGCGGACGGCAAAGCGAACATCACCCGCACCTTCGATTCCGAAGGCACCCATGAGATCGCCGCCGTCTACAGCGGTGCACCGGATTATTCCGGTTCGACGGCCGAGGTCGTCACGGTCACGGTCACCGACGCGGACGGCGGCCTCAACGACGACGGCGGCGGCACCGAGGAGCCCGTCAACACAGGATCGCCGGGCAACATCTTCGGATCGTGACCCGACTACGACCCACGCCCACAACCGAGAGGAAATCATGTCTGGCAGAAACATTCGTCGCGTGAGCGCGGCTACTGCCGTGGCGGTGGCTGCAGGATTCGCGGTCACCGTCGGTGCAGGTGTCGCTGACGCGGCTTCCAAATCGGTGACGTGGACTGCTGGCCACGCCAAGTTCACACGGACTATCAGCGACGTGAACCCAAGCGAGGGAGACATCATCACCTCGAAGACGAAGTTCGAGCGGACCTTCGGTGGCACAGTGGAATACATCACCAAAGTCAAGGATGTACACCCGGAGTGTTGGACGCTCCAGAGGGCGTACTTGGGCGAGATCAAGCCTGCTAACGAGCTTGTTATCGACTTGGACCGTCCGGACTTTGCACAGGTCAAGTCACCGGGCCCGCAAGACTGGGCGGTGTTTCCGAACATCAGCCCGAAGTCGCGCACCTTCACTTTCCAGTACCGGGTCGAGAGGGACTGTGACCGCAATGTACCGCTGATGACGACGCTGAACTACTCGCACACCCTCGGCACCAGCAATTACAAGGACAAGGGCCCGGCCGTCACAGTCAAGCTCAACAACTCCTCCACCGATCTCGCCGTGCCCTCCAACGCGCAGGTCGGGCGAACGGTACCGCTGAAGGTCACCGTGAGATCAGGCGTGGGTCGTGCCGAGGAGGGTGACACCGTCGAGTTCTATGACGGCACCAGAAAGATCGGGTCGACGCGGGTGAACCGTGTGGGTGAGGGGGTATTGGAATGGACACCGGACACAGCTGGTGATCGCAGCCTGTCCGCGAAGTTTCTTCAGACCCCGCATTCGAACGGCTCGCAGTCGAGTGTGCAGGCGGTGCAGGTCTCGCCGGCCCCGGACGCGGAGACCAGCACGGTACTCCTTGGTCCGGCGACTGCGCCGACCGGCGCCGAGGTGATCTTCGGGGCACAGGTCTCACCGGCCTCCGAGGGTGGCACCGTGCAGTTCCGGGATGGTGACACCGACCTGGGTACCCCGGTGCCGGTGGCCGAGGACGGCAAGGCGAGCATCACCCGAACCTTCGATTCCGAAGGAACCCATGACATCACCGCCGTCTACAGCGGTGCACCGGGCTATTCCGGTTCGGCCGCTGAGGTCGTCACGGTCACGGTCGTCGACGCGGTCGGCGGCCCCGACGACGGTGACGGCGGCACAGGATCGCCGGGCAACATCTTCGGATCCTGACCCGAATCACGCATGTAGGCTACTTGTTTCGCCGAACCCCCACCTCCGATTGAACCCGCGACGATCAGGTTGCTCTCGACACGGCGGATCGTGTGCCGGTTGGTGTCTCTTCGGCATAGACACGGGCCACGAACGCGAACCAATGGTGGAGCGAGCCGGGCGACGCCCACCGATGATGACCGAACACTGGAACCCAGGACTACCTATATTCATCGGACAGGTCCGATCTCGCCCTGAACGGCTTCGGTATCTGACCGGGTTCCGTGCACGTGTGTGGGGCAGGTGGTGTCGCGTCAGGATCCGAAGATGTTGCCGGCCGATCCTGTGGCGGTCTCGGCGTCCGAAACCTGCACGGTCCGCATGCTTGACTGCGAGCTTCGGGTCTGCGGGTTCCCCAGGAATTTCGCGGTCAAGAGGTAGGCACCTTGCGTATCCGGTGTCCAGTCGAATGCCGCTACACCCGTATCGTCGAGCGCAGCCGTCCCAACCTTGGTGGAATCGTCGTAGAACTCGACTGTGTCACCAATAGCGCCGCCAGTAACGGTCGCCGTCAGCCGCACCTGCTGCCCGATCTGCACGTGGGACGGCATCGCATCGAAAGCCGTGGTGGAGGTGCCCAGTCCGACCGTGATCTTCAAGACACCGGCTTCGGTGGTGTGGCTGCCCGCGCCGTTCGAGAATTCGTAGCTGACTCCAGTCGTCAGCGGAATGCTACGTTCACAGCCCTCGTCGACCCGGTACGCGAACTCGAACGTGTGCGATTCCGGATCATTTGTCTTGGGAGGAATATCCCATGAACCATCGACGCTGCTGATCGTCACAAAATCGGGACCAATGGTGTTGATGAAATCCAAGGGCTTCCCGTCCACCTGCGCTGATTGGAATGTCAGACATGCCGGGCAGATGTCCGTGAAGACGGGGATGGTTTCGGACGCATCGGGCGTCTCGACCCTCGTCGACGACGTGAAGGTGTCTCCCGGTCCCGGTTCAACATCACTGATCGTGCGGGTGAACACAGTCTGCCCGTCGGTCCACGTCACCGTTTGGGGAACCGCATCAGCGACGCCTGCACTGACGGTGACCGCGAATCCTGTGGCCACCACCACGGCACCGACGCCGCTGACCGCGCGACAAACGTTCCTGCCAGACATCAGTTTCCTTTCGATGATGAAGCGTGCTTCGTGGTCGGGTCAGGATCCGAAGGTGTTGCCAGCCGGTCCTGTGGGGGTGGGCTCATCAGTGACGGTGATGGTGACGGCGGGGGCGGTCGAACCGGAATGGCCGGCTGTTCCGCTGTAGACGGCGGTGATGTCGTGGGTGCCTTCGGAATCGAAGGTGCGGGTGATGGCTGCTTTGCCGTCCGCATCCACCGCTACGGGTTCGCCCAGATCGGTTTCACCGTCCCTGAATTGGACGGTGCCTCCCTCGGGGGTGGGAGAGACCTGCGCCTCGAAGCTCACCTCGGTTCCGGTCTGCGCGGTCGCCGGGCCGGTGAGCACCGTAGTGGTCTCGGCATCCGAGACCACCACGGTCTGCACAACCGACTCCGAGCCCGCGATCCGCTCGTTCCCCAAGTACTTCGCCGACAGGCTGTGCTCACCCGGCGTGCGCGGCCCCCACGCGAATCCGGCCACCCCCTTGCTATCGAGCGCGGCCAACCCGATCTTGGTGTCACCGTCGTAGATCTCGACATTCTCGCCGACGGTGCCGGGGGCCACGGTAACCGTGAGCGGTACCCACTGACCGACCTGCACATCGGTTGGCGCATCACCGAAGGCGGTGGTCGTAGCTGTTTTGGGAACTACGGAGATCGTTGTCAGGGGTCTACCGCCGGCATTCACCTCGGCGGCGGCAGGGGTATCGCGCGGTGCACATCGGATACTGCGATTCGTGTATGGGTCGGAGTCGGTATCCACTGAGCCATCGAGATCGCCCCAATCGACTTGGAACGTGAAGAAGTTCTCCGGATTTCCGTATAGATCGGACACGATATCCGTACTGACGTCGGGCGCTTGGAGTTCTCTGGGGGCAGCTTCTGCATTGCGCAGGCTCGGTTCAACGACAGTTCCACCCTCACCCGCCCTCATGGTAACCGTGATAGTCGGCCATTGAGTCTTCGATTTCGTGGTCGCAGGACTCATCATCCCAACCCGAGGATCGGTCTCAAGCGGCACCCTGGGGTGGTGATCAGGTGGGAGAGTTAGAGAATTAGGGCCATTTCCAGTAGGAAACTTGGCCGTGCCCTCGGTGACTTGATCTTTCCATACCCGCAGCAGCTGGCCACTGTCGCTCGGATTTCCGGCGTAATCTATGCGCGTGATGTCAACACCTTTCGAACTCGTGCTGTAATCCACCAGCTCCGCGCCCGAAGGGATTGTGATGTCAATTTTTTCGCGGATCCAATCCGGAATCTGCGAATTACTACCCGGGTGCTTATCGTTCCCCGTGTCGTTGCCCTTCGGATCTTTCCGCCTCATCTGAATCGGATCCAGGGTTATCTTGTATTGGAATTCCTGCCCGGAGATGACCTGTCTCGGTGCTTGAACCTCCACGCCCCAGTTGCTTGTGGAATCTCTGTTGCTGGTCAAGAAGGGCTCGAAGCGCCCACGAGATGACCAACAGCTCACCTTGAAATCGATGTGCTTCGTGACGATGTCGCCGGCTACCTTGTCCGCTGATGCGACACCAGCCGGGAGTACGAGTGTTCCTGCGGCGAGCGTAGTAGACACTGCAATGGTGGACCACCGGCGAATCGGTCTCATGGCTGTTCCGCTCCTCTTGATAACCAAGTATGTGTAGGCATGCGCCCGCGATCTCCCTGTGAGCGGTAGATCACGGACGGCGATTGGAAGTAGTTGAGGAATCAATCCCCCACCGGGCACAGTGCAATGACCGAGGATGCCGAGGCATCATGTTGTTGGTGTTTCTACTGGCGAGTCACTATAGAGCTAGATTCCGTTGGGCCGCAACGTACCAGTCCGGATCCACAAGTTGGATTGATCGCCGGACCGGCGCGGGTCCGGGCCGGTCCGTTCGGCGCCCATCACGTACTCGGCGCGGTACCGCTGGCGTAGGCACCAACGGTCGCCTTTAGGGTGTGCTTCGCAACGACGCCAGCCACCGCCAGCGATATCGATGCCCCTCAACAGTTTCCGGACCCTGGTGCATCGAACGAATCTCCTCGAGCCGCCCAAGAGCTCGAGGCACTAGCTCAGCTACCGGGATGCGCAGCACCATCCCAACGAACAACCACTGCCCCATGTTGAGTCGGACCGCTGGCGCTGTCGATTCTCTATGACGAAGTCTCGAGACGTGTTTTGCCACAAACTTGTTCAAAGTAATCGTTGTACAAAGTGTAAGTAATATCCAGGACCTTCGAAGGAGGAACGATTCACAGGAAGGTGGAGGAACTCGGTGGTCAGGCCATCGGAGGGCGTGACGACGACTGATTGTGGGTTCCCTGTCATCACATAGGAATTCATCTCGATGTGATACGTTTTTCACCTATTGGAGACTTCCGTACGGCCCTCTCGGTTACCTACCGAGAGGAATTTTTGTGTCCAACACAACACTTCGTCTCATAGCCAGCTTTGCGTGTGCCATGGTGGTCGCTATGCGATTAGCAGTGATGGTCGCCGCGCGTGTGGCGGGTGCGGCTCCCGCGTCGGTGTCCTGGAGCGGCGGTACGACTGGGTTGACCCGAACGATCGGCAATGTGAGTTCTCGCGTCAACGAGAGGGTCATCGTGTCGCCGGAGATCGAGCAGCTCGTCACCATCATCGATGCGGGTGGTGGTACCGACGATGGCGGCGGCACGGACGAGCATACCGGCACCGGGCCGGTCGGCCGCACCTTCGGATCCTGACCCCACCCGCCCCACACCGGTGTACAGAATCCGGTCCGATACCGAAGCCGCTCGTCAGGACCAGTCCGAAGCCCACGAATCACGCTGCATAATCGAGAGGAAGTTCATGTCTAGCTGGCACATTCGTCGCGCGGCCGGTGCGTTCAGTGCCGTAGTAGTGGCCGCAGGGTTCGCGGTCACCGTGGGTGCCGGCGTTGCTGACGCGGCAGCCAACCCCAACCCGAAGTCGTGGTCCTCCGGTTTGAGCAAGTACACCCGCACGATCAGCAACGTGAACCCCCACGCGGGAGACACCATCACCGTGACGACAAAGTTCGAACGGAAAGCCGGTGGTGTGTTCGAGAAGGTATGGGAGTTCGATGACGTGTACCCGGCATGTCTGACCTTCGAATCGGCAAAGGTGGACGGGAAGTCCGTTGATCTCGAGAGCCAAGACGACGATGATCTCGAGAGCGAAGACGCCGATGTAGCGCAGATCAAGGGGAGTTGGTTTGTGCGCCCCTACTTCAGCCCGAAGTCGCACACGTTCGAGTTCACGTACGAGGTCGGTGCGGATTGTGGCCGCAACACAGAGCTGAAGACGGGAATGCACTACGACGGAACCCTCGGGGAGGGTACGTTCAACACCAAGGGCCCGGCCATCAAGGTCGGATTGGACAGCTCCACCACCGATCTTGCTGCCGCACCGTCCGATCTGCAGGTCGGGCGGTCGGCTCCGCTGACGGCGACCGTGACCGGTGGCGCCAAAGGCGACACCGTCGAGTTCTACGACGGTGCCACCAAGATCGGGACGACTGCGCTCGACAAAAAGGGTGTGGCCGCCTTGGCCTGGATTCCGGATACGGAGGGTGAGCACACACTGTCGGCGAAGTACCTGGCCACCTCGCGGGTGGCGGGTTCGCAGTCGGGTGTGCAGACGGTGCAGGTCTCGCCGATCCCGGACGCGGAAACCCGCACGGTGCTCCTTGGTCCGTCGACTGCGCAGACCGGCACCGAGGTGATCTTCGGCTCGCAGGTATCCCCGACCCCCGAGGGTGGCACCGTGCAGTTCATCGATGGTGACACCGATCTGGGTGACCCGGTACCGGTGGATGCCGACGGCAAGGCAAGTATCACCCACACCTTCGATTCCGAAGGCACCCATGACATCACCGCCGTCTACAGCGGGGAACCGGGTGTTTCAGGTTCGACGGCCGAGCCGGTCACGGTCACGGTCACCGACGAGGACGGTGGCCCCGACGACGGCGACGGTGGCACCGGTGACGGTGGCACAGGATCGGCGGGCAACATCTTCGGATCCTGAACTACCCATTACGCACGCCTGGTCGTCGAGAGAGGAAGTTCATGTCTAGCAGGAATATTCGTCGCGCGGTGAGCGCGGCCAGTGCTGTGGTGGTGGCCGCGGGGTTCGCGGTCACTGTGGGTGCAGGCGTCGCTGACGCGGCTGCAGAAACGGTGAAATGGTCCGACCACTTCAGCCAGTTCACCCGCACGATCAGCAACGTGAACCCCCATGCGGGAGAAACCATCACCGTGTCGACGAAGTTGGAACGGAAGGTCGGTGGTGTGCTCGAGTACGTCAGAAACGTTCGGGATGTGCACCCGGAATACCTGACCTTCAAGTCGGCGACGGCGAACGGAAAGTCCATCAAGCTCGAGAGCCAAGGCGCCGGTGTCGCGCATATCAAGGGTCTGTGGGAAGTGCACCCGCTTCGCGTCGGTGGGAACACGTCGGCGACGTTCGAGTTCAAATAAAAGGTCGGTGCGGATTGTGACCGCAACGCCTCGCTGGATACGGGAATGCGCTACTCGGGTTCGCTCGGCAGCGGTACGTACAACAAAAGGGGCCCGTCCATCACGGTCCGGTTGGACACCTCCACAACCGATCTCGGTGCAGTACCGTCCGATGTGCAGATCGGTGAGTCGGTGCCGCTGACGGCGACCGTGACCGGTGGCGCCAAGGGCGACACCATCGAGTTCTGGGACGGTACGACCAAGATTGGGACGGCTGCGCTCGACAAGAAGGGTGTGGCAGCCTTCGGTTGGATTCCGGACGCGGAGGGTGAGCACAGTTTGTCGGCGAAGTACCTGGCCACTTCGCGGGTGGCGGGTTCGCAGTCGGGAATGCGGGCGGTGCAGGTTTCGCCGGTCCCGGATGTGGAGACCACCACGGTGCTCACCGGCCCGGCAACCGCGCAGACCGGTGCGGAGGTGAGTTTCGAGGCGCAGGTGTCCCCGATCCCTGAGGGTGGCACCGTGCAGTTCCGGGACGGCGACACCGACCTGGGTGCCCCGGTACCGGTGGATGCGGACGGCAAGGCGAGCATCACCCACACCTTCGATTCCGAAGGCACCCATGAGATCACCGCCGTCTACAGCGGGGCACCGGGTGTTTCAGGTTCGACGGCCGAGCCGGTCACGGTCACGGTCACCGACGAGGACGGTGGCCCCGACGGCGGCGATGGTGGCACCGGTGACGGTGGCACAGGATTGGATGGAAACATTTTCGGATCCTGACCTGGCCACGGCGCACGCCGCATCATCGACAGGGAAAGTCCTGACTGGCAACAATATTCGTCGCGCAGTCGGTACCACCAGTGCCATGGTAGTGGCCGCGGGCTTCGCGGTCACCACCGGTGCCGGTGCCGCGGACGCGGCTCCCCAATCGGTGTCGTGGTCCGACGACTTCAGCCAGTTCACCCGCACGATCAGCAACGTGAACCCCCATGCGGGAGACATCATCACCGTGTCGACGAAGTTCGAACGAAAGGTCGGTGGTGTGACGAGGACGTCGTCTCGGTCACGGACAGGCAGTCGGTGTTTGATGTTGTTCGTGACGCCCTACACAGGCTGCAGAACCAGCTGGCATCGGCACTGTAGAGAGGTGTGGCGCTCGGCGCGTTCACTCTTGCGATGGCATTGATCATTGATTCTGGATCATCCAGGGAAACATACGTTCTCGAGTATGGGGCCCTCAGCCAGGCCCTACTCGTGGATTGAACATCTACGCCCGGAGTCAACTGCACTCGGGGCAGTCCCAAGGCTACCAAGCACGCTTCATCGTCGAGAGGAAATACATGTCGACAGCTGTCGGCGAAGTACCTGGCCACCTCGCGGGGCGGCGGGTTCGCAGTCGGTGTGCAGACGGTGCAGGTCTCGCCGGTTCCGGACGCCGAGACAGCTACGGTGCTCACCGGCCCGTCGAGCGCACAGACCGGTGCGGAGGTGAGTTTCGAGGCGCAAGGTGTCCCCGATCCCTGAGGGGGCATCGTGCGGTTCAGGGACGGCGACACCGACTGGGGTATCCCGGTGCCGGTGGGCGAAAACGGCAAGGCTAGCATCACCCGTACCTTCGATTCCGAAGGTACGCATGACATCACCGCCGTACAGCGGAGCACCGGGTTGTTCCGTTTCGACCTCCGATTCCGTCACGGTCACTGTCACCGAGGCGGAAGGTGGCCGTGGCGATGGTGGCCCCGGCGACGGTGACCCCGGCGACCGTGGCACAGGATCGGCGGACAACATCTTCGGATCCTGACCCACTCACTACGAACGCTTCATCAAAGAAAGGAAATTCATGTCCGACAGGAATATTCGTCGCACGATCGGTGCGTTCAGTGCTGTGGTGGTGGCCGCGGGGTTCGCGGTCGCCCTGGGTGCCGGCGTTGCTGACGCGGCAGCCAACCCCAACCCGGAGTCGTGGTCCGCCGGGAACAGCAAGTTCACCCGGACGATCAGCAACGTGAACCCCAATGCGGGAGACACCATCACCGTGACGACGAAGTTCGAACGGAAGATTGCTGTGGAGTACATCCACGCCGTCACGGATGTGCACCCGGAATGTCTGACGGCTGTGTCGGCGAAGGTGGATGGGAAGTCTTACAAGATCGACCACAAGGGTAGTGATTCGACGAGGGTCAAGGGCAACTTAACCAAGTGGCCGGTACGCCCTTACCTCAGCCCGAAGTCGCACACGTTCGAGTTCACGTACGAGGTCGGGGCGGATTGTAAACGCAACGTCCCGCTGGATACGGGAATGCGCTACGACAGTTCGCTCGCCGGCAACAGTACGTTCAACAAGAAGGGCCCGTCCATCACGGTCGGGTTGGACACCTCCACCACCGATCTCGGTGCCGTACCGTCCGATGTGCAGGTCGGGCGGTCGGCGCCGCTGACTTCGACCGTGACCGGTGGCACCAAGGGCGACACCGTCGAGTTCTGGGACGGTGCCACCAAGATCGGGACGGCTGCGCTTGACAAAAAGGGTGTGGCGGAATTCGAGTGGACACCGGACACGGCGGGTGAGCATCTACTGATGGCGAAGTACCTGGGAAACTCGTCGTCGGCGGGTTCGCA
This sequence comes from Rhodococcus marinonascens NBRC 14363, assembly GCF_001894885.1. GTDB lineage: Bacteria > Actinomycetota > Actinomycetes > Mycobacteriales > Mycobacteriaceae > Rhodococcus_F > Rhodococcus_F marinonascens. The sequence goes on from NZ_BCXB01000038.1 coordinate 31,490, forward strand.
GTCGGGTGTGCAGACGGTGCAGGTCTCGTCGGTCCCGGATACGGAGACCACCACGGTGCTCACCGGCCCGGCAACCGCGCAGACCGGTGCGGAGGTGAGTTTCGAGGCGCAGGTGTCGCCGGCTCCTGAGGGCGGCACCGTGCAGTTCATCGATGGTGACACCGATCTGGGTGCCCCGGTACCGGTGGATGCCGACGGCAAGGCGAGCGTCACCCACACCTTCGATTCCGAAGGCACCCATGACATCACCGCCGTCTACAGCGGTGCACCGGGTGTTTCTGGTTCGACGGCCGAGCCGGTCACGGTCACAGTCACCGATGCGGACGGCGGCCCCGACGACGGCGACGGTGGCCCCGGCGACGGTGGTAACGACGACGGCGGCACAGGATCGGTCGGCAACATCTTCGGATCCTGACCCAGGTTCATCCGCCAGGTGTTTCAGTCAGGCACTTGACCTTCCGACGATCACGTCCTCTTATGGCACACCCGACCTGCGGAACCTCCGGCGCCGGATCGGAATCGGCCGATGACGGATGTGGCTCGTGACGTCTTACACAGGCGCGTTGTGCCGCCACCCTCAACCGTGAGGGTGGCGGCATAATGCTCGAGGCGTCGGCTACTGCGTGCAGTTGGCGCGCACCGTATCGGGACAAGCCTGTCGGCTTCGGAAAGTCCTGTTGCAGTGGCCTGATCGCCTTCTCGTACGTCCGCCGTTGCGGATGGACGGTCGTCCGTTTACGCTTTCGCGTCCGCTCCCGCCGCAACGTCTAGATGTGGCGACGCGTTCACTCTTGTGATGGCATCGATCACTGACCCTGGATCATCCAGGGGAACAAACGTTCTCGAGTTGGGGACCTCGATCAGTGTCGAGTTGGGGAAAACGTCCGCAAGGCGCCTGCCGAGCCTTGGCGTAAAAAGACGGTCACGCTGTCCCCAGGCGAGGACGACAGGCTTGGTGAATCGGTTCAGCCGAGTCGACACACCCACGAGATCGCTGGCGGTGATCTGACGCGCCAGTATCGCCAGATCTCGGCAGATGCGAGAGTCGTTCCGGCAAGGCTCGAACCAGGCTGCGGTGAGATCCGCGTGCTCATTCGTGAGCAGGTCGTATCCAAACGGCGAGTGGCGCAGTGGACGTAGCAGCCGCATCGCGGTAAACATTGTTTTGATGGATATCGGACCGCGCATCAGCTGCAAAGTCATGGTAAACGGAAAAGGCGGAAACTTTTCGAAGGCGTCGCAGTTGGCCAGAACCAAGCGTCCGACGTGGTCTGGGTAATAGTCAACCACCACTTGGCACAGTCCGCCGCCGGTGTCGCTACCAACAAGTGTCGCATCCTTGAGATCGAGGGCATCCATCAGATCGCGGATGAGCGTCGCGAGGCCCGCAAACGACAGTGTGACGGTGTCATCCACCGGAATGGTATGAGAACCCAACGGCAATGTGGGCATGATGCACCGAAATCCACTGCGAGCTAACGACTCGGCGACCTCTGCCCATAGCCGATGATCGACAAAGACCGTGGATGAAAAGTACTGGCGGATACGCTGAGTCCTCGGGCCCCACTACCTGATACTTGATCGTTGCCTGCTCCAGCGTGACTTGAGGCATGTCAGCTACTCTCCTTCGACCCCCTGCCTGATGCGCGTGCGTACTCTGCAACGTGAAGTCGTCAGAAGTGGAACAGATGATCCAGCTGCGAATTATCCGTGTCCTGTGTCGGATTTCAACGTGACGTGTTCGCCTTTGCGTGAGTCAGGCCGTTCGGGTCCCATGTTGTAGTGCCCTGACCCCGGCTGGTCCCTGTTGCTGGGATTCACCTGGAATGAGAGCCAGGAATTATTGATGCGAATTCGGTTGATTTCACAGGTGACGGAGTTGTGGGTGTGCCTGCATTGGGGAGCGTACTCGGCCAGGGTGTCATCGTCCAGTGACCCGATTGCCCCGACTTCGGCTGACCCCACAGTGGATCTGCGTTGCGGCCCTCACGCCGGGCAGGCAACGTATGAGAACTGATCTATCACCACTTTCACTACCCGAACCACTAGCAAAATCTAGCCCAATCTAAGGCGTGACGTAGACAGGCGAAGATTGCGATGTCGAGTTCCTGGATGCCTGGATGCCTGGATGCCTGGATGCCTGGATGCCTGGATGCCTGGATGTCTGGTGTCTCTGGCTCTCGGCGGGGTTGGCGGGGCATCCTGGAGTAGACGAAGGGATCAACGATGCCCGACAATGTCGCCCGCAAAGTCATCGGTGCCCACCTCCTCGGCGGTTTGATGGAACCCGGCGAGGAGATCTCGATTCGGATCGATCAGACCCTCACCCAGGATGCCACTGGAACACTTGTGATGCAGGAACTCGAGGCGCTCCACCTCGATCGCGTCAAGACGGAACTGAGCGTGCAGTACGTCGACCACAATCTGTTGCAGACCGACGAGAAGAACGCCGAGGACCATGAGTTCCTGCGCACGGCCGCGCTGCGGTACGGGTTGTGGTTCTCCAAGCCTGGTAACGGGGTCTCTCATCCGACTCACATGCAGCGATTCGGTGTTCCTGGCAAGACGTTGGCCGGTTCCGACTCGCACACCCCGGCGGCGGGTTCCCTGGGCATGCTGGCGATCGGGGTCGGCGGGCTCGAGGTCGCCATGGCGATCGCGGGGCAGCCACTGCATCTGCGGATGCCCCAGATCTGGGGTGTGGAGTTGACCGGCCGGTTGCCCCCGTGGTGTTCGGCGAAAGACGTCATTCTCGAGATGCTCCGCCGCCACGGGGTCAACGGCGGGCTTGGCAGGATCATCGAGTACCACGGCTCAGGACTCGAGACTTTGACCGCAATGGATCGACATGTCATCGCGAATATGGGCGCCGAGTTAGGTGCGACAACATCGATATTTCCCGCAGATGATGCCGTTCGAGACTTCTTGCGGTGCGAGGGAAGGGAAGGGGATTTCGTGGAGTTACTCGCCGATGACGGCGCCGAGTACGACATCCGCGAACACCTCGACCTGTCGACCATCGAACCCTTGATCGCGAAACCGTCGTCACCGGGGAACGTCGTGCCGGTCCACGAGGTTGCCGGTGAAGCCATCAGCCAGGTAGTGATCGGATCGTCCGCCAACCCCGGGCTGCGCGATTTCGCCATCGCTGCAGCCATGGTGTCGGGAAGGCAGACAGTTCCAAACGTGAGCTTCGACGTCAACCCGAGTTCCCGTGAGATCCTCTCCGATCTCACTGGGATGGGTGCCACTCTCGAACTCGTCATGGCCGGAGCGCGTATCCACCAGTCCGGGTGCATGGGCTGTATCGGTATGGGTCAGGCGCCCGCAACGGGCAAGAATTCACTCAGGACGATGCCGCGCAATTTTCCGGGCCGCTCGGGAACACGAGAGGACTCGGTCTGGCTGTGCTCGCCGGAGACGGCGGCGGCGTCGGCGCTCACCGGGGTCATCACCGACCCGCGGGCCTGGGCGGAGGAAGTCGGGATGTCTTACCCGACGATCGATTTTCCGGCCAAGGCTGCCGTCAACACCGCCATGCTCGTGGCTCCGCTACCGGAAGAAGAGGCGCGGGGTGTCGACCTTGTGAAAGGGCCCAACATCTCGTCCCTGCCAGAGCTTCCGCCCCTTCGCGACCGGATCGAAGCGCCGGCACTACTCGTGGTCGGCGACAACGTATCGACCGACGAGATTTCGCCGGCAGGCGCGCGGGCTCTGCCGCTGCGTTCCAATATCCCCAAGCTGGCCCGGTTCACGTTCACGCAGATCGACGAGACCTATCCTCGGCGCGCGGAGAAGTCGGCGATGAGCACCGGGCATTTCGTCGTCGGCGGCGACAACTACGGTCAGGGTTCTTCGCGAGAGCACGCCGCCATCACTCCGCGCTATCTAGGGCTCCATGCGGTGATCGCCAAATCGTTTGCCCGTATCCACTGGCAGAACCTCGCCAACTTCGGTGTTCTCGCGCTCGAATTCGAGGATCCGGATGACTACGACACAATTACGCAAGGCGATGTGCTGATCCTCGACGGAGTACGTGCGGCCATTCAATCCGGGCAGCACCTGACCCTCCTCGACGCGACGCGCGGGGTCGAGATTCCTGTTCGTCATCGT
>NZ_BCXB01000039.1 GCF_001894885.1 Rhodococcus marinonascens NBRC 14363
AGCTGCACTCGGTGACGTCATGGAGCGGCACGAGTCGTTGCGGACCGTGTTTCCCAATTCCCCCGACGGACCCCGGCAGGTGATCGTCGATTCCGGGTTCGCCACTCCCGACCTCGGCCCGGTCCCGGTTGCCCATCGGGATCTTCGAGACTCGCTCACTGCCTTCTTCGGCGTGGGGTTCGATGTTACCGAGGAGCTTCCGATCCGGGCAAGGTTATTGGCACTCGCTCCCGAGCGGCACGTACTCGCCGTCGTGGTGCATCACATCGCGGCCGACGGCTTCTCGATGGAGCCCCTGGCGCGGGACGTGATGCTCGCCTACACCGCACGCGCGCAACAGCAGGCGCCCGGCTGGGCGCCGCTGCCCGCGCAGTACGCCGACTACACGCTGTGGCAGCGGGAGGTTCTGGGCACGGAGGCGCAGCCCGAGTCGTTGATGTCGGGACAGCTCCTCTACTGGACCCGAGCATTGTCGGGCATCCCGGATGTGCTGGCCCTGCCGCTGGACCGGCCGCGGCCCACGCAGCGAACCTTCGAGGGTGCCGTCATCACGTTCGATATCGCGCCTGACGTGCATCGCACTCTGACCAGTCTTGCGCACCAAAGTAATTCGACGCTGTTCATGGTGATGCATGCGGCATTGGCAGTACTGCTGGAAAGGGTATCGGGATCGGAAGACGTGGTGGTGGGGACGCCGATCGCGGGCCGTGACGAAGCGGCACTCGACGATGTGGTGGGAATGTTCGTCAACACGCTTGTGCTTCGCACGGCGGTGGCGGCGGGATCGTCGTTCGCAGATGTGCTCACCGAGGTGCGGTCGGTCGATCTCCGGGCGTTCGAGCACGCGGACATTCCCTTCGAGCGACTGGTGGACGAACTCGCACCTGACCGATCCACCGCGCACGCACCGCTGTTCCAGGTGATGCTCGAATTCCAGAACGCCACCCGTACACACCTGGAACTGCACGGGCTCACCGCCCAGTCCCTCGACGTGGATCTGGACGTGGCGAAGTTCGATGTGCAGCTGAGCCTGGCGGAGCGGGTCGACGAGCGGGGCGTGCCGACCGGGATCAACGCCGGTTTCCGCTACGCGACCGACGTGCTCGATCGTGAGTCGATGGAGGTTTTCGCAGCGCGCTTCGTGCGGGTGGTCGAGGCCGTCGCCGCCGACCCGACCGTGCCGGTGGGGGATATCGATATCCTGCGTGCGCCCGAACGCGAACTTCTGCTCACCTCCGCGTATCGACCGGGAACTGCTGTCGTACCGGTGTCGTTGGCGGACCTGTTCGATCGGGTGGTGGCATCCGAGGGCGATGCCGTCGCGGTGCGCTGCGACGGCACATCGCTGACGTACCGGGAACTCGACGAACGGGCGAACCGGCTCGCGAGACTGCTGGTGGTGCGGGGAGCAGGAGCGGAAACACTTGTGGCCGTGGGCATGACGCGCTCGATCGACCTCGTCGTCGCGCTGCTGGCGGTGGTGAAATCGGGCGCCGGCTACCTCCCGGTGGACGTGACCTACCCGACGGAACGGTTGGCTTTCCTGCTGGGCGATGCCCGGCCGATGTGTGTGCTCACCACGTCGGCGGACGCGCAGACAGTCCGTATCACCGGGGTCCCGGTGGTGGCCGTGGACGACCCGGAAACCCTGGATGCCGTACAGCGGCTCTCGTCCCTGCCGGTGACCGACCCCGAGCGTCGGAGTCCGCTGCGCCCGGACTCGGTGGCGTACGTGATCTACACCTCGGGTTCCACCGGGCGGCCGAAGGGCGTGCAGGTCTCGCATCGCAACGCGGTCACCTTACTGGCGAACACCCAGACGCTGTTCGGGTTCGGGCCGGAAGATGTGTGGACCATGTTCCATTCCGCCGCATTCGACTTTTCGGTGTGGGAGATGTGGGGCGCGCTCGGGTGCGGTGGACGACTGGTGCTGGTGGACCACTTCACCGCGCGCTCACCCGAGAAGTTCCTGGAACTCCTCCGCGACGAACGCGTCACGGTCGCTAATCAGACCCCCACGGCTTTCTACCAGTTGGCGGAGGCGGATCGTCTCGCCGGTGGCCCCGGTCTGTCTCTGCGGTACGTGATCTTCGGCGGTGAGGCTCTCGACTTCGGGCAACTGGGGCGCTGGTACGCACGCCGAGGCGACGCCGGTCCCGTCCTGGTCAACATGTACGGCATCACGGAAACAACCGTGCACGTCAGTCACCTGCCGATCGACCGGGACCTCGTGACGGGGGGGTCCGCATCGGTGATCGGCCGGGGCCTGCCAGGACTGCACGTGTACGTGCTCGACGGGCGCCTGCATCCGGTGCCGCGGGGAGTGGTCGGGGAAATGTATGTATCCGGTGCGCAGGTCTCGCGCGGCTACCTCGGCCGGCACGCTCTCACGTCGACCCGGTTCGTTGCCGACCCCTTCGCGCCCGGCTCGCGGATGTACCGGTCCGGTGATCTGGGCAGGTGGAACGCGAACGGACAACTCGAGTACCTCGGCCGCAACGACCTCCAGGTGCAGGTGAAGGGTTACCGGATCGAACTCGGCGAGGTGGAGTCGGCCCTGCTCGCGTGCGAAGGCGTGGCGCAGTCGGCGGTGGCGGTGCGCGGGGATCGGCTGGTGGGGTATGTGGTGCCGGAGACCGGCGTCGCGATCGACCCGGCGACAATCATGGGCGCGGCCGCGGAGAAGATGGCTTCGCACATGGTCCCGGTGGCGGTGGTGGTTCTCGACGCGATGCCGTTGACAGTAAACGGCAAACTCGACCGGAACGCGCTGCCCGAACCGGACTTCGGGCAGCGGGTGACCACGGGCCGCAGCCCGGTCACCGAGACGGAACGCATTCTCGCGGACCTGTTCGCCGAGGTTCTGGGACTCGACTCGGTGGGCGTCGATGACTCGTTCTTCACCATCGGCGGGGACTCGATCATGTCCATCCAGCTGGTCACCCGCGCCAAGGCTGCCGGGGTACTGATTTCGCCGCGAGATGTGTTCGAACGCAAAACCGTTGCGGGGCTGGCCGAGACGGCCGGGACGGGTGACGAGGCGGTCGTTCTCGACGAGTTGCCAGGAGGCGGCCTCGGCGAGATTCCGTTGACACCGATCGTGCGGTGGATGCTCGACCGTGGTGGGGATTTTCGCCGTTACTCGCAGACCGCGCTGTTCACGCTTCCTCCAACGTTGGACGAGGACATTCTTGTGCGGGCCCTACAATCCGTGCTGGACCGGCACGACCTCCTGCGGGCGCGGTTGCACCGCACCTCGCGCACCGAAGAGGGCTGGTCGATGGGCGTGCAGGCCGAAGGTGCGGTGCGCGCGGCCACGGTGCTCCGGCGGGTCTCCATGGACGCCACCGGTGCTGGGTTCGGCGAGATTACCGCGAGCGAGCTCGACGCGGCACTCGATCGGCTCGACCCGGAGTCGGGCGTCATGATGCAGGCGGTGTGGCTGGATACGGGCCACCGCGCCGATAGCCGGTTGGTGATCGCCGTCCACCACCTGGTGATGGACGGTGTCTCGTGGCGGATTCTGATCCCCGACCTCGCCCTGGCGTGCGCACAGCTGCAGTCCGGCGCGGCACCGATGCTGGAGCCACCGAGGACGTCGATGCGCCGGTGGGCGCATGCGCTTGTCGATGCAGCGCGCGAACGCCGTGCCACAGCCGAGGTCGAACTCTGGCGTGGGATGCTGGACGCACCCGATCCGGTACTCGGTTCGCGCCCGTTGGACACGTCGGATACCGGCGCCACTACGGCGGACATCGAGGTTCGACTTCCTGCCCGGTTGACCGAGACGCTTCTGACAAGCGTGCCGCAGGCGTTTCACGGCAGCGTGGGGGATGCATTGTTGACCGCGCTGACCATGGCGCTGATCCGATGGCGGCGAAACCGGGGGATCAACCTTCGAGAGGCGCTGGTGAGTCTCGAGGGCCACGGTCGTGAAGAGCAGGTGGTGCCGGGCGCGGATCTCGCCCGCACGATCGGATGGTTCACGTCCATCTTCCCGGTGCGACTCGATCTGAGCGGCGTGGACCTCGATGACGCGTTCGTGGGCGGCGGGTCGGCTGGGGCCGCGATCAAGACCGTCAAGGAGCAACTACTCACCGTTCCGGACCACGGCATCGGGTTCGGCCTCCTTCGATACCTGAACAGCGAGACGGCCCAGGTTCTTTCCCCGATTCCTCACCCACAGGTCAGCTTCAACTATCTCGGAAGATTGGGGCGGACCGGCACGGAGACCGGCGAGGGGTGGGTGCCGATCGACGAACCCGGACTGCGCGGGGCACTGAAGGCGGAGATGCCCGTCGCCGCCGTCGTGGAGGTCAACGCGATGATCGTCGACTCGGGCGACGGCCCCCAGTTGAACTCCACCTGGGCCTACCCTCCGGGCATCCTGACCGCCGAGGAGATCGACGAACTCGCGCAGCTGTGGATAACGGCACTCGCTGCTCTCGGCGCGCACGTGGAGTCTGGCGGTGGTGGATTCACGCCGTCGGATTTCGAGCTCGTCGAACTTCGGCAGGATGCGATCGTGGAGCTCGAAGGCCGCTACCCGGACCTGGCAGATGTGTGGCCCTTGTCGCCGCTGCAGGCAGGCATGCTCTTCCACAGTGAACTCGCAGACGAGTCCCTGGACGCCTACCTGGTGCAGGTGAGTCTCGACCTCGAAGGCGCTGTGGATCTGGCGCGCCTGCGTCGAGCGGCCGACGCGCTGCTGGGCAGGCACGCCAACCTGCGCGCAGCCTTCGTGCACGACGTCGAGGGCAACGCGGTTCAAGTCGTCCGGCAACAAGTGGAGGCGCCCTGGCGTGAACTCGATCTGACAGCTCTCGACGAGGGTGCCGCGGCGGCCGAGGTCGAGCGGGTACTGGCCGAAGACCGGGTCCGCCCCTTCGACATGACGCACGCCCCGCTGATCCGGTTCATGCTGATCACGACCGCGCAGAACGGATGTCGGCTGGTATCGACCAATCACCACATCCTTCTCGATGGCTGGTCGATGCCGCTGCTGTTCGGGGAGTTGTTGACGCTCTATGCAACCGACGCCGATCCGTCGCCGCTGCCACATGTTCGCGGGTATCACGACTATCTGGCGTGGAGGAAACACCGAGATCAGGACGCTTCCCGGGAGGTATGGGTCCGGGTCCTCGCCGGGGTGGAAGGACCGACCCTACTCGCGCCGGGGGATCGGGGCCGGCAGCTGTCCACCACGGCGCAGGAGTGGGTGTTCGACCTGGACGTGGATCGCACCACCAGCCTGCGTGAGGTCGCGCGTTCACGTGGACTGACCCTCAATACTCTCGTGCAGGGTTCCTGGGGGATTGTGCTCGGCATGCTGACCGGCCGCGACGACGTTCTGTTCGGTGCCACCGTCTCGGGGCGGCCTCCCGAACTGGCTGGCATCGAGACGATGATCGGGCTGTTCATCAACACGCTGCCCGTCCGGATCAGGTTGCGCTCCACCGAAACCATTGGCGCTCTGCTTGAGCGGGTCCAGGCCGAACAGGCGGCTTTGCTGGATCACCACTACCTCGGTCTCGCCGATATTCAGCACGGCGCGGGGCCGGAGGTCGGATTCGACACGCTGACGGTATTCGAGTCGTATCCCGTCGACCGCGAGGGCCTGTCGACCGACAGCGATATCGCCGGAATGCGTGTCACCGGGGTGGACGCACGAGATGCCGCCCACTATCCGCTCAGTCTGGTGGCGTCCGCCGACGATCGCCTGCACCTGAAATTCGAGTATCTCCCCGAGGTTTTCGGGGTGGACGTCGTCGAAGACATTGCGGGCCGCGTGCTGAGGGTGCTCGAAGCCTGCACCACGCCCGACCGGTCGCTGGCCGCACTGTCACTGCTGACCGACCGTGAGCGCACCGATCTGGTGCCGGTTCGGGGCCGTCCCGGTGGATCGACCCGCACGCTGCCGCAGATTCTGGCGGCGGCGGCCGCGCTCGACCCGGACGCGATCGCCCTGTCCTACATCGCACCGGGCCACGAGGACCACGAGATCAGCTACGGCGATCTGGATGGGCGGTCGAATCGTCTCGCCCGTGCACTCATCGCGCGGGGTGCGGGCCCGGAGACCTTCGTGGCCATCGGGATACCGCGGTCCGTCGAATCGGTGCTGTCGGTGTGGGCGGTGGCAAAGACCGGAGCGGCGTTCGTCCCGATCGACCCGAACTACCCCGATGAGCGCATCACCCACATGCTCACCGATTCCGGAGCCACTATCGGTGTGACTACGAACGAGCACCGAGGCAAACTCCCCAGCGCCGCGCACTGGCTGGCCCTGGACGACCCCGACTTCGCGACCGAATGCGCACAGCACTCTGCGGGGTCGGTGACCGATGCCGACCGAACAGGTCCGCTCATGCTGGACACCGCCGTATACGTCATCTACACCTCGGGGTCCACGGGGTGGCCCAAGGGTGTGGTGGTCACCCATCGCGGACTGGACAACTTCGCCCTCGATCAGCTCGAACGCCTCGGGGCGACATCACAGTCCCGCACCCTGCACTTCTCCACGCCCAGTTTCGACGGGTCGGTGTTCGAGTATCTGCAGGCATTCGGCGCCGGTGCGACGATGGTGATTGCCGCGCCCACCGTGTTCGGCGGCGAGGAACTCGCGCGACTACTGGCAGACCGTCAGGTCACCCATGCGTTCATCACCACTGCGGCGCTGTCGTCACTCGATCCCGCCGGACTGGAACATCTGACTGACCTGGTGTTCGGTGGTGAGGCGTGCCCACCTGAACTCGTCGCCCGCTGGGCGCCGGGCCGTCGGTTGTACAACGCCTACGGACCGACCGAGACGACGATCATGTCCAACATCAGCGAACCGATGGTCGGTGGGGCACCGGTTACCATCGGCGGACCCATCCGCGGCGTGACGGAACTGGTGCTCGACAGCCGGCTGCAACCGGTCCCCGTGGGAGTTCCGGGGGAGCTGTATCTCGCCGGGGTCGGTCTGGCCCGCGGTTACCACCGCCGACCGGCACTCACCGCGGAGCGGTTCGTTGCCGACCCCTTCCGCCCCGGCGAGAGGATGTACCGCACCGGTGACATCGTGCGGTGGACCGCCGCCTGCAGCATAGAGTTCGTGGGCCGCAGCGACTTCCAGGTCAAGGTTCGCGGTTTCCGCGTCGAACTCGGCGAGATCGACTCCACCCTCATGTCGGTGCCGAACGTCGGGTTTGCTGCCACGATCGCGCACCGCGGCCGCGCGGGAGACACCCTGCTGGTGTCCTACGTGGTACCGGCGCCGGATCGCTCCCTCGATACCGCCGTACTCACCCGGCATCTGGCCGAACGCCTGCCGTCTCATATGGTGCCCATGTCGATCATTTTGCTCGAACGCATTCCATTGACGGCAGTCGGCAAGCTGGATCGCACGGCACTACCAGAGCCCGACTATTCCGGAGTCGGGCAGTCTCGGGTACCGGTCGGTCCGATCGAGGAGACGGTTGCCGGCGTCTTCGCGGAGGTGCTCGGTCTCGAACGTGTGGGTGCCAACGCCGCCTTCTTCGACATCGGCGGCAACTCCCTGAGCGCGACACGGGTGATGGCGCGGTTGAGGGCGGTGCTCGGCACCGACAGTGGGGTGCGTGATCTGTTCGAGTCGCCGACGGTCGCCGCGCTGGCGGCACGGATCGAGCACGCCGGTGCCGGGCAGTCCGGGCGCCCGGTGCTCGCAGCCCGCACACGAACCGAGGGCATTCCGCTGTCGTTCGCTCAGCAGCGCATGTGGTTCATCAACCAGCTCGACACAGCCTCTGCCGCCTACAACATTCCCATCGTGGTGCGGCTGCGCGGTGAACTCGATGTGCGAGCGCTGAACTCGGCTGTCACCGATGTCATCGGGCGGCACGAGTCGCTGCGAACGATGTTCCCGGTGCGCGGTTCCGCGCCGGTACAACAGATTCTGCCCGCCGATGGTGCGGCACCCTCCCTGATCCCCGTCGAAGTTGTCGACGAGGCCCGCCTGCGCGAGAGGCTGACCGGGCTGGTCTCAGCGGGTTTCGATGTCACTTCGCGGCCCCCGATACGGGTTGGACTGTTTTCACTCTCCGTGACCGAGCACGTGCTCGCCGTCGTGGTGCATCACATCTCGGCGGACGGGTTCTCGATGGTCCCGCTTGTGCGCGACGTGATGACGGCGTATGTTGCCCGGGCCTGTGGCGGTCGGCCCGAATGGGCACCGCTGCCGGTGCAGTACGCCGACTACACCTTGTGGCAGCGGGAGTTGCTGGGTTCGGACGAGGATGCCGAATCGCTGATCGGGGCGCAGCTGGCCTACTGGAAGACCGCCTTGGCGGGCATTCCCGATCTCCTCGAACTACCGGCCGACCGTGATCGGCCCTCCCAGCAGTCCTTCCGTGGGGCGCGGGTCCACTTCTCCATCGACAGCGACCTTCATCGGCGTATCAGGTTGCTGTCGCGACGTCTTCGCTCCACCGAATTCATGACCGTGCACGCCGCACTCGCCATCCTGCTGGCGCGGCTCGGCAGCACCAGCGACGTCGTGATCGGAACGCCCATCGCCGGCCGGGGGGAACCTGTGCTCGACGGACTCGTGGGTATGTTCGTGGGCACGCTGGCTCTGCGTACGCGGGTGAATACCGCTGAATCGTTCACCGCATTGTCGGCGCATTGTCGCGAGGTGGATCTCGGCGCCTTTGCGAACGCCGACGTTCCCTTCGAGCGTGTGGTGGATGCGATCGGGCCGACACGATCGACCGCATATACGCCGATCATCCAGGTCTCGCTGGAATTTCAGAACAACGAGCGCCCTGTGCTGACACTGCCGGGATTGGAGATTCGGGGTATCGACCCCGAAGTCGGTGTGGCCAAAATGGATCTCGAATTTCTCCTGGCGGAGGAGTTCGACGCCACCGGTGCGCCATCAGGGATCAACGGCGCCATCGACTTTGCCACCGATCTCTTCGACGCCGATACTGTCCGCGGATTCGCCGACAGATTCGTGCGGATACTGGACGCTGTCACCGACAACCCCGACTGGCCGATCGGCGACCTCTCACTCCTCGACGTGGTGGAGATGCGGTCCATTGTGCCTGCCCGGGGCAAACCCGATGTGCCGGCGAAGCTTTGGCCCGAACTGCTGACCGACGCCGTCGCGTTCGACCCGGATTCGGTGGCGCTGTCGTACGAGGGCCGTCAGATCAGCTACCGCGAACTCGACGAGCGATCCAATCGGCTGGCGAGGGTCCTCCGCGGCCATGGGGTGGGACCCGAGAGCTTCGTGGCACTCGGAATACCACGCTCGATCGAGTCGGTGATCTCGATCTGGTCGGTTACCAAGGCAGGCGCGGCCTTCGTGCCCGTCGATCCCAAATACCCGCGCGAGCGAATCGACTACATGCTCACCGACTGCCGGGCTTCGCTCGGCCTCACCCTGCGAGATAGCCGGCGCAATCTGCCCGACGTGGTTCCCTGGCTGGTGCTCGACGACGCGGACTTTGCCGAGCGGGTGACCGAGGTATCGCCGGAGCCGATCACCGACGTTGAGCGGACGAGTCCATTGCATCTCACGCACCCGGCATATCTGATCTACACATCGGGATCTACCGGAAGACCGAAGGGGGTCACGGTCACGCACTGCGGCATGGCCAACTTCGCCGCGGAAACACGTGAAAGGTTCCAGGTCACGCACGATTCCCGGGTGTCACACTTCGCCTCACCGAGTTTCGACGCGTCGGTGTTCGAGTTGACGATGGCGTTCAGCGCCTCGGCGCGGATCGTGATCGTGCCGCCCAACATCCTCGGCGGCCGTGAGCTGACGGATCTGTTCCGTCGCGAGCAGGTCACCCATGCAACCATCACGCCGACCGCGGTGGCGGCCCTCGACAACACCGGACTCGATTCGCTTCGTGTCCTGGATCTGGTGGGCGAGGCGTGCCCGCCGGAGGTGGTCGCGCAGTGGGCGCCGGGTCGCAGCCTGCACAGCGGGTATGGTCCCACCGAGACCACTGTCCAGGCGAGTGTCAGCGCCCCGATGAGTCCCGGCGAAGACCCGAACATCGGCGCGCCCGCAGTGGGATTCGCGTTCCTGGTCCTCGACGATCGACTGCAACCCCTCCCGGTCGGTGTGCCCGGCGAGTTGTACATTTCGGGGCCAGGTGTGGCACGCGGTTACCACAACCCGACAGCGCTCACCTCGGAACGATTCGTAGCCTGCCCCTTCGGAAAGCCGGGCGACCGGATGTACCGGACCGGCGATGTGGTGCGCTGGCGGCGCGACCTCACCCTTCAGTACGTGGGCCGCCGCGACTTCCAAGTCAAGGTGCGCGGATTCCGCATCGAACTCGGGGAGATAGACGCCGTGCTTGCCGGCCATCCGGCGGTTGCCTTCGCGGCCACCATCGGTCACACCGGACCGTCGGGGTCCACCGTACTGGCCTCGTATGTGCGTGCCCAAGGCGGACAGGACGTGGAGCCTGCGCAGCTGCGCACCTACGCCGCCGAGCGTCTGCCCGCGCACATGGTGCCATCCGCTGTGGTCGTGCTCGATGAGATCCCGATGACCCCGGTGGGCAAACTTGACCGGAAGGCGCTGCCCGCACCGGAGTTCGGCTCGACCGGTGCAGCGTATCGAGCTCCGGCCACGGAGACCGAGCGCACGGTCGTGGACGTGTTCGCCGAGGTCCTCGGGGTGGACAGAGTGGGCACCGCCGACAGCTTCTTTGATCTCGGTGGAAATTCGCTCCTTGCCACCAGGATCGTCAGCGCACTGCAGGCCAGGTTGGATCGAAGGGTTCCGCTGCAGTGGATGTTCCTCGACCCCACGCCGGCGGGGATCGCCCGTCGTCTGGAGAGTCCGAACCGGAGCGCCGGGGTGGAAGACGCACTTGCCGTGGTGATTCCGCTACGAGCGCAGGGAAGTGGCAGACCGTTGTTCTGCGTGCATCCGGCAATCGGACTGTCCTGGGGTTATGCAGGGCTCGTGCAGCATCTGCCCTCCGACCGGCCCGTATACGGACTGCAACTGCCCACGATCAGTGGTGCCGGCGAATACCGATCGATCGACCAACTCGCGCACCGCTACGTCGAGGAGATGAAGGCGATCCAGCCCGAGGGACCGTTCGATCTGCTCGGCTGGTCGCTCGGCGGGATACTCGCGCATGCCATGGCCGTTGAACTGCAGGGGTCGGGTGAAGAAGTCTCCACACTGGCGATCATGGACAGCTACCCCGACAATGGCGAAGACCCGCTGTCCGGCGAACTCGACATCCGAGATCTTCTGCGCGGGCTGGGACTCGAGATCGACGTGGATGGTGAGATCACCTATGAGCGCGCAGCGCGGTTGATCGACGAGTCGTTCGGGGCCGAGACCGGGGTGCAAGGGCGGCACCTCGAACGGATCGCCGCGGGGTACGAAAACTCCAGGCAGCTTGGGCACGGGTATGCCCCGCAGCTCTACAACGGTGACCTGCTCATCTTCCCTGCTGCTCGGGACGGGGACGGCGCTGCTCGATTGCACTCGGCGGCCGAGTGGGGGCCGCTCGTGACCGGTCGCATCCACGAGTACGAAGTGGACTGCGAACACAACGAGATGATCGAACCGCCAGCCCTGGCGATCATCGGGCCTTTGCTTGCCCGCTCGCTCTCCGCTCGTACTTGAAGGCTTCGCCGTCGGCGCGGTCTAGTGCGCGAGTATGCCTAGTGCGGTCTGGTGGCTGTATGAGGGTATCGGCGAGTCGTGGGCTAGGAATCGGAATGTGGTTGTTAGTCTGCGCTGGGCTGGTGTTCTGATTCGATTGCCGGCCATCGCCACTGCACGGTTGATCCGTTTTGTTCTTCTGAGTCAGGAGAACAATGTGAATCCCCACAGTAGTTTCCGCAGGTACCCCACGATTCGGGGGCGCACCCGACGTCTGGTGCTCGGGATGGCTGCCATTGTTGCGATGGTCCTCGGTATGGCCGGTACGGGGGCGGTCGCGGCGGCAGATACCGTGATCGACACCATCCTGGTCGGGAACAACCCGTTCGGGGTGGCGATCACCCTGGACGGATCCTTCGTCTACGTCGTCAACACTGACGACGGCACGGTGTCGGTGATCGACACCGGTACGAATATGGTGGTCGACACCGTCATGGTCGGAAGCTTTCCAGAAGGGGTGGCGATCACCCCGGACGGAACCCGCGCCTACGTCGTCAACACTGACGACGGCACGGTGTCGGTGATCGACACCGGCACCAACACGGTGGCCGACACCGTCCCGGCCGGGAATGGCCCGGTCGGGGCGGCGATCACCCCGGACGGCTCCCGCGTCTACGTCACCAACCTCGTTGACGGCACGGTGTCGGTGATCGCCATTGAGAAATGCCTCGGATCGCTGTGCATCGATTTCGGATCGCTCACGGGCAGCGGCTCGGGCTCGGGTAGCGTCTTCAGCTGACACCTGTACTTGTGGGCCTGTATGACGCCGCCACCCCCAAAGGGTGGCGGCGTCATACGGTTCGTTGACGTGAGTCGGCGGCGGTTACGTGAACTGGCGGCCCACCAGGGCTGCCCCTCCGCTACCCGAGCTCATGCCGTTTCTACCCGTCGAGTGAGGCAGCCCGTGCCGGTGGCAGGCCGCCCCATCGCATGTGCGGTGTACCGCACGGCGGTCCGAGTGTTCGATCGTGTGGCCTTGTGGCCGTGAGGAGTTCGGCGAGTCCTGGGCTCAAGTCAGAATCGGGCTGCTAGCCTCCGATGGGCTGGTGGGCGGATTCGACCACCGGTTTTCCCACTGCACGGTTGATCCGTTTTGTTCCTCTGAGGCAGGAGAAGAATGTGAATCGCCACAGTACTTTTCGCGGCTATCCCATGGTCGGGGGGCGCGTCCGCCCTCTGTTGATCGGGGGGACAGCCATATTTGCGATGATGCTCGGTACTGCCGGAATGGGGGTGGCGACCGCGGCAGCGGATACCGTCATCGCGACCGTCCCGGTCGGGGCCTTCCCGTCCGGGGTGGCGATCACCCCGGACGGGTCCCGCGCCTACGTCACCAACAGCAACAATGGCACGGTGGATGTGATCGACACCGCCGGCAACACCGTCATCGCGACCGTCCCCGTCGAGGACAGCCCATCCTGGGTGGCGGTCACCTCGGACGGGTCCCGCGCCTACGTCACCAACAGTTTCGATGATTCGGTGTCGGTGATCGACACCGCCGACAACACCGTCATCGAGACCGTCAAGGTCAGGGACAACCCGTTCTTGGTGGCGATCACCCCGGACGGGTCCCGCGCCTACGTCACCAACAGAAATGACGAAT
>NZ_BCXB01000040.1 GCF_001894885.1 Rhodococcus marinonascens NBRC 14363
CGGTGTCGGTGATCGACACCGGCACCAACACGGTGGTCGACACCATTCCGGTCGGGAACGAGCCGATCGGGGTGGCGGTCACCCCGGACGGGTCCCGCGCCTACGTCACCAACAGTGACGGCGATTCGGTGTCGGTGATCGACACCGATACGTGCACCGGATCGCTGTGCTTCGACTTCGGCTCGTGACGTGCAGCGGCTCGGGCACAGGCAGCACGTTCAGCTGACATCTGTACTTGTCATACGGTTCGTTGACGTGAGTCGGCGGCGGTTACGTGAACTGGCGGCCCACCAGGGCTGCCCCTGCGCTACCCCAGCTCATGCCGTTTCTACTCATCGAGTGAGGCAGCGTGTGCCGGTGGCCAGCAGCCCATCGGATGTGGGGTGTACGGCACGGCGGTCCGAGTGCTCGATCGTGCCTCGTGTGGCCGTGTGGCCGTGAGAGTTCCGGCGGATTCTGCGTCGCGATAAGAATCCGGCTGTTAGCCTCCGATGGGCTGGTGTTCGGATCCGACTACCGGTTGTGCCACTGCAAGGTTGATTCGTTTTGTTCTCCTGAGGCTGGAGAAAAATGTGAATCACCACAGTAGTTTCCGCGGTTGCGCGCCGATTCGGGGGCGGGCCCGACGTCATGTGTTCAGGTTGACGGCGATTGTTGCGATGGTGCTCGGTATGGCCGGTGGGGGGCGGGGGCCGCGGCGGCGGATACCGTCATCGATATCCTTCGCGTCGTGGACAGCGCGTCCTGGGTGGCGATCACCTGGGGACGGGTCTCGCGCCTACGTCGCAAACAGTAGAGGCGATTCGGTGTCGGTGATCGCGATCGACACGTGCACCTGATCGCTGTGCTTCGACTTCGGCTCTAAACGGGCAGCGGTTCGGGCGGCGCGTTCAGCTGACACACGCACAGCAGAGCCGAATGACGCCGCCACCCCGACCGTGAGGGTGGCGGCGTCACTCGGTTCGTTGACCGGAGTAGCCGATGATGTTCGGCGAGTCGTAGGTCCGAAATCACGATGTGATTGTTAGCCTGCCCTGGGCTGGTGGTCTGATCCGATTGCCGCTTGCCACTGCAAGGTTGATCCGTTTTGTTCCTCTCAGGCAGGAGAAGAATGTGAATCGCCACAGTAGTTTCCGCAGGTACGCTGCGATTCGGGGGCGTGCCCGGCGTCTGGTATTCGGGGTGGCTGCCATTGTTGCGATGGTGTTGGGTATGGCCGGTTTTGGGGCGGCGGCCGCGGCAGCGGATACCGTCATCGACACCATCGGCGTCGGGAACGGCGCGCGGGGGGTGGCGGTCACCCCGGACGGGTCCCACGCCTACGTCACCAACACTGGCGACGGCACGGTGGATGTGATCGACACCGTCGGGAACACCGTGGCCACGACCGTCACCGTCGGGAATAGCCCGTCCGGGGTGGCGGTCACCCCGGACGGCGCCCACGCCTACATCACCAACACTGGCGACGGCACGGTGGATGTGATCGAGACCGCCACCAACACGGTCGTGGGCGCGCCCATCCCCGTCGGGAATAGCCCGAACGCGGTGGCGGTCACCCCGGACGGAGCTTTCGCCTACATCACCAACTTTTTGGGCGGAACGGTGTCGGTGATCGAGACCGTCGGGAACACCGTGGCCACGACAGTCAACGTCGGGAATAACCCGACCGGGGTGGCGGTCACCCCGGACGGGTCCCACGCCTACGTCACCAACAATGTCGACGGCACGGTGGATGTGATCGAGACCGCCACCAACACGGTCGTGGGCGCGCCCATCCCCGTCGGGATCTTCCCGCAGGGGGTGGCGATAACCCCGGACGGAGCTTTCGCCTACGTCGCCAACAATGGTGGTCCCGGCACGGTGGATGTGATCGAGACCGCGGGGAACACCGTGATCGACACCGTCACCGTCGGGAACGGCCCGACCGGGGTGGCGGTCACCCCGGACGGGTCCCGCGTCTACGTCACCGACAATGGTGGCGGTACGGTCTCGGTGATCGAGACTGCCGGCAACACCGTGATCGACACGGTCACGGTCGGGACCAACCCGGAGGGGGTGGCGGTCACTCCGGATGGGTCCCACGTCTACGTCACCAACTTCGTCGACGGCACGGTATCGGTGATCGCCATCGAGAAGTGCCTCGGATCGTTGTGCATCGACTTCGGTTCGCTCACGGGCAGCGGCTCGGGCGCGGGGAGTGCGTTCAGCTGACACCCGCACGTGGCGCCGGATGACGCCGCCATCCTCACAATGGAGGTGGCGGCGTCAGTCGGTTCGGTGCCAGTTGTGGATGACCGCAACCACATCGTGGCGAAACTTCTCGGCAACCTTTGTGGCACACCTGTCATCTACTTCGCTGCCAGATCGTCGCAGTTCAGCAGTACAGCGAGATGGGGCGGTCCCCGTTCATCCGCCTGCGGGGGTGTTTTCCGGTTACCGTGGTGGGGGATGTTCTTGGTATCGCCGTACGAGGAGCGTGTATGACTGCAAACGGATACCGTCGGGCGCTCTTGGTCGTCGCTGTCGTTGCCTCGTCAAGCCTGTTCGGCGGCGTGGCCGGGGCGTCCGCGGATGGGTGGCGAACTCTTCCGGTCAACAAGCCGGCATCAGCAGATGGATCTGCCCTCGACCGCATCGAAGAGGTCAACGACCGGCAGCTGAACATGTACGTCTACTCCGCGGCAATGGAGAGGGTGATCCAACTCGAGGTCATCCGCCCCGCAGATACCAGCGTGCCTCGCCCGACGTTGTACCTACTCAACGGTGCCGGTGGCGGCGAGGACGAGGCAACCTGGCAGTCCAAGACAGACGTGGTCGACTTTTTCTCCGACAAGAACATCAACGTCATTACCCCGATCGGTGGTGCGTACACCTACTACACCGACTGGCAGCATCCAGATCCAGTCCTCGGCCTCAACAAGTGGACTACCTTCCTCACGCAGGAACTTCCCCCAATCGTCGACGCTGCGTTGGGTACGAACGGGGAAAATGCCATCGCGGGACTGTCGATGTCGGGGACGTCGGTACTGGGTCTGGCTGAGGCCGCACCCTCCTTGTATCGTGCGGTCGGCGCCTTCAGCGGGTGCGCGGAGACCAGTACCGTCCCCGGACAGAACTACGTCGAGTTTGTCGTCAGCGCCCGTGGTGGCGACCCCATGAACATGTGGGGACCGCCCGGCGGCCCGGATTGGGTTATGAACGATCCCGTCGTCAACGCCGACAAGTTGCGTGGCATAAACCTGTACATCACCAGTGGTAGCGGGCTGCCCGGTCCCCATGAGACCTTCGATGATCCGGGAGTCAACGGGGATATCGGCGCCTTGGCCAACCAAGTGGTCGCGGGGGGAATCATCGAGGCGGGCGTCAATCAGTGCACGCATCAGCTTGCTGACAGACTGAATGCTCTGGGAATCCCGGCTACGTACGATTTCCGTCCCACCGGCACCCACTCGTGGGGCTACTGGCAAGACGATCTGCACGGCTTCTGGCCCATGCTCACCGAGTCCCTTTCGGGAACCTCCTAGACATCCAGCGGGTGCTGCGCGGAGGTCGCCTTTCGTAGTCAGCGGGCGGCGGTGAGGAACCCCCACGCGATGTCGGTTTGTGGAGCGCGCCCATACGAGCGGGTGAGTTGCTGCTGGCCGGTAAGGGTCACAGCCCATCCTTGCTGCTCGAGAAGTTGCGAAGCATCCTCGCCGAGTCCTCCCTTCCATAGACTGGCGAACTCGGTGGCCTGCGGCATGCTGAGGGCCCAATCCGGGAAGGTGGGTAGGGTTCTCGGTGACCGCTCGAAAGAAAGTCGGCTTCCTGGGGCGGACAGGTCGCCGATGGTCGTGAGCAGACCTGCCGCGTCGTCGGCGGAGAGGTAGACCATCAGACCCTCGGCCAGCCAAACCGTTGGAACGGTCCGGTCGAACCCGGCCGCGACCAGGGGCTTCTCCCACCGTTCACTGAGATCGGCCTGAATGATCGTTCGCTCGCAGACGGGAGCGGCACCGGCAACGTCCAAGATATCGCGCTTGAAGCCCAGAATATCCGCGCGATCGACCTCGAACAGTCGCACGTCGTCGGGCCAATCCAGGCGGAATGCCCTGGTGTCCAGACCGGCGGCGAGCAACACCACCTGCCTGCATCCGTGCGCGCACGCGTCGAGGAGATACCTGTCGAAGAATCGAGTCCGGGTGACGATGTGCGTAGCAAGGTCATCCCGCAGTCGATTTGCCCCGTCCGAGTCCGCCGGCTGCTCGGGAGCTGACTCGGGAGCGGCTTCGACGAATGCTGAGGCGTAGGGATCTTCGAAGAGTCGGTCCGCTCGCGTGCTCTCTTCGGCCCTGGCCCTCGCGACAGCAAGTGCGGTCTTTCCCACGGGGGTCAGTCGATCGTGTGGCATACGGTTTCCTCGGCTTCCGACGGAGATGTTCGAATCCGTCACCAATCAGCCTTCTCCCCGGATCGGTCTATTGCAACGACCTCGAACCAGACAACGATGTGAAACGTATCCGCTCCCGAAAGCATGCAGCGCGTATGACCCCGACGATCCCACTCGGATACCCGATAGCATGAACCTGGTGAACACAGAATTCGAACGAGTGTCGTCCGCGAAATATATCCTGCTCACCACGTTTCGGAAAGACGGCAGTCCGGTGGGGACGCCGTTGTGGGCCGCTGCCGACGGCGACCGACTGCTGATGTGGACGGTGACCGACTCGTACAAGGTCAAACGGATCCGCCGTAATCCGGAGGTGACGATTGCGCCGTGCGACTCCCGCGGCAAGCCCAAAGGTTCGGAGGTTCCCGCCCGGGCCGTGGTCCTGGACGCCGTCGAGACCGATCATGCGCGCGACGCGATCGCAAGCAAGTACGGCATTCTCGGTTGGCTGACGATGAAGGGTAGCCTGCTTCGCCGGGGGAAGACCGGGACGATCGGTTTGGCCCTCACACCCGACGACCGATAGGCCGAGGAGCCGCGACCTGCGCGTTTTCGGTGGGACAGAAACCACCGATTGAGTCTGGGACCGGCACTCGATCGTCGCGATCGAATCGCCCGATGACACTGCGGGACAGAACAAAAGCAGGTGCGACGTAATGCCGCTGTCGGTGAGTTTTGTCCCGCACGTTCGCTGTAGTGGATTTTCTCGGCTGGCCCTGAACCGGTAGACCCACTGGACGCTCGGAAATGCACAAGTGACGACCGGATTATGGACAAAACAGACATTCTTGGCCCGCAGAGGGAAGGGAACGGGAGCAAACTCGGGTACTGCCAGGTGTTCACCGGCATGCAGAACGCCGACTTACAACTTGATGCCCTCCGTGCCGCGGGGTGCTGGCGTGTCTGGACCGACCAGGCGTCCGGCGCGAAGCAGGATCGCCCCGAACTACAGAAACTGTTCGAGCACCTGCGCCCCGGTGACACCCGACGTCGCTGGGTTCAGCGGATGCAGTGGATGAGGAGACAAGAGTAACTCCTCCGGTCAGGGCGGCAGCACCGAGTGTGCGCAACTCGTCTTTGACACTCACAGCCTGCGTTTGAATATGGCTTCCCCTCGGTGTTCGAGTGTGTGGACATGTTGATTGCCATGTCGCAGAAGATATTCTGACCAATACAGATGGGTCGCGCTTGTTCGCCGCGTACGCCGTTTGCGACCTACCAGGGATCCGCCACGCCGCGTCTCGCATGCATTCATACACCCGCCCGTCGAAAAGTGTGGTGTCACTGTGTGATAGCTCGATGCCAGTTGTGAAGCATAGTGGCGACCAGTTCTGGATCATCGCACATCGGGAAGTGGATTCCGCCCGGCACGATCTCCTGCTGCGCCCTGGGGAACCGCTGCCTCCACTGGGGTTGGAAGTTGAGCGGGTCGTTGTGTTCGCCGAACACGGTCAGAAGGGGCCGGTCGGTGAGGGAGCCTGCCAGTGCCGCGTCGATCTTCTGGTAGATCCGGTCGGCTTTGCGTGCGTCGGCGAAGTACCGATGCCATGACTCGCGGGCGCTGCGGTCGATGCCGGCTCGGAACACTGTCCGGTCGTCCTTTGTCCAGCGCCGCCCCACACCGAACCGCCCGGACGTAGCCCGGGGAAGCCACCCGAGCGCCGCGTCGGTGGCGCGGAGCGGAGTGCTGCCCATGACGGCAAGCATGCCTCGGAACGCCGTACCGGTGGGTCGCCAGCCGAAACAGTTTATGGCGGCGATGGCGGCGATTCGGTCCGGTTGTGCGGCGGCGGCGGCAAGCGCGGCTGGCCCGCCCAGGTCGTGAGCTACCAGGGTGACATCGGCAAGGTCGAGTTGCTCGAGCATCGTGCGTACGGCGTCTGCGGAGGCCTGCAGACTCACGCGCTCACCCGGGACTCGGTCGCTGAGGCCGCAGCCGGGGGCGTCGATGGTGATACATCGAAACATCGGGGTGAGCGCGCGCAGAAGGTCACGCCACACGAAGCTCCAAGCGCCGGTGTGGACGAAGACCAGTACGGGCCCGCCGCCGACATCGGTGATCGCCACGTGGCCATCTGCGGCGGGCAACGCCCGCGTGCTCCAGGGCCATGCCGCCTCGCTCAGCCATTCCGGTCGGTCAATGAGCGGAAGGGAGTTCATCGGATTCTCCTCCGGGTGGTGGCGCGGCCAGGCCGGGTTCGAGGAAAGTGACCAGCCGCGCCAGTTGAACGTCGACATCCGGGGACTCCATCGGGGGACGCCCGTCGGAAGGGGGTGTGGCGGTGGCGAACAGGCCGATGATGATCGAGATCACCAAACCGAGACGAATTTTCAGTTCGTGGGACGGCACCGTCGGAAGCGCTTGCTGCAGAAGGGGTATCAGGCGTTCAGCGACGGGCCCGAATTGCTCGTGCATGAACCCCGCCACCGACACGCTGGGTTGTGTATATGCACGACCGATGAATCGCGCGATCTGAGGGCTCCTCGCGCGCAGATCAGCGAGCACGTCGAGGTCGGGTCGCACGAACGCGGTCAGCAGCACGCCTACCGGCACGGGGTCACCGTATTCGGCGACCGCGGCGTCGAACATGGCCAGGCGTTGGGCGTTGATCGGTTCGATGTAGCTCTCGAGCACGAGCCGAATCAATCCGTCACGGCTGCCGAAGTGGTAATTGACCGCCGCGACGTTGGCTCCCGCTTCGCGGGTGATCGCCCGCAGCGAGGTCGCGTCCTCGCCGCCCTGTGCGAACAGTCGCTGCGCGGCAGCCAGGAGTCGTTCGCGTGTCGTCTCCGCCACCATCATTAAAACAGTGTATCAAACAGTGTTTGAAAAGCGAGGAGTGTCTGGAATCCGGCGTCTTCAGTGCGCCCTACTGACCGACGACATGTGGAAATCCAGAACACGCAACGGCGGCATGGCGGTTCGAGTGAACCAGTCCTTCCACTCGCGGGGCAGGGTCCGTTCGGTGGCGCCGGCCTGGGTGACTCGACGCAGCAGGTCGAGGGGGCTCTCGTTGAACCGGAAGTTGTTCACCGCGCCCGTGACCTTCCCGTTCTCGACGAGGTAGACGCCGTCGCGGGTCAGACCCGTCAACAGCAGGGTGGCGGGGTCGACCTCCCGGATGTACCACAGTGTGGTGAGGAGCAGGCCTCGTTCGGTCTCGGCCACCATCTGATCCAGCGACACCGAACCCTCGGCGTCGAGGATGAGGTTGTCGCCGGGGACGGTTACATCGGTTCCGAATTCCCTTGCCGCGGCCCGCGGATACGAGAGCGAATGGACGGTGCCGTCGCGCACCCAGTCGACCCGGCCGACGTCCATCCCGTTATCGAACACGGACATGGATTCGGACGACGCCCCGGTGGTGACGAACGGCGCGTACTCCAATCCGTGCGCGACCGGATCGGAGTAGAGGGTGAGGGGAAGTGCGCTCAGCTGTTCCCCGATCCGGGTTCCCCCGGGTGCCGACAGTGCTGAATGCCCCTCCTCTGCGGCCCTTCCTTCCATACTCCACATCAAGCAGATCATAAGGTCCGCGACGGTGGACGGCGGTAGGACCGTCTCGTACCGGCCGGCCGGCAACTCGATCTGGTTGCTCGCCCAGTCGAGGCGCGTCGATAGATCCTGCAGCAACTTCACGCCGGCGACATCCGTGAAGTCCTTGGTGCTGGTACCCACCCACGCGCTGGCGTCGCCGCGCTTGCCATTGATCTCGACGGACCCGGTGGGTTGGACCACACGGCGGCGGATCCCGGTGGACGTGCCGAGCCAGGTGGTGTGTAGCTGGTGATGGGCGAAACCGTAGAGCTGGTCCTTGCGGTCGAAGCCCATGCTCAGGTCTTGGGCGAGTTGCTCGAAAGCGCCGATCTCGGTGTGTTCGGCGCCGGTGTCCCAGTGCTCGTCAGTCTCGGTGCCGGTGAGCATGGGCATCGCATCGGATGCGGGCCCGGCTGCGCGGGCGGCGATCTCGGCGGAGCGAACCACCCCGTCGATCTCGGCGGCATCGACACTGGCCGAGGTGACGATGCCGACCCGCGCGATTTCGCCGTCCCGGACGATCGAAATGACCGTCCAACTACGGGAGGTTGACATGCCGTTGGTGGTCATCGAGTTGCCCGCCCATCGCAGGGAAGCCTCACTGGCATCAGTGACGATGACGATGGTCTCGGCGACCGTGGCCCGGGCGAGAACTTGCTCGACGAGTTGCTGTGGTGCGATCATCGGCCGCCTTCCGTCCGGGTGTTCAGTACGTTCACGCCGCGGAAGAGCGCGGAGGGGCAGCCGTGGCTGACGGCCGCGACTTGACCGGGTTGCGCCTTACCGCAGTTGAAGGCCCCACCGAGTTGCCAGGTGGACGGGCCACCGACCGCGTCCATGGACCCCCAGAAATCGGTGGTGGTCGCCTGGTATGCGACGTCGCGGAGTTGCCCGTCGAGTTTCCCTCCACGGATGCGATAGAACCGCTGACCGGTGAACTGGAAGTTGTACCGCTGCATGTCGATCGACCAGGATTTGTCGCCGACCACATAGATGCCGTCCTCGACACCGGAGATGAGCTCCTCGGTGCTGCGATCTGTCACGGGATCGGCCTGCAGAGAGACGTTGGCCATCCGCTGAATGGGGACATGATGGGGCGTGTCGGCGTACGAGCAGCCGTTGGACCGATCCAACCCGAGACGCGGCGCGAACGCCCGGTCGAGTTGGTACCCGACCAGTACGCCGTCGGCGACCAGATCCCAGGATTGGGTCTCGACACCGTCGTCGTCGTAGCCGGTGGTGGAGAGGCCGTGCGGCACCGTCCGGTCCGCGGTCACGTGCATGATTGGTGTCCCGTAGCGCAGGGTGCCGAGCTTGTCGGGGGTGGCGAACGAGGTGCCCGCGTAGGCGGCCTCGTAGCCGATGGCCCGGTCGTATTCGGTGGCGTGCCCGATGGACTCGTGGATGGTCAACCACAGGTTGGTGGGGTCGATCACCAGGTCGGTGGGGCCGACCACCACGGACGGGGCCTTCACCTTTTCCGCCAGCAGGTCCGGGATCTGCGCGAGTTCGTCCATCCAGTTCCAGACGCCGTCGGCGGCGACGTATTCCCACCCGCGCCCGACCGGTGGAGCGAGGGTGCGCATCGTCTCGAACACGCCGGCCGACTGGTCGACGGTGGTGGCCTCGAGTTGCGGATGCAGCCGGACGCGCTGTTGGACGATGGACGAGCCGGCGAGGTCGGCGTAAAAAGTCTGCTCCTTGACCTGCAGGCAACCTGCGGTGACATGGTCGACGCCGTCGGACGCGAGCAGCCTGCGGGAGTATTCGCCGAGCACCGAGATCTTGTCCGGGGCCGGGACTTCGAACGGATCGACCTCGTAGTTCGACACCCAGCGGACGTCGGTGTACACGGGTTCAGCGGCGAGTTCGACGTGCTCCCGGTTGAGTCCGCGCAACGCCCGCGCCACGGCCACCGCCTCCGCGGCCGTCGCAGCAGCGGTCGCGGGCGTCAACTCGGCATGGGAGGCGAACCCCCAGGTGCCGTCGACGACGACGCGAACCGCGAAGCCGAGGTCGGTCGAGTCGACCGCCGACTGCACCTCGCCGTCGCGCAGTCGCAGAGACTGACTGGTCAGGCGATGCACCCGCAGGTCAGCGTGCGAGGCGCCCGCCGCGCGGGCCGCGGACAACGCGGCGTCCGCCAGCGAACGCAATGGGAGGGCAAGGAATTCCGGATCAACCTGTCGAGGAGCCGTCACCTGGACCACCGTAGTCCGATACTCAGCCGAACTGCTGCCATCCCAATCGGATCACCATGACGATCACCACGACCAGCAGGGTGATGCGGACAAACCCGGCGCCCTTGCTCAACGCCATCCGAGACCCGGTGACGGCCCCGATCACATTGCACACCGCCATGCTCAGACCGAGCGCCCACAGTACGTGTCCCGTGGCGGCGAAGAACACCAGCGCGCCGAAGTTCGACCCGAGGTTGATCACTTTCGCCATCGCGGCACTGCGCACGAACTCGGTGCCGAGGAACGTCGCGAAACTGATTATGAGAAACGTTCCAGTTCCCGGCCCGAACAGTCCGTCGTAGAACCCGAACACTCCGGCCGCGAGGAGGACGACTGCGACGACCTTCCTCCGTGTCGGCGGGTCCTTCGCCAGGGTGACGCCCAGTTGCGGACGGATAGTGACGAACACGGCGACGCCCACGAGCACGACCATTATGAGTGGGATGAACAGATCCTTGTTGATCCGTGACACCGTCGCCGCACCAAGCGCCGACGTCGCCGCCGCCAGCAGGAAGGCCGGACCAAGCAGTCTCCAGTTCATCGAAATGCGGCGCGCAAACGTGAAGACGGCCGCCGATGTTCCGGTGAATGCGGTGAGCTTGTTGGTGGCCAGGGCTGCCTGCGGCGTCAACTGCGGTAGGGCGAGGAACAGCGCGGGTAAGAGGATCAGCCCGCCGCCGCCCACCACAGCGTCGACCCATCCTGCGGCAGTCGCTGCAGTGAGCAGCAGCGCCCAGTCACCTACATTCATCGGATGCCGCCCGAGAAACCCCCGGCGTTAGCCGTGGGGAGGTAAGAGCGGCTATACGTTTCGCTGGTTCTCGACATATTTCTTGACGACCTCCAATGTTGCGCCGCCGACTGTGGCGACGAAGTAACTGTTCATCCAGAGTGTGGGAAGCCTGGATCGAGATGCGGAAACTCTTGTCGCAGTAGTCGGGAGGACCGGCCCTTGACTGCCTTGACCAGCCGGTTAATGCCGAACTGCGGATCGCATGACATGAGTAGGTGTACGTGGTCGGGCATGGTCTCCAGCTCGACGATCCGCGCGTGCTTCTCGGCGCGGCACTGCGGGGCGAATGGCATCGTTGCCGGTTCCTGTGGAACGAAGCCGTCCATCAACACAAGTCCGGGCAGAAGCCGACGTTCGCGAAACTGTGCACACTGCTTACCGCCGCACGTGGTCGAAGTGGCTGGCTCGAGTCCGGCTCCCAGGTCGCACAGCAACGAATGCTCTGCACTTACGGGCTGGCCCTCGGCCACTCCTTCACGGTGAAGGGCCGCGGAAGGCCGGCGTTCAAAGCCCGTAGGAAGACTTTGCCGTCGCTCGGGTACACCACCCGCGGATTCTGCATCCGTGAGCGGCGTCTGGTGTTGCCGAAGGGTGTCACCATCCCGGTGGTGTGGTCCCGCGGGCTGCCGTCCGACCCGACCAGTGTCCGGGTGTATCGGGACAGCCTCGGGCACTGGTACGCCTCCTTCGTGGTGCGGCGCGACACCGAACCGGCCCCTGACGCGGACCCGGACAGCGGTCTCGGTATCGATTGGGGTGTGTCGACCACGGCGACCGCCACCGACAGCGCCTACGACCTGCCGTCTCTCGGGCATCGGAAGCGTTGCGCCGCCGAGTTGGCCAAGGCGCAACGGAAGATGGCGAGACGGCACAACGGGAAACGCGGCCCCCAAACCGGCGGATACGTGCGGGCCAGGCGTGCGGCGGCGACACTGCACAAGAAAGCCACCCGACAGACTCGGCACGATTCTCGGGTGTGGGCGAAGCGGGTGGTCGATCATCACGACTTGATCGCCGTGGAGGACTTCAAACCCACCTTTCTGGCGAAGTCCACGATGGCCCGCAAGGCGGCGGATGCTGCGGTGGGTGCGGCGAAACGGGAATTGATCGAGCGTGGCAGGCGGGCCGGCCGGAGGGTGGTGTTGGTGCGGCCCGGGTATACGACGATGACGTGTTCGAGTTGCTTCGCGAGAGCCACGCAGCGACTCGAACTCGGGAAACGAACGTTCCGATGCACGGCCTGCGGGTTTACTGCGGGTAGGGATGGGAACGCTGCCAGGGTGATCCTGGCTGTGGCAGAACGGGGCCACACAAGTGTTGACGACGTCAGACATGTGCGGCCTTCCTCCGGGTTGGTTGTGTGTGCGGTCTGAGCTTGGAATCCTCCGGCTTCAGCCGTGAGGAACCGTTAAGGCGCAGACTCAACCACACCCCCCACCCGGGGGGATCCCTAGGCTACGTTCATGCGGAGATTCAGTCTGTGGCTGCGAGGAAAGCCGACCGTTGCGGACTCGATATTGGCGGTAGTCCTGCTCACTCTCGAGGTGCTCGTCTTTGCGGCATCGGACGGCGCATCCCCTTGGGTACAGCTGATCATGGGTTTGCTGTTGTGCCTGCCGATCGTGTGGCGACGTACCTATCCATGCACGGCGGCCGGGGTCATCCTGGTCATGTCGATCACGATCACCTTCGTCAGCTATTCGATCGACGATCTCGACGCCGAGCACCCCGGGTTGTTCGC
Organism: Rhodococcus marinonascens NBRC 14363; assembly: GCF_001894885.1. GTDB lineage: Bacteria > Actinomycetota > Actinomycetes > Mycobacteriales > Mycobacteriaceae > Rhodococcus_F > Rhodococcus_F marinonascens. Next base: position 12,742 of record NZ_BCXB01000040.1, read on the forward strand.
GCTCGCCGTGGCGCTCTACACCCTGGTCGCCTATGTCGGCCGGCGGGCCGCGGGCCTGTTCGTGGTTGGTCTCGTCGCTGATTTGGCGCTGGCGATCTGGTTGCTCGGTCAGGGGGTGGCCGCGACCGGTGTGTTCTCGTTACTGATCTTCGCACTCTCCTGGATCACGGCGGAATTTCTCGGCGCCCGGCGAGCGTATGACGAGGAGGTGGCCGCCCGGCTTGCTGTCGCCGACTACGACCGGGATCGGCGTGCCGAGGATGCGGTCGCCGCCGAGCGAACTCGCATCGCACGGGAGTTGCACGACGTGATCGCGCACGCGGTGAGCGTGATGATCGTGCAGGCCGACGGCGCCACCTACGCGGTGACGACCAAGCCCGACGTCGCCAAGCAGGCACTGGCGAACATCGGGATCGTTGGCCGGGAGGCCCTTGCTGAACTACGACGAACCGTGTCCCTGCTCCGCACCGAACCGGCGACCGACGATATGCCCCAGCACGGCACCGCAGGCCTCGCCCGCGTGGTCGGCATGATGCGCAGCGCAGGCCTGCCGGTGGAGCTCGAGTTGACCGGCGAGTTGGACGACATCAGCCCCGCGGTCAGTCTCGGCGTGTACAGACTGGTTCAGGAATCGCTGACGAACGTGTTGCGGCACGCAGGCGAACGCCCGCGCGCGAAGGTGCGGGTGCGGCGTCGCGACACCGACGTCCTCGTCGAGATCACCGACAACGGCAATGCGTCCGGGCTGTTCTCGTTTGGATCCGGCAACGGACTACTGGGGATGCGGGAGCGGGTCGCCGTCCTGCATGGCACGCTCGAAGCAGGACGGCAGACCGACGGGAGTTGGCGGGTGACCGCGGAGTTGCCGCTCGAATTGCGAGACTGAGAAGCTTGCGTCACTCCGTCTCTGAGGGAGTCGACTGGCTGGTCCGGTCAGGCTCGTCCGACTGGTCGAGGACGCTGACGGTGACGCCGTAGGGGAGGAACCGCACAGACCTGTGCTGGTCCGTGTTGTGTCGGTGGGCGCGGAGTGCGTCCAGTTCGGTGGCGTACACCTGCTCGACCCGCGCGAGCCCCTCGGCGTCTACGGTGTAGATGGCCCACACCCCGTCACCAGCTTCGCCGGTCGTTTCCGGCTTCGCGGCGGGGCGCGGCGTTCTGGCGAAGTCCGCGAACACTCCGGTCCACGGGATCTGCGAGTCCGCCTGGTCGAGGAACTTGACGATCCGGTTTTTGACGCCCTGCAACTCCTCGCCCGCCTCCCGGATCACACGGTCGAGATCGTCGGGGTCGAACCCGAACGGATTGCTGTCGCCCATCACTGTCTCCTCGCTTCGGTGGTACATCCCCAGTGTGATTGCGGAATCCGATCGGCGCCACGATGACTCCTGACATCATCTCCGGATCAATCAGATGTCAACTGCTGAACTCGTCTATTGGGGGAGTCCATTCGCTGATTCGCACGTTTTCGACCAGATCAGCGAGGGAAAATGGGTCGTGCCTGAACAGTCGTGCGACGGAGTCCGCGTCCTCGGCGTCGACGATGATCACTGCGCCGCTGCCGTCGGCGAGCGGATGCATCGAGCGTACGACGTGGCGTCGGACGAGTTCGTCGAGCCAGGCGCGATGATCGGTCCGGTGATCGTCGCGACCCGACGACGTCTCCGGATTGTAGGTGTATTCCACGGCGAACAGAGACATGCTTATCTCGCCTTCTCGGGAGTTCGGTGTTGCTCCGCGGTCAGCCGTGGTCGATGTACGACTCGAGTTGGTCGCGTTCGGTCTGAAGTTCGCCGATCCGGCTCTTCACCACGTCGCCGATGCTGACGATGCCCACCAGGCGCCCGTCCACGATCACCGGCAGGTGCCGGATTCGGCGCTCGGTCATGGTTTCGGCAAGACTGTCAACGGTGTCGGTCGGAAGGCAGGCGAAGATCGCGGTGGTCATGATGTCCGCGACTCGTGCGTCGAGGACATCTCTGCCGCGTTCGTGGATTCGGCGCACCACGTCGCGTTCGGTCACGATGCCGACGACGACGTCTTCCTCCATCACCACCAGCGCACCGACGTTGTGCCTGGAGAGTTCGCCGATCAACTCGCTGACCGAGATTCCCGGATCTACCGTCGCTACCGCCGGCCCCTTGTTCCGCAGCACATCCGCGATCCGCATCTGGTTACCCCGATCCGAGCGCCGTCAAATATCGGACCTCTTGATCATAGGCGGATTTCACGCCAATGACAGCGATTCTCGGGCCGCCGTGTGGCGGCCTCCGTGTCGGCGCTCACCCGGAGCCCGATGTTAGGTTTGCGCCTGTGCCGATCACCGTACTTCTCGTCGACGACCAGGAACTGATGCGGATGGGCCTCAACATGGTGCTCGACGCTCAGGACGACATCACGGTCGTCGGTGAGGCCGGGGACGGAGCGGCGGCAGTGGTCGCGGTTCGCAAGCTCGAGCCTGACGTGGTGTTGATGGATGTTCGGATGCCTGTGGTAGATGGGGTGAGCGCGACAGCCCAGATCGTCGAGTCGGGCGTCGCGAGCCGGGTGCTGGTGATGACGACGTTTGACCTCGATGAACATGCCCTGGGCGCGTTGCGGGCTGGGGCCAGCGGGTTCCTACTCAAGGACACCCCGTCGGAAGATCTGATGTCGGCCATTCGCAGTGTTGCAGCCGGCGACGCGGTGGTGTCGCCGAGGGTGACCCGGCGGCTGCTGGCGTGGTTCCTCGACGAGGATCCGACACCGCGTCGCGATCCCAAGATCCTCGACGTGCTGACCGAACGCGAACGGGAAGTGCTGCACGTGGTCGCTACCGGGCTGTCGAACTCGGAGATCGCCGAGCAACTGTTTCTCTCCGAGTCGACGATCAAGTCTCACATCGGTCGGATTCTCACCAAGTTGAATCTCCGTGACCGAGTGCAGGCGGTGGTGCTGGCCTACGAGACCGGCCTGGTGCGACCAGGGCCGGCAGGGAAGCGGGCCGTCGCCGGACGGTGAACGATCCAGGCGCGGTCTCGATGACAACTCCGAGTTCAGGAATGGCGGCTTGAATAGCTAGGGTCTTGAATAGCTGGGTCGGGAGAAAATCGGCGCCGCCGGACGTTGAACGATCAGATCGTCTGCAACGCAGGCCCTCGTTGAATCTCCACCGTCCGAAAGGGGGCGTCATGTACGCCGCACTGTTCCTGCTGTACGTCGTGGTGGAGATCGCCGCGCTCGTTCTGGTCGGGCATGTGATTGGTGTGATGTGGACGGTGCTGCTCCTGCTCGGTGGGACACTGATCGGTCTGCTGTTGATGCGTTCGCAGTGGCGCCGGGTGATAGAGGGCTTTCGCCTCGCCGCGAGCGGCAACGGATCACCCGGTGCTGCGGTTGTGGACGGTGCGCTTGTCGCGCTGGGGTCAGCCCTCATGTTCGTTCCCGGCCTGGTCACCTCCGCGCTCGGGCTACTTTTCCTCATCCCGCCCACTCGGTGGCTTCTTCGGCCCGTAGTCGTCCTGCTGGCGGGTCGCCGCGCCGCGACGGTCGCAGCCGGGGCAGGGTCCTTCGCGCGGGCAACCCGGCGCGGGTCCGGGGACGTGGTCGAGGGCGAAATCGTCGAAGAGGTATTCGAAGGTGAGGTATTCGAAGGTGAGGTACTCGAGGTTGAAGTGAGCGACGAGGAGCCTCGAACCCCCACCCGTGATCGCGACGGTCTGCCTTAAGAGGCAGACTGCTTGCCTGTGAGTACACAACTGCTGGTCGGCGCTCGAATCTACAGTTCCCTTGCCCCAGATGCCACGTCGATGGCGGTGACCGACGGCATCGTGTCTTGGGTGGGTGACGACCGTGCTGCCCACGCACTGCACCCCGACGCGGACGTGGTGGACCTCGGCGGCGCCTTCGTCGCGCCGGCATTCGTCGACACGCACGTGCACGTCACCGCGTTGGGTCTGAACATCGTGGGGCTCGACCTGGTCGGTGCAGCTTCGCTCCGCGAGTGTCTCGACCGGCTGTCTTCCTTCGCCCGCACCCACCGCGACGCCGTAATCTGGGGGCACGGCTGGGACGAATCGAGCTGGGCGGAACGCGCGGCTCCCACCACGGCGCAACTGGATGAGGCCGCACCCGGACGCACCGTGTATCTGTCGCGGATCGATGTCCACTCGGCGGTGTGCTCGACCGCGCTGCGGCGGTCGGTGGCGGATCTGGCCGACACCGCCGGGTACTCACCTGACGGTCCGCTGACGGTCGAGGCGCACCACGTCGCCCGCGCTGTGGCACGCTCCCTGCTCACTGCAGAGCAACGGTCCATCGCTCGCGCCGCGGCCCTTGACGCCCTCGCCGCCCGTGGCGTCGTCGCGGTGCACGAGTGCGGTGGCCCCGATATTTCCGGACTCGACGACTTTCGTGAACTCCTGGCCACCCCGCACGGTGTCGAGGTCCGCGGCTACTGGGGTGAGGCCGTCGCCGACGCCGATGAGGCACTCAAGTTGCTGCAGTCCACGGGTGCCCACGCTCTCGGCGGCGACCTGTTCATCGACGGATCCATCGGCTCACACACCGCCTGGCTCCGTGAACCCTATACGGATCTGGGTGACAGCACCGGCAAGAGCTACCTCGGGGTCGACGAGATCGCAGATCACATCCGCGCCTGCACAGTCGCGGGGATCCAGTCGGGGTTCCACGCGATCGGTGACGCCGCCGTCGCGACGGCGGTCGACGCCTTCGCCGTCGTCGCCGACGAGTTGGGCGGGCCGGCGGTCGCGGCACTCGGACACCGACTCGAGCATGCCGAGATGATGAACGGTGAGGACTCGGCTCGGATGGCGTCGTGGGGTGTGATCGCCAGCGTTCAACCCGCGTTCGACGCCCTGTGGGGCGGCACCGACGGCCTCTACGCTCAGCGCCTCGGAACGGAACGCGCGCTCACCCTCAATCCGTTCGCGAAGGCCGCGTCCGCCGGGGTGTCGCTGGCCCTGGGTTCCGACACGCCCGTGACCTCGATCGAGCCCTGGGCGATGCTGCGCGCCGCAGTCCACCACCGTGCGCCGGGCAGCGGGATATCGCCGCGGGCCGCGTTCTCCGCAGCCACCCGAGGTGCGTGGCGCGCCGGGGGAGTGCGGGACGGTCTCGCCGGAACACTGAACCCGGGCGCGCCGGCGTCTTACTCGGTGTGGGACGTCGGCGAACTCGTCGTCGACGCCCCCAGGGATTCGGTGCAGCGGTGGTCTACCGATCCGCGGTCGCGCGTCCCCGCACTGCCCCGTCTCGACGCCGACGCGCCTGCGCCGGCACTGCTGCGTTCGGTGCACCGGGGGAGTGTCGTCCATGAGCGATAGGACCGCGCGTGGCTGGACCGCCGGGGTCCAGGGCGTGATGTTGCGCTGCGTGGTGTCGGTGTTCGCCGGATTCTTGGTGTTCGCCGGCTTCCCGCCGCGCCCCCTGTGGTTTCTCGCACCGATCGGCATCGCGGTGCTGACGCTGGTCCTCACCGGCGCAGGCGGTGCGCCGCCACGCCTGCGCGCCGGTTTCGGCTACGGCTATCTCGCCGGTCTCGGCTTCCTCGTGCCGCTGCTGCCGTGGATCGGGGTGTATGTCGGACCCCTGCCGTGGCTTGCGCTCGCGGCCGTCGAGTCGCTGTTCATCGGGATGTTTGGACTGCTGGCCGTGCTCGTCTCCCGGCTCCGCTGGGCACCGCTGTGGATCGCGGCGTGCTGGTCGCTCACCGAGTGGCTCCGCTCGAGTGTCCCGTTCGGCGGGTTTCCGTGGGGCAGGCTTGCGTTCGGGCAGTCGGAGGGGTGGCTCCTGCCGTTGGCGAGTATCGGTGGCTCCCCGCTGCTCAGCTTCGCGGTTGCGTTGACCGGCGCCGGGTTGGCGTCCGTCGCGGTGACGGTGCGCGCCCGGGCTGGGGGCGCCGCCAACTGGAAACGCCCCCTCGCGGGCGGTCTGGTCGGGGGGCTCGCCGCCACGATCGTGTCGGTCGCACTGTGGCCGACACTGCCGAATATGGATTCGGGGGACCGGACGATCACTGTCGCGGCCATCCAGGGCAGCGTCCCCAGACTGGGGCTCGACTTCAACTCCCAACGCAAACAGGTCCTCGACAATCACGTCAACCGGACCCTGGAGCTCGCCGACGCCGTCGCGTCGGGGGCCGCGCCGCAACCCGATGTCGTTGTCTGGCCCGAAAACGCCTCCGATATCGATCCGCTGCGCAACGCAGACGCGGCCGCCGACATCTCGCGGGCCTCCGAGGCGATCGGTGCACCCATCCTGGTGGGGGCGGTGCTGGTGAATTCCGACCGCACCACCACCAATTCCGTGATCGTGTGGGACGGCAACGTGGGGCCGCTGGATCGGCACGACAAGAAGATTATCCAGCCGTTCGGCGAGTATCTTCCCTACCGCGAGTTCTTCCGGCACTTCTCCTCCTATGCCGACCGGGCGGGACATTTCGTTCCCGGCCAGGGTGACGGGGTCGTCCACGCGAACGGTGTCGCGGTGGGTGTCGCGACCTGCTACGAAGTGGCCTTCGACCGGGCGTTCGAGGAGTCGGTGCGCAATGGGGCCGAATTCTTGGCCGTTCCTACGAACAACGCCACGTTCGGTGACACCGAGATGACCTATCAGCAGCTCGCGATGTCAAAGGTGCGGGCCGTCGAGCACGGGAGAGCCGTGGTCGTGGCCGCGACCAGTGGTGTGAGTGCGATCATCGCCCCCGACGGTTCCACCGTGCAGCAAACCCCACTGTTCGTACCCGCGGCGTTGGTCGCGCAGGTGCCGTTGCGCACCGACCTCACCCTGGCAAGTCGGCTCGGCTCGATCCCGGAGGTTCTTCTCTGCCTCGGCGCAGTCGGGGCCATCGCTTTCGCCCTGGTGCAACGTCGTCGCGATGTTGGTGTACGGGTCGCCGGCGTAGCGGCCGGTGACGTCGGCGACCCATCCAACGCCTGACAGGTCCCTCCCGTCTGGAGGGGTTCTCGAGCCTCACCAGAATCGGTCACACCGGATGCCCTCGAGTCGGGAGCGCCGCCTTCAGCCGGCCACCACTGTGGTGCTGGGTGACCGGCACCACACCGCAGAAGGCGTACCGGGCGTAGCCGTCAAGACCCCAGAGAGGCAGCCCCGCATCAGCCTCATTGACCCTGCAAGGGATTGAAGGTGTTTCTCGTAGGAGCAGGAATATGAGCGTCCGGGGAGTTCCATTGCTGGTTGAATCCGCCGGTGCAGTCCCAGATCTGCACCTGCACACCGTCCTCGGATACGTTGTCTGTCACGTCCATGCATTTGCCGTCGGCCTGGTTGACGATCGCACCGCCCGGGTTACCGACCTCGGTTACCGCCGGGTCGAGCGTCCACTTCTGACCGGGATTGCCACCGCACGGATTCAAAACCACCTGTGATCCGTTTCTCTGCCCACCAGAATCGAACCCGTCTTCAACAACATCGATGCACTTGTTCGTGGACGGATTCCGGAATTCGTGATCGGACGTGTAGATCCACTGCTGGGAATCCGTGCCGCTGACGAAGTCCTTTATCTGAATATGAGGGGTGCTCGAACCAGGAATACTGACGAATTGCAGTACACGCCCATCCAAACCGGACACCGAAGAATCGGCCGTTTTGATCGTCGCCAACGACTGGGCACCATTATTCACATCGGAATCTCGTGTGTCCCGGGGCGAACATCGAATACTATGAAATCCGGAATGTGGGTGAAGCGCGGTATTGACGGCATTCTCTGTCAAGAACGTGAAGAAGTTATTCGCATGATCGTATTTATTCGCGGCGTTACCGACTCTGATAGTCGGAGTGACGTCTCCCACCGAATCGGCTCTTACGGTCACCTTGATGCTGGGAAACATGATCGTCCGGGCGTTGGGGCCCCACCCCCCTTCATCCTGGCCCGAAGCATTCGGTCCATCATTGGTGGCCACTCCGTCTACCGTTCTCTGCTCTGTAGCGTTGTTGAGTGCCATTCGTAGATGGCTCCCCGTTGGCGACTCGTTTCCGTTGTCGTCGATCCGAATAATGTCGGTTGGATATTTTGCCAGGGAATCTCCACCCGTCGGAATGTTCTCCACGGTCGCGGACACGAAGTCCGTTCCCTTTGGGATATCGATGTCAAGCTTTATCCGCGTGACGTCATTCAATTGGGCTGAGTCCGAGGAGTTTCCATCCACATCTGTGAAAGTGTTCTTTTTGAGTTCGATGTCGTCGAAGCCAAGAGTGTAGGAAAATTCGCTCCCGGGAATTATGGATTTCGGATAGGTGGCGTGAATACCCATCTCGTTCGTGTCACCAGTTGCAGGGCGGTGTCATAGCGTT
>NZ_BCXB01000041.1 GCF_001894885.1 Rhodococcus marinonascens NBRC 14363
CTGGAAGCGTGGAGTTCGGTCATGATGTGGTCCTCGAAGCTGATGTCACCGGCGCTGAGTGGGAATCTTACCGACCGAGCCAGCCGCCGTCGACTGGAAGAACGGTGCCGTTGACGTAGTCGGAGCATCACGAGTTCTTAACAACGACCCCACGCTCAACGTCCGTCCGGGCGGTGGGAGCGATGCACGCAATCCGTCAGTTAGGCCTCCAGATACCGCGGGGCATGTCGATCATCGCCTACGACGACCTTCCGCTCGCCGACTATTTGGATCTACCCCTGACCACGATTGCCATGCCGTTGATCGAACTCGGCGCCGCGGCCGTCGATGCCGTTGTCGATCGACTTCAAGGCCACATGCCCACAGATATCCACATTCCGACCTCGCCGAGGATCGTTCTCCGCGAGTCGACGAGGCGTTCGAATTCGGCGTAGGTGGGCGGATACGGCGCGACCGTAGGTGGTTTGTGCATGACTGGGTGCTGATTCTGTTGCGTACCACTGTTATTCGTTCGCAGTTGTTTCGGGAACTGTGATCGGGCATTCCCGCCGGCGGCGGCGTGGGAAGCGGCTCGTTTCGATTGCCCTTCCGTGACCTTTCGTGGGTGTCCGAAACCTGAGACCATAGAGGTAGGCGGACATTTTTGCCCTCCGAAAGGGGGATGAATCATGAACAAGGCAAAGTGGATTCTGGCTCCGTGCACCGCCCTCGCGCTTGTCCTGAGCGGCTATGGGAGTGCGAACGCGTCCGAATCTTCGACGGCGGGGTACGGGGACTCGGTAAGCGCGAGTGACGTCGAGTACACGGTCGGCTCGAACGTTGATGGCGGTGACCGTATTGGTGGCACGAGCGACCGTTTTGGTGACAGGAGCGATCGTTTCGGTGGTACGAGCGACCGTTTTGGTGACAGGAGTGGTCGTTTTGGTGGTGGGATCGGCAGTTTAAGTGATGGACCTGGAGACAGATTGCGCGATGACGACCTAGATGACGGACTATTCGAGGAGGAACTACTCGAAGAGCGTCGGCCAGGGCCAGGATTTTACGACAGGGTCTGTGAACGGGCGGTGTGGCCGCCGGCATGGCAGGTCAGATGGTGCGAAGGGTGGTGGACCGTATAACGAAAGACGTCAGCAACGCCCGAGTAGCTACCGGGCTCCGGCATCGGCTTCGCAGCGATACCACCGTCGAGCGTTCCCGCCCATGACCGCCGTGAAGCCTGTGCCTACGGCATCCGCAATGATGTCGATGTCATTGTCCTGGAACACTCTTCGGGAACGACTGCCCGGAAGATCAGTGCCGAACATCAGGGCCTCAGGATTGACGGCGTGGATCTGGCGCAGTACGCCGCCGACATTCTCGATGGTGGTCCGGCCGAATCCGGTGGCCTTCACCCGGGCACCCCGATCGACGAGATCGAGCAGGTACGGCAAGCCCCGGGTCGACATTCCGAGGTGGTCGATACAGACAGCGGGCAGCTTGGCGAACACCGGCTCGAGTGACAGCAGCAGCGTTGCGTCCACGTAGAACTCGGCGTGCCACCCGGCCAGTTCGTAAGCCCGCAGGGCCTGCTGGGTAAGAAGTCTCAGATCGGTCGCGGTGCGACGAAGGTTGAACCGGACGGCCCGTACTCCGGCGCGGTCCAGGTCGAGTATGTTCTGGTCCGTGGCATCGGGCTCGAGTTGCGTGACGCCCACCCAGCCGGGACCCAATTCTTTCAGCGCCGCCAGCAGATAGTTGTGGTCGGCGCCCTGGTATGAGGCCGTGACCACGGCTCCTCCATCTACTACGAGGCCCTCCACTCCGAGGCCCTCCATGCGCGCGCGGTAGTCGGCGATGGTGTAGTGCTCTGGCAGATACCCATGGTTCTCGAACACCGGAAACCGAGGATCAATGATGTGAACGTGGGCGTCAAACACGATTCATATCCTGCCTTGTGGGAAGACCTGGCGGCGGCTGTCGAGCGGTAGCCTGCGGATCCCGGCGACGCGAACTCGTCAAGGACCTGCTCACAGTATCGCGCGCCCTGTCGGCGCGTCCCGCCTGAATCGGCGAAGGAAACCTCCTCCACACGAAGCTCCCTTCGCGCTGATTCAGGTGCTCAGGCCTGGCCAGGCTGGCTGGCCTTGAGCATGTCTTCGCGCTCGACGACCTTGATCCGCTCACGACCCTCCGGCTCGCCCAGACTGCGCTCGTGGGCATCGAGGCGGTACCAGCCCTGCCAGGTGGTGTAGGGAATCTGCTTTCCCTCGAGGAAGTCGATGATCGCGTCTTCCTCGGGGTCGGCGGGCTCGGCAAATCCTGGCCGGTCCTCGAGCAGGTTCGCGACGGTCTCGTTGGCGTCGCCCTTGGTGTGGCCGATCAAGCCGACGGGGCCTCGCTTGATCCAGCCGGTGACGTAGGTGGCGGGCATGAATCGGTCGGTGCCCTCGGCGGTGTCGTCGACGATGACGCGTCCCGCCTCGTTGGGGACAGTGCCCGCCTGCTCGTCGAACGGAAGCTTCGCGATGTTCTGCGACAGGTAGCCCACCGCCCGGTAGACGGCCTGGACGTCCCAGTCGTTGAACCTGCCGGTGCCCTTGACGTTGCCGGTTCCGTCGAGTTGGGTGCGTTCGGTGCGCAGTCCAACGACCTTGCCGTCCTGGCCGAACATCTCGGTGGGTGACTCGAAGAAGTGCAGGAACAGCTTGTGCGGACGGTTGCCGACGTCGCGGATGGCCCAGTCCTGCAGGGTGTTGGCGACCATGTCGATCTGCTTGGAGTTGCGACGGGCCTGCTCCGAACCCTCGTCGTAGTCGATGTCCTCAGGGTCGACGATGACCTCGATCGTCGGGGAGTGGTCGAGTTCGCGCAGTTCGAGGGGGGTGAACTTGGCTTGGGCCGGACCGCGGCGGCCGAAAACGTGGACTTCCAGGGCCTTGTTTGCCTTGAGGCCCTCGTAGACGTTGGCGGGGATGTCTGTCGGGAGCAGTTCGTCACCGGTCTTGGCCAGCACTCGGGCAACGTCGAGGGCCACGTTGCCGACCCCGAGGACGGCAACCTTCTCGGCCCCGAGGGGCCAGTCGCGAGGTACGTCGGGGTGGCCGTCGTACCAGGAGACGAAGTCGGCGGCGCCATAGCTTCCGTCGAGTTCGATGCCCGGGATGTTGAGGGTACGGTCGGCGTTGGCGCCGGTGGAGAAGATCACGGCGTCGTAGAATCTGTGCAGGTCATCGAGGGTGACGTCACCGCCGTAGTCGATGTTGCCGAGCAGGCGCACGTGCGGTTTGTCGAGCACCTTGTGCAGGGCCGTGACGATGCCCTTGATGCGCGGGTGGTCGGGGGCGACGCCGTACCGGATCAGGCCGAAGGGTGCGGGCATCCGCTCGAAGAGGTCGATGCTGATCCCGCCGTCAGACGCGGCATCGGATTTCATGAGTGCGTCGGCAGCGTAGATGCCGGCGGGGCCGGCACCCACGATGGCTACGCGCAGCGGGCGGGCCTGGGTGGGCGCAGAATCCGGACGTGTCTGATCAGTCATCTGGAGGGAACTACCTTCTGATGGGCGGACAACGAAACCTCAGCTTAAATTAAGCCCATCCTAATCAGGTGGCCGAGGGTCCGGCTGGCTAGGAGTGAGTCTGATTGTCGGGACGTGCGTCCACAGTGGGTAGCCGCCTCGACGTTGTGAGGTCACAAATCATATTTGTAAGGGCTGATCGGTACACTCGAGGCCGCGCTGATATTGAGGGGAAAGTCATGTCTGATACGAGCGAATCGCCTGAGCACGCGGGGGACGGCGATCCGGTGGATTCCCAGCACACGACGGCGACGCCGTTCATTGCCGCCGCCGCGATCATCGTCGTCGTCCTGGTCGGCATCATCGTGTCGAGTTGGCTCTCGCCGGCTGACCAGAACGTCACGGAAGCGGACCGCATCAACCGGTCCGTCGCAGACTTCATCCAGACGCACAACCACGGCGATGCCGATCTGCAAGCGACGCTCGTCTGTACGTCCTGGTCTGACGAACGGTCGGTGCTCGCGGGCAGGGAAGGTGAGATAACGCTGCAGCAGGTGGAGTCGTCGGAGGTCAACGGCGACCGGGCTCGCGCCGTGGTCCGGATCAGTGCCGACGACGCAGAGGGCGAGACGACGGATACGTGGCAGTTGACGCGGGCCGACGGCAACTGGCTGATATGTGATTGAACTCACCCGAAAAGGGCACCCCGACCCCGAAAAGGGAATCCCGACGAAAGCTGTGGCACTCTGACATGGTGAGTTACTCAGGCGACATTGAGCCGGAGCGCGCCTGGGAGCTGCTCCGCGAGAATCCCGACGCCGTACTGGTAGACGTGCGGACGGACGCCGAGTGGAAATACGTCGGTGTCCCCGACATTTCCTCGCTCGGGCGGCAGACGTTGCTGATCGAATGGGTCAGCTACCCGGCGGGCACCCGGAACGACAACTTCGTGGACCAGTTGAAGGAAGCGGGGGTTGCTGGCGGCGCGGACGCCCCGGTGATATTCCTTTGTCGGTCCGGTCAGCGGTCCATCGGTGCGGCGGAAGCCGCGACGGCAGCGGGCATCGGCCCGTCGTACAACGTGCTCGACGGTTTCGAAGGCGCCTTGGATGCCGAAGGTCATCGTGGGGCGGCAGGTTGGCGGGCGCTGGGCCTGCCGTGGAGGCAGTGGTGAGTGCAATTCCCCCAGGTGGCGCATTTGAGAAGGCGCTGCCGGACGGCATCGGCCAGGGCACGATCAGCGTGCGCGGCGGAACGCTGCGATCCGGTTTCGAGGAGACGTCCGAAGCGATCTTCCTGAACTCAGGCTTCGTATTCGAGAGTGCAGGAGCGGCCGAGGCGTCGTTCACCGGTGACCTCGACCATTTCGTCTACTCGCGGTACGGCAACCCTACTGTGAAGATGTTCGAGGAGCGGTTGCGCCTGATCGAGGGCGCCGAGGCGTGCTTCGGCACTGCCAGTGGCATGTCCGCGGTGTTCACCGCACTCGGCGCACTCCTGAAGGCCGGTGACCGCCTGGTCGCTGCTCGCAGCCTCTTCGGCTCTTGCTTCGTGGTGTGTAACGAGATCCTGCCTCGCTGGGGTATCGAGACGGTGTTCGTCGACGGCGAGGACCTTTCCCAGTGGGAGGAAGCGCTCTCCGAGCCGACGACGGCCGTGTTCTTCGAGACGCCGTCGAACCCGATGCAAACTCTCGTCGATGTCGAGCGGGTTGTCGAACTCGCACACGCGGCAGGTGCAAAGGTCGTGTTGGACAACGTATTCGCAACTCCGCTGCTGCAGCGCAGTCTGGAATTGGGTGCCGACGTCGTCGTGTATTCCGGCACGAAGCACATCGACGGTCAGGGTCGAGTACTCGGCGGGGCGATCCTCGGATCGAAGGAATACATCGAGGGCCCGGTGCAGGAACTCATGCGCCACACCGGGCCTGCGCTGAGCCCGTTCAATGCGTGGGCGCTCCTTAAGGGCCTCGAGACGATGCCGATCCGGGTGCGTCATTCCGTCGCCTCCGCGCTCGAGATCGCACACTTCCTGGAAGGCCATTCCGTCGTCGACTGGGTCAAGTACCCGTACCTCGAATCGCACCCACAGCACGAACTCGCCAAGAGGCAGATGAGTGGCGGCGGCACCGTTGTCACGTTCGCGTTGAACGCATCGGAGAACGAAGCGAAGAAGCGGGCGTTCGAACTTCTCGACGCGCTGCGGTTGGTCAACATTTCCAACAACCTTGGCGACTCCAAGTCGCTCGTCACGCATCCGGCCACCACTACCCATCGGGCGATGGGGCCGGAAGGTCGTGCGGCAGTGGGCATCACCGATGGTGTCGTTCGGTTGTCCGTGGGTCTCGAGGACACCGTAGATCTCCTGTCGGACTTGGAGCAGGCGCTCGGTAGAAGCTAGAGATTGAGGCTCGTTGGTGAGTCGGCGGCACCGGCGGTGGTCCGGTCCTGGGTGTCGTAGCGAAGTGCGGCTTCGTCCAGGTTGCTGGATAGCTCGAAGATGTTTCGCTGCAACCTCTCCCGCCGATCGTCCAGGTATGAGGCGAACTCGCCGAACGCGGTGGCTGAGGTGTGCTTCCACGCCGTGCCGGAGTCGGAGATGTCCCTGTCCGTGGCGGTCAGCTTCGCGGACGCGTCGTCGACCAGCGCGTCCAGCTGCATGGATGCCGTCCGCAGCGAGGCGGTATCGACCTCGATCGAGTCGCTCATCTTCAGCCCTTCGTGTTCGGTGTAATGTCCGCTAGGCTACGCGGACAGAGCAGGCTTCCCGGGGGGGGATTGTGGATCTGAACGACATCGCACAGTGGGACACCGCGGCGCTCGAGCAAGTAGAACAGTTGTTGGCAAGGCGGCTGAGCACGATCGAGGGTGTGCGGGAACGTCTCACCGATATCGGCCGGTTGCCGGGATGGAAAGGCGAGTCCGCCGAGGCGGCGCGCAGGCAATTCCAGGTGACCGCAGATGATCTGACCGATGAAGCCTCCGCGATCGGAGCGGTGAAACAAGCAGCAGGCGAGACCCTCGGCGCCGTCGCGCACCTGAAGAAGGAACTCAACGGCGTCAGGGAGTCGGCCGCCGGTGGCGGGATGACTGTCGAGGACAATGGGGAAATCGCCGACCTGCCCGGACTGTCGGTGGAGGATGAGTCGGCCGCCGAACACGAGCGGTTGCGTAGTGAGCTTCGAGCCGCCGCGAGGGCGTTGATCCTGCAGGCCGAAGACGTCGACGCCGATGCGGCTGGTGTCCTGAGGAAGGCGGCGAGCGGCGAGATCGATGCCGGCGGTTCCGCCGATGTGGACTCCGAGCGGCAAGGGCACCTGTCGGCGCCCGCGCCCCCACAGAACAGCTCCCCGCTCGACAACCGTGAATACTGGGAAGCGATCCCGGAACAGCAGCGGCGCGAGGTGATCGGGCAGCATCCCGAGTGGGTCGGCAATCGCGACGGCATTCCGGCGGGGGTGCGGCACGAGGCCAACTTGAACCAGTTCGACGACGAGCGAACGAGGTTGGAGGCTGAACGAGACCGGCTTCGAGCAGACTTGGATGACAACATGTTCGGTGGAGCGTTCGCCGACGAGGACGCCGAGCTGTGGTATGTCGAGCAGAAGTTGAAGGACCTCGACGATCTCGAGAAACTCGTGAGTGACTACCCGGACGGCAAGCTGATGTTGCTCGATCTGAAATCCGGAGAACGTGGGATGGCCGCGTTCGCCTTGGGTGATCCCGACACCGCCGACCATGTGTCCGTCACCACCCCGGGCATCAACACCACGATCTCCTCCCTCGGGGGCATGACCGACGAGGGAAAAGCATTGAAGGCGGAGGCCGAGAAACAGCTGGACAAGGTTGGCCGCGGAAACGAAACGGTGGCGACGATCGCCTGGTTGGGGTATCAGCCGCCCACCACTTCCGGGCCCGGCAACTACGACTTGCCGTTCACCGAACAGAATCTGGGCCGCGGGTGGCTGATCGACTCCTGGCAGTCTGACCGGGCCACAGCCGGCGCGCCGAAGCTCGCGTCGTTTTACGAGGGGATCGACGCGGCCTCGGTGAAACCCGATCCGCACATCACCGCGCTCGGGCATTCCTACGGTTCATACACACAAGCCTTGGCGCTGCAAGACCCCGGACCGGGGCAGCCGGTCAACCATGCGGTGTTCTACGGATCACCGGGAATCAACGCGAACGACGAACCCGATCTCGGGCTGGAGCAGGGGCACGGGTTCGTCATGCGGGCACCCGACGACCCGATCACGGCGGCCGACGGATTCGGCAGGCTGGGTCCGGACCCGGTCCAGACCAAGCTCGAGCAACTTTCGGTGCGAGAGGCGACAACCTCGGACGGTGTGATTCGGGAGGATGCCAATGGGCACAGTGAGTATCCCCGGCCCAGCCGCAACGGTGAGCTGCGGACGTCGGGGTACAACATGGCCGTGATTGTCGCGGGTTTGCCGGAACTGGCGGTGCGGTGATGGCCTGGGGCCGGGGGGGTTGGACGGTGGTTGGCGCGGTGATCGGCGTGGTGGTCCTGACGAGTGGATGTGGTGGCGTGATGGAGAATCCGTACAACTTCAGTGACGAGGAGCGCGGAGGCGGCGGA
This sequence comes from Rhodococcus marinonascens NBRC 14363, assembly GCF_001894885.1. Taxonomy (GTDB): domain Bacteria; phylum Actinomycetota; class Actinomycetes; order Mycobacteriales; family Mycobacteriaceae; genus Rhodococcus_F; species Rhodococcus_F marinonascens. The sequence goes on from NZ_BCXB01000041.1 coordinate 8,096, forward strand.
CGAGATTCGGGCATGGCCGTCGCTCGCGGACAGCGAACGGCTGGTCACCGATGCTGTGGTGCGGATCGGCGAGGCCGCCACAGGAATCGCCCCCGCCGTGCAATTCCGATGGCACCGTGAGCGGAGCCAAGGAGGTGGTTGTCCGGGGCCTTACGCCTCCACGGACGGGTTGTCGATCACCACGCAGGCATTGCTTTCGGACGTGCCGATCGATGATTCCGACTGGCGGGCGGTGCTCGACGAGGCGCGTGCGATCGCGACCGAGGCTGGAATGGATCAACTCGACGTGCATGTCGACCAAGCCGGTCACCACGATCTGACGTTCTTTCGTGCCGATGGAAACCGAATTACCTTCGGCACTTTCAAGGCGGCGTCGATCAGGGGGATCACCGGTTGCCGCTACCCGTGAGGAGCCTCGACACGCGTTCGGCTTCCGTAGCGAGGCAGCCCTTCGCGCGAGCAATGAGTATTGCCCCTCACTCCATTCGATGTGAGGGGCAATACTCGTTGCGCAAGAAGCTACTTCACGAGCTCGAGGAGCCTGACACGAAGGCGAGACCGACACTCGGTCCGCCGCCTGGTAGTTGGACGAGCGGGCTCTTGTTGAAGTTGTATGGCAGAATATCGAATTTTGTCTGCGGCACCATGGATTCCTTGTAGTGAACCTCGTGCGGGTTTGCCACAATAGTGCGAACGCCGGAGGTATTCAGAACGTAGAAAGTGTCCGGTGGGAACTCTCCCACCGTTACGAATTTCGTGGTGGGCGAACTCAGCGCGTTGGCGTCGTACACCCGCCGGTACTCAATCCTGTCATGGAAACCCCATTTCCCTCCCTGAATTTATCTCCAGCCAGGAGGGCGCGGATGGCAATGAACTGGAGGTATGTGTGTCGGACAGTGTTGTCGACGAGCCTGTCGTTTGTGCGAGTCCGGTCGGAAAAGTGAGCGGGCGAGGTTTGCCAGGGTCCGGGGGCAGCGCCCCGGGTATCCCTCGACCCACGCCCTGGAGCGGTGCACGTTTTTGGTTTTGCTAGAAAAGCCGCATTCCACGTCCGATATTGAACCGCCCCGGAAATTCCGGAGACCTACTGGCTTGAGAACTCAGCGATCTGCTGAGTTCGGTGATCACGGTAGTGGAGGGCCTCGTACTCGACCGGTGGTAGGTCGTCGCAGTGCCCGTAGAGCCGTCGGTGATTGAACCAATCGACCCACTCGAGTGTGGCAACTTCGACCTGGTCAACGGTCCGCCACGGTCCCCGTGTCTTTATCAACTCGGTCTTGTAGAGACCGTTGATCGTCTCAGCGAGAGCGTTGTCGTAACTGTCCCCGGTCGTCCCGACCGAGGCGTCGATGCCCGCCTCGACGAGCCGCTCGGTGAATGCCACCGACGTGTACTGGGCGGGTTCAACCTGTCGATGCAACACCGGGCTGTTGCAACGAGCGTAGTTGTTCCTCGAAGACCTCAGCCGGAGTCCGCCAGCCGAGTATCTTGCGAGGCCGATTGTTGATCACCAAGGCGACGGCTTCGAGGTCGTCTGCGGACCACCTGGACAGATCGGTTCCCTTCGGAAAGTGCTGGCGCAAAAAGCCGTTCGTGTTCTCGTTCGTCGGTCGTTGCCAGGGCGAGTGCGGGTCGGCGAAGAACACTCTCGTGCCGGTATCGAGGGCCAACTGAACATGTCCGGAGAGTTCCTTCCCAATGCCCCGGGACGGCGCGATCGGCGGCTTCGGCGGGGCGCTCCGAGAGGACGACATCCCCGGTGACATGACCTTGCGGCTTGTTCTGCGACCGCGCTCGGGGAACCCGCAACGCACGGCCGGTGCGCAGGCATGCAACCAGCTCCCGCTTCAGCGCGCCCCTGCCCTCGATGAACAACGATTGGTAGATCGCCTCGTGGCTGATGCGCATGGACTCATCATCGGGGAAGTCGATCTCCGAAAGGCATGGTGATTGGCTGGGATTCGCCGACCGCCAACTTCAGCACCGTCTCCGTGCGGCCGTCGATCACGTAGACATCTCCGTGATCGACGGCGATATCGTCCTGATAGCGGACTCCCGGAAACGGGAGTGAAGTCTGACCGGGAATCGGGACACCCAGATTGCGGAGCGCCTCGACTGCCGCGGCGCTCAGGTCGGAGATCGGGTCCGCGGTTGCGGCCGTTTCCCCCGTGATTACCAGCCCGAATACGATCACCGTCGCTGCCAGTGTGGCGGTGTACCTTCTGATACCGGACACTGTTCTCCCACCCGTAATTGTGCATGTCGTAGGACGTCTGTGGCCACTATTTTGGACGCGACGCGGATTTCGTTACGGTGCCTTGCTTCGAGACGAAGGGGAGACCTCGCCGATCGCGGAATTCAGTTCTGCGACGACGTCAGGTAGGCGACTTCAGATGTTTGCTTGGCTGAAGGGATCCGCCGTGCGGCCGACGAGATCGGCAACTGATTTCAGGACAGCCGTGGGGCGGTAGGGAAACAACTCCACCGAGTCCCGCGTCGAGATCCCGGTCAGGACGAGGATGGTCTGGAGTCCGGCTTCGAGTCCGCAGACGATGTCGGTATCCATGCGGTCGCCGATCATCAGTGTGTTCTCGGAGTGTGCGCCGATGGCTCGCAGAGCCGACCGCATCATCAGTGCATTCGGCTTGCCCACGTAGTACGGGTCGCGCCCCGTGGCCCTGCTGATCAGTGCCGCAACGGATCCCGTCGCGGGAAGCGAACCGTCTCGCGATGGACCGGTGGGGTCGGGGTTGGTGGCAATAAAGCGGGCGCCTTTCTCCACTAAGCGAATTGCGGTGGTGATGGCCTCGAAAGAATAGGTACGGGTTTCGCCGAGGACGACGTAGTCGGGATCGTTATCGGTCAGTACATACCCGATGTCGTGCAGTGCGGTGGTGAGTCCCGACTCACCGACGACGTAGGCGCTGCCGCCCGGTCGCTGATTCGCCAGGAACGTCGCGGTGGCCAGTGCGGAGGTCCAGATCGATTCTTCGGGGATGTCGAGGCCGGTGCGGAGCAGGCGTGCGCGAAGGTCGCGTGGCGTTCTGATCGAATTGTTCGTCAGGACCATGAAAGGGGTGCCGGCTTCCCGGAGCTCGGCCAGGAATGAGTCGGCTCCGGGTATGAGATGTTCTTCGTGGACGAGGACGCCGTCCATGTCCATCAGGTAGGTCCAGCCTGGCTGCTCTGCGTCTGTGCTCACCCATTCAGTATGGAGGAGTACCCAGCTGGGAGTAGTACTCAGCGTCGGCGCGACTATCCGAGCAGTCGCCAGAGGCCGATGAGGCCGACGACCACTATGGTTCCTCGGAGGGCCTTCGGTGACAGTCGGCGGCCGTAGTGGGCGCCGAGGACACCGCCGAACAGTGAGCCGACCGCGATGAGGCCAGCCGCAGCCCAACTGATTCGATCGAAGGCGACCAGCGTGTAGGCGGTCGCGGCCACGATGTTGACGATCAGCGCGAGCAGGTTCTTCGCGCCGTTCATCCGCTGAATGCTCTCGGGCAGGATCGCGCCCATGACCCCCAAAAGCAAGATTCCCTGTGCTGCCGTGAAGTAGCCGCCGTAGACGCCCACGGCGAACGTGCCGCCAGTCAGCACGATCAGGCGCGTCGTGCTCAGGTCGGCCTCGTGACTGCCGCGCCGCTTGGCCCATGCCTGGATCTTCGGCTGCAGCACCACCAGAATCAGGGCGAGGAACAACAGCACCGGCACCACCAGTTCGAACACCGTGTCGGGTAGATGCAGCAGAAGCCACGAACCGAGAATCGCACCTCCCAGCGACGCCGGGATCTGCCATCGCAGCCGCGGTCCCTGGCCCACCAACTCCCGCCGGTATCCCCAGGTGCTGGATACCCCACCGGCCACCAAGCCGATCGCGTTCGACATCGTGGCGGTCACCGGGGGGAAGCCGAACGCCACCAGGGTGGGGAAGGTGATGAGAGTCCCGCTGCCGACGACGGCGTTGATCGCGCCGGCGCCCACACCGGCCACGAGGATCGTGATGGCTTCGATTGATGTCACCGAGGCGACGCTACAAGGACCCGACGGCAGACGGGTGTCAAGTCCGACCGGTGTCGCGAGTAGGGGCTGCGCCTGCGCGGTCCACGATTGAGGTGGCCGTTCGAGTGCCCGGTTCCGGAAATCGCGATGATTGAAAATTGGCTCGATTGGGCATCCCATCCGAATGGACACAGCAGAAGCACCTGTGCCCGGGTTTCATGATGGGCTGATCGAGCAGTTACGGCAGTACCTGAGTTCGATCACCTCCACGGACCTCGGCCCCGACGATGACTACTTCACGCTCGGATTGGTCAGCTCGTTGCGGGCACTGGAGATCGTCACGTACATCGAGGGGACTCATGGTGTCGTTGTCGAGGTGGAAGACCTGGACCTCGACAACTTCCGTACCGCGGCACGGGTGGCCGGGTTCATACGAAGAAAGCGGGGCGAGAAGTCTCCTGCGCCGGAGGGAGAGGTGCAGTGATCGGTGTCGATACTCTGGTCGCCTCCGCCGAGGCTGATGCCGCCGCCTGGGACGAGTCGGGGTTGCCGGTCGATGTCATCGGGGCCGCCGCGCAGGCAGGGATCCTTGGTCTGGACCGGTCGAAGGATGATCGCGGTCTCGGCCTCACTGCCGCAGAACTCGGCTCGGTCGCGGAGAGGCTCGGGGCCGTCTGCACGTCATTGCGTTCGTTGCTCACCGTCCAGGGATTGGTCAATGCCGCCGTCGATCGGTGGGGCACGGCGGAGCAACGGGCCCAATGGCTGCCCGCCCTCGCGACCGGTGAACTGCTCGCTGGGTTCGCTGCCACCGAAACGGGCGCCGGGAGCGATCTCGCCTCGGTGAGTACCAGGTTCGAGGCACACGGTTCGGATCACCGGATTTCGGGTCGGAAGCTGTGGGTCACCTTCGGCGAGGTGGCGGACGTGCTGCTCGTGCTGGGCCGGTCGCCGGCCGGGCTGACGACTGCCCTCGTCGAGACCAACTCGCCCGGAGTCTGCGTCGAGCCCATCCACGGACAGCTCGGCATGCGTGGTGCCAGGCTCGCCCACATCGACCTGGACGGGGTCGTCGTCCCAGCGGGTCACCTGATCGCCCCGCCGGGATTCGGACTGTCCCACGTCGTCAGCACCGCCCTGGACCACGGCCGGTACACCATCGCGTGGGGTTGCGTCGGAATGTCGCGAGCGTGCCTCGGCGACGCCGTCGCACACGCCTCCACACGGGTGCAGGGCAGCGCCGTGCTATCCGAATACGATGGCGTCCGAGCGATCCTCGGGCGCAGTTGGGTCGACGCGGCGGGCGCTCGTGCCCTGTGCGAACGTGCCGCGGAACAACGCGACGCCCGCGAGCCCGCCGCCATCTTCGCGACCGTGGCCGCGAAGTTCGCCGCATCCCGGGTTGCGGCCTCGGTGAGTCAGCAGGCAGTCCAGGTGCTCGGTGCCGCGGGATGCGCATCGGACAGTCGGGTGGGCCGATTCTTCCGCGACGCCAAGGTCATGCAGATCATCGAGGGGGCGACTGAAGTCGCGGAACTCCAGATCGGTGACTACGTCTTGGGGGGAGGAGCACGATGACCGGTGACCGGCCGGTCACGATCGAATCCGTCGCGCTCTGGTTCCCCGGCGACGAAGCGAAGGTTGCGAGCCTGCAGGAACTCGACGAACTGCCGATCGCGCAGCGTGAGCACGCGCTGTCCCTGGGTATCGACACAGTGCGGATCGGCGAGGGGCACTCCGAGGTGGATCTGGCCCACGCCGCCGCCGCCGAGGCGCTCCGGAAGTCGGGTATCGATGCGACGCAACTCGACGCCCTGCTGCTCGTCGAGGGTCGGGTTCCGCAGTATCTACTCGCCTCCGAGGCGACTCGGCTACAACGGAAACTCGGCGCGAGTCGCGCGTTTACCAGCACGGTGGGCGACCTGGGGTGCGTCTCGATCTCGGCGGCGTTCACTTTTGCCGCTGCGTTGCTCCGGGGTGACCCCCGATGTCACAACGTCCTCGTCGTCGCCGCCGCGAAGAGTCCGACCCGATCGCGGTACCGGTCACCAATGACGTTGTTGGGTGACGGTGCGGCCGCGGTGCTGCTGACGAGGTCGGGGACCGGACTGTACGAGATCGTCGACCAGACGGTCCGCAGCGACGGGAGGTACTCCGATCTGTTCCGCATCGACTACCGCGATGTCCGCGCAGCGGATTGGGTGGAGGAATGCGCCGACGAGCCCACATACTCGTTTCGTCTCGCCGTCGAGAGCCGCAAGCGGTTCACGGAGATCAACGCAGAACTTCTCGCACGGAACGGACTGGAACAGGGCGCACTCAGCGCCTTCCTGATGCAGAACCTGTCGGTCGGTGCGTTCGCCTTCTGGGGGGAGGCGCTCGACGTCACGATCGATCCCGTCTGCCGAGGCAATCTGGCCCGGTTCGGCCATCTCGGATCCGTCGACATTGCATTGAATCTGGAACGCGCGGCGGGTGCCCAGGCGCCGGGCGACCACGTACTGGTCATGAACAGCAGTCCGGTCGCGGCGTGGAGCAGTGCACTGCTCCGCAGACTGCCGGACGCGCCCCGGGGCGGTGAGTGATCGTTATGGATCAGACGGTGAAGTGCGTGGTCTGGGATCTGGACGACACCATTTGGGACGGAGTCGTTCTCGAACAGGATGCGCCGGTGCCGAAACCGGAGGCCCTGCGGGCACTAGAAGTGCTCGACCAGCGTGGCATCCTGCACGCAGTGGCGAGTAGAGGGGAGTTCGAGCCTGCCGCAGCGCATCTGCGAACCCACGGCATCGAGGAAATGTTCAGTGCCATCGACGTGGGTTGGGGCCCGAAATCGGAGGCGGTGCGCCGGATCGCGGACAGACTGAACCTCGGCCTCGACACCATCGCCTTCGTCGACAACGATCCCTTCGAGCTTGCCGAGGTGTCCGGCGCGCTGCCCCGGGTGCGCTGCTACCCGGCTGAGCAGATCGCTACCTTCCCCGACCTTCCAGAGTTGACGCCTGCCTCGATCACCGAAGAGTCGAGGCAGCGAAGGGCGCTGTACCGCGCAGAGCGGACCCGGCAGTTCGACGAGCAGGAGTTCGAGGGTTCGAACTCGGAATTCATGGCCTCGCTCGAGTTGATCATGACTGTCCGCGCCGCGAACGAGGACGACTTGGAACGTGCCCACGAACTGACCGTGCGTTCGCACCAACTCAACACGACGGGAAGGACGTTCGACATCGACGAACTGCGAAGGCTCTGCGCCTCGGACGAGCACGAGGTGCTCGTCGCATCGCTCGCCGACCGGTTCGGCGGCTACGGCACGATCGGACTCGCGGTGTCGGAGATAACCGGTGAAGACTCCGTCCTCCAACTGCTGTTGATGTCGTGCAGGGTGATGTCTCGCGGGGTCGGGACGGCCCTCATCCAACATGTCGTCGACCGGGCGCAGGGGCGGGGGAAGCGGGCCCTCGCGGAGTTCGTGCCGACCGAGGTCAACCGCGTCATGATGGTGACACTGCGGTTCTCCGGTTTCGAGGTCGTCGACTCGAACCCCGCTCGGACAGTGTTGATGTGCAGTGACGTTCGCCGCGGGGCGGCGCCGAGCGCCAGTCACGTCGAGATTCGCTCGGAAGACGCAATGACACCGAAAGACACATTGTCATGACGGATGTGCTCTCGCGTGGCGGAGTGATGCCCGAGATTCTTCGTCAGTGCAGTCGAATTCCCGACCGGATCGCGATCGTCGTCGGAGATCGGTCGTTGACGTACCGCGAACTAGATTCGGAGAGTGCGGAACTCGACCGGCAGCTCCGTTCCGGGGGAGTCCGGCCGGGGCAAGTGGTGCTGATCCATCAGCGGCAGAGCGTCCGGACGTTGGTGGGGATGATCGCAGCGCTGAGAGTGGGTGCCGCGTGGTGCGTGATCGAACCGGGACATCCGGTGGGGCAACTCAGGACGTTGCTCGGCGACGTCGATTGCGGTGCAATCATCTTCGGGTCCTCCGATCCCGCGACGTCGGCGGAGTCGGTTCGCGCGCTGGCCGATAGCGCTCGCCGCCTTCCGATGCTGCACGACCTGGACGTCGACCACCCAGCCGCTGCAGACGGAACCGCGACTCTTCCCGAGACCGTGCCTGCCGCCACTCCCGCATACGTGATCACCACGTCAGGGTCGACGGGTATCCCGAAGGCCGTCGTCGCCAGCAGGGCCAATCTCGCCGGCATGGTCGCCGGCCGAAGCTACGACTACGAGGAGGGCAACCTTGTTGCGTTCTCCGCGTTCCGATTCACCTGGGACGGATCCCTGCTGAAGATGATCTGGACGCTCTGCACCGGCGGCACGAGTGTGCTACCGGGCTCCGGTGAACTGATGGACGCCCGCGCCGTTGTTGAACTCGCGCAGAAGTGGCAGACGACGCATCTGGTTGCGACGCCCTCGTTCTACCGGTTGTTGCTGCCCCATCTCGCACAGCTGCGCGCGCATCTGAGGTTGGTGACGCTCGCAGGCGAAGCGCTTCCGGGAACCCTGGTCGAACAGCACCGCGCCGTGCTTCCCGGGATTGCGCTGCGGAACGAATACGGTCCGACCGAGACCACTGTCAGTTGCCTCGCCCACTCGGTGCGCGAGGTACCCGCATCGATCGCGCCGATCGGCCGACCACTGGGGTCGACCACGGCGTACGTCCTCGATGCGGAACTGGTGCCGGTGCCGAACGGAACGGTCGGTGATCTGTATGTAGGCGGTCCGCAGATAACCGAGGGCTACGCGTCCCGCCCGGCAGCCACGGCCGCCCGATTCGTCGCTGACCCGTTCGCGAAGCAGTCGGGCGCGCGGATGTACCACACGGGTGACCTCACACGCGTGGACCCGCACGGCGACATCGAATTCTGCGGACGGATCGACGGCCAAGTGAAGGTGCGGGGGGCCCGAGTCGAGAGGCATGCGGTCGAGGCCGCCCTGGAGAGCCACCCCGCGATTCACCAGGCCGCGGTACTGGCGACCGCCAACGCCCATGGGGAGACCGTCTTGACCGCATTCTGGGTTCCCGCTTCGGCGGTGACGATACTGCCCACCACCGGAGATCTGATCACCCATTGCTCCGAGCGGCTCACCGCCCAGGCCGTGCCGGATAGCTTCCTCGCATTGGGCGCGCTTCCGCTCGCACCGAGCAGCAAGGTGGACGAGGTGGCGTTGCGTGGACTGTTGCCGGGAGAGGGTGGTCAATGTTGACAGTCTGCAGGTTTGAAGGCAATCTCGGGTTTCGATTGCATAGCGGGGCTGACGGACAAATGGTCTCGCTGTGTGGTGTGGTCGCTCCCGGACGGGAAGGGGGCTGTCTCGTGGATGAGATTGCGACCGAACAACGTGGTTCACTGGGCTCGGGTGACCAGCACCCCTGTGCCACGGCTCTTTCCGAATCGCCGTTCCCTCTGTCCTCGGCGCAGTACGACACCTGGCTGGCTCAGCAACTGTCCCCGGATGTGCCGCTGTGTATCGCGCACTACGTGGAGTTGCGCGGTGACCTGGATGTCGATCTTCTTCGTCGAGCGATCGTGGACACCGCCGACGAGTTCGGATCGCTGTTTCTTCGGCTGATCGAGAGGGACGGCCAGCCGTTTCAGATCGTCGACTCCTCCACAGACCACTCGATAGGGTTGGTGGACCTCCGCGGCGACGCCGATCCCGTGAATGCCGCTCATCAGTGGATGCGGACAGACCGCGACACATCGCTGGACCTGACCCGCGACCGACTCGCCGAGTCCTCGATCCTCCGAATTGGCGACGAATACTTCTTGTGGTACAGCAAGATTCACCATATCGCGCTGGATGGCTACGGTGCGATGACGATGCTCAACCGTGCCGCGGCCCGATATTCCGCAGTAACGTACGACCGGGATCTGCCGCAGAACCGGGCAGCAGACCCCCGGCTTCTGTACGACGCCGATCAGCAATACCGGGCGTCGAGCCGTTTCGCTGCGGACCGGCAGTTCTGGGCCGAGCAGGTCGCCGGGCTCGGACCCGGAACGAGCCTGGCCCGAAGGATCGCGCCCGCGGTTGCCGCCAGTACCGATGTTGCAGCGCCGCTGCCAGATTCGGTCACGCGAGCACTCGCCGGCGCTCAGCACCTCGGTTCGGCGAAGATCATCGCGGGGTTCGCCTGCTACCTGTCGAGGATGACCGGACGTCCGGACGTGCTGGTGCAGATCCCGGTGTCGGCGAGGACGACGGCGGTTGCGCGGCGCTCGGGCGGGATGATGGCAGGCGTCGTACCGCTTCCGGTGCAGATCCGATCTGGAGATACAGTCGGCGGACTGGTCGAGCGGGTGCACCTGGGCCTGCTGGCTGTGCTGCGGCACCAGCGTTTCGGCCTCGGCGACATCCGGCGGGACGCGGGCTTCGCCAAGGCCGAAGCGCTGTCGGGACCGATGATCAACGTGATGCTCTTCCACCAGGAACTCGCTCTCGGCCCGCTCACAGGCGAGTATCACATCGTCACCTCCGGACCGGTTGAGGATCTGCTGGTCAACGTGTATCAGAGCGGCACGCCGACCCAAACTTTCGTACACTTTCTGGCCAATCCGAACCGCTACGACGCCGACGAGGTCCGCGAGCATCACCGCCGGTTCGTCGAACTGCTCGGTGAGTTCCTCGTTGCCGACGCAGACGCCGTGATGTCGGCCATCCACGAGGACACGGCCCGACTCGCCTTCTGGACGCGCGCACTCGCGGATGCGCCACCACTCATGGAACTGCCCGCCGACCGACCCCGACCGGCGCGGCCATCCCACCTCGGCGCCGCGGTGCAGGTCGAACTCGATGCGGACAGCCATCACGGACTGGTGTGGCTCGCCGAAGAACATCGGACCGACGTCCTCACCGTGACGCACGCGGTACTGGCGTTGATGCTGTCACGGTCGGCGCGTGCCGACGATATTGTTGTCGGCGCCGCTGTGCCTTCGAAGGTGGACGCCACCGTGCCTTCGAAGGTGGACGCCACCGTGCCTTCGAAGGTGGACGCCACCGTGCCTTCGAAGGTGGACGCCACCGCAGATCCCGAGGTGGTGGTGTTGCGGACACGCGTCCACGGCGCCGACCGATTCAGCGAATTCGTCGATGCGGTGCGGGACGCGGACGCGGAGGCGTGGGCCCACCGCGGCGTGCCGGTCGAACAAATCGTGGACGCGCTCGACTCGCCTCGGTCCGCATCGCACGCACCACTGTTCCAAGTGCTGCTCGAACTCTCCGGACCCGGCGTGGATTCCGGTAGCTCCGGGACTCCACCACCGATCGGCGACCTCGATTTACGAGTCACGGTGTTCGAGCGGCACAACCAGGGCGCCGCGGCCGGAGTGAACGTCCGATTCACCTATGCCGCAGACCTGTTCGACGCCGAGACTGTCGAGGGATTTGCGCGCCGCTTCGTGAGGATTGCCGAGGCCGCCTTTGCGGACCCGTCGGTCGTTGTCGGAGACATCGACCTGCGCGAGCCGTCCGAGCAGGCTCTGCGACAGGCGCCGACCGCGTCCGCGACCCTCGCCGACGCCACATTGCCCGAACTGTTTGCCGCGCGGGCCGCACGGTGCCCCGATGCCGTCGCGGTTGTGTTCGGTGACGAGCGCCTGAGTTACCGAGAGCTGGAGCGCCGTTCGGACCGCCTTGCCCGGCATCTCCTCTCGCTGGGTGTGGGTGCGGAGTCGGTGGTGGCGGTTGCGGTGCCCCGGTCGGCCGCGCTGGTCGTCGCGCTCGTCGCAGTCACCGGTGCCGGGGCAGGTTATCTGCCGATCGACGTGGATCACCCGGGTGCCCGGGCGGCGTTCGTGCTCGACGACGCCCGCCCGGTGTGCGTGGTGGCCACCCTGGAAGTTATGGCCACACTGGAGACCGTGTCGGCATTGCCGCAGTCGGACGTTCCAGTCGTACTTCTCGATTCCGTACTTCTCGAGTCCGGAGGCTTCGACCTCGACGGCATCTCGGGGGAACAGCTGACCGACGAGGAAAGGGCGCCGATCGACCCCGACTCACTGGCGTACGTGGTCTACACCTCGGGATCGACGGGGCGGCCGAAGGGTGTTGCGGTCTCGCACCGGAACGTGGTAGCTCTCTTCACGAACACTCGGGAACTGTTCTGTTTCAGGGACGACGACGTGTGGACGATGTTCCACTCACCGGCCTTCGACTTCTCGGTCTGGGAACTGTGGGGCGCGTTGCTGCACGGCGGAACTCTCGTTGTCGTCGACTTCGACGTCAGCAGGTCGCCGAAGGCGTTTCTCGAACTGCTGCGCAGGGAACGGGTGACGATGCTGAGTCAGACCCCGGCCGCCTTCTCTCAATTGACCGAGGCTGCGGTCGCGGAAGACGACTCCGATCCGCTCCCGCTGCGGTACGTCATGCTCGGCGGTGAGGCACTCGACCTCGCGCAACTCGAACGGTGGTACGCGCGGTACGACGAGAACTTGCCGGCGCTGGTGAACATGTACGGCATCACCGAAACGACGGTGCACGTCAGCCACATTCCGCTCGACCGCTCTCTCGCGGCCGCAGCCTGGACGAGCGTGATCGGGCAATCGATTCCCGGATTCCGTGTGTCGGTGCTGGATCCGCGGCTGCATCCGGTGCCGGTGGGTGTTGCGGGCGAACTGTACATAGCGGGACCACAGTTGGCGCGCGGTTATCGCGGGCGCGCCGGGTTGACGGCGTCCCGCTTCGTCGCGGGCACGTCGGGGGCGCGGATGTATCGCACCGGGGACGTCGTCCGGTGGCGGCGCGACGGGCGTCTCGAGTACCTCGGCCGGGACGACCTGCAGGTCGAGATCCGCGGATTCCGGATCGAGTTGGGCGAAGTGGAGTCGGTACTCGGCCGATGCGACGGGGTAGAGCATGCGGTCGTGACGATGCGCCGGGATTCGGTGACAGGCCCCACACTGGCCGGTTACGTGGTGCCCGGCCCGGGCGCGTTCGTCGATGCGGGGACGGTGCTGGATGTTGCGGGAACAGCCTTGCCCTCGTACATGGTTCCGGCGTCGGTGACGGTACTGGACCGGTTGCCGCTCACCGTCAACGGCAAACTGGACCGGGCTGCACTCCCTGCGCCGGTGATGGATCCCCGCGCGGAGTTTGCGACCCCGAGTACGCCCGTTGAGGAGGCGCTTGCGGAGATTTTCGCGTCGTTGCTCGATATGCCCGCGGTCGGTGTCGACGACGACTTCTTCGCGCTCGGAGGCAACTCACTCATCGCCGCGAAGGTGGTGGCCCGAATCCATGTTGTGCTCGGCGCGAGCGTCGGTGTGCGCGACATCTTCAACACCAAGTCAGTGCGCTCATTGGCGACTCTCGTGGGCCATGCGGATCCGACGAATCGGCCGCCACTGGTGGCCACCGACCGCTCCGGGCCGGTACCGGTGTCTGCGGCACAGACTCGGATGTGGTTCCTCGATCAGTTCGACACGACGTCCCCCGCCTACAACATCGCGGCAGCTTTCCGGATGCACGGTCCCTTGGACGTCGCGGCATTGCGTGCGGCCCTGATGGACGTAGCGGACCGGCACGAGACGCTGCGGACGGTGTTCCCGATGCAAGGAGACACGCCCGTGCAGTCGGTGATACCGGCGGCCGAAGCTGTGCCCGACCTCCGCGCGGTGGTGGTATCGGGGGAGACCGGCCTACGGGACGGACTCGAGGCGGCGCTGGCGGGGGGCTTCGAGGTGACGACACAGGTTCCGCTGCGGACGCACCTGTTCGAGGTCGGACCGCTCGAACACGTGCTGGCCCTGGTGGTCCATCACATCGCGGCGGACGCGTTGTCGCTGGCTCCGCTTGCCCGAGACGTGACGGCCGCGTACACGGCCCGGGTGCGAGGGCACGCGCCGGAATGGGCACCGCTGCCTGTTCAGTACGCCGACTACACCCTTTGGCAACGGGCGCTCCTCGGATCGGAGAACGATCCCGGCTCGTTGATGTCGCGGCAACTCCGATACTGGCGTTCCACGCTCGCCGATGCGCCGGTCGAGACGGATCTGCCGACGGATCGTGCTCGTCCCGAGTACCGTTCCCTCGCCGGCGCGCGACTCTCCTTCGTTGTCGAGGATCGGCTGCACCGAAAATTGGTATCCCTTGCGCGACAACATGATGCGTCGGTCTTTATGGTGGCGCACGCCGCGCTCGCGATTTTCGTGTCCCGTTTGACGGGCGCTGACGACGTGGTAGTCGGATCGGCGGTGGCAGGACGGGGTGAGGCCGTGCTCGACGATGTCGTGGGGATGTTCGTCAACACCCTTGCCCTCCGCACACCGGTCCGGGGCTCCGACTCGTTCGCAACCCTGCTAGCTGACGTGCGAGACCGCGATCTGGAGGCGTTCGCGCACGCAGAGGTTCCGTTCGAGCGGGTGGTCGAGGCTCTGGACCTTCCGCGCACCACCGCGCACGCACCGCTGTTCCAGGTGCTGTTCGAATTCAGGGACGTCGAGCGGCCGACTCCGGTCCTGCCGAACTTGCGGGTGGAGGGGATCGACCTAGGTGTCTCCATCTCCACCTTTGACCTGCAACTGACACTGGCAGAACAGTGGCATAGGGACGGTTCCCCTGCCGGGGTGATCGCGGGATTCATCTATGCCACTGATATTTTCGATGCGGAGACCGTACAGAAGTTTTCCGAGCGGTTCGTGCGAGTCCTCGACGCAGTGGTGGCCGCCCCGGATGAGCCGCTGGGGCGACTCGATCTACTCGCCCGCGGCGAGCGAGCGGTGCTGGTTCCAGTGTCTGGGCACCCCGCAGGCACCACCGCGTTGCTGCCGGATATTTTCGCCGCCGCGGCCGCTTACGACCCGTACGCTGTCGCGCTGTCGTACGGCAACGCGGTGATGTCGTATCGAGAACTCGACGAGTGGTCGAACCGTGTGGCCTGGGTCTTGATCGGACGCGCTGTCGGACCGGAAGAGCAGGTGGCGATCGGACTCGCCCGTTCGGTGGAACTGGTGGTGTCGGTGTGGGCCGTGGCGAAGTCGGGTGCGTCGTTCGTGCCGGTGGATCCGAACCTGCCGCCTGCGAGGATCGCCGACATCATCGCCGATTCCGGGGCGGTGGTGGGATTGACGGTTTCTGAACAGCGGGAGCGGATGCCTGACGGGGTGGATTGGCTACTCCTCGACAATCCTGACCCGTCGCGGTGTTGGGATTCTGGACCGATCGCCGACGATGACCGGGTCGTGCCGCTGCGGCCGAGCCATCCGGCGTATCTGATGTACACCTCCGGGTCTACGGGAACGCCGAAGGGTGTGGTGATTCCGCACGCAGGGCTGCAGAACTTCACGATCGAGCAGCGCATCCGGTATGCCACCACCAGTTCGTCGCGAGTCCTCAATCTCGCGTCACCGGGATTCGACGCCACGATGTTGGAGTACCTCATGGCGTTCGGTGTCGGTGCGCGACTGGTGATCGCGCCACCTGAGGTTTACGGCGGCGCCGCACTGACCGACCTGCTGGCGGCGGAGCGGATCACGCACGCCTTCACGACCCCCGCGGTCCTGGCGACAGTCGATCCGCGAGGCCTGAATCTCCTCCGCAGCCTCGTCGTCGGTGGAGAACGCTGTCCTCCGAAGCTGCTGGACCGCTGGGCATCCGGGCGTACTCTCCTCGTCGGTTACGGGCCGACCGAAACCACGGTGATGTCGAACATCGGCGATCCGATATCAGCCGGGGATCCTGTGCGGATCGGCCGCCCGATCCGTGGTGTGCGCGAACTCGTTCTCGACTCCTGGTTGCGCCCGGTTCCGGTCGGTGTGGTGGGTGAGCTGTATGTGCTGGGGGAGGGTGTGGCGCGCGGTTACCACGGGCGTGCGGGATCGACCGCCGCGGCGTTCGTGGCGACCCCGTTCGACGTCCCGGGTTCGTGCATGTACCGCACGGGCGATCTGATGCGCTGGACGAGGGACGGAAGGTTGGAGTACTCAGGCCGCAACGACTTCCAGGTGAAACTGCGCGGACAGCGGGTCGAGCCCGGGGAGATCGAGGCGGCACTCAACCGCTGCCCGGGAGTCGCCCAGGCGGTGATTGTGGTGCGCCGCACGCCCGCCGCTGAGTCAGCCCTCGCCGGGTACGTGACGGCAGAGGAGGGCGTGCACTTGGACATCTCCGAAGTGATACGGTTCGCCGGATCCGTCCTGGCGCCCTTCATGGTGCCGGCCTCGGTGACGGTTCTGGACCGGTTGCCGCTCGGAGCCAACGGAAAGGTCGACAGGCGGGCGCTGCCGGAACCCGAGATTGCACCCCAGATTTTCCGGGCCCCCAGCACGCCGTTCGAGTCGGTGGTTGCCGACGTGTTCGCTGAGGTCCTCGGGATCGACGCGGTAGGCGTCGAGGATGACTTCTTTGTATCCGGTGGCAACTCCCTGACCGCGACCCAGGTGGTTTCTCGGATCAACGCCGCGCTCGGAACGGCGATCGGTGTCCGGGAAGTGTTCGAGACCTCGACCGTCCGGGCGCTGGCCGCCCGGGCAGCGCGGGCGGCCGCTGACGGCGAGACCCGGCCCGCGGTGGTGGTGGCGCTGCCGCATAGGGACCGGGTGCCGCTCTCGGGGGCGCAGCACCGGATGTGGCTCCTCAATCAGATCGACCCGTCCTCGCCCGCTTACAACGTCGCGATGATCATTCGGTTGTCGGGTGAACTCGACGTTGCCGCACTGATATCCGCGTTCGAGGATGTATTGGAACGGCATGAGTCGCTCCGCACCTGGTATCCGTACAGCACCTCAGGGCCCACCCAGGTGATCGTCGGCGCCGACCACGTCGCCGGACTCGCCGTGACACGGGCTCAGAACATACCGGCCGAGAACACTCTGCCTGAGCAGATTTCGGATCTGGTGTACGAGGGGTTCGACGTCGCGGCCGCGGTCCCGATTCGGGCCCGTCTGGTCGACCTCGGAACGCAAGAGTACGTCCTAGTCGTCGTGTTACACCACATCGCCGCCGACGGGTTCTCGATGGCCCCGCTCGCTCGGGACATGATGTCTGCGTACACGGCCCGATCCGAGGGGCGTCCGCCGGGCTGGGAACCGCTGCCGGTCCAGTACGCCGACTACACACTGTGGCAGCGTGAGCTCCTCGGCTCCAAGGACGACTCGGACTCGCTGCTCTCGCGGCAACTCGACTATTGGCGATCCGTTCTCGCCGATGTGCCCGCGGCGACCGAGTTGCCTGCAGACCGGGATCGCCCGCCCCGCCAATCGGCAGCAGGGGACCGGGTGGCGTTCTCGATCGACGCGGACCTGCATCGGAATGTGGTGGCACTCGCACGGAGGCGACAGTGCACCGTGTTCATGGTGGTGCACGCGGCGCTTGCGGTACTACTGTCCAGGTCGGGCGGATCTGATGACGTGGTGATCGGCTCGCCGGTGGCGGGTCGTGGCGAAGCGGTGCTCGACGACGTGGTGGGGATGTTCGTCAACACCCTCGTGCTGCGGACCCGGGTGTCGGGGACCTTCGCTGATCTACTCGCGCGGGTCCGCGAAACCGATCTTGCTGCCTATGCTCACGCGGACGTTCCGTTCGAGCGTGTGGTCGAGGAACTGAACCCGATTCGGTCCCAGGCTTTTACACCGCTGTTTCAGGTGTTGCTCGAACTCCGGAACACCGAGCATCCGAACCTTGTGCTTCCGCAAATGCAGGTCGAAGTGCTCGAACCGGCAGTCGCAACGTCGCTCTTCGACCTCCAATTGACTCTGGAGGCGCAGTGCGACCGGCCCGGGACACCGGGTGGTATGGCAGCAGGTTTTATCTACTCCACCGATCTCTTCGACGCGGAAACGGTCTCGGCTCTCGCCGACCGGTTCGTCAGGATCCTGGAGGCCGTCGCCACCGACCCGGAGGTCAGGGTCGCAGACCTAGACGTCCTAGCTCCCGCCGAGCGGACACAACTTCAAGAATGGAGCACAGGCGCAGGGGCGGTGGTCCTCGATCGACGGTTGCGTCCCGCACCCGCAGGTGTCATGGGTGCGGTGTACGTGACCGATACCCAGGACGAGCCCACGTCGGCGCGGGCTGTGGCCAACACGTTCGTGGCGAATCCGTTCGGCGCCCCCGGATCGCGAATGGTCCGGACGGGCAAACTCGCGCGGTGGACCCGTTCCGGAGGACTGGATGTCGGCGCCGCCGGGGGTTCGCCGGTGCGGTCGGTCGCCGACGTCGTGGCGAGCCACCCTGCTGTCCGTGAAGCGGTGGTCCTCACGACCGCGGCCGGAGTGGCCGCCTTCTGGGTGCCGGCGGCCGCGGCGGCCGTGCTTCCGATGGCGGAGGACCTGCGTGCGTTCAGCGCTGAACGGCTCGATTCCGGTCAGGTGCCCGAGCAGTTTCTTGCACTCGGTGCGGTTCCGCGAACGACCGAGGGCAAGGTGGACGAATGCGCCCTGCGCGCACTGATCTCGGGTGCCGAACCGGCGGAAGTATCGCGAAAACGCTGGACACCGCTGCAGCGAAAGGTCGCCGAGTACTGGGCGGCGGTGCTGGGGCACGACGACTTCGGCCGCGACGACGGATTCTTCGACGTCGGCGGCAACTCGCATCGCGTCGTGGAATTGCAGCGGCGCCTCGACGAGCGGTGGCCCGGGATTCTGCGGGTGGGCCAGTTGTTCGACCTCGTCACTGTCGCGGCTCAGGCCGATGCTCTCTCCGACACCGCCCCGACGACAGAAACCAACATGCCGGCGACCTACGAATTCTGACCCCCTTGGGAGGCAATCTTGACAATGCGACTTCGCGCACCGGATGACGAGGACATCGCCGTGGTCGGTATCGCCGCGCGTTACCCCGAGGCTGCAAACCTGGCGGAGTTCCGCACCAACCTTGCCGCGGGCCGGGATTCGGTGCGTCCACTGTCGCGAACACGGGCGAAGGCGACTGGGCTGGGCCAGCCGCCGGATTACCAGCCGATGGGGTTCGTCGAGGATATCGCCACATTCGACTACTCCTTCTTCACCCTGTCGAAACGGGAAGCAACGCTGATCGACCCGCAGCAGCGACTGGCGTTGGTCCTCGCGTACCAGGCCGTCGAGGACGCCGGATATTCGACCGCGGACTTCCGCGACAGTTCGACGGCGGTGGTGTTCAGCGCAGCGGCTTCGACCTATCCGGCGATGTGGGCGGAACCGGGTGTGCTGAGCACGCTGGGCAACGTCCCGTTCGCCGTGCCCGCACGAATCGCGTATCACCTCGGGCTCACCGGGCCCTGCTACGCCGTCGACTCGGGCTGCAATGGGTCGCTGATCGCGGTACATCACGCCTGCCGGGAGTTGCGGTCCGGCGATGCCGACTTCGTCCTCGCGGGCGGTGTCAGCCTGCGCGTGAACGGAATCCGTGTGGACATGGGCGCCGGCTCCGCCGAACTGATGTCGCCTGGTGGGCGTTGCCGGGCGTTCGACGCGAACGCGGACGGTACGGCGGTGGGCGAAGGTGGAGCCGTGCTTCTCCTCACCACGATGGCCCGCGCCCGCGCCGATCGAGTCCCGGTCCACGCCGTGATTCGCGGCACGGCAACGGTGTCGAGCGGCCACTCGTCGGCCACCATCAGTTCACCGAGTGTGCGGGCTCAGGTGGCGGTCATTTCCAAGGCCTGGCGGATTGCAGGACTTGACCCGGGCGATGCGGGGTACCTCGAAGCTCATGGGTCGGGCACGCCGCTGGGTGACGCCGTCGAACTCGAAGGAATCGCGACCGCGTTCGATGGCAGGCGGGGCGTCCTGCCCATCGGTTCGGTGAAGACTAACATCGGCCATCTGGACCACGCTGCCGGGGTGACCGGCCTGGTCAAGGCGATCGTCGGCGTCGAGCACGGCGAGTTGTACCCCTCGCTGCACTTCGAGCGGCCGACCGGCGGTGTCGATCTCGCCGAGGGTGGGATCGAAGTGGTCACCGAGGCGCGGACCTGGAGCGACGAGAGCGGGCCACGGCGGGCCGGAGTGAGTTCGTTCAGCCTCGGTGGCATCAATGCGCATTGCGTGGTGGAGCAACCGCCCCAGCGCGATCCGGTGCCTAGGTCCCGACTGCCCGACGTGGCCCGACTGGTCGCCGTGTCGGCGAAGAGCGCGGGTGCGCTGGCCGCCCTGTGCGCAGACCTGGCGACCGCCGTGCGCGGCCTGGACCTCGACGATGTCGTCTTGACCCTCAATCGTGGTCGCCCGCACCACGAGCACCGAGTGGCGGTGCAGGCACGCAGTAGCGCCGAGCTTTCGGAGTTGCTCGGCGCGCGTGCCACGGAACTTGCAGCGCGCGAAGACACCTTTGCGACCGGAACCCGGCGTGCCCCGTCGGTAGCGTTGCTGCTGTCGCCGGACCCGATGCCCACGGGACTGCGCGGTCTTACGTTGCCGCCGGAACTCCCGGCCCTCGGGGAGGAGGCGGATCTCCTCGCCGGTCAGATCGCCGTACATCGGGAACTGCGCGCCGCGGGCGTCGGCGTGAGCGCCGTCCTCAGCGGAGGAGTGTCGCGGTACGCGGCCCGGCATCTGCTGGGCACGCTCTCGGAGGTGACCGGTGCCGACATCGCCGCAGCAGCGGAGAACTCCTCGATCGACGCGGACCGGGTCGTCGCCGTCGCGCAGAACATGCTCGCGGACGGACCCGTCGTCTTCGTGGAACCGAATCCACGCGGGCGCATGGGTCGACTGCTCTCCGATGCTCTCGGTGGCCGTTCGGATGCGGAGATCCTATACGCTGCAGACAGTTCCGAGGCAGTGACAAGCATCCTCGCCGGGTTGTACGAGCGAGGGGTCGATCTCGACTGGGCGGCTGTCGACCTCGGCGACGACTCCGCCTTCCGGGTACGGCTGCCCGGTCACCCGATGCGTGGCTCACGGTGCTGGTTCGATCTCCCGGACGCGCCGAATTGGAGTCAGACTCCGGAGGTTCGCTCACCGGAACAAAACCCGGTATCGGTGCCCTCGGAACCCGAGGACAGCCTCGATTGGTTGCAAGTGACTCTGCGCGAGTTGCTGCACAGCGAGAACGACATCGGTGCCGACGACGACTACTTCGATCTCGGTGGAAACTCACTTATCGCCATGCAACTCGTCGACAAGGTGGCGCAGCGGTACGGGGTCCGGCCCAAGCTCATCGAGCTCTACGAGCGACCAAAGGTCGCGGACTTCGCGCAACTCCTCGACGACGGCACCTCGCCGTCCGGCGGACTACCCCCGATCTCACCGCGGAAGCGTTACGTGATGTCCTACGGTCAGATTCGCATGTGGTTCCATCATCAACTTGACGCCGCGACGACGATTTACAACCTGCCGATGGTGAGCGACCTGCACGGGCCGATCGACGCGTCCGCTGTCCGGGGCATGTGGGACGATCTCGCGGCACGGCACCAGGTGCTGCTGTCCAACTACGTGGAGGTCGACGGGGAACCGGAACTCCGGATCAGGGAATCTCTCGGAGACTTCTTCCGGACCGCAGACGTGTCGGGCGAGGTGGATCCGGTTGCCGCGGCGCGCGCCCTCGTGCACGAAGCAGCGGTCGCGCCGTTCGACCTGGCCACTGATCCACTGGTTCGGGCACTGCTGGTGAAGATCGGCCCGGACGAGCACGTTCTTCAGGTCACTTCGCACCACTCCGTCAACGACGGTGGTTCGCCACGAATCTTCGAGAAGGAACTTCCCGTCTTGTACGCGGCGCGCCGGGCAGATCGTCCGTCGGATCTCCCCCCACTGCCCATCCAGTACTGGGACTACGCGCTCTGGCAGCGGGAACTGATCGCGAGTACCGCGCTTGACGAGGAACTCGACTACTGGCGAGGGGTTTTGGACGACATTCCGCTATTGCGGCTGCCCACGGACTTTCCGCGGCCGGAGCGGAAGAACTTCACCGGCGCATTCCACACCTTCACGATATCTGCGGAACTGACAGGGAGTCTGCGGGTCGTGGCGCGGCGCGAGTCGGTGTCGCTGTTCGTGGTGCTGCTCTCCGCGTTCTACCTTCTCATGGCGGGTCGGAGTCGCCAGCGCGATCTCGTCGTCGGGACGCCGACGACCGGCCGAAACCGGCCCGAACTCGCAGGCCTGATCGGATACTTCAACAGCACCGTGGCACTGCGCGCCGACCTGTCCGGCGATCCGAGCGTCACCGAACTGTTCGTCCGAGTACGAGATGTCGTGCTGGGTGCCCTCGAACACCAGGAGATCCCGTTCGACCACGTCGTCACGGCGCTGACCGGCGATCGGGATCTGAGCCGGACACCCTTGTTCGACGTCTGTCATGTCCACCAGGAATTACCCGGGCTGCAGTCGCAACTCGGGCTCACCGAGACGCTTTTCGACCAGGAGGATCCCGCAGCCATCGCATTCGGCGGGGTGCCGTCAGGTACCGCCAAGTTCGATCTCACCCTCATCACCACGGAGCGCGGCGGTGAGAAGGACATGGCCGCCGGGCTCGAGTTCAGCACGGAACTGTTCACCGAGCAGACCGCTGCGGCGCTGTGTGGAGAGTACCTCGGCATCCTCGAAACAGTTGCGAATATGGCACAGACACAGCATATTTCCGTGTTTCTTGCGGGCTCGGCAGAGGAGCCGGAACCGCGTCCGCTGTCGATGCCACCCCCGCTGGTCCAGGCCGACCGGCCCCGGAAAACCTCGAACCACGCGGAACACCCCAGCTATGTGCCGGGATGGGTGAAACAGACCCTGGACGAGGATCCCGGAATGCCGGAGTTGCTCGCTGCCTGGCTCACTCTTCTCGCCTGGTATACCGCGCAGGACGGGGTCGCGGTCGACACCGTTCCAGTCCCGGGTGCCCGACCGCGGCTGGTGAATGCCGACATGTCCGACGAGCCCACCTTCCCGGAGTTGGTGTCGGCCGTGCGTCGGCAGTTGTCTTCGGATGCAGTCGCAACCGAGACGGCACCGAAGCAATTCCCGGTGCGCTGTGACGGAGAGAGTGACGCTGACAAACGGGCGGATGCGTCGCCTGTCGAACTCGGGCTCTCGTGGACCCGGGGGCCCGCACCGGCACTGACTCTCGAACTCGAGTACGCCACCGACCTGTTCGACCGGAGTACGGCGGTCGCGATGCTCGCCGACCTCCGCCGGTTGCTGAGGGAACTGGTGGCACATCCCGACCTACCCGCCCAAGAGGTAGCGATGGAATACGTCGATCGAGACGACAGCGATCACCCCTCGGAGGCGGCGAGATGAATATCGGTGTGGTCGGAGCGGGAACGATGGGCGCGGGGGTGGCCGAATGCCTCGCTCAGTCCGGTCACCAGGTCATCGTCGTCGAACCGGACGCGGATGTCGTCGAACTGGCCCGCTCGCGGACGAGGGACTCGCTGCGCCTGGCGATACTGCTCGGCCGAGGCGGCGGCCCGACACCCGCAGAGGTGGCGGCGCGGGTGCAATGGACGGGGCAGATGTCGGATCTGGCTGAGGCCACCGTAGTCATCGAATGCGTTCCTGAACGAATCGACCTCAAGGCGAGGGTGTTCGCCGAACTGGACCGCGTCTGCCCGCCCGACGCACTTCTCGCCTCCTGCACGTCGGGCATCCCCGTGGACAGGCTGGCGGCGAACACCACCAGACCGGAAAATGTTGTCGGCCTGCACTTCATGAATCCGGCACCGCTCAAGGACATGGTTGAGGTGGTGCGGGGCCCGCGTACGTCGCCGCAGTCGCTCAGCCGTGCGCTGGCCCTCGTCGAATCGCTGAACAAGACCGGCATCGTCGTCGGTGACGGACCCGGCTTTGTGCTGAATCGCGTTCTCATGTTGTGTATCGGTGAGGCGGCAGCCACAGTCGAAGCCGGCCTCGCTGACCCCGAAGCCGTCGATGCCTTGTTCGAGGGTTGTCTCGGCCACCCGATGGGGCCCCTGCGCACCGCCGACCTGATCGGTCTCGACAACGTCCACGACACGATGACTGCGCTTCGCGAGTTGACCGGAGACGACCACTACGACCCACCCGAATCGCTCGTCGCTCTGGTCGAGGCCGGACACTTGGGGCGCAAGACCGGACAGGGATTTCATGACTACGGGTGAGATTTCATGACTACGGGTGAGATGTTGCCACTCACCTACGATCAGCGCGCGGTTCTCCGCATCGGCCAGGGCGATGCCGCCTTCGGACAGTATCTCGAACTTGACGGCCCACTCGACGAAGATGCTTTCTGCAGCGCCCTGCGGCAGGCCCTGACCGAATATGAGGGCCTGCAGGACACTTTCGTTCTTGAAGGTTCCGAGCCGGGCCGGCTCATCGGCACTGGATCCGTGACCGGCCCGGACATCATCGACGTAGCCGAGTCGAGCGATCCCGGTGGACGGTTGGCGACATGGATAGACCATCTGATGAACCGTCCGATGAACGTTGCCGCCGGACCGTTGTATTCGCACGTCCTGTTTCGGCTTCCGGATGCACGATACGGGTGGTTCCAGCGCTACCACCGACTGGTGAACGACGAACAAGGCATGGTGGCGGCGGTTGGGCGCACCGCCGAGATCTACGAGGCCGTACAAGCGAACCGAAACCCCCGCCAGGCGAAACACTGGCCATTCGTCTCCCCCGCAGTCCGGCTCGCAGCCGACGCGCGCTACCGCGAGAGTGACGCGTGGGCGGATGACCGGCACCACTGGGAGCAGTTGCTCACCGGGGTACCTCGAACGATAGCTCCGCCTGGTCCGGCCACCGAGCGGGAAAGCCCCCGGCGAGTGGAGATTCCCGCCCACGGCGCGCTGGCCCGGCTGGCTCGCCGCAGCGGTGGCGGCCCGCCCGCCGTACTGCTCGCGGCACTTGCGGTGTACTGGCACAGTCGCACAGGTATCGATGATGTGGTGCTCGGACACCGGTGGCAGGGCAGCATTGCACCGGTCCGACTCGCCCTCGCGCCGCACCAGACGTTCGACGCGCTGACGCGGCAGGTGGGCCTGCAACTTCGACGATCGCGCCGGCATAGGTTCGTTGCGTCGGTGGATATGCCGGCGTCCGCCCCGATCCCGTGGTCGGTGGTGGGGGGAGTACGGGAACCGCTCGGTATCGAACGGTTCGGCGATTGTGCCGTCACCGTGATGAATCGATGGGAATCGCCCGCCGACGGAGAGTCCTTCGCGGTGGAAGTCCGGGAGGGTTGCTGGGTTGTCGACGTAGACGGTCCCGGTGAATCACAGTGGGTTGTCAGTGTTCTCGACGCTGGGGTCGAGGCG
>NZ_BCXB01000042.1 GCF_001894885.1 Rhodococcus marinonascens NBRC 14363
CTCAGTCGACGTCAGGTGGATGATGTGCTCGCCGGCGGGCTGATCCCACATCTCGCGGGGCGCAGGTAGCTCCCGTCGGCGCCGTTACACTCGGCGCCGATGAACGAAATTCAATCGTTGTGGGAACGCATGAGCGCTGTCAGTCCCGCACCTGCCACATGGATCGTCCAGGTCGCGTCGGTCGTGGCCATCGTCCTGGTTCTCGAACCGCACGCCTGGCGACTTACCCGCAACGTGGTGACCATCGTCCACGAGGGCGCGCACCTGTTGGTTGCGCTGCTCTTCGGGAGAAGACTCAAAGGCGTGCGGCTGCATTCGGACACGTCGGGTGTGGCCATTTCTTCGGGAAAACCCACCGGTCTTGGCGTGGTTCTCATGACGTTCGCAGGGTACGTGGGCCCCGCCGTGCTCGGCTTGGGTGCGGCCTGGGTGCTCGGTTCAGGACATGCGGTGGCGGTGTTGTGGATCGGCGTGGCGGCACTGGCGGCGATGCTGATTCTCGTCCGGAACCTGTTCGGGTTGTTCTCGCTGAGCCTGGTCGGGGCGCTGCTGTTCGCGCTCGTCTGGTTCGGAACACAGGATCAACAGGTGGCGGCGGCGTACTTCATCACGCTGTTCATGCTGGTGGCCGCGACGCGGCCCGTCATCGAGTTGCAACGACATCGCGCCAAGGGTGCGGCCCCGAACTCCGACGCCGATCAACTCGCGCGGCTCACCCACATTCCAGGACTCGTCTGGGTGGGGCTGTTCCTCGTGGTGACGGTCAGTTGTCTCGTGCTGGGTGGCGGATGGATACTGCGCCCCGTCATCGGCTGAGGCCGCGCCCGGCCCACTGCAGGCGCCGACGCGACCCGATGCAGGGGCAGCGCTGACATGGCCTCGCACCGCGCGATGACAGTACATGCGTTATCCCGGCGATCAGCAGTTTGGAACTGGTCAATCCCTCACCATATTTGCCCGATGCAAGCATCCGGATCTTTGGGCCTAGGTGTATGAGGCCATGACGTACTGGTTCGGAGTTTTCTCGCGGGTGGGGGTTTCCGACGGCAGTGTGGGGTCGGTGGTAGTTGTAGGGCACGTTCCACACGTGCAGGGCCCGGGATCGCAAGCTTTTCGCTCGTCCACATGCGGGCGCAGAGGAAGTCCTCGGCCAGGATGCGGTTGTACCGCTCGACCTTGTCGTTGCGGCGTGGGGTATACGGCGTGGTCCGCTGGTGCCGTGCACCGTGCAGAACTCGCGCGAAGTCTTTCGCCCGGTAGCGAGACCTATTGTCGCTCACGATCCGGTGGAAATGGGTGATGCCGTGTGCGGCGAAGAACGCCCGCGCTCGGTGTATGAACCCGACTGCTGTGGAAGCTTTCTCATCGACCAGGGCCCTCGGTGGGGGCACCTCCCTGCACGCAGTGCTTGGGGAGACGCGAGGCGGGAGAATCCGTCGACGGCCGAGTGCCGGTACACGTATCCGGTGCGGGCGCAGGCGCGGGAGATCCCCATTTCGGCGGTTACGTGTGAGACATGACCTGCAACCCCTATGCTGCGTCTCCTATACGCGTGTCCAGGTGATGCAGGCGCACGGGACGATGGCTGCGCGATCGGTGATAGGGGTGCCGTAGCGTGTGACCGGTGGCCCGCGCCATTGCTCGAGCAGGGCGAATGATCGTTCGATCAGGTTTGTGAGTCGGACAGACACTTTCGATTCTCTATGTGGTCGCATCGGTAGATACGGCGAAGAACTCAGGTCGGGTTCAGGTCCTTAATGTACATTCGGCTCCGCTGGTGAGGAAGCCAGCGATGTCGAGATTAAGGATCTGGAATGTCGGAATTGAAGCCCTTCTTCAAACAGGTGCAGTCCCACTACGACTTGGACGACGACTTCTTCCGTCTGTTCCTAGATCCGAGCATGACCTACAGCTGCGCCTATTTCGAGCGCGAGGACATGACTCTCGAACAGGCGCAACTGGCCAAGGTCGATCTCTCGCTCAGTAAATGCGACCTGCATCCGGGGATGACACTGCTCGACATCGGCTGCGGCTGGGGTTCGACCATGTTGCGCGCCCTCGAAAAATACGATGTCAATGTCATCGGGCTCACCCTCAGCGACAATCAATACCGGCACGTCACCCAGCTCCTTTCCGACCTGCCTGGGTCGCGGACAGCGGAGGTCCGACTGCAGGGCTGGGAAGAGTTCAACGAGCCGGTGGACCGCATCATCAGCATCGGCGCATTCGAGCACTTCCGCCGCCGCCGCTACGAAGCGTTCTTCGACAAGTGCCAGGACCTCCTCCCGCCGGATGGGCGGATGTTGCTGCACTCGATCGTCTGCTACGGGCGAGGGACCCTGGAGAAGATGGGCGTACCCGTCACCGAGGACGACGTCCGTTTTGCCATTTTCATCGCTCGAGAGATCTTTCGGTATGGTCAGATACCCGAACCGGAATGGGTTACCACCGCGGCCGAGCGAGCGGGGTTCCGTGTCGACCGGATTCAGCCGCT
Organism: Rhodococcus marinonascens NBRC 14363; assembly: GCF_001894885.1. GTDB lineage: Bacteria > Actinomycetota > Actinomycetes > Mycobacteriales > Mycobacteriaceae > Rhodococcus_F > Rhodococcus_F marinonascens. Next base: position 2,495 of record NZ_BCXB01000042.1, read on the forward strand.
GCAATCGCATTACGCCCGTACGTTGGACCTGTGGGCCGCGGCACTCGCCGCCCGCCACGACGACGCCGTCCAGATCGCCTCGGAGGAGATCTACCAGCGGTACATGAAATACCTGACGGGCTGCGCCGACCGGTTTCGCAGCGGGCATGTCGACGTAATGCAGTTCTCCCTGTCCAAACAGGGTTGAGCCCAACGCGCCAGTGGTAGCCGTTGGCCGATCGCGAGTGGAACCGTCGCTGCTGGCCGGAGCTCTCGGATGAGTAGCTCGCCGCCTATCCCATTTTGCCGTTTGACAACACGTCTATCTGAACTCGTAGTGACCGGGGAGCACGAGACGTGTTCCCCGATGTGTGCCCAGGCTGATCCGCATCGACTGAAGGATCTTGTTCAGCCCCGTCATCAGGCCCTGGCAGTCCTCGGACCTATCCTGGCGTCCTTTCTGGTTTGATTGTCTGCAATCGCAACCGCAACCGCCGCAGCGCACGCCACCCCAGTGGTCTTACGCGGTGGGCGCGGTGCGTGATCGAGGTGAACCGTTCGCCAGGCTCGGTCAGGGCAGGGGACTGCACGCCGTAGACGGGCCTGTCTGGATCGAGGTGTGACGGCCACATTCGATTCGGTCGGACCATATTCGTTGTACAGTGCAGCATCCGGGCACCGCGAATGGAAGGCGTGAGCGGTATTCCGAGGCAGGGTCTCGCCGCCGCACGACACCTGCCGCAGCGACGTGAGATCAGAATCGGGGACCGCCAAGATCTCGGCCGAGCGCGGGTCGATCGGATTCACCGTCCAGCACTTCGGTCGGTATCTGCGCGCGCAGAGTGACTAGCGAAGTCGATCGGGTGCTGACGTCGGGTGCTCGAGTATGCGACGAGGAGCAGGAGCAGTCCGCACAGCCCCACGACCAACCACCCAGGCCGGATCACGTCCGCCAGGTCGAACGGACTCGCGCCGGCTGCCAGACCACCGGCGATCGCGATTCCCACGGCGGAACCGAGTTGCCGAGCGGTGGACGTGGTGCCAGCTGCGACGCCGGCGCGATCGGCAGGTAGGCCGCTGATGGCGGTGTTCGTTATCGGCGCGTTGGCAAAACCGAAACCGATCCCGATCAGAACGTAGGCGGCGAGGACCGTGACGTAGGTGGTGTCATTGCCCAGGGCCGTCATACACACGCCGCCGAGGAGGGTGAACACCCCCGCAATCGCAAGCGGAATGCGCGGGCCGATTCGGCTGACCAGCATTCCTGACAGGGGCGCACACAGTGCGGCTCCCGTAGCCAATGGCAGGACGATCGCGCCGGCATTCAGCGGAGCCCACCCGCGTACCTGCTGGAAGTAGAGCGTGCTGAGCAGCAGTGTGACGTTCAGGGCGACGAAAACCGCGACGGCACCCACGACTGCTCCAGTGAAGTTCGGGCGACGAAACAACCCGAGGTCCATCAACGGCTCGGCGCGACGCAGCTCGACCGAGATGAAACCGGCAAACGCCGAGACGGTGACGATGTACCCGGCCACCGCCGGAAGCGAGCCCCATCCGATCACCGGCCCCTGGACAAGGACCCAGATGGCAGCACCGAGAAACATGGCAAGCAGAACCTGGCCGGGTACGTCGACTTGTCGGGCGCGCTGACCCCGTGACTCGGGAACGTACATCCGGACCGCGACGATCGCCACCAGAACGAGGGGCACAGTGCCCCAGAACACCGCGCGCCAGCCTGCGACTGCGATCAACATTCCACCGGTGACGGGGCCGACAGCCATACTCAGCCCGAACACCGAAGCCCAGACACCAATTGCCTTCGCGCGCTCGGCCGGGTCGGGCATCGTATTGACGACGATGGCCAGCGCGACCGGACTGAGCATCGACGCTCCCGCACCCTGCACGACCCGCGCCGCAATCAAGGTGCCGAGCGTGGGCGCGACGGCACAGGCGAGTGTTGCGGCGCCGAATAGGATCAGCCCGGTCAGAAATATCCGTCGGCGGCCGATTCGATCGGCAAGAGCACCCGAGGTGATCAGCAGACTCGCCAGTGTCACCGTATAAGCGTTCACCACCCACTCGAGACCGCGAGTGTCCGCATCCAAACCCTTCCCGATCTGCGGGAGAGCCACATTGACGATCGTCGTGTCGAGACCGACGAGAAACATGGCCGACGCGCAGATCGCCAGCACCGTCCAGCGACGACGTGAACTCGGAACAGATTGCGTCACAGCATCAATCGCGATCACCATACGCCCTTCCTATTGCAAGACTTTGCGGGTATACGGTGATGCTCCATCGCGACCACAGGCTTGCGCCAGCAAACTTGCGGAATCTGCAAGAATGGAAAACCGTGAATGCTGACGTGGCAGGAATACTTGACGGCATCGGACCGCGCCTGCGTGCGTTGCGCCGAGCGCGCGGCGTGACTCTGGAGAGACTCGCCGAACAGACCGGCCTATCGATGAGCACACTGTCCCGGGTGGAAACGGGTCACCGACGTCCGACCCTCGATCTGCTCATTCCACTCGTGAGAGCACATCGCGTGACACTCGACGAGATCGTCGACGCACCAGCGACGGGCGATCCTCGCATTCACTTGACGCCGCATCGGAAAAAACGGGGCGACGTAATGGTCCCGCTCACCCACTTTCCGGGTCGCGTACAGGTCTTCAAGCACGTACTTGGCCCTCGGAAAGCGAAGCTGGTACGCCATGCCGGTCATGAGTGGCTCTACGTCCTGGCGGGCAAGCTTCGGTTGATCATCGGAGAGCGAGAACTCGTGCTCCGTCCCGGGGAACTAGCCGAATTCGATACCGAAGAACCGCACTGGTTCGGCCCGGATGGCACCAGCGTCGTGGAAATTCTGCACCTCTTCGGCCCTCACGGCGATCAGGCTGTTGCTCGAACCGACCTGCCGGATAGCGATATCTAGCCCTTTCTTCGATACGACGTAGAGAGCCGAAGAATGTCATGCACCCTTGGCGCGATGCCGTTGCCCCGAACTCTGACGCAGATGAACTCGCGCGGCTCACCCACTTTCCGGGACTGGTCTGGGTGGGTCTGTTCCTCTTGGTGACGATCAGTTGCCTCGTGCTGGGTGGCGGCTGGATCATCCGCCCCGTTTTGGGCTGACCAGTGCGGTTGCCAGGATAGGTCCGAGGACTGCCAGGGCCTCCGGGTCGGTCACGCGGGCATGCGGGTGGTCGACGGTGTGGTCGATCAACTCCCCGCCGATCCACGGCCGCCACGTCGTGCTAGCCGAGACGGGTTGGGATTTGTCCCGGGCGGCGCTGAAGAACAGCAGTCCGCCGTCGAACCGTCCCGGCACGAAGGCGGCAGCAGCGTCGATGACGTCGACGTAGTCCTCGTACAACCGCGTCAGATGCTCCGGACCGAGTTGCTCGGCTAGGTCGTCACCGAACTCCGCCAGCAGTTCCTGCGCGGACGGCAGCGGGCTGTCCCGTTTCGCGGTGGCGTAGCTGTCGATCATCGCGAGCACCCCCACATCTTCGCCGAGTGACCGCAACTCGACGGCCATCGCGTGGGCGATGACGCCACCCACCGAGTACCCGAGCAGGTGGTAGGGCCCCCGCGGTTGCACGCGGCGAATCTCCTCGACGTAGCGGTGGGCACGGTGCGTGATCGAGGTGAACCGTTCGCCAGGCACGGTCAAGGCAGGCGACTGCACACCGTATACCGGCCTGTCTGGATCGAGGTGTGCGCTCAGTCCCGAATAGCACCAAGACAATCCGATCGCAGGATGAATGCAGAACAGCGGCTCGCGCTCGCCGCCGTGACGCAACGGCAGCAGTACGCCGAGGGCGGTCGCGGCTTCGGGAGCCCGCGCGAGGCTCGACGAGATTCTGGCCGCGATCGCCTCAATGGTCGGGTCGGCGAAGAACCATTCGATCCGGACCTCGACGTTCGTCGTCGCGTGGAGTCGTGATGCGGCTTTGGCTGCGGACAATGAATTGCCACCCAACTCGAAGAAGTTGTCGTCCAACCCGACCGGGCCGCCGCCGAGGACCTCTGCGAATACGGACGTGACCATTTTCTCCGTGCGGGTGGTCGGAGGCCGGAATCGCTGGGCCCGAGGAATGCCGGGATCGGGCAGCGCCCGCCGGTCGAGCTTGCCGTGGGGAGTCGACGGCAGCGCCTCGATCACCGCGATCTGGTTGGGCACCATGTATCGGGGAAGGCTCTGAGCCAGTTCCGCAGACAACAGTCGGGTGTCGATCACCCCGCCCGGGCGGGGGACCACGTGCCCGACCAGACGGGTTCCGGTGGTGGGTGATTCATATACGGCGGCCGCGGACTGTGCGACGCTGCGGTGAGCCCGCAGCGCAGTTTCGATCTCCTCGAGTTCGACGCGTTGGCCGCGAATCTTCACCTGGAGGTCGCGGCGGCCGAGGTAGTCGAGGGTGCCGTCCTTTTGTCGACTCACCACGTCGCCCGTCCGATACATCCGTGCGCCGGGCGGTCCCCACGGACTGGCGACGAACCGGGCGACGGTCACGCCGGGTTGCCGCAAGTATCCGCGGGCGAGTTGCGCGCCTGCGAGGTATAGCTCACCTGGAACACCGACGGGCGTCGGATGTAGTCGCGAATCCAACACGAGCACACCGACACCGTGCTGAGGCAATCCGATCGGGACGGTCACCTCGTCGGCATCGAAAACCGAACGCGTCACGGCCACAGTCGATTCGGTCGGACCATATTCGTTGTACAGTGCAGCATCCGGGCACCGCGAATGGAAGGCGTGAGCGGTATTCCGAGGCAGGGTCTCGCCGCCGCACGACACCTGCCGCAGCGACGTGAGATCGGCATCGGGGACCGCCAGGATCTCGGCGAGCATCAGCGGAAGGAAGTACCCCACACTCACCCGATGCCGCCCGATCAACTCTGCGAGACGCAGCGGATCACGGTGGCCGTCCGGTGGCGCGATCACGAGCCGCGCACCCGCGACGAGTGGCCACCAGAATTCGCGCACCGAGGCGTCGAACGTGTGCTGCAACTTCAGCAGCACCGTGTCCCCGCCGCTGATCGGATCGGTGCTCTGTCGCCAGTTCAGAAAGTTCACGACCGCCGCGTGAGTCACCACCACGCCCTTCGGTGCGCCCGCCGATCCCGACGTGTGGATCACATACGCAGAGTTCTGTGCGCGTAGGGGCGTGATCCGGTCCAGGTCGGTGACCGGCGACGAGTCGAAACGAGAGACATCCACTCGGTCGAGTTCGACGAGGTGGGTCTTCGCCGGGAGGACATCGGAGATGTCGAAGCGATCCCGCTCGGTGGTGAGGACGACGCGCGTGCCCGAGGACCGGATCACCTCGGCGTTGCGATGCGCCGGCTGATCCGGGTCGATCGGCAGGTACGCCGCTCCGGTTTTGGCGGCGGCATACATTCCAACGAGCAGGTCGACCGAATGGCGGACAGCCAGACCCACCATCGACTCCGGGCCGATGCCGATGCCGATGAAGTAGCGGGACAGGCGATTGACCATTTCGTCGAATTCACGGTACGTGAGTTCACATTCCCCCTGGACGACCGCTGTTGCTTGGGGTGATGCCGCGACCTGCCGATCGAAGAGATCGATGAGTGTCAGGCCGGTGGGCCGGGCTGCTACCGGTGGGGGGATCTGTTCGAGGACGGCGATGTCGCCGACCGGCAGATCGGGTTGTGCGACGGCCTCGCTCAGCGTCGTGACGAAGTGTTCGGCGATTTCCACGACGGTGTGGTGGTCGAACAGATCGGTGGCGTAGGTGAACACGGCAGACATCCGGGTGCGTTCCGGTGATGGGTGCGGATCGACGATCACGGTGAGTTGCAAGTCGAACTTCGCCGACGGGATGGACGGCGTCGCCGCGCAAACGTGGAGACCAGGCAGCGTGAGCAGGGTGTGGTCGAGGTTCTGGAAGGCCAACTCCACCTGGAACAGGGGATTGCGTGCGCGCGAGCGGGCGGGGTCGAGCACCTCGACCACGGTTTCGAAGGGAACGGTGGAGTGCGCGAACGCGTCGAGATCGCTCTCCCGTACCCGGGAGAGTAGGCAACTGAAGCTTTCCGCGGGCACCACTTCGGTGCGTAGAACCAGGTTGTTGACGAACATCCCGACCAGTTCATCGAGGGCTTGATCCCCTCGTCCGGCGACGGGGGTGCCGATCACGATGTCTGTCGACCCGCTGAGCCGCGTCAGTAGAACCGCGAATGCGGCGTGCACGACCATGAACACGGTGACCGCGTTCGCCGATGCGGTGTGCTCGATCGCGTGGCAGAGATCGTCGTCGAGCGCCGTGTCGACCGTGCCGGCGCGGTGGGACGCGACAGTGGAACGCGGCCTGTCGGTTGGTAGCCGCAGCTGCTCCGGTGCGCCGGTCAACGTCTTCTTCCAGTACGACAACTGCTGCGCAACAAGGGAATGAGAATCTGTGCGGTCGCCGAGTAATTCGCGCTGCCACAACGTGTAGTCCGTGTACTGTACGGGCAGCGGCTGCCACCGCGGCGCCTGCCCAGACAGTCGCGCGGCATATGCCCCCATTAGGTCGCCGATCAGCAGGCCCACCGAATAGCCGTCCGCGCTGATGTGGTGGACGGTCACGGCCAACACCCACTCGTCGCCGGAGAGGGCAAAGAGGCGGGCGCGTATCGGGGGCTCGTCGCTGAGCGTAAATCCTGTGGTCGCACATGCCGCCACTCGTGCGGCGACCTCGCTGCGTGAAACCGGTATCGGCGTGAGGTGTGGAACGGCCCGCGAGGCCGGGACGATCTGCTGACGCGCGACACCGTCATGCTCTGGGTATTGCGTGCGCAATGGCTCGTGACGATGAACCACGTCCACGATGGCTGCACCCAGGGCGGCCACATCCAGGGAGCCCGAAAGTCTCAGTGCCATAGAGATGTTGTATTCCGGTGATCCGGGGGCGAGGCGTGCAAGGAACCACAGCCGTCGCTGAGCAGGAGAGAGCGGGATACGCGCCGGCCGTGGACGGACGGTCAGGGCTACCGGCGCCGTGTCCTCGGTTTGGTCGGCGACGGCCGCTGCGAGCGTGGACACCGTAGGAGCGTCGAACAGGGTGCGCACCGGCACAGTGGTGCCGAGGGTCGCGCCGATTCGGGAGGCGGCTCGGGTGGCGGACAACGACGTGCCGCCGAGAGAGAAGAAATTGTCGTCCCGCCCCACCAGTTCGGTATCGAGTATCTCGCCGATCACCGTTGCCACGATCCGTTCGGTGGGCGTGCGAGGGGCGTCGAACTGGGCCGTGGCAGGCGCCGGGTCGGGAAGGGCTGCGCGGTCAAGCTTGCCGTTCACAGTGCGCGGCACATTATCCACGATGACCACGGTGGCAGGCACGAATGGTGCGGGCAGACACGCGGCCACGTGCCGGATCAGTTGGGCGGGGTCGACGGTTACATCATCCGCCGGAAGAACATACGACACCAGGGCGTCCACCCGGTTTCGCCTGCGTACATCGGTCGCGGCGAACTTCACGGCGGGGTGCTCGAGGAGGGTCGAGTCGATCTCACCGAGTTCGATCCGGACGCCGCGCAGTTCGATCTGCGCGTCATTGCGATACAGGTACTCGATCGAGCCGTCCAGTCGCCGCCGCCCGACATCACCGGTCCGGTACATGCGTTTGCCGGCTGTCCCGAAGGGACAAGCCACGAATCGTTCACCGGTCAGCGCCGACCTACGATGGTAGCCCCGCGCAACACCTGGGCCGCGGATGTACAGTTCGCCCGCGACACCGGCCGGAACCGGGTGCAGACGCGGGTCCAGCAATAGGATCGCGGAACCGCGCACAGGGCGGCCGATCGTGACGACCTCGCCGGGCATCATCGGATCACTGATACTCGCCATCACGGTCGTTTCGGTCGGCCCGTATCCATTGAACAGTGAAATGTGTTCCTGTGCCGACCAGTCGGTGACGAGGCCGGAAGGGCAGGGTTCGCCGCCCACCACAACGACCCGCAGCGGGTGCAGCCTGGCAGGGTCGATCGTCGCCAGCACCGAAGGCGTGGTGAACATGTGGCTCACCCGTTCGGTGAGAAGCAGATCTGCAAGCTGATCGTCGCCGTATACAGTCGGTGGCGCGAGCACCGCGCAGGCGCCCGTGCCGAGCGAGAGCAGCATCTCGAGTATCGCCCCGTCGAAGCTGGGGGACGACGCGTGCAGTACCCGCGAGGACGCCGTCACCGTGTACCGCTCACGCTGCTCTGCCGTGAAGTCGGCGAGACCGGCATGCGTCACCACGACGCCCTTGGGCCGGCCGGTCGAACCTGACGTGTAGATCACGTACGCCGGGTTCTGAGTGCGCAGTCGCTGTGAACGTTCGGAATCGGATATCTCGGCGGATGAGTAACCGCGACATTCGGTTCGGAAGCCCCGATCGTCGAGCAGCAACCAGTCGACCGGGTTCGGCATTACCTTGCGATCCGGCCGGGTGGTCAGCCCGAGGGAGGCGCCGGAGTCGCCAAGCAGGTACTCGATGTGGGGCACGGGGTAGTGCGGGTCCACGGGCACGAACGCGGCCCCCGTCTTCGCAACGGCCCACATGGAGAGGACCGACAGTACCGACCGGGGCAGGCCAAGGGCGACGACCGCTTCCGGCCCCACCCCCCGCCGAATCAGCGCGCGGGCGAGTCGATTCGACTCGTTGTCGAGTTCGCGATAGGTGAGAGATCGGCCGTCGGCTCTGACAGCCGTCGCGGCCGGGTCCTGTTCTACCGCCGCCGATATCAACTTGGGCAGCGTCAGTTGTGGCAGCGACGGTGGACCTCGGTGCCCGATCTCGGTCTGATTCTCCTCACGGTCGAGGAGTTCGATGTCGCCGATCACGGCAGTGGGACGCTCGAGTGCGGCCCAGAGAACGCGCCGGAACCGATCCGCGAATCCCGTCACGGTTGCCTCGTCGAACAGGTCGGTCGCGTAGGTGAAGACACACGACAGCGGGGCCGGGGCACCTTCGTCGTCGAACGACTCGATCACCGTCAGCTGGAGGTCGAACTTCGCTGTGTGAGTGTCGATTGGGAGAACTTCGCCGGACACGTCCGGAAGGTCGAACACGATAGGCGCCGTGTTGTGGAAGGCGAGCGCCAACTGGAACAGTGGGTTGTGGCTGCGTGTGCGAGCGGGTGCGAGTGCCTCGACCACCTCCTCGAAGGCAACGTCCGCATGGGAGTATGCGGCGAGGTCGACGCTCCGCACGTGTGCGACGACCTCGGCGAAGGTGCTGCGCAGGGGGGTGTCGGTCCGCAGCACGAGTGTGTTGACGAACATGCCGACGAGATCGTCGAGTTCCCGGGGTCCACGTCCCGATACGGGTGTACCGATGGCGATGTCGTGGATGCCGCTGAGCCTCGTCGCAAAGACGGCCAGTGCCGCGTGCACCACTATGAACGGAGTTGCGTCGAGGGTGCGCGCGAGTGCGCGAATTTTCTGGTGAACCTCGCCGTCGAGCGTGAAGGCGACGTCGGAACCTCCGTGGGTGGCAATACGTGGCCGGGCGCGGGCGGAGGGTAGTGGCAATACTTCTGGCATGTCAGATAGAGCCTTCGTCCAATACGTGAGCGCCGAGTTGCCCGGCCTGTCGCGTAGTTCCCGCTGCCAACGGGCGTAGTCGGCGTATCGGACGGGTAGCGGAGCCCAGGCGGGTCCCACGCCAGTCGTTCGAGACGTGTACGCCGCCAGAATATCTCGCGCCAGAGGCCCGAGCGAGAAACCATCGGCGCTGATGTGGTGAATGATCAGGGCCAGCACCCACTGGTCCGCACCAACGGCGAGGAGAGCCGTGCGAACCGGGGGTTCGGTGGCGAGGTCGAATCCTGTCGAGAGAAGTTCGTGTACCAGTCGGGTCGGTTCTGCAGTCTTGGTTATCCGGCATGACGGAACAGAGGAGATGGGCAGAATGTGCTGGCAGGGAATCCCGTCGTGCTCGGGATAGATAGTGCGCAGGGGTTCGTGGCGTTCGATCACATCGCCTACCGCCGCACACAGCGCCGATTCGTCGAGGGTGCCGTTCAGAGACAAGACGATCGGAATGTTGTCGGTGGCCGTCCGTCCGTCGAGACGGTTCAGGAACCACAGTCGCTGTTGCGCTGGAGACAATGGGACGTGCTCGGTGGGCGCGCGGGCCACGAGCGGTATCGGATCGGTATCGCGCCCTCGCTCGGCGAGATGCTCGGACAGTCCTGCCACGGTGGGATGGTCGAACAGCTCGCGTATTCCGAGCGATATGCTCAATGCCGAGCCGACACGGGCGACGGCCTGGGCAGCGGTCAACGAGTTGCCTCCGACCGCGAAGAAGTTTGCGTCTCTTCCGACGCGCGGCGTGCCGGTTACCTCCGCGAACACGAATGCGATGATGTCCTCGACGGGTCCAGCGACAGAATCAGATTCGCTTCGCACGGACGGCGGTTCCGGTAGTGACGCGCGGTCGAGCTTTCCGCTGCTCGTGACGGGCAGAGCGGTGAGGTGGACGATTGCCGAGGGAATCATGTAAGCCGGAAGCCGGGCCGTGAGGCGCTCGGTGATCCACTTCGTGTCACCCAGAAAACCCTCGGTGGGAACGATATACGCGACCAGTCGATCTCCGGCCCGCGGATCGCGGTGCACGGCGACCGCAGCCTCTGACACCGAGAGGTCGGACTTCAGCGCCGCCTCGATTTCGCCGGGTTCGATGCGCTGGCCGCGGAGCTTGATCTGGAAGTCGGCGCGTCCGAGATAGTGGATCCGGCCCGTGCCGTCCCAGCGCACCGTGTCACCTGTGCGGTACATCCGTCCCCCCGTCCCGCCGAAGGGATCGGCGACGAAGCCGGCCGCGGTGAGGCCAGGCCGTCCGGCATACCCCCGCGCCACGTACCTACCGGCCAGGTACAACTCGCCGCTGATTCCTGGGGGTACCGGATGCAGACGCGCATCGAGTACATACGTACGTATGTTGTCGACGGGCTTGCCGATGGAAACCGTGGCGCCGACATCACCGCTGTCGAACAATTCCCCGGTCGATGCGGCGGCCTCGCTCGGCCCGTACCAGTTGTGCAGTTCTGCATCAGTGATGTTTCGGAATCTCGACGCCGTCGCTGAGGTCAGAACCTCGCCCGCCGAGATCACGCGGCGGAGCGTCGCAGGTGCCCGGTCGCCGCACTGCTTGATGTACGCGTCCAGCAGTGACGGCACGACGTGGAGGGTCGTGATCGCCTCCCGTTCGACGGTGTGCGCGAGTGAGCGAGGATCGCGGTGGGCGTCGGGTTCAGCGACCACTACCGTCGCCCCGGTCTGCAACGGCCAGAACAGCTCCCAGGCGGAGATGTCGAAGGTCAGCGGGGTCTTGTGGAGAACCGCGTCGGAACAATCGAGCGGCATCCGTTTCTGGGCCCAGCGAAACTGGTTCACCATCATTTCGTGGGTCACGTTGATACACTTGGGCATTCCGGTGGATCCGGACGTATAGAGGACGGACACGGTGTTCGCTGAACGCAGTGGTGAGCGCCTCTCGGAGTCAGTGAGGGGCTGCGAGCCGAAGTCGGTCACGTCCAGAAGATCCAGGTCGACGACGGCCGCACCGTCAACAATCGTTCGTTGTCCGGCGCCGGAAGTCAGGAGCAGTGCCGGAAGGACGGAATCCACCACCAGTGCGTTTCGCCCGAACGGATGTTCGGAGTCGACCGGAAGATAGGCGCCCCCGGCCTTCATTACGGCGTACAGCGCAACGAGGAGGTGCAGTGATCGGGGAATCGACACACCGACAACGGTTTCCGGTCCAATACCGTTCGCCACCAGATACCGGGCAAGCCGGTTCACCCGCGCATCGAACTGGGCGTACGTGAGTCGCTCCGCGCCGAAGACCACAGCCGTGGCCGAGGGGGACCGCCGTACCTGGGCGTCGTACGGATCGAGCAGGGTCTCCGAAGGCATGGGCCGGTCCGTGGCATTCCAGGTGTACAGAACCTGTTTCCGCTCTTGGTCGCTCAGCAGGTCGAGTGCACCAACCGGGATGTGCGGATCCCGCCCGATGCTCTCGAGCACGCGCCCCATCCGGGCGAGCAGTGCGGTCCCGTCGATTTCGGCCGATCGATACTTCGCGGCGAGCCGAAGAGCCTGAGAATGCGTCGCCGAGAGCGTCACGGCGTAATGCGACGCATCATGTGCGCGAACTCCGTCCAGCACGAGTCCGTCCAGCGAACCTGGCAGTCCGGTCCGGTCCACGGGATAGGACTCGAACGCAACAAGCGTGTCGAAAAGTGGTGACACGCCGACCGCCTTCTGGATCTCCGCGAGACCCAGATAGTGGTGGTCGAGGAGTTGGACGTGGCGGGCCTGCAGACTGGTGAGTAGCGTGGCCACGTCGACGTCGGGGTCGAGTGGAATCCGCACGGGGACGGTATTGACGAACAGTCCCACCGCCGACTCCACCCCGGAGAGTTCCGCAGGTCTACCGGAAACGGTCGCGCCGACCACGACTTCACTCCGCCCGGTCGCGTGTCCGAGAACGATGCCCCAGGCTAGCTGGACGAGGGTGCTCAGGGTGGCGCCGAGATCCGTCGCATGCGCGGCAAGTGTCCGGGCGGCTTCCGCGGTCAGATCCAACGCGGCCTCGGACGTGTGTCCGGTGTCCCCCGTTGATGGGGTGGGTTCGGTGATCCCGCCGAGTGCAGCCGCCCATGCTTGCGCCGATACGTGGGTGTCTCTCTCCGAGAGCCACACGAGGAAGTCGCGGAACGGACTCGACGACGGCGACTCCGTCCGTACGTCACCGTCCTGATACGCGGAGAATAATTCGCGCACCAGCAGCGGAATGGACCAGCCGTCCAGCACGATGTGGTGGATGGTGATGGCGAGTTCGGTGCGAATCGAACCTCGAGTGAGTAGTGCGAATCGAAGGAGCGGGGGAGCCGAGAGGTCGAAGGTGGTCTCGCGGTCCTCGCGCAGGATCTGCTCGGCGGCGGCGTCCGCATCCGGGCCGGAAAGGTCTGCGTGTTGCCATCTCAGTGGTGGGTCGTCCAGTACGAGTTGTACCGGGACGCCTCGACCGTCGCGTACGAACGCGGTCCGCAGGTTCGCGTGCGCAGCAAGGACGGCGCTGCATGCGTGGCATAGTCGCTCGTGATCGATTTGTCCGGACAGGCTCAGGATCACCTGCATCACATACGGATCGGAATCTGTATCCGTACCCGAAAGCGTCGCGTGGTAGAGCAGGCCCGATTGCAGCGGCGTCAATGGCCACACGTCGACCAGGTCGGGGTGGTCTCGTTCCCACTCCTCGATGTCGCCCTGGACGACGGGGAGGAGAGGCAAATCTGACGGGGTGAGCCCGCCCGCGTGCGGAGACTGTGCCCGCGTCGCGAGAGCGGTCAATGCTTGCGCCCACAGATCGGCCAGATCGTGTACGTCCTGGGCGGAGATCGCGCCGCTAGCGAACTCGAAGGTGGTGTCGAGGACGCCATCCGATGTGAACGCGGTGATGTCGATCAGCGCCGTCACGGGCATCGACGGTTCGGTCGAGGAGAACACCGCGGTACCCTCCCGTACCGGACACCAATCACCTTCCGTGACAGCCGCATCGAGTCGGCCTAGGTAGTTGAAGCCAATTTGTCCGTCGGGCCGCTCACACAATTCGTGCGCGGTGCCATCGCCGAGGTACCGCAACAGCCCGTATCCGATTCCCTTGTCGGGCACGGCACGTAGTTGTTCCTTGACCGACTTGATCGCCTTGCTCGCCGCCGGGCCGCTGGCAAGGGCCTCGACCACATCGACTCCTGCGAGGTCGAAACGCACGGGAAAAATGCTGGTAAACCAGCCGACGGTACGCGAGAGGTCGGTGCCGGGCAGAGCCGATTCCTCGCGGCCGTGCCCCTCGAGCCGGATCAACGGCGAGGTCGTAGACCGACCCCGACGGTGCTGCCACTTCGTCAGTGCAAGGGCGAGGGCGGCAAGTAGCGCATCGTTCACCTCGCAGTGGAACGCGGTCGGAATATCCACGAACAGTGAGTGCGTCACCGCTCTGGACACTTTCACGTGGACATGATCGATGGTGGAGTTGACGTCTCGCAGTCCGTCGAGAGGCCGGGTTCCGAGTGGGGGATCGTCGGTTCCGACCATCTCGCGCCAGAACGCCACCTCGGACCTTCGGTTCGGTCGCTGCGCCTCTTCGATCAGACCGTGTGACCACCGGCGCAGCGAGGTCCCGACCGGGGCAAGGGTGACGGGGTACGTGCCCATCCGAACCTGAGCCCAGGCCGCCGCGAGATCTCCGATCAGGATTCGCCACGAGACGCCGTCGATCACCAGGTGATGCGCGACGAGCAGGAGGCGTCCGCGCCGGCTTGCATCCGACGCGCAGGGATCGAGCCAGACACACTGCACCATCACACCCGCAACGGGATCCAGTCGTCGAGTGGCAGCTTCGTGTTCATCCTGAGCGCGGTGGGCCAGTTCCGTATCGGTGATCTGTGCGTCGAACGGAACCCGGAGAATCAGATCGTCGGCCGCTGGGCCGGACGGACTCGCCTCGAGGAACGCCGTGCCGTCGGAGTGGCGGACCAGGTGTGTGCGCAGGACATCGTGCTGGTCGACTACTGCCGCGACGACTCTGCACAGTCCGGGCGCGTCTATTCCGAGCGGCAACTCCACCTGCACGGCCTGCGCGTAGCGATCGATGTCAACGACCCTGTCCAGCAGAAAGGCGGCTGCCGGAGTCAGCGGAATGTGTCCGATCCCGCCCCCGGGCAGTTCCTCGAGGAGTGGGGTATCGATTCCGGCGTCGGCGATGCCGCAGAGGCGAGAGATCGTGCGTTGCTCGAACACATCACGCGGGGTGAACGAGATTCCGGCAGTCCGTGCGCGGGATGCCAGTTGAATCGCCATGATGCTGTCGCCGCCGAGCGCGAAGAACGAATCGTCCACACCGAAGTCACCGGAGCTGAGGATTTCGGCGTAGATGCCGTGGAGTACGCGTTCGCGTTCGTTGCCCGGAGCTACCCGATTCGATGAGCGGAAGTCGTTGATGGGAAGAGCATTACGATCGAGTTTACCGGAGGGGGTCAGCGGGATTTCTGGGAGGGCGATGACGGAGGCGGGGACCAGGTGCGGGGGCAGTTCGGCGCTGAGGAACGCGAGCAGCTTCTGCTCGTCTACGTCCTCGGTGCCCACCACGTACGACGTCAACTGGGGTCGGCCCGCTTGCGTCCGAATCACGGTGACGGCGAACCGGACCGCCGGATGTCGGCGCATGGTGGTGTCGATCTCGCCGGGTTCGACGCGCAGGCCCCGTAGGTTCACTTGATCATCGCTGCGCCCGAGATAGTCGAGTTGATGCTCGGGCGTCCATTGGACGGTGTCGCCGGTGCGGTACATGCGCGTACCCGGAGGTCCGTGCGGATCGGCAACGAACCGGGCGGAGGTGTCCCGTGCTCGGTGGTGATATCCGCGGGCCAGTGAGGCTCCCGCGATGTAGAGTTCGCCGACCACTCCGACGGGAACCGGGTGCAGTCGGTGGTCGAGGACGACCGCACTCGTCCCACGTATGGGCCGTCCGATGCTGACCGGCTTCGATCCGTCGAGCGGGTTGCTGACGGTCGCCATCACGGTGCTTTCGGCGGGCCCGTACGCGTCGATCACTGTGCACCGGGAAGCCCACCAAGACAACAAGTCCCGCGGGCAGGATTCGCCGGCGACGACGAGGATGCGCAGCCCCTCGACGTCGTTCGGCTCGATCGAGGCCAGCGTGGACGGGGTGATCACCGCATGTGTGACGCGCTCGGTGGTCATCAGGTGCGCCAACGGCGATCCAGCGTAGACCGCGGGGGGAGCGATCACGAGCGTGGCACCGGAGCCGAAGGCCATCAGCATCTCGAAGACGGAGGCGTCGAAACTCGGCGATGCGACGTGCAGAACCCTGGACGCTCCATCGATGCCGAATCGGGCGCGTTGTTCGGCAACGAGGTTGGCAAGCCCGCGATGGGTGACCGCGACTCCCTTCGGAACGCCCGTCGAACCGGACGTGTAGATCAGATAGGCGATCTGGTCGAGTCGCGTTGTCATGTGTGGAGGATCGGCGACAGCCGACTCGTCCGGCAGGTGCCAGTCGGTGGTGGTCGGCAGGCTCGACAAGAATTCTTCGGAGGTCAATCCCACCGCCACACGGGAATCGTCGAGCATGTGTTGGATACGAGGCTTCGGGTAGTTCGGATCCACAGGCAAGAATGCGGCTCCCGTTTTCGCCACCGCCCAGACCGAGCAGACGTAATCGAGCGAACGCGTGAATGCCAGCGCCACAACGTCGTCCGGCCCGACTTCGGCTCCTGCTAGTGTCGCGGCTGCCAGATTCGAACGCTCGTCGAGATCGCGGTACGTCATCTTCTGACCGGCGCAGACGGCGGCGACCGAATCCGGATTCAGCATCGCGGACCGGCGCAACAGTTCGACGAGCGTGACGGCGGTGTGGCAAGGGGGTCCGATGGAAGGGACGAGCGCTGTGGTTTCGCCGGCAGTGAGAATCGGTAGGTCGCCGACCGGCTGCGCCGCACCGGCCCGAAGGAATTGACGGAAGTATTGCAGAAATCGAAGGTGAAGGCGCTCCAGTTCGTCCTGTGAATACAGGCGCGGGTTCGCCTTGAAGTCGAGATGCATCCGTTCGCGAGTTCCGTGGCGATAGAGGTTGACGAGGAGGTCCTCGATCGGCCCCGAAGAGAGCACGTGCAAGTGTGTCGTCAGGGAACCGAGCACGATGTCATCGGGAAAGAGCATGATGTTGACCGCGGGGCCGAGCAGTCGCGCGCCGGTGAATGAGTCCCCCCGGTCTGCGCTGATGTCCTCGTGCCGGTAGCGCTGATGTCGCAGGGCCCCGGACATCGCGAGCTGAGTGTGGGACACCAGATCGCCGACGTTCACAGTACCCGAGGCCGCGATCCGCAGCGGGATCACGTTGGCGACCATGCCGCCCGACCTACGAAGCGCCGCCGTCGTGCGGGCCGACACCGGAAGGCTGAGGGTGACGTCGTCCTCGCCGGTCATTCTCGCCAGATATCCGGCCACCGCAGACACCATGAGCGTCGCCGGGTTGACTTTGTGGGCCGCTGTGCACTTCTCGAACAGTTCGACGATGTTGTCGGGAAGCAGTCCGCTTACGTCCCGGGAACGAGCTGTGGCCGGGCCGCGGCCGCGAGCCATCGTGCACGAGTGGGTGACGCCGCGCATCGTCTCAGTCCAGTACTCGCGGTCGGTCTCGTGGCGAGCGGAGTGGTTGTACGCGCTCTCGAGTTCGTAGATGTCGCGAACGCCGAGTGGCCTACTGACCGGTGGAGGCAGTCCGTGCACGGCGGCCGTGTAGAGCTCGGCGACGCGGCGGAGCACGTTGAGGGAGCCGAAACCGTCCAGGGCGATGTGGTGGGCGCGCGAATACCAGAAGTAGTGTTCGTGTCCGACGTGCAACAGGTAGGAGATCGTCAGCCGATCGCGCTGGACGTCGATCGGGGTAGTGGTCTCGGCGTGCATCCATGCGTGCGCGGATGCTTCGGGATCGGGTTCTGTGCGGAGGTCTAGGTAGTCGAGGGGCGGGTCGAGGCTCTGGTCCACCCATTGCCGTGGCTGGGCGTCGACCTCGGCGATCCGCAGTCGGAAAGACTCGAATTCCGACGCCGCTCGGGTACACGCGGACTCCAGAAGTGGAGGGTCCAGTGCGCCGTGGATTTCCACATACTGGGCCACCGAGACCGGTACGGTCGGATCGACCTGTTGAGCCAGCCACATACCTCGCTGGGCGGGGGAGAGGGGAAACGCGTCCGGATAATTCGAGGTCGGTGAGTTCATCGTCGGCTTCTCTCACGGATTCGTCCCCGAAGACGTCGTCTGTCGGGACATGACTCTGTTGAGAAGTCTGCCCGAGGTTTCTAGGAGAATGCTTAGAAACACCCAGATAGTGATGCCGCTGGGCGTAGCCGATTGGTTCAGACGACCGGTTCAGACGGGGGTTCAGGCGACCTCGTCTTCAGCTCCGGGAATCACTTTCCGCAGGCCGCGGTAGGCGCCTTCGGCCGTCTGTCGGCCTGCGACCACCGCCTCGACCTCGGCGGCGATGGGCATGTCCACGCTGAAATCGCGAGCCAGTTCCATCACCGTGGGGGCGGTCTTGACGCCCTCGGCCACCTGCCCAAGCTTGGACACGGCGTCATCGACCGTCATGCCGCGGGCAAGGAACTCGCCTACCCGCCTGTTTCGCGAACTCGGGCTCATGCAGGTGGCGATGAGATCGCCGACCCCGGTGAGTCCTGCGAACGTCCGCGGATTCGCACCCATCGCCTCGCCGAGTCGGGTCATCTCGGCCAGTCCACGGGCGAGCACCATCGCTCGGGTGTTGTCACCGACGTCCAAGCCGTCGGCCATGCCGGACGCGATGGCCACGATGTTCTTCAGCACTCCGCCGAGTTCGCAACCCAGTACGTCCGTGTTGCGGTAGACGCGGAATACCGCAGACGAGAACAGGGGCTGGAGGGCAGTGGCGACCTCGACGTCCTGGGTGGCGACGACGGATGCCGCGGCGAGTCCGTCGACGATCTCGCGTGCGATGTTCGGGCCGGCGAGGAGACCGACCGGGTGGCCGGGCAGGCACTCCGCAATTACCTCGGTCGGGCGCAGCCGGGTGCCAGGTTCGAGTCCCTTGGCGAGCGACAGCACCGGCACCCACGCGCGGACGTCGTTGGCTATCTGAGTGAGAGTGCTGCGAACGGCATGCGAAGGCACTCCCACAACCAGGACATCGGCCTCGTGCGCTGCCTCGACTACGTCGGAAGTCGAGCGAATGGCTTCGGGGAGCGCGCGGTCGCCGAGATAGCGGGAGTTGCGGTGCTCGGTGTTGATCTCGTCGGCGGTCTCCTGGCTACGCGCCCACAAGAGGGTCGGAGTGTTGTGGGCGGCGAGACCCGCCACCGTCGTGCCCCACGAACCAGCTCCGAGAACGACAACCCGTACCGGCCGGGCCACTACTGATCACCACTCGGTGTGATGTTGTCCATGACGACAAGCCTGGCATCTGGAGCGGCCCACGGCGGTGAAATCGGCGAGTCCCGTTTCGCTGTCGCCTCGGTACCACGGGTTCGTATTTGCAACTAGGGTCGACCGATGGACACGTTGAGAACCCCTGACGAATGCTTCGCGGACCTACCCGGTTTTCCCTGGAGTCCCCACTATGCAGAGACGTCGGACGGACTACGGATGGCGTATGTCGACGAGGGCCCAAAGGATGGTCCTGTGGTGCTCTTGCTGCACGGAGAACCGTCCTGGTCATACCTGTACCGGCACATGATCCCCATCTTCGTCGACGCAGGCATGCGCGTAATCGCCCCAGACCTGATCGGGTTCGGGCGCAGCGACAAGCCCACCGCGGTATCCGACTACACGTATGCGCGGCACGTCGAATGGATGCGATCGTTCCTGTTCGATGCTCTCGATCTAGGCGACATCACCCTGTTCTGCCAGGATTGGGGAGGGTTGATCGGTCTGCGACTCGTCGGCGAGCATCCCGAGCGTTTCGCCCGCGTGTGCGCATCCAACACCGGGCTTCCGGATGGGACCCGTGCTCTGCCCGACGCATGGCAGGCATTCCGCAACTTCGTCGCGAGCACACCTGATCTGCCGATCGGAAATCTGATTTCCGGCGGGTGCACTCAGCCGCTGACCCCGGACGCGATCGCAGCATACGAGGCCCCGTTCCCCGACGCCTCCTACAAGGCCGGTGCCCGAGCGTTCCCCGACCTCATTCCACAGTACGAGGACAACGTCGCCACCCCCGACAATCGGGCGGCATGGGCCACGTTGGCGAAGTTCGACAAGCCGTTTCTGTGCCTGTTCTCCGACAAGGATCCGATCACCGCCGGAAGCGAGCGAATCCTGATCCACAGGATTGCCGGTGCCGCCGGGCAACCGCACCAGACCATCGAGGGCGGCGGTCATTTCGTGCAGGAGGATCGAGGCGGCGTCGTCGCCGAGGCACTGATTGCCTGGATGCAGTAACCCGCAAAGCGGTTCCGGCCCTGGCGTCGACGCCGACGCCGCTGGGGCCCCCGGGGCTGGCGGAACCGGCGTCAGCTCAGGTAGGAAAAGATGGTCGTCATGCCCGCAGCGAGGTGATAGTCATTGTGGCAGTGAGTGATCCATTGCCCCGGATTGTTTGCTTCGATGTCGGCGGCGATCGTCTGGCCGGGTAGCACGATGACGGTGTCTTTCCTGGGGCCGGATCCGTCCGGCCGAGCCACGGCGAAGGTGTGCCCGTGCAGATGCATGGGGTGGTACATCGTCGTTGTATTGGTGTAGACCAGCCGGGCTCGCTGTCCCTGGTGGACGGTCAACGGGGTGTGCTCGGGGTAGGCCTGATCGTTGATCGTCCAGCTGTAGGTATTCATGTTCCCACCGAGCGATGCCTGCAGCGTGGTGTCGGGTTCTCTCGCCGGTAGTCTAGCGGCGTCGGTGGCACGCAGATCGGCGACAGTGAGTGGTTGGCCACGCAACTCGGCGGGTGCCACTGCGGGGTCTGGCCTGCAACCGGTGGCGGTGCGTACCACCGCGAAAGCCTGTCCCCCCTTCCCTTCCGCCACCGCGACCAGTGGAAAGGCGCCATCCTGCAGGGTTACAGTCGCGTCATACCGCTCACCCATACCGATCAGCACCGAGTCGGTGTCGACCGGTTCGACGGGGAATCCGTCCGTGTCAGTAACTGTCAGGCGGTGACCGCCGAGCGCGACCCGGAACGCGGTGTCGTCGCTGGCGTTGATAATCCGAAGAAGGATGCGCTGCCCCGGCCGTGCGGTGAAGGCCGTCGGGTCGGCGGGCGGTTTGCCGTTCAGAAGGTACAGGGGGTAGTTCACGTCCCCGGCATCGCCACCGAGCGCGGGAGAGGTCATCTCGGGCATGGATTCCATGGTCCCGTCGCGAAGGGCGTCGAATACCTGCGTGGGCGTGCGGCTGGTCAACCAGTCGGAGAGCACGACGACGAACTCGGCGTCCCAATTCGCTGGCGCTTGTGGATCATCGATGATCAGGGCTCCGTACAGTCCGCGGCCGCGCTGGAGATCGACGTGCGTGTGGTACCAGTATGTGCCCGGATCGGGCGGGATGAATTCGTAGGTGAACTCGGTCCCCGCGGGTATCGGGGGCTGTGTGACGTCCGGCACCCCATCCATGTCGTTGCGGATCGCGAGGCCGTGCCAATGCACCGTGGTCGCCGCCGGAAGCCGGTTGCGAAACAGCACCCGGACTCTGTCTCCGACGTTTGCCCGCAGGATCGGCCCCGGCAGCTGCGCGTCGTACACCCATGCGGCATTGCGTGCGCCGCCGATGTCGACGTCGGACGGGCCGGCACGAAGGTCGTATTCGGCCACATTGCCGAGAGGGAACCGTCTCGCCTTGGCCTCGGCATACGCACGTACCTGTGGAGCACCGGGCCCGATCGCGGACTCGGTGTCGTTGGTGGCAGAGCAGGCTCCCACGAAGCCGAGCATGGCCGCTCCAGCACCGAGCTGCAGCGCCTGCCGCCGAGACAGTTGGACATCGAGCGGCAGGCTCCTGGGCATCCTCGCTCCCTCCAAGCGATTGCCTCGGGCGCAGAGTCCGTCGGCGATGCGACTAGCTGGGGACGTCCCTATCGAGATTACTCTGTGGGGACGGATCGCGGGTGGGTTACGCCGGAGCGCCGATGCGTGCCCGTTGGCGGGGGTGAGCGGGCAGTTCGCACTTAGTGCATTCAGGGGGAGGAACCGAAGCTGTTGGGGTGCAACGGATATTGCGTTGCCATAGAGAGTGAGGGGGGGTAGGGACGCACGCTCACCGCAACCGGGGCGATCTTGGGTTCCCTACTCGGACTGGTGGCGTCGGTCGTCGTTGCCGAACTGCTTCCGAATCTCATGGTTCTCGTGTACCAATTGCACGCCGCCTTGTTGCGGTGCGCTGTTCGCCGCGGTGGTTCTGAATCGTGGGTTGATCCCCGCGAACCTTTCGCGGGCGGCGCCGACGCTCATGGATGTCGGCGAGGGCCGCTGTACCGGGATTCCGGATCGGCGCACCTTCGCCGGCGTCGCGATAGGGGCACCGGATGGACCGACGGCGGTATCTTTGTAGGGGTGCTGCTGACCGCGCTGACCGACGGCGTCGCCGGTAGCCGCCTGCTCGTCGGCATGCTCGCCGCCGGCACAGGGTGGCGATCCTTGTGGGTAGTGCCCTGTGAGGTCAGGGCTTCGCGTACGCGTACGGACTGGCGATGCTCACCCGGGGGCTGTCGGCCGTGGAACAGGGCAGAAGAACCTCGCTGCATGCGTGCTGGTCGTACGGGTTCTGCGCCGCAAGGTGCTGGCGGCCTGTGCGCTCGCGACTGTGGGGCACTGTCGGCGCCGCCTCGATCTGTGGAGTGATGGTGCGCGCTCGCCGCAGTCGCCGTGTGCGGCCGTTGAGGTAGCGATGATGCAGGCAGACGCTGGACAAGGTGGCCGAACGAACTCTATCGTGAGTCAAACCACAATGATGATGAACATCATATTGAGAAAAGGAAGGCTCATGGTCGGCTCCGTCAGGACCATCGGACGAAAGCTGCTCGGCGTCGCGGCACTCACGACCCTCACGGTTACCGCCGCCTGCGCTTCGGGAGTGGGTGCGATCGTCGACGGTGACATGCCGGCCGAGATCAAGGTCGTCTCGGTCACCGATCGCACCGGGACCAGCGCCTACGTCGGAACCAGCCAGCTAGAGGGGATCGACCTGGCTATCGAGGAGATCAACGCACAGGATTATCTGGGCGACTCGAAGATCGTCCTCCAGAAGCGTGATTCGGCCAGCGATACGCAGACCGCCGTCAGTCAGACCATTCAAACGATCGCTGACAGTAGCGTCAGCGCGTTTCTCGGACCGGTCCTGAGCGCGCACGCGGTAGCCGTCGCGCCGCTCGTCGAACGCGCGGAACTGCCGACGATCTTCACGCAGGCAGGCAGCGAGGGCGTGGTTATCGGCGACTACACGTATCGGGCGACGCCGCCGATGGAGACGTACTTCGTCAAATCTCTCGCACGTCTGCGCGACGAGGGCGCGAAGACGGTGAGCGTCCTCTACAACGCAGGAAACGTCTCCCTTGCAGGGCTGGGAGAGAAGATGGTTCCGGAAGAGCAGGACGAGTTCGGTTATCGGGTGCTCTCCAGCACCGCCGTCCAGGCGACCACCCAGGACTTCGGCACAACGGCCACGAGGATCGCGGCGGAGAAGCCGGACGCGGCAATCGTCCTGCTGGTCGGCGCAGGCAACTCGACCGCGATGTCCCAGTTGCGGCAGGCCGGATACGACGGGCCCGTGGTCGGCAACCCGGCCGCGGGCGCGGGCAATCTGGCCTCGGCAGGACCCGCGGGAGCGGGCATGTATTGGGCCACGGACTTCAACTTCCACCAGAGCGCGGCTTCCTCGCAGGAGTTCGTCGAGGCCTACCGCGCCAGATACGGCACGGATCCACTGAACTACGCCGCGGAAGGGTACGACGCCACCTGGATGATCGCGCGCGCAATCGAATCCGCGGGTGGCGCGTCGCGGGAAGACATCCAGAGGGGGCTTCAACAAGTGGTGTCGGAGGGCTTCGAAGGTGCGCTGGGCAAGATCTGGTTCGAGGGCAACGACATGCGCGTCGACGGAGTGATGGTTGAGTGGGACGGCAGCCAGGAAGTCCTGCTCGCCGAGGGGAGCTCCGAGTAGTGGCCGCGAGAACTCGACGAGAAAAGTCTGTAATGCGTTGCGATGAAACCTGTTCGGGAGGAGCGCAATCGTGGCCCAGCTGCTGATCGATGCGCTCGTCCTCGGTTCGATCTACCTCTTGTTTTCCCTGGGCATGAGCATCTCGTGGGGCACGATAGGGATTCTCAACTTCGCACACGGTGGCCTGTTCATGTTCTCGGCCTTCGTCGGCTCTCGCATCGTGTCGACATTCGAGATCGGCCTGGTGCTGGTGTGTCTGATCGCCCTGGTGGTCGGGGCGCTGCTGTCGGTGGCTATCGACACCTTGGCGTTCCAGCCCATCCTGCGCCGGTCGAAGAATCACCGGACCGCAGAGTTGCAGATTCTGATCGGTGGCATCGGAATCGGCATCATCCCGGTCGCGATTGTGCAGTACTACACCAAGAGTGAGCCGTTCGGCTTCGCCGGGAGTACGTACACGACGGAGGTGTACACGTTTTTCGGTCTGCGCATCTCGAGCACCGGCGTGATCGTCATCGGATGCGCCCTTCTGCTCACCGCCATTGTTGCCTTCTGGCTCAAACGCACCAGCCACGGATTGTCGTTGAGGGCGATCGGTGTCGACGCCGAGACCGCCGAACTGATGGGGGTGAACCGTCGTCAGCTCTCGTTCCTCACCATGGCAGTCGCGGGCGGACTGGCCGGGCTGGCCGGCGCACTCCTCACCTACAACCTGGGTGCGATCACCGCGGAAAGCGGTGAGACCCTGCTCATCAAGGCCTTCGCCATCATCATCCTCGGCGGCGTCGGCAGCACGATCGGTGCCGCCGCTGCAGCGATGATCCTCGCGGTGTCGGAAACTCTCGTGCTCCGCTTCACCGGCGGTGGGTGGGTGGATGCCGTCTGCTTCGGCATCATCCTCGCCGTCCTTCTCATCCGCCCGCAGGGCATCTTCGGCCGGAAGGAGGTTCGACGGGTATGAGTCAGTTCTACTTCTCGCACATCGTCCTCATTCAGAGCACGTTCACCGTGCTGCTTCTCGCCCTCAGCATCCAGATCCAGTTCCGCATGGGAGTGTTCTCCTTCGCGGGAGCAGGCTTCTACGGCATCGGAGCCTACGGAGCGTCGATGCTCGTTCTCCACGCCGACTTCGACTCCGTGTCCGCCATCGTGACTATCACGCTGATTTGCGCGTTGATCGGATATTTGCTGGCACTCGTGGTCCAGCGTCTAAGCGGTCTCCATCTGGCGATGGCCACGGTGTCGTTCACCATGATCCTCACGGTGATCGCGCACAACGGCGGTGAGTGGACCGGCGGATCGGTCGGACTGTTCGGCGTCATGGCCTTCCCCATGATGTCGGTGGAAGCGCTGGCGACTATTTGTCTCGTCGTGATCGGGTTGGCTGTACTCAGTGAACGCGGCCGTCTGGGTCGGCGCATCGAGGCGGTCCGGGAGGATCCGGAACTCGCGTCGGCGATGGGTATCAGCGTGCAGCGCTACCGCACCGCGTCGTTCGTGATCAGCGGCATGCTCGGCGCGCTGGGTGGGTCGTTGAACGTACTGATGATGACGGCGGTCGCCCCCGAGAGCGTCGGCTTCCCCCTCATCGTGCTGGCGTTGACGATCATCATCGTCGGCGGTTCCCGTTCGTGGCTCGGGGTGCTGCTCGGGGCGGTGATCTTCACCTGGCTGCCCGTGGTGCTCGAGCAGGTCGGGACTTACCAGGCCATTGTGTACGGCTGCATCGTCGCGGTCGCCGCCGTCTACATGCCTGGCGGAATCACCGGGGTCGTGACGGACGTGTACCGCAAGTACGCGGCCCGACGAGTACGGGACGGCGACGACACCACCGTGGCCACTGCGGCGGCGGAGAACACGCCGAGCACTGCGGAACACGACCTCGTCGAGGAACTGACCGGTTCCTCGGGCAGCGACACGGTGACTACGGGAGAACGTTCATGAGTTTGCGAAGCGCACCTGGCGGGGTCGAGTCTGACACGAAGACAACGGAATCGGTGCTGCGCACAGAGGATCTAGCGGTCCACTTCGGAGGTATCAAGGCCGTCGACGGAATCTCGATCGCGCTCGAGCCCGGACGCATCGCGGGGATCCTCGGCCCCAACGGTTCCGGTAAGAGCACGCTTCTTGGCGCCGTGACCCGACTGACGAAGGTGACGCGCGGCACGATGTTCTTCGAAGGAACCGAGTACTCGAAGGTGCGACCGGAAAAGGTTGCGCGGCTGGGTATCGGCAGAACCTTCCAGACGGTCCGACTTCTCGACGACCTCACCGTGTTCGAGAACGTGCAACTCGGGTTCGATCTGATCTCGGGCAGTCGGATGCGGCGTCGAACCGCCGCCGACAGGGACGCCGAACGCGGCGCGGTGGAGACGGCACTGCGACGCGCGGGACTGACCGACCGCGGAAAGCTGCGGCCCGGCCAGTTGTCCTACGGGCTGCAGCGGCGGGTCGAGATCGCGCGTGCCGTCGTCATGTCACCGAAACTGCTGATCCTCGACGAGCCCACGGCCGGAATGAACAAGTTCGAACGCGAGGAGATCTCCAAGCTACTCCTCGATCTCCGCGGTGAAGGGCTCACTCAGCTCGTTGTCGAACATGACGTGCAGATGATGGTCGAGACCTGTGACCACCTGTTCGCGATGAACTCCGGGAAGCTCATCGCCGAAGGCACACCGCAGGACGTGGTCCGCGACAGCGCGGTACGCGAGGCCTATCTCGGAAGGCGGGACGACGATGCTCGAGATTCGTGATCTCCACGTCAGCTACGGCAAGGTAAGTGCCGTCCGCGGTGTATCGGCGACGGCGTCGCCCGGCCGCGTGACACTGGTCCTCGGCGCGAACGGGGCAGGGAAGACGACGACGCTGCGCACCGTGGCCGGACTGTCGAGTCCCGACTCGGGCGACGTCCTGCTCGACGGCGCCTCGCTGACCGGACTTCCGGCCCACAGGGTCCTGAAACGGGGCATCTCATTGGTCCCGGAGGGGCGAAAGGTGTTCGGATCTCTCACTGTCGCGGAGAACCTGCGACTGGGCGGTCTGGTTGCGAGCAAGAAGGCGCGCGAGGAGTCGTTGGCGTCGGTCTACGAAATGTTCCCCATCCTCGAAGAGCGGCAGTCGGGTCCGGCCGGTCTACTCAGTGGCGGGGAGCAGCAGATGCTGGCTTTCGCGCGGAGTCTGATGTCGCAACCGGCGTTCATTCTGATGGACGAACCGTCGATGGGACTCGCACCGGCCATCGTCGACCGGGTCATGGACTGCGTCAGGGATATCGCCGACCGCGGCATCGGTGTCCTGATGGTCGAACAGAACGCCGAGGCCGGCATGAAGATCGCCGACGACGTGGTCGTCGTCAACCGCGGCGAATCGGTGTACTCCGGCCCCGTGAGTGAAGCCCGTGACCATTCCTCCGTCGTGCTCGCCTTCCTCGGCGAAGCAGCCTTGACGGAATAGTGAAGGAGAGCAGAACCGAGTACTACAGCGATCGAGTAGAGCCGTCTGGCTCGTAGCCGCCGGTGTGGTGTGACGCTCACCGTCGCGTGCGGTTCGAGCGGAAGTGCGGGCACCGCAGCGTCCGGTCAGACTGCCGTAGCGCGCTTTTCGTCGCCC
>NZ_BCXB01000043.1 GCF_001894885.1 Rhodococcus marinonascens NBRC 14363
CTGCTTTTTCGAACGTGACTTCCGGGGGTATTGCTATGTCATATTTCATGCGAATCCACCACGGATCCTGCAGTTTGTCTGTCGGATCAAAAAAATTCATTATGGCCTTATCAGGAGTGATGGTGTACGTAAAATCCTGTCCTGCCGGAACGGATTCCGGTGCCGCAATCTTCACGCCCCAATCACTTGTTCCCGTATGAACACCGGAGCCCTTCGTACGGAATGGATCATACTGGCCTATTGCCGTATGACAGCTGACCGCGAATTTCACGTCAGTGGTTGTGATGTTGCTACCGAGAGTTGAGGTCTCAGCTTGAGCGACACCTGGGAGAAGGACCGTTCCGGCGCTGAGGGCGATGGTTGCGGCGATCGTAGACCAGTGTCTATATGAATTCATGAATCAATCTCCTCTGCTGGAAATGATGTTCCAGTGTCTCGATGGTTGCGGTTTACAGGCTCTTCGATCTACCCCAGCGCTCGCTACCCTTCATCTCCATCCGCTGCGCCGCAGGACACGCCGGGTGAAAGCCGGTTCAGTCCGCGATGTTCCATTGCTGGTTGAACCCGCCGGTGCAATCCCAGAGCTGCAACCGTGCGCCGTTGGCGGATTCGCTGTCGGTCACATCCAGGAATTTGTTGGCATTACCTCGGTTGACAATGGCACCGCCGGATTAGATCGGATTTCCTATAAATGTTCCCGAAATCATCGCATCTATTTGGTTTTCTCCCCTGGTGCCCCACCACGAGTTCCGGTGATATTCGCATGATCGTCCGAACAACCGCGTCATGGGGTTCACCAACATGGCCGATGTCGTCGGCGACGACATCGCCACCGAGCACTCCGCGCTGATGTCGAAAGTGGTGGCGAACGGCAATCACCGCGTGAAGTTCCCGCTCAACGAGCCGGCAGTGGGGAAGAAAAAATCACAGATCGACGAGTACCTGGAATTCTATGGTGAACCGGGATGCCAGCACTTGGCCCTCGCGACTCGCGACGTCCTCGCGACTGTGGACGCATTGCGGGCCGAGGGCGTCGAGTTTCTCGACACCCCTGCCGCGTACTACGAGGACCCGGAGTTGCGTGCCCGGATAGGGAAGGTGCGGGTGCCGGTCGGGGAGTTGCAGAAGCGCGGCATCCTCGTCGATCGGGACGAGGACGGCTACCTGCTGCAGATCTTCACGAAGCCACTCGGTGATCGACCGACCATCTTCTTCGAACTCATCGAACGGCACGGCTCGCTCGGCTTCGGGGCTGGTAACTTCCGGGAACTGTTCGAGTCCATCGAACGCGAGCAGGCGGCCCGCGGCAATCTGTGAACCTCCGATAGGCACGCAGTGCATCATCGACTGATGGATGACACAGTGGTCGGATCGTTCACGGGCAAAGTCGCCCTCGTAACCGGCGCCTCTTCGGGGCTCGGGCGGGCGGTGGCGCAAGCGCTCACGGACCGAGGAGCGCAAGTCTTCGGGGTTGCGCGTGACGGGGATGCTTTGCGCCGAACCATGATCGAGATCGCCGGTTCGGACGGAGCGAAACGGTACGCGCCGGCGGATGTCGCCTCGTCGGTGGCGTGCACCGCGGCCGTGGACTCCTGCGTCTCGACGCTCGGTGGTCTCGACGTGCTGGTCAACGTTGCTGGTGCGCACACTCTCCGGCACAGCGCTGACGTCACGGATGAGGATTGGGCGCGCGACCTCGCCGTGAATCTGAACGGGCCGTTCTATCTCGCACGGGCAGCGTTGCCTCACCTGCTCGCCCGGGGAGGCAACATCGTCAACGTCGCGTCCGTCGCCGGACTCGAGGGGCAGGCGTACTCTGCCGGCTACTGCGCTGCCAAGCACGGCCTGGTCGGCCTCACCCGTGCGATGGCCCTCGAGTTCACCGGTACGTCGCTGCGGATCAACGCCATTTGCCCCGGCGGGATGATGACCCCACAGGTCACGAATTTTGCGTTTCCGGAGGGCGTCGACTTCGAACTGGTCATGAAGTCGGCGGCACCGCGCGGTCTGATGGAACCGGGGGATGTAGCGAAGATGGTGGCGTTCCTCGCGTCCGACGACGCCTCGGCCGTCCACGGTGCTGTGTACGCGGTGGACAACGGGAAGATGGCATGAGTCCCGTCAGTGGCAGTCTCGTCGGCGGCCCGATCTTCCAGATCTGCTGGGTGGTCGACGACATAGACACCGCGGAGCGGCACTTCACGCAGCAATTGGGCGTCGAGCGATGGCTGCGGCTGCCGAATGTGCACTTCGGTCCGGA
Organism: Rhodococcus marinonascens NBRC 14363; assembly: GCF_001894885.1. Taxonomy (GTDB): domain Bacteria; phylum Actinomycetota; class Actinomycetes; order Mycobacteriales; family Mycobacteriaceae; genus Rhodococcus_F; species Rhodococcus_F marinonascens. Next base: position 2,261 of record NZ_BCXB01000043.1, read on the forward strand.
CCATTGCACGTATCGCGGAAAGCCGGCCGATTATGTGGTCCACGTGTCACTGGGATATGCCGGTGGGCAGCAACTCGAGCTGATCCAGCCCGTGTCGGGGCGGAACATTTACACCGAACAGCTCGCGAAGAGCGGGCCTGGGGTACACCACGTGGCCTGGATTCCCGACGACTTCGAGTCCGCCCTCGCCGAGGCCGGTCGCCGGGGTCTGCCGATCGTCCAGCAGGGCCGGGTCGAGGGGGTCGGGATGGAGTTCGCCTATCTCGACGGCGGTCCTCTCGGCAGCTACGTGGAACTGATGAAGCTCTCCGACGAAATGCGGGCCATGTTCGATTCGCTGAATCCGGAATCGGCCCACAAGTGATTCGTGCCACCAACTACACCCTGTCGTTGGCAAATTCGACAGAACTGGGACACTAGGGGTCGTGACTGATTCCCCCGGTGACTGCGACGCGCATGCCTCCCGATCCGCTCAACTCTTCGAAAGGGCGGATCTGGTCATTCCCGGCGGCGTCAATTCTCCGGTGCGGGCCTTTCGCTCGGTCGGCGGCACCCCGCGATTCATCAGGGAGGCGTCCGGCTACACGCTCACCGATGTCGACGGCAACAACTACGTCGACCTCATCTGTTCCTGGGGGCCGATGATCCTCGGGCACGCGCACCCCGCTGTCGTCGAGGCTGTGCAGGCGGCCGCCACCACCGGTCTGTCGTTCGGTGCCCCCACCGAAGGGGAGATCGAACTGGCCGAGGAGATCGTCGCCCGCGTCGCGCCGGTGGAGAAGGTGCGCCTGGTCAATTCGGGCACCGAGGCCACCATGAGCGCGGTCCGGCTGGCCCGCGGCTTCACCGGCCGAACCAAGGTCCTCAAGTTCTCCGGTTGCTACCACGGCCACGTCGACGCACTGCTGGCTGACGCCGGTTCGGGTCTCGCGACCTTCGGTCTTCCGACCTCTCCGGGGGTGACGGGCGCCCAGGCCGAGGACACCATCGTCGTTCCCTACAACGATCTCGACGCCGTCGCGCAGGCATTCGCCGCGAACGACGGCAAGATCGCGTGCGTGATCACCGAGGCCGCCGCGGGCAACATGGGAGCGGTGGCCCCTCGGCCAGGGTTCAACGAGGGCCTGCGAGCAGTCACGCGGGACAACGGCGCCCTGCTCATCATGGACGAGGTGATGACGGGATTCCGCGTCAGTGCCGCAGGTTGGTACGGACTCGACGGCGTCGCCGGTGATCTCTACACGTTCGGCAAAGTGATGAGCGGAGGACTGCCCGCCGCCGCATTCGGTGGCCGCGCCGACATCATGGCCTACCTCGCGCCGGCCGGGCCCGTCTACCAGGCGGGCACCCTGTCCGGAAACCCAGTCGCCGTCGCCGCCGGGCTCGCCAGCCTGCGCGCCGCGGACCAAAGTGTGTACACCGCGCTCGAGCGCAACAGTGCGACTCTGCGCGGTTTGCTGTCCGACGCACTGACCGCGGAGGGTGTGCCGCACCGCGTGCAGACCGCCGGAACGATGCTCAGCGTGTTCTTCAGCGAAGACCCGGTCACCAATTACGCCGAGGCGAAGGCCGCCCAGACGTGGCGCTTCCCCGCGTTCTTCCACGGCCTGCTCTCCCGTGGGGTGTACCCGCCGCCGAGCGTCTTCGAGGCGTGGTTCGTCTCCGCGGCCATGGACGACGAAGCCTTCTCGATCATCGCCGACGCCCTGCCGCATGCAGCGAAGGCCGCCGCCGCGAGCACTCGGCCCTGACGTGTCGACAACTCGGGCTGCCCCCGCCGGCCTCCACAGATCATCTGATTCAAGCCCCGACCCGAGGAACCGCAACGTGACCGATGCCGATCATCCCGACCACGCGAAGACCCGCACCATCGTGCATGTGCTCCGGCACGGCGAGGTGCACAACCCTCGCGGAATCCTCTACGGCAGGCTTCCCGGGTTCAAGCTGTCGGTGACGGGCGAGAGTCAGGCCCGCGCTGTGGCGTCGGTCCTGGCCAAGCACGACATCACTCATGTGGTCGCATCGCCGTTGCAAAGGGCGCAGGAGACAGCGGCCCCGATCGCCGCCGCCCACGGCATCGAGATCGGGACCGACGAGAATCTCATCGAGGCAGGCAACGAATTCGAGGGGCTCAAGGTCGCGGTCGGTGACGGTGCACTGTCCCGTCCGCGACACTGGTGGAAATTGCGTAACCCGTTCACCCCGTCGTGGGGCGAACCGTACCTGCAGATCGCACACCGCATGCTCGCGGCGGTGAACAGCGCGCGCGTCTCCGCAGTCGGGCATGAGGTCGTCGTCGTCAGTCATCAGTTGCCGGTCTGGACTCTCCGTCGATTCTTGCAAGGGGACCGACTGTGGCACGACCCGCGCCACCGTCAGTGCGGTCTCGCGTCGCTGACATCGCTCGTCTATGAGGGCGACACCCTCATAGACATCGTGTACTCGGAGCCTGCGGGCGCGTCGGATCCGAGGGTGACCGGGGCATGAAACGAGGACGCTTCGCGGGGGTTGCCGCGGTGGTGTGTACGGCTGCGCTGTTGCTGTCGGCGTGCGCGTCCGGTGACGACGCAGTGGCCCAGGGCGGTACGTTCGACTTCGTGTCTCCGGGCGGCAAGACCGAGATCTTCTACGATCCGCCAGCCGACCGCGGCGCCATCGGCACGTTGTCCGGACCCGATCTGATGGACGAGGGAACGACCGCCTCGCTCGACGACTTCACAGGTGAGGTCGTGGTCGTCAACGTGTGGGGGCAGTGGTGCGCTCCCTGCCGGAGTGAGGCCAGCCACCTCGAGCAGGTGTACGAGGAAACCAAGGACCAGGGCGTTGCGTTCCTCGGGATCAACGTGCGGGACAACCAGCAGGACAAGGCGCAGGACTTCGTGATCGACAACAACGTGTCGTATCCGTCGATTTACGACCCGGCCATGCGGACGTTGATTGCGCTCGGGCGGAACTACCCGACGAGCGTCGTCCCCACCACGATGGTGCTCGACCGCGAACACCGCGTCGCCGCCGTGTTCCTGAAGGAGCTGCTGGCCGAAGACCTGAAGCCGGTAGTCGAACGGGTAGCGCAGGAATCATGAGTACCAGTACCGCCATCCTCGCCGCAGGCATCGGCGATGCCTTCGGGTCCACCGCCGTGTCCGGACCACTGGTGCTCGCGTTCGGCGCGTGCATCCTCGCCGGTCTCGTATCGTTCGCGTCGCCGTGCGTTGTTCCTCTCGTACCCGGATACCTGTCTTACCTGGCCGGTGTGGTCGGGGCCGACGCCCCCGCCGTCACCGCGGAGGAGGCCAGCGTCCGCACCAAGACGGTCTCCGACGGCCGACTTCGGGTCGCGGGTGCCGCGGGCCTGTTCGTGGCGGGGTTCACCGTCGTGTTCGTGCTGGCCACGGTGTCCGTGTTCGGCGCCATCTCGGCTCTCGCGATCAACCGCGACATTCTGATGCGGGTCGGTGGTGTCGTCACCATCGCGATGGGTCTGGTGTTCATCGGATTGGTGCCCGCTCTGCAGAGGGACACTCGACTCGAGCCGCGGCGCATTTCCAGCCTGGCCGGTGCGCCCCTGCTCGGCGGGGTGTTCGCGCTGGGCTGGACTCCGTGCCTCGGTCCGACATTGGCCGGTGTCATCTCCATATCTGCGGGCACAGAGGGTGCCACCGCTGCTCGCGGTGTCATCCTGATCGTCGCGTACTGCCTCGGGCTCGGGCTGCCGTTCGTGATCTTGGCGTTCGGTTCGGCGCGAGCATTGAACGGTGTCGGATGGCTGCGCCGTAACGCGCGGGCCATTCAAGTCTTCGGCGGATTCATGCTGGTGGCAGTCGGCATCGCCCTGGTCACCGGCGTTTGGGATCTGTTCGTCAGCTGGGTCCGCGATGCCTTCGTCTCGGATGTGATTCTGCCCATATGAGTGAGATCGAGACGCCCCCGAGAGCGGAACCCGCCCCTGTGCCCCGTCAATCTCTGCCGGGCCGAGTCTTGGCCGCGGTCCGCAACACCTGGCGGGGGCTCACGTCCATGCGGACGGCGCTCGTGCTGCTGTTCCTACTGGCGCTCGCCGCAATCCCGGGCGCCCTGCTGCCGCAGCGCAGTCTCAACGAGGGCAAGGTCAACGACTACATCGCGAACCGGCCCACACTCGGCTCCTGGATGGACAAGCTCGAACTGTTCGACGTCTTCGGCAGTTTCTGGTTCACCGCCGTCTACGTCCTGCTCTTCATCTCCCTGGTCGGCTGCATCCTGCCCCGGTGCGTCGAGCATGCGAAGGCGCTGCGGACCCGCCCGGTGCCTGCACCGCGCAATCTTGCGCGGCTTCCGCACCACCGCGAGGACCGGGTCGACGAGACGCCCGAGGAACTCGTCGCCCGCCTGAGCACTCAGCTGAAGGGGTGGCGACTCGAGACCCGCGAGGGAGGGGGGCGCGCGCCGCGCGAGGGCGAGATCACCCTTTCTGCAGAGAAGGGGTACCTGCGTGAACTCGGCAACCTCGTCTTCCACGTGTCCCTTGTGGGGTTGCTGGTCGCGATCGCCGCGGGAAAGCTGTTGGGTTACGAGGGCAACGTCATCGTGGTCGCGAACGACGGGCCCGGTTTCTGTACCACGTCTCCCGCGGTTTTCGACTCGTTCAGGGCCGGCAACACACAGGACGGCACCGGTATGACGCCACTGTGTGTCAGGGTGAAGGACTTCACTGCCGACTACCTGGACAACGGTCAGGCGGAGATGTTCACGTCAAACATCGCGTACCAGGCCGGCAGCGACCTCGACACCAACACGTGGCGCGACAGCCAGTTGCAGGTCAACCACCCGCTCCGTGTCGAAGGCGATCGAGTTTATCTGCAGGGCCACGGGTATGCGCCGACGTTCACGGTCACGTTCCCGAACGGGCAGACGAGGACGGAGACGCTGCAGTGGCAACCCGACGACCCGACCACGTTCCTCAGCAGTGGTGCGATGCGGTTCGACCCCCCCGGTGGCATGTATCCGGATACCGACGAGCGACGGAAGAACCAGATCGCGATCGAAGGCCTCTTCGCCCCAACAGCCCAGTTCCACGGGAGCCTGCTGTCGTCGAGTTTCCCGGCGATTACCGACCCCGCCGTCGCCATCGACATCTACAAGGGCGACACCGGACTCGACACCGGCAACCCGCAATCGATTTTCTCGCTCAACACGGAACTGATCAATCAGGGACGGCTGGTCAAGCAGGATCGGGTGAATCTGAAGCCGGGTGAGAGTTCGACGCTGCCCGACGGCACCCAGGTGCGGTTCGACGGCGCGGTGGACTTCGTGAACGTGCAGGTGTCCCATGATCCGGCGCAGCAATGGGTGCTGGTGTCGGCTCTGACGATGATGGCGGGACTGCTCGTCTCGTTACTGGTCAAGCGTCGGCGCATCTGGGCACGCATCTACCCCGCGGATGATTCGGATCTCGACTCACGACGTACCGTAGTAGAGCTTGGTGGGCTCGCCCGGACCGATCAGGCGGGTTGGGGCGACGAGTTCGACCGACTCTGCACTCGTCTGCTCACGGACGACCCAAAGCCTGATTCGCAGGAGAACCAACGATGACGACCAACGAGACACTGGCGCAGTACAGCGACTGGGCCTTCCGATCAGCTTTCGCCGTTTTTCTGTTGGCGCTCATTCTGCTCATCGTGCAGTACGCGTCCACGCGCGCGCAGGCGCTACAGGAGAGGGAACTCGTGTCGGACGGCGTCGGAGCGCGCTCGGTCGGCACCGTCGACAGTGCCGACGTTCCCGGCCGGGTGGCGATGCAGCCGGAGAAGCCGATATCCGAGCGCTTCGGCGGCATGGGTTCTGCCGTACTCGTCGTCGGTACAGTCCTGATCATTGCGTCGATCGTGCTTCGCGGGCTGTCCACCAACCGGTTCCCGCTCGGCAACATGTATGAATTCGTCACCATGGCCTGCGCGGCTGCACTCGTCGTCGGTCTCGCACTCCTGTCGAAGCCCGGGTACCGGTCGATGTGGGTGTTTCTGCTTGTCCCCGTGCTGGTCCTGATGTTCCTGTCCGCCACGCTGCTGTACGCGGACGCGGCACCCGTGGTGCCGGCGCTGCGGTCGTACTGGCTGCCCATCCACGTCACCATCGTGAGTGTTGGCTCCGGTGTGTTCCTGGTGTCGGGCATCTCGAGTCTGCTGTTCCTGCTGCGCGTGCGCTACCCCTACGGTGAGGAGGGAACGGGCATCTTCGCATGGGTCGCGGAGCGGTTGCCCGACGCCCAGACGCTGGACAGATTGGCGTATAAGACCACCATCATCGGGTTCCCGCTCTTCGGGGCGGGCGTCATCCTCGGTGCCATCTGGGCAGAGGCCGCGTGGGGTCGCTTCTGGGGCTGGGATCCCAAGGAGACGATGTCGTTCATCGCCTGGGTGATCTACGCTGCCTACCTCCACGCGCGCGCGACGTCCGGGTGGCGCGAGACGAAGGCAGCATGGATCAACGTGGCGGGCTTCGTCGCCATGCTGTTCAATCTGTTCATCATCAACATGGTGGTGTCGGGACTGCACTCTTACGCGGGCCTGACCTGACCGGTCTCTACCGACTGGTATCGTTCCGCCGCGACGTCTCGACCCGTGTGACTTGGTGGGGACTATAGCGACTCGAGGGGATGTTCAGCGATGTCCGAAAGCAATGCTGGTGCGTGGGAGCCGGTGCGGTCTGCATCGAACCCGCCGGAGGGCGAGCAGGATGCGGCCACGCAGAACGCAGGCGGTCCGAGCACACACGCTGCTGCGCGGCAGGCACCGTACGTTCAGCCTCAGGGCCGAAACCCCTTTGCCCAAGCTCCGGCGCCCGTGCCGGCCCGGCCACAGACGCAGGCTCCAGCGCCCACTCACGCCCCGCGACAGCAGGCGCCCGCACCGCAGCAATCGGTGTTCATCGACCAATCCCAGGCGCCGCAGCAGCCCGCCGGGGCGGGAGCCCCCTCCCGCCCTCAGCAACAAGTACCCGCTCAGCAGCCGCAGGGTCAGCACGCACCGCGGCAGCAGACCTCGTTCACGCCGCCCCCGCAGCAGCGCACCCCCGGGCTGCAAGGATCCGCTCACGAACAGCAGTACGCGGTGTCGGCGCGCGACCTGTCGACCTCATTGCTCCTCCGGCAGGTCAGACCGGCCCCGACCACGGGGTGGCGCAAGATGCTCTACCAGATGTCCGGCCGCCACATCAACGTCGGAAACAGTGCCAAGGAACAGCGCCGCATCGAACTGACCAAGCAGGTCAACCAACCGCTTCAGGGTTGCTACAAGATCGCGCTGCTGAGCCTGAAGGGCGGCGTGGGCAAGACCACCATGACCGCGACGCTCGGTTCCACGTTCGCATCAGTTCGCGGCGACCGCGTGATCGCCGTGGACGCCAACCCCGACCGCGGGACGCTCAGTCAGAAAATTCCTCTCGAGACGCCCGCCACGGTGCGTAACCTGCTGCGCGACGAGCAGAGCATCGAGAAATACAGCGACGTCCGCAGTTACACGTCACAGAGCCGTCACCGACTCGAGGTGCTCGCGTCGGACAGTGACCCGGCCGTGTCGGAAGCGTTCAGCGGAGACGACTACGCGCGGACCGTCAAGATGCTCGAGAAATTCTACAGCATCGTTCTGACCGATTGCGGCACCGGTCTGATGCACTCCGCCATGCAGACGATTCTCGAAGAGGCAGACGCTCTCGTGGTGGTCAGTTCGGGGTCCGTCGACGGCGCACGCAGCGCGTCCGCGACCCTCGACTGGCTCGACGCCCACGGATACCGGGATCTGGTATCCAAATCGGTGGCCGTGGTCAACGCCGTGCGCCCACGTTCGGGCAAGGTGGACCTGCCGAAGGTAGTCGAACACTTCGAACAGCGGTGCCGTCTGGTGCGCATGGTTCCGTTCGATCCCCACCTCGAAGAGGGCGCCGAGATCGAACTGGAACGGCTGCATCCGAAAACGCGCAGCGCCCTGCTCGAACTGGCTGCTGCGGTCGCGTCAGACTTCCCTGCCTCGAACTTCCCGCTGCAGGATCATCACTGACGCATTGAGGGCAGAGGTGCCGACCCCGTAAGGGCGGCACCACCTCGTGCGATCAGCCGATCGGGTCGGACGAACCAGTACCGGGTTCTTCGGGCTTTCTCCGGTGAGCTTCCCGATCCACCTTCCACAGGAACTCCGGATCGTCGTCAGGCCCCACGACCCGCTTGCTGAGCATCGGGTTCGTCGTCGGGCCGAATGCTTTCCACAGCAGGACCGCAACGGTCACGAGTCCGATGAGTGCCAACAGATAGAGCACCGCGCACCTCCTTACACCATCCGAGGATAGTCGGTTACTTCTGAGCGTAGCCGGGTCGGGGGCAGAGGGCATCCCTCAGGGGCCGAGAACGCCCGTGTCGCGGCAGTCGCCGTTCGGTGTCACCGAGCGGCCCGCCGCTGTGTCACGAACGGCCCGCCGCCGTCGTCATGGTTTGGCCCGCCTCGGTCGTCAGCGAACGGAGCAACTGCATTACCTCGGCCTCACGGAAGCGGCGGTGTCCGCCGGGAGTACGCAGCGATCCGAGTCTGCCGGCGTGTGCCCAGCGGGTCACTGTCTTGGGGTCGACATGGAACAGGACTGCCACCTGACCCGGAGTCATGAGGGTGTCTGTGGTTGCCCTGAGGCCGGATCCGGTGTCGGGGGGTGCGCTCATGGACGGTCTCCGCTGCTTTCGACTGATCTGTGTGTGGCCGGGCGCATCTAGCAACCTGGTCCAAGGACATCGTGGCATCACAACCCCTGGTTGTTCGAACCATCAAATCTTGGTAAAGGGGAGGCAATTGACAAACCGGATAAGTCGGGCGTGTCGGGATCGGTCGCCTCGATGGGTAAACTTGGGGCGTGAGTGATCCCTCCGAGAAGCCAGAAGACCAGGTCGAGCCCCCCGTGCCCGCGAAAGTGGACGGCGCGACGACAGTGTCCGCGAAGGCGGACGGCGCGACGACAGTGTCCGCGAAGGCGGACGGCGCGACGACAGTGCCCGCGAAGGCGGACGGCGCGACGACAGTGCCCGCGAAGGCGGACGGCGCGACGACACAGGGCGGACGGGTGACGAAGGGGCAGTTGGCCCGCGATGTCGCGATGTATTCGATCGCCCGACTCCTCCTCGTCGTTGTCATTGGCGCGATCATCATCGGTGGCGCCGAACTCGTCGGCGTGGAGATCCCGCTGCTCGTGACAGCAATTTTCGCCGTTCTGATTGCGCTCCCGCTGTCGCTCGTGATGTTCGCGAAACTCCGCCGCAGGGTCAATGAAGGTATCGCTACGTTCGACGCACAGAGGCGTGCCGACCAAGCCGACCTTCGTGCCAGACTTCGCGGCGAGGACACGTCGCGGTGATATGCGGCGACGGTGCCGTCATCGACCGGAGTCTCCCTCGCGATTGGGTGGACAATGCGGTCCGCCTCATAGACGCTGACGCGCAGCGCAGCGCGGACACCCACCTTCTGCGCTACCCGCTACCGGCGGAATGGGGTGTGCAGTTGTATCTGAAAGACGAATCGACTCACATCACCGGCAGCCTCAAGCACAGGTTGGCGCGCTCACTCTTCCTGTATGCGATCTGCAACGGATGGATCACCGAGGGGACCACTGTCATCGAGGCGTCGTCGGGGTCGACCGCCGTAAGTGAGGCGTACTTCGCGAAAATGCTGGGTCTCGACTTCGTCGCAGTCATGCCGCGCAGTACGAGTGGCGCGAAGATCGCTCTCATCGAGGCTCAGGGCGGACGCTGCCACTTCATCGATCGTCCGCCGGACATCTACAGTGAGGCGCGCCGGCTCGCAGCGGAGACGAACGGTCACTTCATGGATCAGTTCACTCACGCGGAACGGGCCACGGACTGGCGTGGCAACAACAATATCGCCGAGTCGATCTATGAGCAGATGACTTGTGAAGAGCATCCTGTGCCGGAGTGGATCGTGATGAGTGCCGGTACCGGTGGCACGAGCGCCACGCTCGGTCGGTACATCCGGTATCGCAGGCACGCGACGCGCCTGCTCGTGGTGGATCCGGAGAACTCGGCGTTCTTCGGCGGCTACGAGACCAACTCGTGCGACTACGCGACGGGCATGCCTTCGCGTATCGAGGGCATCGGGCGGCCCCGGGTGGAGCCGTCGTTCGTCGGGCAGGTCATCGACCGGATGATGCGGGTGCCCGACGCGGCGTCCATCGCCACGGCCCGGCACGCTAGTTCTGTGCTCGGGCGCCGGGTGGGCGGTTCCACAGGCACGAACCTGTGGGGTGCGTTCACCGTCATCTCGGAGATGCGCGCCGCAGGCCGAAGCGGCAGTGTCGTGACGATCCTTTGCGACGGCGGAGAGCGGTACGCCGACACCTATTTCGACGACAACTGGGTGGCCGGTGAAGGGATTGACCTCGCGGGGCCGACTGCGGTGCTGGACACGTTCGCGGCGGCCGGGGGATGGGAGGGTCAGCCGGGCTGAGGCGCGGGTGCAGCAATTCCCATCGGCGTCGTGACAGGGCGCGACATCGTGACCCGCGGCCACGCCGCGAGGCGGTGCCGAGCCTCGGCCTCACGGATACGAGACAGGCCGGGGGTCATGTCGCCTTCCTCTAGTGGACGAAATCCCAACCGCTCGTAATAGGGGGCGTTCCAGGGCACGCCGACGAACGTAGTGAGCGTCAGGGCGCTGAGTCCACGCGCCGCTGCCCAGGCCGAGATTTCGTCGAGGAGGAGCGCGCCGAGTCTTTGGCGGGCGTGGGAGGGATGAACCGACACCTGCTCGATGTGTGCGCCGCCGTCGACGAGGGCGACGAGGGCGTAAGCGACCGGGGTGTCGTGTGCATCGACCGCCACCCAGAGGCATTCGGTTTGAAGATATTCGGTCAACTCTTCGAGAGTGAAAGGGGGATCGTCGGCGACGGCGTCCATTCCGATGTCACGAAACGGCGCACCCGCGGCGATTTCGATGTCTTGAAGTGCGGGCAGGTCTGTAGAAACAGCCGAGCGGATCACAGCTCTTTTTTACCTGAAGTCCTGCAGTCCGCACAGTTTCCTTGCACTTTACCCGATGCTTGATGCCTCCGGAGTCTACGCAACCGTAGGTTGGTAGCCTGGCGTTACGACGACGAGTGGGGACGAGGCATGGGCAGGCCCGAGGTATCTCTCGAGAACTACGACGAGGTGTACAAGTTCTACCGCGACCATCAGCAGAAACGCTTGATGGCGAAGTTGGCCTACGCGTCGTTATACGCGAAGTATCGGCCGCGGGTCCGGTATGCGGAGGGGGCCGAGGCGCGGTTGGATGCACTACTGAAGTCGGGCACGGTGCTGATCATCGCCGTCAATCATGTGACCCACAGTGATCAGTACACGCTCGCGGCCGCCGCTTGGAAGTCGCCGCTGCGCCGGGTGATCGGGCGCACCCGAGTGCTGGCGAAAGACGAATTGTTCGTCGATCCGGACCTGCGCAAAAAGCTCGACATGATGGGCAGTATCCCGGTGTTCCGCAGCAAGAATCACGGCCTCCGAGCGGTCGCCGACGCGGGCCGACTCATGATGGACATCTCCGCCGAGCGGTTGAGTCGCGGCGACAGCCTGGCGATCTTTCCCGAGGGAACCTGCAACGAGGAGGATCAGACCAGGCTGCAGTCGATCAACAGTGGCATCGGTCACATCGCGAAGCGCGCCGCAGGTCGTGGAGTCTCGCCCGTGCTGCTGTCGATCGGAATCAGCTACGGGCCCGACGCCCACGGTCCCGACACCGAGAACGTGAAATCGGCGAGTGTGTACATCGGACAGCCCTTTCCCGACCTGCCCGCGAAGCCGATGGACATCGCTCACGCCGTGCAGAAGGACCTGCAAAGCGCCGTGGACGGAGCGGTTGCCTCGTACTGATCGATCCGGTTCTTGTTTCGTCTCGCCGGTGTGTCAGCATGCACCCATGACCTTCTTGGTGCGTCTCGTGATCAACGCTTTCGCAATCTGGCTTGCGAAGGAATTGGTATTCGGCATCGACATTTCCAGTTCGGGCAACGGGACCGGGTGGGACATCGTGGTCCTGCTCGGTATTGCCCTGGTGTTCACGGTCGTCAACATCTTCGTCAGACCGCTGGTCAAGCTGTTGTCGTTGCCGTTGCTGATCGTGACGCTCGGGCTGTTCACCCTGGTGATCAACGCGCTGATGTTGATGCTTACCGCCTGGCTGAGTTCGCAGACCGACTACGGACTGACCGTCGATGGATTCTGGACTGCCCTGTGGGGAAGTCTGATCATCTCGGTCGTCAACTTCGTGCTCGGCATCGTCGTGCCGGATCGCAAATGATCCGGTCAGGCGACTGACAGGGCCGCAGCGGTCGCTGCACCCCAGATAAGCATCGCTAGCCCCGAATCCCGAAGTGCCGGAATCAGTGTGAGACCATGTCCACCAGAGCGGACGGGGGAGTTGGCTCGCACCGCGAGGGGCAGAGCGAACAGTCCGATCAGCGCCCACGGTGTGCGCGGGACCAGCACGAGGGTGGCGACGAACGGGACCGTCAAGGCGGCGAGATGAAGTATGCGCGTGCGAGAGTCGCCGAGTCGGACGGCGAGTGTGTGCTTGCCTGACTCGGTGTCGGTGGGAATGTCTCGCAGATTGTTGGCCACGAGAACTGCGCTCGAGAACGACCCGACTCCGATCGCGGAGACCAGGCCGGCCCAGTCCGCCGTCTCGGCCTGCACGTACTGGGTGCCCAGCACGGCGACGAGACCGAAGAATACGAACACGGCGACTTCGCCGAAGCCGCTGTAGCCGTATGGCTTCGTTCCACCCGTGTAGAACCATGCGCCGGTAATGCACAGGGCGCCGATCAGAACGAGCCACCAGGCGGTGGTGACAGTGAGGACCAGACCAGCCACGGCGGCGACGGAGAAGCAGGCGATCGCCGCGATCTTCACAGTCGAGGGCTCGACCAGTTTCGACCCGACGAGTCGTAGCGGCCCGACCCGGTCGTCGTCGGTGCCGCGGATTCCGTCCGAGTAGTCGTTGGCGAAATTGACCCCCACGATCAACGCGAGGGAGACCACGAGCGCCAGTGATGCCTTCCACCACACCGCGCCGCCGAGCGATGCCGCCGCTCCGGTGCCCACGAGCACCGGGGCGATCGCGTTCGGGAGGGTGCGCGGACGAGCGCCTTCGATCCATTGAGCAGCCGTTGCCATGCACCGATCTTTGCACCATGTGGGACGCGGCATTCATCCACACCGAACTTGTCGATGTTCGCATCGACGCCTCCGGTTCGATCAGCCGAACCTGGCCTCCAAAGCCCGCCGGTCCACCTTTCCCGGACCGCGGAGGGGCAGGGCGTCGACGAGATGCAGTTCGCGGGGTGCAGCGGTGGAGTCGAGCGTGCCTTCGACGAACGAGCGGAGATCGTCGAGGGTCGGCTCGGTGGCTGGCTCGGCGACGACGATCGCCGTGACGCGTCGTCCCAATCGCTCGTCGGGGAGGCCTATCACGGCGCACTCGCGCACCGCGGGGTGCGCGACGAGAGCAGCCTCGACCACCTGTGGGACGACGGTGAGACCGCCGGTAGAGATGGCTTCGTCCAGTCTGCCGGAGACGGCGAGGATCCCGTCGGTGACCGTTCCGGCGTCGTCGGTGCGGAACCATCCCGTTTCGGCGAATGCGGGGTGGTCGGGGAGGCTGCGGTAGCCGGACGCGAGCATGGGTCCGCTGAGAAGTACGCGGCCGTCACGGGCGATGCGTACCCGGGCGCCGGCGAGGGGTGTGCCGTCGTATACGCACCCGCCGCACGTCTCACTCATCCCGTAGGTGCGGACGACGGGGATACCGGACTCGACTGCCCGCCGCAGTACTGGGGCAGGGGTGGCTGCCCCGCCGAGGAGTACGGCATCGAGGGAGGCGAGCGCCGTCACCGCGCCGGGGTGGTCGAGAGCCTTGATCAGCTGGGTCGGAACCAGCGAGGTGTATCGCCGCCGGCCGCTCATCGAGTTAACGGCTGCGGGGACCAAGCCCGGATCAAAGCCGCCGCCCACGTCGATCACCACCGGTTCGGATCCTGCGAGGACACTGCGCATCAGCACCTGCATCCCCGCGATGTGGTGGGCCGGGAGAGTTAGCAACCAGGATCCGGGTCCGCCCAGCCTTGCGTGCGTGGCCTCACAGCTGGCGCGGAGCGCGGCCGCGGTAAGCATGGCGCCCTTCGGCACACCCGTCGTGCCGGAAGTCGAGACCACGAGCGCGACCCCGTCGTCGATCGGGTCACCTGGACGCAACGCGTCGGTCAGGCGTCGGATCTCGCGCTCGTCGGCAGCGGGCACCGGGAGCACAGCCGGTTCGGTGCCGTCGAGGATCGCGGACAGTCGCGGCAGGAGACCGACGACGTCGCGCCCGGACGGCACCGGGAGGGTGGTGAGACGATTTGTCATCGCGGCCCGCCGAGTGGCCGGCCGCCCGTGGGTGGGTTGCTGCGTACGCGGTCGACATCGGAGTCGAGCGGCAACGCGAGACTGTCTTTCACAGGGATTTGCTCGGGATACCCGGCGCGAAGCCAGTCGGGCACGGAGCGAAGTAGTGGAGACTTGGGCACGCATTTATGATCGCAGCCAGCCCCACCGAAAGGTAGATCCAGGCGTCCACCCCGCACGCAACGCTGGTTCGGGTCAGCTCTCACTCGTCGGACGGGAGTCGCGGCGAATCGGATGATCTTCAGGAATCTGCACCAGCACGATCGGGATTCCGTCCGGGTCCGTGATCCACATCTCGTGCAGTCCCCACGGCTCCTGCCGAGCTCCGCGCTCGATCTTCACGCCGGCCAGAACCAGTTCCGTCTGGGCGGCGGTGAGATCGCGAACCTGCAGCCACAGTGCCCCGTCGAACGACGACGCGCCGGTACCGCCGTGCGCCGCGACTTCGATCAGTCCCTGGCCTGCGAAGAATACGATCCCCCCGGGGTACTCCCGGGCAGTAGCGAGACCGAGGATGTCGCGATAGAAGCTCAGCGTCGTCGCATAGTCGCGGGGCCGCAGAATCGTCCTGCTGCTGAGGATCTCCACCCGTCACTCTCCTTCACTCGGGCGGGCCTCGTGTCCCGTCCGGCCGTGTGTGCGTCGCTCTTCTTTCATCTTCGCTTCGAACAGGTGCCGCCGCCCCTCCACCAATTCGGTGCGCACCGACCGCTCGTGTTCGCGCAGAGGCGACCAGTAGTGGTCGTCGAATTCCTCGACGACCTGGAAGGTCCACCGGCCGCAGAGGACGTTGCGACCTACCAGTTCGGTTCGTAGTCGGCCCGCCAACTCCACGTGGCCCGCCTCCTGCAAAGCGTCGGCGGCCTCACCGAGTTGCTGATCGGCGTGACCGATCAACTGGTGGAACGAGTAGAGGTGCCCGCGGGCCCGTTCGACGGTTTCGAGGGCTTCCGAGACCTTGCCGAGCGCGGCGACGGTGTCGTCGCTCACTCCTCGCGGGCGGCGATGTTCCGGGGCGGGGACCTCTCGGTCGGTGCTCATGTGGGTCAGTCTGCCCGAATCGGGGACCCCGTGCCCCATCTCTTGCCAGGACGACGAACCTGCCCGGACGGTGAGGGTGCCCGGACGATGATGGTGCCCGGACTACGAATCGGGCACTTCGCGCCGGGTGGAGAATCGTCACCGTTCGCTCCGACACCCTCCGAGAGCATCAGCGACTCTATGACGGCGCCCCGAACATCCTGATCGGCGGATGGGTGACTTTGGTGGTTCTCATCTTGCCGCCGGGAGGCCCGTCGTCTTCGTCAGCCCCTCCGGGTTGGGGGTGTCTACAACGTCATGACCCGCAAGAGCTATTCCGGTCACATACCCACGTCGAACGCGACTGTGGCGGGGGCCCTGCGCCATATCGTCGCTTGCGAGGATTGAGTGAATTGTCCGGTTTGGATACGCTGGCAATAGACGAGATGCATGTTCGCCACCGAAATCCAGGTAACCGAAATTCCCGTCAGCGAAGAACACGGATGAACGCCCACCAAAATAATAGGTAGGAGTGCGCAATGCCCGACTTCACGATCAATCGTCAGATTCAGGCTCCCGTGGAAGTGGTGTGGGGCGTACTCAACGACTTCGGGAACATCGCCCGATGGAACCCCGGCGTCAAGAACTCCGCGCTGACATCCGATGGGCCGGTGAGTGAGGGATCGACCCGACACTGCGATTTCGCGCCCCTCGGCGGCGTCGACGAACGAATCGACACATACGTCCCGAACGAACGCATGACGGTGAATCTCTACGAGACGTCCAAACTGCCGATCTCTGGCGGCGTTGCCGATTTCAACATCGCGGCGCAAGATACCGGCACGAAATTGACGCTCCACTACAGCTACACGCCAAACCTGCTGGGTCGTCTGGCGAAGGGGTCCACCGACAAGCAGTTACGCAAGGGCATCACGGGTTTGGCCGACGCCCTTCAAGAAGAGAGCGAACAGGGCGCCGCCGGCTGACCGCCCGACGCCGGAAATGATCGAACACGCCCGGCGTCGGCGGAGGGAAGGGGCAGAGCCCGGCAAGGTTGCCTAGTTCCACCCTGGACCGCCCGTGCCGCATCGGGGCGAAAGACTTCGCGCGAGTTCTGCACGGGGCACGACACCAGCGGATCCGCCCGTACACCCCACGCCGCAACGGCAAAGTCGAGCGGTACAACCGCATCCTGGTCGAGGACTTCCTCTACGCCCACACGTGGACGAGCGAGAAGCAGTGCTTCCAGGCGACCACACACTGCCTTCGGAAACCGGCCACCCGCGAGCAAACTCCGAACCGGTGTCACCAACGTCATCGCCTCATACAGATCGGGACCCTGTCGAGGCCGCGCTTCTCGTGAAGGAGTCGTGGCCCTCGACGGCCTCGTTGGTCATGTACGCGCAGATTGCCGGTGATCCTGATGACCCCGGTGTTCTAGCGTCGGGCAGTGTACATCAGCCCTGCTCAGGAGGTTCTTTGAGCGCGGGCTTCGGCAGGTACGGCGTCGAGCCGGGCTCGGACATCGCCGAGACCGCGAGCGAGGATGAACTGGCCGCGGCCCGACAGCGGCGCCCACCGCGACGAGGACGTGTCCCATCGCCGAAGCATGCGCGGATCGGCCGACACCTCGACGTCGGCGGCGGATCCGGCCTGGACCGTCACGCCCTGCCAGCCGACCAGTCGCACCGGCTGGTCTGGTTCGACTGGGTCGAAGTAGAGCTGGACCACCTCGCGGCTCTCTCGGTCTCCGACATTGGCGATGCTCACTTGCACACTCGAGTCGTCGGTCACATGGGCTTCCCGGTATTCCCACGACGAGTAGCCCAGGCCGTGACCGAACCAGAAATTTGGCTCCGGGGCGTGGCGCGCATGATGGCCGCGATACCCGATGTAGACCCCTTCCGTGTAGTTCAGGTCGCCGTCAACAGGCGTCACCGACCAGGCGGGGCTCTGCCCGTCCTCGGCGGGGAATGTGGAGACCAGACGCCCCGATGGCTCGATGGAGCCGTACAGGGCCGCCGCGACGGCGTGGCCGGCTTCCTGGCCTGGCAAACCGGCCCACAGGATCGCGTCCACCTCGTCACGCCAGGGCATGATCACCGGCGTCGCCGCATTGACAACCACAACCGTCCTCCGGGCCGCTGAGGCGACGGCCGAGACCATCGCATCCTGATCACCCGGCAGGTGCAGGGTCGACTTGTCGAAGGCCTCGGTTTCCCGTTCGTCGGTTGTGCCGACCACGACCACTGCGACGTCGGCTTCGGCGGCCGCCGACACTGCCTCGGCAATGGCCTCGTCGCTGCCACGTTGCGCGGGAGCCACTGTCACGGCAAACCTGCCAGGACTCATGGGCCGTCGGACGACACCGCGGATCTCGGTGCCGGAACTGACCACCGAGGTGTCGGTCCGGAACGGTGGCTGCTGCAGCGCTCCACCAAGGACCTCCTGCAGCGACGGACCCGGCCGCTCGGTTTCGTCGTCGGACAGTGGCTGACCGAGGGTATACGCGAACGTGTCCACACCGACGTGCACTGTCCAGTCGCCGGCACCCATTCCCCCGATATCGACAGATCCATCCAGGGTGCTCACTGCCCGGAACTCGATCGCGGCAACGTCGGCATCGAGGTCGTCGTCCCAGCCGATGGTCGTGACCGCCGAGGCGGAGCGCCGTTCTTCGATTACCGACCCGTCTGCGGAACGCAATACGAAGTGAATTCCGGGCTCACGGGTGTCCGGATCGAGCAGGACACCTCGCCGTACGGAAGCAGGCCGGGCGCGGATGGCAACGCCGTCGACGACGGAGACCGATGTGCCCGGCAGCGCGGTCATGCCCTCGGCGATGCTGACCTGGTGGGGCGGGTTGACCTCCGCGGAACCGCCTCCCATGCACACCGTGTCGACGGCATGCCTGCCGATCAGGGCGACCGACTGGGTTTGCTGCAGCGGGAGGGCACCGTCGCGATTGGTCAAGACCGTCATTCCGGCGGCGGCGAGTCGGATCAGTTGCTCCTTGCGCACGAGTGACGTCGGCGTGGGTAGATCCGTGGGGTACTGTCGCTGCTCGCCGAGCGCACCGACCCGCGCGGCCAGCACCAGGAGGCGATGGACGTGATCGTCGATCACCGACATCGGAACTTCGCCTGCCTCGACTGCGGCAACCAGAGCCTCGCCCCACGGACCATCGGGTCCGGGCATGACCAGATCAAGGCCCCCGTTGGCGGCGGGCGCGGCCGTCTGGGTCGCGAGCCAGTCGGACATGATCAGACCGCTGTAGTTCCATTCCTCCTTGACGATTTCGGTGTTGACGTGCACTTGCTCGGTGGCAGCAACCCCGTTGATGTTGTTGTACGCATCCATGATCGACCAGGGATCGGCATCGGCGACCGCGATCTCGAACGGTGTCAGGTACAACTCGCGGAGCGTGGCTTCGTCGACGATGCTGTTCATCGTGTTGCGTTCGGTCTCAGACTCGTTGGCGACCAGGTGCTTGAGACATGCGCCGACACCAGCGTCCTGCAGTCCGCGCACATAAGCTGTCGCGAGGTTTCCGGTCAGCAGTGGGTCCTCCGAATACGCCTCGAAGAGACGACCTCCCAGTGGGGAGCGGTGGAGGTTGATCGTCGGCCCGAGAACCACGTGAATCTGTTGGGCTAGTGCCTCTTCGGCGAGAAGTTGGCCGGTGTCGTACAGCAGAGTGGTGTCCCAGCTCGAGGCCAGCACCGTTGCGTTCGGAAGCAGCGTCACCTGGCGTACCCCGCTGGAGTCGAGTCCCCGAACGCCCGTCGGCCCGTCAGACAGGCGTACCTCGCCGAGACCGATCGATTCCTCTGCTGCGGTGGTGAATGTCGTCGCGCCTGTGAGGAGCCGGACCTTCGTCCGAAGATCGAGCGACTCGATACGATCCGTGTGCTGTGATGTCCCTGAATCGACTTCGACGGGTTGGGAGCTGCGACTGTTCACGGGTTTTCTCCTTCTCGATCGGTAGGCCTCGATGGGTCGGTGGGGTTGTTCACCGCACCGATTTGATGGGAACGATTGCCATCGCTCCGAGGAACACCATTGCCGTGGCGACGCTGAGTAGCATGGTGTAGTTCTGCCCACCGCTCCCGACCTCGAGCATCAACGCGCCGATCAGCGGCGCGAGCGACTGCGGGACGGCGTTTGCAATGTTGAACACGCCGAGATCCTTCGCGGGGTTGCTCTGATCGGGTAGTACGGCAAGCACGAGAGCGAAGTCGGTGGAGAAGTAGATCCCGTAAGCGACGCCGAGGACCGCTTCTACCACGTAGAAGCCCGCTACAGTGTCGACGCCGATCAAGAAGACGGTGCCGACGGCGGAGATCATGGTCGAGATGAACACCGGCGCCTTGCGGCGATTGAATCGATCGGCGATTATGCCTGCGAACAGGGTTGTCCCCAACAGGGCGATCGTGTAGATGGTTACTCCGGTGGCCACAGCGCGGGTGGCGGCGCTCAGGTCGAGGCCGACGCGGTCTTGCATCCAGAACAGCCGGAACGTGGTGAACATGAACAGGCCGACGAGGAACAGCAAGCGCGAGAGCAGCACCCATGCGAAGTCCGGGTGTTTGCGCGGGTTCACCCAGAACATATGGATCAGAGCGCGAGCGCCCATCCGCGGTGGCTTGACCATGAGTGGTTTGTCCGGGAGCACTATCGCATAGACGCTCACGCCGACCACACCGATGACAGCCGGCACCATGAACAACGCCAGCATGTTCGTTTCCAGCAGGGTGGCGACGTAGGTTGAGGCGAGGATTCCCAGGTTCTGCGCAATGTTGACGTATCCGGAGATGCTGGCGTGCCGGCGGGGTGGGATCTGGTCGGCGATGGTTGCGAGGTAGGCAGAAAAGGCGGCGTTCGAGAAAATCTGTGCCACGAACCAGCCGATCACAAGTACGAAGACGCTGTTGCCGAGGGCGATGACCAGCAGAGCAACAGCCAGCCCTACAATTCCTATGATCATCCACGGCCGACGCCGTCCCCACGGCCCGGTGGTGCGGTCCGAGATGTATCCGAAGACGGGATTGGCGGCAATCGCGGCGATCGCTCCGACGCCGAGCACCAATCCCGTGGCCTGCGGTGCTTCGTCTTCGCCGACCAGGGAGATCAGCTTGATCCCCATGCTCACCATCACCGGGCCGAGTAGCGCCAAGAACAGTGCCAACTGCGCGAAGCCGAAGGCCGCCATGACCGGAATCGAGGGCATCTCCGTCGGGGGAGCGAGCACCGAACTGCCCGCTGGCGGTGGATTCGGAATCTTGTCTGCGATTCCGCGCTCGGCGTCACTAGAATCTGTTGGCATCAGAACTCCTCTCCGCGTTCCCAAATCAGCGCGGTCCCCCGTGTTTGGATAGGGCTCTATCTCACCTTTTTCACCGGTAGGATGGCGATCGCTCCGAGTAGTGCTATTACTCCGCTGACGATGTAGAGCAGTGTGTAGTTCTGTCCCCCTGCTCCAACGGCGAGCAGTCCCGCACCGACCAGCGGAGCGAGTGATTGGGGGGCGGCGTTGGCGATGTTGAAGATCCCGAGGTCTTTCGCCACATTGTTGGGATCAGGAAGTACCTCGATGACCAAGGCGAGGTCGGCGCCGAAGTAAATCCCGTACGCGATCCCGAGGATCGCCTCCACCAGGTAGAAGCCGGATACCGAGTCGACAACGGCAAGTAGTCCGAAGCCGATCGCCGACACTACGACCGAGGCGAAAACCAGAGGCTTGCGCCGTTTGATCCGATCGGAGACCATCCCGGCAATCTGGCCGGAGACCATCAGAATCACGGTGTAAATGAGCACCCCGGTGGCCACGACCGCGGCGGCGGAGTCGGTATCGAGACCGATGTGGTCTTGCATCCAAAACAGCCGGAACGAGGTGAACATGAACAGGCCGATGAAGAACAAGAAGCGTGAGAGGAATGCCCATGCAAAGTCCGGGTGCAGGCGCGGGCTCACCCAGATCAGGGAAAGCCATTCGCGACCGCCCAGTGACGGGGGCTTCGAGACCAGTGGTTTGTCCGGGAGCACGAGCGAGTACACGACCATGCCGATGACGCCGATGACGGCGGGAACCATGAAGATCGCAATCATGTTCGACGAAAGGAAGCTCACGGCGTACACGGCGACGAGGATCCCTGACTGCTGTGCGACGTTGACCAACGCCGAGATGCTTGCGTGGCGGTGCACTGGGATCTGATCGGCGATGGTGGCCAGGTAGGCCGCCAGGGACGCGTTCGCGACGAGTTGTGCTGCGAACCAGCCGGCGATCAGGACCGGAATGCTGTCGCTGACCGCGATCACGAGCAGACACAATGCCAGTCCGACACTGCCGCCGACCATCCATGGTCGGCGTCGTCCCAAAGGTCCGGTCGTGCGGTCGGACAGGTAACCGAACACGGGACCGGCGACCACTGCCGCAATCGCGCCGATGCCGAGCACCAACCCCGCGGCCTGTGGTGCGTTGTCGGACCCGACCACAGCGGTCAGTTTGATCGCGATGCTTACGGTTGGAGGCCCGACCAGGGCTACGAACAGTGCGAACTGCGCGAACGCGAACGCGGCCATCACCCGGGGTTTGGGCATCTCGGTCGGAAAATTGAGGTCCGGGTGTTCGATCAACCCAAGATTCGAATCGTCGACCCCACCTCCCCCCGGTGTGTCGTCTGACGGAGTTGCCATGAGAGTTCCTCTTGTTGCCGAAGTTGGCCGGACCACTGATTCCGTAACGAAGAATCGCCTGAAAGTGACTCGCGCCACTATCGGTGCCTCTGATCAAGCTAGATCCGTTAGTGTGGGGAAGCAAGAGCGCGTTTTGATCCGGCCCCAGTTGGGTCGTCCCCTTCGGGGAGTGCGTGGTCAGGGGCCTTTGATCCGCTGCGGCACGGTGCGATGCCTCGATCGTCGCCTGCGCTGAATCAGGCAGCGCCGCTCACTTCTGGCGGGCGACCATGTTTCGGGGCGGGGACCTCGCGGTCGGTGCTGATGTGGGTCAGTCTGTCCGAATCGGGGATCCCGGCCGACTATTTGCCGAGATGATCAACTCTGAATCCTCTTTCAGAAAACGCAACAATTCGAGCGATGTGTTCGGCTCCACCGCAAGGAGTTTGGCTGCAATAGCCGGAAGTCGAACAACCGACAACTCTTCTGCCCTGTCGCGACACTGCCGCGATCGGGGTCGGGTGGTACGGCAAGTACGAGAGCGAAGTTGGAGGAGAAGTAGATCCCGTAAGCGATGCCCAGGACAGCTTCGATGATGTAAAAGCTCGCTACCGTATCGGCGCCGATCAGGAAGAGTGTGCCGATGGCGAAGATCATCGTCGAGATGAACACCGGCGCCTTCCGGCGATTCAGTCGATCGGCGAGATAGCCGGCGAGCATGGTGGTAGCCAACAAGGCGATCGTGTAGATGGTTACGGCGGTCGCCACGGCGCTGGTGGCGGCACTCAGGTCGAGGCCGACGCGATCTTGAACCCAGAAGAGTCGGAACGAGACGAACAGGTACATGCCGATGAACAGCAGCAGGCGCGAAAGCAGGACCCAGAGAAAGTCCGGGTGCTTACGCGGTTCACCCAGAAGAGTGTGATCCACTCGTGAGCGCGCATGCGCGGTGGCTTGGCCGTGAGGGGCTTGTCCGGGAGCACAATCGCGAAGACGCTCATGCCGATCACGCCGATGACGGCCGGCACCATGAACAACGCCAGCATGTTCGATTCGAAGAAGCTGGCGATATAGGTGGAGGCGAGGATTCCCAGGTTCTGCGTGATGTTGACGTACCCGGAGATGCTTGCGTGTCGCTCCGGCGGGATCTGATCGGCGATGGTTGCCAGGTAGGCAGAGAAGGCGGCGTTCGCGAAGATCTGTGCCACGAACCAGCCGATCACCAGGAGGAAAACGCTGTTGGCGAGCGCGATGGCGAGTAGGGCTACTGCGAGCCCTACGGTTCCCACTATGATCCACGGCCGGCGGCGTCCCCAGGGGCCAGTGGTGCGGTCTGAGATGTGTCCGAAGACGGGATTGGCGATCATCGCGGCAATCGCTCCGACACCGAGCACCAATCCGGTGGCCTGTGGCGCATCGTCTTCGCCGACCACGGAGATCAGCTTGATCCCCAGGCTCACCAATACCGGCCCGAGGAGCGCTACGAAGATCGCGAACTGCGCAAATCCGAAGGCAACCAGACATGGAATCCGGGGCATCTCAGTGGGGGGAGCGAGTGCCGAACCTCCCGCTGGCGGTGGGTTCGGAATCTTGTCTGCGATTCCGCCTTCGGCGTCACCAGAATCTGTTGACATCAAAACTCCTCTCCGCGTTGGCAAGTCAGCGCGCCCCCGTGTTTGGACAGGTTCTTGTCGCACCTATTCATTGGCAGGATGGCGACGACGCCGAGCGGTGCTATCACGGCGCTGACGATGTAGAGCAGCGTGTAGTTCTGGCCCCCGCTCGGATAGCGGGCAGTAGGCCACGATCACCCTGGTTTGGGCATCTCGGTCGGCGAATCGAAGCCCGAGCGTTCGATCAGCCCCAAACTAGGGTCGTCCCCCTCGCCCCCTTTGGGGGTGCCATCTGCGGTAGTTGCCATGGCCGTTCCTCTTGCTGAACTCGGCTGGATCTAGGAACCCGTTGGGGCTTTTCCGGATGTGACTCGCGCCACCGTCGGCGCCATTTGAACAACCTAGATCCGTTAGTGTGGGGAAGCAAGAGCGCATTTCGATCAGGCCCGATTCATGCCGTCGCATTCGGAGAATGCGTGGTCAGGCGCCTTTGATCTGCTGCGACACGGGGCGATGCTTCGATCCTCGGTCGTTCTGAACTTGTGGAGCAATATGCAACGTTTGCCCTCATGCAACGTTTGCTCTGTTGACGATTTCTCGCGATGTCGTGGGTGCCGACACCGAGGTCGAACACTGCGATGGTGTCGGTGCGGGATCGCGGCGATGGGCAGCGCCGGGTCGAGGTCGTATCGCCGCCAGCTCGGTGCGCTCGATGCGTTGCGCCACAATGGGACTCAACAGCTCCACCGCGCCAGCGAGGAGGGCGTCGGAGGTCGGCACGAAATGCACCGTCGCCGTCGTCGTCGATGACGCGACATCGACTGGGGAGGCCCCGCGTTCCCCGATCAGGGCAATCACCAGCGACACCTTCCCGCGTTCGACCTCGCCGACCACCACCGCCGAACGGGTCAGGGTGTCGGGGCGGGACTTCGTTTAGGCGAGATCCGCGGTGCACGTTGAACCAGACCACATGTCCTGCCACGGGTGTCGACGGCGATCGTGTGGACACCTTTTCGCACGTTCACTGATCAAGGAGCTCCGACATGGTCCTGCCGATTCCCTCCAGACGGCGCACCGGTGTCGTTCTCGCTCTTGCCGGTGTGACGGTTTTACTCGGCTCGGCCCCTGTAGGTGCCGAGCCCGCCACCCCGTCGATTCCGCGCGGCATGCTCCGAATCGTCGACGACGTGCTCGGTCCGCAGAACCCCGGCTTCTGGAACCCTGAAGTTTCGGGAACCCGCGTTTTGACTCCGGTCGAGCCCGGGGTGATCGTGGCGTGCGCAAGCGGCTTCGAGCCCACGATCTCGTGCTCGACGATCGATCGGCGCGAATTGTCGCCGCAGCGCCGCCTCGTGTTCATCGACGTTCCCGCGATCGGAGAGCCACCACTGCGCGTGTGGATCGACGTCCTCCCCCGCTTGGATGAGGGATCCCTGGGTGAGTGAACTGACGGAACGCCTCCTCACCCGTTGAGACCGGGCCCTCTCGGTCAGTGTTTTGCGTGCGAGTAGCCGGACGGCTTGTCAAGACGCAGGCGCCAAGTGTCGCCAACGCGCGTCCTTGACTCCACAGACACACGAACAGCTTGGGATCAAGTCTTGGGGCGTGGCAAAAGGGGGATTACCGCGGAAGCGTTTCCGTGGCCGACGGTCTGGCCGGGTGTCTCGCTCCTCACAA
>NZ_BCXB01000044.1 GCF_001894885.1 Rhodococcus marinonascens NBRC 14363
CCCCGCGGTCGATCCCGCCTCCCCCAGATCCCCCACCCACGCACCGGCGAACCACGCCCACCCGCCGCGCCTCGCAGGGAAAGCTCCGCGCACGAGACCACCCCGACTGACCAAACACCAACCAAGGCCCCACCCTGGAATGGTCACAGTTCGCGAAAAAGCACAGGATGCAAGCGGCGGTGGCCATGCGGGCGATCCTTGTGGCGTTCTTCACTGTCACGTGGGGCGGATTCGACTGGGTCGACCACTGGTTCCCTTGGATCTGGATGGCACTGAGCGGCGCATTCTTCTATTGGAGAACCGGCCAGGAGTGGATGGCTGCCGGGGCCGTGTGGGTCCAAGAGGGCCCGTTCTGGGTCAACACCTACGAACTGGTCCGGATCAGATTCAGCGTCGACGGACTCAACCGGGTACTGCGCATCGAGGACGCCGAGGGCAGGAAGATCCACTCCTTCGGGCTCCGAGATGCCCAGAGCGACCCACAGATGTGGGATCTGGTCTACAACGGCATCCTTCACTCCGTCGCCAGCGGCAACTGCGACATCTCACGCAAAGCGCGCAAGGTCCTGCAAATCCCACCCTCCCTCGGCCGGGAACGCAGATAGCAGAGCGAACCGACGATGACGGAAGGCCGGCAAGCGGCTCGCGGACCCTACCGGCCCTCTTCCTTTAATTTCCGCTCGACGGTATCCATTCGCGCAGGACGTTGGCGTCGATCACCTGCGCACCCAGTGTTTCCGTCCAGATGATCGTCCCGCCTGTGTACGTCCGGAACTTCCCTGCCTCGGACGGCAGCATCATCTCGGGGCCGACCGCGGCTCCGAGCGTGCCGTTCACACCGCCGACGTCTTTGTACTTCTGGGCGATCGGCGAACCCTGCGTCGTACCGACGGTTCCCAAGTCTTCAGCCGCGGCGAGGGTAGGGTCGGGCGCACCCGGCACCGACGTGGGTGCCGGGACGCCGACGCCGGAACCGACCGTGAACCAATCTGACCTGAGCTTCAGTTTCGAACGCGCCTCGGTGCCGGTCGCCTCGGCTGTACCCGACGATCCGACCACCTTCACACCGGTGGTGCGTCCGCCTTCGGCCCCGAAGTTGTTGCGGGTCAACACCTCAAATGATTCGAGTTCTCCCACACCGAATGCGGAAGCGATGTCGCCCGCGGTGAGTGTCAGCGTCCAGTCGTGGTACGGCGACGCGGTGTCGCCGAGGTCCTCAACGGCCGGAAATTCGCCGCCGGCCGTATATCCACCTGTCGACGAAGAGAATTCGGCGGCGACGGCCTTGTTGTCTTTGGTCAGGATCATGGCCTTGGTGGAGCGGACGGCGTCCGTGGTCCGCGAGTCCTCGTTGGCGGAACCGCCGTACACCTGGCAGTCCTTGGTATCGCAGGTCTTGGCATATTCCTCGCGGTTCTCGGCAGCGGCGTAGGAGCGCGCCGCGGCGGCCTGCGCCCGAAGCGCCTCCGCCCCACCTGTGTCGGCCCAGTTGGCCTTCACCTCAAGGGGCAAGACGCCCAGGAGGTAGTCGTCCATCTCGAGAACGTTGACAGTGCGCGCGGCCGCCCCGTCGAGTGCGACGCCGAGCGCGCCGCGGTAAGGGGTGTCACCGGCACACAACTTCAGGTGCTCGTTCGCGGGACGGTCGGGGCCCAGGTCGACGGGGTCTACCCACGGATGGTCTGTCACGTCCTGCCAAAGGACGTCGCCGGCGCATCCCCGGGTGACTACGACACTCGCCCCGCCCCCTGCGATCGGCGTCAGATGGACGGCATCTCCCGGTCCGACGGGCTTGCCCGCGACGACGGCACCCACGTCGGAATACACTCCGAGTGGCTGATCGTCGCGACCCTGCAGTCGGACGCTGATCTGAGCGTCGGCGAGCGTACCGAGGGTAGTCCCGCCGTAGTAATGGGCGAGGATTCGCTCGGCCGCCCATCCGTGATCCTTCGCGTACCCGTACGCACCCCACTGACCCATCCCGCGGCCGTGTCCGTTGCCGTGTCCGGAGAGGGTGAACGGCGTGTCGGATGCGACCGCCGGCCGAACCTCCTGCCCCGAGGGTCGGAGTTGGACGACCACGCCGGTCACGGCACCGGCGATCAGAACCGGTGCGATCCCGAGTGCCGATATGCGCAGCAGCGATCCCTTCCAACCGCGTGTGGAGGAAGAACCCGCGATGTACCGCCTGCTCCGCGTCCGGTTCTGCCTACCTGCGCAGACCCCAAATTCGGGCTTCGCCATCACTGCACTCCTCACCGCTCGGGAACCAGCGCCGCGACAAGGCGTGCGCCTCGCTCCCCGGCAGCTTCGAAACAATCCGATAAAGTCTCAATCTAAAGTTGAGATTTACACTTCCGTGCGATTAGTGTGTCAAGAGTGACTGGAGTTTGCAACAACAGTCACTTTAACCACATCAGTATCAAGAGTTGCAGATCTGCGAGGTCGCTCGCAGCAAACTACAACTGAGGAGAGTCCCTTGCCGCACCGTCGACCGAAGCCCTCGATTGTCCTCGGGGCTGTCGCTGCTCTGGCTGTCGCGAGTCCCGTGGCGGTCTACGGCCTGGGTAGCACGCCCTCCGACGTCCGCTCCACGAGCGAAAACTCCGCCTCCGCGATTCCTACCGAGATCGCTCAGGTCGTGCTGGCGCAGATCCCCGACGTTGTGATTCCGCTCAAGGAACTGACCGGGCTGGACCTGCCCGATGTCAACATCGGCGACCTCAGGAACCTGACGATTCCGCCGTACATCCGCATCCCGAGCAATCTGGATCTTCCCGGCGGAATGCAGATCCCGCAGCTACAGATCCCGCTGGAATTTCCCGCGGCGGGCGACGTCTCCGACCCGGCGATGACCCCACCGGCAGATCAGGAGCCGGGCACGATCGTGAAGGAACTGTCCCGCGACACCCCGTTCAGCATGGTGGCGCTTATGTCCGAAACGATCGCAGCCGCAGAGTCAAAGGTCCGCGCGTTGCAGGCCGACGGGACGTGGGGCCAGTGGTTCACGCCCGGAACGGCAGACACCGACCAGGACCCGTCGGACGGCAAGGTCGCGACCGAGCCCGTCTACGTCGGGCAGACGAACGCGATCCAGATCCTGACCCCAACCCCCGCTCCCGCGGCCGAAGGTGCACTCTCGACACCTGATGGTGCTGCCCCGACACCTGATGGCGCTGCCCCGGCACACAAGGACACGGCACCTGCCGCTTCGACACCAGAGGACACGGCGTCCGAGGTCACCGCCCCCGAGGCTGAGGCTCCCCTCGGCTACGTCCCCGCTTCCGTCAGCAAGCCGATGCGTCAGCAGTCGGCAGACGTGGCCGCCGATTTGGTTACTGCGGTGCTCATCGCGCCAGGCAGCAGCCCGAGCGACGGCTTGCTCAGCGACGTCGCCAACTCGATCGGCAGCGCCGCGCCCGGTGTCATCACCCGAGGCCAGTGGGGTGCCGACGAGTCGATGCGCTGCGGGAATCCGACCTACGACAGCTCCCTCGGTGGCGCCGTCGTGCACCACACCGCGGGCAACAACAACTACTCCAGGGCCGAATCGGCGCAAATTGTCCGCGGAATCTACGCGTACCACGCACAGACGCTCGGTTGGTGCGACATCGGCTACAACGCACTCGTCGACAAGTACGGACAGATCTTCGAGGGACGCGCAGGCGGCCTCGCCCTTCCTGTCCAGGGCGCGCACGCGGGTGGATTCAACGAGAACACGACCGGCGTCGCGATGATGGGCGATTTTTCCAATGTGGATCCGTCACAGGTCATGATCGACGCGGTCGGCAGGTTCCTGGGCTGGAAGATCGGCAATGCCGGACTCGATCCCCTCGGTTGGACGACGATGTATTCGGAGGGCACCCAGTTCACGCCGTATCCAAAGGGTCAGGCAGTAGACCTTCCGGTGATCTTCGCGCACCGCGACGTCGGCAACACCGCCTGCCCCGGTGCCGTTGGCTACTCACACATGAATGAAATCCGCCAGATCGCCGCGGCCAACCTGGGCAACGGCAGCTCCATCCTCGCGTCGGGTCCGCCCGCCGGTGGCGCGGGAGCCAGTGTCGACTCGGGTCTGGCCGCCGCTATCCCGGCACTCATCACCGAACTGGTCCGGCTGACCGACTCGTCGCCCATCGCACAGAAGTGGGTCGCCGAGGGCGGCGAGGCGGGCAAGCTCGGTCAGGCCGTCTCCGGACTTCTGCAGGCGAAGGCCGGGAATTCGGGCGCGCTGTTCACCAACGGCGCCATCTACACGTCGCCCAACGGTGGTGTGTGGACTGTTCTCGGGCAGATCTACGACAGCTGGAATGAACTCGGCGGCGATCTCGGCGCGCTCGGGCTGCCGACCAGCGACGAATACCCGATCCCGGGCGGTCTGCGGAGCGACTTCGAGAACGGTTCACTCATCTTCAACGAGATCACCGGCATCGTGACCCAGGTTGTCAAGACATACAACGACACCTACGAGCAGGTATACAACGGCAACGCCCTGGTGGATGCCTCGACACCCCTCGCACCGCCTGCCGATCTGGCACTGGTTCCGCCGAGCCCGATCGAGCCTGCACCGTTAGCAGCCGGCTGACGGATCTGATCAACCCTCTCGGGCGTTGGTGGTCGTGATCACGACCACCAACGCTCGAGTACTTTCGCGACGCCGTCATCCCAGTTGGTAGTCGTGACCTCGGAGGCCGCGGCCTTGGCATCGGGATGCGCATTCTCGACCGCGACACCACGGCCGACCAGGTTCAGCATCGGAACGTCGTTGGGCATGTCTCCGAACGCTACGATCTTCGATGCCTGCACGCCCAGCCGTTCCGCCACGATCGCGAGGCCGGACGCCTTCGTGATTCCCGACGCCGACACCTCGATCAGCCCGTTGTCGGTGGAGAAGGTGAGATCGGCCCTGCCGCCGATGCGTGGTGCGAGCGCGTCGACCATGGCCTGGCTGGACATCTCCGGCACCCGGATCAGTAACTTCACTGCCGGTGCGGCCAGGACCTCATCCTCCGACATCTCGGTGTCCTCCGGGTTGAGCCACGCGTGCTCGTAGCCGGGGGAACTCACGAACTGTGGCGTCGCGGCGTCGTGAGCGCTGGCACCGACGCGCTCCGCAGCGAGCCCGGCGCGCGGGAGCACATCGAGGGCGATCTCCGACAGCCACGTGAGGGTCTCGACATCGAGAGCCGCGACGCTGAGCACCCGGTCGGTCTCGCTGTCATAGATGACTGCGCCGTTGGCGCAGACCGCTAGCGGCGCATAGCCGAGTCCGTCGACGACGGGATGAATCCAGCGCGGGGGCCTACCCGTCGCCAGGATGAAGGGCGTCCCCGACGCAACCACCGACGCGATCACGTCGCGGGTACGGGCGCTGATACGTTCGTCCCGCCCGATCAGGGTGCCGTCGACATCGGACACTACAAGGCTCGGTCGGTCTGGGTTCACCCGCCCATTCTGCCTGCATAGGTCGAGTCAGTTTCGGGCGGGCGAGCTATCAGGTTCTGCGTTCCTCGGCATCGCGGCGATCCATGTCGGCGGCCTCCTCGGGGGTGGGCGCGGTGCCGCCGAGACGCCGCGGCACCCAGTAAGCGCCGGGCGGATGGTCGAAGTCGTCCTGCACCCGAAGCAGGATCGCGATCATCTCCGTACGCATGGTATCGGTGAGGGTGCCAGCCGGTTCGCGCGATTCTATCGGCCTACCGGCCTCGACGGTCACCGGAAAATGATGCCGCCCAAGGCGTCTGGGTTGGCCCTTGGTCGCCATCCTCTGTGCGCCCCACACGATGACGGGCACGACCGGCACCCGGGCGTCGATCGCCATACGGGCCGCACCCGACTTGAACTCCTTGATCTCGAAGCTGCGGCTGATCGTGGCCTCCGGGTACACGACGACCAACTCGCCGTTGCGAAGCCGATTCACCGCTTCGGCATAAGCGTCGGCGCCCGCCGTCCGGTCGACTGGAATGACGCCGCACCCACGCATGAGGAACCCCACGACGTTGTTGTTTGCAAGTTCGGCCTTCGCCATGATCCGCATTTTGCGATCCACGGCACCGATCGCCAGTCCCATGTGGATGAAATCCAGGTAGCCGGTGTGATTGACCGCGATAACTGCCCCGCCCTCGGCTGGAATGTTCTCCAGCCCACTCCGCGTCGTCCTCACCCCTTGGAACAGGGACAACGCCTTCGCTGTCGCCTCGAAGGCCGTGTAGACGGGTTCCACGGTCATGTCAGTGCCCGGTCTCTCGGGACCGCCGCGAGTGTGCCTTCGCATCGGCCTCTTCGGCGTCCATTCTGTTCGCTTCCTCCATAGTCGGTGCGCTGCCACCGAGCCGCGCGGGAACCCAGTACTCGCCGGCCGGGTGGTCGTAGCCCTTCTGAAGGTCGGCAAGTAGCGCTTCCATCGTGACGTGCAGCTTCTCCGTCAACTCCGCCGCGGGCTCGAACGGCGCTATGGGCTCACCGACGGCGATAGAGATGGGCGTGTTCGTGCGGCCCAGCCGCTTCGGGAATCCCTTCGTCCACACCCGCTGCGCACCCCAGACGACGATCGGAATGATCGGGACGTCCGCCTCGATCGCCATGCGGGCCGCACCCGATTTGAATTCCTTGATCTCGAAACTCCGGCTGATCGTGGCCTCCGGATAGACGCCCACCAGTTCGCCTCGGCGCAGGCAGTCCACGGCCGCGTGATACGAATCGGAGCCCGCGGCACGATCGACCGGAATGTGCTTGAGGGCTCGCATGATCGGGCCGGAGAGTTTGTTGTCGAACACTTCCTTCTTCGCCATGAAGCGGACATAACGCTTGACTCTGCGCGCAGGAAGTCCGGCGTAGGTGAAGTCCATGTAGCCAGTGTGATTGATCGCGATCACAGCCCCACCGGTCGCCAGAATGTGCTGATCACCCTTAACCGTGAACTTCAGCCCCTCGAAGGCGAATACGGTGCGGGCGATGCCGATGATGGTTCGGTAGACGGGTTCCACAATCGATTAGCGTAGTCGGCTTAACCTAGTCCGGTGTCCGCGATCCGACCCACTACCGGGGACTGTCGGCGGTGGGAAGTCGAGTGAAAGCGCGCACACTGCCATTCATCCCGGGGGAGAGCGCTTACCCTGGACCAGTCGTTCAGCTCTCCAGGAGGCATACCAGTGCAGGTCACCAGCGTCGGACACGCCGGATTCCACATCCAGACAGAGACGGGGTCGATCCTCTGCGACCCCTGGGTGAACCCCGCATACTTCGGGTCCTGGTTTCCCTTCCCGGACAACACCCACCTCGACTGGGGCGCTCTGGGCAACTGCGACTACCTGTACGTCTCGCACCTACACAAAGACCACTTCGATCCGGAGAACCTGCGCAAGCACGTCAACAAGGACGCGACTGTACTGCTCCCCGACTACCCGGTACCGGACCTCAAACGCGAACTCGAGGCCCTGGGATTCCACAAGTTCTTCGAGACCGAAAACTCCGTCAAACACAAGATCGACGGCCTCGAGATCATGATCATCCCGTTACGCGCCCCCGCGGACGGTCCGATCGGCGACTCCGGCCTCGTCGTGTCTGACGGCGAGACCACCTGCTTCAACATGAACGACGCACGTCCGGTCGACATGGACGTCCTGCACGACGCGTTCGGCAAGATCGACATCCATCTGCTGCAGTACTCGGGCGCCATCTGGTATCCGATGGTTTACGACATTCCCACCAAAACGAAGGCCAACTTCGGCAAGCAGAAGCGGCAGCGCGGCATGGACCGTTGTCGCAGCTACATCGAGCAGGTCTCAGCGACCTGGGTCGTGCCGTCGGCCGGCCCACCCGTCTTCCTTGACGACGCCCTGCGCCACCTCAACGACGACCGGGGCGACGAGGGGAACATCTTCCCCGACCAGATCACGTTCCTCGAGCAGATGCGTATCCACGGCAACGACGGCGGAATCCTGATGATTCCGGGATCCACTGCGAATCTGAAGGGCGGCGAACTCACGCTCGCGCACCCGATCCCCGACGCCGAGGTCGACAAGATCTTCTCTGACAAGGCCACATACATCGAGGGCATGGCCGAGCGTATGGCGCCGGTCCTGGCCGCGGAGAAGGCCGCTTGGGCGCCCGCCGAGGGCGAACCGCTCCTCGAAGCGCTGAAGGCGAAGTTCGAGCCGATCATGAAGCAGTCCGACCTGATCTGCGACGGCATCGGCTACCCCGTCGGGTTGGTGATGGGCGACGAGACCGTCGTACTCGACTTCCCGCAGCGCAGCGTCCGCCCGAGCGGCGAGAACGACGGCAAGTACCGCTACGGTTTCCTCATCGCCCCCGAGTTGGTGCGGACCGTCCTCCGCGACGACGAACCTGACTGGGTGAACACCATATTCCTGTCGACCCGCTTCGAGGCCTGGCGCGTCGGCGGCTACAACGAATTCCTCTACACCTTCTTCAAGTGCCTCACCGACGAGCGCATCGCCTACGCCGACGGCTGGTTCGCCGAGGCCCACGACGACAACACGTCCATCGAACTCGGTGGCTACGAAATCCAGCGGCGCTGCCCGCACCTCAAGGCCGACCTGTCGAAGTTCGGGATCGTCGAGGGCACCAACCTCACCTGCAACCTGCACGGCTGGCAGTGGGACCTCGAAACTGGCCGATGCAAGACGTCCAAGGGCCAAGAGCTGCGGTCGGCCAAGCTCTAACGTCCCGGCGGCGCCGCCCGATGTCGCATCGGTTCGATCAGACTGAACCGATGCGACATTGGGCGGATACTGCACTATCCAGCAGTCGGGGGCTGATCGACGAGTTGGGCCATATATAGCTGGTCGCCCATCTTGTCGAGCAGTTCGATCTGGGTCTCGAGATAGTCGATGTGCTCCTCTTCCTCCCCAAGGATCTGCTCGAGCAATTTCGCCGAAATGGCGTCGCCCTTGCTGCGGCACATCTGTATTCCCGGGCGCAGGCGTTCGACGACTTCGACCTCGATCGAAAGGTCGGAGTGGAACTGCTCGCGCAGGTCCTGACCGATGCGCAAAGGAAGCAGTTTCTGATAGTTCGGAAGAGCTTCGAGGAGCAGGATGCGGTCGGTCAGGATCTCGGCATGAACCATCTCTTCAATGGATTCGGCGCGAGTCTTGGCGGCCAGCTTGGTGAAGCCCCAATCGGCCTGCATCTTCGAGTGCAGAAAGTACTGATTGATCGCGGTCAGCTCACTGGTCAACTGTTCATTGAGTAGAGCGATAACCTCGTCGTCGCCACGCATAACAACCTCCGGTCGTCGGACTCATACGACCGTAGCAGCGTTCTCTCACGATCCACAGTGGATCGACACTTCAGTTGTCAGGCCGCCGCGTGCCTGCCGACGGCGTGCGCGCACAGCAACTCGTTGAGGCGCTCGACACAGGTTCCGCACCCCCAGCCGGCTCCACACCGCGCGCCGATTGCATCCGTGGTATCCGCACCGTCACCCAGGTGCTCTTGCACCTCTTCTTCTGTGACGGCCTTGCAGATGCAAACAAACATGCCGAGCTCCTTACGAACCGAACTGATTAGGTAAGGGTTACATCAATTCGGGATTCACGCAAGGGTAGCCTTGCCAATACAAGAAGGGCTGTTACGGCTTCAGGACATCCGTACCCACGAAGGGCACCAGAGCCTCGGGCACCCGGACGGTGCCGTCGGACTGCTGATGATTCTCGAGGATCGCGACGATCCACCGCGTCGTGGCAAGTGTGCCGTTCAGCGTGGCCGCGGTCTGCGGCTTGCCGTTCTCGTCGCGATAGCGGACACCGAGGCGCCGCGCCTGGAACGTAGTGCAGTTGGACGTCGAAGTGAGCTCGCGATATGCCTGCTGCGTGGGCACCCAGGCCTCGCAGTCGAACTTTCGGGCCGCCGAGGATCCCAGGTCGCCGCCTGCGACGTCGATCACCCGATAGGGAACGTCGATGGCAGCGAGCATGTCCCGCTCCCACGACAGCAACCGCTGGTGCTCGGCAGCCGCATCCTCGGGCTTGCAGTAGGTGAACATCTCCACCTTGTCGAACTGGTGGACGCGAATGATGCCGCGGGTGTCCTTGCCGTAGCTGCCGGCTTCTCGGCGGAAGCATGTCGACCAACCGGCGTACCGCTTCGGCCCGTCGGTGAGGTCCAAGATTTCGCCCGAGTGATAGCCCGCAAGCGGAACCTCGGAGGTGCCGACGAGATACAGGTCGTCGTCCGCGAGGTGGTAGATCTCGTCGGCGTGCGCACCGAGGAACCCGGTGCCCGCCATGATCTCGGGGCGCACCAGCACCGGCGGGATCATCATCTGGAAGCCGTTGGCCATGGCCCTCTGCGCGGCCAGTTGCAACAATCCCAGTTGCAGCATGGCGCCGAAGCCGGTGAGGAAATAGAAGCGGGCACCGGACACCTTCGCGCCTCGCTCCATGTCGATCAGACCCAGCGACTCGCCCAACTCGAGATGGTCCTTCGGCACGAAGTCGAAGGCGGGAACAGCCCCGACGGTCTCAAGCGTGACGAAGTCGTCCTCCCCGCCCGCAGGGGCACCCTCCTGGACGATGTTCGAGATCGCCCGGTGCGCGGTGTCAAGAGCGGACTGAGCCTCTGCCTGCTCTGCCTCGGCCTGCCTGACCTTCGCCGCGAGTTCCTTGGATCCCTCGAGCAACGCCGGACGTTCCTCAGGAGAGGCCTGGCCTACCTTCTTGCCGAATGCCTTCTGTTCGGCGCGCAGGTTGTCACCGGCGAGCACCGCGGCTCGGCGGGACGCATCAGCGCCGAGCAGTGCGTCGACCAGGGAGGGATCTTCCCCTCGGGTGCGCTGCGACTCGCGTGCGGCGTCGGGATTCTCGCGGAGGAACTTCAGGTCAATCACGGGGTCAAACCCTACCGGGCGTGCCGGCGAACCTCATTCCGGTTTCGGTTCGAGCAGACTCAGGAGATCCGTGCGGCCGAACATCCGTGCCGCGTCGACGGCGGTCGGGTGCCCCATCATCGCGTCCGCACCACCAGCGACGAGTGTCCGCACGACCGCGTCCTCGCCCTTGAACAGGGCTCCTGCCAGCGGAGACTGCCCCTTGTCGTTGAGCCGGTTGACGTCGGCACCACGGTCCATCAACGCCTGAACAGTGTCGGCGTGACCGTGGTACGCGGCCAGCATCACCAATGTGTCGCCATTCTGGTTGGCGAAATCGACCGGGACGCCCGCGTCGACATACGCGGCCAATGACACGGTGTCGCCGGTTCTCGCCTTGTCGAATACTCGTCCAGCGAGTTCTTGAAGCTCGGGATCCACCGGCTCGGTGGGCGGCTGAGAGTCGTCGCTCATGATCATCGAAGTTACGCCAGGCTCATCCCGATCCCGGGTGATGTTCTGCTTCTGCCGCCCCAACGGGCATTATGGATACCGATGTCCTCAGATCAGTCGAACGGCGCCGAGCCGCAGCCGCAGAATGTCAAGCAGTCGCGGAAGACCCTTCCCCGCATGTCCGCGCCCACGACGCGACGCGCGCTCGCAGCCGTGGCGGTAGGTGCCGTGGTGGCCGCGGTCGCCACCATTGCGATCTCGGATGGATTCAACCGCAGCGAGAAGCTGCCTGCACTTTCCAGTGGTTCGGGGGCGCAGGCAACCAGTGTGGAGGGCGTCGCCTTCGCTTCGGCCACCGTCGGCGACTGCCTCGACTGGACGTCGTCCACAGAGTCGGGGGGGGACCGAACGGACGTCGCGAAGGTCGACTGTTCCCAGGAACATCGCTTCGAGGTGACATCGGCCTTGGATCTCAGCGTGTACCCGGGCGCCGAGTTCGGTCCGGGGTCGCGCTATCCGGGCGCGCTACGGTTCGCCGTGTTGCGGGACGAACACTGCGTGCCCGCCGTCGGCAACTACCTCGGCGCCAATTTCGATCCGAACGGCAAGTTCAGCGTCGGCCTCATGTTCCCCAGCGAGAGCGGCTGGGCAGCGGGTGAACGCACGCTGCGATGCGGTCTCCAGTTCTCGAGCACTGCGGGCACGCTGCTGCCGTTCACGGGGAGGGTCGGCGAGCAGGATCAATCCAACATCTGGGATCCCGGCTCGTGCATCGGAATCAGCCAGGGCGTACCCACCGACCCCGTCGATTGCGCACAGCCTCACGCCTTCGAGGTCATCTCAGTGGTCGACCTGGCGACCCGGTTCCCCGGCCCGATGCCGTCCGTCGAGGAC
The DNA here is from genome assembly GCF_001894885.1 of Rhodococcus marinonascens NBRC 14363. GTDB lineage: Bacteria > Actinomycetota > Actinomycetes > Mycobacteriales > Mycobacteriaceae > Rhodococcus_F > Rhodococcus_F marinonascens. Next base: position 12,182 of record NZ_BCXB01000044.1, read on the forward strand.
CAGGACGAATACCTCGAAGACGTGTGCACGCAGGCGTCCAACGAGTACCTCGGTTCCGCGGACGCCCTCCGAGACAAGACGCTGACGCTGTTCTGGGACAACCTCGGACTCGACAGTTGGCTCGCGGGCTCGAGGCGGATCAACTGTTCGATCGGCAAGGAGACCGACAGCGGCTTCTCGACCGTCACAGGTTCGGCGAAGGGCGAGATCCTCATCGACGGTGTGGCACCTGTGCCACCGCCGCCGATCGGGGAGGGCAGATCGATACCGACCCCGCTTCCCGGCGCTGCACCCCTCCCAGGAGCCTGACGTGCCGGTGGCCATGACGCCCGCCCGATTCGAGGAATTGGTGGGCGACGCCCTCGACCTGATTCCGTCCGGACTCGCAGCCGCAATCGACAATGTCGTCGTCCTCATCGACGACCGCAGCGACGAGAACCCCCACCTCCTCGGCCTCTATCACGGGATAGCGCTGACAGAAAGGGACAGTCACTACGGCGGATCGCTACCCGATACGATCACCGTCTACCGCGGCGCTCTTCTCGAGATGTGTAATTCGGAGGAGGAAGTCGTGCACGAGGTAGCGGTGACGGTGATTCACGAGGTTGCGCACTACTTCGGGATAGAAGAAGATCGCTTACACGAGCTCGGCTGGGGGTGAACGGTTTCTCGGGACATGGTCCTTCTTCGACCTTTGACACCGTGTCGGGTCTTCGAATCTGTCTCGGGTTCGGGGGAACCGAAGAGCGCGTTGCAGCGTCTATCTGTGTAGAGGTCCAATGTGTAGCGGTCCAAGTGTGGACGGGCGGCGACACTGAGCAGTTCGTTTGCCGGGGGGCAACTGCCTTCCGCCTGCCTAGGTCAAGAAGGAGTTCGAAGCAATGCCAGCCCTGCACGTCGCACCTGAAGCTCTGATCGCCGCCGCCGCGGAACTCGACGCGCTGGCCATACGCCTCGAGGCGTCAGTGGCCCTCAACTCCGCAGCCATCCAAGTGCTCCCGTCCGGAAGCGACGAGGTATCCCGACACGCCGCCCGATACTTCAACACCGTCGCCGGGTCGTTCAGTCCCGCTGTGGCCCAGGGCATTCGCGAGATGCACGAGACCGCGAACACGCTCCGCGCCCAGGCCGCGCTGTACGCCTCCGAGGACCTCGCACTCGGGGCATCCCTCGCGGCGACCATGTGACCACCAACGCCTCGAGACCACAAGGAGAACAGACATGACGATGGGCCTGACTGGCGTCATCTGGTTGCCACGCGGAGCGACGGCCAACTCGACCGCACTCGCCGCCGGAGCGGGACCGGTGCCGCTCAGTGTGGCGTCCGCTGCGTGGACTGCGCTGTCCGCGAGTTTCGCCGACGCCAACCTCACGCTCATCCGGGTTATGGCCGAACTCGCCGCCGGCTGGCAGGGTGTGTCCGCGGCGGCCGCACTTGCAAAGATCGCGCCGTTCACCGCATGGACCACCGAGTGCGCCGAACTCGCCGCTGACACCGCGGCCAAGGCGGGTCTCGAGGCCGGCGCGTATACGACGGCGGCGCTCGTCATGCCCAGCATCCCCGAGATCATGGCCGTCAAGGCCGCGAAGACCACCGCGTATTCGACGGGCGGTGCGCTCAACGGAACCGCGGCCGTCGCCGAAGCTGCAGACCGCGCGATGGATATCCGCGCCGGGCTCGTAATGGAAAGCTACGAGGCGGCGACCAACATACTCGCGTTCAAGCGCACCTACAAAGAGCCTCCGCGCATCGTGACCAAGGCCGATTCCAAGGAGCGCGGGAACTTCGAGGATGCGTCCGAGGACGGCGACTTCGATCCGACGCGTGCCGCAGTGGCGGCGCTGATCTCCGCCGGTCAGAACCCGACGGTCACCACGGCCGCCGCGCAGGTCAGCAGCATCGCCGGAACGACGGCCACCTCGGCCGCATCAAACATCGCCGGTGCGGCACTGTCAGGTGTCACCGGCGGAGGTGCGACCCCTCTGATGGGCGGCGCACCAATGATGCCGGGTGGTTCGTACACCGGCGGTGCTGCGAGCACCAGCGCCGCGTCGGCACGCGCGGCGATCGGCGCGACTCCCGGGGGTGCGACGCTACCGGAGGGCTGGGGCAAGACCGATGGGCTGGGACAGGGCGCCCGATCGGGTACTCCAGCCGCTGTAACGGGCGGTGCCGTCGGCGAGGTTCGCGCCGACGTGAACTCGACCTCGGCGGGGCGTGGAGCCACCGGCAGCGGACCGCTGTCGGCCGGACGCGGAGCCGGTAGCAACTCTCCGGACGACGAAGAGCGCGACACCCCCGACTATCTCAAGAACTTCGAGCACTTTTCCGACGGCCGCACCGTCATCCCCTCGGTCATCGGTGCGAACCCAGACCCTCGGGAGACGAAACGGTGATAGACCTCGGCACCCATCCTTTGGTACCGACCCTGCCGGCGGTGCATCTGAGCCTCGACGAAATGGACTATCTCGTCGACACGCTTGTACTCGACGTACTGCCGGTGGTGCTCGACGTATCCCCGCGGTACGACTCGTACGAGGCCAGGGAGGCGACCTTCCGCGGCGCCGTCGACACCCTCGCCGCCCGGGATCTACTCGCGGGCGGCGAGGTTCATCCCGAACTCGCCGACAGGCTTCGGATTCTGGCGCGACCACACTGGGAGATCGCGCTTCGCTGGCATGTCGACGGCGACATCTCAAGACTGTGCGTCTCCCAGGGCGAATCCGCCTCGGTACTCGCGATGCGGGCCGGCGACACATACGTCATCGAGGATGCGGGTGTCGACATCATTGCTCCCGTGATCGGCGCCCTCGGGGCTGCTACGCCCATGAATTTCGGTGTCCTCAACGCGCCGACCGCCCAACTCGGCGAAGCCCTGGATCAAGATGGGGACGACAAGACACTCGCCGCCGCCCTTACCGGACTCGGGGCCACGCCAGCCGACGCCGCCGCTCTGGGCAGGGCGATGGCAACCTGCACAACCTACGCCGAGATCGTCGGAATCGTCTACGGCAACGGCAACGGACAATATGATCCGGTGGGTGGCCCTGTCACCGTCTTCGACACCTCGTCCGGGCGAATCGTGGGCACGTCCAGCGTCTCCGCGCACGGTGTCGCATGGTCCTCACTCAGCCCCGGCACGTCGCAGCGGCTGCGCCAAGGGTTGAAGTCTCTGGCCGACCGACTCCGCTGACTACAGCGGTTCCCGCCTCCACCACGCACCGGTCTCGCGGCGTTCCTTCCAGGTGGTGAATTCGTATCGGTACAGCCGTGCACGCACGTGCTTTGGTGGATGCTCCGGGAACGGATTGTGCTGCAACAGTTTCAGGGTGTCCTGGTCATTCCGCAGCAGCCTCTCGACAAACCCCCGGAACCAGGGTTCGGCATAGCCTGGTGAGATCGCCGCGAACCAGAACAGCCAGTCGAGCCGCAAGTGATACGGCGCGAATTGCCGAGGGCGTCGGCGAACATCACCGGGCTTGCCCCTGAAGCCGTACTCCTTCCATTCGGAGTGGGCGCTGATGTGTGCGTCGGAGGTGCCCTCCACGATCACCTCGAACCGCTCCCTCGTGATACTGCCGAAGGCGCCGTAGGTATTGACGAAGTGCCACCTGTTGAACGAGGCGTTCATTGCTTGCCCGTGGGAGATCATGTTGCGAATCGGCCAGTAGCTGAGCACGAGAACGAGTGCGCTCACCCCAAAAACCATCACGACGAAGGGTATCGGCGCCGACACACTGCCGGGAGCGAGGTCGACACGCAGCACCCTCTCGTACACGCTGTCCGGGATGACGGCCAGCGCGAGAACGATCGCCGTCCAGTTCAACCACGAAAAGTTGCCGCTGGCGACCAACCACAATTGGGTGACGATCATGATCGCGGCGGCGACGGCGGCCACCGGTTGCGGCGCGAACAACCCGAACGGCACGACGAGTTGCGCGAAGTGGTTGCCGAGCACCTCCACCCTGTGCAGAGGTTTGGGCAGGTGGTGAAAGTACCAACTCAGCGGACCGGGCATTGGTTGGGTTTCGTGGTGATAGTCCAGGCACGTGAGGTCGCGCCAGCATCGGTCGCCGCGCATCTTGATCAGCCCGGCCCCGAATTCGAGGCGGAATAGCAGCCACCTCAGCAGGATCAGCACGAGTACCGGCGCCCCGACCGAGGTGTTACCCAGGAAGATCGCAAGGAATCCCGCCTCGAGCAGCAACGACTCCCAGCCGAAGGAATACCAGAGCTGGGACGCGTTGACGATCGACAGATAGAGCACCCACATCGCGAACCACACGAGCATGCACAGCGCCAGTGGCATGAAGTGCGTCAGACCCAGAACGGCGGCAAGAGACAGCCCGATTCCGGCCCAGCAGACCACCGCAAAAAACCTGTCCGAGTAGTACAGGTGAAAAATGCTCGGTGCCCGGCCGAATTTGACCGCACGAAGAAAATCCGGGATCGGCAGCATTCCGCTGCTGCCGACGAGAGGTCTGAACTGGTTACGCGCCGCCACAAACGCAACGAGGTAGATAGCAGCGAGTCCCTCGGCGACGAGTACCCGGCCGAGCGAATAGTCTCCGGCTACGAACCATTCCACCGCCGTCACCCCTTGAGGACGGTTTCCTCCATCCTCACGCAACCCCGGAGCGCGCGCAACGGAATCACCCCATCGGGTCGTCGACTCCGGGATTCATACGTTGCTCGAACGGTGGGAGGACCGTTCCCCAGCGCACACATCCCCAGCCTCCACCCGCGAGCGGGGTCAACTCGATCGACTGTGTGTTGGCCAGATGCGTGCCGGTCGCGAAGAGTCCGGGGACCCCAGCCAGCTGTGCGGCGACGAGACGGATCGCGGCGCCGTGGCTGACGAGCACGACGTCGCCTGTTTCCGCCGGATCATCGAGGTATTGCTGCCGCAAGGAATCCACCACCGGGACGTACCGTTCGAGAACGTCGTGGGCCGATTCGCCACCGGGGATGCGCGCATCCAACACGCCGGTGTGCCACAGGTGGAATGTCTTCATGAACAGCTTGTGCGACTCCTCGTCGCTGCGGTCCTCGAGCTCACCCGCCTGAACCTCGTGCAGACCGTCTTGCACCTGGACGACGATTCCTGACGCGATCTCCACAAAGTGAGCAGTCTGCCTGGCCCGCAATGCCTGCGAAGACACCAGCGCGGCCGTCCGCGCCTTCGCCGCGAGATCGGTGCCCAGCATTTCGGCCTGCGAGAGCCCTTCGGAGGTCAGCCGGGCGCCGGGCAGTCGGGTGTCGAGCCTGCGTTCGACGTTGGCCTCGGTCTGCCCGTGCCTGACCAAAATCAGGTTTCCAGTCACAATTCCCTGTCTCCCTGCCGAAGTCGTTCGATCCAAACCGCTGCGTCACCCTCGGAGGGCGGGGGTGGCCCGCCTGGGTTGGCCACGGGCCACGACCCCAGGAACCGCACCTTCGACTTGCGGTGCAGCGCCCGGAACGCCTCGGCGACCAGCGGGTCGTCGATGTGCCCGATACAGTCCACGAAGAAGCGATAGGTTCCCGGGTCGGTCCGAATGGGGCGCGACTCGATCCGGATGAGGTCGATTCCACGGGTGGCGAACTCGGAGAGAACCCCGACCAGGGATCCCGGCGTGTTTCTTGGCTCGAGTACCGCGGAGCTACGGTCTCCCCCAGTGCGCTCCGGAATCCGCGTGGGCGCGGTGACGAGCACGAACCTGGTGCGTGCGCCCTGCACGTCCGCGACTCCCTCGGCGAGGGTGCTCAGACCCAGCCGTGCGCCGGCCAGTGCGGTGGAGACAGCGGCATCGGCGAGACCGTTCGCGACGTCCTCGGCTGCGCCTGCGTTGGACGACGCCGACTGGATTTCGGCGTCGGGGCAGTGCTCCTCCAGCCACATCCGCACCTGCCCGACCGCGATGGGATACGCGCGGATACTGCGGATCTGATCAAGGCTTTCGATCCCGCTTCTGCCCAGGATCGTGAATTGCACGTCCAACTCTGTTTCGGCCACGATCTGCAATCGGTCACCTAGCGCGAGCGCATCGAGTGTGGGCACGACCCCGCCCTCGACGGTGCTCTCGATGGGGACGACCGCGGCGGCGGCAAGCCCGTCCCGCACCATCGCCAGCGTGGCGGGCGGACTGGATGCCGGAAGCCTCTCAGCCGGTGCGTCGAAGGTACCGGCCGCTTCGAGTTGGGCGAGCGCCATCTCCGTGAAGGTTCCTGAGGGTCCGAAGTACGCGATTTTTGGCACGTCTACGAGATTACGCACGAGAGTTGCCCGTCCGGTGTATTGCCGATGACTATTTACCGGAATCCGAGAGAGGCGAGTTCACGCCCGACAAGTGACGGATCGCGCACCTCGATCCCGAGCAGAACCTCGCGGACGGCCTCCGCTGCCTCGGGAATCAGTGCGCTCAGTTTCGCGGGTTCGGGATTCACCAGTGCCATGCGTATGTCGTCGCCGCAGAGCGCGGCAACGGTGCCGGAGATGAGGGCGAGCACCTCGGCCGTGTCTCGCGCCCTAGCGACGTATCCGACGTCCGCGTGCGCGAGGACTGCGAGAACGTCGGCCACTTCACCGACGGAATGCCCGCTCGCGAGCCCCGGAATACAGCCTGCTTCCGCGAGTCGTTGCGCCACCTCCGCAAGCCCGAAGTCGTCGCTGGTGGTGGTGGTGGTGGCGGTCGCGAATATCGCGAGCGGCGACGGCAACTGGAATGCGACGGCAGCGCCGAGTTGACCGACCGGGCAGTCCAGGTGGAACCGGACCGCCTCGTAGGACGCCTGCTCGCGGGTCTGGAGTTCGGCTGGGTCAACGTCCAGGCCGACGATGATCCGGCCTGCGTCGGTCCCCGCTGCATCGAGCAGCGTCGAAGCCAGGACAACAGGCGGACCGAATAGCCCGCCGACGGGCAGGTCCGAGCGACCGTCTGCATCCGTGAAGGCGTCTGCATCAGTGAAGGCGTCTGCATCAGTGAAGGCGTCTGCATCAGTGAAGGCACTGAGCAGTTCCGCGAGCAACGACTGCGGTCCGCGGCGGCGCGGTACGCCGAGGGAGAGGGGTATTGCCACATCCTCACCGTAGTTCCCACCAGAGGCTTGCCACATGCGCCATAGCTATATTAGGTTAGGTTTACCTAATCATTTTGCAACCCCGAGGAGGCTCTGTGCCCGCCGCGACCACCGGACCGTCCACCGCCGAGCGTCTGCGTAGTTCGTGCGCACGGACCGAGAACGCAGCACTCGCGGTCGAGGGCAGCGCCCCCATCGTCACCTCGATCCACCACCTGCGGTCCCGAGGCGACGTCGTCATCGCGGTGCCTAACGAGTCGTCGGCGGCCATACTGCTCAGGCTCGCCCGCGCAGTCCCTGCTGTCCTGGAGGTGACCGACAACTCGCCGCTCGCGCTACGTGAGCCCGTGCGGTCGCTGGTCTGGTTGTTTGGCGACCTTCACGCACCCTGTGAAGCCCACGCCCGTTCGCTCGCCGACGAGGTGGCATCCGAATTCCCACATCCAGGTCTCCTCGACGTCGGGCACCATGCGACGCTGCTGCAACTACGCCTCGAATCCGCCGTGGTCGCCGACTCCAGTGGCGCAGAACCCGTCGACCTCGAAGAACTGCTCGCCGCTCGGCCCGACCCGTTCTGCGGGACGGAGTCCGCATGGCTTCAGCATCTCGACGAAGACCACCGAGATCTCATCGAACTGCTGTCCCGCAAACTGCCGCCCCACATGAGGCAGGGACGCGTCCGACCGCTCGGCATCGACCGCTACGGACTGCGACTGCGCGTCGAGGGCGACTACAGCGACCGCGATATCCGGATGCCGTTCGCGACACCTGTGGACGACGCCGCTGGGCTGAGTATGGCTATCCGGTTGCTTGTGGGTTGCCCGTTCGTCAATGGACTCCGCGCGCGTAGTCGAACGGTATTTGGTTTCGGCGCACGCTAGCGTGGGTCGCGTGATCTCGCGTGCAGCGCTCGGCTCCTGGCTACGGCCGGCATCGCCCGAACCGACCACCCCGCCGCCCAGCGACCGTGAACGACGCGCGCTGTGGATCGAGATCACGATCGTCCTGCTCGTCACGTTCGGCGCGAGCGGATTGTCCGGGATCCTGTCACTGTCCGAATCACTGCTCACACCCGGCAACCTGGCAGACCAGGCCGTGGCCCTCAACGTCTCCCGCGCGGAGAACGGGCTCATTGATGCTGCCCGACAACTGCTCGGCGTCGTCCGACTGCTCGCCTGGGCCGCGTTGGGGCTGTATCTCTTGTGGCGCAGCGGCCTCGGGCCGCGCAGCGTCGGGCTGGGCCGATTCCGCTGGCGTCCCGACGCTACGCAGGGTGTCGGACTCGCCGCGCTCATCGGCCTCCCTGGACTCGGCTTCTACCTGGTGGCTCGCGCAGTGGGCGCCAACCTCACCGTCGTGCCGAGCACGATCGGGGATCACTGGTGGCGACTGCCGGTCCTGATCCTCTGGGCCATCGCGAACTCCGGCGCGGAAGAAGTGCTCGTCGTTGCCTATTTGATCACCAGACTGCGTCAACTGGGATGGAGCGAGAATTCGTCATTACTCGCGTCGGCGGTCCTACGTGGGAGCTACCACCTCTACCAGGGCTTCGGCGGCGGGGTGGGCAACGCGATGATGGGACTGGTGTTCGGTCGGTACTGGCAGAAGACTCAGCGATTGTGGCCTCTCGTGATCGCCCACGCCACCATCGACTCGGTCGCATTTGTCGGCTATACCGCCTTGCGTGGACACGTCGGCTGGATTCCATAATTCGGCCGGACCAGTAAGGTCATTCGGGTGACCGGCGACGCCCCCCACCCCCCGCTGCCGCCTCGTCCGCCTCGGCGGACGCGGGGCGGGCCGCCGGTGCCACCATCCCCAAACCGACGGATTCCACCCCCTCGACAGGGTTTCCCTCCGCAGGCGGGGCGGGTGCCGCCGCCGCAACCTCCGCGACCAGGACCTCCACCGCCCCCTCCTCGCCGCGGCGCTCCCCACCACGGCCCCTCGGTGCCGCGTGAGGGGCACAGCCCCTCGGTACCACCCGAGGAGGGCAACCAGGTGATCCGTCGGGCCGGACGCGGTACGCCGCCGCAGCAGCGGGCGTGGTCGCAGGCCCCTCATTCGTATGCGCCACAACCTCAACGGCTGGGTTCGGTGCCGCCGAGCGGCCATGCACCCCCTCAGGCACCCCAACCGCACCGGACGCCGGGCGCGCCCGGCCATCGACCGCCCCCTACGCCGCCCACACCACCGCGGACCACGGAGCCGCCACAACAGCGTCGCCCAAAACGGAAGCGGCACTGGGGTCGACGCATCGGCACGCTGTTCCTGCTGCTGATCCTGGCGCTCGCGGGCATGACGTACTACCTCGACACGACTTTGGGCCGGATCGACGCTCTGGCCGACTACCCCGGCCGGGTCGCCGACACCCCCGGCACCAATTGGCTGCTGGTCGGTTCCGACAGCCGCATCGGGTTGACCCCCGAGCAGGAACACGAGCTTTCGACCGGCGGCGACACGGGCGGCGGCCGCACCGACACCATCATGATCGTGCACGTCCCCAGCGGCGGCGGCCCCGCGACGATGGTGAGCATTCCGCGTGATTCCTATGTGCCGATTCCGGGGTACGGCCAGGACAAGATCAACGCGTCGTTCGCGTTCGGTGGTCCACAGCTTCTAGTGCAAACCGTCGAGGAGGCCACCGGCCTGCACATGGACCACTACGCGGAGATCGGGTTCGGAGGATTCGCCGGCATCGTCGACGCGATCGGTGGTGTCCAAATGTGCCTCGACAACCCAATCGACGACCCCCTTGCCGGGATCAACCTTGCACCAGGCTGCCAGGAGCTGTCGGGCGCACAGGCCCTCGGCTTCGTCCGCAGTCGCGCCACGGCGCTCGCCGACATCGACCGGATGAACAATCAGCGGATGTTCATGTCCGCGCTGACGGCGAAGGTCACCAGCCCTGAAACCTGGCTCAACCCATTCAAGGTCTGGCCGCTCGTCACCGACACCGCCGCATCGCTGAGCGTCGACGAGAGCGACCACATCTGGAATCTCGCGGCTCTAGCCTGGTCGATACGCGGCGACGTGGTCACCACCACCGTTCCCATCGACGGTTTCGAGGATGTCGCCGGGTCCGGAAACGTAGTGGTGTGGGACCACGATCGGGCGTCCCAGTTCTTCGACGCGCTGGAGAATGACCGACAGGTTCCAGCCGAACTGGTCACCACCGGCCCCTGACCCCAGGGCCTCGACCCGCCCGAGATCGAAGACCCGCCATCTCGGTATCCCCCATTTGGGGGAAATCCCATCAGCCATCCGGGGGAAATCGCACCAGTCCGTTGCTTACCAGCGGTAACTAACTCTAGAGTCAGCCCCGCGTTGGATACCAGAAGCGAGGGAATTTGGAAGATCCAAAAATCACCGAACGTGTGCGGCGGAAAGAGATTGATCCCCCAACCCGTTCCGAACACCACCGATGAGCTGCCGCTCGCGGGGCAAGTCGAGTCCCCAATGTTGTACTTTTCCCATCAGGAAGTACTCAACCATCAGGAAGACTAGCTCTTGAGTATGCAACCGATACGCCGTTGGTCGACCATCGCGGCGGCCACCACGCTCACCACAGGAACACTCTTACTCCCCGCTGGTCTCGCATCAGCAGACGATGTGGCTGGCGCTGGTTCCGGCGACATCGTCACGAAGCACGTTGACTTCACGGTCAGCTGTTGGTCCTCTAATGGGCGTTTCGCGCCCTTCTTGAATGGCAACAACGACTCCATAAACGACTGGGGCGTGACGGTTGAGGCCCCGAAACAGGTTAACTCCGGGGAGGAATTTCAATACACGATGACCTTGGATCCTGTTCAGATGAGGCGAAAAGATCCTAAAGGGAACGACCAGGGGAATGATAAGCGACCGAATCAGACAGGGATACAACTCCCGGACTGGATTCGCGAAAAAATTGACATTGCGATCCCTTTGGGCGCGGAATTGATAGATTATCGCACTAGTTCGGATGATGTTGACATCACGCGTGTAGATTACGCCGGAAATCCGAACGATAGCGGCCAGCTACTGCGAGTATGGAAAGACCAGGTCACGGAGGGCACTCTTAAATCTCCTACTGGAAATGGTCCCAACGCTCTAACCCTCCCACCCGAACACCATCCTAGGGTCACCGACGACGACTTCCCGACCGATCCCCGCGCTGGACTAGTCAGTCCTGCTACCAAAAAATCGAAAACGCAATGGCCAACTATCACAGTCACAATGAGGGCGGGTGAGGCTGGCACTTCCATACAGCCGACACTTCGAACACTGATACCCACTGGAGACTTTGTTCCTGCCCCTATTGAGCGATCCAGCATAGTAGCTGTCCCGCAAGAACCACTCGAGGTAATCGATGATGCATTCTCCTCGAACTACGGCAACCCTCAAAACTTTTTCACGTTCCAAACCGATTGGGGTACCATCGACGGCACACTCGATGTCAACTCCGACCCGTATACGAATCATAGTATCCGCTGCGCACCGCGGGACACCCCGGACGCCGCCACTGTGAATGCGGGCGGCATGCCGCTGACAACGATCCCGGTGGCCGGAGCAATTTACGGTTTGGACGGCCGTGTCCTAGACATCACCGATATTCCTGGTTCGAGCACGCCCAATACGCAAACCTGGGACTACACTGGCGCGGCAAACCAGCAATGGATCACCACATCCAATAGCGAAATCCGAAACCCTGACACCAACAAGTGCCTCGACGTTGTTGAAGATGGATTTGATGCGGGAGGACAGAAAAACGGATCGAGAGTAGTCATGAAGCCGTGTCAGGGCAATCCCGGTCAAAAGTGGACGCTCGACCCAGCAGTAGTTGACGGCAGTCAACCCGGCGGTGCGATCACCAACCAGGGCAGCGGCAAATGCCTGGACGTGACCGACAGCAAGTCCGAAAACGGTGTACCAGTGCAGGTTTGGGACTGCACAGAAGGGTTCAACCAACAATGGAACTTCGCGTGATGTCAGCTTCGACTCGCCGATAGTCTGATGGTGGCGGGTTGGTCGGGGTGCCGTGGTTGTGGAAATGCGGCCTCGTGACCTGAGGGTTTCGGTTTGTTCGAGATGCTGTGCGGGCCGGTTGATCGGGCATGGGGGACAGGGATTGATCATGGGTGTGGTTCACGCATCCGACGATCGTCCACGAGGGTAACCCATGCCCGCCGGGCCAGTGTCCCCGATCGATCCCTGCGTTGACCAGTTGACGCGGTCGAGCGGGGTCGTCGCCGACGGCACACAGGGGGGTTCCCTGACCCGAAGAGGATAGATCTAGGACTAA
>NZ_BCXB01000045.1 GCF_001894885.1 Rhodococcus marinonascens NBRC 14363
GACACGGACCGTGTCCGTCTCAAATGTGGTTTTCATCATGACAATTGACACTCCCGTGTTGCACGGAGCAATGAGTCGTCACCGGTCGAGGATGTGCGGCACTACCCCCGTCCCGAACAGGGTGCGGGTGGAAATCGAGCGCCTGGAGGCGACCACCGCCGAGGCGGTGGACCAGATGTGCCGCCACCTCGAAGAGGCCCGCGATTTCGAGGTGCGGACGTTCCGGCGCGACGCCGAGGTGCCCGAGTTCGGCGGCATCCAGTGGCCGGCGGCGTGGCACCGGGCGGTGTGCGCCCGAGTCGCGCAGCAGATATCCGGGCTGGTGATTCGTTTTGCCCCCTGAACCGACTACACACGCTGAATTTCCGGTGCGCTGTTGTCGGTTGCCTGGTGCATACTGCCGATCACCGAAGACCAGCCAGGGGAGGAGTCTCGATGGATGGCAACACCTTCGCGATCACGATGTTGATGATGTTCAACGCGCTTTCGATGCTCGGAGCGTTGTATTGCGGGCACCGGTCCTACCGTCGGCACGGCCGCCCGGGTAGGGCGGTTTTCGCTGCGGCCGCTGGTCTTTTCATCGCTCCGATGCTGCTGATGTTGTGTGTTGGTTTGGCCCGGCCGCGGCGGTAGGGCAGCGGGGAGAGTCGACGGTGGCCGGCGGTAGAGTCTCACCGACGCATCACCGACGCCAGGGCGCAGGCCCAGGCTTCCGATCCCGAAGGACATCTCATGGCCGATGATGACCGCCGCTGCGGCGCGGAGCTGCGCGCACGCCGAGAGTTGCTGGGCCTGTCCTCACAGGAGACCGCACAACTGCTGTCCGTCGGTGAACGTGCTGTCCGGGGCTGGGAGACCGGCACGGCCAAGACGGTGCCCGCGGGTGTGATCGCCGAACTCGCCCAGCTCGAGCAGAACCAGGACGATGTGGTGCGCGAGCTCGAGGAGATCGGCAGGCGCAGCGGCGTCATCGTGATCTACCGCGGTGACGGTGTGGTCCCGGATCGTCCCGAGCTGCCCGCCCGCTGGCATCGAGTCGCCGCGGCGACGGCACTGCGCAATCTGGCGGTGGACGACATCGACGTCCGGATCGTCTACGCCGACGAGTAGCCGCCGCAGCACCGATACGAACACATGTGGCGATGTGGTGGCGATCAGGCGAAGGGCCTCGAAGACATCTGGTCAAGCGGTCGGCTCACCGGGTCGACGCGCACAAAGCAGGGATACTCGAAGAAGTTCGCGACTACCGACCCCGCCACGCCCGCAGGAAAAATGAGGTCATCTTTTGGTGGGCACCCGGCTCGGGTTGGGGTTGATCGTGAACATCAGGCCGTTGGGGAGCGTTACCGGACCTGTGCGGTGTGGCGCCGGGTTCGATGCGCCGTGCCTCCTCGTCCGGGAGGGTGTCGAGGTCGTAGTAGACGCCTGGGGTGTGGGGGGTGTCGCCGAGTGCGGTGAGGAAATCGTCTGCGTCGCTGCCGTCGATGGCGGCGAAGGGTTCGTACCGTTCGCGGAACTCGTCCCAGAACGCTGCTTCGTTTTCTTCCACACGGTCCAGTTCCCTTTCGATGTCTGTCCGGGTTCGGTGTCGTCGTCCGATCCGAATTTCATGCGGGCGTCCGTTCGGTGAGGGCGTACATGGTGAGGGCTTCGCGCACGACGTCGCTCACGGTGCGGTTGTCGATCTCGGCCCGTTCCTTGGCGGCGGCCCACAGGTCATCTTCGACGCGCACGGTGCGGAGTTTGGTTCCCTTGCTCACCGTTTCCCCTCTCCCAAATTTGGTGTCGACCGGATGGTTCCACGCGGCACCGACACGACCACGTGAGGTGATACGCCGCCGATCAATCGAACAGTAGGAACTGAGCGCCCGCGCCCGCGGCGTCGGTGCGTCGCTCGTACCGATCCGCCCACGCCCGGGCAACGGCCGGCAGACAATCGAGCTGGTGGGCTATCTCTTCCCAGCCGAACCCGTCGCGGTGTAGCTGCCAGGACAGTTTCTCGTCGCCGGCCATGTCGATCACGCGGTTCCTCGGTGTCCCGGTGCCCGCCCTTGGGCGAACAAAATCTGAATGCTTATCGGGTATCGGGTATCGGGTATCGGGTATCGGGTATCGGGGACTTCGTAGACCCTAACGCTTGCGACCCGCCCCGTTCTCACGGCCACGGTCAGAACAGGGTCGGGTCCCGGGAGTGCCACAGTGCTTTCCGGAGTGCTTCTTCGTCCCAGCCGTGGCGCAACGCTTCTCGTGCCCGACGGGACCGGGCGACACGGCCTGCGCGATCGAATTCCCGCCACCGCCACGGCTGCGCTTTGCCGCCGCCGCGGCCCTTCGCTCCCATACCGGCGAGGTTCTCGGATTGGGTTCCGGCGACGACATGAGCGCGGCGACCTAACGCTTCCCAGGCCCGCACACAGATCGGGTTGTCGCAGACTTGGTGGAGGGCGACTTCGTGATCTTCGAGGGGCCGGTCGAGCGCGAGGGCGAGTGCGTACCGGTGCGGTCGCACGACGCGTTGTCGTCCGTTTCGGCTCAGCCAGTAGCGGCCGTAAGAGTCGTTTCCGACGGCGCCAACCCACCACCAGCAGTCCTGAGGCCCTGGCCCTTTGACGACGTACCGGAAGAACCGGGCGACCTCGGCCGCGTTTCCTGGTTCGAGCATTCCCGGTCCGTCGATTCTCGTCAAGACGCGATCGGCGTGTCCACCACAACCGACTCGGCAGGCAAGCGATCCTCGGACACCGGTGACGGTGTGTCGTTGTCGTCGCTCGTGCTCACCGGAGTCGGCGCCGCCGACCCGTCTTGTTCGGTCTTCGCGGATTTCTTCGCCGCCTTGACCATCTCTCGGACCGCGCTGACGGGAAGGTCGGTCAGTGCGGCGATCTCGCGGTCGGTCAGGTCGAGGTTCTTGAGCGCCAAGGCGCGCCCGCCCTGTTGTGTCCGCGCTTTCGCTGTCGCGTCCGCGCAGTCCTGGTGTGCCTTCGCGATCGCCTCATCGCGGCGCACTTCGGCGGTCTCGATCAGCAGGCCGGACGAGATGAACTCTTCGAGTTTCTCCGAGATCAACTTTTCGCGCTGGTTACGCTCTGCCATCTTTGCCGCGGCCCGCGCGCGAGCGCTCTGTCGGGCTGAAACAGCCGGTTTCTTGTGTGTTGTGTCCACAGAATTCTCCCCGCTTCGGTTTGGGTTCCCCGGCACCCTATCCCGTCGGGGAGACCGATGGGTTCTTCGCGCACAGGATCACCACCACCTGTGGCACGGTCCCAGCCACTGCGGTACACGAACACCAGTCACCTTCCAGAGCCATCACCCCAGCTAGAGCACGTTCCGCGCTCTCGAATATCAACACACCTCTTGCATTAAGGTCACGAAAAGGTAAACGTACGCTATTCTTCGTCCGTGGGGATGTCCGCGAAGAAGCTGACGGCGGGGGACGGGTACGAGTACCTGACCCGTCAAGTCGCTGCGCAGGACAGCACCGAACTCGGCCGCTCGAGCCTGTCGGATTACTACTCGGCCAAGGGTGAGGCACCCGGCCGGTGGATGGGTGCGGGTCTGGAATCGCTGGCCGGAATCGGGGGCGGTGACCTTGTGTCGGCTGAGCAGATGCGCGCCCTGTTCGGTGAGGGTCGGCACCCGGACGCCACCGTGATCGAGGAGCGCATCATTGTCGACGCGGTGACCCGCGGACTCGACGCCGAGGCCGCCTCCCGGATGGCGTTGGCCGAGACGAAACTCGGAAACCCGTTCCGCATCTATGCCGGGGCGACGGAGTTCCGAAAGGTTGTGGCGCAGCGTTTCACCGATCACAACCTGGCCCGCGGTCAGGAGTGGAACGCCCGCATCGACGACACCACCCGGGCCGAGATCCGCACCCGGGTCGGCCGCGAACTGTTCGAGACGGAGTACGGCCGCTCCCCCACCGACGGCCGGGAGTTGTCCGGATTCATCGCCCGGGGATCACGCCAGAAGACCACCGCGGTGGCCGGTTACGACCTGACCTTCACCCCGGTGAAATCGGTGTCGACCCTGTGGGCGGCCGCGCCCCGAGAGGTCTCGGAGCGGATCGAAGACGCCCATCACGCCGCGGTGCAGAAGGCGATCCGGTTCGTGGAGGAGAACGCCACCTACACCCGCCAGGGCGCCGACGGTGTCGCGCAGGTCGACGTCGACGGACTGCTCTGCGCCGCGTTCACTCACCGTGATTCGCGGGCCGGTGACCCGAACCTGCACACCCACGTTGCCGTCTCGAACAAGGTCCGTGCCACCGATTCCGGACGCTGGCTCGCCCTGGACGGTCGGCCCCTGCACAAGTTGTTCGTTGCCGCCTCCGAGGTGTACAACACCGCCGTCGAGGCCGAGATGCGCACCCGGCTGGGGGTGCGTTTCGACGAGCGCGAGCAGACCGACAAGAGTAAGCGGCCGATCCGGGAGATCGTCGGAGTCGACGCTGCGCTCAACGAGGTGTGGTCCTCGCGCCGGGCCATGATCGAACTGCGCCGGGGTGAACTGGCCACCCAGTTCCACCGTGACCACGGCCGGGAACCGACCCCGATCGAGGCCATCGCGCTGGCGCAGCAGGCGAACCTGGAAACCCGCGAAGCCAAGCACGAACCGATGTCGCTGGTCGAGCAACGGCAGCAGTGGCGTCAGACCGCGCTGGGTGTTCTCGGCGGTGAGCAGGGACTGTCGGACATGGTTCGATCGGCCACCCATCCCCCGCGTAGCACCACCCGCACCCACGTCACCGACCGGTGGATCCGTGAGTCCGCCGACCGGATCATTACCACCGTGTCCGAACACCAGTCGCGGTGGCAGCAGGCCCATCTGATTGCCGAAGCCCAGCGGGTGGCGCGGTCGGCGAACCTGTCCGCCCGGCAGATCGACACGGTCGTCGACCGGCTCACCGCCGCCGCAATGTCCCCGGAGCGCAGTGTTGCCCTGGGCCAGCAGAATGATCTCGGTGAGCCGGGCGAGCTGCGCCGCCGCGACGGGTCGAGTGTCTACACCACCGCCGGAACCCAGCTCTACACCAGCGAAGCTGTGCTGGCCGCGGAGCAGCGCATCGTCGGAGCCTGCGTGCGCACGGACGGTCGCCGCGCCAGCGCACTGGACGTCGATCTCGCGTTGCTCGAGCAGGCCGCGAACAATTTCGAACTCAACACCGGACAGACCGTACTGGTGCGTGAGATGGCCACCTCCGGTGCCCGCGTTCAGCTCGCTCTGGCCCCGGCCGGCACCGGCAAGACCACCGCGATGGCTGCCCTGGCACGGGCGTGGGAGAACAGCGGCGGCAACGTCATCGGCCTGGCCCCGACCGCGGCCGCAGCGGATGCGTTGCGCACCGATCTCGGCGCGGCCACCGACACGATGGGCAAGTTGATCCACACGCTCACCGAGCAGCCGTTCCGTAAACCGGACTGGTTCCACCAGATCGGTGCCGGCACCCTCGTCGTCGTCGACGAGGCGGGTATGGCCTCGACCGCGGACCTGGACCGGGTGATCGGGTTCGTCCTCGAACGAGGCGGCAACGTTCGTCTCGTCGGCGACGATCAGCAGCTCGCCTCCGTGACCGCGGGTGGTGTGCTGCGTGATGTCGCGACCACCGCGGGGGCGGTCACCCTCACCGACGTCGTCCGGTTCACCGACCCCGCCGAGCGCGCCGCCACACTTGCTCTGCGGGACGGGGACCCGGCCGCGATCGGTTTCTACATCGACCAGGGGCGCGTCCACGTCGCCGACAAGGTCGCCGCCGAAGAGATCGCCTACCGGGCGTGGCAGGCCGACCGCGGGGCCGGTCTCGACGCGGTGATGCTCGCCCCGACCCGCGAGATGGTCCGTGGCCTCAACGAGCGCGCCCGCACCGATCGCCTCGCCGCCGACGGCCCGCCCACCGGACTGGAAGTGATGCTCGCGGACGGGCTGGCGTGCTCGGCCGGTGACCAGGTCTGCACCCGGTTGAACAACCGGATGCTGGCCCTGACCCGCTCGGATTTCGTCCGCAACGGTGATCGCTGGACCGTCGACGAGGTGCGCGTTGACGGATCGCTGAAGGTCACCAATGTCCGCTCCTCGCGGTCGATCCAGTTGCCCGCCGACTATGTGGCCGGGCACACCACTCTCGGCTACGCCCGCACCATCCACGGCGCGCAGGGCATCACCGCGGACACCTGCCACACCGTCGCCACCGGTACGGAATCACGGCAGCTCGCCTATGTGGGGCTCACCCGCGGCAAGCACGGCAACCACCTCTATCTCGGTACCGCGAGCGACGGCGACCCGGAGAACGTCCTCAACCGGGAGACGGTGCTGCCGCCGACCGCGGTCGACATTTTCACCTCGATCCTCGCCCGCGACGGTGCACAGAAGTCGGCGACCACCACCGCGAGCGAACTCGCGGACCCCGAGCGGAAGATCGCCCGCGCCGCGGCCGCGTACACCGACGCGGTCGGTGTGGCCGCCGAGTCCGTGGTCGGCCCCGAGGTCCTCTCCCGCATCGACGTCGCCGCCGAGCAGGTCCGGGAAGGGTTGACCGATGAGGCCGCCTACCCGGTCCTGCGCAAACACCTGGCACGCCTTGCCGTGGACGGCGCCGACCCCGTCGACGAGCTTTACGCCGCCGCCACCTCCCGCGAGTTGGGCACCGCCGGCGACGTCGCCGCTGTCCTGGACTGGCGGCTCGACCCGTCCGGTAAGCATTCCGCCGGGACCGGGCCGCTGTCGTGGCTGCCGTCCATTCCGGCCGACCTCGCCGCCGACGAAAAGTGGGGCCGGTACCTGGCCCGGCGTAGCGCACTGGTGGCCGATCTCGCCGTCCAGGTCGCCGCGGGGGCTGCCGAGTACACGCACGAGAACGCCCCCGCCTGGGCCCGCCCGCTGCTGGCCGGTGACCGCCAGCTCGTCGCGGATCTCGCGGTGTGGCGGGCGGTCAACGACGTCGACAGTGCGGACCGCCGCCCGACCGGCCCCGACAGGTACGCGGCTGCGGACAAACGCCACCAGCGTCGCCTCGATGCCCGCGCCGAGGTGGCGTTCGGCCAGCCGAACGCCGCCGCCGCCCGCTGGCGCCCGCTGGCCGAGTCCGTCGAACCCCGCCTGCTGGTCGACCCGTTCTGGCCCGAGCTCGCCGACCGCTTCGCCCTGGCCCGCCGCAGCGGGGTCGACGTCCACGCCCTCGTCCGGCGCGCCGTCGCCGACCGGCCGCTGCCGGTCGAGCTGCCCGCCGCAGCACTGTGGTGGCGACTGTCCGGCACACTCTCCCCCGCCGCCACCGACATCGCGGTCCCGGCCGATCAGTCCCCCACCTGGGTAGCGGACCTGGCCGCCGTTCTCGGCGCGGACGGTGCCGAAGCACTGTCGGCGGACCCGGCATGGGACAAGCTCGTCGCCGTCGTCGCCGCCGCCGACCCGGCCGCATGGACCCCACAGGATCTGCTGGCACTGGCCCGCGACCTCGCGATCGAAGGCCAGGACGGCGGCGACCTCGACGCCGCCGACTACGCCACCGCGCTGCCGTGGCGCATCGAAGCGATCCTGGCCCACACCGAGCCGATTCCCGGCGAGACAGGAACCGAGCCCCTCTCCCCCGAGGCCGAGGAAGCCGCGGCCGCGGCCGCAGGCCGATGGATCGTCCCCGAACTCACACCTGACGCCCACGCGGACAACGAGCCGGTGCACTACGACCTGCCGCCCCTGTCGGACACGGACACGGACGCGCCGCTGGACCCGGACCTGCCCCCGCCCCCACCCGATTACGAGCACGACCGGGGGAACCCGGCCGACTCCGGCGAACTCGACAGTATCGACGCCTGGGCTGCCGGACTGCTCGCCCACGCCCGCGCCGCCGAACCTGACCGCTACGCCGATCTGCCCCCCACCGAGCGGCTCGAACGGCTCGCCCAGGATCTCGCTGCCGCACGCCGACAGCTGGACACGCTGTGGCAGGCCACACTCGAGGGCACCACCGAGCACCTGAGCGCAGCGACGCCGATGCTCACCGACATGCAGCGACGAGCCGACGAGCAGCGCCCGTACGCGGCCGAAACCGCCTACGCGCACCGGCGTTGGATGGAGGCAACACTCGAAGCCGAAGCCGCACAGAACACGGTCGCCCGGCTGAGCGCCGAGGCCGCCGCCGCCCGCGACACCGGCGCCGACGACACTGCCGCCCGCCTCGACGCCGACCTCGCCCTCGCCGAGATCGTCGCCGACGCCGCGAACGCGACAGTGAGCGCCGAGCACGCCGACGCCGCGGCCGCGCAGCAGCGCCTGGTCGTCAAGGCCGGCGGCGCACCGAACATCGTCACCTCCGGCGACGTGCAGGTGGCCCGTCTGACGCTGATGGAACTCGACCACCAGGCTTTGGCCGGCGCCCGCCGCGACGTCGAGCAGCTCAAGGGGGCGATCGTGCGTGCCGAGTCCGCCGCCGCCCGCGGTTTCGCCGAAACCACCCGCACCGAGCACCCGGTGACCCTCACCGCGACGAAGACCGCACCGCCCGTGGTCGAGCAGACCGCAGAAAAGCGCACCACCGAACCCCGCGCCACCGACCGGGTTGCCGTGCGCGGTGACCTCGACCAGCAGCTACCGGCGCCGGTCCGAGGCCAGGCACCGACCCTTCCCCAGCCGCAGACCCCAGTACAGCCCGAGCCCCGCGACGCGGCGGTACCAGCGGCATTCGACCGCGAGGCCGTCGAGCACCGGATCACCGGAGGCGACGACCTGGTGCAGATCCCGACCGCCGAGCTGAAGTCCAGGATCAAACAGGCGATGCTCACCCAGCGGATGAACCCGAACAAGACCCGGGGCGCCCGCCTCGAGCGCTACCGCGCCGAATACACCCGCCGCGCCGAGCTTGCACGCCCCGAACGCGCCACCGAAGATGCGGTGCGCCGTCGGCTCCACCAGCAGCAGCGCCGCACCGAACCGGACCGGCAAGCCCCCGATCCCGGCCCGACCCGTGGCCGCGATCACGGCCTGGGCCTCTGACCGGTCTCGAGGAGGGATGACACGATGCGCGACGACGCGTACCCAGCTCGCGGGCCGCGGCCGCACCCGGCCGCGAGCTGGGAAGCGTTAGCCCCGAGCAGGTCAAGACGCCAGGGCCGCGAATAATGGTCGATCACATCGGGGCACGGGCCGAACAGGTTGAATCCGCTGCCGCGGAAGCGATCAGCGACCACTACCGCGACACCGCTGCCGAACCCGAGGCCGAAACGGAGCCGATTTTCATGGTGGCGATCACCCCGGACGGCGACCACGCCTACGTCACCAGCGAGTTGAGCCACTCGGTGTCGGTGATCGCGATCGGTAAGACACCATCCGCCATCACAGGAGCACCGCCCACCGGGGATGTCGGTCAGCCCTACCACTACGCGTGTTCACGGTGACCGGAACCCGGCACCGACGGTCGCGGTGACTGATGGTGTCCTGCCCTCTGGCGTCACGTTGAGCGAGCAGGGTGTCTTCTCCGGCACCTCGACAACTGGCGGGGCGCATACCTTCACGGTGACCGCATCCAGCGGTATCGGTGACGACGCGGTCCTTGAGGTTACTGTCGACATCACGCCCGCCACTTGGGGAAGCTTCGCCGGCAGCTGACCGCATCCAGGGAGCAGCAACAGCGCCGCGACCGTGTCGTAGGCCCGGTTTACACTGCTGCTACGACGAGCAAGAGGTCGCCGCACACTGCCTTGGTCAACAGGGACATCCCCAGTCGGCCCTGATCCGGGAAGTTTTCTCGGATCGGCGGGGTGCGGTGATCTCTTTTCCGGTTTCTGCACCGTCCGACAGTTGACCTGCGTGACTCCGTGGGGGTCTTACAGGGTGAGATACTCGCGGATTTTGCCGCGGATGTGGGGGCGATGGTCGGAGAGTCTGATTCCAGGGTGGGGATTGGGTGGCGATTTGCAGTTCGGTCAGCGGTGGGCAACGACGGCGCGGACATATCCGTTGATTTTTCGGCGATTACTACCGGAACCCGGGTCTTCTCGACGCCCACCGCCCCGCAGGGGGTTACGAGTGATTGCCCCGCATCACGGTTCTCATGTCCGCGAGACAGTCTTTATGCAGTGCCCCGACTGCGGGACCAGCGTGTTTCTGTCCCCCGGCCCGCTCAATGCGGACAGGACGGTCGAGTACCGCCGCTGCGAAGACGGGCACGTCGTGGAGACCACACCGCACTTCTTCTGCGCCCCAAGCGACGCGACTCGAGTCGACTGATCAGCGCCACCCATTTCCGATGTTGACTGCACTTACTGCAACAGACGCCCGCAACTCCCTATTCGCGCTGATCAAGCAGGTCAACGCCGACCACATCACCGTGGAAATCGTCACCAAAGGCGGCAAGTGTCGCTGGCGGATTACGAATCCATGGGCGAGATCGCGGGCGGAAAACGGTCGAACGCTTGACTACCTCCCGGCCCTGAACGACCGCCGCAAAAGGCCGGAGCTCCAAAGCTCCGGCCTTTTGTCGCCGATCTAAATCCAGGGGTTACAGCTAATTCGACCGGCTGCCACCGTTCCCGTTGGCCGAGGATTGCGGCTTGGGCTTGGTCACGGCGCCAGCGGGCAGCCTCATCTGCGAGCGCGGCACACTCGCGGAGGGGTATCCGCCCTTCCGCTCGAACGTGCCGGTTCGCGAATCATTGGTTCGAACCATCGCCTTCGTTCGCCCCTTCTGTCGCGGTGCCATCGGGATCCCCTTCGCTCGGCGAGTTGTCGCCGTTGCTGCCCAGATTACTGTAATAGAAGTCGAGATACCTGACCTCGTCCCACCGGATCAGGAGGCTCTTGTCGAGCAGAACCGGCAACTTAGCGCCGTCGACGATCTCGGTCACCATCGTGCCGTCGGGCTCGACTGCCACCTGCTCGGCGATGTAGAGGTCACCCGGCTCGGGGTAACCGGCAGCGTAGGAGTCGTTCCACTCACCCGCCACGGTTCCTCCGTCCTTGAGGTACAGGACGACCCAGCCGGAAAGTTTCGGTCGGGCCCACATGTAATCCCAGGCTCTTGGGGCTGGGGCGGTGTCGGTGTAAAGGGTGACGACCTTCGAGGACGCCGTCGCGATCAAGCGGCGGATTCCTCCATCCGCGGTGTGGTTTACCTGGTCGCGCTTGTTGTAGGCCCATGCGGTGAAGCGACCGAACTCGAAAGGGACGACGAGGTAGGCAATGCCGCCGACCCAGAGCCACCCGCTGACGGCCTTGCCCTCGCTGAGGTGCCCGGTCACGATGTAGTGGCTGTAGAGCCAGTACGTCAGTGGGGCGAGGAGCACCTGGAAGGCGACCGAGAATCCGAGTAGCCGGAATATCTGGTCTGCACCCCGGAGTCCCCATCTGCCGGATCTCTGTTCGCGAGCCACCTCGTAGAGGGCACCGGGTAAGAGCGCGAGGAGAGCGACTGCGAGTGCCTGGAAGGTCGAGGGCATGGAGCGACCTTAGTTCGCTGTATTGGTAGCCCATCACTGCCGCCCGCGGTGCTGCCGCAAAAGTCCGGAGCTTTGGAGCCCCGGCCTTTCATGGATCTACACCAGGGATCCTCTTCGGGCTTACTGGGGTGGGGCACCGAATTTGGTCGGAGGCCGGGAGCCGCATGCGGGCGACCGGGAGTGGTAGGTGGTGTCCTGGTGGTCGTTCCACCGACCGCAGTGGTCGGTTCTGGCAAGTTGGCTGCGCCCTGAACTGATCCGCGTCGAGCCGCTCTCCCTGGATCACCCCGCGATCATCGACGCGGCCAGAGCGCTCCCCCGGCCCAGGGACTCGGCCATCGGCGGACGGTTTTGACGTTACCGTGGCAGCCCAATCCGGTGAACCCGCACGGGGCTGCCTCTGTGCCGGATGCCGAACCGCGGGTGAATGCTGTCGTTGACGGGTTGTGAACAACTGGTGTCAGGAGCGCTCTGTCGGTACCAGAGTCACGTGTGCGGACCGTGCTCCCAGATCCAGAAATGATCAGTTGCGAGCGGGTTGTGTGAAACAAGGCCTGTCCTGTCGGGTGCAACCCAGCGAGATAAGGATGTGTGTTCCATCGGCGTGTCTGCGGCCGTGGGGGGTTCGGAGCGGATATATCTATACCTATGCCAGCTGAGCCGTACACACCACCATGGAAGCGAATCGGCGTCGGTATCGAGGAAACTCTGATAGAACGCGTCGACCGAGCAGTCAAGGAGCGAGGTATTTCCAAGCGCGCATTCTACGAAGCTGCGCTACGTCGCGAGCTCGAGTCGCCGTCCCCAAGTGGTGGCGGGGAGCAGGGGGTGATTCCCCTGGCCAGCTGATCAATGTGGCTGTCACCAGTAAGCCAAGCCGCACACAAATAGGGTGTATCGACACCACAATCCCTAGCGGTACAGCGGCCAAGAACTGAAAACCCCCGGCGGGTAGGCCGAGGGTTCTCGAGGTTGGTGAGATTCGAGTTAGCCGCTCAAATCTCAGTGGTACTGCTCTTTCCCCGAAGGGACTGTCTTAGTGGACAGGTCTCATGATAGCGCGCACCCTTTTGCGTCGTCATCTAATACCACACGTGTCGTCGGTAACAATGCGATTGCGTGCACGCGTCGCCCACGAACCCGCACCTTTGCGTCGGGGTACCGGACGGGGCTGCCCCACTCCCCCAGTCGGGGCGTCGCCCGCACCGTCACCGAGCGCACCCTCGCCCGCCGGCTCACCCGAGCCCGCGACCGGGCCGAGCAGATCGCGCTCGACGGCATCCTCGTCGACCGCCGAAAAGCCGGACCGATCCACCTCCAACTCGAGGACGACGCCTACGCCGGGATCGCCTGCTGGCTGGGCAGCGAGCACTGGACCGACGTGGTCGTGAAAACCGTCTACACCACCCAATACCCGCGGATTCGGCCGATGCTCGTCGCCGCGACCGGCGGCGGAATCTCCCTGAAGACCGTCCTGGCAGTCGCCCGCGTCAAGGCCGCGGCCGCCGACTTCCGAACAGGACGAGGATCCCGACTCGCCGTCGCCACCATCGTCGCCCGCACCGGCCTCGGCCGCCGCACCGTGCAACGCGCCCGCACTGCACTCTTGCTGCTCCGCGTGGCCACCGAAACACTCGCCGGCAGAATCCGTACCCGCACCGAACGCCTCGCCTCCTGGGCCGTCGGTGACCGCAGCAGAGGGTGGGCAGCGGTCTGGGCGCTGCACCCCCCCACCCCTGTGGATAACTTCGGCCGCGTCACCCCAGGTCATCCACAAATGGCACCCCACCCCGCTTTGGGTATCTTTTGGTCTCTCAAGTCTTGTAAGAGAGTTCTCTTTACAACAAAAACTGTGGAAAATGCCGCCGCTTCGCGTCGACCGGCCACGAGGAAGAGGCGGTCGCGACCGGCGGTTGATCGTGGGGGGCAATTGCTGGCCGCTCAGTGGCTCCGTGACCGCCAAACACCAGCCTGGGCACGTCCCCTGCCGGTTGACCAGTGGGCGTCCGTGCTGGCTGACGCAGCCGGACACGGGTTCACCGGCGCCGACCTCAACACCCTCCTCGACGAGGAAGGCCGCCGCCTCGGCCGCGAACTCACCCCCCAGCACCCGATCCGATTCATGCACTGGCTACTCGGCAAGACCGATCTCGACTTTCCACCCCACGTCCTCGACACCATCGCCCACGCCCAACAAGCAGCGGCCCGAGCGGCCGAAGTCGAGCGTACGAGGGCGATGGTCGAGGAAGGCCGGCGCAAACGAGAACGAGCACTGGCCGATCTCGCCGGACCCGGCCGCGCCGCAGCCCGCGCCGCCGCCGACCAATGTGCACAGAAGCTCGTACGGCGTAAATCATGATCGGTCCAATGACTGGAAATTGACAGGACGTTCGCATACCGTCCGCGATGAGCTGATTCGGGGTCGCGGTGGTAGTGAGAAGTAGCCGAATTCGCACCCCTCCAGGTGCTTGACGAGACCGAGCAGGTTCGTGCCGGTGGGCGTCGAAGGTCGTACTCCGACAGGCCATCCAGCTTCCACAGGATCGATTGGCGTAGCACCTGCAGTCGCCGGGGCCAGGTCGGACTTGCATGCCGCATGCGTAGTCACGATGTCAGTGCAACGGGGGTCGAGCGCGTCCGTGTACAAGATCTGGCGGACGGCCGCCTGCCGAACCGTCGCGGAGGCCCCTCGAACCCATCTCTTGCGTTCCTTCTCCTCCGCATTGCATCGGAACGAACGGCTTTGCAGTCGTTTCATCTGTTGGCAAAATCCGTGCAAAACGTCTGTGCGACTCCGAGGTGGCCGCAACGACGAGCTGCGCGGCCCCATGAATCGGTTGATTCTGGGCTGTCGCGGACCAGTCTGTAGGTACTGATATCACGCTCATGCACGGTCAGAAGGTGGTGCCAATGCCGAGGAAATATCACCGATGAACTGGCTTTTTGCGGACTCCCGGGCGCCTAGCTAAATATCCGTATATCCGTATATCCGTATATACGGATTCGCGTGGCTACCGGTCCCATCTTGCATATCCGTACCTACGGAAACGCGGGCCTACGGAACCGCGAACACGCGGATATCCGTGTAAGGTGATGCACACAAGTCCGTTTATGCGGAGTTGCTGACATACTGAGATACGTATATCCGTATGTCAGCTTTTGCGGATTTCCAGTAGTTCACCTCAGCCGAAATTGTAAGCGCGGGAATGCGTATATACGTATCTACTGAAACGCGGAAGGAGTTGCTAGTGCTTGTCTTCACGGTCGCGAACCTCAAAGGAGGTTCCACTAAGACCACTACTGCGGCCTACCTCGCCCACGCTTTGCACGAGGCCGGCCTGAACGTTCTCGGCGTCGATGCGGACGGCGAAAACGAATCACTTCTGAACTGGCAAAGTTTGGGAGACTGGCCGTTTCCTGTTATTGGAATGCCCGTCAACAACCTGCACAAGCAGCTACCCGGTATCGCCAACAACAGGTACGACGCAGTTGTTATCGATACCCCGCCAATGAAGGAGCAGAGAGGGATCGTCCTCTCCGCGGTGCGAATCGCGACTCACATCATCTGCCCACTTGCGCCTACCACGATGGAATTCAGCAGACTCTCTGCTGTCCGGCAACTCCTCGACGATGCCGCCGAACTACGCGGCGACGAAGCGGTCGATCCCGTTTTTGCCGTCCTGCTCACCCGAACCGTCCCGAACGCAAGTTCCACCGACGTATTCCGCGAAATGATCGCTGAAGCAGGAAACCACGTGCTCAAGGCAACTGTCGGACGACGTGAACAGTTCGCTCAGGCGTTCGGACTCCCGATCGACAACGCTTCGAACACTGCATATGGCGACGCCATCGAAGAACTGCTTGAGAGAGGAAACGAGGACGCAGCATGAGCACCGCCAAGGACCGCATTCGCGCAAGTGTGGAGCGAGCGCAAAGCGCAGCGAAAGAAGTGCCGGGTCCCGTTGCGCAAGAGCGCACCGAATCGGAACAGCTTGTTGCGCCTGCAACACCCAGTTCCGGGACCAGGCCGCAAAGTCGCGAACGGTCCGCCCGCCCGCCGTTGCAGCGAAGCGTCCGCAAGAATGTCGATCTGTCGCCGGACCAGAATGACCGACTGGGGGACTGGCAACGCGCGGCTGCCCGTGACCTCGGAGTTGCACGAGTCACTGCACAAGAGATTTTGGTGGTTCTCGTGGAGCGACTCCTCGCCGACCAAGACCTGAGTAACCAGGTCAGGGGCGAAGTCTTGGCCAGGCGATAGTTTCATTCGATTTTACGGATACGCGTATATCCGCGTATCCGTACATTCACTGGCCATCTACACACAAGGAGCCCCGCCGGACGCAACCGGCGAGGCTCCGGACCGGGCACACCCCTTAGGAAGGAAACACCCGATCATGGACGACTTTAATCTGCGTGCTGCACGTGTTCAGTTAGGCGCTTTGATTGCGGCGCTGCTCCTGGCGATCCTGATCGCACTCGGAATCACCACCGGTGCGTTCGTCCTGTCCTTCGCGGTGCAACGCGACCTGGCACGGCAAGCCACGATCCCGGAGGATCTCGCCTGGATCTTCCCGGTCATCGTCGACAGTGCAATCTTCGGATCCACCATTGCGATCGTCATCTTGACCAAACTCAGAATGCGTTGGTGGGACAAGGGTTTCTACATCGCTCTCGCGGTCACCGTCGTCGTCATCAGCATCCTGGGTAACGCGTACCACGCATTCCACAACGCGCTCGCGGCGCACACACAGCTCGCGAACGGGGGAGTAGTCGGATACATGCCACTCGACCCCGCTATCGCCGCGGCCATCGCCGTCATCCCGCCCGCCCTCGTCCTTGCGTTCACCCACGGACTCGGGATCCTCATCAAAGCCACCGGAATCGCGTACAGCGACTACAAGAGGCAGATCGACACCCACAGCACCGGCGACGAGCACCCCGACGCAAAGACCGGGCACCCCGACGCAAAGAATGTTGCGCAACGCAAACCCGCATTGCGCGGGCACGTCGCCTTCGGGGGAGCGGCGCAACACGCTCCCGTGGAACCTGGGGACGGTTGTGCGGAAACACCCCAGGGTGCGCACCTCCCAGAATCCGGCGACAACACCGATGCCGACACCGCCACCGCCGGCACCGAGGTCGCGGAGATCCTTGACACTCGGGCCGAAGAATTGACCCCGGCCGCAATCGAACCGGACCCCCTTGCCGCAGTCGAGCAATTCATTACCGAATCCAATCTGCCGAACCCCGTCAAGGACACCGCACGCCGCAAACTCGCAGATCCGACCCTGACCTGGGAAACACTCGCACAAACCTCCACACCGGCCGTGCACACCTCGACCGCGTGGCGCCGCTACGAAAAGTTCGATACCGCCGCCCGGGCAGCAGGATTCACCGAACCACCACTATTCGACCTGCGGGCATCCGACATCGACTACGACGATCAGCTCGTCACCACGAGCTGACCGGAACTGGCCACACCCCCGGCGCGACAGCGCCCTGACGGATAAACACCGCCAGGGCGCTCGGCCCTTGGATGATCGGACGAGCCCGGCGACGAAAACGTCAACAGCGAGGGTGTTAGGGATTCGCGCACCAGGACGGTCGGTTCGCCGAAGGTCCTGGTGCGCAGGTTCATTCCCAGGTCGAAGGTGTCGAAAACCTGCGTCGAGAATCAACCGTGGATTGGGACCCAGGCGCCCACCGCCAACGAGCCTGAAAATCTGCGGGCAGTGACCGAACGGGCCGCGGGGGAGGGGCCGTCGATACACCAACATTGCCGCGGCGTTACGCCATCACAGCCGAAACCCACACCGGCCGATCGACCTACTGCAGACCATCTGACATGCGCTTATGCGACTTTGTGGGAGCCCTGGGGCCCTACGTTCATTCCGTACAGGTCTGCTCGTTGTGTTCCACCGATCGGAGGATGCCTGGTTCGTCCGATCGGTGGAAGGACATGGCCCGTATCAGCGGCCATACTCGGGTGCGGACACAGTCAATACAGACCTGTCGGTTCATGATCGTCATATCTTCGCTCCCTCCCCTCGAGAAGAGGTTTTCATGCACGCACGAGCCCTTCAAGCAGTCTTTGCCGCAGCGATTCTCACGACCACCGCACGGACCACGGGTATGGCAAATGTCCGATTAACGGTGGATCCGACCTCGACGTCGGTTAGTTACCGTTCGGGGTGAACGGCTGGCTCGACTTGTCTGCGGCGGCCTTGATCGCGCGCTTCTCCGCAGCGAGCTGGTCGACGACCTCGCCACGAAGCAGGCGCGTCAGCGGTGCCACGGCCCGGGACGAGAGAGATGATTGCTCCGTCGACGACCTCCGGCGAGAAGTTCCTCGATGGGGGGGCTCCATTGATCTGTGGGTTTGTGAGATCGGCTGACATCAATCAGAGATATGGCTTCAACGTATTCGGCGACCCATGGTCGCCGAAGCCCAGACCCGGATACAGTCCGACCAACTCCACGTGGCCCAAATATTGGACCTGAGGGTCGGTCCCGTTTAACGAACTAGGTAGATGTGATGAGAAAGTCCCTATTTACTGTGCTAGCAGCAACAGCAACAGCAACACTCGTCGGCAGCGTGGCGGGAGCCCAAGTCGCCGACACAATTCCTGGAACCGGGACTGGCACCGATGAGTTCGGTAGAACCGATGGCAGGGGTATCGCACCTGAAACTTATCGCACTAACGGCCCGATCGACGAGAGCGCGACATGTAGCTACCAGTTGTGGCGAGTGCTGAGCTACAATCCGCCCGCGTCGATTCAAGCTGGTTCAGGTAATATAGTCGGGCCTCAAGCAGTCACCCTTCCCACACTGCTAGCAGGGCCTGACTACTTTTTCGACTCCCGAAACTGCATGGACTGGACACCGGCTCCCGAAGACCCTGCACACGAGATCCCCGGAGACTCCGTCTCCCTCGTCAACCTGGACATCGCTCCCGATACTTACCACACAGCCGGACCGGTCGACGGAAACGGGCAGTGCACGTGGACGCTTTTCGACAGCCCTGACCGGGACGGAGTGCTGCCGGTCATAAACACCGGTTCTAGTGCCGGATCTCAAACCGTGACCATCCGAGGTATTTTCGCAACCGACTACGCGTTCGAGTCTACGAACTGTCAGAACTGGATCACCGATCTTCCGGCGGCCACCACCATCTCCGGTGACGAATCCACTGTCCTCCAGAACATCGTATTCGGAACATACAGTACAAACGGTCCACTCCCAGGTTTCAACAGATGCGAATGGATAGTCAGACCGACCGATGGATCGATACGTAACCAGGAAACGTTCGGGCCAGCAACGATTGTCATCGACGAAGGAACCGATCTCAATGCGATCTTCGCTTCCATGGGATGCCAGGACTGGCACCTGGACCCTATGGGAACCCCCGGTACAACGCCCGGCTCACCAGGTTCTTCGGGTTCTTTGGGTTCGGTGTAAACCCAGGGCTCCCACAAAGTCGCATAAGCGCATGTCAGGTGGTGTGAAGTAGGTCGATCGGCCGGTGTGGGTTTGCGGCTGCGATGCCGCAGCGCGGCGGCGATGTTCGTGTCGCCGGCGAGCCGGAAGATGCTGATGACCGTGTTCCGGAGGGGCGACCATGACCCGCGGTCCGGTCTTGGTGCGGATGGTGCAGCGGTCTTCGTCGAGGACGACGTCCCGAACCCAATGCAACCGGTTCTCGATGCCTCAGTGCCCCTGAATCCATGCGGCGACCCGGTCCGGGCCGGTCTCGGTCATCGGTAGCGAGCAGATCACGTAGACCACCTCGACGCTCCTGCGTCCGCGGCGGGTGACGGTGCGACGAACCCTGCAATACGGCCCCGGAATCCTGAATCTGGCCCCAGCCGCAAAGTAGCTTCGCGCGCTCAGGTTGATTCGTCTACTGTTGCCGAGCGTGGTCCAGGAGTGGTCGACCGAGGATTTGATCGGGTCGTGGACGCTGGTCGGTGAGGACTGGCGGTTGGTGGGGAACAAGTCGGGCGCGACTCGCCTCGGGTTCAGCCTGCTGCTGAAATTCTTCGAGCTCGAGGCCCGGTTCCCTATCGGGCCTGAGGAGTTACCGGCCGCTGCGGTGGCGTACATGGCTGAGCAGGTGAAGATCGATCCGGCGCTGCTGGACTTCTACCGCTGGACCGGCCGCACGATCGAGTATCACCGGGCCCAGGTACGGGATGCCTTCGGATTCCGCGAATCGTCGCGCAGCGACGAGGACAATCTGTCGTCGTGGCTGGCGACGGAGGTGTGCCCGGTGGAGTTGCGGGACGGACAGCTGCGCCAGGCGTTGCTGGTGCGATGCCGGGCCGAGCGGGTCGAACCGCCGGGGCGTATCGACCGGATCATCGGTTCGGCTCGCACGGCTTTCGAGAAGAGGTTCTGCGAGCGCACCGTCTCACGGCTGAGTGAGGTATCGATCGCCGGGTTGAACAATGTGGTCGCGGTCGGTGCCGCACCGCTGTCCGGTGGCCGTAATCTGTTGGCGGAGTTGAAGTCCGATCCCGGCAAGGTCAGCTTGGAGACGCTGTTACGGGAGGTGGACAAGCTGTCTGCGGTGCGGGCGGTCGAGTTGCCGGCGCACTTGTTCGCCGACGCCAGCGAGAAGCTGGTCGATGCCTGGCGTGCTCGGGTGGCGCGGTCGTTCCCGTCGGATCTGCGAGACATGCCGGAGCCGATCATGTTGACCTTGTTGGCGGCGTTGTGCTGGGTGCGATCGAGCGAGATCACCGACGCCCTGGTAGATCTGCTGATCGAGCTGGTCCACAAGGTCAACACGCGGGCGGATCGGCGGGTGGAGAAAGAGCTGACCGAGGATCTGCGGCGGGTGCGGGGCAAGGAGAACATCCTGTTCCGACTCGCGGAGGCCGCCGTCGATCACCCCGACGACATCGTGCGCGATGCCCTGTACCCGGTGGTCGGTGAGAAGACGCTGCGGGAGCTGGTGAAAGAGGCGAAGGCCAACGAGCAGGTGTTTGCGGCGCGGGTGCGCACTGTGCTGCGCAGCTCGTACTCGAATCACTACCGGCGGATGCTGCCGGCATTGTTGGCGGCGTTGGATTTCCGGTGCAACAACACCGCCTACCGGCCAGTCATGGTGGCGATGGAGTTGTTGCAGCGATACGCCGGCATCGATGGCAAGGTCCGCTTCTACGACAGGCACGCCCTGACACCGCTGGACGGTGTGGTGCCCAAGGCGTGGCGCGGGGCCGTCGTGGACGAGAACGGCCGCATCGAACGCATCCCGTACGAGCTGTGTGTTCTGGTCGTGTTGCGAGATACGATCCGCCGGCGCGAGATCTATGTCGACGGCGCCAACCGGTGGCGCAACCCCGAAGACGACCTGCCCGGCGATTTCGACACCGCCCGCGAGGTGCACTACGCCGCGATCCGCCAGCCCCTCGATCCGACCGAGTTCATCAACGGGTTGAAGCAGCGGATGAGTCAGGCCCTGGCCCGCTTCGATGTGGGCCTGGCCGAGGGCACTACGGGAGGGGTGCGGTTGACGCGGCGGCGCGGTGAGCAGTGGATCAGCGTGCCGAAGCTGGACAAACAACCGGAGCCGGAGAACCTGGAGGCGATCAAGGCCGAGGTGACCCGGAGATGGGGCACCCTCGACCTATTGGACGTGCTCAAGGACGCCGACTTCCTGACCGACTTCACCACCGAGTTCACCTCGGTCGCCTCCCGCGAGGTGATCGACCGCGACACCCTGCGAAGACGGCTGTTGCTCGACCTGTTCGCCCTCGGCACGAACATGGGGATCCGGGCGATCGTGAACACCGGCGAGCATGAGGAGTCCGAGGCGGCGTTGCGGCATGTGCGCCGGCACTTCATCACGCGCGACAATCTGCGCCGCGCGACGACGAAGCTGGTGAACGCCACTTTCGCCGCGCGGGATCCGAACTGGTGGGGTGCGGGCACCGCCTGTGCGAGTGATTCGAAGAAGTTCGGGTCGTGGGAGTCGAACCTGATGACCCAGTATCACCAGCGCTATGGCGGGTACGGGGTGATGATCTACTGGCATGTCGAGCGCCGCAACGTGTGCATCTACTCCCAGCTGAAATCCTGTTCCAGCTCGGAGGTGGCGGCGATGATCGAGGGCTTGTTGCGGCACTGCACGGACGCGGAGATCGAAGCCAACTATGTCGATACGCACGGCGCCTCGGTTGTGGGGTTCGCGTTCACCGAGTTGCTGGGGTTCAAGCTGCTGCCGCGGTTGAAGAACATCGGCTCGATCCGGTTGTATCGGCCCGACGATTCGATTGTTCACGGTGAGCTGGGACCGATCCTGACCAGGCCGATCCGGTGGGAACTCATCGCGCAGCAGTACGACCAGATGGTCAAATACGCCACCGCGCTGCGCCTGGGTACGGCGGAGTCGGACTCGATCCTGCGCCGGTTCACTCGTGGTGGCCCGAAACACCCCACCTATCAGGCGCTCGAAGAACTGGGGCGGGCGGTACGCACGATCTTCGCCTGTGACTATCTGGCGTCGGAAGAACTCAGACGCGAGATCAACAGCGGGTTGCAGGTGGTGGAGAACTGGAACTCCGCCAACACCGTCGTCTTCTACGGCAAGGATTCCCAGCTCACCGGCGCCGACCGGGAGCACGCCGAGGTGTCGATGCTGGCGTTGCACCTGCTGCAATCGGCGCTGGTGCACATCAACACTCTGCTGCTGCAAGCAGTCCTGGAGAACCCGGAGTTCCACGACCTGGTCGGGGAGAACGAACGCCGTGGGCTGACGCCGTTGTTCTGGTCCAACATCAACCCGTACGGGCGGTTCCGTCTCGACATGAACACCCGCCTGGACCTGACCCGCGAGCGAGTCGCCGGATAGGGCAAGTCCGCTGTCGAGTTCGCGCTGGGTATCAATGACGGCCGATGGGGTTCAACAACAGCTGGGTGGGGTTGGCCGAGGGTGTAGGCGTCGGCGTCGGGGAGCACGGTGGCTCCTGGGTGCTGGTCGAGCCATTCGGGGTGCGGCCGGTGGCCTGCGCGATCTACTCCACGGTCACCGGCCGTCCCTGCGCGAGGAGCAGACCGCATACCGGCGGCAGGTGCGATGGGGGTCGAAAACGACGGTTTTAGCCCCTACCTGCGCTCGAGCCGGAAAGCGGAACGGCACAACCTGGCCGTCTTCAGCTCTTCCCTGTGAGGTGTGCGGTGCGAAGGGCAACCGCAGCGGTGGCACCGTTGCGGCTGTGGGGGTTCGGCGAGTCCTGGGTTGAGATCAGAATCCGGTTGTTAGCCTCCGATGGGCTGGTGTCCGGTCCCGGTTGTCAGCTTTCCCGCAGCATGGTTGGTCCGGTTTGTTCCTCTGGGGTAGGAGACGAATGTGAATCAGCGCAGCACGGTTCGGGGTTATCGCATGGTTCGTGGGCGTGCGGCACGTCTGACCATCGCGGCGGCGGCTACTGCGGCGTTGGTTCTGGGTATGGCCGGCATGGGGGCGGTTGCGGCGGCGGATACCATCATCGACACCGTCCCGGTCGGGGGGGAACCGCAAGGGGTGGCGATCACCCTGAACGGCGACCACGCCTACGTCACCAACGCT
>NZ_BCXB01000046.1 GCF_001894885.1 Rhodococcus marinonascens NBRC 14363
TAAGAGGACTCCACGCCCTGAACAGCGAGGACATCTCGGAGTCCATCTGCAGACACAGGGCAAGGCCCTGGACCTCGCCGCCGACAACGGCTGGGTAAACTTGCTAATCTGGTCGAGTTGCTCCAGGTAGCCGTCGAACGGGTGCAAGTCCTCCCGGTACAACTTCAGTGCGGCGACCCGCTTCGTCAATGCTGTCTCCGACTGGGCAACAACCTGCTGGTGCAATCCAATTCGACCAGGCACAACAGATGTATGTCGTCGGCAAACACACCGTCGACGACATCGCCGCCACCTTTCGTGTCGGCCGAGCCCACCCTATACCGGCAACTACACGCTTGCCACGACGGCGATGACTGCGCGTTGATCATCTACCGCAACACCCGCACCCGCAAAGGCGACCCCGACACCAACCACTGCTACGTCGAAACCGGGGCCGGGGAACGCGCAACTCGGCGCGGACCGCGGCTACGCCGACACCCCACTAACCTCACCGTTGACACCCCACTAACCTCACCGTTGACCGATCTCCAGATCGCCGCCCAATTCCCCACCCTCGGGATCCGACTCGGCGATGGGATAGTGGAGCAATCCTTTGACGAAAGCTATCGGGGCTCGAGGTGGCCGGCAAGGAGTTCGGCGAGATGCTGTCCACGAACTTCGGCGAGGTCTGCGAGTTGCGTGCGGCAGGAGTAGCCGTCGGCGAGGATGGTGGTGTCGGGGTCAGCGGCCCGGACGGCCGGGAGCAGTTGCTGTTCGGCGACTGCCACGGACACGTCGTAGTGGCCCTTTTCGACGCCGAAGTTGCCGGCAAGACCGCAGCAACCGCCGAGACGCTGCACGCGCGCACCCGCCTTCTCGAGCAGCTGTGCGTCCGGACTCCACCCCATCACCGCGTGATGGTGGCAGTGTGGCTGCGCAACAACTGTGGTGCCCTCCAGGGATGGTGGTTCCCATCCGCGTTCGGCGAGCAGTTCGGCGAGGGTGTGGGTGTTCTCGGCGACCGGTGTCGCGGCCGCGGTGCCGAGGAGTTCGATGGTGTCGGAGCGCAGGACTCCGGTGCACGACGGTTCCATTCCCACAATCGGGATACCGGCCTCGGCATGCTCTGACAACGCGTCCAGGGTGCGGCCGACGATCTTCTTTGCCGCCGTCAGCTGACCGGTCGAGATCCAGGTCAACCCGCAGCACTGTTGCTTGTCGGTCAGCTGCGGCTGGTATCCGGCGGCCTCTAGGACCCGGACGGTGGCGCGCCGGCGAAACCGGGCCGATGAGTCACGCCACCGACGACGGAACCTGGCTCGGACACGGGGAACTGGCGGTCGACCACCCACCGGAAGGATGGACCCGACCGTCCCGGTTGACGCCCTAGAGTGAGCGACCCGCTCTGAAAACGAGATGCCCCCCGATCCGCCCAGGCGGATCGGGGGGCATCTCACTGTCGGGCGACGCAGAAACCGAAAAAGAGGTCGCCGCACCCCGCCGATCCGAGAAAACTTCCCGGATCAGGGCTGACGGAGAAAGTCTCGGTCGACCAAGGCAGTGTGAGGCGACCTCTTGCCCGTCGCATCAGCAGTATAAACCGGGCCTACGACACGGTCGCCACGCTGCTGTTCCCTGGATTTCGTCTGCTGCCAGCGAAGCTTCCCCAAGAGGTGGAAGGTGTCTCGATCCCGATCCCAATCACCGACACCGTGTCGCTGTATTGGTTGGTGATGTAGGCGCGGGTGCCGTCGGGGGTGATCGCCGCCCCCCACGGCATCAAGCCGACCGGGATGGGGGTGGTGGCAACGGTGTTGGTGGCGGTGTCGATCACCGACACCGTGCCTCTGTCCTGTTTCGTGATGTAGGCGCGGGTGCCGTCCGGGGTGATCGCCACCCCCTGCGGCTGGTCGCCGACCTCGATGGTGGTGGTGACCGCGTGGGTGGCGGTGTCGATCACCGACACCGTGTCGTCGCCCAAGTTGGTGGGGAAGGCAGCGAGGAGCTGCCAGCCCCGACGTTCGCCAGGTTGGAGGACTTCGTCGAGCAGTACGTGTGCGAGGTCGTCAACCGGAAGATCAGCCCGCAGCCGGGCCACGGGCTCGCCTGGGATCCGCGCTGGTGGCGGCATCCGGAGGTGGTGGCCCGCCTGACCGCGCTGTGGTGGGCGTTCGAGGATGCCCGCGTATCCGCCGATGATCCCTCAGCGATGTCGAATTGGTGGATCCGCCACTGCGACCCGCACCTGAAGCTGCTCCTCGACGGTGAGACCGGGCCGATGAGTCACGCCACCGACGACGGAACCTGGCACGGGCACGGGGAACTCGCGGTCGACCACCCACCGGAAGGATGGACCCGACCGTCGCGGTTGACGCCCTAAAGGTTCTCGACCACCCACCGGAAGGATGCCCCCCGATCCGCCCCAACCGATCGGGGGGCATCGCACTGTCGGGCGGTGCAGAAACCGCAAAAGAGGTCGCCGCACCCCACCGATCCGAGAAACCTTCCCGGATCAGGGCCGACAGGGAACATTCCCCTGTCGACCGAGGCAGTGTGCGGCGACCTCTTTCTCGTCGCACCAGCAGTCTAGAACGGGCCCCCGACACGGTCGGTGCTCAGTCGGTTGTGGACGGTCACCGATCCGGGGATCCCGATCTACACCGCCCCAAGGGACTCACTCGCCAGGAATGGGTCCACCGCTCAGGTCGTAACTGATGACGAGCAATGTGGCGCTCGCGGATATGAGAAGCGTTGTGACTGCGTACCCGACGCCGAGGCGCCGGGTTCGGCGGAATGGCACGAGCACTATCCCTGGAACGACGCATATGATCAGACACGCGACCCAGGAGATCCAGTATGCGGGCGCGCCCTTGTACAGACCGTTCCAGATGGTTCGCTTTGGTACTGGGCTGGGGCCTGGAACATTGAAGACGATCTACGCGACGAAAATTAGCGGAATGTAGATGAACACCCCAACAAGAAGTCCGGTAAGCACTCCCCAGCCGGCGAACCAACGTTCTTGGGTTCGTTCTGTGTTCGTCACCTGCTACCTAACTCCCGACCATGACTCAACGGTCTCAGAGCCGGGTAGCGGTCGTCGCCTCCAGGGAACGGAAGGCCTGGCAGTGATCTGTATTTCGCCGTGGAGAACAGTGTGAGGC
The DNA here is from genome assembly GCF_001894885.1 of Rhodococcus marinonascens NBRC 14363. Classification (GTDB taxonomy): domain Bacteria; phylum Actinomycetota; class Actinomycetes; order Mycobacteriales; family Mycobacteriaceae; genus Rhodococcus_F; species Rhodococcus_F marinonascens. The sequence goes on from NZ_BCXB01000046.1 coordinate 3,141, forward strand.
TGGCGTAGTAATGCGGCCAGGATCCGACAGGTTCGTCGGAGGCCTCGATCACGGCCGGTTTCAGGCCTCCGCGGCGCAGGGCGTGAGCGGCGGCCAGGCCGGACTGGCCGCCGCCGATGACGAGGGCGTCGTAGTCAAGCATTCGATTTTCCTCTGTGGTCAGGGGGCAGGTTCGGTGGTTCGGCGGGGCACGCTGGCGGCGGCGAACACCGCGGCGAGGAGAGCGATCGCACCGAGGACGAGGTAAGTGCGGGCGTAGCTTCCGGTCCACGAAGACAACGCGGTGCCTGCCCACGGCGCGAGGGCCATCACGATGACGATCGGGGCCGACATGAGCCCGTTGAGGCGGCCGTAATGGGTTGCGCCCCAGCGTTCGGTGATGGCGGTGGCCTCGACGAGGGTGAAGACGCCACGCACCAGACCGGCGCCGATCGCGACGCAGATGAGGGCGGTCACGCCGCCGACCACACCGAGCAGTGCCGTCGTCGCCGCGCTCGCGACGAGGATCCCGACGACCCGGCCGCGGGGCCCGGTGCGGGCAGCGATCGGGAGATAGCCGATCCGTCCGAGGACCTGACCGGCTCCGCCGAGGCCGAGGGTCAGTGCGGCGAGGCCGGGACTGAAACCTTGTTCGATGAGCAGCGGCACGAGGTTGAACACGGCGGCGAACGCGGCGAACGCGGCCAGACTCAGCGCGATCACCAGCGCGGCGAAGGCCCGACTGCGGGACGCGTCGCGGTGATCGACCACGGAAGTGCCTGGATGTTGGGGTGGGTCCGGCCACCGGCCGCGCAACCCCAGAAAGTGTCCGGGGATCGTGACTGCGGCCAGGATCGCTGCGAGGATGACATAGGTTGCCCGCCAGTCGTATCGCTCGACGAGCGCCGCGGCCAGTGGCGCGAAGACGGTGCTCGCCAGTCCGGCGGCGAGGGTGAGGATCATCAGCGCCTTGACGTAGTCGGCGCCGTACCAGCGTGTCAACGCCGCGAACGCGGGCAGGTAGAGCACCGCGCCCATCGCCACCCCGGCCAAGGCCCAGCCCGCGTAGAAGACAAGCAGGTTCGGTGACCAGGCCACGACCAGCAGCGCCGGCACGGCGAGCACCGATCCGGCGGTCATTACCGTTCGCGGTCCGCTGGCATCGAGAAGTCGTCCGACGGGGATCCCGACAACCGCAGCGACAAGCTGACTGATCGAGAACGCGGCCACGATCACCGACGGTGACCATCCGCTCTCGTGCGAGATCGCCACCGACAGCACAGGAAAGGCGTAGTAGAGGATCCCCCAGCTGGTGATCTCGGTCAGGCACAGCGTCGCCAGCACCCGCCGCAGACCGGCCTTGTCGAGGGTCTCGGTCAGCGGCGGGGCTGTCGTCGTCTCGGTCACCCGCACCGACCAGCGAGGGACGGAGCGAGGCTCACCAGTTCCGGCTCGGGCGCGGCACCGCAGCAACCGTCCTCGGCCGCCGCGGTGTTGGGTTCGTCGAACACTCCCGCGCCGCCGCAGACTCCGGTCTCGGGCAGGATCAGTTCGACTCGGTGCGCGGCCTCCTCGTCGCCGGCGAGGTGAGCGGCGATGCTGCGGACCTGCTCGTAGCCGGTCATCGCGAGGAACGTCGGTGCGCGGCCGTAACTCTTCATCCCCACCAGGTAGACACCCGGTTCGGGGTGGCTGAGCTCGCGGACGCCGTGCGGGTAGACAGTGCCACAGGAGTGCACGTTCGGGTCGATCAGTGGCGCCAACTCAACTGGGGCCTGCAGGACCGGATCGAGCCCGAGGCGGATCTCCGACAGCCAGGACAGGTCGGGGCGGAACCCTGTCAGCGCCACGACGCGGTCGACATCCTCGATCCGATGTCCGCCATCGGCGACCAGCGCCAGCGGTCCGGCGCCGTTGGATTCGACGGCGGCGGTGCGGAACCCTGTCACCATCTGAAGCGCCCCGTCACCGACTGCCTCCTTCGCGCGCAGGCCCAGCGCCCCGCGGGCCGGGAGCTGGTCGGCCTCGCCGCCACCGAATGTGGATCCGACATCGCCGCGGCGTACCGCCCAGGTGATCCGGGTGCCCGGCGCCTCGGCCGCCAGCTCCGAGAGGGCCACTATCGCGGTCATGGCCGAGTGGCCGGCGCCGGCGATGACGGTGTGCTTGCCCGCGAACTCGTTGCGTACCTGCGGGTCCTCGAGGTCGGGGACGCGGTAGTCGATGCGAGCCGCAGCAGCGCGCTCGCCGAGGGCGGGCAGGCCCTCACCACCGAGCGGGTTGGGCGATCCCCAGGTACCGGTGGCGTCGATCACCGCGCTGGCGAGGATCCGGTCCTCGGATCCGTCGGCGCGGCGGATGTGCACGGACAGGGGCTCGGTGTCGCGGCCAGCGTCGACGACCCGGTCGCGGCCGGCTCGTGCCACCCCGATCACCTCTGTGTCGAACTGCACTGCATCACCGAGCGCAGCGGCGAGCGGGACGAGGTAGTAGCTCGCCCACTGCCGGCCGGTTGGGTAAGTCTCGGCCTCAGGGGCGGTCCATCCGGTCTGTTCGAGTTGTCGCCGCGCCGCCGGGTCCACCAGCTCCGACCACTGAGAGAACAGTCGGACGTGATTCCACTGCGCGACCGCTGCACCGGCGCTCGCACCTCGCTCGAACACGAGTGGCGTCAGGTCGCGCTCACGCAGCTCTGCGGCGGCAGCCAGGCCAATCGGGCCGGCGCCTACAACGACCACGGGCAGGTCAGTCATCACAACTTCCTTTCATCGACGATCATCGATCAATTCCCACTATATCGACGCCCATCGATTGATGCAACCATCGATGGATATCGATACAGTTGTGGGTATGAACTCTCTGGAGATGCCGGTTGTCCGGACCGCCCGCCCAGCCGGGGCAGATGCGCTGGCCCCCGAGGATGCGACCACGTACGCGGGTTGGTTCGCCTGCTTGGCAGACCCGACCCGGGTGCGACTGCTGCATCAGGTTGCCAGCCACCCGGCCGGCATTACGGTCGGCGAGTTGGCTGAGTCGTTGGGGGTCGGTCAGCCGACCGTGTCGCATCACGTCCGCAAGCTCGCCGACGTCGGGTTCGTGGGCGTCCACAAGGACGGCACCAGCACCGTCGTCGTGGTTAACCCCTCCTGCTGCACCGGACTGCCGCAGGCCGCGGACGTGGTGATGGGCGTGCTCACCCCGCGCCCGTGCTGCCCAGACGACCTGCCCGCCGACGTCACTGTCCGCCCGATGAGTGAAGACGATTGGGATGCCGTGCGCCGGATCTACGGCGAGGGCATTGCCACCCGCACCGCGACCTTCGCCACCGAAGTCCCCACCCGCGAGGCCCTCGACGCACAGTGGCTGCCCGGGCACCGCTGGGTTGCCGAGATCGACGGCGCCGTCGTGGGCTGGGCTGCCCTCAGCTCGGTTTCCGGGCGGGACTGCTACCGCGGGGTCGCTGAGAACTCGGTGTACGTCGCGGACGGCGTGCGCGGACGCGGGGTCGGAAAGTCACTGCTGCGCACCCAGGTCATCGCCGCGGACCAGGACGGCCTGTGGACGCTACAGACCTCGATCTTCCCCGAGAATCGTGCTTCCATCGCCCTGCACCACTCCGCCGGATTCCGCACTATCGGCGTCCGCGAGTGCATTGCCCAACTCGACGGCCAGTGGCGCGACACCGTCTTCCTCGAGCGCCGGTCGGGCCGCTAGGCCTTGCTTCGGCGCCGATGGGAGGCCCTCGACTACTCCGAGGGGAAGTCGAATCGGCTGATGCGGAACGCTGAGCCATTCGCGTCATCTGTGTAGGTAAATCGGATGCCACACGGTGGCTTCGAGGCCCCGTGGGCAACGGACGCAAACGGCAAGGCAGTGTGCGGCGACCTCTTGCTCATCGCAGCAGCGGTGTAAACCGTGCCTACGACACGGTCGCCTCGCTACAGACCGCGGTCGGTACCGCTGCGGCGTGCCGGGTCGGGTTGTGGCCGGGGGTCGTGGCCGCGGTCGGGTTTCGCGGGGGGCTGGTTGCCGAGCATGGTTCACAGTGCGTGCGGGTGACCGGCAGTCCGGGTGGCGTCGGTGGTGCGGGCGGCGGCGGGACCGGTGGTGGTGTCGGCGGGACGGGCGAACCTGGTGAGGGCGGCTTCGGCCGCGTAGCGGGCGGTTTCGCGGCGGTCCTCGAAGTCGCTGGCCTTGCTGCCGTCGGCGGCCCATGCCGCCCAGTGCCATGCCCGGTCGGTCCACTGGATGCTCGCGCCGGACTGTCCGCTGTCGCGGTCGCCGCCGATCTGGAAGTGCGAGCCGTCCGCGGAGCGGGGCTCCAGGGGTCGTCGGCGCGCGCTTCTGCGCGGTCGGCTGCACCGGCCTGCCATTGCTCGGCGGAGGCGGCCATCTTTTCGGGCACGGACGCGGCGAGCGCGGACGGGGAGGTTTGCGCCTTCTCTGCGTGTGCGGGTGTGGGGTTCAGGTCCAGTGACCACCGTGGGTACAGGCCCTCGCCGCGCCGGCGGTCGAGGTCCTCGCCCCGGGTTGCGAGGGCTTCGGGGGAGTTCTCGCGGGCGTTGACCTCGGCCTTGAGCTCGGCGAGTGCGTATCGGGCGCGGGCGAGTTCCTCGGTGCGGGTGAACCCGGCGTCGGGGATGGCGGCGAGTTCATCGCGGCGGGTGAGGGACCGCTCACGCTGCCGGTGGGCGTCGGTTGCCTTCTCTGGCAGGTCTTTGACGAGGTTGCGGACCTGCTGGATGATGCCGCGTGCCGCGGTGGCGTGCGACATCGCTTCGGCGGCTTTGGCGTGGTCGATGAAGCGGTGGCCACCGGGTGTGGCCGACAGCTGCAGCACGTCACTGATCCGCGAGTAGCGGCCGGTGACGGTGATGCCGCCGACCTGGAACATGTCGATGGGCTTGTCGCTCTTGATCATCCGGGCGTCGATGTACTTGGTCTGCAGAACGCGCTGCAAGCCTGAGACCAGGCGTTCGCTGTCGTTGTCGGCGATCGTCTGCCCGCCGACGGTGATCATGCGCCGGGCGCGGTCCTCGATCGCCAGCCACGCGGCCGCCTTGGCGGCGTGGTCGTCGAGTCCCGGCAGTGCGTTGTCGAGGCGCTCGGCGGTGCGGTCGAGGCGTTCGATCGCAGCATGGCGGGAGGCGTTGGCGTTGGCGGTCATCGTCTGCTCGGATTCGAGGCCGTCGACGAAGGCCTGCTGCTCGACGACCTGGACGTAGACGGGATCTCCGGTGGCCGCAGCCTTGGTGTGGGCCGCGGACAGGGCGATGTCGCCGCCGACGTCTTCCATCGTGTCGGGTACGTCGCCGCGGCGGATCTGCTGCACGGCGGTGGCTTTGCGCTCGATGATCTGCCACATCGTCGCGTCGTAGGAGCGGCGGGCGACCATGTTCACGACGTCGACCTCCCGGTGGACGTTGCCCTGGCGGATGATCCGGCCGAACCGCTGCTGCATGTCGGCGGCGGTCCATGCGGGGTCCAGGGAGATGAGCTGTTTGAGGAGGCGCTGGGCGTTGACGCCGGTGCCGAGCTTGGGGGTCGAACCGATCAGCACCCGCACCTTGCCGGCGCGGCAGTCGACGAACAGTTGCTGTTTCTGCTTCGGGGACGGGTAGTCGTGGATGAACACGACCTCGTCGCGGGCCATGCCGCGCTCGACGAGCGAGTCCCGCAGCCGGGTGTAGAGGTTGTTGTGGCCGACCACACCGGGTTTCGGTGTGCCGCGGTCGCAGAACACCATCTGGAACACGCCGTGGGCGTCGGGGCCGTACCGGTCGGCGGGGGTGAACAGGTCGACGTTCTCGCTGTGGGTTTTCCAGATCAGGTCCGCGGCCACGACGATGCGGTCGTGTTCGGGGTCCGGTTCGGGCAACCCGGCCAGGGTCGGGTGCAGGGAGGCGTTGCGCCCGTCGTTGGAGATTTTGAGGGCGTTGTCGATCGCCATCGTCTTCCCGGAGGTCACCGACATGCGCTCGTCCAGGTCGAACATGAAGTCGCGGACCTGGGGTGCGAGGTCGAACTCGACGACGATCGGGGCGCCGGTCCGCATCCGCGGCAGCGCGACCGGGATCTGGTCCTCGGTGACGACGTCGCGGAACTGGTCCACCATCGCCATGAGCTGACCGACGTTCTGGTAGGCGGCCATTCGCGACACCGGTCGCAGGGAGGTGCCGGTGACGTTCATCTCCACGGTGGTGCGTTGCTTGGCGAACGTCTGTGCCCAGGCGTCGATGTGCTCGACTCGGGCATCGCGCAGCAGGTCGGGCCGCAGGTAGCGGTTCATCACCCACAGCTCGGACATCGAGTTCGACACCGGGGTGCCGGTGGCGAAGGCGAGGGTCTTGGCGGGGGCGTCGGGTCGGCCGGCCTCGATGTTGCGGAGGAAGGCCCGATTACGCAGGAACCGGCCCTTCATCTCGAGGTCGCTGGCGCGCTGGGCGCCGCCCACCACGCTCAGGTCGGCACTGTTGGAGGCGCGGGCCAGGTTCTTGTAGTAGTGCGCCTCGTCGACCCAGATGAAGTCGCAGCCGGACTGCTCGAACGTCAGGCCGACGTCGGTGGCCTTGGAGTTGATCAGCTTCTTCTGCTTGGTCTCCTCACGCTTGATCGCCTTCTCGATCTCCTTGATGGTGTGGTCGCTGCCTGCGGATTTAGCGGACTCGAGCCCTTCTCGCAGCTCCATCAACCGGGTGTCGAGGTACTCGATCTCGGTTTCCTTGGTGACGCCAATCAGCTTGAACAGCGACTCGGGCACGATCACCATGTCCCACTCGGTGACGGCGCTCTGACCGATGAACCGCTGCCGGTCCCGGACCCCGTCGAGGTCGGAGCCGACGAGGATCTTCGCGGCCGGGTAGGCGGACCTCGCCCGCCCACTGATCGACGAGGTGGTTCGGGGCGACGATCCAGGGCTGGCGTACCTGCCCCAGTCGGCGCATCTCCATGCTCGAGATCGTCATGGTCAAGGTTTTGCCGGCACCGACGCAGTGATCGAGCAGGATCGTCTCGCCGTGCAGCAGCCGCTCGATCGCCCGCCGCTGGTACTCGAAGGGGTCATACTTGTCGGTGTTGAGGCCGGGGTACCGGCGGTGGCTGGTGTCGAACTGCGGGGTGACGTAGCGGTTGAACCGCTCGTTGTAGGCGGTTTTGAGGTGTTCGTAGCGTTGCGGGTTCGACCACAGCCATTGCACGAACTTCTCTTCCAGCTTCACCGCCCGGTTGCGCAGGTCGTTGGTGTGTTTCGGGTGGAACCGCGGCTTGGGTTCTTTCTCGAGTTCTTCCTCGTTCTTGTGCACCTCGACGGTACCGGTTCTTTCGCGGCCCCTGGGCGGGGGTGCGGGCCTCGAGCAGGCCCTCGCGCACCTCGGCGGGCATGTCACCGGAGAACGGGTCGAGGTCGAGGTCGTCGAGGTCGTCGGGATCGACACCGCGGTCGACGGCGAGGTCTCGCGCCGCCTGAATGCGCCATTCGCCTTCGAATGTGGTGAGGTTCGCGGCCGTCTTCTCCGGGCTGTTCTCGGTGGCGTGGTTGGTCCACTTGAAGCGGTTGATGAACCCGTACTCGGTGACATAGTCGTCGTACTGGCGGGTCAGGAGCTCACGCAGCCCCGCCCGATCTTCGGCCGTGGACCTCAGATCGCGTGCCGCGTCGCCGATCTCGAGGACGGTGTCGCCCATCGCCAGCAGCCGCTGCCATTGGTCGTTGATATCCCGGGACTTCTTCGTCGTGGCCACCCATCCGGCTCCGACCTGGTACTGCTCCCACAATTCGGTGCGCTCGTCGAACCGCAGCGTGCCCGGTACCGCGGTCTCCTGGACGGGCCGGGTATAGAGGCCAGGTGCGTCGAAGCCCGGATCCAGGGTGCGGTCGGGGGCCGTCGCGGTGAGCGCCTGGCCGGTGTCGAGGGCCTGATCGATGATCCGGTCCAGGACACCGCTGACACCGAGCGCCGCCGGCTCGTTGTCGCGGGCGATGACCTTCAGGGTGTTCGAGCCGTACATGCCATTGCCGACCTCGTAGCTGCCGAGCACGTTCTCCGGACGTTCGAGGAAGTAGCCGTTGATGCGGGCCTCGGCTTCCTTGCCGCCCTTGCCCGGCAACGACGTCACCCGGGTCTCGAGCCAGTCCCGGGTTTCGGTGCTCATCTGCCGGCCCTCCTCACGGCGGCGGAAGACGAGCACGTCGGTGAGCACGTCGGTGGCAGCCTGGCGGCGGTGCGCGGTCGACGGCAACCGGACCGCACCGACCAGGTCCGCGAGCGACCCGATGTCTTTGCGGGCGTCCGGGCGGGCGGAGTCGGAGGTGAAGGCGCTGGTGATGACCGCTACGTATCCGCCCGGGGCGGTGAGGTTCAGCGACTTGATGATGAAGTGGTTGTGGATGTTGCGGCTGTTCGGGTTGTGCACGTCGTCATAGAGCGCGAAGTTGTCGAACGGCACGTTGCCGATGGTGGCCGTGAACGCGGCGTTCTCGACGAACGGTGCCTCGAAGCCGTGATTGCGGACCTGCTGTCCGGGATAGAGCCGGTGGGCGATCTGGGCGGTGACCGGGTCGAGTTCGACGCCGACCATCCGCACCCCTTCGGGGGCCGATCCCAGGAAATGCCCGCTGCCGCAGCCCGGTTCGAGGACTCGCGCCCCCTCGGGCAGGCCTGCGCGCTGAACGGCCCGCCACATGGCGGCGGCGATCGCCGGGTCGGTGTAGTGCGCGTTGACGGTGCTCAGCCGGGCGGCGTCGTACTCCTGCGGGGTGAGCAGCTCGTACAGTTCGGCGCGCTCGGGGTCGAACTCGGTCTTGGCGGTGTCGAAGATCTGCGGGACACCGCCCCATCACCCCAGGGGTGTACTACGACCTCGACACCCTCTGACGAGGAGGCACGGCGCATCGAACCCGGCGCCACTCCACACAGGCCCGGTAACGCTGCCCAGCGGCCTGACGTTCACGATCAGCCTCAACCCGAGCCGGGTGCCCGCCAAAAGATGACCTCATTTTTCCTGCGGGCGTTGCGGGGCCGGTAGTCGCGAACTTCTTCGAGTATCCCGGCCTTGTGCGCGTGAACCGGTTAGCCGACGCTTGGCCAGATGTCCTCGAGGCCCTTCTCTATCGTCTTCGCTTCCCCTCGTGATCGCCTCAGACAGTCCCGCACCTCAGGCCGTCGATGGGTACGGCAGCCGCGTTCAGGCGGACACGAGGGGGACGATGGCTTCCAGTTCGTCTGCAATGCGTTCTCGCTGGGCCTCGATGTCGTAGCGGTCCTGCAGATTCATCCAAAACCTCTCGCTGGTGGAGAAGTAACGCGCCAGACGCAAGGCTGTGTCCGGCGTGATGCGGCGCTTGCCGTGCACGATTTCGTTGATCCGGCGCGGCGGAACGTCGATCGAGACAGCGAGGCGGTGCTGCGTGATTCCAAAGGGCTTGATGTATTCCTCGTTGAGGATCTCCCCCGGTGTGATGATGTCGAACAGTGGTGCGTTCTTGTTGGTCATGTTCGCTCCTAGAGCTGCTGTATGTCGTCGGTGTGTCAGTGGTAGTCGGTGATCTCCACATCGCGGGGACCGCTCGCGGTCCAGACGAAGCAGATCCGCCATTGGTCGTTGATTCGGATGCTGTGCTGTCCCTTCCGGTCACCGACCAGCTTCTCCAGTCGGTTCCCTGGCGGGACGCGCAGGTCGTTGATGTCGTCCGCGGCGTCGAGGATCAGCAGCTTCCGGTACGCCGCCCGCTGAATCTCTGGTCCGAGTTTGCGGCTGTGGCGCCGGCCCCACACCAACTCCGCCTGTTTACCGGTGAACGACTGGATCACGACACCAAGCATAACGAGTTGCGTTAATAACGTCAAACGTTATGTTCGTCTGGGAAACTCGCGAACCACCCCAGACCACAAAATTTTTCGCACTGTTCAGGTTGTGATTTTCGGGGGTCCGGCGTGCTCCCGGTCGGCTGCGGCGGCGTAGACGATCCGGACGTCGATACCGTCCACCGCCAGATTGCGCAGCGCCGTCGCCGCGGCGACTCGATGCCAGCGGGCGGGCAGCTCGGGACGATCCGGGACCACACCGTCACCGCGGTAGATCACGATGATGCCGCTACGCCTGCCGATCTCCTCCAGCTCGCGCACCACGTCGTCCTGGTCCTGCTCGAGCTGGGCGAGTTCGGCGATCACACCTGCCGGCACCGTCTTGGCCGTGCCGGTCTCCCAGCCTCGGACGGCACGTTCACCGACGGACAGCAGTTGCGCGGTCTCCTGCGAGGACAGATCCAGCAACTCACGGCGTGCGCGACAGCTCCGCGCCGGAACGGCGGTCGTCGGCCATGGGATGTCCTTCGGGATCGGAAGCCTGGGCCTGCGCCCTGGTGTCGGTGATGCGTCGGTGAGACTCTACCGACGGCCACCGTCGAATCACCCCGCAGACGAAAACCACTTGTTGTCCGCAGCCACTTGCTCCAGGGACTTGTTGCCGGCATCGCGAGACACTCGTTGTTCGGCAGCGAGCACCCATTCCAACGGGAAGTCCGCAGGGCTATCGAGGATCGTTCTTTCGTACTCCGTAGCTCGTTGGATTGTCAGGGACGGCAAGACCGCGGCAGGTCCGTGCAACCGAATACCTGCCAGCACTTCCTCTGAAGGGTTCGTGAGCATTCTTACCGACAGCGCTCGAAGCGCAGGCCACCCGCTCGTCCTGTACTTCCCCAGGTCGCCGAGTCCTCAACCCCCTGGTACGCGTGGGAGGAAGCACGCGTCTGCGACAAGGCGTCCGCGATGTCCTTCTGGTGGACCAACCATCTCGAAGCACCTGCGGGTCATTCTCGACTCAGAGACCGCTCCTATGGCCCACGCAAAATCCGACGGCTCGTTCTCCGGGTGGCCCGCCCTCCCACACCAGCCCGTACCCACAGGGCTCCTTCCCCGCACTCCTCCCCGACTGAGCACCACGCCGGCGCTTCACTTGCGTTCTCGGTCCAGAACGACTCGTCGCGGGATACGAAAACCCCAGGCAGCTCGGGGACGAGTTCGTCTGCCACGCCCACCGTTGTAGAAGCTCTCTATTTGTGGACTGCTGCAATCGATTCTGTCTTCGTTGCCGCACGAATACCGATAGCACCCCTGATGTGGACGGTGACCACACGCAAATCTGTCCCTGCGTTACCCCAGCGCATGCCGTTCTACCGATCGAGTGGGGCAGCCCGCCGGTGGCAGGGGCTGCCTCATCGCAGGTGGGGTGTACCGCACAGCGGTTCGGGTGCTCGATCATGCCTCGCATGGTCTTGTGGCCGTGAGTGCTTCGGCGAGTCCGGAGGCGAAATCGGGATTTCGGTTGTTAGCCTCTCCTGGGCTGGTAGTTCGGATCCGAACACCAGTTGTGCCACTGCACGGTTGATCCGTTTTGTTCCTCTAAGGCAGGAGAAAAATGTGAATCGCCACACTGGTTTTCGCGGGTATCCCACGGTCGGGGGGCGCGCCCGACGTGTAATGCTCGGGGTGACCGCCACGGTCGCGATGGTCCTCGGTATGGCCGGGGCGGCGGCCGCGGCAGCGGACACCGTCATCGATACCATCCCGGTCGGGGACGGCCCGGAAGGGGTGGCGGTGACCCCGGACGGGTCCTTCGTGTACGTCCCCAACGATGATGACGGCACGGTGTCGGTGATCGACACCGGCACCAACACCGAGGTCGATACCGTGACGGTCGGGAACAACCCGCGCGGGGTGGCGATCACCCCGGACGGGTCCTTCGTGTACGTCCCCAACGATGGCGACGGCACGGTGTCGGTGATCGACACCGGCACCAACACCGAAGTCGATACCGTGACGGTCGGGAACGCCCCGGAAGGGGTGGCGGTCGTCACCCCGGACGGGTCCTTCGTCTATGTCACCAACAGTGGCGACGGCACGGTGTCGGTGATCGACACCGGCACCAACACCGAAGTCGATACCGTGACGGTCGGGGATATCCCGCAAGGGGTGGCGATCACCCCGGACGGGTCCTTCGTCTACGTCGCCAACAGTGGCGACAACACGGTGTCGGTGATCGACACCGCCACCAATAATGTGGTCGATACCGTGACGGTCGGGGCTACCACGCAAGGGGTGGCGATCACCCCGGACGGGTCCCGCGTCTACGTCGCCAACGGTGGCGACGACACGGTGTCGGTGATCGACACCGCCACGAACACCGTGGTCGATACCGTGATGGTCGGGGATTTCCCGGTTGGGGTGGCGGTCACGCCGGACGGGTCCCGCGTCTACGTCGCCGATAATGGCGACAACACGGTGTCGGTGATCGCGATCGACCGGTGCCTCGGATCGTTGTGCTTCGACTTCGGCTCGTTGACCGGCAGCGGCTCGGGCAGCGTTTTCAGCTGACACCCGCACCGTGAAGCCGGATGAGGCCGCCGCCCCGACCGTGAGGGTGGCGGCCTCATCCGGTTCGTTGACGTGAGTCGTGCGGTGGTCGGGTGAACTGGCAGCCGACCGTGTCGTAGGCCCGTTCTACACTGCTGATTGCGACGAGAAAGAAGTCGCCACACACCGCTCACACCGTTCCTGCCCGTCGAGTTGGTTTATCCATTTTGCGTGGGGTTCGATTCATGATGCGGCAGACCGTCTGGCACCGGGCGCAGATCGGCGCAGGTGGGGCTCTCTGCAGTTCCCTTTGCGCCGACCAGACCGGCTTTTGCACATGTTCGGCTTCGCGGCGGGGCTCTGGGTCCGGGTGACGGCTCGGGGGGATGCCCGGGGGTTGCACGCGGGTGGACATCGACCTCGACGAACGGCCGAAGCCGCCCGGACCTGGGGGTATTTCACCAAGGGCCACGCCGGAGCCGCCGTGGTGCCGGCGTTGCTGGCATCCACCGATGCCGAGTCATCGCACCCGTCAGGAGCCGAGCTACTCACCCGCTGATCGTCGGCTACGAGATCGGAATCCGCGCGGGAATCGCATTGCACGCAGCCGCAGCCTTACCTCCGAGGCCGCGAGCCCGTCGAGGCGGCGAGGCGGCGAGCTGGAGGCATATCACCGACGATGTGCTGCCACCGCACCTTCGGCCTCCGGGTGTTCCGAAATCACTCGAGAGACCATCTCCGATCGTCAATCGTGCACTGAAGGTCGATGATCACGAGCAGGGCTAACGGCGCCGAGTTCACGCGGCACCAGAGTGACGCACCCACGTTCGTGGCGATCACCCCTCCGCAACCGCCTACCCCCGCAACCGCGGCGCGAGGTCGCGTTCGAACAGCTCCAGGAACCGCTTCTGATCATGACCCGGCGCATGGAAGACGAGGTGGTTGAGTCCGGCATCGAGGTACGGCTTGATCTGCGCCACTGCCTCATCCGGATCCGACGCCACGATCCACCGCTTTGCCACCTGCTCGATCGGCAGCGCATCCGCCGCCTTCTCCATCTCGATCGGATCATCGATCGAATGCTTCTGCTCCGCGGTCAACGACAACGGAGCCCAGAACCGGGTGTTCTCCAAAGCCAGGTCAGGATCGGTGTCGTACGAGATCTTGATCTCGATCATCTTGTCGATCTCGGCGGCATCGCGCTCCGCCTTCTCCGCGCCCTCTGCGACCGCCGGCATCAATTTCTCCGTGTACAAGTCCATGCCCTTACCGGATGTGCAGATGAACCCGTCACCGCTCCTCCCCGCGTACCGAGCCACCACCGGGCCACCCGCCGCGATGTACACCGGAATCCCGCCTTCGGGAACGTCATAGATCGAGGCCCCCTTGGTCGAGAAGTACTCCCCCTCGAAATCGACCCGGTCTCCGAGCCACAGTTCGCGCATCAGCCGTACCGACTCCCGCAACCGCGCGAACCGCTCCTTGAACTCGGGCCACTGCCCCGAGAAGCCCGTCGCGATCTCGTTCAGCGCCTCACCGGTACCCACCCCGAGCATGATCCGCCCTGGATACAGACACCCCATCGTCGCGAACGCCTGCGCCACCACCGCCGGGTTGTACCGGAAGGTCGGCGTCAACACCGACGTCCCCAGCTGCATACGACTCGTACGCTCGCCCACCGCCGTCATCCACGCAATCGAGAATGGCGCGTGTCCACCCTCGTGCCGCCACGGCTGGAAATGATCCGACACCGTCGCCGAATCCATCCCGTGCGCTTCCGCGAGAACACCCAACTCCACCAAATCCCGCGGACTGAACTGCTCCGCGGACGCCTTGTAACCGAGTTTGAGTTCGTGGGCCACTGTGCACTCCTTCGTCGTCACGTTCGGTTCGCGAGATGCGAACCTCTTCTGCAGGCTAGAACGCAGCTACAAGGCTGGCGACCGCCGCTCCAATTGCCACCGCTATCAGCGTCACCGAGAACAACCACAGTTCGTGCGGTGGCGGCATGGGGGCATCCTCCCTGAGCGCCTTTTCCACCTGGTACCACCGTCGCATTCCCACGAGTGCCGCGGCCGCGGCGAGCCCTATCAAGATCAGTCCGAGCGTGGTCCTCACCAACTGGGTGCTGAATCCGGGAACGAGGTGTTCGATCGCGATGCCCCCGGCGAGAAGAGCGAGTGAGCTACGCATCCATGCGAGGAACGTCCGCTCACTCGCGAGGGTGAATCGCTCGTCGGGCCGGTCTTTGTCGGTCACCAAGTTATCTTTGCACCGGTTCGCCAGATCTGCACCAAGCGGGTACCGCACCGTTCTAGATTGGAAGGGCAGGCCAAAAGCAGGGGGCGACATGCTACCGTTCAAAGTTCTGCATTCGGCAATCCTTCCACGCGTTCTGGCGGCGACACTCCTGGTGCTGCCCGCCTGGGCGGGTCTCGGTCCGCCATCCGCGTCCGCGGAGGCGATCACCACGCGGGTAGACGTGTATTCACCGTCAATGGGCCGGTGGGTACCCAACGACGTCATTTCCCCCGCTTCGGGTGGTCCGGCCCCCACTTTCTATCTCCTCAGCGGCATCGGCGGCGGGGCGGATGGCATCTCGTGGTTCAACAACACCGGTGTGCGGGAATTCTTCACCGACAAGCATGTCAATGTCGTCATGCCAATCGGCGGGCAGTACAGCATGTACACAGACTGGATCGCGGACGATCCTGTTCTCGGCCGCAACAAGTGGCAGACATATTTGACGAGTGAACTTCCCGCCGCGATCGACAGTCGATTCGACACCACCGGGGTCAACGCGATCGGGGGGGTATCGATGGCGGGCAGCGCAGTACTCGCCCTTGCCATGCAGGCCCCGGGCTTCTACCGTGCGGTCGGCTCGTACAGCGGTTGCCCCATGACGAGCGGCACGCTCGGCCAGGCGATGGTGCGGTCCATGGTCGAACTGCGCGGCGGCGGCAATGCTGCCAACATGTGGGGAGGTTCGTCGGACCCCCGGTGGGCCCTGCACGACCCGATGCGCAACGCCGAACGTCTTCGCGGCACAGAGTTGTTCATATCCAGCGGCAACGGGATCCCCGGCGCAATCGATGATCACAACCCTGTATTGGCTCTGCCTCAGACGATCGGCGGCGGTGTCCTCGAGATGGTGACCAATTCGTGTGCCGTCGCGTTTCAGAACAAGCTCGCGTCGCTGGGGATTCCAGCCACCTTCAGCTTCCTCCCCTACGGCACGCACTCGTGGGGTCTGTTCGAGACCGAACTACGGCAGTCCTGGCCGGGCATCGGCCGCGCGATCGGGGCGTGAGGCCAGCGATCTCTCCAGGATCGGCCCGATGCTCGCGAGGGCCTCCGGAGTGGTCATGCGCAGATGGTCGCATTCCACCTTGTGCTCGACGATCGCGCCTGCGATCGCCGGTTGCCACACGCTCGGCGATGGCCGTTCCCCTTCTTCGCCGTCAGCAGACCGCGCGGCACTGAAAAACAACAGGTCGCCATCGAACACTCGAGGCTCGTATCCGGTGGAGATCTGCTTGGAGCTCTCCAGTCCGGCGCTGATGCGCCCGAGGAGCGTCGAGGCGAATGCGGAGTCGCGGCCGAACGATCGGCCGAGCATCTCGACCAACTGCTCGCGGTACGACGAATCTGTATCGGTGCCGCCTTCGGACTCGACACCCAGTCCGCGGAGCCACTTCTCGGCGTCCACCTCGAGGTCACCAAAGTCGTCCCCCTCCGCAACGTAGCTGTCCATCATTGCGAGAGTCCCGACATCGGCGCCCGACTCGCGCAGTTCGACCGCGACGGCCTGCGCAATCACCCCTCCGAGTGACCAACCCAGCAGGTGATACGGCCCTAGAGGCTGCACAGCCCGCATCTCGACCACATATCGATGGGCCAGTTGTGCCATCGAGTCGAATGTTGTTCCGCCACTGAGAATCGGAAGCTGAAGCCCATAGGCCGGACGGTCGGGCGCAAGGTGCTTGATCAACCCGGCGTACCCCAAGGCGAGTCCGCCGGCCGGGTGCACACAGAACAGGGCAGACCGTGCGCCGGCGGCCCGGAACGGAATGACAACAGCCAGCACGTCGTCGGCCGGCACGCGTCCGGACGCCGACAGATCCACGATGCGGCGGGCCAGGCCCTCCGGGCTCGGATTACGGAATATCCACTGCAGCAGTGGCTCCGTGCCGAGCCTAACCCTCAGCTCGGCAACCACCCGAGTCGCCGCCAGTGAGTTCCCGCCCAGTTCGAAGAAGTCGTCGTCGGCACCGACGCGTGCGACGCCGAGCACCTCGGCGAAGACTTCCGCCACCGCTTCCTCGACCGCGCTGGCCGGGGGGCGGAACTTTCGAGGCGCGATCGACGGAGCGGGTAGCGATCGCCGGTCCAGTTTTCCGGTCCGACCGACGGGCAGACTATCGAGCACAACCAGTTGGGCAGGCACCATGTACGGTGCGAGGTGGGATCCGGCGTAGCGGAGCACCTCGGCGGGGTCGATGCTCGCACCGGTTTCCGGCGCGACGTATGCCACCAGTCGGTCTCCGACGCCGCTCTGCACGGCGGCCGCCGCCCCGCGTACGCCGTCGCAGCGGGTGAGTACCGACTCGATCTCGCCGAGTTCGACTCGCTGTCCACGAATTTTCACCTGGAAGTCGTTGCGTCCCACGTATTCCAGCCGACCGATCGCGGTCCAGCGCACGAGGTCGCCGGTTCGGTACAGTCGGGAGCCAGGCTCGCCGTATGGGTTTGCCACGAACGACGCCGCAGTCGGTCCCGGACGGCGGTGGTAGCCACGCGCCAACCCTGGTCCCGCCGCGTACAGTTCGCCGACCGCACCGACCGGAACCGGTTTCAACCAGGTGTTCAATACGACCACGTCGACGCCGCGACTCGGCCCACCGATATTCACCGGCTCCGCGGGCGAGAGCACCTCGCCCGTTGTCGTCTGCACCGTCACCTCGGTGGGGCCGTATCCATTGAAGACGGATCGTCCGGGTGTCCACCGCGACGCCACCTCGGGCGGGAACCGTTCACCCGCCACCGCGAGAATCCGCAGGGAAGCAATCCCGGCGGTGCCCATGGAATCGAGGATCGTGGGTGTGAAGAAGGCGTGCGTGACGCGCTCCACCTCAAGGAATTGAGCCAGTTCCGGTCCCCCGAGAACGGCGGGCGGCACGATCACCAGTGTCGCGCCGGCGCCGAACGCCAACAGTAGTTCGAACACGGATGCGTCGAAACTCGGCGAAGCCAGGTGCGAGACCCGATCACCGCGGGTCGCCGCGAAGCGCTCCCGCTCCTCGGCGGCCAGGCTCGCGAGGCCGCCGTGCGTAACCACCACACCTTTCGGTGTTCCCGTCGATCCGGAGGTGTAGAGCAGAAATGCAGCGTGCTGGACGCGCAGCGGACGCAGACGCTCGGTATCGGTCACAGGGCCGCCGGGGTACGTGTTCTCGATGTCGAGATCGTCCAGCAGTAACCATTCCACCACTCCGGGCATCCTGTCGCGCTGCCCGGAGACTGTCAGCCCGAGCACCGCACCCGAATCTTCCAGCATTCCGCCGATGCGAGCGGACGGCAGCAGGGGATCGACCGGCACGTAGGCCGCGCCCGACTTCGCGACCGCCCACACCGACAGCACCCACTCGATCGACCGCGGCACCCCGATCGCAACGAACGCATCCGGGCCGGCGCCGCGGTCGATCAGCGCCCTGGCCAGGCGGTTCGATCGTTCGTCAAGCTCCCGATACGACATGGTGAGGCCGTCGCCAGACAGTGCGGTCGCCGCCGGTGCGAATGCGGCTCCCGCGGTGAGCACGTCCGGTAGCGTCCGCCCGGTCACAGAGGGAAGGCCCCGCATCGGTACGAGTTCGGCCCGTTCGAGGGCACCGAGAATTTCGAGATCGCCCACTCGGATCGATGGATCGGTGACCGCTGCGTCGAGCAGGCGAACGAACCGGTCGGCGAACCCGGCGACGGTATAGGGGTTGAAAAGATCTGTGGCGTAGGTGAAGCTGGCTGCGATACCCGCCGCCGTGCCGTCTTTGCCGTACTCCTCGGCCAGCGTCAACTGGAGGTCGAACCTCGCGATCCTCGCGCCGAGGTCTATGCCGTCCACCTCGACTCCCGGCAATGAGAAATCGGGTCGCTCCGTGTTCTGGAATTCGACCAATACTTGGAACAGTGGCGAATGCGCCGTTGATCGGGGCGGGTCGAGTGCTTCCACGACCTTCTCGAACGGCACCTCCGCGTGACCGTAGGCGCCGAGGTCGACGCCTCGTACCTGCTCGAGCAGTTCGCTGAACGGGCGCGCATCGCGGACGACCGTCCGTAGGACCACCGTATTGACGAACATTCCGACCACGTCGTCCAGGACGGCCTCGCCTCGCCCGGCGACCGGGGTTCCGATGGCGATGTCCTCGGAACCGGTGATCTTGGCCAGGAACACCGCCAAGGCGGCGTGCGCGACCATGAACACTGTCGAGTGATGCGCTGAGGCCCGCTCCGCCAACCGACGATGCAGGCTGGAACCGATCTCGAATCCGACGCGGTTCCCATCGGGCGATCGTTGCATCGAGCGCGGGCGGTCGGATGGCAGTTCCAGGGCCGCAGGAAGACCAGCCAGCGTGGCACGCCAGTAGTCCAGTTGCCGTGATACGAGCGATTGCGCATCGTCTTCCGAGCCGAGAACTTGTCGCTGCCAGATCGTGAAATCGGCATACTGAACCGGCGGCGGTCGCCACTGCGGGGCATGCCCTGCCGTCCGCGCGGTATACGCCGCCATCACATCACGCGCGAGTGGGACCATCGACACGCCGTCCGCAACGATGTGGTGCACAACCACCAGAAGTGCACGATCGTCGTTGGACATCTCGAACACAGCCACTCGCAACGGCACCTGCTCTGTGACATCGAATCCCAGCGACGCCGTCTCCGTGAGCCTCTGCTGCAAATCCGCCTCACCCGACACCCTCGTGACGGCCAGGTCCGGCACCGATTCCCGGGCCGGCAGGATCACTTGCGCCGGTTGGCTACCAATCATCGGAAAACGGGTCCGGAGCGACTCGTGCCGCCCCACCACATCCGACACCGCCGACCTCAGCGCGCCGATATCGAGGGCCCCGGTGAGCCGGAACGCCATCACGATGTTGTGGACTGGTGAAGATGTATCGAACTGGTTGAGGAACCACATGCGAGTCTGGGCGAGAGACAAGGGAATTCGCGCGGGACGTGCCGTCGCCTGCAACACCGGACGGTCTTTGCGTTCCCCGGCGCCGGCGGCGCGTTCCGCAAACGCCGCCACGGTCGGAGCCTCGAACAAGGTATGCAAACCGACCTCGACGTCCAGGGCGGCATCGACCCGGGCGACCACCCGGGTGGCGGACAATGAGTCTCCGCCCAACTTGAAGAAGTCGTCGTCGGCGCCGACGCGTTCGATAGATAGGACATCGCCGAATACCTCGGCCACGATGGACTCGATCGGGGTGGCCGGCGCCCGGAACCGATCTGCC
>NZ_BCXB01000047.1 GCF_001894885.1 Rhodococcus marinonascens NBRC 14363
AGGCCCGGAGAGCGGGATGGAGCGGGAGATCCTCGAGCGCCGCGCCCAGCACAGCCACAGCGTCTGATCCAGACCGTCTGATCCAGACCGGCTGATCCAGACCGACTGATAACGAAGTGCCCAGAGAGCAACCCTTCGCCGGCTCCATCGGCCTATGCAAACGACTTGGCATGTGCGGCGCGGGCTTGGGCGCCGTGGAGGTCGATCCGGTCGCGGATTCGAGTTCGTTGATCCGGGTGGTTGTTTCGTCGAGTTCGCTGCCGCCGCTCGCAGCTGCTGGTGGTTCTTGGGGGTTCAATGATGGTTCGGGTGTTACCGGTGCCAGGGTTGGTGGGCTGTGGATAACTGAATTCGTTCGCAGCCGACCCTGTCATATTTGGCATGGTCGCGAGAATGGCGCCAGTGGGGTCTGCACCACTCTCCGTATACTCTCCACTTTGGTCCCCATCACGGCCCGTCACCCCCCATGTCAAGATTTCGAGGAATTAGAATCGGTGCAGGTCAAGCCCGCGTTTGACATGTGGAATGTAGTGGGATAAGTGCCCTCGGCAGGATTCGAACCTGCGACCTACCCTTTAGGAGAGGGTTGCTCTATCCCCTGAGCTACGAAGGCGCGATGCACGCGCAGCGCACATCGAGGTGAAGTGTAACCGGAATGGTCTTCGCTCAGGATGGGGAGGGCACTTGGACGAAGAAGTTCCGGAATGGGAGTCACTACATGTCCGACATCGATCTGACCGACCTCGCTGGGCGGCACGACGGTTCACATACCTTGCACGGCTATCTCGCGCGACCGACGGGGGATGGGCCGTGGCCGGGGGTGGTGATGGTGCACGAGGCGTTCGGGATGGACGACGTCATGCGCAGACAGGCCGACCGGTTGGCTGCCTCGGGTTTCCTGACGTTGGCTCCCGACCTGTTCAGTGCGGGCGGCGCGAGGCGTTGCCTGGTGTCGACGATGCGGGCGATGCGCTCGGGGAAGGGGCGAGCGTACGGAGACATCGAGGCCGCGCGGCAGTGGTTGTCGGCGTCAGCCGAGTGCACCGGGAAAATCGGAGTCATCGGGTTCTGCATGGGCGGCGGCTTCGCTCTGATGGTGGCCGATTCGGGGTTCGACGCGGCGGCGCCCAACTATGGGATTCTGCCCAGCGACCTCGATGGGGCGATGGAAGGTGCGTGCCCCGTGGTCGCCAGCTATGGCGGAAAGGACTTCAGTCTGAAGAAGGCTGCTGCCAAATTGGATGTCGCTCTGACGAAGGCCGGCGTGGTTCACGATGTGAGGGAGTACCCGACCGCGGGACACGGGTTCCTGAATGACGAGCAGGCCGGACCGAAGGCGGTGCGACCGTTGCTGAAGGTCGCGGGGATGGTGCCAGATCCGGATGCCGCCGCCGATGCGTGGACGAGGATCGATGGGTTCTTCCGGGAGCATCTGCGTTGATCCATCTGCCGTGATCCATCGATGCACTGGAAGGCGCTCGAGGCGTCGTGCCGGTGATCAGGCCCGGACGAACTCCCTGCTCGACGGGGGCTCGCGAGCGTAACCGGTTCGACGCGACTATCTTCGCAGACGGCAACGGCGGCGACTGGAGACGATGGCAGGTGGTCCATGGCTGAACAGAACTTTTCGACGGGCTCGATCGAATTGGAAACGGGTGGTGACCCGGGGACAGGATCGGCGGGGGAACCACACCTGTCTCGGCAGCTGTCGAACCGCCACATCCAGATGATCGCGATCGGCGGAGCGATCGGCACCGGCCTGTTCATGGGGTCGGGCAAGACGATCTCGCTGGCAGGTCCGTCGGTGATTTTCGTCTACATGATCATCGGCTTCGCGCTCTTCTTCGTGATGCGAGCTATGGGCGAATTGCTGCTCTCCAACTTGCATTACAAGTCTTTCTCCGACTTCACCGCCGACCTCCTCGGCCCCTGGGCGGGATTTTTCACCGGCTGGACCTACTGGTTCTGCTGGATCGTCACGGGAGTCGCCGAAGTCATCGCGATCTCCGGATATGTCCGGTACTGGTGGCCCGACCTCCAGTTGTGGATCCCCGCGCTGGCGGCAATCGCCGCGCTGCTGCTGCTGAACCTGCCGACAGCGCGTGCGTTCGGTGAGGCCGAGTTCTGGTTCGCTCTCATCAAGATCATCGCCATCGTCGGCCTGATCGTCGTGGGCTTGGTGATGGTGTTCACCCACTTCACATCGCCCAACGGTGTGCAGGCAGGGTTCGATAACCTGTGGAACGACGGAGGCATGTTCCCGACAGGGGTGTTGGGCTTCGTCGCAGGATTCCAGATTGCCGTGTTCGCCTTCGTCGGTATCGAGCTCGTCGGCACCACGGCTGCCGAGGCAAAGGATCCGGAGAAGAATCTCCCCAGGGCGATCAACTCCATCCCGTTCCGCATCTTGCTGTTTTATGTGGTTTCCCTGATCGTGATCATGTCGGTCACGCCGTGGCGCGGGGTCATGCCCAACGAGAGCCCGTTCACGGCGATGTTCGCGCTCGCCGGCCTGGGTAGTGCGGCAGGTGTGGTTCAGTTCGTGGTGCTGACGTCGGCCGCTTCCTCGGCGAACGCGGGTGTCTATTCGACGTCACGCATGGTCTACGGCCTCGCGCAGGAGGGTGACGCACCGGCCCGGCTCGGCAAGCTCAGCTCTCGCAGGGTGCCGGCCAACGCCCTGATCGTCTCGTCCATTTTCCTACTTGCCGCGCTCGCGCTCCTTATGTCGGGCGAGTCGGTGATCGAGGCGTTCACCGCAGTGACGACGATCGCGTCTGTCCTGTTCATTTTCGTGTGGACGATGATCCTGGCCAGCTATTTGGTCTACCGGAAGCGCCGCCCAGAGTTGCATGAGGCGTCGAAATTCAAGATGCCAGGTGGCGTCGCAGTGTGTTGGGTCATCCTCGGCTTCTTCGCGTTCATCATCTGGGCACTTACCCGCGAACCTGACACCCTGCACGCACTCCTGATCACACCGATCTGGTTCGTCGTGCTTGGCATCGGCTGGGCGGTGACCCGTCGGCGCGCCTCGCACCGTGCGCGCTACGCCGCATTCGAGGAAGAACTCGAGGAGGGCGGAATGTGACCGTTAGGTCACGGTGGCCTGACCGATATCATTTTGTTATATTTGTCGGCAGACAGAGGAGTTCGCCCCGGATGGGGCTGAGCTTGCACTCCGACCACCGACGAGGTTTTCACTGTGGGTTCCAATCACCGGGCGGACGGGTGTTCCGTTCGTTTCGAGATCGATCCGGATGCGGTCCGTGGCCGTCATCGCAGTCAGCAGACCGGAACGGGTGTGGGCATCAAGGCCGCGACTGTTGCGGCCGCCACCGGGGCCATCGCGGTTGGCGGAGCCCAGTTGAGTGCCGCAAGTGCTGCGGCCGCCCCAGTCGAATCGCACCAGACGGGTGGTGCGCTGACCCTGCCGGGCCTGCCATTCGAGATCCCGGCCGATTTGCTTCCGGCCGGTTTCGAGTTGCCCCCCGAGCTCGGCTTTGTCGCCCAGGACTTCGGCGCCCAGGACTTCGGCGGCCCTGACCTCGGCGCCCAGGACTTCGGCGGCCCTGATCTCGGCGCCCAGGACTTCGGCGGCCCTGATCTCGGCGCCCAGGACTTCGGCGCCCAGGCTCAGCAGTGGCTCCGCTCGATCAACCCAGTCAAGCCCCGCACGGTTCAGCCGGTGTCGGGCACACTGACCTCCAACTTCGGCTCCCGCTGGGGAGCGCACCACGGAGGAATCGACATCGCCGCACCCATCGGTGCCCCGGTTCTCGCGGCCGCCGACGGACAGGTCATCGACGCTGGCCCGATGTCCGGATTCGGACTGTGGGTGCGACTCCTGCACGACGACGGAACCACCACGGTGTACGGCCATATCAATGACTACACGGTGAACGTCGGTCAGCGAGTCGCTGCCGGACAGCAGATCGCCTATGTCGGGAACCGCGGCCAGTCCACCGGACCCCACCTGCACTTCGAGGTGCATGACGCGAACGGTAGCAAGATCGATCCGGGGCGTTGGCTGACAGACCGCGGTGTGTCGGTCACTTGGGACGGCGCGGCCAGGAACGCATAGAGACCATTCCGGCTCGAGATCGTCATCGTCACGGAAGATGAGCATTCCCGTGGTCGAGACCCGGGCGAATACCCTTCGAGCAGACCGGCGCCGGGGTCGGCAGAAGGTACTCATGTGTGCCGAAGTGCTCGAAAGAATGCTCCAAGACAGCGCATTCGAACTCGAGCGCACTCTGCGGGCGTCTCTTCAGGCAGCCGAGAGCGGATCCAACAGCACGCTCGCGGTTGGTCATGATCGGCATGATTCCGACGCTTCAACTCGGGGACCTCAGCCGTGAATAGATCACGTCGAACCCACGCTGCGAACTGTTCAACGAGCAGATCCCGCCACTCCCGGCGAAGACATCGAACTCGATCTCGAAAGCGTTGCGCCCCAGGGTCGGCAGTGCTCGATGTCATGGCCGCCGCCGCGCTCTGTTGCGGGGCCCCGGTGCCAGCATATTGGCCCGCACCGACTGCTGCAGATCACCGATGCGGGCCTGATCGCAGTCGGGCTCTCCGTGAAAACTCTTGCGCACCAACTCAGCACCTATTGAGGGCAGGTGTCGTGCGGCAGACCGGCGCCTCGTGGCAGCGCACAGGTGGTGCGCTACGAGGACGCCGGTCTGAGCAGGCCGGTAGCGCTTGGCCGCGATGCTGCGTCAATACGTGGAGACCATGAGTGAGGGGCGCTCAGTCCCTACCTGACCGGTGTGACGCTTACATGGTCGGGGCAAAGCTGTCCGGTCCGAACACCTCGTAGTGGATATTCTCGGCGGGCACGTCCTTTTCGAGGAGAGCCTCCCGCATTCCGAGCATGAACGGCAACGGGCCGCACAGGTAGGCATGGGTTCCGTCGGCGATCGTGACCTCGCGGAGGTCGGCGCGCCCCTCTCGCAAGCTGTCCTCGGGACGGCGGGCACCGAGGTCTTCGTACCAGCGGTGCATCACCGCGAACGGCAACCGTTCGACGAGTTCGCCCAGTTCCGCACGATGTGCGTGGCTGCTGACGGAGCGGTCGGCGTGCAGCACCGAAATCTGGCGACTGTCCTCGGTATCCGCGAGGTGGCTGAGCATTCCGATCATGGGCGTGCACCCGATACCAGCGGAGACGAGGAGCAGCGGCGCGTCGTCGTCTTGTAGGACGAGATCGCCGAAGGGCGTCGAAGCCCCCACGATGTCTCCTTCGAACACATTGTGGTACAGGAAGTTCGAGACTTCCCCCGCCCGCTTCACCGTGATCCTCCAGTCGTCGCTCGAAGGGGCCGAAGACAGGCTGTACTGGCGGATCTGGCGTGCTCCGTCGGGTAGCCGAACGGCGACGGAGAGGTACTGCCCCGGCGCGAACGCCGGAAGGGGTGTTCCGTCCAGGGAGGTGAATACGAATGACACGGTGTCTGCGGACTCGTTGCGGCGCTCCCGAACCCGCACCTCTCGCCAGACATCACCGACCGCGACACCAGCGGACTCGTAGAGGCCGGCTTCCATCGAGATCAGGGTCTGCGCCATCAACCAGTACACCTCGTCCCAGGCAGCGGCGACCTCGGGAGTGACGGCATCACCGAGGACCTCGACGATGGCCTCGAACAAGTGCTTGTGCACGATCGCATACTGGGCGGGCTCGATTCCCAGTGAGGCGTGCTTGTTCGCGATCCTGGACAGGATGAGGTCGACCCGCGCCTGATCGGGCTCGAGCTGGAGAGCGGCGAACGCCGCGATGGCCCCAGCCAGTGCTTTCTGCTGTTCACCCTGTGCCTGGTTGCCGCGGTTGAACAGGTCGCGCTCGAGTTCGGGGTGGGCGTCGAACATCTTGCGGTAGAACAGCGTCGTGATGTCCGAGATCGCGGCCCCGACCACTGGCAGGGTGGCGCGGATGACCTCCGTCGAGGTGGGCGAGAGCATGTCATTCTCCGATCGTTCGAGAAATCTGGGGGGTCTTCTCTGCCACTCGGGGGAGGGCGAGCAGTACGGTTCTGGTGGGAGCGGACGTGAGATCCTCGATGGTGATCGAGTCCAGGGATTCGAAGAAGGCGTCCTGAGCACGGCGGAGTGCAGACCGTAGCAGGCATCCCGATCGCAGAGGGCAAGGATGGGCGCCGTCGCAGTCCACGACCTCCGCCTCGCCTTCGAGTCGGCGCACGAGCCACCCGACGGACGCGGTGCGTCCGAGTTCGGTGATGGACAGCCCGCCGCCACGTCCCCGCCGGGCGTCGACGATACCGAGTTCACCCAGCCTGGCGATCACCTTCGCGGTGTGGGTGTACGACACCGACAGTTCCTGGGCGATCGCCCGGCTTCCCGGCCGTTCACCGTCCCCGGCGACGGCCAGCCGCATGACCAGCCGCAGTCCGAGGTCGGTGAACTGGGTGAGTTGCATGGCCTGAAGGTACCTTAATCGGTATTTCAGATACCAATTATGTGACTGACGTCGCTGCGGTCGAGTTTCTTCGGAAAGTTCCGTGTCGCAGTGGCATTCGAAAGTGGCATGCAATTCCGATACATTTTCGCCACGGTTGAACACGTCGGCTACGGGCCGAGGCCCCGAGTAGTTGGGGACTTTGGTCCTTCGGTAAAAGCAGAAGAACGGCAGATGCCAACCGGGGATACTGTGGACACATGAGCGCAAAGAACCGAAACAGCGTTGTGGTAGGTGTCGACGGGTCGGACACCTCCAAGTCCGCGGTACGGATAGCAGCCGAACTTGCCGGCAAGCGTGGATTGAAACTGAAGATCATCCACGCGCTCGATTTCGCTCCGTACGGATTCGGCAGCCCCTATTCGGATGCGGCCGGCGCGTACGAGTGGGTCGAGGAGAGCGGCAAGGTGATCCTGGCAGAGGCGCACGAACAGGCGTTCGCGGTCAATCCCCTCATCGACATCGATACCGAGTTTTCCGTTGGCAGCAGCAGCCAGTGGCTCGTCGACCTGTCCGCGGACGCTCGGGTGGTGGTGGTCGGCGCCTCGGGGTCGGGGACGGCCTCCACCGCACTGCTGGGTAACACGGCGATCAACGTCACCTCCCACGCGCACTGCCCGGTGCTCGTAGTCCGGGGTGAAGCCCATAAGGGCGGTCCCGTCGTCATTGGTGTGGACGGCAGTCCCACCAGTGAACGCGCGATCTCTGTGGCCTTCCATGAGGCGTCGCTGCGGAACGCTCCACTCGTGGCGGTCCACGTGTGGAGCGACCTCCGGTCGACCGTGTTCGAGGACCCTCGTGCCGTCGCCCTGGTGCCGGATGGACTCGAGGAGGGGGAGTATGCGCTGCTCGCCGAGAGTCTCGCCGGGTGGCAGGAGCGATACCCGGATGTGCAGGTTACCCGTAAGGTGTACACCGATGATCCGCGGGAGCGCCTGCTCGAATGGTCGAAGAAGGCGCAACTGCTGGTGGTTGGGAGCAGAGGTCGCGGCGGGTTCAAAGGGATGTTGCTCGGTTCGACGAGTAACAGCCTGGTCGGTGGCGCATACTGCCCCGTTGTGGTTGTCCGGCCTGCACTGCCCTGACTCGATTGGCCGCAGTAGTGTTCTGGTTTCACCAGGAACAGGTTGCAGGGCAACACGAGGATTGGGGAACGACGTGCGTATAGGTATGAGCTTGAATTACAGCGGCGGTTTCGCCGAAACGGGCGAAGAAGTGGCCGACTTGGAGAAGGCCGGGCTCGACATCGTGTTCGTGCCCGAGGCATATTCGTTCGACGCAGTCAG
Organism: Rhodococcus marinonascens NBRC 14363; assembly: GCF_001894885.1. Taxonomy (GTDB): domain Bacteria; phylum Actinomycetota; class Actinomycetes; order Mycobacteriales; family Mycobacteriaceae; genus Rhodococcus_F; species Rhodococcus_F marinonascens. Next base: position 7,762 of record NZ_BCXB01000047.1, read on the forward strand.
TCAACTCGGCTTCCTCGCCGCCAAGACCTCGACGCTCGAACTCGCTTCGGGCATCTTTCAGATCTACACTCGCACGCCGAGTCTGACGGCTATGACCGCCGCCGGCCTCGACTTCGTGTCGGATGGGCGCTTCGTCATGGGTCTCGGCGCCTCCGGCCCACAGGTGATCGAGGGCTTTCACGGCGTCAAGTACGACGCACCGCTCGGACGCACCCGTGAGGTCGTCGACATTTGCCGCCAGGTGTGGCGCCGTGAGAAGGTCCAGCACCAGGGCAAGTACTACCAAGTTCCGCTACCGGCCGAGAAGGGCACGGGTCTGGGTAAGCCGCTGAAGATCATCAACCACCCTGTGCGGGAAAGCATCCCGATCGTCATCGCCTCACTGGGGCCAAAGAACGTGGAGATGACAGCCGAGATCGCGGAGGGGTGGGAGCCCATCTTCTACCACCCGGAGAAGGCTGCGAGCGTGTGGGGCGAGCCCCTGGCCAAGGGCAAGGCGAAGCGTGATCCCAGCCTCGGTGACCTGCAGGTCTTCGCCTCTCCCGCCCTTGCTATCGGGGACGACGTCGAGCACATGCTCGACTGGGTGCGGCCCACCCTTGCGCTGTACATCGGTGGCATGGGAGCGAAGGGCAAGAACTTCTACAATGATCTCGCGGTCCGGTACGGCTACGAAAAGGAAGCCGCCGTGATCCAGGACCTGTATCTGTCGGGCAAGAAGAACGAGGCCGCGGCGGCTATACCCGACGACCTGGTTCGGGCGGTGTCTTTGATCGGCCCGGAAAGCTACGTAGCGGAGCGGGTGGCCGCCTTCGCCGAGTCCGGGGTCACCACGCTCACCGTCGCACCACTCGCAGCCGATAGGGCGGGTCGTGTCGAACTGATCGAGAAACTCCGCAAGATCTGCGGATAGCTCCGCATGCACTACCCATTGCGCAGCCGGTACCAGGAAAGGTGACCATGACCGGAATCAAACCGATCATCGTAGGCGTGGACGGATCCGAGTCGGCGTCCGCCGCCGTCGCGTGGGCCGCCCGGACGGCCGCTGCACTGTCCCTCCCGCTGCACATCGTAACTGTGGTGCATATGCCCGCCTTCTACTACAGCGAACCGTATCTGGCAGAGAGCTTCAAGGAAGAACTCGAGGATACGGCCAAGGCGCGGTTGGGCAGTGCACGCTTACACGCCAAGCAGACGGTGGACGAACCTCTCGACGTCACCACCGAACGGCACGAGGGCAAGGTGAGCCAGACGCTCATCGACCTTTCCGCCTCCGCGCACATGGTGGTGCTCGGTTCACGCGGCCACGGTGAACTCACCGGTCTGCTGGTCGGCTCCGTCACCTCCGCAGTCGCCGCGCACGCGCAGTGTCCGCTGGTGGTCGTCCGGGGCCGCACCATGGACGGGCGGCCGCCGACTGAGGGGCCGATCGTGGTCGGTGTCGACGGTTCGGAAAACAGTAGGACTGCACTGGAGATGGCGTTCGAACAGTCCGCAGCTCGGTCGGCGAGCCTTGTCGCGGTCAATGTGTGGAGCGACGTCAGTGTTCAGCCGTCCCTCGGAGCCAGCCCGGAGGATCCACTGTGGAGCGGAATCCAAACTGGCGAGGAGGTGGTGCTCGCCGAGCGTCTCGCCGGATTCCAGGAACGCTATCCCGACGTCCGGGTCGAACGCGTCGTTGCACGCGACCGGCCGGTGCGAGTGCTCAGCGAGTTCGCGGAGAAGGCGCAGTTGATCGTCGTCGGCAGCCGAGGTCGGGGCGGTTTCAGAGGAATGCTGTTGGGCTCCACCAGTAATGCGCTGCTTCACACCGCAGACTGCCCAGTGATGATTGTTCGGCACCAGTAGCGTCTGGAAGGGCAGCGTCTGGAGATGGGCCGTCACCGCCAGTCGGTGACGGACCATTCGACGTGTATGGTCCGGACCGAACGGATCGCGGTCCCGCTCACAAAGCGACCATCCGTTCACCACGTCGTGCCTCGCGCGCGAGAGCTCGATCCCGCGACTCCTCGAAATGGGTGGCCTTGCCCTCCAGTGTCTCCAGAAATGCGGCCAATTCTTCGCGGTACTGTTCTCCAGTATCCCCGAAATCGTTGCGTTCGAATATGTTCCATTTGCGGAGCACGGGCAGGACGACGTCGTCGAGGTGCTGGCGAAGGTCGTAGATGCCACCCTTCGCGATCAGGACCGCGTTGCGGCGGAAGTTGTGCATTCCGGCGCCCGGCATCTGAAAGTCGGTGACCACCTTGTGGATCGCAGCGATCGTCTGATCCGGTGCGACGTCCAGGGCGGCTTCGACAATATTTCGGTAGAACATCATGTGCAGATTCTCGTCCGCCGCCACCCGTGCGAGCATCCTGTCTGCGATCGGATCGCCGCAAGCCTTCCCGGTGTTCCGGTGGGAAACCCGGGTGGCGAGTTCCTGGAACGTCACGTACGACACGGAATTCAGCATGGACCCGCCGTCCGGAGCGAAGCCCCTCGTCATGTGGTCCATGCGAGCGTTCTCGAGGGCCACCGGGTCAACGCCTCGCGTTACGACCAGGTAGTCCCGCATCACGATCGAATGCTTGTTCTCTTCGGCGGTCCAGCGACCGACCCACGTTCCCCAGGCGCCGTCGAGGGAGAAATGCTCGGCGATCTCGCGGTGATACGACGGCAGATTGTCCTCGGTCAGCAGATTGGTGATCATCGCTGCCTTGGCGGTCTCGCTCAGTTTGGACTGCTCCGGATCCCAGTCGATACCGCCCATCGCCGCGAAGTTGCTGCCGTCATCCCACGGCACGTAGTCGTGAGGATGCCAATCTTTGGTCATCGTGAGGTGCCGGTTGACGTTCTCCTCGGCGACGCCTTCGAGTTCGTGCAGTAGTTCGCGATCAGCAAGTTCGCGGTTTGCCATGACACTCCGTTTCTGTTCTGTCAGTATCCGATTCGCAGGATCAACTGTGGGTGGCTCGTCAGGTTCAGTCGTTGGGCTAGCCTCTGCGCCGAATCCTCGATGCGCAGTGGGTGCGAGAGGACGGAGGCGCTGAGACGGGCGTCGACGGCAGTCAGCCATGCCCGTTCGACTGCGATACCTGTGCGTAGCAGGTCGATCGGCTCTTGCGTGTCGGAGGCGAACACCAGGACGGTCTCGCTCTCGATGGCCGCGGCGAGTCTCACCGGGTCGGAGACCTCGCGGGTGATCACCGGGTCGGAGACCTCGCGGGTGACCGCAGAGTGAAATGCGTCGACCGATTCGCGACCGACCTGAGGAAGCCAGTGCGAGGTCCACGAGAAGATATCGCGTTGGTGACGCGGATCGTGGCGAATACGGTCCGCCGAGTAGAGCAGAACGTCAGCCAGCGCGTGTGCCTCGTCTGGGGCGAGCAATGTCGTGGCGACACCGCCGATGCGTGCTGCAGCGACGATGTCGCCAATCGTCGCTGCGGGGACGGGAATGTCGGCAAACGTCTCTCGATGGCTCCGGCGGCGCGCCAGCGCGGAGAACAATCGCAGTTCGGTGCTCGACGCTGGCGCCGAACCGACCGTGCGGATGGTTGCGACGAGGTCGGGCTGCCGCGGATAAGGCAGTAGATCCGTCTCGATTTTCCTTCCGAGGGCGTGCATCGCCAGCTCTACGTTCGCGATACCGGTACCGCACGAGATGACGCGATCAGCAGGAGATACGTCCGTGAATCGGGGTGCACTCGTGAATTCCGTTCGCTCGCGGATCTCGGCGCGCGTGCCTTCGAGTCGCAGATCCCACGGTTGCGTGCCGTGGACTGAGGGCGCCGAGACGATGGCACGGGAGACCACCTCGATGTCACCGAGCGACCAGTTGTCCATCGCGACCTCCAGATTCGGTGTCCGGGCTTTCTCCCTCCCACATGTTTCCTCGAGAGGTCGCGACGGTGCTTGAGTCGAAGGTCCCGAATGAGTCCGGGAGAGGTCCCGTACGAGTGAGTACAGTGCGAAGGGGTGGCTTGCTTCGATGACAAGACAGCTTCGATGACAAGACGGTTTCCATGACAAGACGGCGGAGGATGCAGATGACCACGCGGGTGTTCCTGGTCGACGACCACGAGATCGTGCGACGAGGACTGGTCGATTTGCTCGGTAGCGTTCCAGACCTCGAGGTGGTGGGCGAGGCCTCGTCCGTCGGAGAGGCAATGGTGCGGGTACCCGGCAGCGGTGCCGACGTCGCTGTGCTCGACGTCCGACTGCCCGACGGTAACGGCGTCGAATTGTGCCGGAATCTCCTGGCCGACCTACCGGAACTGCGGTGCTTGATGCTCACTTCGTACTCGGACGACGAGGCGCTGTTCGATGCCATTATGGCAGGTGCGTCCGGGTTCGTGCTCAAGCAGATCCTCGGGACCGATCTCGTCTCGGCCGTCCGGACAGTGGGGGAGGGTGGGTCTCTGCTCGACAGTCGGGCAACGTCCGCGCTGATGCAGCGGATCAGGTCCGAGCGCCAGGACGACCCATTGGAGGAGTTGTCCGAGCAGGAACGCGCCGTGTTCGAGTTGATAGGAGAGGGAATGACCAATCGGGAGATCGCCGAGCGGCTCTTCCTTGCAGAGAAGACGGTCAAGAACTACGTGTCACGCCTGCTGTCCAAACTCGGGATGCAGCGACGCACGCAGGCGGCGGTGCTGGCCACCGAACTACGCAGTCAGCGCTGAATTCGTGCCTCACGGCAGCGGCACCCGCCACGTGACGACGGTCCCAGGGCTTCGAGCGTCGAAGGTGCAGGTGCCGCCGCAGTGTTCGGCGCGCCGTTCGAGGTTGTCCAGGCCGCTACGCGCCGTGCTGCCGGTGATTCCGATGCCGTCGTCGGCCACAGTAATCGTGAGGTCGTCCCCGGCGACAACCGAGACGTCGATCGTGGTTGCCCGTGCGTGCCGCAGCACGTTACTCAGGGCTTCCCGCAGGACGGCCTCCGCATGCTGGTGGATGTGGGCGAGCACGAGAGTGTCGATCGCGCCCGAGAACTGGACGTTGGGAGCGAGTGGTGACTGCGCGGTGAGATCGCCGATCACATCGAGGAGTCGGCGACGCAGACTGGTCGCGGACGCGGCACCAGAGGCATGCAGATCGAAGATGGTGGTTCGGATCTCGCGCACGGTGCGGTCGAGTTGCTCGACTGCGGTGGTCACGATGGACCGCACGCCGTCCGGAACGTCGCCGATCGAGTGGGTGGCCTGCAGGCTCATGCCTGTGGCGAAGAGCCGCTGAATAACGTTGTCGTGCAGGTCCCGAGCGATCCGATCACGATCGGCGAGTACGGACAGCAAACGTTGTTTGCTTTGGTGGGCGGCGAATTCCACCGCGACGGCGGCCAGATCGGCCACTGATTCGAGTCTGGCGACCTCGTCGGGATCCCATGGCGCGTTGCCGCGAGCAGTGACGACGAGGACACCACCGACGCCCGACGCCGTCGACAGCGGCAGTACCGCTGCCCGGCCGGCGTCTCGGGAGAACGGTGCGAAACCGTCGAGATCCGTCAGCAGGGCTGGGGTACGGGAGCGCAGCACCTCGGCGAGCGGTTCGGCCTGTGTGGCACTTCGGAAGGTGTCGCGCAGCGGGCGAGCGGCGGTGGCGGTGCCGGCCACAGCATCCTCGCCGAGAGTGTCGACTACGGCCCCTTCACCGAGAGTTACGACGATGAACACCTCGTCGCCGCTGGACAGTTCGCGTACCTGGCCGGCGAGCGTCCGCAGCGTCTCATCGAGCGACCCGCCCACCAGCAACCGTGACGTGATCGATGCGACGGCCGACAACCACCGCTCCCGCGTCCGGGACTCCTCGAAGAGTCGGGCATTCTCGATTGCCACGCCGGCCGACGTCGCGAGTGCACGAAGGATTACTTCGTCTTCGTCAGTGAATTCCGGGCCGCTCAATTTTTCGGTGAGATAGATGCTGCCGAAGACCTTTCCCCGCATCATGATCGGCATACCCAGGAAGCTCTTCATCGGCGGATGATTGGGGGGGAATCCGATCGACGCCGGATGCTCGGCAAGATTGGCGATCCGGACCGGACGGGGGTCGTCGATCAGCAGGCCGAGCAGTCCGTGACCTTCGGGGAGATGACCCATGTGCGCACGCTCATCTGTTGTAATGCCCTCGTACACGAACTCCGACAGGCCGCCGCCGGGGGCGCGGACACCGAGGGCGCCGTAACGTGCCTCGAGCAGGGACGTGGCCGACTTGACGATGCGCTGCAGGGTCGAGTCCAACTCGAGCCCTGACCCCACCACCAGAACCGCCTCGAACAGCCGTTGAAGACTTCGGCGGGTGGGGACCACGCCTGAGGATCCCTCCCGGTACTCACTGATCCCTGCCGCGCGCTTACCGTGCGATCCCATGTCTGCAGCATAGGTTGTCCGGAGGGAGTCTTGGTGGCCAGTGTCGTGTCGACAGGGTGGTCAGGTGGAAGGTTCGGCGGACGGCCGAGCCCGCCACCAACGCGTCCAACGTTCCTCGAGTTCGCCCCACTCCTCGTCGTCGAGGCCGTAGGCACCCAGCAAGATCTGTGAGCCGCCGTTCGGCCTGGTCGAGGTGACGGGTTGTTCACCGAATTCCAGCAGTCCAGGACCGAGATCGTCCACAGTCACCACGGTTTGGTGATCGCCGATGAAGAAGACGAAGCCGCTCAGCTGGTCACCTGTGTCTGCGACCGTTCTGAAACGCTCACCGACTTTCAGACCCGTGATCTCGTCGAGTCCCAGCAGATGTCGCGCCGTGTCACCCACGGTAGCGGATCCTTCGAGGAACAACGTCCGGCGTTCGTCCAGTCCGTGCCACTCGATGCCGAACTTCAGGAACTGCAGGAACGTGGTCCAGCCCTCCGTGATGTCGTCATACCAGTCGAGCACGGCGGGGTCGCGGCCGCGGGGCGCACGGGTGATCCTTACAAGGGTGGTCCCCTCATGTTCGTGGAGGCTGAAGCGGTCGCCGCTGGTCAGGAGGAGGCTGTAGGCGCCGGCGTCCTCGGCCGCCACGCCATCGAGATAGATCTGTCTGATCTCCTCGTCAAGACCCTCGTAGTCCCAGCCGTGCCAACACTTGATCAGCTCCGGATCACGCAACGCGGGCCACACCACGGACGGGGTCGCAACCACGGACATCTCGATCACGGGCGGGGATTCGGTCATCCGTTCTCCTGGGTTTCCACGGTGTTCGATCCGGTGCGCACGTCCGAACCAGGTGCGTGCCGACCCGCCCGACGCTACATCGCGACGGTGAGCAGGAACGCGACGTCCTCGAGTGCTTCGACGCTGTGCCGGTGCGCGGGGAGGACCAGGAAGTCTCCGGTGGAGCCCTTCCACTGGTCCTCACCGGACACGAGGTTCAGCTTACCGCTGAGGATGAAGAGCGTCGCTTCGCCCGGGCTTTCGTGCTCGGCCATCTTCTGGCCCGCGGCCAGTGCGATGACGGTCTGGCGGAGGCTGCGCTGGTGCCCGCCGTAGACAGTCTGCGAACTGCGGCCGCTGGACGTCCCGCCCGCCAACTTCAGTTGCTGACGAGCAAGAGCAGTCAGTGACTTCTTATCCATGAGCCGATTATGGACCACTGCGCGCGCCATCGCCCGTTGAACGGGCAACGATGCGCCGGGTGGGGGTCCCGCCCGCGTCCCGGCGACCGCGCCGCCGCAGATTACTCCCCGCTATTCGAGGGTGCCGCCCTCGTGTAGGAGACTCGACGGAACCGTGTTCCGTTCTTCGCGGATATGCACCACTCGCCCGTGTCCTGCGCCTGCCACGTTTCGTCGATCGGTGGCGCCCACGCGTCCCCGTCGATCGTGAGGCCGATCTCGGTGACCACGAGGTCGGTGGCAAACGGCATTGCTGCCGTATAGATCTGGGCGCCACCGATAACGCAGACATTCTCGTCGGTGAATGAGAGCGCGGCCTCGATGCAGTCAGCGACGTCGGCGCCCTCCGCGGCCCAGCCCGGCTGATGCGAGATCACGATGTTGCGGCGTCCGGGCAGCGGCCGGAATCGCGGTGGGAGCGAGTCCCACGTCTTACGGCCCATGATCACCGGGCTGCCGTAAGTGACCTTCTTGAAGAACGCCATATCTTCGGGGACGTGCCACGGGATGCTGTTGCCGCGACCGATGACGCCTCCCTCGGCCTGTGCCCAGACCAGGATGACCTGACGGGCCGCCACTAGATTGCCACCGGCGCCTTGATGGCGGGATGGTGCCGGTAGTCGACGACCTCCACGTCGTCGAAGGCGTAGTCGAAGATCGAATCGCGCTTGTTCAGCTTCAGTGTGGGGTACGGCAGCGCCTCACGGCTCAACTGTTCCGTGACCTGGTCCACGTGGTTGTCGTAGATGTGGCAGTCGCCGCCCGTCCAGATGAAGTCACCTGGTTCGAGTCCAGCCTGCTGCGCCACCATGTGGGTGAGGAGCGCGTAGCTCGCAATGTTGAACGGCACGCCGAGGAACAGATCGGCACTGCGCTGGTACAGCTGGCACGACAGCCTGCCGTCCGCCACGTAGAACTGGAAGAACGCGTGGCACGGCGCCAGCGCCATCTGTGGGATGTCGCCCACGTTCCACGCCGAAACGATGAGCCGACGCGAGTCGGGCTCGGACTTCAAAGTCTCGAGGACCTGGGTGATCTGGTCGATGTGCTCGCCCGACGGGGTCGGCCAGTTTCGCCACTGGACGCCGTAGACGGGGCCGAGCTCGCCGTCCGGGTCCGCCCACTCGTCCCAGATCGTCACGCCGTTGTCCTGGAGCCACTGCACGTTGGAGTCGCCTCGCAGGAACCACAGCAGTTCGTAGACGATCGACTTCAGATGCACCTTCTTGGTGGTGATCAGCGGAAACCCGTCCGCGAGATTCCAACGCATCTGATGCCCGAAAACGCTCTTCGTTCCGGTGCCGGTGCGGTCGGCCTTTGGGGTGCCGGTATCCATGACGAGTCGGAGAAGGTCTTCGTACGGGGTCGGCACAGTCACCGCGCCAGTTTAGGCGCCTCCGTGTGGGCGCGCGTCGTCCCGGTAGCGGAAGCAATCAGAAAAGTCGAAGGGCGTTAGCCTTCGCTCATGCGTGAACTCTTCGTGATCGGCATCGGTGCCGGCGACCCTGACCAGGTGACCGTGCAGGCGATCAAGGCGATGAACAAGGTCGACGTATTCTTCGTCATCGGTAAGGGCGACGAGAAGCGCGATCTCGTGGATGTGCGCGCCGCCATCCTCGCCGAGCACGTCACGCGCCCACACCGGGTGGTCGACATCGCCGATCCGCCACGAGACCGGACCCCGTCCGACTACCAGGGGGTGGTCGACGATTGGCACGAGCGCAGGGCGGCCCTGTTCGAGGCAGAGTTTGCGGCCGAACCGGGAGTCGGCGCGATTCTCGTGTGGGGCGATCCGTCTCTCTACGACAGCACACTGCGGATCATCGACCGGGTGCTCGGGCGCGGCAAGGTGTCGTTCGACTACTCGGTGATCCCCGGTGTCACCAGCGTGCAGTCGCTCGCCGCGCAGCACCGGATCGTGCTGAACCGGATCGGCGAACCAGTCCACATCACCACAGGTAGGCGACTGGCCCAGGGCCTCCCCGACGGCGTCGACAACGCTCTGGTCATGCTCGACGCTCATTGCACGTTCACTCAGGTTCCCGGCGATGACGTACAGATCTGGTGGGGGGCGTACCTCGGTACTCCCGACGAGGTGCTCGTCTCCGGCAACCTGCGCGAGGTCGAGGACGAGATCCAGCGGGTTCGAGCCGAACTGCGCGAGCGTAAGGGCTGGATAATGGACACCTACCTGATCCGTCGGTAGGAGCGCATGGTCGGGGGAACGCCGATCCAGGTAGGCCCGCCGATTCCCGCTGCAAGCCACGTCGGAACTCGCACTAAGAGAATCGCGATCACAGCGGAAGACCCGCCGACAACTCTTTGCGCGCCTTTGCGGCTGCAATCACTGAAGAAGTAAAGTTCCTGGGGGAGTGTGTCAATGGCTAACGGGATCGACGCACTGCCCGAGAAGTCCAATCGAAGCACCGGGGCTCGCCGGGTGCTGCCACCACGTCACTAGCCGAGAACTACGCCTGTGGATCTTCCGTCAGAGGTTTCTGCGACCCCGCAGCAGGTACCAGTGTAAACCGGGGTCGGTGCACCATCGCCAGAGGCAGGGAAATCGGCTCGCCCCAATCGATCTGAGCCTGCACCCAAGGCGGAGGCTGCGTCTTGCCCGCGGCAGACCCAGGATCCCGAAGCGCTCACCAAATTCACTATCTACCTCGACGACGCAACGGATCGCTTTCTCGAAGACTCCATATATGCGGCGCAAAGAGAAGCCACGTATCGACTCGGGAAGCGCAATCGTTCGATTCGCGTTGCGTGCACCCAGCGAGAACATGACTCTTGAACATGTCATTGCTGCGATCAGTGCCGGTGCCCCGCCGACAGGAATTCGGTGCGGCATCGGCGGCTTTGACTGCATCGCAGTTCGTGTAGGAGACGGAGGCGCGGCTGGTGCGGGGGCCGGATCGGGTTCAGGCACGGGAGCTGGCGCGGGTTCCTCCTGGATCGGAGCGGGCGGGCGGAGGTGGGACGGATGCGCCCGGGCAGTACCCGTCGGCCAAGTCGTAGATCGCCTGGGACTGAGCTGGGGTGGGGCAGACGCCCTGGTGCTCCGCGCGCTTGCCGACATTGGACGCGATGATGCTGAACTCCTTGCCGACGCTGATCTCCTGGTACGTGTTCTCCAGCAGGTTCGCGATCGGGTTGTCCTGCCGACCGTTCGACATTTCGGGGTAGGCGGCACGGAAGGCCGTCACGAACGCGGCGCTGTCCGCGTCGGTCGGTTCGTAGGCGGCGGCCGGAGATGCGGTGGCTGTCGTTGTCGTCGGACGAGTCGTTGTCGTGGTGGGTGCCACCGACCGCGAACCCGGACCGTTCGACTTGTCCTAGTTGTCGGATTTGTCGGTAATTCTACTGTCGCAGACACACTTTCGAATGACCAGTATGGACAGCATCTCGACCGGATGTTAATCTCTGTTCCCCGAGAGAGGGGGGGAGTGACGTGAGATGAATCAGCATCTGACTGTGGCGCTTTCGGCGTCGGACCTGTCCGCGGTACGCGCTCAGACGTAACTGAGGCGAGCTTCGGCCAAGCCTTCGGCCGGCGCTCGCGGAGGTGTTGGTGGACCGATTCAGATCTATTACACCCGCTGGCTTGTTTGTTTGCAGTGTTGGCGGCTTTACAACGTTGTCCGGACAATCAGCGTGAAGTGAATAGATGGAGACAAGCATCGACCTCCCCAATCACCTACGGTACGAACCTCCGTCCGGTCTCCGTGGACAGCGGTGCGCGGTGTATGAGCTGAATGAGAATGACAGATATGCCATGTCCCGAAGCGCTCCAACTCTGATCGCTACGATTGACGATCGAGAGACCTTCAACCTAGTTGCGAATCAGGCGAATACGGCGCTTTCAGTCGAGATTCAGCGAAGAATCCGAAAACCCGTCGTAACAGTGTGCATTGCAGGAGGGGCTTCTCAACCTCTCGGAGCATTGATGCGCGCCACTTGGTCTCATCGACGACCGGAACACCTGAGCCCGAGGGTCTTCGGGCGACGACTCCGATATCGAGGAGTCGTCGTTCGTTGCGGGGCTTCTGATAGCAAGCATGCTCATAGCGGGGGTAGCTCGTCCGCTGCCGTTGCAGTGACTGGGATCATGCGCGATGTCGGGGGCCTTGTGATGGGTACGGTCGCGGAACACCGCCATGGTTCGAAGCGTGAGAAAGTACCCCACAGCCAAGTAGTGCAGTGCTGTCAGGCACCCGTCGTCTGCTGTGGCTGTTGACGACATTCTTCGGTATCGGTATCGGTATCGGAGGGGGGAGTTGCGATGCCTGCGTTCGCGGTGGTGCGAGTGGCGGGACCGCGGCAATCGGTGCGGCACTGTCCTGGGTACAGAACAGCCGCTCAGCTGTATACGCGATGCGAATTTCTGAAGATTCCGAATTCCATTGCGTTCCAGGGGAAGACATTCAAATAGTGGGCCGGGAACCGGACCTCATGTTGATTGCCCCGACAAAGTTGTAGAGCCCCTGGAGATGGGGAAAGAAAAACATCACAGAAAACGAGAGATGAGTCGATGAATTCCTATAGACGCTGGCCGACGATCGCAGCAACTATCGCCCTCAGCGCCGGAACGCTCCTTCTGCCCGGCGTTGCCCGAGCTGAGCCCTCAGCGCTCTGGACGACAACAGTCAAAACCACCGACGTGAAGTTCGCGGTCAGCTGCTGGTCATCAAACGGCCAGTATGACCCGTTCCGGCCGAGGGGCTCACGCTTTGACGATGCGAAGACAAGCGATTGGGGCGTGAAGATTGCGGCACCCGAAACCGTGCCGGCAGGACAGGACTTAATCTATACCATTACTCCTGATCCGGTCGATATGAATCGGATGAATCCAAAGGAACAGCTGGGCCCGAACTGGATTCGCATGAAATATGACATAGCCATCCCCATGGGAGTTACGTATCAAAAAGCAGAGCTGAATACCGATTCTGATTCAGGGTTGCGGGGCAAAATCGATGTGACTCGAGTTGGTTACGATGGGGTGCCGAATGATAGTGGACCCATCTTGAGAATGTCAGTTGACAACATCACCGAAGGCACAAAGAAAGACCCGACTGGGAACGGTCCGAATGCTCTGGCGGCAGACTTCAATCATGATAACAGAATAGGGCTTAACGCAAAGTCTGGATCATTCATTGTCTTTCCGTCGATCAGCATAACGGTCAGGGCCGGTGAAGCCGGGACCGTGGTACAGCCGATTCTTCGCTCTAGTGCGGCAGCCCCCGCGGATTCTCTGTCTGACAGCTACGGTCGTCCCGAGAACTTTTTCACGTTCCAGACGGATTATGGCAAAAATGATGGGAAATCGTTTATGTTCCAGAAAGCCACTAATAATAGTGTGCGTTGCGCACCGCGGGCCACCCCGAAGTCCAGCACCGTGAATGCTGGTGGCATGCCGCTGACAACGATCCCTGTGGTCGGAGCAGTTCTGGGTAGCTATCGGACAGCGGGACCAACTGGAAGTAACACTTGCGACTGGACTCGAACTGACATCAACTCGAACGTTGTCGAGCGAGGAACAAGTCCGAATTCGAATACGGTGACGATTGAACCGACCGACGGGGGCTTCACATCAACTAACTGTGCACCTTGGACTCCTGTCAACTTGGGTAGTGTCGATTCTACTGGACAGAAAATCCCTGGGTACAACTTTTTGGGCGAAGTAGGAGTCGATCTCCAACCTGGGTCGTATCTCAGCAATGGCTCGAGCGATGGAACAAAATCTTGCCTTTGGTCTCGCCAGGACAGTTCCGGGAATACCTCTAATTCGGGCACATCAATTGCAAATCCGGCCACGGTAACAATCGAACCTACAGACGGGAAGTTTCAATCTATGGGCTGTGGTGACTGGACGCCCCTCAGCCAGTAAACCGCGCTCTACAACGTTGTCCGGGTAATCAGCGTGAAGTCTGAGTTGCCCGGGCAACGTTGTAGAGAGAGTTGTATTTGTCGAGGATGGCCCCGCACACCTCATACGGTGCCGGCCAGAACACCGGGCAGGCAAAGAGCGACTTGCGAGGTGGGGTTGCACGCGGTGCAGCCGCGCGCGTACAAACGGACCACGATCGCCGGCATCGCCGCAGCGATCACAGACCTGATCGGCCGGGACTTCGCCGCCGAGGAACCGGTGAGCGCCTGGTCGGCGATATTACCTACCTACCTTCGTACCGGCGAGGGGTGGTTGTACTTGGCGACGGTGATCGACCTCGCGACGAGAATGGTCGTCGGATGGCAGACCGGCTCGCACATGCGCACGTCTTTGGTCACCGGCGCGTTGCAGATGGCAATCACGGGCGGGCATGTCACACCGGGTGCTGTTTTCCACTCTGGTCGCGGAAGTCAGTACACCTCAGAGGAATTCGTGGGCTTCACCAGGTCGGGATGTACTACCGGCAGAGGTTCGACACGAGGGGCCGGGCACGGTTCGCGGTCGCCGAGTACATCGCGGTGTTCTACAACCGGAAGCGTCTGCATTCAACGCTGGGCTATCGCACCCCCGCCGAAGCGCTCGCGGAGTATCGAATCGCAGCATCAGGTGCCTGAAACCACCGAACCAGTGTCCACGAACCTTGACACACTCCAGTCCGACTGTTGGCAGGGTGCGTGGAAAGCACTCTTCTTCGGCCGCGCCTGTCGTTAGCCTGGAAACATGCCGGAACTGCCCGAGGTGGAGGCGTTAGCCGAGTTCCTGCGCGAACATGCGGCGGGAGCAGTGGTCGGGCGGGTGGATGTGACGGCTGCGAGCGTGCTGAAGACGTTCGACCCACCGATCACGGCGTTGCAGGGTCGCGACGTGACCGGGGTCGCCCGGTTCGGCAAGCATCTCGCCCTCGACTGCGCCGGGTTGTGGTTGGTCACCCATCTCTCACGTGGTGGCTGGTTACGCTGGACCGACAACCCTTCGTCCACGCCGCCGAAACCTGGCAAGGGGCCGCTGGCGTTGCGGGTGCACTTGTTCACCACGGAAGGTGCGGCGCCGGCGTTTGATCTCACCGAGGCGGGCACGAAGAAGCGACTCGCGGTGTGGGCGGTGCGCGACCCGCAGGAGGTGGAGGGGATCGCTCGACTCGGGCCCGACGCATTGACCGTCACCGAAACCGAATTCGCGGCGCTGCTCGAGACAACCT
>NZ_BCXB01000048.1 GCF_001894885.1 Rhodococcus marinonascens NBRC 14363
TGTCATCCCACGAAGGCCGCGGCTTCCCTGGGTGAGCCAGCGGTTACGTGCTTCTTGGCGTACTCGACGCCAGTACCACGGCGTCCGTAGGGTCTCCATTTCGCGCAATTGTAGAGCTGCGGCTTTGCCCTGACCCGGGACCTCGACGCTCATTGGCCTGTTCGTCCGAGGTTGCGGAGGCGTTCGGTGGCGGTGCGTTGTTGGCGGCCGATGGTCAGCAGGTGCTCGAACAGTTGGTCTTCGGGCAGGTGCTGTGCGGCCTGGGCCAAGGACTGCGCGGCGTCGACGAAGCTGCGCCGGTATGCCTGGGCGAGAACAGCACGCACGTAGTAGTCGAGGGCGATGTGGTCGGCACCTCGGGTAGTGACGGTCGTGAGGTGGCGGGACCGCTGGCGGCCGTGGTGGCCGGCGAGTTTACCGGCCTGCTCGAGCGCGGCGGCGACCATCGTGGGATCGTGCGGAGCACCCGATCCGATAAGCGCGGCCGTGGCGGCGTAGAGCTCCTGGTGGATGGGCTGTTGGAAGTCGGCGGTCTCGAGGACGGCCACAGCCGTTCGTGCTGCGGCGGTGGGCGCCCAGAGCAGTGCGCACAGGCACAGTGCCTCGACGTCGGTGTGTGCGTCGATGCCTAAATCGGCCGCTTGGATGTTGTCGCCGAGGTGGGCGTCGCCAGTCTCGGCGGGTATGAGGGCGAGTGCTGTGGTCATGGCGGGGCGGTCCTTTCGGGGTGAGATGGCCTGACGGGTCGGGTCAAGATTCATAGCGATCAAGAGGGGTGGGGCGAGAGACACGCTCTCGCCCCACCCCTCGGTGTCAGTCGATATCGATCTGATCGGCGATGCTCTGACCTGCGGCGACTTCCTCCACGGGGGTCAGGGTGTGGCCGCACTCGGCCAGGAAGGCGAGGTAGTGGTCGGTGCCCCTCGGGTGTGAGCGCCAGGCATCTTTGACCATGCGCGATTCCTGGGCGGCGAGGACCAGGGCCAGGGTGAGCACCTGGGCGCGCCCGGCACCGGACTTGGCGACCTGATCGGCGATGACGACCTTCGCCTCGTGCTGCCCTTTGAGCGAGAGCAGTTCCGCGAGGACGGCGTAGGACCGGTATTCGGTCAGCAGGTCCCGGTCACCGGCGAGGGTGATGGCCACGTACACGGCAGCCGATTTCGGCGGTGTCTTGGCCGCGAGCAGGCTGCACAGGAACTTGCGCCGAACGACGGTCGCGGCTTCGGCCTTGACGTTGAGTACCCGCACCCTCTTGCGTTCGCGGCGCACCCTCGCCTCCGTTTCCAGCTGCGTGCGCCTGACCTCGGCCTGCTCTTCGAGCCGCTGACGCTCGGCCTCCGCCCGTGGATCCCCGGAGGTGTCCACGGTGTCCGCTCGAGGCCCGCCGGCCTTCACCGCTGCCATGACGGGCGAGAGGTGCAGTCCGGCCGCGTCCGGATCGGCGCACAGGTACTCGGGAAGCCATTGGTCCTCGATGGTGACGGTGTTGGCGTGCACCAGCCCGTCCTCGGGCTCGATATCGGCCTGGCCCTCGGTGTACCAGTCGACGCAATCCTCATCGATGGGTAGTCCGGTCTCGATGTCGGTGATGAACTGCCCTTTGCTCAGCACCACCGTCCAGTGCTCGGCGTTCGCCTCGGCGTGTTCGGCGGTGACCTCGCCGCCCTCGCCGGTGCGCAGGTCAGCCATCGCCAGCATGGTCCCGTAGCCGGGGTGATCGGGCAGAACACGGAATCCCTTCACCGCGTAGGGTGCTGCCGCCTCCTCGAATTCCTCCCGCTCGATTCGTGCGGCCCGCAGCTCTTCGGCGACCGAGTGGAAATTCCACCGCCCGCAGCCGAGCAGTTTCCGGACTGCTTCCTCGTCTCCGTCGAACTCGGCGAGGATCGCGGCCCGCTCCAAGTCGAGTTGGTTGTCGTCGAGGGTGCTGCGCGCCACCGTGGACTTGCCGACCTTCCCGGCCTGCTGCACCCACGCCGTGGGCGCGTGGATCAACTTGGCGACCTTGGTCACCGACATACCCAGGTCCAACAATTCCGCCACTCCTGCGGCGCGTTGGCCTGGTGTGAGAGCGAGTCGTTGGTCGTTCGCCTCCATTTGCGCAACAACACGTTCGGCGTTGCGTTCATCCTCGCCGCTGGTGGTGTCCCGGCGCACGATCACCGGGATCGAATCCACGCCGGCCACGCGAGCGGCGAGGGTACGGCGTTGCCCGTCCCGCACGACGATCCGGCCGTCTTCGTGTTGGACCGCGCTGATCGCTTCGAGAACCCCGTGGTCACGAACGGATTCCACAAACTCCGGGGTGGCCGTGAAGTCGACCTGGTCGCGGACGTTGGCACCGATGTCGAGGGCGTGCGGATCGAGTCGGACGAAGATTTCGCCGTCGATCATTTCGGCGCGGGGTCCGTTCTGGATTGCGGTCATGATGGTCTCTCTCCTAGACTTCGCTTCCAGAACACCGGGCAGATAGTCGCTGCCCGGTGTTCTGGCGTGTGCGGGGTGTTTCGTGGGTCAGCGGGTCGAAAGCGCTTGCCGCGCCGGTGGGTCCGGCTGATGCAGCGAGGTGTGCCCGGTCGCGCACTCGTCCCACTTGATGTGCGCGAACAGCAGATCCTCGGCCCCGCGCTGGTTGTCGGCCGCGCGCAGCCACTCGACGAACCGGTCCACCTCACCGCAGTCGCAGTGCTCGGCGATCGCTTCTTCGAACAAACGGCCGTCGCCGAACAACTCCGCCACGGTGGCGGCAGCCGCGCCGATCGTCTCCAGGTCGTACATGACGCTCCTTCTCTGCCGGAAAGCGAGCCGGGACCGGTGCCCCGCCAATTTTTTTCGCCTTCTGGCAAAGGAGAATCGGATCGGTATGAGGGGGCCGGAGTGCAACTTGGGATCGGAGCAGTTTTCCCAGCGAGCGCAGCGAGTACGGGGTGGGGAAAGTGGTTCGACCCGAAGGGCGGAGCGCAGCGTAGTCACGGGTTGCGCGCAGGTCACCGCCGATCAGAATCGGAAGGCCAGAAGGAGAAACAAATCAATGCTCTTTGCCGGGCGGAGCGCAGCGGAGCACTATTCGGAGAACACCGCAGGTGGTCGGCCGCCGGCAGGCGCAACCCGAACCGCGACCATCTCCCACCACCGTCAACGACCCCCACACAGGCAGGCGTGGCAAAATCGGGGTGTGGCTCGCCACACAGATCATTGACACCTCAACAGCACACTCGACTCGACCAGTTCCTCCCCTCCCAGTTCAACACCCAGAACTGAACGAGAAACAGCAATCCGCGACACATCACTCCAGGTCAACAAGCCTGCACCCCGCACACGCGGGGATCACCCTCGGTTGTACCGGCTACTCGATGGGAAATGGATCTGCACCCCGCACACGCGGGGATCACCCGTCTAGGGGATCAGATTTGCGACACGTTCTCGTCTGCACCCCGCACACGCAGGGATCACCCCGCTGCCGAGTAGAAGAAACTCGACACGTCGAACTGCGCCCCGCACACGCGGGGATCACCCCTACGACGTCAACATGATTTTGCGCAACGTTCCCTGCACCCCGCATACGCGGGGATCACCCGGTCCTGATCTGAACCAGAATTCGAAGTTCGGTCTGCACCCCGCACACGCGGGGATCACCCCTTCTGGGACCGCTCCGCACGCAAGTGGCCGTCCTGCACCCCGCACACGCGGGGATCACCCGTCGTCGATGAAGCGTTGAAATACTTCGACGGCCTGCACCCCGCACACGCGGGGATCACCCTACGAGGTGCTTGACCCCCGACGCGGCGTTGTTCTGCACCCCGCACACGCGGGGATCACCCCCTGTCTTACGTAGGGACGTCGGTCAGCGGCAGCTGCACCCCGCACACGCGGGGATCACCCGACCCAGAGGCGGAAATTCTCGCCTGCCCCGAACTGCACCCTGCACACGCGGGGATCACCCGTGCCCACTGACACTCTCGAACGGTCGAATCCGCTGCACCCCGCACACGCGGGGATCACCCGGACTATCTTCGCTATCTCGACCAACTCCGGCACTGCACCCCGCACCTGCGGGGATCACCCGCACCGCAAGCATTCCCAGGTCGCGAGGATTGCCTACACCCCGCACACGCGGGGATTATCCGCGAAGCGTGTCTCGGTGACGATCGCCGACGGGCTGTTCTGTACGTACCCCGCACACGCGGGGATCACCACACCGGCCACGGATCACGTGGTGGCTCGTGTTTGCGCGGACTCTCCGTGGAGGGGTGTGTTCGTGGAATACGATGGTGGGATGCTGATCGGGTATGCACGATGTTCGTCGTCCGCGGGCGACGAGAAGAGTCAGCGGGATCAATTGGTGGCGCGGGGTGTCGGCGCCGACGCTATTCATGTCGATCATGGGCTGACCGGCCGCGACCGGACGCGACCGGCTCTGACTGCCGTCTTGTCGGCGTTGTCGGCGCGGGACACGTTGGTGGTCACCACCCTTGATCGGTTGGCCCGCTCGGCCGCTGACCTGGGTGCGATCACCACCGATCTGCGGGATCGCGATGTGCGGTTGATGGTCGGGGGCACCGTGCACGATCCGCGGGATCCGATCGGGCGGGAAGTGTTCGCGATGTTGTCGACGACGTTCGCCGAGTTCGAGTCCGGGCTGATTCGTCTGCGGACGATGGAGGGCAATGCCCGTCGCCGCGCGGCCGGCGGTTTCTCCGGGCGCAAACCCCGACTCGATGCCGCGGAGCAATCACAGCTCTACGACCTGCATAGAAGCGGTGAGCATTCCGTCGCGGAACTCTCGAAGCTGTTCAATCTTTCGCAGCCTGGCCTCTACAAGACCCTCGCACGAGAGAAGAGTCGACGATCCGACTCCCCTGCCGACCACTGAGCGACGCCACCAGCACCTCTCATAGGGCAAGGCAGCGCCGCGGCAGTACGGCTGTTGTCGTCATGTGTTGTGGTGCGGCCGGATGAGACTGTCGAGGTAGGCGATCTGGGCGTCGAGGTCGGCGTGTATGTCGCCGACCTCGCCACACCTGGTGGCGGTGTGTTCGGCGGCGTACTCGGATCCGGTGATCTGTTGATAGAGCTGGTCCACGTCGCCTCCTCCGGCGGCCAGTTCGGTCACGGCCCATAGGTTGTGCAGGCTCGCCTCGATGGCTGCCAGGGCGCGGTGGTGGGCGCGGAGCGCGGCGACCCGGTCGACGAGGCCGGCTTCGGCTCGGGCGGCCACGACCTGGCGTCGTTCCCACTCGGCTCTCGCCCGGGTGAGCTGGTGAGTTCCGTCGCGGATCGGTTGTGGTGGGGTGTTCGTTCGTAGGGTCAGCAGTTCGTGTGCGGCCGCGGCGATCCGGTGCAGTTCGATGGTGAATCCGAGTACGGGTCGGTGTCCGTGGAGCATGGGGTGCGACCAGGAGGGGTTCGCGAGGAGGTGTGTGACCACGTTTTCTGCGATGGCGACGAGTCGGATCTCGGGGCCTTCGTCGCGCAGCGGCCAGTGCAGCGGTGAGTGTGCGCGGCGGAGTTCGTCACGCTGTTCGGTGGTCAGTTGCCGGTATCGGCGGGACCGTCCGGTGACGGTGTCCCACCAGTGCGGCTGCGCGGTGATTTCGTTCGGGTCGAGAAGTGGGCCGGCGAGGTCGGCTACCGCCGATTGTGTGGCTGCGCTGATGCCGGTCCAGTCGAAGACTGCGGTGGTGCGGGGGGCGCGTTGAGGGAAACGGAGTTGCTCGCTCACCCAACTGCGGGCGTCGTGGATCGCGTCGGTCAACTCGATCACCGCCTTTTCTACTGCTGAGCAGTGTGGTCTGGGCAGAGCAGTACCGGGTTGGTGTGCCATCCGTCCGCCGCAAGCCAGTGCTGTACCGGTGCGGGCAGGGTGCCGGCGTCGGCCTGTTCGGCGAGTGTGCCGGCCAGGATGGGGCCGTCGCCGCAGACCGTGCACGCGATGTCGAACGCCGGCTGGTCGGGTTCGCACTGACGGCAATGGTGTCGCTCGAGCACAGTGTCGGGGTGTCCGGGATCCGGGTGGAGCCAGGTGACGGCCAGGTCGGCGCGTTGATGCGCGGCCTCGGCGCGGGTGGTCGGTTCGTATCCGCAGGTCGGGCAGGCCCGCGGCGACCTCGCCGCTGTGGGACGGTCGCCGCCGGGGCGGGCGGGGGTGCCTGGGCTGGTCCTGGGCTGTTTGTTCAGGTGCCCGTACACGGTGGTACGGGGCACGTTCAACCTGTCCGCGATCTCGGCGACGGTGTGCTCGCCGCCGTCGTAGAGGTGTTGGGCGAGTTGGATCTGCTCGCCGGTGAGTTTCGCCGGCCGCCCACCCTTGCGGCCGCGGGCACGGGCCGCGTCGCGTCCCTCGCGGGTATTCGCCACCGCCAGCTCGTGGTGCAGGTCCGCGAGCACCGACAGCATCCCGATCATCGCCGCGCCTTCGGCGGTGGCGGTGTCGATGCCCTGCTCGAGCACCCTCAGACCCACCCGCCGCTCGTGTAGGTCGGCGCCGAGGCCGATCAGGTGCGCCGTCGACCGGGCGAGCCTGTCCAGGTGAGTGATCACCAACGAGTCGCCGCCGCGCAGCAGGGTCAGGACCAGATCCAGCTGGGGCCGGGATGCCTTGGCGCCCCCGGCGTGGTCGAGGTGGATGCGTTCGGTATCGACACCGGCCCGGCGCAGGGCCTCGACCTGGGATTTCGGGTTCTGATCCGGGGTGGAGACCCGTGCGTAACCGAACAACATGTGTCGAGAATACCCTCAACAAGGTTTATTCGACATAGTTTATCGACACGGGTTTTCGACATCGGGTCGGTGCGTCGGCCCACTAGTTTCCGGCGGGTGTCCTCATCTTTGGCTACTTCTGCCCAGAGAGGCCGGTCAACCAACCAGAAGCCAGGGCGCCGGTTAGGACTCTGTGAACATCTGCGCTAATGTACGCGGATCCTTCAGCGTCTTTATCCAAAAGATGCTTCCGCGTGGCTCTTTCGTGATCTTCGCGGATGGTCCGATTCGACGGGGGACGTCTGTCGCTGACCGATGTTCCTTCGTAAGACAAGTTCCGGTGAAGCGGATCTACGGCACCTGGTGCAACGAGAGGATTCTTATATGCGTTTGAGTGCTTTACCGAAGGGGCGGCGGCGCGCTGATCTACTACGTCGTTGGGCACCTGCGGTCTCTGCAGTCACTGTCGCTGCCGTGGCGATGGGGCTCTTGTCGGCGTCGCCAGCGATGGCCGATCGGTGGATCGGGAATTATATTGTGGGGGGGGCGATCGAGGTCGAGTATGACCAGGCAGGCGGATACAACAAGTTCGGAAATCCGACTACCCCGGAATCCAACGCAGCCGACTTCGGAAGATTTCAGGTATTCGAACGCAGCAATTCGATCTACTGGCATTCCGACACCGGAGCACACCAGATAGGTGGGCGTATTCGAGACAAGTGGGGTGACTTCGGTTGGGAGACCGGAAGTTTGCACTATCCCACTACTCGGGAGCTACCGACCCCACAGGGGCAGGGCGTGTTTAACCACTTCCAGGGTGGTTCTATCTACTGGTCGCCGGCCACCGATGCTCATCAAATATGGGGCATGGTGCGGGATCAGTGGGCAGTAGAGGGGTGGGAGAACTCGCCCTACGGGTTCCCGAGGACGGACGAATACACCAATCCTTCGTACTCGGACGGGTTCAAGCAGGATTTCGAGAACGGCACTATTGAGGTCGTCGACATGAAAGTCCCTGCCTACGGATACGTCGATCCGACGGTCGCAACTCTTGACACAAAGTCGCTGCGCACTGAGGAAGGGAGCGAATCGACACCGCCGTCGAGCGCCACCACGTCGTCGACAGATCCATCGAGTCCGGCGGTCGCAACTGAAGAGATCCCGCCGACCGATGTGCCCGTGCCAAATGAAACGTCGGTCAAACCAACACCTCCGGCAAGCATTCTGCCTACCACTCCGGGAGTCCCTTACCCCCTCCCGAGCAGTGGAGACGCCATCACATCAAAGACCTGGCCATTTGGCGATTTCTGCGTCCTGGGCACATACGGAGGACCAGGAGGTGCGTGCCGATTCGGGGATGGGATCGGCGTCAAGGAGGCTCGCTGCATGGCGTCGATTGTCGTTGCGGCGGGGACGCTTGCAATACCCGCTTCCAAGGTACTTCAGTTCCGTAATTTCGTGACGAGCGTCGGCGGAGCCAAGGAGGCGTTTCAGCTATGGAGGGGTGCGAGTTTGCCCGGAGAACGGGCACTGGCGTGGTCCCAGACCGGCAAGATCACTCTTGGTCTTGCAACCGAGTTCCTCGCTTTGGACGCCATAGCGGACAATTGCCGGTGAGCGTGACTGTTCAACATGGACTGATAGTCGGCGGGTATCGATGGTCTGCGTCTGACGCCCGCCGGCCAAGGTTCGAACATCCGAACGGCATGCTCAACCGAGAGAAATGAGACAGCGGTGAACCCACCGAACCAGACTGCTCTAGAGCCCTTGACGCGTTGGGCAGCAACAGTTGTAGCGCTTGCACTCCTATTCCTCGGCGTGACCACCATGATCGACCGTTTCAGTGCCGACGTAACGGTGACTGATTGGATCATTCTGGCGGTGTACGCCTTCGTGATCGTTGGGACTCTCGTCACCGCCGTTCAAGCATGGAGGCGCAAGCTCAGCGACACACCCGAGGATAGCGGGACTGCAAGTATCCCGGCTGCCGACATCGATGCCGCCTTGGCCAAGTCGACGGACAGAGTGTCAGCCGTTCGTGCCTTGCGGGAGCTACATCCTGAGCTCGGATTGACGGCCGCAAATCACCTGATCAAGGATCGAACCACCCCTACATAGATGATTCGCTCGAGCATCCCGTTCATCATTCCGATCCCGAGCGTTGACCCGACTCGCAATGACCCGGATTTTCAGGCATTGACAACGACACATCGAGTGCCACAGGACACGGATACCCCCACCAGAAGGTGGGGGTATCCGTGTGATCAACCACCACCGAGTCAACGACTAATTCTTGGCCCCGGCGAACAGTTTCTGGATTCTCCGATGACGGTGGTGCCGACTTCGGCATACACCCAGCCTCACACGCCTCACAACACATCTCACCGGATTCCGCGGGTCCGCACTAACCGTGCAGGCGCCCGCGGTGTTCGTTGTTCTCGTGCCCGGTGTTCGCGGAGTGGGTCGCTGTGGAGCGGGTGATCCCCGCGGGTGCGGGGCGGTTGTTCTTGTGGTGGTGGTGGGGGTTCAGTCCTCTAGATCATCGGGTGATCCCCGCGGGTGCGGGGCAACTATGAGGGCGAGTACAGCACGTTATGCGGTTCGGGTGAGGAGGAGCCCGCATCCGTAGGCTTTGGCGGGTCCGATGCCGCCGGTGAGGGCGGAGCGGTGGGCGCCGGGGTCGGTGATCCGGGCGGTGCCGGTGTAGACGATGGTGGTGTGCGCGAAGACCGCGGTCGGTGTCGGCCGCTGGTTCGCCGGCAGGGACTTGAGGGCGCTTCCGATCCCGGTCCCGGGCCGCACGTTCAGGTCGAGGACGTCCAGTCCTGCCCGGGTCAACGCTTTTCGGCCCCAGTCTTCTTGCTCTGCCTGCGGGAGCGGAATCTTCTTCCCGCGGGGGCGGGCACCGGACTCGGTGCGGCCGGTGGACGGCACGGATTTGTGGGGTGCTGCGGTCAGCTGAAAGCTGATGGTGCCGGCCAAGGGTGCCTGCCGGGTGCGTTGATCGACGTCGCCGACGAGAACACCGGTGTCGAGGTGCCAGTTCGGTGGGGTGTTCGCTTGCGCGACGACGCGGACGCGGTGGTCGGTGCCCGCCGTGAGTGCGTAGAGGATCCGCAGGCTCGCCCGAGACTCTTCCTCGCCCGGGAAGATGTCCTCACGCCAGCCGGACATGATGAGCCGGTGCATCAGGTGCGCGTCGAGCAGCGCGTCTCGGACGATGCGGTGGTGGGCGTCGAGGGTGAGGTAGCTGGTGTGCAACGCCAGCGTCTCGGGTGCGGAGACTGTGGTCATGGGTGCTCCTCGGGTGCGAAGAAGTCGACAGTGCGGGTGCCGGTGGGCGGGTGCGGCACTGCGGCCGTGGTGCGCCGGGATTCGAGACGTGGAGTGTTGCGGCGCTGGTCGAACCGGGTCGGCTGGTCGACGGTGATCTGCGTGTCCGCGGCCGGGTGGCTGCGGACGGGGGTTTCTTCGATCCAGGTGGTGTACCGGGAGGCGACCTCTGCGGGGGGGACGAGGGCGAGGGCGTCGGCGGGGTCTGCGACCGGGTGGACGACCGGGGCGGGCGGGGCCGAGAGCGGGTACGCCTTGCGTCCGAGGTGCAGGCTGCGGGCCGGTGCGGTGAGCGCGGCTGCGATGGCGTCGACGAGGCCCCGGGCGCCGGTCAGGGCGATGGTGAACACGGCGTCGACGAGGTATTCGTCGGTCGTCAGGATCGCGGCCTCCCGCTTGCCGACCAGGATGTCCTTGCTGTCGCGGCGAATGTTCTTCGGGGCCGCGTAGGTGCGCTCGGTGGGCAGGCCCTTCGCGGCGGCGCGGGCCAGCGCCGGGTCCGCGAGCACTTCGGCGGGCAGCAGCGGGAAGCGGCCGGATCCGGATGTGTGGTAGTCGGATTCGATGTTCCCGGGCCGGTCTGCGCGCACCCCCAATCGCAGGGCGGTCAGGTCGGAGATGTCGCCGGTGCGGTCCCGGCCGAGCGCATTGGCGACCAGGCCGACGATCCCGGACTTGGTGGGGTGGTCCTGGGTGGGGCGGTGGGCGCGCCGTTCCCGTGCGGACCACGCCTGCTGGGGGCCGGCGAGGCGGAAGGTGACGGTCGCGGTGGTCATCGGCGGATCCGGGTGATCAGGTCGTCGAGGGTGTCGGCGACGTCGACACCGGTCAGGTCGAGGGTGTCGGCGATGGTCGGGTTGATCGTCAGGGCCGTGGTCTCCCCGCCGGTGAAGGGGCGGGCGGCGGCGGAGTGGCGGAGCAGGCGGGCTGCCGCGTCGGCGGCGACCTGGTCGCCGCGGATGGCCGGGGAGAACGCGTCGGCGAGGGAGTAGACGGCGGTGCCGGTGTCGGCGAGGACCAGGATCGGCAGGGTGTGTGCGGCCGAGGAGCGTTTCTTCGAGGCGGGCAGTGAGCGGATGGTCCACTCCACGAACGCGGCTTCGGCGGCGAGGGCCAGGTTTTCGACGACGGCCGGGTCGGTCGATGCGGCCGCAAGGTTGGTGCGGAGCTGGCGTCGGTCGAGTTCGACGTACCGGTAGAGGGTCGGGGCCGCCAAGTCCATGGTGTCGAGCATCGACGAGACCGCCTCCCCCACACCGGCGGCATCGTCGACGGCGGTGAAGAAGTCGGCTTCGAGTGCGAGTGGGTCGACGGAGAAGGCGTGTGCCACCGAGGCGGCGCCGTCGACGTTGCTGCCGGGGATTTCGGCGAGCATCCGGCCGAACAGTGCGAGGTCGATGGTGGCGTCGACGTCGAGGGCGGCGCGGGCGGCGGTGAGGACCGGATCCGGGACGAGGACACCCTTCTTCTCGTCGAAGGTGATGTCGGTGTCGTGCTCGGCGATCGCGGCGGCGACGCGGGCGGGGAGTTGTTCGGAGGCGAACACGGCGACGGAGGTGTTGCCGGTCTTCTCGTTCGCTTTGAGACCGAGACCGGTGAAGACCGCCGCGGACACCGCTGCGGCACGGTGCGGGTCGATCCCGTGGGTGGCGGCGAGCGCGTCGGCGGTCAGCTTCGGGAAGCGGGTGGTCCGCAGACCGAAGGTGCCGCCCTCGATCGCGGCGGTGCGCACCCCGATCCGGATGGCACGTTTCCAGGACTGGCTCGAGACGCGGACCCGGGGCACACCGTCGGCGGTGATCTTCTTGATCGCGCCGGCGTCGTCGCGGTTGAGCAGTGAGGCGGGCACGGCCTGGAGGACGTGCAGGGCCAGGAACGGGGCGAGTGCGGTGTCGATCATGTGGGGTGTCCTTCGGTCGGTCGGGGGTGGTGTCAGGATTCGTCGGCGGCAGGCTCGACCGCTGCCGGCTGGTAGGTGTGGAACTGTCGTGCCCACAACACCCGGATATCGGTGCGGGTTGCCGGGTTTCGCCACGCCTCGATTTCTGTGGCGATCGTCGCCCAGTGCGGCGGGTAGTCGACGGTGCGGAGTTGTCGGCCGATCGCGTCGAGGGTGTCGGCGAGGGCGACGTCACTGCCTGCCGCGATGAGCCGGTCGAGTAACCGCACCGCACCGGGGTTGCGTGGGCCCCTGGATCCGGTGGCGCCGAGGCTGCGGAGACCGTGGCCGAGTCCGGTGCCCGGGCGGCCGTAGCGGGTACCGGCGCGACCGGAGTGCCAGGACGCGAACAGTTTGCCGGCCAGTGCCCAGGCGATCCACTGCTCGTCGTCGGCGGCGGAGGTGAGCCGGATGACGTCGACGTCGACGACACCGTCGGGGCGCCAGCGGCGTAGCCGCGCCAACGCGGGGTCGGCCGAGTGGGCGGCGGCCGCGAGGTGGCGGATGTAGCGGTCGGCGGGGGTGTGGGTGGTGATCTCGGAGCCGGTCATCAGGGCGTGACGCCTTCCTTCTTCGGTGCGGGTGGTGTTGTCGCGGCGACGGCGGCAACCGGGGATCTGTGGGCGAGGGTGCCGGCGAACTCGTCGACACAGAGGTTCGCGAGCGCACGCATCGCGTCGACCGCGTCGGTGACGGTGATTTCGCCGGTCAGGGCGCTCCGGACGACCGGTTCGAGGTCGTGGTTCAGGCGTGAGTCGGTGGGCATCGCCCGCTTCCACCACGCACCCGGCGAGGTCGGTGTCGAGGACGGGGCCAGGATCCGTCCGGCGGCGATGACTCGACCGATCAGGTATGTGCGGGCCTCACCGATTCCGGTGTCGAGGACACCCGCTTCGGTCCTGCTGATCTGCGGCACCGGCAGCGCCCCGGTCACCGGGCCGTCGAGCCGCGACTGGTAGGACGCCAACCCGGCCAACCGGATTCGGCCACGTTCGGGCAGGTCGGCGGCGAGAACACCGGGTGCGTCGATCGACGCGTACGCGGTCAGCAGTTGCCGCCAGGCGGGGCGGGCGGCGTGCACGTCCCACGCGGTGTAGGGCTCGGATTTCTTCTTCCGTTTGTAGCTGGTGTGCGGGATCAGCTGCGGGTCGGTGTCGTCGCCGTAGCGCAGTCCCTCGGTGATCGAAAGGCCGGTGACGTAGCCGTCGGAGTCGGGGACCAGCAGCATCGACCGCGCGTGCCAGGTCAACGCGTCCGCTTGGCCTCCCCGGTCCCGGTCGTGTCCCGGTTTGCCGCCCGGCCAACTGTGTTGGAATGCCCCCACCGGGCCGGGGCGCCGGTTCGCGGCGAGGGTGTCGGCGAGGTTCCCGGCGTCGATCCACACCAGCGGCCGGGACGCGGCAACGGCCGCCTTGGCCGCCTTGAGTCCGAAGATCGTCTCGGGGAACGGTTGGATGCCGCCGACGGAGAACTGCTGCCGCATCAGCAACGCCCGCGCCGCCGCGGCCGGTGTCAACCGCACCGCGGACTCGTTGTGGTGGTGGTCGAGCAGGACCGCCCCGTTCCCCGCGAACCGGTACGGCAACGTCACCGCGGGGCCGACAGTCCGCTCACCCACATGCTCACGGAGCTGCGGGTTCTGCCCGAACGGTGCCGAGGCGTCGAACAACTCCCACTTCCCGGCGGTGGAGGTCAACCATCCCACCAGATCGCCGTCGCCGGCGAGGTCAGCGGCCATGAGTATCCGCAGGACGGCCGCGTCTTCGAGGGGGTCACTCGACGCGATGTCGAGGACGTCCCCCAGGTTCCGTGCCAGCTCGAGCAGGCTCAGCGTTGCCGGGCCATCGACGGTGAACACGTCGATCCACGACTCGGTCAGAAGGTCCATGACGAATGACCGTACATGATCTATAGAACTGAATATTGTTGTGGTCCTCTATTGTTGGGCAATGCAGAAATCCGCACCCCGCTTCCTGCTGCACCCGTACCAGCAGCAGGCACTTGACCAGCTCACCGCCGCCTGGGAGCAGGGGTACCCGCGCGCAACCTTGACGATGCCCTGCGGGACCGGGAAAACCGTTGTCATGGCCGGACTCCTCGAGTCGGGGGACGCCGCCGCGCACCGGGCCGTGGTGTTCGTGCCGACCGTGCGTTTGCTGGTGCAGACCGCGAACGTCCTGCGCGCTTCCCGCCCGAATACGCGCCTCATTGCCGTCTGCAACGAGCGGGGCGCGAACACCGACGAGTTCTCCACCCCCGAGCGCGGCGAGGTCGAGGCGGACCTGGCGCCCGACGAGGCTGCCGCAGCGCTCGACGTCGAGATCACCACCGACCCCGACCATCTCGCCGAACTGATCACCGGTGGCGGCGACATCCTGGTCGTCGCCACCTACGCGTCCTCCCCCGCTGTCGGCGCAGCCACCGGCTCCGCCGGCATCACCTGGGATCTGTTGATCTGCGATGAGGCGCACCGCACCGCCGGAACTGCCGACAAGGCGTGGGCGCTGCCCCTCGACAACGACACCCTTCCCGCGCGTCGGCGCCTGTTCGCCACCGCGACCATCCGCGCCGTCGAACCGCCCACCGACACCGACCCCGAGTTCGGGCCGATCGAGGTGCTCTCGATGACCTCGGTCACCGACTACGGCCCGACGATCGCCCCCTTGAGCCTGCGTGAGGCGATCACCGACCGTCGCCTGTCCGACTACCGCATCGCTACCATCGCGGTCGCCGAACCCGCCGCCCTCGATCTCCTCGAGAGGGAAGCTGGCACCCTCGACCTCGACCCCCAGGCCGCGGCCGCGCAACTCGCCCTGATGCGTGCTGCGGAAACCCACCCGGACCTGCGGGCAGTGATGGTGTTCCACAACCGGATCGACATTTCCCGCGCGTGGGCCGCCCAGTTCCGTGCCCTCGCGAAGACCACCCGCAACAATGTTCGTGTCTTTCATGTCGACGGTGGCAGCGACCCCCGCCACGTCACCGCGGCACTCAACGCGCTCGCCGACCCGGGTGACGATCTCGTTGTCGTGTCGAACTGTCGACTCCTCGCCGAGGGCGTCGACGTTCCCGCCCTCGACGCCGTCATGTTCGCCGCTCCCCGCACCGGGGCACCCGACATCGTCCAGATCGTCGGCCGTGCCCTACGCCCCCACCCCGGCGGCCACCACCGCACCGCGCTGATCATCCTGCCGGTCCTGCACCGACCGAACGACACCGCCAGCACCGAGGATCGTGTCGCCCGCACCCACTACCTGACCGCCTGGCAGGTTCTGACCGTCCTCGCGGAGGAAGACGAGATGATCTTCGCCTCGCTCGCCGAGCATCGCCGCGCCGTCGACGGCGACACCGAACCCCCCGGACCCGAGTCACGTGTCCGGTTCGACACGGTCGGCCTGCCCGCCAACATCGACGAAGGCTTCATCCTCGCCACCGTGCGCCGCACCACCAGCGGCTGGATCCGTGTGCACCACAAACTCCGCGAACAAGCACTCCGCGGCAACACCCTCAACCCTCGCCCCGCACTGACCGTCCCCGACCCCACCACCCCGAACGGGTATCCCCTCGGACAACGAGTCGCGGCACTCCGCAAAGCGAAAGCCGCCGGCCGCGTCCCCACCCGAATCGTGGCCCTGTTCGACACCGACCCCCTCCTCACCGAATGGAGTTGGGATACCCAACCCTCTCGGGCGACAGGGCTTTCCGTCGACGCGAAGATCGACTTGATCGAGCGCTACACCGCCCTCACCCGGATCCCCCACGTCCTACCCTCCGCCACCGTCGACGACCCGAAAACCGGACGCCGTGTCAAGATAGGAGCGTGGCTCGCCACACTCAAACCCAGCACGTTGACACCTGAACAGCGCACCCGACTCAACCGGCTCCTCCCCACCCAGTTCGGCAACCAGAACTGAACGCGAAACGGGCCTCCCGCACACAAAACCCCAGTTCAGGAAGTATCCGCCCCGCACACGCGGGGATCATCCCCCCGCCGCACTTGGGCTGACAGCCCGACATCGGAGGAGAGAAGATGGCGGCGGCAGAGGTGTACTTCACGGACTGTCGGTGTGTCGGTGCACTGGCTGATACATCAGGCTTTGCTGCACGATCACCGCGTCCTGAAGTGAATCGCCCCGGGGTGTCCGGACACTTCACTCTGTGGACCAGTGAGAGTGATGGTCACCGGGCCGCCACCGAAGTTCCCCGGAACCCGGGACATCCTCCAGAAAGGCCGGCCTGTGCACGACGACCTGGTGGGCTGCCGGTTCACCGGACCGCCAAGCCCCGTCAACGAACCAAGCCCCGTCAACGAACCGGATGAGGCCGCCACCCTCACGATCGGGGTGGCGGCCTCATCCGGTTTCACGGTGCGGGTGTCAGCTGAAAAAGCTGCCCCAGCCGCTGCCCGAGCCTGTGCCCGAGCCGAAATCGAGGCACAACGATCCGGTGCACTGGTCGATGCCGATCACCGACACCGTGCCGCCGCCAGCGTTGGTGACGTAGGCGCGGTTCCCGTCCGGGGTGATCGCCACCCCGAGCGGGGCGATTCCGACCGGGACGGTCTCGATGACGGTGTTGGTGCCGGTGTCGATCACCGACACCGTGCCGTCACTGCTGTTGGTGACGTAGGCGCGGGTTCCGTCCGGGGTGATCGCCACCCCGACCGGGTCGGTCCCGACCGGGATGGGCGCGCCCACGACCGTGTCGGTGCCGGTGTCGATCACCGACACCGTGCCGCCGCCATTGTTGGTGACGTAGGCGCGGGTTCCGTCCGGGGTGATCGCCACCCCGGACGGGCTGTTCCCGACCGGGATGGGCGCGCCGACGACCGTGTCGGTGCCGGTGTCGATCACCGACACCGTGCCGTCGAGATTGTTGGTGACGTAGGCGAAGGACCCGTTCGGGGTGATCGCCACCCCGACCGGGGAGAGCCCGACCGGGATGGGCGCGCCCACGACCGTGTTGGTGCCGGTGTCGATCACCGACACCGTGCCGTCACCAAAGTTGGTGACGTAGGCGCGGGTTCCGTCCGGGGTGATCGCCACCCCGAACGGGAAGCCCCCGACCGGGATGGGCGCGCCCACGACCAAGTTGGTGCTGGTGTCGATCACCGACACCGTGCCGTCACCAGTGTTGGTGACGTAGGCGAAGGCCCCGTCGGGGGTGACCGCCACACCGCGCGGGGCCAACCCGACCGTGACGGTGTCGATGACAGTATCCGCTGCCGCAGCCGCCGCCCCCATCCCGGCCATACCCAGGACCATCGCAAAAGTGGCGGTCACCGCGAGTGTGAGACGCGCGGCGCGCCCCCCGACCCTGCGGTAACCGCGCACCGTAGTGTGCTGATTCACATT
The DNA here is from genome assembly GCF_001894885.1 of Rhodococcus marinonascens NBRC 14363. Classification (GTDB taxonomy): domain Bacteria; phylum Actinomycetota; class Actinomycetes; order Mycobacteriales; family Mycobacteriaceae; genus Rhodococcus_F; species Rhodococcus_F marinonascens. Next base: position 17,329 of record NZ_BCXB01000048.1, read on the forward strand.
CGTCTCCTACCTTGTGAGGAACAAACCGGATCAACCTTCGTCATGTCGGGAACCGGCGGTCGGAACCGAACACCAGCCCACCGGAGGCTAACAACCGGATTCCGATTCCAACCCCAAATCCGCCGAACTCCTCACGGGCACAAGGCCGCACAAGGTATCATCCAACACCCGAACGGCCGGGCCGAGGGATCAACGCGGGCGTGAACGCGGGGTTACCCCGGTGGTGCTCTCAGCCGGGCATCTGGTCGGCGTTCGACAAGTTCTCTTCCGCCGCGGGGACTCCCGCCGACGCAGAGACCGCCGTGGCCGCGATCGAGGACACCGTCACCACACCGCTAGAAACCGTAATACCTTAGTACCTCGATACCTTGGTACTGATGGACGCGAGCTGCACGCATCTCGCAAACGATCGATTTTGTTAGACGGGTGGACGTGACGCCGTCGATCAATGTCTACCAACTGATCAGGGAATCGAAAGGGCATCAAGTGACGAACGAGACCTGGGACCCGGAGACACCGGGGTGCTGCGTTTGCCATCTGGGCGGCTGGTTCGTGGCCGGGGCCTCCGTAACCCCTTCCCCGCAGGCGAAAAGCCCGAGTTCGGGGTGTACCTGCAGGGCGGCGAGCCCCCACTGGTCGAGTGGGAGAGTCGGTGGGTGCGGTGGCGAGACTTCTGGCTTCCGTCCGACCGGGGAGCTATCGTCCCGACTTTGCGTGAATTGCTCGAGCGTTCCGAGGGTGAGCGCGTCGAGATTGCCTGCAGCGGCGGTTTCGGACGTACCGGGACAGCGATGTCCTGCCTCGCGGTGCTCGACGGAGTGCCAGCCGACAAAGCCGTCGACTACGTCCGAGAGAACTACTCGCGCAGGGCCGTCGAGACGCCGTGGCAGAAACGATTCGTCGCCCGGTTCGGCTAACGCCGGCGGGCGGACCGCATCAGATCCGGGGTCGGGGAACTACACCAAGTAGACCCTGTCGTGTCCCCTCTCCAAGAAGCTCACGCATGCCTGTATTCGGAGGGTTTCAATACCCGACTGTCCCATTACCGCTCAGCAGGGTCAGGACGAGGTCCAGCTGGGGCCGGGACGCCTTGACGCCCCCGGCGTGATCGAGGTGGATACGCTCGGCGTCCACACCGGCCCGGCGCCAGGCCTCGACCTGGGAATCCGGGTTCTGATCCGGGGCGGAGACCCGTGCGTAACCGAACAACATGCGTCGAGAATACCCTCGCCACAATGTATTCGACATAGTTTACCGACACAGGTTTCCGACATGGCGGCGGAACGACCGCGGAGACGAAAGTGCCCGACCTCTCGATCGGGCACTTGGCTCCGGCAGTAATGCGGTGTCCATTGGTTCCGTTCCCGGGATGAATGGGCTGGGCCTGTTCCCTGCCCTGTTGCCCCGTCGGCGCAGGGGTGCGCCGACGGGGCGCGTGAACGTCAGCGGTCTGCGTTGTCCTTCACGTACAGCGTGATCGCCTCACGCATGACCTCAGCCGCTCGCCGTCCTTGCGCTTGTGCGATCGCGTCGACCTGTTCGCTCACCGCGAGCGGGAGCCGAACCTGCCGCTTCGGCGACACGGTGCCCGGCTTCGCCTCCGGGTCGAGTCTGGGGCGTCCGGCGTGCGCGCGGGCGAGCAGCGCCCGTCCGGCTTCGGCGGCCGCAGCACCGCGGCGTGCGGTCTTCGAGTCCTTGGGCAGGACCATGTCGTCGTCCGCCCAGCTCGCCGCGGCCTCGTAGTCCTTCTTCTTGGTCATGGTTTCCTCCGTTCCTGCCACCATTCCCCGATCCGGCGTCATCAGTCCTCCATCCGCTCGAGGTGCTTCTTTCTGGCCTCCATCACGTGAAAGATCGTCACGTCGCGGCCGCCGATCTCGACCATCACCTCGAGCCACGGCGCCCCCGGTCGGCGCCGCGGACCGATGAACAGGGTGGGACGAATGGTCGACGGCGGTCGAGGTTCGTCGAACTCCGTCTCCATATACTCGGCGTGCGCGATGGCATACTTAGCGTCCTCAATGTCGATTCCGTGCTTGAGAGCACTCTCGGTCCACTTGATTGCCATACTAATACTGTACTACATAATTGGCTATTTTTGTAGTACAAAATAGATCTCTTCTCAATCTCCGTCTCAGCCCGATCGCAAACTCTTGCTGCCAGATGACTCCCGCGAGAACGCCACCATCTGTCACCGCGAGTCACACCCGACACTCTCGAATGCCGGGTACAGCCGCGCACTGTCACTCCCCTGGCCGACCACTGAGCGACGCCACCAGCCCTTTCATGGGGGCAAGGCAGCGCGTCGCGGCAGAACAGCTGGTGCTGTTCCGGGCCATGACAATCGCGCACAACCCTTTCCAGTGTCAGTTCAACCCCGTGGTGCATGGCGTTGGACAAGATTCGTCGAAACCAGCCGGAGAAGTCCACCAATATTTTGCTTAGGCGGACGAAGCAGTTCATGATCAATCAATGGATGTGGCTGTCGATGCTGTCACGAAGGTCAACGGCATCTACTGGTATGGCGTGATCGTGCTGCTCGTGGGCCTGGGCCTGTATTTCACCGTGCGGTCGCGGTTCGTGCAGATCCGGTTGCTGCCCGACATGCTGCGCTCGGTCACCGAGCACGCCGAGACTCTCCCCGACGGCACCAAGGGGATCTCGGCGTTCCGGGCCTTCTCCATCTCGGCCGGCTCGCGTGTCGGTACCGGCAACATCGTCGGGGTCGGCATCGCGATCAGTATGGGCGGGCCGGGTGCTGTGTTCTGGATGTGGGTGATGGCGATCGTCGGTGCGGCGACCGCGTTCGTGGAGTCCACCCTTGCGCAGGTGTACAAGGTGCGTGACCGGGATGGATTCCGCGGTGGTCCCGCGTACTACATGCAGTACGGGTTGCGGCGACGTTGGATGGGTGTGATCTTCGCGGTCGTCATCACGCTCACCTATGGGTTCGTCTTCAACGCGGTGCAGACCAACTCGATTGTCGACGCAGCATCGACGTCGATCGGGTTCGAGGGGCACGGGCCGGCGGCACTTGTCGGAGTGGCGGTCGCGGTGCTGACCGCCGCCGTGATCTTCGGCGGTGTGCGCCGGATCTCGGGGGTCACCCAGATCGTCGTGCCACTGGTCGCCTGTGCATACATCGTCCTCGGGTTGGTGGTCGTGGTGCTCAATATCGGTGAGGTGCCGCGGTTGTTCCAGTTGATCGTCGAGAACGCGTTCGGTCTGGAGGAGGTCGTCGGCGGTGGCTTCGCGGCCGCATTCATGCACGGTATCCGCCGCGGTCTGTTCTCCAACGAAGCCGGCATGGGTTCCGCGCCGAATGCCGCTGCGACCGCAGCAGTTTCGCATCCCGTCAAGCAGGGGTTGGTGCAGAGCTTGGGCGTCTACTTCGACACCCTGCTGGTCTGCTCGATGACGGCGTTCATCATCCTGCTGTCGGAACCCGAGTACGGCACGACGGCTGGCGCCTCGCTCACCCAGAACGCACTGGCCGCTCATCTCGGCGGCTGGACAGTGCACTTCCTCGCGATCGCAATCTTCTTCCTGGCCTTCACCTCGGTTATCGGCAACTACTACTACGGCGAGGCCAACATCGAGTTCCTCACAGGTTCCCGGGGTGCACTGCAAGTGTTCCGCGCGCTGGTCGTGGTGTGCGTGTTCGCGGGCGCCGTGGGGTCACTTCCTCTCGTGTGGGGGCTGGCCGATCTCTTCATGGGTGTGATGGCGACGATCAACCTCATCGCACTGGTTCCGCTGGCGGGTGTGGCGTTCGCGTTGTTCGCGCACTACACGCGCCAGCGGATCCGGGGAATCGATCCGGTGTTCCATCGCTCCGACCTGCCGGAGGTCCGCGGAGTGCAGGTGTGGGAGGATTCGGACACGCATGACAGGACGTGACCATCTCTCGGAAGCCTGCCAGGTGGCCGCGTCCCGGCGCCTGAAACAGTGGGCGTCGTGACTACCGGAGTTGCGGTGGAACAGGTGCCGCTATCGGATTGTGTTTCTCAACGTTTCCGTACGCGTTGCGAAGCCCAGTTGATTCGGTCGGCGGCGTCGGCGGCCTCGAACGCCGCCATTGCAGCGCGTTCGGCCGCACCACGGAACGCCTGCCGGCCTTTCTCGTTGTAGTCGCGGACCGCCGGTCAGCCTCGGACGGCACGTTCACCGACGGACAGCAGTTGCGCGGTCTCCTGCGAGGACAGACCCAGCAACTCACGGCGTGCGCGCAGCTCCGCGCCGGAACGGCGGTCGTCGGCCATGGGATGTCCTTCGGGATCGGAAGCCTGGGCCTGCGCCCTGGTGTCGGTGATGCGTCGGTGAGACTCTACCGACGGCCACCGTCGAATCACCCCGCAGACGAAAACCACTTGTTGTCCGCAGCCACTTGCTCCAGGGACTTGTTGCCGGCATCGCGAGACACTCGTTGTTGGCCCCGGAATCCTGAAGCTGGCCCCAGCCGCAAAGTAGTTTCTCGCTCAGGGTGACTCACCTACTGTTGTCGGCGTCGTGGGCTGTCGCGTGCGAGGTGGCGGTAAATGGACTTGCGGGAGACGCCCGAATATTTCGCCGACCAGCTCGACGGCGTGTTTACGTTTTCCGCGCTGGTCGAGTTCGTCGTACTCCCGCGGGCCTCGAGCACCGGCAACCCGGTCAGGCTCGAGGGCCGCCCGCCGACCCGGCCGCGAGCACCGAGACGCACCTCCCGCGCTACCGCACATAGTTTCCGGAGTCGACTCGACGTGAACGATTCGTCGAGCCAGGTCGATTCAAGCCTTACCGCACATAGTGTGCCGCTATCTGCAGTAACTCCTTAGTGCCGGATTCCGGGCAGATGTCCCTCAACCCCCGTCACCGGCTCACTCTCCGACTCGAAGAAGGCGAGCAAGATGTGGCCTCCAGGCGTGAGCACACGACGGAACTCGGCCATGTACGAACAAGTCATACCGAAGTTGGCGACCGTGACCCCG
>NZ_BCXB01000049.1 GCF_001894885.1 Rhodococcus marinonascens NBRC 14363
GGCGTACGAGACGCACGACCCTGTGGCCGCCCGTGCTCAGGAACGCAGTCAGTGCGGAGCCGACGAGACCTGAACTGCCCGTCACTGCGATCGTAAGGTGGCCAGGCAAGAGCGTCGACGACCACTGGTGCCGCGCGATGTCATCCGCGAGTTGACGGTGCCGGTAGACGAACGTCGACCGGAGAAACCTGCCTGGCACGACGGTGTCGACGCGGTCTGTAACCCGGGTCGAACTCTCCGACACGACGTCGAATACGTGCGAGTGCCGCCACGGCACGAGCAATCGGATCGGCAGTGCGGACGAGTAGTCGACGAACCGGTGCGGCGGGTCGTACTCCTTCGGATCGTGCTGTGCGGCCCACGGCAGACCGCCTGGCAACCGAAGTTCCGCGCGGCCCGATTCGAGGGACTGGGACTCCCGCTCGAGCCTCAACGGCTGCCAGGGCGGTGACAGTCGGGTGAACGCCCCCGGCCTGCTGTGCCAGGCGAACAACTCGTCCCGTGGGGCTTCGACGACGCTCGAATGCACGATGCCCATTTCTCGACCCTAGCCATGATCTGGGCCGAATCAGGGACGAACACGGGTAGCGTATGAGAATGGCGCAGCTACGCCACTGGTGACAAGTTCTACCGGTACATCGGCGGACGCCTTGCTCCCCGGCTTATCGAAGGCGGCTACCAGGTGCGGGTGCTGGCGCGCTCGCCTGACAAGCTCGCGGACGTTCCCTGGGCGTCCGACGTCGAGATCGCCCGCGGGGACCTGAGTAATCCCGGATCCCTCACTGCCGCATTCGCGAACGTCGATGTCATCTACTACCTCGTACATTCGATGGGCGGCCCGGACGAGTTCGAAGACACAGCACGGATCGGCGCGGAGAACGTCGCGAAGTCAGCCCGGGATTGTGGAGTGGGGCGCATCGTCTACCTCGGCGGGCCGCATCCCGACTCGGCAGATCTTTCGCAACATCTGCGCTCACGAACTCGGGTGGGTGAGATCCTCATCGAATCCGGAATTCCGACAATGGTTTTGCAGTTTGGTGTCGTCATCGGATCGGGCTCCGCGTCCTTCGAGATGATTCGGCATCTGACCGACCGACTACCGGTTATGACCACTCCGTGGTGGGTGGACAACAAGATCCAGCCGATCGCGGTTCGAGACGTGCTGCACTACCTCGTGGCGGCGGCGCAGGCTCCGCTCCCGCGCAGTCGTACGTACGCTATCGGCGGGCCCGATGTCATCAGGTATGGCGAAATGATGCAGATCTACGCGGAGATCGCCGGCCTTAAACGCCGTCGCATTCTCGTCCTCCCCGCGCTGACGCCGAAACTCGCCGGCTTGTGGATCGGACTCGTGACCCCGATTCCCCTTTGCCGGTCACTGATCGAGTCATTGCGGGACCACGCCGTCGCCGGCGAGCACGAAATCGACAACGTGATACCGCCCCCCCAAGAGGGACTCACTGCCTATCGGGAAGCCGTGCAATTGGCGCTACGAAGAACGAACAACGGTGAAGTGGAGACCACGTGGGCCGGCGCATCTCCCGTCGGCGCATCCTCGGAACCTCCGCCGTCCGACCCTCAGTGGACCGGCGAAGTCGTCTATACCGACGAGCGTACGAAGGACTGCGCCACCGAAGCCGCAGCGCTGTGGAGCGTGGTCAAGAGTATCGGCGGCGAGAACGGCTGGTACTCGTTCCCCCCTCGCGTGGTCCGTCCACGGCTGGCTCGACCGAGTGATCGGCGGTGTCGGGCTCACTCGAGGACGCCGAAACCCGAAGCATCTCAATACCGGTGACCCGTTGGACTTCTGGCGGGTGGAACGCATCGAACGGGGCACGCTACTACGACTGCGCGCCGAAATGCGGGCACTAGGCGGTGCGCGGCTCGATGGGCGGGTACAAGCAGTGGGCGCGAGGCGCTCCCGCATCGATCAGCGGGCGACATTTTTGCCGAAAGTCCTGGCGGGACGCTTGTATTGGTACTCCATATTGCCGTTCCGCGGAGTCATTTTCAGAGGAATGATGGAGAACATCACCGGCGCGCCGCCCGTCAGAGCGTGCACAGTGGCTGAACCCCTTCTTTGCCGCCAGTGGTCGGGGATGTCAGCAGCAGGCAGGAGTTATAGCCTCGCGACTCCACCACCTGCCGAATCTGCATCCACCCCGCATCGTCGACCGTCGGCGTGCGAGAGAGGACGAATCCCGATGCCCTTGCCGGATCACCGACCAGCGCCCATGAGTAGTCGTCGGCGATGTAGGTGACCACATAGTTGGTGGGACCGTCCGGCGAACTCCGGAACGGAACGTCAGTAAAGCTCACGTGCAGTTGGGCGTTGGTGACTGGATCGTTGGCGCGCGCATTTCCGTTGACACCGTTCGTTCCCCCCGTCCACGTTGTACACGAGTTGGCCACGCTGATGTTCGACGGATCGACGAATCCCTACGTCGCCGGGTCCACCGAACCCACCGACATCTTCGCGACCGTGACCCTCAGCTGAGGTGATGCACCTTCGGTAACCCGTAGACCGGGGTCGGGATTCCCTCGTACCTGGCCTTCAACTGCAGGGCGAGGTACAGGGAGTACTGCCGCGCTTGAGCCAGATTTCCGCCCTGGAACCACAGCGCTTCCTGCTGGGTGGGCTTCCACATATTGCGCTCCTCGCCCTCCCACGGGCCCGGATCCTTGGTCGTGGCGGAGCCGAGCCCCCAGCACTTTCCGACCTTGTCGGCCACTTCCTGACCCATGAGGTCGGCCGCCCAGCCGTTCATCGGGCCGTAGCCTGTGGCATAGACGACCAGATCGGCTGGCAACTCGGTGCCGTCGGCGAGAACAACGGCGTCCTCGGTGAGCCGTTCCACCTGCCCGGACGCGAGGCCGATGCTGCCGTCGGCGACCAGCTCGGACGCGCCCACGTCGATGTAGTAGCCGGAGCCGCGGCGCAGGTACTTCATGGCGAGCCCCGACTCGTCGTCGCCGAAATCGAACGTGAATCCAGCCTTTTCGAGCCGGTCGTAGAGGTCCTTGTCCCGCTCGGCGACCTTCTCGTAGATCGGGATCTGGAACTCGTGCATGATCTTGTAGGGCAGTGCCGCGGATGTGAGGTCGGCCTTCTCCGTCGTCATGCCCGCCGCGAGCGCACGCTCCGAATACAGGTCGCCGAATCCGAGGTCCATCAGCGTTTCCGACTTCACGACAAGCGTGGACGAACGCTGCACCATCGTCACATCGGCACCGTTCTCGTACAACGCCTGGCAGATGTCATGAGCCGAGTTGTTCGAGCCGATCACCACGGCGCGCTTGCCGGTGTAGGCGTCGGGGCCCGGATGCAGGCTCGAATGATGCTGCTCGCCGGCGAATACGTCCCGACCGGCGAAGGCCGGGACGTGGGGCTTGCCGGACACCCCGGTCGCGAGCACGAGATGCTTCGGGTGCAGCACCACCTCCTCACCGGCGCGATCGAGGACGACGGTCCACTCCTTCGTCTCCTCATCGAACTTCGCTGACCTGCAGGTGGTGGACCCCCAGTACGGAATCTCCATCACCTTCGTGTACATCTCGAGCCAGTCGCCGATCTTGTCCTTCGGTGAGAACACCGGCCAGTTTTCGGGGAAGGGCAGATACGGGAGGTGGTCGAACCAGACCGGGTCGTGCAGGCACAGCGACTTGTACCGCTTGCGCCACTGGTCGCCGGGGCGTTCGTGCTTGTCGACAACGATCGCCGGAACGCCGAGCTGACGCAGTCGCGCACCCAGTGCGATACCGCTCTGGCCGCCGCCGATCACCAGCACGTACGGCTGGCGGGTGGAACCGAGTTCCTGCTCCTCGATCTCACGCTTCTCCGCCCAGCTCCAGGTGTCCCCACCGGAACCGTGGACCGCGCCGTTGGCGCGATTGTTACCCCGCCGCTCTTCGTGGCCCTTCAACTCCTCCATCGTGGTGAAGAAGGTCCACGCCTCGTCGCCCTTCAGACGCAGGTGCCCCTTGCCTCGGCTGGTTGCGGTCTCGAATTCGATCCACGCGGATATGACGCCGTCGGCTTCCTCAGGCGCCTCGCTGGTGTGGAAGTTCGCCGGATCGGTGTCGTCGAGCCGCGAGTGCAACATCGCGGTGACGCCGTCTCGGCCCTCGACCGTCGTGATATTCCAGGTGAACGTCACCAAGTCGCGCCAGAAACTGTCCACCGCGAACATCCCTGCAGCGCGGTCGATGTCGCGGTCGCTGAGGGCGGACTCGAAGCTCGCCAACCACAGATCGACTCGTTCCTGAGGTGTCATTGCCATGTGGTCCGCAGGCGGCAGAACTGACTTCGTCATGTGGCGCTCCTCACACTCCGCAACCCAGAGTAGCGGCGCCGTGGCGTCTCAGCTGAGGTGATGCACCTGCGGCAACCCGTAGACGGGGGTCGGGATTCCCTCGTACCCGGCCTTCAACTGCAGAGCGAGGTATAGGGAGTACTGCCGCGCCTGAGACAGACCTCCGCCCTGGAACCACAACCCTTCCTGCCGGGTGGGCTTCCACATATTCTGTAGCTCGCCCTCCCACGGACCCGGATCCTTGGTGGTGTCGGAGCCGAGCCCCCAACACCTCCCGACCTTGTCGGCCACGTCCTGACCCATCAGGTCGGCCACCCAACCGCTCATCGAACCGTAACCGGTGGCGTAGACGACCAGGTCGGCCGGCAACTCGGTACCGTCTGCGAGCACCACGGCGTCCTCGGTCAACCGCTCCACCTGCCCCGACGCGAGGCGGATGCTGCCGTCGGCGACCAGATCCGACGCACCGACGTCGACGTAGAAACCGGATCCGCGGCGCAGGAACTTCATGGAGAGCCCCGACCCGTCGTCCCCGAAGTCCAGTTTGAATCCTGCCCTCTCGAGCCGGTCGTAGAGGTCCTTGTCCCGCTCGGCGACCTTCTCGTAGATCGGGATCTGGAACTCGGGCATGATCCGGTAGGGCACCGCCGCGGAAATGAGGTCGGCCTTCTCCGTTGTCATACCCGCCGCGAGTGCATCCTCCGAATACAGGTCTGCGATAAGGTCCCTCAGCGTTTCCGACTTGACGACGTGTGTGGACGAACGCTGCACCATCGTCACATCGGCACCGTTCAGGTGCAATGCCTGGCAGATGTCATGGGCCGAGCTGTTCGAGCCGATCACGACGACACGCTTGCCTGCGTAAGCGGCGGGCCCCGGATGTTGACTGGAATGATGCTGCTCGCCGCGGAACACGTCCCGGCCGGGGAAGTCCGGGACGTGGGGCTTGCCGTGCACCCCGGTCGCGAGCACGACCTGCTTCGGGTGCAGCACCACGCGCTGCCCGGCACGGTCGAGAACGACGGTCCACTCCCTCGCGCCCTCGTCGAACTTGGCCGACGTACAAGTGGTGGAGGCCCAGTAGGGAATCTCCATCACCTTCGTGTACATCTCGAGCCAGTCTCCGAGCTTGTCCTTCGGCGAGAACACCGGCCAATTATCGGGAAAGGGCAGATACGGGAGGTGGCTGAACCAGACCGGATCGTACAGGCACAGCGACTTGTACCGTTTGCGCCACTGATCACCCGGCCGTTCATGCCTGTCGACGACCAGCGCCGGAACGCTGAGCTGACGCAACCGCGCGCCCAGCATTATCCCACCCTGGCCACCGCCGATCACCAGCACGTACGGCTGACGGGTGTACCCGAGTTCCCGCTCCTCGATCTCGCGCCATTCCGCCCAACTCCGGGTGTCCCCGCCGGAACCGTGCACCGCACCGTTGACGCGAGTCGGACCCCGCCGCTCTTCGTGACCCTTCAACTCCTCCATCGTGGTCAGCAGCGTCCACGCCTGCTCACCCTCGAGCCGCAAGTGCCCCTTGCCTCGGCCGGTCGCCGTCTCAAACTCGATCAACGCGGACGTGACGCCATCGGCCTCCTCTGGCTCCTCGCTGGTACGGAAGTTCGACGGATCGGTGTCGTCGAGCCGCGCCCGCAGCATCGCGGTGACACCGTCACGGCCCTCGACCGTCACGATATTCCAGGTGAACGTCACCAAGTCGCGCCAGAAACTGCCGACCGCGAACATCGCTGCGACACGGTCGGTGTCGCGGTCGGAGAGGGCGGACTCGAAATCCGCCAACCACAGATCGACTCGTTCGCGAGGTGTCGATGTCAGGTGGTCCACAGGCGGCAGGACTGACTTCGTCATGTGATGCTCCTTACACTCCGCAACCCAGAGTAGCGACGCCGTGGAATCCCGGAGATGTCACGGCAGCGGGCAGCGAAGCGCTCGCCCCTCATGGCCACGTATGCCGATGGGAGAAACACCGCAGGGAGTGCTTGTCGGGCTATGCGCGGCCCGACAAGCACTCCCTGATGGGGTCAGACGAGTCAGGCGGTGGTGGACGATGCTGCTGCTGCGGCCTTGAATTCGCGGCGGCGGCGGTGCAGGATCGGCTCGGTGTACCCGGAGGGCTGTTTCGCGCCTTCGAGGATGAGTTCCTTCGCTGCCTGGAAGGCGATGCTGGAGTCGAAGTTCGGGGCCATCGAACGGTAGGTCGGGTCACCCTCGTTCTGCCGGTCGACCACCGGTGCCATCCGTTCGAGAGCCGCGACCACCTCCGTCTCGGTGACGATGTGATGGTGGATCCAGTTCGCGAGAAGTTGACTGGAGATACGGAGGGTGGCCCGGTCTTCCATCAGGGCGACGTCGTGGATGTCGGGAACCTTCGAGCAGCCGACACCGGCGTCGATCCACCGCACCACATACCCGAGGATCGACTGGCAGTTGTTGTCGAGTTCCTCGCGCTTTTCCGCCTCGGACCAGTCGGTGTTCTCTGCGAGGGGCACGGTGAGGATATCGTCCAGGGTCGCCCGAGGGTGACCCCTCAACTCGTCTTGAAGGGCGAAGACGTCGACCTGGTGGTAGTGGGTGGCGTGCAACGTCGCCCCCGTTGGGGACGGAACCCACGCGGTGTTCGCGCCGGCCTTCGGATGGCCGATCTTCTGTTCGAGCATCTCGGCCATCAGTTCGGTCATCGCCCACATGCCCTTCCCGATCTGGGCTCGCCCCTGTAGGCCCGCGGCCAGGCCGGTATCCACGTTCCAGTCCTCGTAGGCGCCGATCCACTTCTGCGCCTTCATCACGGCCTTGCGGACCATCGGGCCGGCCTCCATCGAGGTGTGGATCTCGTCGCCGGTGCGGTCGAGGAACCCCGTGTTGATGAACACCACTCGCTGCGCGGCTTCCTTGATGCAGGCGGCCAGGTTGACCGTGGTGCGGCGTTCCTCGTCCATGATCCCCACCTTGATCGTGTTGGCGGGCAGGCCCAGCACATCTTCGACGCGGCCGAAGAGTTCGGTGGTGAACGCGACCTCGTCCGGGCCGTGCTGCTTGGGTTTGACGATGTAAATCGACCCGGTGCGGGAGTTGTCCAAGGGGCCCGTTGCTTCTGAGATCGACCGGCCGTGAATGGCGCAGAGAGAGGTGATCAGTGCGTCCAGAATGCCTTCGGGGACCTCCTTGCCGTCGGCGTCGAGGATCGCCGGATTCGTCATCAGATGTCCGACGTTGCGAACGAACAACAACGACCGTCCGTGCAACGCCAGGTCGCCACCATCGGGGGCGGTGTAGACCCGGTCCGGATTCAACGTGCGGGTGAAGGGCTTTCCGCCCTTCGCCATTTCCGCGGTGAGGTCACCGCGGTTGAGGCCCAGCCAGTTGCGATAGCCGATCACCTTGTCATCGGCGTCTACGGCAGCAACCGAGTCTTCGAAGTCCATGATCGTGGTGACTGCTGACTCGAGAACCACGTCCTTGACCCCGGCCGGGTCGGTGGACCCGATCGGGGAGTCCGGGTCGATCTGAACCTCGGCGTGCAGGCCGTGGTTGCGCAGCAACACGCTGGTGGGGGAACCCTTCTCGCCCAGATACCCGACGAAGGTACCCGGGTTCGCCAGCGTGGTGGTGCTGCCGTCCGCCAGAGTGATACTCAGGCCGGTTCCGTCGACGAAGTACCTGGTGGAATCCGCGTGTGAACCCGACGCCAGAGGCGCAGCGGTGTCCAGGAAGTTGCGGGCCCAGGCGATGACTCGGTCGCCACGGACCTTGTTGTACCCGGCGCCCTTTTCTGCGCCACCGTCCTCGGGAATGGCATTGGTGCCGTACAGGGCGTCGTACAGCGATCCCCACCGGGCGTTGGAGGCGTTCAAAGCGAAGCGGGCGTTGAGGACTGGGACCACCAACTGCGGGCCCGCAGTCGAGGTGATCTCGGTGTCCACATTCGCGGTTGTCACCTCGAACGGGGCAGGGACGGGCACCAGGTACCCGATCTCGGTCAGAAAGGCCTGGTATTCGGCCTGATCGATCGGCTTCCCCGCTCGGTCACGGTGCCAGGAATCGATCTTCGTCTGGAGGTCTTCACGGACGGCGAGCAGATCCCGGTTCTTCGGCGCCAACTCGTGGATCACCCTGTCTGCACCGGACCAGAACGCATCGACGTCTACGCCGGTACCGGGCAGAGCCTCGTTCCTGATGAAGTCGTAGAGCACCTTCGCGACCTGAAGACCGCCGACCTGAACACGCTCAGTCATGAAACGCCTCACCCTTCCGCACTTTGTGATAACTTCCATGATACGGAAACACAGTTTCGTATCTTGACATAGAGAAAACCTTGTCAAGAGGTGTCCTGTCAACACCGGCGCCACCGTGCGGCGAGATCATGTGTGCTCAGCGACCGTGGTAGCACCGGAGAAGATGGAGCCAGACATGCCGAACGGCCAGAATCCGGCCGGTGGAGTGCAGTCGGTCGAACGCGCATTCGAGATGCTCGAGATCATGGCGAGCGCCGGCGGGTCCATCGGAGTCAGCGAACTCGCCGACATTGCCGGGCTGCCCCTGCCGACGATCCATCGACTCATCCGCACACTGATGAATCGTGGGTATGTCCGACAGCTACCGACCAGGCGATACGCCCTCGGCCCCAAGCTTATTCGACTCGGCGAAAGCGCCACTGCGCTGATCGGCGCCTGGTCCCGTCCACATCTCTCGGAACTGGTGAGAGGCACCGGCGAGACCGCGAACATGGCCGTCCTCGACGGCACCATGGCCGTCTACGTCGCACAGGTGCCGTCCGAACACGCTATGCGCATGTTCACGGAGGTCGGCCGTCGCGTGTACTCGCACTGCACCGGCGTCGGCAAGGCTCTACTCATGCAACTGTCCAACGAGGCAGTTCGCTCGCTCGTGAACCGGGCAGGAATGCCGACCTATACCGAGAATTCACTGATGGACCCCGACTCACTCATCTCGGATCTGGAACTGAGCCGGAAGCGCGGGTACGCGATTGACGAGGGTGAACTCGAGATCGGCGTCCGATGCTTCTCGGTTCCGGTGCCGAACGCACCCACACCTACTGCAATCTCCGTCTCAGGGCCCGCAGCCCGCGTCACCATCGAGTCGGCAGACCACATCGTTCCACTCCTCGCGCGGGTCGCGAAGGAGCTCGCCACAGAGTTCGACAAGAACGCCGCACTGTAGCCGTCGGGTCAGGTAATGCGTTCCGGGTGGGAATAGACGTTCATCGTCGAATCACGCAGGAACCCGATGAGGGTGAGACCGGCGTCACGGGCGAGCTCGATAGCGAGCGACGACGGAGCCGACACCGCTGCGAGCACGGGAATGCCGGCCATTACCGCCTTCTGCGCCAGTTCGAACGACGCCCGCCCGCTGACGAGCAGGACGGTCCCCCTCAGCGGAAGGCGATTCTGCTCGGTCGCCCACCCGATCACCTTGTCGACCGCGTTGTGTCTGCCGATATCCTCCCGACTCGCAAGCAATTCACCAGTGCCAGAAAATAATCCGGCTGCATGCAAACCGCCGGTGACATCGAATACCCGTTGAGCGGCCCGCAGCTCGGCCGGCAACTCGGCGATCGCGGAGGCCGAAACCCGCACCGTATCACCGGCAGGTGGGTGCCGAGTCCGCTGGCGGATCGCGTCCAACGACGCCTTTCCACACACCCCACACGAGGATGTGGTGTAAAAGTTGCGCTGGATCCCAGTGTCGGGAAGCGTCACTCCCGCCGCGAGATCGACGTCGAGGACGTTGTACGTGTTGACCCCGTGCTCGTCGACGCTGTTGCAGTAGCGCACCGACACGATGTCGGAACGATCCGCGACAATCCCCTCGGTCAGCAGAAATCCTTGCGCCAGTTCTATATCAGACCCCGGTGTCCGCATCGTCACGGCCAGTGGCGTCCCGTTCACCCTGATTTCAAGGGGCTCTTCGACCACCACAGTGTCCGGGCGTATCGACTGCCGCGTGCCCGTAATCCGGGTGACCGGGGTGCGAGTGGTGACACGTCCCATCAGGGACGCCGTTCGATACGGATCGTAATCGCCTTGGACACAGGAGTGTTCGACTTCCGTGCCACGTGATCGAGAGGAACCAGCGGGTTCGTCTCCGGGTAGTATGCGGCCACGTTTCCGACCGGAGTCGGGTAGGGCACTAACCGGAAGTCCTCGGCGCGACGCTCTTGCACCTTCCCTTCGACGTCAGTCCATTCCGAGACCAGGTCCACCCGATCCCCGGCGGTACCACTGAACGCTGCGATGTCATCGGGGTGGATGAACAGCACGCGACGCCCACCCTTCACCCCGCGATAACGGTCATCGAGGCCGTAGATGGTGGTGTTGTACTGATCGTGACTGCGCATCGTCTGCAACATCAGTCGCCCCTCCGGAACCGGCAGCCAGGACAACTCGTTGACGGTGAAATTCGCCTTCCCCGTCGATGTGTCGAAGCGGCGTTCGTCCCGAGGCGGATGCGGCAATGCGAACCCGTCCGGCTGCCGCACCTTCCGGTTGAAATCCTCGAACCCAGGGATCACACGGGCGATCGAATCACGGATCCGATCGTAATCGGCCGTGTACTCCTGCCACGGCACCGCATGGTCTGTACCGAACAGCGCTGTAGCGATCCCACACACGATCGCGACCTCGCTCCGCAGATGTTCACTGGTGGGCTGGAGGTTGCCTCGGGAGAGATGCACCACCGACATCGAATCCTCCACCGACACCTTCTGCTTGCCGCTCGACTGAACATCACGGTCCGTGCGTCCCAGCGACGGCAGGATCAATGCGGTCTCACCGGTGACGAGGTGACTGCGGTTGAGTTTCGTCGACACTTGCACCGTGAGCGTGCACCGGCGCATTGCCGCCTCGGTGACCTCGGTGTCCGGGGTGGCGGAGACGAAATTGCCACCCATCCCGACGAACACCGACGCCTTGCCGTCGCGCATGGCGCGGATCGAGTCGACCGCGTCGAATCCGTCCTCTCGGGGGGAGGTGATGCCGAACTCCGCGTCGAGCGCGGCGAGGAAGGATTCGGGCATCTTCTCCCAGATTCCCATCGTCCGATCACCTTGGACGTTGGAGTGCCCCCGAACCGGGCACACGCCGGCCCCGGGCTTCCCGATCATTCCCTGCAGCAGCAGTAAGTTCACGGCATCCTGAATCGTCGCGACTCCATGGGTGTGCTGGGTCAGCCCCATGGCCCAGCAGATAATCGTCTTCTTCGACGCGATCAGCGCGTCCGCGGTCCGACGAATCTGGTCCGGCGACAGGCCCGTCGCCTGAGCAACCGTTCCCAGATCGACCTTACGGATGTGCGCCGCGTACTCCTCGAATCCCGCAGTGTGCCGGTCGATGAATTCGCGGTCGATCACGGTGCCCGGGTTGCGATCCTCTTCCTCCAGCAACAGCCTGCCCAACCCTTGGAACAGGGCCTGGTCGCCGCCTAACCGAATTTGCAGGAACTCGTCCGCGATCGCGATGCCGTCACCGATCACCCCGTGCACCTTCTGCGGATCCTTGAATCGCATCAGGCCTGCCTCGGGCAGTGGGTTGATCGCAATCACCCGAGCCCCGTTCGCTTTCGCACTCTCCAGAGTCGAGAGCATGCGCGGGTGATTGGTGCCCGGGTTCTGGCCCGCGATCAAGATCAAGTCCGCCGACTCGATGTCGAAAACCGATACCGAGCCCTTTCCGATCCCGATCGACTCCGACAACGCCGAACCCGTGGACTCGTGGCACATGTTCGAGCAGTCCGGCATGTTGTTCGTCCCGAAAGCGCGAATCATCAGTTGATACAGGAACGCTGCCTCGTTCGACGTGCGCCCGGACGTGTAGAACACCGCCTCGTGGGGCGATCCCAGCGCCCGTAACTCGCCTGCTATCAACGCGAACGCCGCATCCCACCCCAGCGGTTCGTAATGCGTCGCGCCCGGCGACAACACCATCGGATGTGTCAGCCGCCCTTGCTGCCCCAGCCAGTACTCGGTCTTCCCCAGTAACTCCGCCACCGAATGCCGGGCGAAGAACTCGGGGGTGATCGTGCGGGTCGTGGCCTCCTCAGCGACCGCCTTCACACCGTTCTCACAGAACTCGGCGTGCTTGCGGTGCCCCGGAGTCTCCGGCCACGCACACCCAGGGCAGTCGAACCCCTCGCGTTGATTCAACTTCAACAATGCCCGGGCGGTGCGGACCGGACCCATCTGCTCGACCCCACGACGTAACGACACCAACACCGCAGGAATACCCGCCGCATAGGTCTTCTCGGGCGTGACAACGACATCGTCCTCGTCGAAGGTGAACTTGTCGCTGCTAGTCATCCCGCGAGTTTACCCGCGCCAGCCAGCCGGCGAGATGCGGAGCTTCGGTGCCGATCGTGGTTCCCCCGCCGTGCCCGGTGTGAACGAGCGTCTCTTCTGGCAGGACGAAAAGTCGGTCGCGGATCGACCCGATAATCGTCGGGAAGTCGGAATAGGACCGGCCCGTCGCGCCCGGACCGCCGGAGAACAAGGTGTCTCCAGAGAACAGCGCTCCCGCCTCGGGCAGGTAGAGGCAAGACGATCCCGGCGAATGACCGGGAGTGTGGATCACTTGAATCTCGGTGCCGGCAATGGCGATACGCTGTTCGTCCTCGAGTTGTCGGTACCGCCCCCCGGGATGCGTCATGTTCCATAGCATGTCGTCGCCGGGATGCAGGAATACCGGGGCATCCAGCCTCGTGGCGAGTTCAGGAGCGACCGTGACGTGGTCGTTGTGGCCGTGCGTGCAGATTATCGCGTTGACGTGCCGGTCGCCGACTCCATCGATAATCGGTGACGCGTCGTGCGCCGCATCGACGATCACGACATCGGTGTCGTCACCGATCAGCCAGATGTTGTTGTCGACGTTCCACGTTCCACCATCGAGTGCGAAAGTTCCTTCGGTGACGACACTTTCGATCCGGAACCTGCCGCTCACAGGACAACCACCGAGCGCAGCACCTCACCGGCGTGCATCGTGTGGAACGCTTTTTCGACCTGGTCGATACCGATACGTTCGCTGACGAATTTTTCCAGCGGCAACCGTCCCTGCTGGTACAGGTCGACGAGCATGGGGAAATCCCGTTCGGGCAGGCAGTCGCCGTACCACGACGACTTCACCGCGCCACCGCGCGAAAAGAAGTCGACCAGCGGCATTTCGAGGGTCATGTCGGGAGTGGGCACACCGACCAGCACCACGGTGCCGGCGAGATCACGGGCGTAGAACGCCTGCTTCCAGGTTTCCGGGCGACCGACGGCGTCGATCACCACGTCGGCACCGAATCCGCCGGTGAGTTCCTGTACGGCCTCGACGACGTCGACCGTGGAACCGTTGATCGAGTGCGTGGCACCGAGGTCCTTCGCCCAGTCGAGTTTCTTGTCGTCCCGATCGATCGCAATGATCGTAGACGCACCGGCGAGGCGCGCGCCCATGATCGCGGCGTCACCGACACCACCGCACCCGATGACGGCAACACTGTCACCACGGCCAACGTTTCCGGTGTTCACGGCTGCACCGAAGCCGGCCATGACCCCGCAACCCAGCAATCCGACGACGGCCGGATCCGCCGACGGGTCCACCTTGGTGCACTGCCCGGCGTGGACGAGAGTCTTGTCGGCGAACGCGCCGATCCCCAGCGCGGGGGTGAGTTCGGTGCCGTCCTCGAGCGTCATCTTCTGCGACGCGTTGAACGTGTCGAAACAGTACTGCTGGCGGCCGCGCTTGCACGCGCGGCACTGACCGCACACGGCACGCCAATTCAGGACGACGAAGTCCCCGACCTGAACGGAGTCGACGCCCTCGCCGACGCTCTCTACGGTGCCCGCCGCCTCGTGCCCTAGCAGAAACGGGAACTCGTCGTTGATGCCACCGTCACGGTAGGTGAGGTCGGTGTGGCAGACCCCGCAGGTGGCGATATCGACGATCACCTCGCCGGGTCCGGGGTCGGGGACGTTGATTGTCGCGATCTCGACGGGGGCACCCTTCGAGCGGGCGATGACGCCTCGTACCTGCTGCGGCATTGAACTTGTTCCTTCGGTCGATCGGCTATCGTGGATCGGTGCATCGCGATACAGGCACCTCCCCTCAAACCTTACGGTCCGGTCGCGGCGAAGATACTGATCGGCGGGAGTGGTTGTCGCGGACGAGGCCGGTGCGAGTCGATCAGCCGAGCGCGTCGAAGGTAGCCGCTACGTACTGGGCGGTGCGGTCGGAGCCGAGGATCCCCAGACCCATCCGATTCATCACATAGGTCATGGTCATCCGACGTTCGGTGTCGATGACGATCTCAGAACCTCCCCACCCGCCCCAGAAGCAGATCCGGCCTTCCGGAATGAACGGAACTGACACAGGCGTCGGCAGGCCGTATCCGATTCCGAATCGGATCGGTTTCCCCAGAACCAGGTCGACGCCGTTCGACTGCTCTTGGAAGATCAACGCGATGGTGTCGGGAGACAAGAGGCGGACGCCGTCGAGTTCGCCGCCACACGCGACCACGGACTGGATTCGGGCAAGCGATCGGGCGTTGCCTTGACCTCCTGCCGCACCGTTCTCGGCAGTTCGCCACTCTCCGGACCAGGAGGCGGAGGCGTTGGCGGACGGCCCGGTGAATGTCTTGAGGGAGACGCTGCCGGGGTCGAGGGAGGTCAGGTCGATCGGAGGCGAAGGCGGCGGGATTACGTCCGACACTCGGCCGAACTCCGAGGGGTCCAGTCCGATATGGAAGTCGGCGCCCAGCGGTCCCGCGATCTCCTCGGCGACGAAACGTCCGAGCGTACGACCGTCGATACGGCGGATCAGTTCGCCGATCAGATGTCCGTAGCTGTGCACATGGTATCCGGAGACGCTGCCCGGCTCCCACCACGGAGCTTGCGCAGCAAGCCGTTTCGTCGACTCCGCGACGTCATACAGGTCCTCGCCCGTGATCGGCTGATCCCACGCCGGGACACCGGAGGTGTGCGAGAGGAGATGCCGGACCTCTACGCGTTCCTTGCCTCGAGCGGCGAATTCCGGCCAATACCGCGCGACAGGCGCATACACGTCCAGCAGTCCGCGCTCGACGAGCACCAGTGCGGCCAATGCGGTGACCGTCTTGGTGCAGGAAAACACGTTGGTGATGGTGTCCGGGCCCCACTCGGTGGCGCGACCCGCGTCCGACCACCCACCCCACATGTCGACGACGGGTACTCCGTCCAAGGTGACGACGATGGAGGCGCCAAGTTCCGCACCCGAATCGAGATTGTGCTTCAACGCTTCCTGCAACGCCGCGAAGCGGCTGTCGCACAGACCTCCGAATACTGTCACCACCGATTCCTCTCCACTAGTCGAAACAATATTGACCCTGACATCGGATTCACTCTAGATGCCCGGTCTGGTCTGAGACCACCGTTTCTGCAGAGGCCCTGTTCCATGACCTATGCGGTGCCGGACAGCCATTTTCTACTGAACCTCACTGCACAGCAGTAGATCCAATATCTTCTCTACCTGCGTGGAGTCCGCATGGGATCATTCTCGACATCTGTTCACCGTCACTGCGACCGCCAGGAGCATGATCCCCCACCCTGTCATACTTTCCGGTGTCGCTACGCTGGGCCGATGTCGCTACGGTTGGACACAACCCGACGCAACAACCCTTAGGAGGAAGCGGTGGTAGCCGTACAGATTCAGGTGGGCGATCTGGTTCAGGCGTCCGGTCACGCCGGTCCCTGGCTGGTGGTGGAGGTCAGCAAAGGGATGGCCTCGCTCCAGCATCCGGACGGCCACCGACTCTCGGTCCGGACAACAGCCCTTTCAGTGGTGCGCAAGGCGACCAGGCCGTCAGGTGAGATCGATTCGTCCGGAGGCGCAGATGGCGAGCCAACGGGAGATGCGCCCACTCTGTTCGACTAGTCGAGTATTCTCTTCTCAACCGAACCTTCGGTAGGTTAACGAGGTCGACGGCGCGCCGAAGCCGTGGAGTTTCGCACCTGGAAGGATTGCGCACATGGCCACGACACGCCCAGCACGGAAGAGTGGCTCCCCCGGACGTCCCGGCTACGACCTCGAATCTCTGCTCGCTGTCGCTGTGACCGTCTTCAACGACAAGGGCTACGACGGCACCAGCATGGAGGTACTCGCCCAGCGCCTGGGCATCACGAAGTCGTCGATCTATCACCACGTGTCCGGTAAGTCAGAACTGCTTGAACTGGCCCTGTCGCGCGCGCTGAACGCACTCTTTGCCGTCACCACCGAAGAGGAAGCCACGAACGGCCGCTACATCGAGAGGCTCGAATACCTGGTCCGTCGTAGCGTCGAGGTTCTCTCCGCGGAACTCCCCTACGTCACTCTGTTGTTGCGCGTGCGCGGGAACACGGCGGTCGAACGTCTCGCTCTCGCCCGCCGCCGTGAGTTCGACGCCTTCGTCAGCGACCTCGTCGTCGCGGCGGCGCAGGAGGGAGACTTGCGGCCCGGAATCGATCCCGCGCTCACCAGCCGTCTCGTTTTCGGCACGGTCAACTCGCTGATCGAGTGGTACCGCCCACGCACCGGGGGATCAGTTTCCGACCTCGCGGACGCGGTGGTCGAGCTCACGTTCGACGGACTGCGCCGCACCTGATCGGCCGAATGGCAACATCGAGTACATCGGCCGCCGCGATGTCCAGGACTTTGCCTCGAGATCAGGCAGAGAGGCCGAGGGACGCCGCCAGCTGCGGCCAGGAGTCGTGCAGGTCGTCCTGCCAGTATCCCCACGAATGTGTGCCCACGTCCCGAAAGTTGAACGTCGCCGGAATGTTCAACTCCTGCAGTCGATCCGCGAGGTTATGCGTGCACACGTCGGTAGCAACCTCGATAGCGCCACCGATCACGGCCTGATTCAGCCACCACAGCCCCTGCGGGGTGTCTGGGCGGGCCGGATCCTCGTAGGGACCGGGGAGCCCACTACCGTTCGCGATGTAGAGGGAGATCCCACGCAACTTCTCGGCGTTGACGAGTGGATCGTGCTCGCGCCAGCCGGGCCCGTCGTAGGGGCCCCACATGTTCCGCGCATCTCCGCCACCGGACAACTCGACGACCGTCCGGACGTAGGCCTGCCCGACAGGATCGCTGGTCTGCGCGCATCCACTGTATGAGCCGACACCTCGGTACAGATCCGGTGCCTGGGTCGCTAATTCGAGCACGGAAGTGGCCGCCATCGACAGGCCGGCGATCGCGTTGATCCCGTCGGTGCCGAGCGCAGAATCGATCACCGGAGGGAGTTCACGGGTGAGGAACGTCGTCCACTTGTTCCGCCCGAGTACCGGATCGTCGTTCACCCAGTCCGTGTAGTAACTGGAATCTCCCTCGGCCGGCATTACTACATTCGCGTCCTTGTCCCCAAAGAAATCGACGACGTCCGTCTGGTCCAACCAGTTCGCTTCGTTCTCACCGCCGCTCGCACCGTTTAGCAGATACAATGTCGGCCTCGGCACGCTTGTGTCGGCCGGACGAATCACCTGCAGCGGGATCACCCGATCCATCGACGGCGAGTACACGTACACCTCCCACCGGCGGTCGTCGATCTGGTCGATGTGGTCGACATACGCGGCCGATGGAGCCGCACCTGATCGCAAGAGCCCCGGGTCGGCACTCGCGGGTGCCGTCACGGTCAGACTCATCGCCAAGGTGATTACACTCAACACCCCCGCAGCCCATCGCCTACGCGCCGACTGCAGCCCAAGTGAACGTCCCTGCATCTTCAGTACCACCTTCGCATGCTCATTTCGGGCAACTGCCGCAATATCCGACTTTCGATATCGAAAACCCGGCTCCGAGCGGCACGGACGCCAACAACTCATGACCCACCCGCTACTATCCGGGATGGCTCGGTCGTGGACTGACCGGCCGATCCGTTCGGCGGTGTGTCCTCACCCGTGGTATTGCTCGAGATCTGGCCCACCAGGACCGAGGCATCGTTTATGACCGGGCCGACCAGAGCCAATGCCTCGGGGGAGGTCATCCGCCAGTGCGTAGCCGGCACCGGGTGGTTATCCACCTTGCCGGTAGCCGCCCCATCCCATCCTCGTACGGCTCGCGTACCGGTGGCATCGTCGGCGGTCGCGGTGAAGAACACAATGTCGCCGTCGAAGCGTTCGGGCCGATACTCCGACATCAACCGGGAGTTGCGCTCCGCCGTCGACAGGAGCCGCCCCACGACCTGCTCGGTTCGTTCCACCGACTGCCCCGTCAACCTGGCCAATTCCGTGGCGACAGCATCGACACTCAGATCGGAGGCGCTGGTTCCTGCTACGTCCTCGTCCACGCCGAAACCACCCAACAGCTCGCTCATGGTGATGCTTCCCGAAGATCCGTCCCCGTTCGCGTCCCTAGCGGACCCGACGAAGCTGTCCATCATGGCCAACAACTCCACCCGCTCACCTGCCGCCTGCAGACGGACCGCCATCGCATGGGCGATGACACCGCCCAGCGACCAACCGAGCAGCCGGTACGGGCCGGACGGCCGAACCGTGCGAATCTCGCTGATGTAGCGGTCCGCAAGTTCCTCGAGTGATTCGGGCACAAAACCCTCCTCGAGAATCGCGGGACTCTGGATGCCGTAAATCGGCATGTCACCGTCGAGGTGCCGAGTCAGACCCGTATAGCACCAGGACAATCCGACGATCGGGTGGATACAGAACAGCGGCGTCGCCTCACCGGACTCCCGGATCGGAAGAACCGGGCCGAAGCCCTCCGCGGCATCGCCCTCGACACCGGTGGCGATCCGACCGGCCAGTGCTTCCACCGTCGGATCTGAGAACAACCACTGCAACGCGACAGTCGTGTCGGCTTCGCTTCGCAACCGACCGATCACCCGGGTCGCGACCAACGAGTTGCCGCCCAGAGCGAAGAAATCATCGTCGAGTCCTACTCGCTCCACACCCAGAACCTCCGCGAAGACCCCCGCCACAATCTCCTGAACCGGAGTCGTCGGCGCCCGGAACACCCGCGGCGCCCACACCGGCACCGGCAACACCTTCCGATCCACCTTCCCACTCGAACTCAACGGGAACTCGTCGACCACCATCAGTACATCCGGCACCATGTACGCGGGAAGCACCCGGCCGACGGCCTCGCGCACCGCCTTCGTATCGACCGACCGGCCGCTCTCGGGCACCACATACCCGACCAACTGCTGACCGAGGTCGCTCTCGTGCACCACCACCACCGCCTGCGTGACACCATCCTGCACCACCAACGCCGCCTCGATCTCCCCCAACTCGATCCGCAGACCCCGCACCTTCACTTGGAAATCGGTGCGGCCCAAAAACTCCAACAGTCCATCACGGTTCCACCGAACCAGATCCCCCGTCCGATACAACCGCGAACCCGGCTCACCGAACGGATCCGCAATGAACCGCTCCGCTGTCAGATCCAGGCGCCCGAAATATCCGCGGGCCAGCTGCACCCCGCCCAGATACAACTCCCCCGGCACCCCCACCGGGGTCGGCTGCATCCGTCCATCCAGCACATACAGTTGCGTGTTCCACACCGGGACACCGATCGGGACGCTGAGCAAGTCTCGGTCATCACACCGGTAGTACGTAACACTCACCGCGGCTTCCGTCGGTCCGTACATGTTGTCCAGGCGTGCATCCGACTTCGCCGCCAAACGCCCGAACAGATCCACCGGCAATTCCTCGCCGCCGACATACACCAACCGCAACGATGC
>NZ_BCXB01000050.1 GCF_001894885.1 Rhodococcus marinonascens NBRC 14363
GGGGTGATCGCCACCCCGTTCGGGGAGTCCCCGACCGTCACGGTATCGACCTCGGCGTTGGTGCCCGTGTCGATCACCGACACCGTGCCGTCGCCATCGTTGGTGACATAGACGAAGGACCCGTCCGGGGTGATCGCCACCCCGCGCGGGTTGTTCCCGACCGTCACGGTATCGACTTCGGTGTTGGTGCCGGTGTCGATCACCGACACCGTGCCGTCACCATCGTTGGGGACATAGACGAAGGACCCGTCCGGGGTGATCGCCACCCCTTCCGGGGATTCCCCGACCGGGACGGTGGCGATGACAGTATCCGCTGCCGCTGCCGCTGCCCCCACCCCGGCCATACCCAACACCATCGCGAAAACAGCTGTCACCCCGAGTATCAGACGTCGGGCGCGACCCCCGCCCGTGGGATACCCGCGGAAATTCCTGTGGTGATTCACATTTTTCTCCTGCCTCAGAGGAACAAAACGGATCAACCCTGCAGTGAGAATGTCCGGCCGAAGAATCCCGAACACCAGCCCAGGAGAGGCTAACAACCGAAATCCCGATGTCGACCCAGGACTCGCCGAAGCACTCACGGCCACTAGACCATTACGAGGCCTGATCGAGCACCCAGCACCCGTGCGGTGCCCCGCACATGTGCTGGGGTGGTCTGCCGCCTCTCCGGTGTGGGTGTCAGCTGAAGACGCTGCCCGCGCCCGAGCCGCTGCCCGTCAACGAGCCGAAGTCGAGGCACAACGAGCCGAGGCTACGACACCGTCGGTGCTCAGTCATCGCTGCGGGCGGGCACTCTGTGTTTCGTGTTCAGTCTTCGACAATGGCGGTGAGCAGTTCCGCGGGTACGGGCTGGAGTGGGAGGGCGGGCCACCCGGAGAACGAGCCGTCAGGTTTCGCGTGGGCCATCGGACCGGTTTCGCCGTCCAGGATCACCCGCAGGTGTGGCTCGAGGTGGTGGATCCACCAGGAGGACATTGCGGATGCCTTGTCGGAGACACGTGCTTCCTCCCACGCGTACCAAAGGGCTGTGAGTCGGCCGGCGACCTCGGGGTAGAGCCACCAGCGTTCGTCCCAGGCCAATCCGCCTTCGCCGCCTCCGGCACCCAAGCGGCGGCGGATGACCTGGGTGAAGAAGTCTTCGGCCCACTCGACGACGCTGCCGTACATCGGTTCGACCTTGCTGCCCTCGTCGTCTTCGCTGTCGGTGTCGATGTCGGCCACAGCGGATTCGTCGTCCTCGTCGGGGTCGAGGGTCGGGTCCTCGTCGCCGATGGTGGGGTCGTTCTCGTCGTCGTCGGCGGTGGGGTCGTAGTCATCCGGGTTCTGGTACCCGGTTTCGTCGGCGGTGTGCCAGGTGTTATCGACCGTGTCGAGCTCCATCAGTGTGTTCCTTCCGCGAAGAATTCGGAGTCGAAGATGTCGTCGAGGCTGCGGCCGGGAGCCGGTGCGGCGACCTGGTGGGTGGGGGCTGCGCCGGGCTTGTCGTCAGTGGGGGTGTCGATCCGGGGTATCGGGCCGGTGACGTCCTGCGCCGCCGATTGGTCGGAGATCCCGAGCGGGAGTGCTTTCTGCTCGATCCGGTCGGTGTCGGCGGCGCATTCGGTGAGTGACCGTGTGATGTCGTCGGCGAAGGGTGTATCGCCCCAGAAGTTTTTCCTGACCAGCAACGGTTTGGCCCCACCCATCGTGACGATCGCCCTCCGCTGTGGGAGTGCCTTGAGCTCGTCGACGGTGAGGATCTTCTCCCTCTGCCACGACGTGCTGACCGTGGATTGCCCACCGCCCAGGATGCCGTCGTCCCGGCTGCGGGATTCGGTTTGCACGTGGTGGTCACCGATCTCGTCGGACAGTGCGGCCAAAAATTCGCGGTCTTGGACGTTGCCGCCGTACCAGAGCATGTTGCAGGCATCGAGCATGACCGCGAAGTTCGTTTCGCCCCATACTTTCTTCGCTTGCGACGGCGACTGCAAGATGGTGATCAACACGATGCCGCGGGAGCCGAAGTGGGAGTACCAGTCGGGGAGTTGCTGCAATTTGCAGATGTTCGCGGCCTCGTCGAGGACCATGACCGCCGGGATCGGCAGGCGCCCACTGGTGTGCTGGGCACCGTATTCGAGGGCGGCGTCACCGATCGCCCCGACCAGTGCGGTGGTGATCGCCGATGCGGACCCGGGGCCGTTCTTGCTCATGGCGTAGACGGTGTCGGTGCTGCGGACGACCTGCTCGACGTCGAGTTCGGGCAGGTCGTGGACCTTGCGGCCCCGGGCGAGGGTGATACGGCCGTCGCCGCCGGTCCCGATCGTGTACCTGATGTTCGGCAGGACCGTTTCTTCGTAGCGGGGCTCGTCGATTGGTGCGAGGAACCGGCGGGCCATGTCGTAGAAGCCGTCGCGCTGTTTGGCGTTGACGTTCTGCTTGCCCTGCATCGTGGCCGCCAGGTCCGGGTACCCGTTCTGGGCCAGCACCTGGACGGGAATCTGGGACTGTGTTTCACGCAGCCAGTCCACGACATGACGCAGATCGCCGCCGACCAGCGCGGCAGCGAGGACATAAGACCCGAACAGGTCGCGGGCGGCACCGTCGAAGTAGGCGTCGACGCGGGCGTTGTCGTCGGTGGCGGCGGAGATGAAGTAGTCGCACACCACCCGCGCCGACGGGAGATCGTCGACACCGCGCAGCGGGTTGAACCAGAAACTCGGCCGCTCCCGCCGATCACCGGTGGTCACCCCTTGCAGGTCGAACAGCCACACCCGGCCCATCTGCTTACGCAGGTACAGGGTGTGGGTGTAGATGTCGGGTTTGTTGGAGGTTCCCAGGAGGAACCCGGGTGCGTAGCACATCGCCGGAATCGCCAGGGTCGCCGACTTTCCCATCCGCGAACCCGCGATCGCGATAGCCACCCACTCCCACGACATCCGCAGCTCGCGATTCCTTTTCACGGTGCGGCCCATGACGATGCCGGCGTGACCGGGATGGGTGTCACTGATCGCCGGGGCCAGGCGGCGGGTTTGGGTGGCCAGTGCCTTCGGGTCGGTGTGTTCGACGTCGCGGGGGTCGGTCATCGTGGCCGCGTACTGGTCGATCCGCTGCTCCGAGCGTTTCTCCTGGACTTTGGCGCTGCCGAGGGTCTTCTTCACCGCCCACAAAACGCCGATCGCGGCCGCGGCGAGGACGACGATTTCGGCGATGAGGACACCGGTCGCCGTCGAAGTCCACTCCCGCTTTCCGCGAAAGATCTCGAGTAGCAACCCGACCGGATGCCACACCGGGTCCTGGCCGGCGCCGAGGTTGTAGGCGAAAACCGGCAGGAAGGAGGCCGGGATCGCTGCCGCAAGCACTTTGAGGGCCTTCATATCCTTGTCCTCGCTGACCGGGGGACGCTGTTGCCGCATCTGAGACACGCTCGAACTCCTTACTGCTGGTATCGGAACCCGGTCAGCCGCCACCCGTCGTCGGTGCGGGTGGCGGTGGTGCGCCAGGTTTCGGGTGCACGCGGTGTGCTCGACCCGGCTGCGTGGAGCACCGTCTGTGTGCAGGTCACGTCGATGACGACGGTCCGCATTCCTTCCGGTGCGGCCGGGGTGCTGTCCGCCCTCGTGCACGAGGCGGACACAGCGGCACCGGACTCCCGCCACGCCAACCACTCCTGATCCGGTCGCAGCGTGGGCGCCGGGCCGGTGGCTTGGTCGACGGCGACCGCCAAATCCCCACCCAGCCACGGGCGGGCACGGCGCAGGGCGTCGGACTTGCTCTCGTCGACGGCGGGCTGCCACGACAGGATCGCCCCCATCGCGGTCGTAGCCGTGTCCTCGGCGCCCAGCTGCGTCGGATCCAGGGGGTCGATCCGAACATGATCGTCACTGCCCACATGCTCACTGCCGGTTTCCGGCGAAGAGCAGCCCGCCAACACCACCCCCACGGACAGGACACCTGAGATCAGGAGTCTCGTCGAAAAACGCATGGCAACCTTTCTGATCATTTGATTACTCTACTTGAAGAGGTCTCTATATCGAGATAGTTTGAGGAGTGTCAGTCATTGATGGCCCGGTACCGCACTTCATTCGTGAGGATCTTGTCCGCGTACGGGCGGGTCTGGGTGCGGTAGTCGGGGTGTCCGGTCGGGAAGCCCCCGGATTGCAGCACGGCGCCCTCACCGGGCGTTGTACCCGGCCAGATACAACTCGGTGGGGCCGTTCGGTGCGGTCACGGATCCGTCGGCGATCCAGGCGTCGACCTGGCCTGCGATCGAGCACATGTAGTGGCCCTGGGCGATCACGGCGTCTCCGATGCTGTTGATGTCGACAGTGCCGTCACCGTCGTAGTCGGCGCCGTAGCTGGCCCATGTTGCGGGCATGAACTGTGCGGGACCACCGGCACCGGCATAGGACACGGGGGCGTCGTCGCCGTACCGGAACCCGTTCTCCGCCTGGAGCTGCGCGGCCAGCAGCGAGGGGGTGATCTGCGGGCAGAGGCCGCCGGCCTGCGAAATCCACGGTGCGAACTCCGGTGGCACCGATCCTGCGGCGAGGGCATCGCCCACGCCCCCACCGGCGGTGGTGCAGTCCGCGGCCGCTCCGGCCGAGACCAGGGGTGCCTGCGCCAGATCGGCGACGTCGGGGTCGGACAGAGCGGGTGCGTCCGGTGCGTCCGGTGTCTGTCCGGGGGCGGGGGCTGTGTCGTACTGCGGTGTCGGATCCACCGCGGACCCGCCGACCCGCCCACCAGGCCACGTTTCCCAGTGCAGGTGAGGCCCGGTCGATTCACCCCGGTTACCGATCGTGGCGATCTGCTGACCGGCCCGCACCTGCTGGCCCACATCGACCAGGTAGGTGTCGATGTGACCGTAGACGGTGGAGAAAAGTTGACCGCCGAGGACGTGGTCGAGAACAACCCACTGGCCGAAGCCCGACGCCGGACCTGCATCGACGACAGTGCCGTCGGCGGCCGCGTAGATCGGTGTCCCGATCGGGCCGGCCAAGTCGATGCCCTGGTGCTCCTCGCCCCAGCGTTCGCCGAACCCGGAGGTGAAGCTCACCAGGGACGGATCGACCGGTTTGATGAACGAGCCCGGCGGGGCGAGCATGTCCCCGCCGATCGCGCCGCTGCCACTGCCGCCGGCGCAGTCCGTGGCCACGGCCCGGTCTTGTTCGTCCTGGAACAAGATGGCCAACAGGATGATCAGCGACATCGGGATGCCAACCGCCACGGCGAGGACGACGACCAGTAGTGAGCTGTTCTTCGATTCCATTACCGGGCCGAGCCCATCGAGCCCGGCCGGCCCAGCAGGCGCCGATTGAGTTCGGTGGCGGCCGCGAGATCGGCGCGCAGCCGGCTCACGACATCCCAGGACGGTTGGGGGCGCAGGCCCGACGCATTGACCCACGCGCGCACCGCGGTTGCGGACACGTCGAGCTGTGTGGCCACGGCGGCGCAGGCCGCGGTGAACGAGGTCCCGGCCTCGATGGACTTGATGGCGGTGGCCACCGCATCGTCCTTCGCCTGATCGTCGACGATGCGGTACCTGCGGCGAGTGCGGGGAGTGCTCATGCGGCGACCCCCGCATTCTCTCGATCCTTGGTGGCCGCATCCAACCGTTCATCGGTGTTGTGGATCCCGGATTCACGTTCGACCGGGGGAACCCACACCTTGAACGGTGTTCCGGGCCGGTTCCCCTCGCCGAGCTTGAGGAGGAACTGGCCGGTCCCGGCCGCCACCGGATCTGCGATGGTCTGCTGCTTCGATCCCGGCCCGACCCCGGCCTTCTCCGCGGCTTTGCGGCGCCGCGCGGTTTTCTGGTCGATCGGGGAATTCAGGTCGGCGTCGTTCGACCAGTTCGTGAGCATGGTTTTCTCGGTCTGAGAGAACTGAATGACCTTCTCGAGCCGCACCAGCTCCGCCTCGGGCACCGGGCCGACGATGCGGGCACGGGACCGTTCGAGCAGGCCCAGAGCACCGGCCTTGTCGAGCTCGGCGATCGAGTGGGTCACGAACGTGATCCCCACACCGAGCGCGCGCTGCAACCGCACCAGGGCGTCGATCCGGCCGACCATCATCTGCCCGCTCTGGAGCACCTGCCACAGCTCGTCCATCAGGACGTGGAAGGCCAGGTTCGGCCCCAGGCCGGCGTCCGCGAGGACGTGCGCGGCCTCGATCGCCGCGAATGCCTCGTTCCACCCGGTCAGCAGCACCGCGGACCGCATCATCGCGTCGTCCTGCGGGACACTGGACATGTCCAGGCACATCGACGGTGCGTTCACGTCGATCCGCACCGTCGAGGCCCCGTTGAAGACCTCACCGAAACGGCCCTTCACCAGCGCCCGCAGCGTCCGCCGCAGCCCCTTGATCGCGGCGAAGTACTCCGCGGCGTTTTCGGCGACCGCGTCCTCGAGCAGTTCCGGATTGCTCGAGGTCAACAGCTCGATCAGATCATCGAGGATCGCGGGCTGATCCAGTCCGAACCCGGCGCCACCGTCGGCGACCGGGGTGTAGAGCAGGCGAATCGCCGACGCGAGCAACGTCTGTTCGAAGTCCAGGAGTTCCCCGCGCCGCACGATCTCGCACAACGCGGCCACGATGTTGACCTGGCGGGCATGCAGGGCATACGACGTTTGCTGGCGCATCAGTGGATCGGTGAGCTGCTCGATCGCCGCACCGATCGGACCCGGATCGAGGGGGTTGAGCCGCCCGATACCGCCGTAGCCGACCTCGTTGACCTGACCTCCCACGGCCTCTGTCAGTTTCCGGCCGTCGGGTTTGACATCACCGGGCCACAGCACCCGGACACCCGCGGCGATGTCTCCGAGGGCGATGCGGCGCAGCAACGTCGACTTGCCGAACCCGTTGAGCGCGATGATGAAGCACGCGGGGGCGGTGATTGCTTTCGCTTCCTTCGCCGAGAGCGGGTCGAAGCACACCGGGGCGCCGGTCGCCAGATGCAGACCCAACGGTGTTCCCAGGAGCGGGGCATGAGCGCCGACGGACCACGGATACAGCCCGGCCACCTGCACGGTGGTGCCCCGGTACTCGGCCGGCGGCATCACGGTGCCCATTCGGCCCCCACCAGGCCCCGTGAACCCGCGTTCGTCGAGGTCGTGGACCGTACGGTCGGACCGGTCGGAGCGGGCACGCTCGTTCGCGGCGATCGTCGCCCGCCGGGCATACTGCCGTTTGACCAGGGACGAGAGCCACGCTTTGCGGATCTGGCCGGTCGCGGCTGCTTCCCTGGCCTCGAGAAGCGCCAGGTCGACGTCGGAGAGGACCCGGATCTTCGCCGCCGGGGGTGCGGACTTGGTCTTGTTCTTGGCCACGGTGTTCTCCTTAGCTGCTCAGGAACGAGGGGATCGACGTGTGCTCGGGCGGGATGACCCCGACACCGAGCGAGGACCAGAACGCGGGGGCCTGCCAGCAGAACGACCGGCGAAGCTGTAGCTGGCTCTGGAGGGAAAGATCCCGCACCAGCGCGTCGACGCGGGGAATGTCCGCGCTCCCGGCCGGCTGGGTGACGGTGATGAGAAGCCCGAATCGGGTCAGACCGTGTCCACGGGCGACTTCGGTGCGGCTCTGTTCCGTCGCAGCCACTTCCAGCTTGGCTTTCGCCGTCGCGATGCCCCGACCGGAACTGAGGGCTGCCAGCGCGTCGCGGTGGTCTTTGTTGACGAGGTCGGTGGCGTCGGCGGCCGTGTGCGGCCGGTAGATGATTGCCACCCTTTTGATCGGCAGCGCCGAGTTCGGGTCGAGGAGCCGTTTGAGGACGGTCTCGTGGATCGCGCTCTTGGGTGCCTGACGCATCTCCCAGGTCACCGAGATCGCCCCGTCGTGGACCAGGCGGTCCTTCTCCTCGATCTGGGTGCGCGGACCGCAGTCCGCCCACTCCAGGCCGGTGCCCTCACCGGAGAACAAGGCCCGTTCGATATTGACCAGCGACGACGGATCAACCGAGCGCCGCACCGTCCCCATGATCTCGTCGGCGCTCATCGGTGTAGCCGGAACACCAGCCCGGGCAGCAGCATTGGTGATGGCAGGCAGGCGGCGGGCGATTTCGACGGCCTGCTCGGACGGATCCTTCTTGCGTTCGGCGGTCTGAGCTTTGAACGTGATCGCGATCCGCGCACCGACACGGACACCACCGGTGGTCAACCCGGTCGCCAGCTGGTGCATCGCATCGCGGGCCAGCTGTGGGGCATCAGCTCGCACCTTCTGCGACACGGTTTCGTACAGTTCGACGCCCGTGTTCGGCAGGGTCTCGATCACCGCGACCAGCGCGACAATGTCCGAGGTCTCCCCCATCGCGGTCAGCATCTGCGACCAGTTGCCGACCGCCTGATCGAGCACGTCCTGATCGAAGTTCTCGCTGCCCTGCGGGTGCGCGTCGAGGACGATCGTGTATGCGTCGACCTGCGGCATGTGAATCATTCCGAAGGGCCGGTTGTGGGCGTCGATCCCTTCGTAGATCTCGGTGTCCGCCAACACCCCCGGCATCCGGTACCGCCCGCCGGGGATCCGCGAAAACGTCCCCGAACTGTAGATGTGCTCTCCGCGCTTGTGTGCCCGTCGCCACTGAACCATCAGAAGTGCCCTTTCATATCCGGATCGTCCGTCTCTTTCGATCACCAACGGCACGAAGGCAAGCGCGGTGAAAACGCCCAACACCATGGCCGGGAAGAATCCAATGACCAAACTCAGCAACACCAGGACAATGACTGCGCCGATGCCGAGCATCGTGGTCCCGAACGTCGCCCCCGCCATGCCCGTCGACCGGGGCCGACGCCAGTTGCCGTACATGCGGTACTCGGTGCTGCTACTCATCCCTCGAACCCCCCGTTGCTCGCCGGCATCGCCCCGACCATTCCGTCAGCAGATGCCTCGTGATCGCCTGACCCACCGGCGCCGCCTGGTGCGCCGCCCTGGCCGGATGGGGTGCCGTCCGCCCCGCCCGCCGCGTTTCCGCCGGATGGTGTGCCGTCCGCCCCGCCCGCGGCACCGCCCTGGCCGGCGGTGCCGAAACTTGCTGGTGCACTCGCCGACGCCCCGGTGGCCATGGACGAGGAACCGGCACCCATCGAGCTCATGCCCGACGTAGCCCCTGATGCCGCCCCGGCGCCGGCGGATGCGCCGCCGGTGGCGACCATGCCGCCGACCTTCGCACCGACCGCGGCCGCACCGGCGGCGGCAGCGACACCGCTGCCGCCGCCGCCGACCGCGCCGACGGCGGGGACGATCAACCGCATCAGCGATGGCAGGACCAGTGCCGCCGAGCACAGCAGGAGCGCCCCGACGACGGCGGTCAATGCGCCGCCGTTGTCGTCACTGGAGGGCGCGGACTGGAGGAACAGCATTGCGGCCACCCCGATCACGAACGATCCGACCGGCTTGAACAGCAGGAACGCGATGGTCCAGGCGATCATTTTTTCGTATGCCTGCGACCCGATTTTGGTGCCGCCTGCCGCACCGGCGATCGGGAGTGCGGCGGCGATGACGACGAGCAGCCCCATCCTCATCAGCAGCAGAAACGCCATCATCAAGCCGCCGAGGATGCCGATGATCCCGATCACGAAGAGCAGCGCGACACCGCCCGGGGTGGCGTAAAGCCCGATCTGGATCATCGCTTCCACCAGCGCATCCGGATCCGCCCCCACCGTGCCCTCGATGAACCAGCGAGACACGTTGTCCGAGAGCCGGGTGCCCAAAACGACGATGAACCCGATCGACCCGGACAGCACCGTCGCCCTCGCTAGCTGCTGAAAGCCTTCGGTGGAGACGTCACGAATGGCGCCTGACCGGGCCATCATCAACCGGATGCCGAGGAACATCAACGACACGGTCAAGAACGCGACCTGAAGCCAGTACGTGTACTGCGTGATTTCCCCGAGCGTGTTCATGAACGAGTTTTCGTCCTGGCCGGGAATCGTGATCCACCAGCCGAGAGCGAACTTGAGCACTGACACGCCGGCGTCACCGAAGCTCAACCCGACAGCCTCGAACGCCCCCGACGCCGCATTCTTGACATACGTTGCCGGGGCGTCGATCACGGCAGAAGCGACGTCACCGCAGCCCGGCGAATCGGCCCCGGCGTCGTTGGCGAATACATCAACGAGGAGACCGGCACCAGAGCTCACATTGAGGGCGCAGCCGGCGAGGCTCTCGATCAGGGAGGGGTCCTCGTCTTGCGTGCTCTCGACTACCGCGGGATCTTCCTGCGCCAGTGCGGAAGGGGCAGCGGTGATCAATGAAGCACACGACAACAGGCACACGAGTAGGAGACGTTTCCATCCTGCCGCGGTACGAGTCACCACCATGAGGTCCACCCGTCCGCGAAATCCTTAACAACCTCGGCGTCCGGGGTCTCCTCGGCGGGAATCTTGAGGACCCACCCGGTTCCCTCACGCCAGACCAGGTCGAACCACATATCGCGGTTCTGTGTGCGGCCGGACTTGAGGGCCACCGACGCCCCGAGATGTACTCGGGCCAGATCGTCGGTGTAGTTCACCTTGATCATCTGCAGGACACGGGCAGGGAAGCTGTCCGGCACAGCTCCCGGCTGGTCGGAGGAATTGCGTGCGAGGACGTTGGGGAGGACCTTGTGCGGGTCGTCGACCAGTCCCACATCCTGAATCATCCGGATCCGGTTGTTGCCGGTGGCGCGGTAGGCCGAGTAGTGCACGGCGGCCAATCCCGCGCCCTGCGGGGTGCGAGCGAAGCCGGTCGCCACCCCGGTGTCGGTGAACGCGGTGGGTCCGTCGGAGGTGGAGAACGGCAGGTACATGTTTCCGTGGACCTGTTGGAGCATGATTCCGGACGGGGCGGTTGTCGCCGCACGCCCCGTCGCCGGTGCGGATTGCTCGAGCAGCACACCGTTTTCGTTCAGGGGGGCGTAGACGACGCGGCCGTGCTCGTCGAAGAACGGATCCAGTTCGAACAGGACCGGATCGGATGCTGTAGTCGCATCCGATCCTTGATCACCGGCCGGGACGAGTGGCCCGTCGTCCCCGCGGAACGCGATGACAATGCTGACGATCAGCGCGGCGATGAGGATCACTCCGAGGATCGACCCACCCATCAGCAGCCGGGTGGCGTTGTCCCTACCGGATGCGACAGCCGATTCGACGGCCGGTGCCGGTGCCGGTGGTGGGGTGTCGGTGCGGGGTTCGCTCACTTGCGGGTTCCTTCCAGATCGACCATGTCCGCGGGAAGCTCCGCCAGTTCCGTTGCCCCGATCGCGGTCTCCGCGGTGGGGAGGTCGAGCTTCCAATCGGATTCCACCCAGACCACGGTGGTGCGTGTCGAGGCCAGGGACTCGTCCGGGAAACGCTGAACGATGTCGACGGCGGCCGCGGTGTCGTCGTAGCCGGCGAACGTGTAGCCGACGACGGCGGGAACGACGGCGTCGTCGACCGATCCGGTCGTGGTGATCAGGGCACGGTTCGCGGCGAACGCGTCGCGCCCCTCCCCCGACGCGGCGACGACGGAGAGCACCTTCGACCAGGACTGATCCGAGGCGGTGGCGAGCTGCACGGATTGACCGATCGCGGCGAGCGCCGCACCCTGCGGGGTGTGGGAGAACCCGGTCAGCGGCTCCCATAAACCGCTCTTGGGGCCGTCGGTCTTCCCGAGCGGCACCAGCACACCGTTCATGCTCGACCAGCTTTCGATCTCCGGGGCCGCGGTCAACGACACGGTGGGGGCATCGGCCGGGTCGTCGGATGATCCGCCGCACCCCGCCAACACCAGGGCCGCGGTAGCGACCGACATACACGCGAGTACACGCATTACTGCTCCTGCTCGAGTGGGGGAAATTTCTGTTCGATTTCGGTGACGAGGCTGGGGTTGTCCGGTGCGGGAACGGAGTTCTCGGGGATCCGGCCGGCGTCGATGAGAATCACCGCGGCGGTGATGGCTGCGCCGGACGCGAGGATCCACCCGAAGACGGCCGCGACGAACTCGGCCGACGTGGGCGACTCCAGACCGGCAGTGTGCTTGTGATCCCACGCCATCCGGGCGCCGACGAACATGATCTTCGCGACGCACACAGCCCCCGCGATGCCCGCGATCCAGCTCAACGCGAGGTTGATGTCGGAGGTGATGTAGTCGGGCAGCTCCACCGCCGCAAGCACCGCCGCCGGGCCGGCAACGGCCATCAGGCGGCGGTGACGGCGTTGAGGATCGTGGTCGCGGACCCGGCGATGATCGCACCCACCAGTGAGCCGATAAGCATGGTCACAGCACCGGACTCACCCCGTGACCACTTCTCCCAGGCGAATTTGCCGCCGGAGAAGATCACCGCAGCAACGCAGGCGAGGAGAACGAACCAGAGAAGCCAATTCAGCAGCCGCAAAATGCCGCTCGCGCCGGGCGGGAGTTCCGGGGTGACGTCGAATTCCACGGCGAGGATCGCGGTGTCAGCAATGGTGTGGAGCATGAGTGTCCTTTCGAAGGGGTTCAGTGCCCGGACCGCAGATGCGGCAGGGCACGCTGGATAGCAGTGACGATGCCGATACCGGCAGCGATCACATCGGTGGGAACCGCGGCGCGGGTTCCCTTGGTCTGTTCGGGCACACCGCCCTGCGGGTGCCACCGGGGAAGTGCGGGTAGGGCGGCGGCGGCGAGGAACTTGTGCCACTCGATACGCCAATGAGCCTCCGCAGCCGAGGTCACGACGTCGCGGTACTGGCGCACGCTCTTGTCGAGGGTCGGGGCGCCGGCGACGGTGATCAGCCCGAGAAGCTCACACTCGAGGCTGCGCTCGCGGTGCTCGGTGATCAGCGCGTGCGCCTTCCTCAGCCCGTCGGTGGTCTCCCGGGCGACCAGCAGCACGTAGGGGGATTCGTTCTCGACGTCGTTGCCGCACGGCCACTTCCGGTCGCTGTCCCCGACGAATCCGAGGTAGTGGGCCAGGGTGGACACCCCGGCGCCGCCGTGCGCGCCGAGGAGCCACACCGCCGGCCCCGGCCGGTCGACCGGGATCAGGGTGGGGTGAGTCATCCCGGCGCTCATGCCCTCGCCTCGGTTTCAGCGTCGAAGCGGTCGGCGGTGGGGGGCACGCGGGTGCCGAGGACGTCGAGGGCATCGGTCCAGGCGTCGAGGGTGGCCGCCGACAATCTGCGGTGGTCGAGGACCCCGGGGCGGGCCAGTTCGGGGTCGAAGGGAATTTCGACGAACCCGGCGACCCGAGGTGTCAACGCGTCCCGGATCGGTGCCAGATCGACCGGGGAGGTCGGCATCTGATGGGAGACGACGACAATCGTCTCTTCCAAGGTGTCCGCACCGTAGGTGGCGATCAGCCAGGTCATCGCCTCCCGCATGCGGCTCAGTGGCTCCGAGCGTGCCGGTGCGACGACGACGAGGACTGCCCCGGACTCGATCAGCGGTGCGAGTCGCTGTGAGCGAAGGGCGGTGCCGACGTCGTAGACGCGGGCACTGTTGCGGCTCTCGAGCAGCAGATCCACCATCGCCGGATCCGTGGGGCGGTCCTGGTGGGAGCTGCCGACGACGACCATCCCCGACGACGTTTCCGCCATCCGGGAGCTCAGGCCCTCGATCGACCGGGCCGGGTCGATAGCGCGGAACCGGCTGCGGGCAAGCAGGTTGCCGCCGTCGGTGGTCGAATCGACGGCGGTGACCTCTTCACCGGTACCGAGCCGCAAAGCCGTGGCCAGGCCGAAGGCGGTCGTGGTGGTCGATGCGCCACCGGAACCGGCGACGACCATTGCCGACACCTTTTCCGGGTCAGCGATCTTCGGGACCCGGCGGAGCGGGACGACGACGTTGTTCATCGGATCTCCTCGAGGGTGGCGATTTTCAGACCTGAATCTGTCTCGGCGAGCGTGATGCGCTGGGTGATGGTGGCCTCCGCACCGGCGTCGGTACGCAGGAGCAGCTCGACGTCGAACACGTTCGGGGCGGGGGTGGTCGCGATGGTCAGGCAATGCTCGGTGCCGGCGTCGGCGGCGGAATCAATCGACGCCTGGATCGGGCCGACCGGGTTGGGGGTCACATACATCGACGCCACCACCCCGGCATCGCGTTCGACGTAGTAGGCGTGATCGAAGGCTTGGATCAGCCCCGGACCGGTGGTCAGATCCCCCGGCCCGCGGCCGACGACCCTCCCCTCCGTCGACGAACTCTCACACCAGGGCGCCTCGGCCGCACCGGTGTCCGCGGCCGGTAGCGGCGGAACCGCGACATCACCGACGTCGGAAGAGGAACCGAGCACGACGACGGCGGCACCGACCGCGACCACCAGCACCGCCGCGGCGGCGGGGAGGACCCACCGATCCTTCTTGTCCGGCGCGGGGACACCGCCCGAGGAACGCTTCGGTGCTGCTTTCGGTGCCTTCGGTGCCTTCGGAGCTTTCGGTGCCTTCGGAGCTTTCGGTGCGGGCGCGTTCACGTCGGTAGATTCGCCGGCCCGCTCCGTGGTCGCCTTGACCGGGCGTCGGAGTGACGGCGCGGACAGCCCACGACGAACCGGCTCCGGGGCCGCGAGCGGACCGCGTGGGATGTGAGCACGAACCCAATCCGGGCCGTGCCCATACGGATCGGACTCGGCGGCCAGGTCACCGGAATCTGTCTCCACGGACTGAGACGGAGCGACGGTGTCCACCGGCGGGTTCGGATCGGAATCCGGACCGACGAAGTAGAAGATGGGCGGGACCTGTTCGGTCTCGGCGGAGCCACGGTCGTCGGCATCCACCGCGTCAGCTGGGGACTCCGGGTCCACCTGCACGGGCTCCACCTGCACGGGCTCCACCTGCACGACCGGGAGCACGACGCCGTCGCAGTGGCCCTCATCGACGGGGACGGTGTCGTAGTGATCCTGCAGCACAGGGAAGTCCGCATCACCGTTGCTTACGGCGGCGTTGCTGCCGTAATACTCGTCCACATCCGGGAACAGCTGGTCCGTGCGATTGTCCGTCGACATTGATCCTCCGAAGTTGGGAGGCGAGGGCAGGGAATCTTCCCTGCCCTCGCCAGTGGCTCACGCCTGGATGCCGGCACCGATCGCGTCGGCGACCATGCCCAGCGGCAGACCGGGAACGGCCGTGTTCGCCTGGAAATCGGTCACGGCCTGGTCGAAGGCGGCGACAGCTCCTTCACCACCGGGCAGCGAGGACACCGCATCGCGGACCTGCTGCGCGGCGACCGGGGCGGAGGCAACCATGTCGCGGACCGCGGTCGCGGCAGCGGCGCCGACCGGGTTGGCCTCCCACTGATCGAGGGTCGCCTCGGTCTGGGCGGTGATGGCGGCCTGGTCGATGCCCGGGATGACGGCCTCGAGCGGCTCACCCAGATCACCGGTGCCGTACACGGTGGCGGTGACGACACCGGCCGCACCGCCCGCGAGAGCCCCGCCCACCGCAGCCGGGATACCGGCGACCGCCGCGCCGATACCAGCACCCGCCGCGGTACCGACCACACCTGCCGGGATGACACCGAGCGGTGTGAGGACGGGACCGGCGAGGCCGACAGCGCTCGTGCCGCCGATCGTCCCGCCCACGAGACCACCGACGATGGCCGAGGGCACACCCGCCGCCGTCGCGGCGGCCACCGCTCCTGCTGCACCGCCACCGAGCTGCGCGGCCGACAGACGCTGCGCCTCATCGGCATCGAGCCCGGTCGAGCGCCAGAAGTCGGTGACCTGGGCCTCGACCACGGCAGTCTGACCATTCGTGCGGGCCGCGGTGTCCTCGCTGACCCAGTTCGGGCGATCGGCGACGTACCGGCCGATGCGGATCTTGTCCTCCGGAGCCTGAATCGGCGCGGTGAACTCCTCGAGCCGGGTCGGCAGGTGAAGCCGCGAATAATCGATCGGAGCAACATAACTGTCTGTGTCCGGGGCGACGTACTCGTTCGAGTCGTAGTTCCAGCCGGTGAGCGGCTTCGCTTCCTGCTGGTATTCGACCGGAACCGGAACCCAGGTCGGCAACGGCTCCGGTGTCGTGACCCCGCCCTGCGACGGCGGGGCGGGCGTGGTGACCCCGTCCTGTGCCGGAGCAGCGGAGGCGACACCGCCGCACGCGGCGACGATGACCGCCGCGGTGACTGCGGTGGTTCCTGCGGCCCGTATGGCTTTGGCCTGCTTGCGGTGCTTACCCATGTGTTTCCTTTCGGTGGATGAAGTAGTGGGTCAGAGGTTCTGTGACGGTTCCGTCGGCGCGGCGACGGATGTAGAGGGCGCCGGCGTAGAAGACGGTGTAGACGACGGCTGTGTGGAAGACGGCGTGGCAGACGTCGACGTGGTCGGGCGGGACGTGGCAGTCGCGGGTGTGGTCGAGCGCGTCGTCGTCGGGGCGGCGCTCTCGAGGTCCTCTGCGACCGCGGAGAACATTTTCGCCACGTACGCCGTCGGTGCCAGCCCGGTGGCGGTGGCCGCAGACGATCCGTAGGAGCTGTGCGACGCCTGAATATTCGAATATTTTGTCAACGCCGCCAGGTCGAACAAGTCCTTGTTCGCGGTGACCTCGTTCTTGACCAGGGTGAATGTCTGCCTGACCACGCGCTGGGTGGTGGCCGGGGGGATGAGGTTGACCACCGCGTGCACCGTCTTCGCCGCGATGATCGCGAACGCAGCAGCCGGATTGGCCAAGCCGACGGCCGCAACCGCGGCGATAGTCTCCGGGGTGATCACCTTCTTCGCAATCGAGACCACCGAATTCACGGCCACCAAACCGACTTTCATCAGCGCGGACAGCGCCTCCTGGCCGGTCGGCGGTGTCGCCCGAGGATCCGAGCTCTCAGCCAAGCGCTGCGACAACGTCTTCTTCGGCGAGATCGACAAATTCGCGAGCGAGTTCTTCGGGACCTGGATGTCCTCGTTGATCACATCGACCACGGTGTTGAACGCCGTCGATGCCAGGGAAAGGCCGATGGTCCGGACCGCGGTGAACGGATCGCCGCCGACCTCGGCCTGACCAGCGACGTTCGCCACCGCCCGGGCAAGCGGAGCGTCCGGAGGCGCATCGCAGGCGAGATCACCGGTCTGGCACCACATCGACACCCGGCCGGTCAGCGATCCGAAGCTGGTCGCGGTATCGGCTGCCGGACCGATACCGGCACCCGTCGGCGCCGTGACCGTCACCGCGGGAAGTGCTTTCACCGCAGCACCCGACGTTCCAGGGGCCGGAGAGGGAGCGGTCCGCCGCGAGCCTGGGAAGATGCCGGACCCTTCCGCGCGGGTCGGGGACGCAAACAACGCGGCCGAGGCAATGGACGCCGCCGGGACGCCGGAGACCTTGCCGCGCCCGACCCTCCCGAGGAAGTCCGACGCCGCGTGCGCGCCCTGGCTGTAGGCGACCACCGCGAGTTTCGTCGACGGGCACGAACTCAAAACCTTCTCCGCAGCAGCCTGCAAGTTCTCCTCAGCAGCCGAAACGGACACTGAGTACGACTCCTTACCGCCACCGGGAACCGCGCCCCCGAAAGCAGCCGGATACGGCACGTAGGCGCGGTCGACCTTCACCCCGAGCTGGCGTGCCTGATCGAGCAACGGCGACATGACATTCGAGAGCATCCCCGTATCGGCCTTGACCGGCGCATCGGGGGACGACTCGCCCGTACCCTGCGCCCCGAGGACGTACAAGCTGGGGCAGTCCTGCACCAACTGATCAAGCCAAGACGGTTGCGCGTGTGCCGGCACAACCCCCACGCTCAAGACCGCCGCCGTCGTTACCGCGCACGCCAGAGCGTTAGTAGTGAGCCGTCGGCTCCGGCGTGCACCATCTATCCGAACACTCGCAGTCATCGGATTCCTTCCCCCTTCGCCTGGTCCTTGGCGGGGCGAGTAACCCCAACTTGCGTGTGCCACCAAGTACATGCAAATAGTATAAGAGAAAGAAACGAAAAACAAACTAAAAACAATGTCAGTGGTTTTGGGCGGATGGAGTAGCGGGGAAGGCTTATGTTCAGCGAACACGCAGCTCGGTGCGTTGACCGTAGTCAAATACTCATGGAATTGCGCTGTAGAGTCAGCGAAATGAGGGAGAGCGAGTTGGTGCATTTCGGTGACCTGGTGGCCGACCGACGTAAGGAACTTGCTCTCACCCTCAAGCAGCTCTCTGAGACCGGCGGTCCCTCGGATGTCACGACCGGAAAGATCGAGCACGGTGCGATCGAGCAGCCAAGCGCTCGGACCCTGCGCCGCCTAGATGCCGGGCTTCGTTGGAAAGAGGGATCCGCAGCGAAGGCGCTCCGTGGTGGAAACCCCATACCGCTCGAGGATCTCCCCACGTCGACAACATCTGCCGGCGGTGGTGCTGTGGGCGCAGGTACGGACTCGGTCACCCTGTCCTTGGCGGTGGTCAGTGACCTCTCCAACATCGCCAAACGATACGAGGGGATAGCTGAGAGGCTCG
The DNA here is from genome assembly GCF_001894885.1 of Rhodococcus marinonascens NBRC 14363. Classification (GTDB taxonomy): domain Bacteria; phylum Actinomycetota; class Actinomycetes; order Mycobacteriales; family Mycobacteriaceae; genus Rhodococcus_F; species Rhodococcus_F marinonascens. The sequence goes on from NZ_BCXB01000050.1 coordinate 18,348, forward strand.
GTCTGGACGAACTTGCAGCAGTCAACGCCGACTTGGACGTCTTGGTCGATCGAATCTTGCGATCTTGGGTGATATCTCAGCTCGAGATGAAGGCCGGAGCAGACAGAGACAAGAACGATTTCCTTGTTGAGATGCTCATAGGCGACTATCTGGATCGGAAGCCGGTACCGGCCGACAAGTCCGATGAACTCGATTTGCTGTATATGAGATGGCTGACAGGTC
>NZ_BCXB01000051.1 GCF_001894885.1 Rhodococcus marinonascens NBRC 14363
TTCGTCATCACCACCGTCTGCTGGACAGGTCCGCTACCGGCGGCGGGGGTGGTCATCGTAGTCACACCAGATGTGTAGTCGACGACCCGGCCGTCGGGGTAGATCCTGGCGTTTCGCGACCCTCGGATCCCGCGGTCCCAGTCCTTCGCAGTGCGTGGGTGCACCCCGACCGCCACCGCTGCCTCACCCCGTGTGGCACCGGTCCTGCGCAGTCGAAGGAACTCCTCGTGTCCGGGATGGCGCAGTCGTATGCTCCTGAGCCCGGCCTCGCGTGCCCACTGGGCGCAGGTGTGTGCGTTGAATCCGAGCGATCGGGCGGCAGCAGTCACGCTGCCCACCCGGTCGAACTCGCGGAAGAACCGGTCCCGATCCTCTCGCGTGTACTTCTGCAGTCCTGACGTCTTGCCCCTCGAACGCGGCACGGTCGTTGCAACTCCCCGAAACTCAGGGTGTTGCAACGACCGTTAGAACCCAAGGAGGGTGGGGGCGTTGCCGTGTCAGGACTGGTGATCTCGACCTCGACACTGCCGAGCATCCATCTGTCGGTAGTTCGAAATGGCAGCACTGTTCCCATCGATGTTGCCCACAATGTTGACTCAGGGCGCAAAAGAATAGCGGCAGGCCATCCGACCTGCCGCGATTTCGGTGGAGCTAAGGGGACTCGAACCCCTTTGCTGATCCCGGTTTTTTGCTGCCTGACCTGCAATTCAGCTCGATTCAGCAGATGTTGACGCCGAATCGCGACCTGCAAGTTTCCGTTCACGTGTTGACGGCGTCAACAGCGGTAGCGGCCAGTGGGCGCCGGGTTCTCCAGTGGAGCTCCACCCACGTCACTGGTTCCCAGCGCACCAAGTCGACAGCCGCACGTACCCGCGGGCCGTAGCCTTCGGCACGGATCTGGGCGAATTGCTATTTCGTGCAGGTTCGTCCCGTAACGTCCTCACCCGCACAGGGCAACTGTTCGGTTTCACCCTTGTCCTCCATGTACCCGTGGAGAGGGCCGCGCCCACCGGGCCCGCTCCCCAATGAAAGGAGTTCCGAGCACGATGAGGCACACTACCGTTGTTCCGCCAAGTTGCGGGGATGATCTGGGCTCGAGGCCCACGACCCGACGACGCACAGCCGGGTTGGTCGCAGCCCTGTCGGCGGGACTGATGCTCACGGGCACCCCCGCCGCACACGCCAACACCGTCACCGCCACCATCGTCGTCGGCGGCAATCCGGACGAAGTAGCGATCACCCCCGACGGCAATTACGCCTACGTCACCAATCTGGAGAGCGACACGGTGTCGGTGATCGACACCGCCACCAACACGGTGATCAACACGGTCGAGGTCGGGGACGAGCCGTTTGGGGTGGCGGTGAACCCGCTCGGGACTCGCGCGTATGTCACCAACAGGAACAGCGAATCAGTGTCGGTGATCGACACCGCTACCCGCGCTGTCACCGGCACCATAGACGTCCCCGCGGGGCCGAACGGGGTGGCGTTCACCCCCGACGGCACCCGTGCCTACGTCACCAGCCTCGGCGACGAATCGGTGTCAGTGATCGAGACTGCCGGCAACACAGTCGTCGACACCGTCACCGTGGGCAATGGTCCATGGGGGGTGGCGATCACCCCCGACGGCACCCGCGCCTACGTCACCAACCGCGGGGACAACACGGTCTCGGTGATCGACACCAACACCCTCGCCGTCACCGACACCATCGACGTCGGCGACGAGCCGTACGCGGTAGCGATCACCCCCGACGGCAACAAGGCCTACGTCACCAACAGCGACGACAACACGGTCTCGGTGATCGACACCAACACCCTCGCCGTCACCAACCTCGGCGTCGGCGACAGGCCGGCTGGCGTGGCGATAACCCCCGACGGCGACTTGGTCTACGTCACCAACGACAACAGCGACACGGTGTGGGCGATCGACACCGCCACCAACACGGTGGTCGACACGTTCGAGGTCGGGGACGAGCCGATGGCTTTGGCGTTCACCCCCGACGGCACTCGTGCCTACGTCATCAACGAGGGCGCCAACACAGTGTCGGTTATCGCGACCGACCGCGCACCCACCCTGACCGGGGCACCGCCTGCCGGTGTAGTCGGGCAGTTCTACCATCACACCTTCACGCTGGCCGGGCCTCCGACCCCGACTGCAACCGTCACCGACGGCACCCTGCCCGACGGACTCGTTCTCACTCCTGACGGTGTCCTACTCGGCGTCCCTGGCGCTGCCGGGCAGTTCACCTTCACCGTCACCGCCACGAACGGTGTGGGCGAGGATGCCATCATGCCGGTCGTCCTCGACATCACCGACACACCGGCTACCGGGTCCTTGGGATCGCTCGGGTCCTGGGGATCGTAGGTCCTGAGACGACGAAACGCCCCCACCCGAGGGTGGGGGCGTTGCCGTGTCAGGACTGGTGATCTCGACCTCGACACTGCCGAGCATCCATCTGTCGGTAGTTCGAAATGGCAGCACTGTACCCGCCGATGTTGCCCGGAATGTCGACGTAGGGAGCAAAAGTAGCGGCAGGCCCTCTGGCCTGCCGCTACTTGGGTGGAGCTAAGGGGACTCGAACCCCTGACCCCCACACTGCCAGTGTGGTGCGCTACCAGCTGCGCCATAGCCCCGTATTCAGTTCTCTCGCACTCGCAAAATCACTTCCTGCGTGCTCGAAGAAAGTTACACCATGGCCGACCAGGCCAACAAATCGACTGGTCAGAGGCGTGACGCCCGTGCGTGGTCGATGAGTGCAGTAACCGCCCACTCCACGCACGGGCCACCGACCTTCTACAGCTGCGCAACCCAGTCAGGGTTGGAGAGCGCGTCGATCACGGTGCCGTCCTTGACCACCGCCGGCGTCCCCTGTGCACCGCTCGCGGCGAGCGCCTGGCGACCCGCCTCCGCGTCGATCGCGGCCTGCTCGACATTCGCGCCCGTGCTGATGCACTGCACGGCGGCGTCGGACGCGCCGGCTTCGCGGGCCATCTGCGCGAGGTCCTCGTTCGTGTGGTCGGAGCTTCCGTTCTCCTGCGGCTGATTCGCAGGAGAGAACAGTGCGGAATGGAACGCCGAGTACGCGATTGCGTCACCCGTGTCGGCGACGCACTGCGATGCCGCGACGGCGCGGGTGGAGTAGTCGCCGCTGGCCGAGAGTTGGTTGAGGAAGTTCAGGATGTGGTAGCGGACCGCGACTTTGCCGTCGTCGATGGCCTGCGCCAGTTCTTGGCCGTTCCGGTTCTCCAATTCACCGCAGTACGGGCACATCGGATCTTCGAACAGGTCGATGCTGACAGCCGCGTCGGGGCGTCCGAGCAGGACGACTCCGTTGTCCTGCTTCGCCACCTGGACCTCGGAGTTCTGAACGCCGCCGTAGCCGTCGTTGCGCGGCTGGCTGCGACTGCTCTGCCAGAACACACCACCGATGACGAGTACCGCGATGATCGCCACCGCGAGTCCACCGAGGATGTAGGTGGACCGACTGGACTCCGGTTGCGGATTGTATTTGTTCTTAGAGCTCACGTAGATGCAGTCCTTCGATGTCGGATCGATTTGCCGTTTACCTACTCTGCCATCACCCGCGCAGGCCCCATTGAGAGATTGGCCCGAGACCCGAGCCCTAACGCGAACGGGGAACGTGGGAACACGGTCAGCCAGACGGCCAGCGCAAGGAAGCCGACGTCACGCAGGATCTCCTCAGCATAGTCCCAGGCGTCCACGTCGGCTGCGCCACCGCCGCCGAAGCATCCGCAGTCGATCGATAGTCCGCGCGCCCACACCGAGATGATCACACCGATCAGGACGAGCAGGAGCACGGCAGACGCCGATGCCGTGGCACGGACCGCGAGCCCGATCAGCAGCAACAACCCCAGTGCGATCTCGAAAAACGGCAGCGTGTTTGCGACCGGCCGGACGAGATCCTCAGGCAACAGTTGGTAGGCGCGGACCGCGACAGCGGTCTGGGTGGGGTCGGCGACTTTGAGTGCACCGGACACGAGCCAGACGGCGGCTAGGGACAGCCGTGCGACGAGGGATGCGATAGGAATCCACACCCGAACGAGCGTACAGAGGTCTCGAGTCAGCGTTACTCGGCAGTCACTTTCGACACCGGCTTGTTCGGCACCAGCAGCCATCCCACAACCGCGAGGAGCATCACCCCGCCGGTCACTGCGAATGCGGCCGCATACGACAGGTGCTCGGCAAGCAGACCCGCTCCGACCGGACCGACGACGCCGCCGACGTCGGACGCCATCTGGAACGTTGCGAGCACCGGACCGCCGCGCGACTTCGAGCCCACCACATCGGCGACCGCGGCCTGTTGGGCGGGGCTCATCATGCCGGAACCTACGCCCGCGACGCCCGACAGCACCAGGAACACCAGGAAACTTTCGCTGAGGCCCATGGCCATGGTGCTGGCACCACACACCAGCAGTCCGAGAACGACGAACCGCTTCCGCCCGTAGGTGTCCGACAACCGCCCCGACACGATGAGGACGAGCGCATTGCCCACCGCGAACACGGTGAGGGCGATTCCTGCCAGTCCCACTTCACGGTGCAGCGCCTCCACCACGAACAACGGGACCATCGCGACGCGCACCCCGAAGATCACTCCACCGAACGCGAAGTTCGATCCCAATGCCGCTCGGTAGGTCGGATTCCCGAGCGCTTCCCTCAGCGACATGGCGGCACCGGCGGTGGCCCCGGGAGTCGCCAGGTGGGAGCCACGCAGGCTCACGAAGACCACTGCGGCGGCAATAACGAGGGCGACGGCGTAGATGATGAACGGAACGCGAAGGCCGAACTCGACGAGCAACGCGCCGACGAGTGGTCCGCTGATCGAGCCCATCAGGAAGCTCGTCGCATACATCCCAGACACCCGGCCACGCTTGTCCGGGGGTGCGATTCGAATGACGAGACCCATCGCGGACACAGTGAACATCGTCGAGCCGATGCCGCCGATAGCCCGGAAGATCAGTAACTGCCAGTAGTCCCCCGCCACAGCGCACGCCGCTGTCGAGGCAGCGACGATGAGGAGACCGGTGATATACACCGGGCGCTCCCCCAGCTTCTGCACCAGCCTGCCGCTGACGGGGGCGAACGCCAGACGCATGAACGCGAACGACGAGATCACGACAGTGGCCGCAGTGATGCTGACGTCGAAGCTGAGAGCGAACTGAGGCAGCGCGGGTGCGACGATCCCGAACCCGAGTGCGATGACGAAACTGGCAGACACCAGCACCCAGATTTCCGGGGGGATCCGCGGGTCCTGCTCGGCAGGCAGCTTGGCTGCACGTCTAATCATGATTGAACCTGATATTAGATGCCTCCGACGTCAGCAGCCCCGCCGCCTGTGGTGGCACTCGCCACTGCGCGGATGTGGGGACCTCACGCGAGGACGTCGGCCACCAGTTCTCTGGCTGCTGCCTGCACCTGCGCGAGATGACCGGGGCCCTGGAAAGATTCGGCGTAGATCTTGTAGACGTCCTCGGTACCCGAGGGACGCGCCGCGAACCACGACGTGGCTGTGGTGACCTTCAGTCCGCCGAGCGCGGCTCCGTTGCCCGGTGCGCTCGTCAACGTGGCCGTGATCGGCTCGCCCGCAAGTTCTGTGGCGGAAACCTGTTCAGGAGAGAGCTTCCCCAGCACCGCTTTCTGCTCCCGGGTGGCGGGGGCATCAATGCGAGCGTATGCGGGGCTGCCGAACCGTTCAGCCAGTTCCGCGTAACGAACCGATGGTGTCTTGCCGGTCACCGCCGTCATCTCAGAGGCGAGCAGGGCCATGATGATTCCGTCCTTGTCCGTGGTCCACACGCCACCGTCGTGCCGTAGGAAGGACGCGCCTGCACTCTCCTCACCACCGAACCCGAGGGAGCCCTCGAGCATGCCCGGGACGAACCACTTGAATCCCACCGGCACCTCGAGGAGTTCGCGGCCGAGGCCGTCGACCACGCGGTCGATCATCGACGAACTGACGAGCGTCTTGCCTACCTTGACCGCCGAACCCCATCTGTTGCGGTGCGAGAACAGGTAGTCGATGGCCACCGCGAGGTAGTGATTGGGGTTCATCAGTCCCGCGTCGGGGGTCACGACCCCGTGCCGGTCGGCGTCTGCGTCATTGCCCGTCGAGATGTCGAATCGATCGCGGGCTCCGATCAGCGAGGCCATGGCATCGGGTGACGAGCAGTCCATGCGGATCTTGCCGTCGGTGTCCAGGGTCATGAACCGCCAAGTGGGGTCCACGAGAGGGTTGACGACCTCGAGATCGAGACCGTGGGTGTCAGCGATCGCGCCCCAGTAGTCGACGCTCGCACCTCCCATAGGGTCGGCGCCGATTCGCACACGGGCACTCCGAATGGCGTCGAGATCGAGGACGCTGGGCAAATCGTCGACGTAGAAGCGGAGGAAGTCGTACCGCTCGGCCTCGTGCAGTGCCCGTTCCGCGGAGATTCGGCGCACGCCGGCGAGATCGCGGCGCAGCAACTGGTTCGCACGGTCGGCGATGATCGTCGTCTCCTCGGAACCGGCCGGGCCCCCGTGTGGCGGGTTGTACTTGAATCCGCCGTCGCGGGGCGGATTGTGCGACGGCGTCACCACGATGCCGTCGGCCTTCGACTCAGGACCGCTGCTGTTGTAGCGCAGGATCGCGTGACTGACCGCGGGCGTCGGGGTGAACCGGTCTCGGGAATCGATCAGCACCGTCACCTCGTTGGCGGCCAGCACCTCGAGAGCGGACGTCCACGCCGGTTCCGACAGTGCGTGGGTGTCGCGTCCGAGGAAAAGCGGCCCATCGATGCCCTGGGACGCCCGGTATTCGACGATGGCCTGCGTGGTGGCCAGGATGTGTGCCTCGTTGAACGCGCAATCCAGGCTCGAGCCACGATGACCGGAGGTCCCGAACACCACCTGCTGCGCCAGGTTCTCGGGGTCGGGTACGCGGCTGTAATAAGCGGTCACCAGATGTGCGGTGTCTATCAGATCCTCCGGCAGTGCCACCTGCCCCGCCCTGTCGTGCGCCACGAGACCTCCTGCAAATCGACGGGAACCGAATTCGGCTATCACCCATCCTGCACCCTGGCGGTGGAGTCCGCGCGATATGGCAGCGGCGGACTCTGCGCGATATGGCAGCGGTGGACTCCGCGCGATATGGCAGCGGCGGGCTCCGCCCTTCCGTTCCGCTGTGGGGCCAGCGCTCACGAGGTCAATCGGAACCCCAGCCAGGCGGCGCTCAAGCCGAAGACGACGCTCGCGACAATGTACACAAGGGAGACGAGCGCACGTCGGATACGCACGAGCCCAACCGATTCCACGGCAAAGGTGGAGTACGTGGTGAGCCCGCCGCAGAAGCCTGTGCCGAACAGGGCGAAGGCGTAGGCGGGCATCGACAACCCCGACAACAGTCCCAGACTCAGACATCCGAGGACATTTACGACAAAGGTGGCCATCGGAAAGCTGCGATAAGAGTGGACGTACCGGCCTGACAGATACCGCATCACGGCACCGAGGCCGCCGCCGAGTGCAACGAGCAGAACACTCACGCGGCCGCCTTTCGAGCCAACCTGTGCCGATGTCCGGCGAGCATGCCCATGCGCGCGGCCAGCAGTGCGGGGATCAGGGTGGCTGCTACATAGACCGCGGCGGTCCCCGCATCTTCCCCGACGGCATCGAGGGCGAAGGTCGAGAACGTGGTGAATCCACCGAGCACGCCGATTCCGAGAAACAGTCGCCACAGCCGATCAGGTCCAACCATCTCGGCCAGGTATCCGAGCAGCAGCGAACCTGCGACGTTGATGACGAGAACGGTCCAGATTCCCGGCCACTGTTCGGCCAGAGCGAATCTCACGGCAGCCCCGAGCGCACCTCCTACGGCGACCACCGCCACGGGTTTCGTCTCGACCACCAGCATTCCCCTTCGAGTTTTCGTCGCGATCCGCACGCTGTTCGTGACACATCGTGACACGCGCGCACAAAAAAAGTCCGGACCGGACACCTGCTAGATGTCCGGCCCGGACTTCAGTGGAGCTGCCGGGAATTGAACCCGGGTCCTCCGCAGCAAAGCTAGGGCTTCTCCGTGTGCAGTTTGCTATGCCTCTACTTGGATCTCCCGGTCTCGCAAACAAGCCAAGATGACGATCCCAGTCGCTGTTGGTTGTCCCGCTCGGCTCCGCGACCGAATCGAACGGTAAGGCCCTCTAGCTGATGCCAGTACCCGGACCGAGGGCGAACCCGGACTGACAGACACGCAGTGGCTACTTAGGCAGCGAGTGCGTAGTCGCGCTGATTGGAATCGGCGCTTATATGTTTGCAGCGACGCTTACGGTGGTCTCCTGCCTGCACCGACACGCTTCCCCTACCTCAACGTACGCAGTCGAAACCGTTCAGCCCCGTACGCGCCCCACGAAGCTCGCGGGGCTATTTAGTGTAACGCGAACCCGGCAAGAATTCATCCCGATTTGTGTGGCCGCGTGTGGCGGGTGTGGTTTCAGCTGGCCACGGCGATCATGCCCACCGAGGCGAGGGCGAGGAGCATGCCCGCCTGCTGCACCCTGCTCACCCGTTCACCGAGCATCACCATCGCAAGCAGCACCGTCGCGGCGGGGTAGAGCGCCCCGATCACGCTGACGAGTGACAGCAGTCCGCCCTGGAATGCGTAGAGCATGGCGGCGTTGGCGAGTACGTCGAGGAAACTCACGTACACGGCGAGCCGCAGTGGTTCGCCGTGCGGCGGGACGAAGTGCCCGGATGAAAACGCCACAAGCCACACGACCGCGGTCGCCGATGCACGCGATATAGCGAGGGGCCACAGCCCGCCCTCCTCGCCGATCTCGTGCAGTGCGACGAATGCGAGGGCGAACGCGACGCCGGATCCGACGGTCAGCAGGGCGACCGTTCGAGTGAACCTCAGCACCCTGCCGCCGGCGACCTCTCCGGCTGTCTCGTCGGGTGATTCACGACTCACGAGAACAACGGCGGCGAGTGCCACCACAATACCGACGAACGCGATCAACCCGGGCCGTTCCCCGAGCGCCAACCCGATGAGCACAGGAATCCCCGCCACGAGGACGGCCGTGAGGGGCGAGACGACGGACATCGGTCCAGATGCCAACGCAAGGTAGAACCACCAGACCGCCACGCCCCCCGCGATTCCCGACGCGGCACCCCAGAGGAGAGAGGAGGGTGTCAACGTCCCTCCGACGAAGGGGGCGATGGCGAAAACGATCAGCAGCGACAGTGGATACGACACGATGACGACACGCAGAGCAGCAACTCGGCGGGATGCGACACCGCCGACGAAGTCGCTCACTCCGTAGCCGATCGCAGCCACCAGGGCGAGCAGGATGGATATCAGCGCATGCCTTTGATCCGGCGTCCGAGTTCGCGTGTCACCTCGCGCTCGGCGGTCCGCCGGGCCAGATCCTGACGTTTGTCATAGTCCTGCTTGCCCTTCGCGAGAGCGAGCTCTACCTTGACCTTGCCGTCGGAGAAGTACATCGACAGCGGCACGAGAGTCTGGTTGCCCTCGCGCGTCTTACCGACGAGATGCTCGATCTCGCTCTTGTGTAACAGTAACTTCCGCGTGCGGCGCGGCGAGTGGTTGGTCCAGGTGCCCTGCGTGTATTCGGGGATATGCAGTGAGCGTAGCCAGACCTCGCCGTCGTCGACGGTGGCGAACGCGTCGACCAGAGACGCCTTACCCTCACGCAAACTCTTCACCTCGGTACCCACCAGGGCAATGCCCGCCTCGTAGACGTCGAGGATGGTGTAGTTGTGACGCGCCTTGCGATTGGTTGCAATGACCTTGCGGCCCTTTTCCTTCACGTGCCGGGCCTTTCAGTCCGCGATGTTCGAGATGAACAGTTCGTACCCTCCAGCATAGGAGAGCGGGCAAACTAAATTACTCGCGCACATACAAGCGCAGGGTCACGTATGCGGTCACCGCCGCCATCCCGACACCCGCCAGCAACAAGACGGGCGAGATGAACAGCACATCGCTGTTGGAAATCCGGGCGAGAATGTTGGCTGAATACAAGTCCGAGAGCACGCCGTCGACGAATACGTTCTTCGCGGTGAACAACCCGGCGATCGCGAGTACGGCACCCACAAACGCCGCGATCACAGCCTCGAGCAGGAACGGCAACTGCGTGTACCACCGGGTGGCACCCACCAATCTCATGATGCCGACCTCGGTACGACGGGTGTAGGCGGCGATCTGAACCATGTTCGCGATCAAAAGGATTGCCGCCAGGGCCTGGACGATCGCGATCGCGAACGCGCCGTTGCGCACACCGCCCAGGACGCTGAATAGTCGCTCCACCAGTTCACGCTGATTGAGGACGCTCTCGACTCCCGGCCGTGTGGCGAACTCGTCGTTGATCACCCCGAAGCGCTCGGGATCACTGAGTTTGATCTTGAACGACGCCGGGAAGCTGTCGGGGCTGACCAGTGCCGCGAGTTCCGGCTGATCCTTGAACACCCGCTCTGTCGCGTCCTTTACCGCATCATCCCGGTTGAGGTACTCCACCGACACCACCGACGGCGTCTCTACCAGATCGTTTCGCAGCGAGCTACAGATCTCTCCCTGACACCCTGGATCGGACGTCGAGATGTCGTCGGTGAGGAAGATCTGCACCTCGACACGGTCCAGGAAAATCTGCTGCGTCTTTCCCGCCATCTGTACCACCAGCAACCCACTACCGAATAGGGCGAGGGAGATCGCGGTGGTGAGAATCATCGCAATGGTCATCGTGACGTTGCGGCGGAGTCCGGTGAAGACCTCGCTGGCTATGAAACTGGCGCGCATCGGGGAATCAGAATCCTTCGTCGGAGGCTTGCGGACAGTGCTGAAGATTCGGAAAGCAGGCGGACAACTAGCGCCCTACGCCGTACACGCCCCGAGCCTCGTCACGCACCACTCTGCCGAGGTCCAATTCCACCACGCGACGGCGCATCGAGTCGACGATGTGATGATCGTGTGTCGCCATCACCACCGTGGTTCCGGTGCGGTTGATCCGCTCGAGTAACAACATGATGTCCTGGCTCGTCTCCGGGTCGAGGTTGCCGGTGGGCTCGTCGCACAGCAACACCAGCGGCCGGTTCACGAATGCCCGCGCGATGGCGACTCGCTGCTGCTCCCCTCCTGAAAGTTCGGTGGGCATTCGGTCCGCCTTACCCGACAGCCCGACCATCTCGAGGACCTCGGGAACCGTTCGCCCGATCATGCTGCGCGGCTTGCCGATCACTTCGAGCGCGAAGGCCACGTTCTCTGACACGGTCTTCTTCTGAAGCAGCCGGAAGTCTTGGAACACGCAGCCCATGCTTTGCCGTAGCTTCGGTACGCGCCGGGAGGAAAGCTTGTTGACGTGGAAGCCTGCGATGTGAATGTCGCCGGACGTCAGTGACTCTTCCTTGAGGAGCAGGCGCATGAAGGTCGACTTTCCCGAGCCCGACGGGCCGATGAGGAAGACGAATTCGCCCTTGTCCACCTCGACGCTCACCTTGTCCAAGGCCGGCCTCGTGGAGGTCTTGTACGACTTCGACACATTCTCGACGCTGATCACGGAGAGCCAGTCTAGACGCACGTCAAACGGCGAACGGTGTGGAACGTCACGCAAACATCATGGGCCGCTCTCCGGCGGCGTCTCGGCTGTCGCCCGGGCCGGAAGACGAGGTTGGCAGGTCTGAAGAGGTCAGTGGCGGCGCCGGTACTAGGACGTCTGGTTCTCGCGCATCCGCCACCGGATGCCGGATTCGAGGAACCCGTCGATATCACCGTCGAGGACCGCCGAAGGGTTGTTGACCTCGTACTCGGTGCGCAGATCCTTCACCATCTGATACGGGTGCAACACGTAGGACCGCATCTGGTTACCCCAGGAACTGCCGCTGTCGCCCTTGAGCGCATCCATCTCGGCGCGTTCTTCCTTGCGTTTGACCTCGAGCAGCTTGGCCTGCAGAACGCGCATCGCAGACACCTTGTTCTGCAGCTGAGACTTCTCGTTCTGGCAGGTCACAACTATGCCGGTCGGTATGTGCGTCAGACGGACCGCGGAGTCGGTGGTGTTCACGGACTGACCACCGGGGCCCGATGACCGGTACACGTCGACGCGGACGTCGTTCTCGTTGACGTCGATGTGGTCCGTGGTCTCGACCACGGGCAGCACCTCGACCTCGGCGAACGACGTCTGGCGGCGGCCCTGGTTGTCGAACGGGCTGATGCGGACCAGCCGGTGCGTGCCCATCTCGACCGACAGTGTTCCGTAGCTGTATGGGGACTTGACCGCGAACGTCGCACTCTTGATACCGGCTTCCTCCGCGTAGGACGTGTCATAGACCTCGACGCCGTAACCGTGCTTCTCTGCCCACCGGATGTACATGCGCATCAGCATCTCGGCCCAGTCTGCGGCGTCCACACCTCCCGCACCCGAACGGATGTTCACCAGCGCGTCACGCTCGTCGTACTCACCCGAGAGCATCGTCTTGACTTCCATCGCGGCGATGTCTTCCCGAAGGCTGCGCCGCTCTGCATCGGCGTCCGCGATGGCATCGGCGCCCTCGTCCTCCGCGAGTTCGTAGAGCACCGGCATGTCGTCGAGCCGTGAGCGCAGTTCCTCGACCCGGCGCAACTCGGTCTGCGAATGCGAGAGCTGACTGGTGACCTGTTGCGCGTGTTCCTGGTCGTTCCACAGCTCGGGATCGGCAGCCTGGTGTTCGAGTTCGTTGATACGGTGGCGCAACTGCTCCACGTCCACCACCGATTCGACGGTCCGAAGGGTGGTGTCGAGGTCGCCTAAATCTGCGGATACGTCGGGATGCACGGTTCCCAAGGTTACCGGGTGCCTACCCAGCCCGATCACCTGCTCCCGACCGGGTCACCCCTTCCTGCCACCAGGCCGTGCCAACATGGCAAGTGAGAAGAGCACACCTCTTTCCAGGCATTGGGCGCCAATGCTTGCGCCGCCACCCCGGACGGAGTCGACGATGACCGTGACCGATCAGTATCTGAAGAACAACGAGGCCTACGCGGCTGATTTCGCCGGACCACTCCCACTTCCGCCGAGCAAGCACGTCGCCATCGTCGCCTGCATGGACGCGCGACTCGACGTGTATCGGATTCTCGGCATCGAATTGGGCGAGGCCCACGTCATCCGGAACGCCGGCGGCGTGGTGACGCATGATGAGATCCGGTCGCTCGCGATCAGTCAGCGACTGCTCGGGACCACCGAGATCATCCTGATCCATCACACGGACTGCGGGATGCTCACGTTTACCGACGACGACTTCAAGCGTTCCATCCAGGACGACGTCGGAATCAAGCCTGCTTGGTCGGCGGAAGCGTTCTCAGATATCGCCGAGGACGTCCGGCAGTCGCTTCGTCGCATCGAGTCCAGCCCCTTCATCACTGCGTCAACCTCCCTCCGCGGATTCATCTTCGACGTCGCTACCGGAAAGCTCGACGAGGTCGAGATCAACTGAGCTCGCCGCGACGCCCTACGGGTAAGCCGCGCCTGTGCGAGTAATCTGTGCGAACGTGACCGACCTCCACGCCGACCTGCAACTTGCCCTCCAAATCGTGGACGAGGCGGACGCGATCACCCTGGCCCGATTCGGAGCGCTCGATCTGTCGGTCGACAACAAGCCCGACCTCACGCCGGTGACCGATGCCGATCTCGCCGTGGAGCGCGCGGCCCGGGTGACTCTGGGGTCCGAGCGGCCCGCGGACGCGGTCCTGGGCGAGGAGTTCGGCGGCGACCAACTGATCTCCGGGCGCCAGTGGGTGATCGACCCGATCGACGGCACCAAGAACTTCGTCCGGGGCGTCCCCGTTTGGGCCACCCTGATCGCGTTGCTCGAGGACGGCGTTCCCACCGTCGGCGTGGTGAGCGCCCCGGCGCTCGCCCGCCGCTGGTGGGCCGCCTCCGGCACCGGCGCCTGGAGCACCTTCGACGGATCCGAACCCGGCCGCATCGCCGTCTCTGCCGTAGACCGGCTGGATTCGGCCAGCCTGACGTTCTCGAGCCTGTCGGGATGGAAGGAACGAGGAATCCGCGAGCAGTTCATTTCCTTCACCGACGATGTCTGGCGGGTCCGAGGATTCGGAGACTTCTTCTCCTACTGTCTGCTCGCCGAGGGTGCCGTCGACATCGCTGCCGAACCCGAGGTGTCGCTGTGGGATCTCGCGCCTCTCGACCTGCTGGTTCGCGAGGCCGGCGGACGGTTCACGAATCTCGAGGGCACTGACGGACCCCACGGTGGCAGCTCGCTGGCCACCAATGGCCTGCTCCACGATGAGGCGCTGGCGCGGCTTCGCTCGAACTGACACCCACCGGCCCTGCCACGCCCTGTGGCCCCCGGCATCGTCGAACTCGGCGGGATGGTGCGCTCGACAATAGAGCGGTAACAGGTGCGGCGGGCCTGGCTGCTACCCGAACGTACTCAGCGGTAGACACTCACCTTACTGCTAAGTAAGGTAGATCGAGTACACGCCCGAACACGGAGAAACCACTGGTGATCATGAGCAAACAAGACACTGTTGCCTCCAATGACAGCGCGAACCGCAAGCCCCGCGACACGTCCGCCATCGGTCTGAACCCCGTCAAGCGCGACGCGATGGGTGCCGCACTGCGAGTGCTGACCAAGATCACCGGTTCCGACCTGGCCGAGAAGTACAACCTGCGTCAGACGATCGACCGGGTGATGTACGAGGGAACCAAGACCGGATTCAAGACGCTCGGCGCTGCGACCCGCGGCTTCAAGATGGTGGCTGGTGGTGGCGCACCGAAACGCCTCCCCCACAATCCGACGGTAAAAACGGGCTACTTCGATCTCACCCCAAGTGACGACCAGCAGATGATCGTCGAGACGGTGCGCGAGTTCGCCGCCGAGATTCTGCGGCCTGCCGGCCACGACGCGGACGCTGCCGCCGCAGCACCCGCAGACCTCGCCAAACGCGCCGCCGAACTCGGCATCACGGTCATCAACGTTCCCGAGGAACTCGACGGTGCTGCCAGTGAGCGCGGAGCCGTCACCAACTCCCTTGTCGCCGAGGCGCTCGCACACGGCGACATGGGGCTCGCGTTGCCGATCCTCGCGCCGAGCGGCGTCGCGGTCGCGCTCACCCAGTGGGGCACCGACTCCCAGCAGAAGACCTACCTCCCAGCCTTCGCCGGCGAGCAGGTGCCGAACGCAGCCGTAGTCGTCAACGAGCCCCGCGCACTGTTCGACCCGTTCGCGTTGCAAACCAAGGCTGTTCGCTCCCCCAGCGGCTACAAGCTCAACGGCGTCAAGAGCCTCGTTCCCGCGGCCGCCTCCTCAGAGTTGTTCATCGTCGCGGCCGAACTGGAGGGCAAGCCCTCCTTCTTCATCGTCGAGTCCGACTCCAAGGGACTCGTCGTCGAGGCCGACCCGAGCATGGGCCTGCGCGCTGCCGGACTGGGCCGCCTCAACTTCACCGACGTCGCGGTGCCCGAGTCGGCACTGCTCGGCGACGGCGATGCCGATATCCGGAAGGGCGAGTACGCCGACGCCATCCGGCTCGCCCGTCTCGGCTGGGCTTCGCTCGCGGTGGGTACCGGTCAGGCCGTTCTGGATTACGTGATTCCGTACGTGAACGAGCGCGTCGCGTTCGGTGAGCCGATCAGCAACCGCCAAGCGGTCGCCTTCATGGTCGCGAACATCGGCATCGAACTCGACGGACTCCGCCTGGTGACGTTGCGCGGAGCCTCGCGTGCCGAACAGGGGCTCTCCTTCGCCCGCGAATCGGCTCTCGCCCGAAAGTTGGCGTCCGAGAAGGGCATGCAAATCGGTCTCGACGGCGTCCAGCTGCTCGGTGGTCACGGTTACACCAAGGAACATCCCGTCGAGCGCTGGTACCGCGACCTTCGCGCCATCGGCGTTGCCGAGGGCATCGTCCTGATCTGATCGGCCGGATTCGAACTAAGGAAGCTGTCATGATCAACCTCGAACTTCCCAAAAAGCTCAAAGCCTCCGCGAACCAGGCCCACCAGGTCGCGGCAGAAATCTTCCGGCCGATCTCCCGCAAATACGACCTCGCGGAGCACGCCTATCCTAAGGAACTCGACACCATGGCCGCCATGGTGGAGGGACTGAACGATTCAGGAAAGCGCGCGGCCGGAGCCGCGCTCGGACGCGGTGACGAACCGAAGGTCATCGGAAACGTCAATGGCGGCAACATGTCCTCGCTGATGAACGTCATCGAGACCTGCTGGGGCGACGTTGGCCTTACGCTGTCTATCCCCTACCAGGGCCTCGGTAACTCCGCGATCGCGGCAGTCGCCACCGACGAACAACTCGAGAACTTCGGCAAGGTGTGGGCGTCGATGGCCATCACCGAACCCGGCTTCGGTTCCGACTCCGCGGCCGTCACCACGACCGCGATGCTCGACGGTGACGAATACGTACTCAACGGAGAAAAGATCTTCGTCACGGCCGGCGAGCGTTCCACCCACATCGTCGTGTGGGCGACGGTCGACAAGACCAAGGGTCGTGCCGCGATCAAGTCCTTCGTGGTTCCCCGCGACGCCCCCGGGCTGAGCGTTGCGCGTCTCGAGCACAAGCTGGGCATCAAGTCGTCCGACACCGCCGTGCTGCTGTTGCAGGACTGCCGGATATCCCGGGACAACCTGCTCGGCACACCCGAGGTGAACGTCGAGAAGGGCTTTGCCGGCGTCATGCAGACGTTCGACAACACCCGCCCCATCGTCGCAGGCATGGCCGTCGGCCTCGGTCGCGCTGCACTCGAGGAACTCCGAACCATCCTCACCGAGGCCGGTGTCGAGATCTCCTACGACACCCCCGCGTACAACCAGCACGCCGCGGCGGCGGAGTTCTTGCAGCTCGAGGCCGACTGGGAAGCCAGCTACCTGCTCTCCCTGCGCGCAACCTGGATGGCGGACAATAAGAAGCCCAATTCGCTCGAAGCCTCCATGTCCAAGGCCAAGGCTGGTCGTACCGGCACCGCCATCTCGCTGAAGGCGGTCGAGCTCGCCGGCACCTTGGGATACTCCGAGCGTCCACTGCTCGAGAAGTGGGCGCGCGACTCGAAGATCCTCGACATCTTCGAGGGCACGCAGCAGATCCAGCAGCTGATCGTGGCCCGCCGCCTGCTCGGGAAGTCGTCGGCCGAACTCAAATAATCTGCGCTCGAACAGCGTTCATTCCTGAGTCCGTCCCCGTCGATTTCAGTTCGGCGGGGCGGCGTCGTCTGAATCGGTCTCGAGTCAGTGCGGGGCACCCTCTACACGACCTGATCGCCAGTCGAAGTCGCCCTCGCCGAACGAACTCGTGGATGTCGCTCTCACAGATCCTCCGGTCATCTACGCCGACCCTGACGTACGCCGCTCCGGAAGGGTCCTACATGTCGGCTCAGCACTTCCTCACCAAGATCACGGACACCGTGGGAGCCATACGGGTGATGAACCGCGCGGGCCTCCTTCCTTTTCCCCGCATCGACCAGGGCATACGAACCATCTCGGCCATCGGCAAATTCGGCCCCTTCGCGGGACCGGTGCACGCCAACGCCGAGGCCGGCCTGGACGCGGTGGCCCTGATCGACGAGCGCGGTTCGCTCACCTATGGAGACATCGAGGAACAGTCCAACGCTCTGGTACGAGCGTGGCAGGCCGACGGACTCACAGCCGGCTCCGTCATGGGATGCATGTGCCGCAATCACCGCGGCCTCGTGCTCACCATGCTCGCCGCCGCCAAGAACGGCACCACGCTGGTGCTGATGAACACTGGTTTCGCCTCGGTCCAACTGGTCGACGTTGCTGCCCGCGAGCAGGTTCAAGCGTTCGTATACGACGACGAGTTCCACGCCGTCACCCAGGCTCTCCCCGACGAGATGACCAAGTACCGTTCGTGGGCCGAAGTCGACTCGGCGTCCCAGGTACGAACCCTGGACGACGTGATCGAGGGACGCGACCGCGGGGCGGTGCCCGAACCATCCACGCACGGGGGCTTCGTCCTCCTGACCAGCGGTACCACCGGCACTCCGAAGGGGGCTCCCCGCGGCCACACATCGCCGCTCGCATCCGCACAGTTCCTCGACCGAGTTCCGCTGCGGCGCGGGCAGACGATGATGATGGCCGCCCCCGCCTTCCACGCGACCGGAGTCTCGCAGTTCGCCCTCGCGCTGGCACTGGGTCAGACCGTGGTGATGCTGCGCAAGTTCGATCCGGAGCACACGATCCGGCTGATCGAAGAGCATCGATGTAAGAGTGCGTCTGAAAACTCCGGTATGAGTCATGCTGTGCGGGCGAGTCGACGTGACATGGTGGCGATCATGACGATGTAAATCATCGCTTCGTGATGATCGCGGCGGGTTTCGTAATCACGGACGCAGCGGCGGTGTTTGCTGATCCAGGCGAAGGTTCGCTCG
>NZ_BCXB01000052.1 GCF_001894885.1 Rhodococcus marinonascens NBRC 14363
TCGGTGCCGGTGTCGATCACCGACACCGTGTTGCTGCCACTGTTGGCGACGTACGCGCGGGAACCGTCCGGGGTGATCGCCACCCCGGACGGGGCCAACCCGACCGGGACGGTGTCGATGACGGTATCGGCTGCCGCGGTCGCCGCCCCCATCCCGGCCATACCGAGGACCATCGCAAAAGTGGCTGTCACCCCGAGTGTGAGACGCGCGGCACGCCCCCCGGCCCTGCGGTAACGGTGCACCGTGCTGTGCTGATTCACATTCGTCTCCTACCTTGTGAGGAACAAACCGGATCAACCTTCGCCATTTCGGGAACCGGTGGTCGGATCCGACCATCAGCCCATCGGACGCTAACAGCCCGAATCTGATCTCGATGCAGAATCCGTCGGAACCCTCACGGCCACACGAGGCCGCACTAGGCATGATCGGACACTCGGACCGCCTGTGGAGTTGACCGGGCGGGAGCTTATGCGCGTTGGTGCCGATGTGTCGCGCTCGCGGCGGACGCTTCCCTGAGGGTGCGTCGACGGCAAGCAGGCGGGGGTTGCATCGGGAATCCAGGCGCGCCCCTGGACGGGGGGTCTCACCGACTGCGCCGAACAGGACTTGCCGGTGAGACGACAAAGGCGTGAGGTCTGCATCTCTGCATAACACTCACGCCTGTGGGCGGAGCTTAGCACGCGTGGTGTCCGTTGCCGGTCAGGCGCTTTCGGGTGTCGACAACTTCCGGTGCGCTGCGACAACCTCACCCAGTCGCAGGATCGGAGATTTCCACTTGCCGACCTTGACCGTCCTCAGCGGCTTCACCGCCTCGGCGTCGACGAGGTACAGCACGCGACGCTTGGTGAGCCCCTCGACGCCCTTTGAACGGGCCATGTCTGCACACGCCTTCGCGTTGAGCTCCAAGCCGTAGACGAGCGCCTCGCCGTGTGGGTCCAGCGGCAGTCTCGCGTGATCCTCGTCGGGCCGGTCGCACGCCCGCCGGCACTGGCCCATCGCGTGCTCGATTTCATCGCGGGACTCCTCGCATCCCTCGGTCATCGCGAGGCTCGTAACGTGCTCGGCCAGCCACAGCGCCACCCCTGCAGTCCCGGCAGGCCCTTGGTACGTCATCGCCCTGGACTCGCACAGATGCCGCACCCACGACAGCACGATCTTCGGCACACTGCTGCGTCGTTGGCGGTGTCTGCGGGCGCCAACGTGAAGGCCGTGCAGCGGATGCTCGGGCATGAGTCGGCGGCACTGACATTGGACATCTACGCAGACCTGTTCGATGACGATCTCGACACAGTGGCGGACGCTCTGGATGCGGCACGCCGAAGGATTCCCGCTCTCGCCACTGTCTGAAAACTGTCAGATTTGCAATTTCCACCGTCTCGAAAGGCACAAAAATAGCCTCCCACCTGCGTTAACAGGTGGGAGGCTTTGGCGGTGGCGGAGGGATTTGAACCCTCGGACGGGGGTTACCCGTCACACGCTTTCGAGGCGTGCTCCTTAGGCCGCTCGGACACGCCACCGCCGGTGACTTTACCGGACTCGCCACCGAGACTGAAATCGGCAGCTGAGCGAACATTTCACCGGCAGAGAGGCGTCGTCGCCGATACCGAACGGGGCTTCAGACAAGCCCCGTGTACTCGTGCGCGAGCACCCACGATCGCACGGCTTCTTCGTAGCGAACCGGCGGGCGTTCTCGACAATTCGTGCCCGCGGGGGCAACCTACTACAAGAAGTCGTATAAACCTTGCTGGCCGCATACCTCCGCCGACAGGCTCCCGAGGTGGGCATGGGGGTCCGCCCAGCCATCGCCGCGATGGTGGGAGGTAGCTGCCGGCCACGCACACATACCGGCAGGTGCGATCAGGACATGTACGGTGCACTTACTCCCCCGACCAGTCACCATGAGCTGAATCCCCATGAGGTCGTCGAGCTCCTGTCGACGGACGCCGCACGTGGTCTCGGCGAGGACGTGGCCCGCGAACGATTCGCCCAGTTCGGACCGAACACGTTGCCGAGACCCGCTCGCGCCGGCACGTTACGGCGGTGGCTGCGACAGTTCCACAACCCGCTGATCTACGTGCTGCTGGTGTGCGGGGCCGTGACCATGGCGCTCGGAGAAGTGGTGGACTCGTGCGTCATCTTCGCCGTCGTGATCGTCAATGCGATAGTCGGGTTCGTCCAGGAGTCGCGGGCCGAGGCGGCACTCGAGGGACTACGCGCCCTCATCCGTACGGAAGCCCGGGTGGTCCGTGACGGCGACGTACGGTCCTTGCCCTCCGAACGGGTGGTGCCCGGCGACCTGGTCGTCATCGAGGCCGGCGACAGGGTCCCCGCAGACCTGCGGATGGTCACTCTGACCGAACTCAGCGCCGACGAGTCGTCGCTGACCGGCGAATCGGCGCCGGTTCTCAAAAACGAAGTGGCCCTACCGCCGGACACGGCCGTTGCCGACCGGCGCAACATGCTCTACTCGGGCACCCTGGTCACCTCCGGGACGGGCTCCGGCATCGCAGTCGCGACGGGCGCGAACACCGAACTCGGTGAGATCCACCGTCTCGTCGGTGCCGCCGACACCCTGGCCACTCCGCTGACTCGAAAACTGGCGTGGTTCAGTCGCGTTCTCACCGTCGCCATCGTGGCTCTTGCTGCCTCGATCACCAACCCGAACAATTTGGCAGCGCCGTCTACTGCAATGCTGCGGTCGTCGACGGCTCGAGCGTTCCCGGCATCATCAATGACCCGAAAAAGATCTTCGGCGATGGCGTTCTCGTCTACCCGACCTTCGACAACGTAACCACCTTCTTCGGCGTCTACCCCGGCAAAACGAAGTCCTACACGGTGCCCGACCTCGAGCCCGGGTCCTATGGCGTCCTCGGTGCGTGCCTGACAATGTGGAACATCGGCAACGCTCCGACCCTCAACGACCCCCAATACCTTTACGTGTCGAACGGAAGCCTGGGTAGCTCGGAGATCCCTGCCTTCGGTAGCTGATCCGACACCCCATTCAGCCCCTTGCCGGCTTCCCGTTCTGCCGGTGAGGGGCTGAACTGTCTCAACACAGCCAGCGAAACAATTTGGAACCGGTTAGCGTCGCTCGCGGAAGAAATCCTCCAGAATGCCCGCGCATTCATCCTCGAGGACACCGCCCCGGACCTGCGGGCGATGCATCAGGCGACGGTCACGGACTACGTCCCATAACGAGCCGACAGCGCCGGTCTTGGGTTCCCAAGCGCCGAACACGACTCGCGAGACCCGAGCCAGGACGAGAGCGCCGGCGCACATCGTGCACGGCTCCAACGTCACTGCGAGAGTGGCCCCCTCGAGGCGCCACCCGTCGCCGTAGACCCTTGCCGCGGCCCGCAGCGCGATGATCTCCGCGTGGGCCGTCGGATCCGACGTCGTCTCCCGCGAATTCACCGCCCGGGCCACCGCCGCGCCGTCCTCATCGAACACCACCGCGCCCACAGGGACATCGCCGTCGGGGGCTGTGCGGGCCGCCTCAATCGCCGCCCGGATCATCCGCTCGTCGTCCTGGAGAGTCATGATCGGAACTACCCGGGAAGTTTGTCCAGAACCCCGGACAGTTCCGTGGTGAAACCGAGTCGTTGCGCGATCATTCCCAGTTGCTCGTCCGGATAGAGATCGGTCTCGGAGGTGATCACCGCGAGAACCGGTTCGGGCACGCCGAGATCGGAGAGCAACGACAAGTCACCCTCACCCCACGGCTCGATGTCATCGAGGTCGTCCGGATCGATGTCCGGGACCTCGATGTTCAACGCTTCGAGGACTTCGGCGGCGATGTCGTAGTCAAGGGCCGCAGTGGCGTCGGACAGCAGCAGACGTGTCCCCGACGGCGCGGGCCTCAGCACGATGAAGAACTCGTCGTCCACGTCCAACAGACCGAAGAATGCCCCCGCGCTACGGAGAGCCCTCAGCTCCTCCTCGGCGACGCTGAGACTGGTCAGAGCCGCTGAAGTGAGTCCCTTGACCTTCCATCGGCCATCCTCGTGTACTACTGCGACACCAAAGCCCGCCAGGTCCTCTGCCCGATCCGACGAGGCGCCGTTGTTTTCCGCGCGCTGTGCACCCATGAGCGCAACGGTAGCCCGATCGGTGACGATTGATGAAGTCCGCACTCGAATGTGCCAACCTGGTCGGGTGTCTGATACCACTTCCACACCTCCGGTGTGCGTCCTCGGCCTGGGATTGATCGGCGGTTCACTGCTGCGTGCGGCGATCCACGCGGGCCGCCGAGCATGGGGCCACAATCGATCCGCTCCGTCCGTCGACGCCGCCCGGGCCGATGGTTTCGACGCCGACACCGACCTGGTTGCCGTGCTGCAGCGCGCATCGTCGGAGTCGGCGCTGATCGTGATCGCGGTACCGGCACCCGCCGTCGCCCCCACACTTACCGCGATCGCCCGGTACGCACCGAATTGCTCGATCACCGATGTCGTGAGCGTCAAGACCGAGGTCGCGTCGGAGGTTGCCCGTCAAGGACTCAGCGAACACTACGTGGGCGGGCATCCGATGGCGGGGACATCAGCTTCCGGCTGGAAGGTCGGTAGCACCGACCTGTTCCGGGAGGCGGTGTGGGTGGTCGGCACCGACGACGCCGTCGACCCCGACGTCTGGATGCAGGTCGCGCAACTGGCACTGGACTGCGGTTCCGTCGTCGTTCCCGCGGAGTCCACCGAACACGACCGGGCCGTCGCCCGCATCTCGCACCTCCCACACCTGCTGGCCGAGAGTCTCGCGATCACCGGGGCCAGTGGCGGTCCGCTAGCATTAGGGCTCGCCGCGGGCTCGTTCCGCGACGGCACCCGGGTGGCCGCCAGCGCGCCGAGCCTCGTCCTGGCCATGTGCGAAGGCAACCGGGATGCCCTGCTGACAGCACTAGACGAGGCGTTGGTGCTACTTCAAGACGCGCGGACCGAACTGTCGGAACAGTCGTCGGCGGCGACACTCGTCAACGCCGGGCATGCAGCGCGCGCGACGTACGACAACCAGGAGACCTGGGAGATCACCGGCATCGTCCCCGGGCAAGACGGCTGGATCGACGACATGCGCGACGCGGGTCGCCGAGGCGGGCGACTCCACCGCCTGTGAGTGGTAGGCGAGCGCGGCAATCATGAGTGCGGTAACTCATAAGTGCGGTGACTCATAACTGCGGTGACTCATCGACCACCTACCGGCGGTTCCGCCACCTAAATCCGTTCGGCCAAGCCGGAATAGTTGATTATGAACCCGTCGCGGTCGATGGTCACCGACGAACTCGCCACCGGGGACAGCACGTGGATGCTGTCCGGACGGCTGCTGTACGTGAGCATGACACCCTCGACGCGCAGGTCGAGCAGGTTGACGTACACCACCGGGACCTCGACTTCCTCGGATCGGAGGTGCAGTCCGTACCGCCGGATGGGAAGGGAGTTGAAGAACGGACTGAGCACCATGTCCACGTCCAGAGCGCCGTCGAACGTGGACCGCAGATAGTTGACGCCGTGCTCCACCATCCAGGTGCCCTCATCGTCCCGGCTGATCGACATCTGCCGTTCACCTGACGCGACGGACGTCCGCAGCGACAGTCTGCGGGTGACACCGCTTTCATCCGTGACGAGGTCGTAGGACGCACTGAACGCGGGATGCTCGTCGCACGCACCCCCGAGGATCCGGCCTGCGGCTTTGATGCGGTTGCGGTTGAGTTGGACGCGAACTGATTCCATTCGCGGTGCGTTGTCCGCCTGCCACGTCAACACTGCGGGCCACGTCGCGGCACCGGACTCTTGGATGCTCACCTGTCTACGGTAAGCGACGAACGCTATCGCAGTGGCGGCGGGCCTGATTTGGCGGCGACATTGTTGCCGATGGCCTTGGCGCGGAAAGGCTCCGATCTCGTCCGCGAGCACCTGCCTCTCCATCGTAAGTAGCTCCGCCGCACGTCGCTCACGAAGATCTTGCGGGTCGTTGGTCAATGCCGGTGCAGATCTCGAGTAACGTTCTCGGTTGACCTGTTAGTAAGGAAGGGTGCAGTGACGTCAACCGGGAGCATGGTGGGCCTGTTCGCCGGTATCGGCGGGCTCGAATTGGGTCTGAAAGAGCACGGCTGGAACACCGAGATGCTGTGTGAGATCGACCCGGGCGCCCAGGCGGTTCTGCGTGCCCGATTCGCCGAGGTCCCTGTACATTCCGACGTC
Organism: Rhodococcus marinonascens NBRC 14363; assembly: GCF_001894885.1. Classification (GTDB taxonomy): domain Bacteria; phylum Actinomycetota; class Actinomycetes; order Mycobacteriales; family Mycobacteriaceae; genus Rhodococcus_F; species Rhodococcus_F marinonascens. The sequence continues at coordinate 6,192 of NZ_BCXB01000052.1, forward strand.
ACCAAGCTGCGTTCCCTGCCTCAGGACATCGAACTCGTGGCTGCCGGTTTCCCCTGCCAGGACCTCTCCCAGGCCGGTCGGACCGCTGGCATCACCGGTCCGCGTTCAGGCCTCGTGGACGAGGTGTTTCGGCTGGTAAAACGTAAGAAGGGTCCGCGCTGGCTGTTGATCGAGAATGTCCCGTTCATGCTGCAGTTGGGCCGAGGGGCCGCTATGCAGCACATCACGGACGCCCTCGCCGATCTCGGCTACATGTGGGCGTACCGGGTGGTCGACGCGCGCGCTTTCGGGCTCCCCCAGCGTCGGCAACGGGTCCTGATGCTCGCCTCGCGCACCGAGGACCCGCGCGCGGTCCTGTTCGGCGAGGACGCCGGAGAACGAATGGTGGAAGATCCCGCCGATTTTCCGTGCGGTTTCTACTGGACGGAGGGCAACCGAGGCCTTGGCTGGGCGGTCAATGCGGTTCCCACACTCAAAGGCGGTTCCTCTGTCGGCATCGCCAGCCCTCCTGCCGTGAGACTGCCCTCAGGCGAGATCGTGACTCCCGGACTGGTGGATGCCGAACGCTTACAGGGCTTCGACCCAGACTGGTCCGCCCCCGCCGCGCTCGTTCCCGGACTCCGCAACAGCCACCGGTGGAAGTTGGTGGGCAATGCCGTGAGCGTGCGGATGGCGTCGTGGGTCGGGCGGCGACTGCTCGAACCCGACTCGTACGAGCGGGATATAGAGACGCCGCTCGAGTCCGGGGATGCCTGGCCCGTCGCGGCGTGGGGCAGCAACCGGCGGGCCTTCCGCGTCCACGCCTCCACGTGGCCGGTGCAGGAACCCTACGAGGATCTGAGCGGATTCCTCGAGGACACCCGACTACTGTCCGCGCGCGCGACCGCGGGTTTTCTCAAGCGTGCGCGTATGGGCAATCTGCGATTCGTTCCCGGGTTCATCGACGATGTCGAGAGCCACCTCGACCGCATGGGCGGCTTCCCGATGGCCGCGGCATAGGCCGCTGACGGTCCCGCGATGCCCGCCACCGATCCCGCGACCAGCGCCCGGATGCGGGCCCAGCGGCGGCGCGACACCGCGCCCGAACTCTCGCTCCGGCGAGAACTGCACCGGCGGGGGGTCCGCTATTTCGTCGACCGAGCCCCGATGAAGGGCGCCCGACGGCGTGCCGACCTGGTATTTCCACGCCGCAAGGTAGCGGTATATGTCGACGGGTGCTTCTGGCACAGTTGCCCGCAGCACGCCACTTTCCCCAAGAACAACGCGCAGTGGTGGGCAGACAAGCTAGCCGGGAACGTCACCCGAGACCGCGACACCGACACCCGACTCGAGGAAGCCGGATGGACGGTGGTGCGAATTTGGGAACACGAGAATCCGGTCGCTGCCGCGAACAGGGTTCAGGAAGTCCTAGACTACGCCGACCCGACCGTTCCGTGACTTGACCGTTCGACGTGTCGCAGACCCTACACCCTCTAGGTATGGTGGTCGTCCGCGAATAGGTGCAGGATAGTGGCATCGCAACAAGTCCACGTCACCCCTGAAGGAGGAGGATGATGAATCGCCGTACTCTTGTGTCGGCCGCCATTGCAATTGCAGCGGTCGTCGCTCCGCTCATCAGTCTCGCCCCTTCCGCGGTGGCGGCACCGGGCGACACATATATCAGCAATCCCCCGTCCAACCCCGGAGATCAAGATTTCTGCGATGACCAGACCGCTCTCGCCAACAACCTTGCAGCCCAGGGTAATCGCATGGCTTCCGACGGGGTCGTATCGGCCGCGAACATGAGGGGCTGCCGCATCTACACGTTCCACAGCCCCTAAAGGTCTTTGCTGTTTCGGCAATAGGATTATCGGATCACCAGTCTGTTCACTCACAGTGGTGCCATGACCCACGAACATGCACCGGACGCGACCGATTTGTACAGCCAGGAATTCTGGGATGCACGCTACGACTCGACTACAGCGGTGTGGAGTGGGAACCCCAATCCACAACTTGTCGAGCAGCTGGCGGATGTCGCACCCGGTAACGCCCTGGACGTCGGCTGCGGAGAGGGCGCCGATGCGATCTGGCTGGCCTCCCGCGGGTGGAATGTCACCGGATTGGACGTATCGACGGTTGCATTGACCCACGCCGCCGCGCGGGCCGCCGAGGCCGGCGCCGACGTCGCGGACCGCACGTCGTGGGACCAGACCGACATCCGAACCTGGCAGCCACCCGTCCACCACTTCGATCTCGTGTTGGCACACTTCATTCATGTGCCCGCGTCAGACCGCCAAGCGCTCCACCGGCAACTCGCGGCGGCAGTACGACCGGGCGGACGACTCCTCATCGTGGGTCATCATCCCTCCGACTTGAAGACCTCCGTGGGCAGGCTTGATCTCCCGGATCTGCTGTTCACGGCAGATCAGGTGGCCGCCGCGCTTGAACCCGACGACTGGGAAGTCCTCGTGTGTGCGGCACCTGCTCGCGAGGCACTAAATCCCGAAGGGAAGTCGGTCACCATCCGTGACACCGTGCTGCACGGCATTCGTCGGGGCTGACCACGCACCGACGCGGGGAGCATGTGAGTGCCCGATGCACCTTCTGGACGCTTTGTCGGTCAACGGGGTCAGCGGGTGGGGGCTGGCGAGGGAGTTTCCGCCGCTGACGAGTCCGACTCCTGGACGCCGGCATCGAGGCGATAGACGTGTTCCGGGGAGATGATCTCCGTGATGGCCTTTGCGAGCAACGTGCTCGGCTCGCTACCTTCGTAGGGGGTGTCGGTGTTGATCATGATCACCAGAGTCATTTCCCTCTCTGGGAGATACACGCACACAGTCTGGTAACCGGGGACACTGCCGTTGTGCCCGACCCAGCCCGAAATGTCGAAGATCCCCAGACCGTAGCCGATGTCGGACGGCACGCCCTGCGCAGCCACCATTTCGAGCCGTTGTTCCTGGGTCGTCGGTTGCAGCAAAGTTCCGGTAGCGAGGGCATGAGCCCAAACGTGAAGGTCGTCGAGGGTCGAAACCATTGCGCCCGCCGCCCATGCCCATGACGTATTCCAGTCGGTCGACACAGTTTCCTCACCACCGGCGGTCTGTTCGGTGTAACCCCTCGCGTGAGGTTCCGGAAACTCATTGGCGACCGGAAAACTCGTGTCCTCCATCATCAACGGCTGAGTGATCTTCTGACTTACATACTCCGGCAACGACATTCCGCTGACATTCTCGACTACTAGTCCCAGGAGTATCGTATTCGTGTTGGAATACTCCAATCCCTGTCCGGGAGGGAAGGTCGTGGGCTGCGAGAAGGCGTAGTCCAGAAGTTGTTGCGGTGTGAAGTCGATTTCAGGGTCGTCGAACAGCGACTTCTGGAACTCTTCACTCGCCGTGTAGTCGGCGAGCCCACTTCGCATCCGGGCAAGTTGACGCAGGGTAATCTCGTCACCCGACGGCACACCCTCGACGTACTTCGAGATCGGATCGTCTAGAGCCACCAGCCCCTCGTCGACAAGCTGCAACACCCCAGTTACAGTGAATGTTTTTGTGACACTGCCGATTCTGCCGTAGAAGTCGGTCTTCATGGGGGAACTCAACGTCTTGTCGGCTATGCCAAACGCCCTCACGTAATTGCCGTCCGGCCCCCAGATACCCACTATCGTTCCGGGAATCGACGCCGTCGTCATCGTGTTCTCGATGGCTTCCTCGATGCGGTCCACGGTACCGGCGTCGATCTGTGCGCTCGTTTCAGCGCTCGACCGCGCCTCGGTGGGGGGTGCAGAGGTGTCTGCGGAAGAGGCGTCGTCCGAGCATCCCGCCCCGACTATCAGCAGCAACGCAGCCGCGACCGCCGTCAGACCTCGTCTTCGATTCGTCTTGGGCACGACCTGAGCTGTCATCGCACGGTCCCGTCGTCGAGGTGCTCTTCTTCGAAATTTACTCCGCGAGCATCGGGTGAATGTACCTTTCGACGCTTCTATCGCGCCGGAAGGTACATTCGCCCAACTATTTCGACCTACACCACTTTTTCCTCCGCGTATTCGTCCAGCATCCGCTTCTCCTCGTCTCGGTGTGGGAAGCAGAAGAACACCAACACGGCTCCGGCGCACACCACCAGGATTGCGGCAAGGTAGGCGCTGGTGTCCCCGTCGAGGAAGGCGCTACGTGCGGCGGCGATGATCTGGTCGGCGTACTGCGGATAACGTTCGGCGAGCACGACGGCGCTCGAGTACGACTTCGTCAGCGCAGCTTGTGTTTCCGGTGTCACCTGACTTGCCTCCGGTGAGGCGGCGATAGCTGCCGACAACGACTTGGCGTAGCCGGCTGTGAGAACCGCGCCGAGGATCGATTGCATGATCGCTCCACCGAGGTCGCGCTGCAGGTCGGAGGTACCGGACGCCATGCCTACCCGCGACACGGGCACGGAACCGGTGAGCGAGCGCGACGCCGGAGTCCCGGCGAACCCGACTCCGACGCCGACAAGCGTGTAGGCCACCGCCACCTCGAGGTAGTTCGCGTTCTCGTTCCACCGCAGCAACGCGACCACCAACCCGAGGATTACGAACAGATAGCCGAGCAGCAGCGTGAACCGGGCGCCGTGTGATTCGACGAGTGTCGCGGACCGGGGCGCGACGAAGATCATCCCGACGGCGGCCGGGATGATCGCGGACCCAGCAGCGAGCGTCGAGTAGCCGAGGACGTTCTGGAGGAACTGCTGCCCGATGAACATGGCACCCATGAGCGAGCCGAACACCACCAACCCGCCGACCGCGGCCACCCAGAACGTCGGGCGGGCGGCGACGTGCAGGTCGAACAGTGGGTGCGCCGCCCGGCGTTGCTGCAGGAAGAATGCCGCGCCCGCAGCCAGGGCGATTACGCCCAGCCCGATGGCGGTGGCGCCGGCACCGTCTACGGGCGCGAAATTGATCGCGAGAATGAGGGCGGCGATGAAGACCACCGAGATGATGCCGCCGAGATTGTCGACGGGATCTGTTGTCTCGTTGACGTGGGCGGGCACCCATACGAGGGCGCACACGAGCGCGAGTCCGGCTAGGGGAAGGGTCACCAGAAAAACCGAGCCCCAAGGGAATAGCTCGAGCAGCGCACCTGAGACGATTGGTCCGAGCGCGGAGATTGCCCCACCCAGGGCCGACCATAGGGCTATCGCCTTCGTCCGGGATGGTCCAGACCACAGCGCTGTAATGAGCGCGAGTGTTGTGGGGAAGGCCAATCCGGCGGAGACACCGCCGAGAACACGCGCGAGGAAGAGTATTTCGATATTTCCTGCGAATCCCGCGATTGCCGAAGCCGGTAGCGACAGCGCCATGCCGAATACCAGCATCTGCTTGCGTCCATAGCGGTCACCGAGTGCACCGAGGTAGAGGACGGACGCAGCAAGCCCCAGGGAATACGCAACTGCTACGAGGTTCAACTGCGTCTGACTCGCGTCGAATGCTCGACCGATGTCGGGCAGTGCGACGTTCGCGACCGACAGGTTCAGGTTGGCAACGGCCGCGACGAGGATGAGGGTCGCCAGGATCAGGGTTGCCTTGGCCGGCGCCTGCGTCGATTCGATTCGGGTCACCTGTCAACTCCTCGGGTTCTCGTCGTTGGCGGCTCCCCGGTCCGCCGCATCGGGTGCCGGTTCAAGATGCCGATTCCTGGGCGAACCGATGAGCGACGCTCCCAGCGGGAACAGGAGAACCGTGATCGCGCCCGCCGCCACGAGCGCGGACGCGTGCGCCGTCGTCATGTTTCCCGAACTGACCGCCACCCCGGTAACGGCCACGATCACAGGTAGTCCCGTTCCCGCATATAAGGCCAGCTGGGTGCGTTCGCGGACGGTGAAGGGCGGGTCGGTGCCGCCTGATCCGCGATCGAATCGCCCGGAGATGTAAACCGGGCCGGAACGCACCAGCAGGATCAGCACCACGAACGCGACCAGCACACCCGGTTCCGACGCCACGGATTCGACGTCGATGGCCATGCCCGATGTCACGAAGAAGATCGGGATCAGGAATCCGAAGGCCAGGCCGTCGAGCTTGGTTTCGAGTGCCTCGTAGCCTTCGGGAGCGGCCCGCCGCAGGATGAACCCCGCCCCAAAGGCGCCGAGAATGGCGTCGAGCCCGAACGACGCCGCGAGCGCGGCAAGTGCGACGAGGAGCAGCATGGTCAGCCGGACCGTGGTCTGCGCAGTCGTCTCCGATCCTTCCCGGATGATCGCCGCGATTCGAGAACCGTCCCGGCGCACCCGTGCGGGTATGAACGCGACAAGCACGGCTGCTCCTGCGAAGACCCCCAGGACCGCGATCGACGCCAGCGAACCTCGCGAACCGAGCAGGACCGCTATCGCCACGACCGGCCCGAGTTCTCCGAACGCACCGTGATTGAGGATCGTCCGGCCCAGCCTGGAGTCGAGCGTCCCCGCATCCCGAAGGATCGGCAGCAGCGTCCCGAGCGCTGTGGACGTCAGCGCGATGGCCACAGCGGTTCCGGCATTGACGACGTCCGCAAGGCTCAGCAGCAGCACCAAACCGAATGCCAGGGCCAGCGACGCCAGCCACGTCAACAGTGCCCGCCTACCGCCGCGACCGGTGATCTCGGCCGTATCGATCTCGTATCCCGCCAGGAGGAACAGCAAACCGAGTCCGAGATCCCGCAACAACTCGATCCCGCTGCCTTCAACGGCGATGTCCAGGACGTGCGGGCCGATGATGACCCCGGCGAGGAGGAGCAGCACCACCTCGGGCACCAACTTGCGGGGAAACAACCCCGCGAGCAGTGGTGCGACAACAGCGGACGCCACGATCCAGAAAAGCGAGGCGCCGACTGAAGGCATGCATCACTCCATCTCGAATGGCCGGAAGAGCACAGGGCTCGAGCCTCACAGAGCCACGGTCAGGGGTGCATCATCCGTGACGGATGAACGACACTTCGCAGAATCACCCGTCGTGGATGATGCGGATTCTGCGTTCGCTGGCGATTGTGGACACCAGCGCACACAGCGACAGGGCACACAGCGACCAGGGCACACAAGCGCAGGGAGAGAGCATGTCTGATTCAGCTGAAGACGTCGGGCCGGTCGCGTTTCTATTCCTCACCTTCCCGGGCGAGCGGGCCGATCCCGAGGTGGTCGAGACCTTCCGCGACGTGGTCTCCCAAGGGGTGATCACCATTCTCGATCTCGTGTTCATCTCCAAGGGTATGGACGGAGCGCTGCATCAGGTGGAGGTGGACGAGGATCTCGACAGCGTCGGACTCGCAGCCCTGTCGCTCGAAGCCAAGGCGCTGATCAGCGACGAAGACCTCGACGTGGTGCGTGAATCGCTGGAACCGGGAACCTCTGCGATGGCGCTCGTGTACGAGCAGGCATGGGCCAGGCGATTCGCGGCCGCATCGCGGAAGGCCGGCGGCGAGGTGGCGCTTCATCTACATATCCCGCGCGACGTGGTCGAGACGGCCATCGCCGCCGTGGTCTGAGTCATCCCGCACAGAAACGGAGTAACGACATGGCATTCAGAGGCCCACGGCGTGGCGGACGTCCAGGATTGCTCGGCACGGTAGCCCGGACTGCCGTCATCACCGGCACCGCGCGAGCGACGTCCAGTGCGATGAGCCGGCGTTCCGCCGGCAAAGAGGCTCAACAGCAGGAGCGGGCGGAGCAGGCGGCGCAAGCGCAGTACTCGCAGCAGCAGCCACCGCCGAACACGGCCCCTGCCGGTGACGACGACCTGATCTCCCGCATCCAGGAACTGGTCCAACTGAAGGACGCCGGCATGCTCACCGATGAAGAGTTTGCCGCGGCGAAGGCCAAGCTGCTCTCTTCTTGACACGACGACCGCCCAGCACCCGACACCACATCGGTTCAGTTCGACTGCACCCGTGTGACATCGGGTTGCCGACGCTCGACACTGTTTGCTCTTGCAACAGCATCTGTTCAGAATTGGCATTCTTCATCAATCATTCTAAGGTGATGGCTCCGGCCTGAACGGCGCGCGCGGACGCCTCGCAGACGAGTTCGGTGCGGCGCGCGTGCGGGCTGGTCGCATTCGATGTCACGGACCCGGACCGGGTCGACGCCGCGATCGCGGAGATCGAGGCGGAGATCGGACCCGTCGACATCCTGGTGAACAACGCCGGGCTGCAGCACCGTCAGCCATTGCTCTACGTGAGCCTCGACGACTGGAACCGCGTGATCACCACCAACCTGACGAGCGCGTTTCTCGTCGGCCGCGCGGTCGCGCCGTTCCAGATCAGTCGCGGTCGCGGGAAAATCGTGAATGTCGGTTCCGTGCAGACGGATCTGGCCCGGCCGACGATCGCACCGTACACAGCGGCGAAGGGTGGCCTGCGGAACCTGACCCGCGCCATGACGGCGGCATGACGGCGGTGGTGGTGGTGTGACTACGCGAGTGCCGCTGCCGGTTCGCCGAATGCCTTCCGCCCGTAGCGCAGAAGTTCCCGCAGCGCCGGGCCTTCCGGGCTCTTCCAGACGAGAGCGAGTACCGCGGGAATGTCGACGCCGTCGAGGGTGAGGGCGCGGAGCCGGCCTTCGAAGTCGGTGGACATCGTCTCACTGAGGATCGCGATCCCGAGCCCGCGTATCGCGAGATCCACGACAGCGTCAGGGGCGCTGGCCTGCAGCGCGATGTTCGGCACGATTCCGGCGGCCGCGCACGCCCGGTCGAAAACCGTCCGGATACCCGTCCCCCGCGGCATCGACACGATCGGATACGCCACGACATCGGCGATCGTCACCCCCGGCCGGTCTGCGAGGGGATGTCCGGGCGGCACCGCAGCGACGATGCCCTCGCTGATGATTGTCAACGCGTCCAATCCCTTTGGCGGCGCGGTCGCCGTCCCGACGAGCGCGAGATCGAGGACTCCGTCGCGAACCTGCTCGACGAGTCGGTCCGAGTTGTCCTCGACGAGCGTGATCTCGACACCCGGGTGGGCGAGGTGAAACTCGGACAAGGCGTCGAACAGTCCCCGGATCGTGCAGGCGGTGACCATTCCGACTACGAGCCGACCGCGAATGAGTTCCTGCACTTCGTCCACCGCCTGCCGCACCGCGTTCGCGGACGCCAATGTCGCCCGGGCATGTTCGAGGGCCGCCGCGCCCGCCGGAGTCAGTGTCGCGGTCCGGTTCGAACGGTCGATCAACGTCGCGCCGAGGTGGTGCTCGAGTTGGCGAATCTGCGCGCTGATCCCCGACTGGCTGATGTGCACACGTTCGGCGGCACGGGTGAAGTTGGCCTCTTCCGCGACCGCCACGAAGTACTCCAGCTGACGAAGTTCCATAACCAACGATTCTAGTTCCCAGAAGAACTATCTGTTGGACTTCCGGTTATCCAGCGACGAACCTGGAGATATCGAACCCCCAACGAAAGGACTCCCCATGCCTGAAAACGAGAAAGCTCTCCGCCCCGAAGACCTCACCCGCCTGTTCATCGAACGGAGCAATGCGGGCGACGCAGCCGGAGTGGCCGCCCTCTACGAGGAGAACGCCGTGATGGCGTATCCCGCCGGCAGCCAGACGGTCGGCCGCGACGCCATCCGGGGACTGTGGGAGAAGGTGCTCGATGGCGCGCCTCGCTTCGAGCAGGAACAGCCCCTGCCCACCCTGATCAGCGACGGCATCGCCCTCACCTCCACCCCGCCGAAGGACGGCTCCGGCGCCCGCGCACAGGTGGTCCGTCGACAACCCGACGGCACCTGGCTCCGCCTCCTCGACCAGCCGGAATTCATGCCGCCCAGTCACTGATGAGACGTGTAGTCGTCAATCGACCACACCGCACGGGCAAATGAAGTTCGGCGGGTGATGGAGATGTGGGCTGCATTCGCGAGGGGCGCCCGACCTGCCTCGGTGAGCCAGGCTGTTGGATGCGAGCATCGCGGCGAGGTCTTCTCCGTGGGCGACCTTGAGGGCGTGGTGTTCCCGCGGGTACAGCACGAGCAGGTCGAAGACGACACCGAGTTCGTTCATGTCGGCGAGCAGCTGCGTGCCAGCGCAGTCTGCGGCGGGCCGCTCGGCATTCGAGGTCAGATCGGCCTCGGGGCCCCGGTGATCACGTTCGACCAGTTGTGGTCGGCCAGTGTGTTCTCGGCGCCGATCTGTTCTTCGATGGCATCGAGCGCGGCGACGTTGAGATTGCGGACGATCGTTTTGGTGAGCCGGGTGTTCTGGGTGTCGATGTAACTGACGCCGTTGCGCGTGATCTGTTCGCCGAGAACCTGGAACCTGCCACCCCAGTCGTTGACGATGGCGAGCTTGGGTTCGGGTTGGGCCTTGTGACCGTGAGGAGTTCAGCGGATTCTGCGTCGAGATCAGAATCCGGTTGTTGGCCTCCGATGGGCTGGTATTCCGTTCCGACGGCCAGTTCCGAAATGACGAAGGTTGATCCGGTTTGTTCCTCATCAGGCAGGAGACGAATGTGAATCAGCACAATAGTGTGTGCGGTTCCCGCAGGGTCGGGGGGCGCGCCGCGCATCTCACACTCCCGGCCATACCGACGGCCACCACCGCGATGGTCCTCGGTATAGCCGGGATGGGGGTCTCGGCCGCGGCAGCGGATACCGTCATCCGCACCATCACCGTCGAGGCCAGCCCGTCTGGGGTGGCGGTCACCCCCGACGGGCCCGCGCCTACGTCACCAACCAAGTCGGCGACACGGTGTCGGTGATCAACACCTTCACCAACACCGTCATCGAGACCGTCATGGTCGGGGCCGACCCGGAGGGGGTGGCGATCACCCCCGACGGAACCCGCGCCTACGTCACCAACTTTGACGACAACTCAGTGTCAGTGATCGACACCGGCACCGACACCGTCATCGAGACTTCGGCTCGGGCACAGGCTCAGGCAGCGACTGGGGCAGCGTTTTCAGCTGACACCCGCACCATAGAACCGGATGACGCAGTAGCCGAAGGACGCCGCCACCCCGACCGTGAGGGTGGCGGCGTCCTTCGCCGCGGGAGCCGTATTGATCAGGTGAGCATTGTCCCCATCACGTTCGACACCGGTTCCTACGCACATGTAGAACGCGGTCAATTCTCGCATGAAGGCCTCATATGCGGCGTCGACCCTTGGGTGCCGGACCTGTGAAACTCAGTCGGGCAACGTGATCCGATCGCAGCGATCGTGACCCCGGTCGCGGGAGACAGGACTCGCATGTTCATACAGGAACTCGTGCACCACGGAGTACAAGGCGGAGTCAACCCGTCGCGCCGGGATCCGAATATTCGATGATACCCGTGCGTCCCGGTGGCCGTCAGGATTTCGGCGAATTTTGGGGTCGGAATCGGCATCCGGTTGTTAGCCTCCGGTGGGCTGGTGTTCGGTTCCGACCGCCGGTTCCCGACATGACGAAGGTTGATCCGGTGTGTTCCTCACAAGGCAGGAGACGAATGTGAATCAGCACAATACGGTGTGCGGTTACCGCAGGGTCGGGGGACGCGCCGCGCGTCTCACACTCGGAGTGACAGCCACGTTTGCGATGGTCCTCGGTATGGCCGGGATGGGGGTGGCGGCCGCGGCCGCCGATACCGTCATCGACACCGTCCCGGTCGGGAACACCCCGGCCGGGGTGGCGGTCACTACCCCGGACGGAACCCGCGCCTACGTCACCAACCGTGGGGGCGCTTCGGTGTCGGTGATCGACACCGCCACCAACATGGTCGTGGGCCTGCCCATCCCGGTCGGGACCAACCCGTTCGGGGTGGCGATCACCCTTGACGGAACCCGCGCCTACGTCACCAACAGTGGCGGCACTTCGGTGTCGGTGATCGACACCGCCACCAACATGGTCGTGGGCCTGCCCATCCCGGTCGGGACCAACCCGTT
>NZ_BCXB01000053.1 GCF_001894885.1 Rhodococcus marinonascens NBRC 14363
AGCCGTGTCGCCTGGGGAGGCGATGAGAACTTTCAGGACATGCGCGTCGAAGGGCATGCCCGGACAGGCCACGAACATCACCAACCGGGGCAGTTAGCGAGGTCGCGCCCGCAGCAACGCGGGCACGTTGCTGCGGGCGCGAACCCAGTCTTCGATGACGGGATCGATCCATCCGAGCAGCTCGAGTAGCTCACCGTGCAGGCCAGCGATGCCTTTCCCGGTGCCGGCGATCTGTGCCGAGTGGATGGGCTCGTGGTGGGCGATGCGGTTGCGCAGGGTGTTGAGGTGATCGAGCCGGGTATAGACGGTTTGGCGACGACGGGGATGCAGGTGGGGGTATGCCAGACGTAAGCACGGGGTCCACAGCGTGGCCTCGTAGCTTCTGGCGTGGAGGAACCGCCAGAAGCCGAACATCAGCTCGGCAACGACCCGGCCAGGCAATTCCGGACGTCCGCCGCGGGTGGCACGCTGGCGGGCCTTGCCGATGTCATCCTGGGATGCCGGACCGAAGACCGAGTGGCGATACCAAAGAGGATCACCGTTCTGCCGGTGATTCCAGTCTTGGAGCTGCTTGTGGCAGGCGTTACGCAGGACGACTTCGAGGTAGCCGAGATCTTCGAACACTGCGGCGCTGATACGGCCATTCCACTCGTAGAGATCCAGTGCCCGGTCGACGTCACCGCCGGCCGCAGCCTGGTACGGGGCGAGGCGTTCGGGGGTGAGCAGCGTGTGCAGACTCTGGATCAGGGCGGTGGAACGGTTGGGCATCTCACTCCGGGCTCTATGAGGGGTTCTGTGGAAGTGCTGTACGATTGTCATCGAAGACCCCGGATCGGCCTCTGCACTTCGTGCATGTCACCGGGGTTTTGACAATTCTGCGGTATGTCAGCCAGGTCGCTGGGCGTCGAGAACCTGGTTTGTCAGTTCGATGGTGGACAGGTACACCCAGAAGATCCAGTCAAGGTAGAAGTCGTCATAGTCCCTCTTCTGCCTGGCATCTTGGTGGCGTACGTGAAAGTTGTTGGCTAGGTCGAACAACGCTCCTCGGTCGCTTTTTGCGAGCGCATCAGCGAGTACGCCGTAGCGGCGTTCCTCCAATACGAGGGCGAGTGCAGCAACTGCGGACCTCTTCTGATTGCGGTCGCTTCCCCGTTCACGGAAGAGCGCAAGCGCATGGCGCACCTGGTCCGCTGACTCTCCATCAGAACGGGCAGCAACAGACTGAGCCAGGGCTGTGCGCGCTTCGTCCGTAACTGTCACCAGGCGGCCGATGTCCTCGCCATCTTCGGCGAGTCGTAGCTCCAGGGTGCTGCCTTCGAAGAGCTTGTTCACGCGCCACCGATAAACGACACCACCCGCTCCGATGTCGAACTTGTCGTGGTGCCATCCACACTCGGAAAAGTCGTGGTAGAAGCGAGTATTCGGTTTCGCGACCTGATCGTGTAGCAACTCGACAATATCGTAGAAGAGATCGATGCTGTCCGCGAGAAGATCTGCGTCCAGGGGCCAGATCCCCTCCACTCCCAGTTCTCTGTAGATCAGCGTGTGGACGGAGATCAGCGTGTGGACGGTGTCATCTCGCGGGTCATCGACGCAGTCCTTCCCGAATCTGTTCTCGAAATACCCCGCAGTGTCGAGTTCATCGATGAGAGATACGAATCCACGGACCAGCGCTGGTGTATCCAAAGGCGCAGCTTCTGGAGATCGACCAGCTTTCCGCGCACTCCAGTACAGACGTCGCGGGGGTGGATCTTCTCGGAGCTGCTCGGCGTTGACCATCAAGAGACGCAGATGCTCTTGCCGTGGAGTCAATCGCCCTGTAACGGCCTTCTTCGTCCCCCATGGATCAGAGTTGAAAACTGCAGGTACCCCGCGAAACTCGCTCAGTGGTCCACTCCGGTACCCCCGGACGAAGGCGTCCTCGATCAAAAGCGCGCAATCGTCATCCCAACCCTGGATATCGCGCATGTTTAGCAACTTTGCAGCTTCAGCCTTGAAGAGATCACGGGGCCACACGAGCTGATACTCGGGCTCTGAGAGTCGGTGGTTCACCGGTTAATTATCGATATGTCGGGTTGAGTCCCGCATCGTGGTGTAGCGCGGTCACCGTACCGGGGCGCCCGTGTGCTTTTGTCAGGTCGGTGCTCCCCCAGCTCGTTTCCGTGCCGGAGCAGAGCCTTTGCGGGCGGTCCCCTCGGCTCGGGGGGTGTGCCGTGCCCGTGTTCCGGCGAGTTCTTGGCGGAGTACGGCACGGCACACCCCCGCGGAAATCCGCGAATACCGCACCCTGCAACGCCACCACGGCGACCACGCACCCCGCGGGGTACACGATGCAATAGATGCAACATTGGTCGTTGCGCACGCCATGCGCTCATTGCGTTGCGTGCAACGCGCCTATCCGCTCAGACGGGTACGGCTGCAAAACGGGTGCACGATGCGCTGCCGACCAGGAAGACAGCGGCAACGACTCAGCCGGTATCTACCCGATGCCGGTCGTTCCCCGTTGCGGTATCGACCTCAGCTTGTGCGTGTCCTCAACCGTCGAGGCCCGGTGTTTTGCACCGTTACGGGGTGGTGTTGCAACGATGCGTTGCACCTGCAAACAGCGTGCTGCAATGGGTTGCGTTGCACCTGCAAAGCTTGCGTTGCAGGTGCAAAGGCCGAGCACGACGGGGGACGGGCCCTGCGGATCTGCTGCCATGGATCACCGTGGGCCAGGAAACCGGCGCCGACGACTGGGTACTTGCCCGGCCAGGTCCCGGGCACCGAACCCCGCCGCCCCAGCCGAGGCCGATCCGAGCCGGGAACACGGCCTACCGAGGGAGACTGTGTCAGACCTGCGGCCGCAGCGCGCATGCTGTTACCCGCCGTGTTGACAGGCCCGATCGGCCCGGACAACCCCTGTCAGGGCCTGGCATTACCGTCAGGGCCTGGCATTACCGTCAGGGCCTGGCATTACCGTCAGGGCCTGGCATTACCGTCAGGGCCTGGCATTACCGTCAGGGCCTGGCATTACCGTCAGGGCCTGGCGGTAACAGCATGGTTCGCACAGGAGGACCGATCGTGACAGCATTCGAGGTTCTCCCCCTGCCCGGGTTCGCCGCGGCACCCCCAACACGGGTGCCGAGCAACTCGCCCTGATCGGGCAGCCCCAACCCGTGCGTATCCCCCACCACCTGTGGCAGAAATGGCTCGGTGATCCGCACGTCGTGGCCCGGTTCGAGACGAAACGCTACCGGCGCCCCGATCACCGATGCTGGCCCTGGCTCGGAGCGGTCTCTTCCACCGGACACGGTTCCTTCCGTGCGGCCAGCCTGCCCGGGTCATCCCGGCGCGGCACCGTCCCGGCGCACCTGTTCGCCTATCAGCTCGCCCACGGGGTGATTCCACGACTCGGTTGGTCCGGCACCGCCGACGCCGTCCTGTGCCACCAGTGCGACTTCGCCGGCTGCACCAACCCTGCCCACCTGCGGCTGGGCACCAACGCCAGCAACCGCGCCGAATACACCCTCCGCAAACACAACCCCACCGGCGCCCTCGCCGTCACCCGCGGTCCCGCCGGCCGTACCCGAGCCATCGCCGCCGCCATCCGCACCAGCACCCGCCACCACGAAAACCCCGACACCACCGAGAAACGCATCCGCGTCGCCGAAGCCGTCGGACAGCCCCTCACTCTCTGGTAAACAGCAAAACCCGAACTGACGTTCCTGTCATCAGACTTTCCAGCTGCTCTCAACCGGGTAGCAAATGAGCAAAGATCGAGCAGGCTTTGGCGGGATACCTGATATGGCTTGGCTCGACCTACTCGAATAATTTCGTATATGGCTCGGCGTGTCCGACTCGAATATCAATCTCGGTGAGGCACCATGCTGGATATGGACACCGCGGGGGCACTGCTACTGAGCGACGAACAGTGGGCGCAGGAGGTGCTGCTCCCGCACCGGCCCTACGCGACGAACTACCTCGACCGCGGCCAGTATCGGATGAGCCGCGACGACGCCCTGGCCATGCGTTACGTCGAGCACTCCCCGCACGCCCTGCTGGGCTCCATCGTCATCGACTGCGACCACCCCGACGCCGCGATGCGCGCGTTCGAGCAGCCCTCGGACCATCCCGCCCCGAACTGGGTGGCCCAGTCCCCGTCCGGGCGGGCGCACCTGGGCTGGTGGCTCGGCCCCAACCACGTCTGCCGCACCAACTCCGCCCTCCTGACCCCGCTGCGCTACGCGCACCGCATCGAAACCGGGCTCAAGATCTGCGTCGGCGGCGACTTCTCCTACGGCGGGCAACTCACCAAAAACCCGATCCACCCCGACTGGGAAACCATCTACGGACCGTCCACCCCGTACACGCTGCGCCAACTGGCCACCATCCACACCCCGCGCCAGGCACCCCGGCGGCCCGACCGGGCCGCCGGCCTCGGCCGCAACGTCACCCTGTTCGACACCGCCCGCACCTGGGCCTACCCCCAGTGGTGGCACCACCGGCACGGCACCGCCGACCAATGGCTGCTCCTGGTCCTGCAGCACTGCCACGCCGTCAACACCCAATTCGCCGACCCCCTCCCCTTCGTCGAGGTCCGCGCCACCGCCCACTCCATCGGCAAATGGATCTGGCGCAACTTCGACGAAGCCACCTACCGCGCACGCCAAGCCCACCGCGGAAGCAAAGGCGGCAAGGTCATGACCCCTGCCAAGATCGAAGCGAACCGGAAACGAGCCACCAAGTTCGACCTCGCCACCGCACTGGAGTACGCGCTATGAGCAAAGGTGCAGCCCAATCCCAACAACGCCGGTCCATCACTGCCCGAGAACTCGCCGAACGGCTCGGGTCCTCCGAGCGAACCGCCCGCCGACTCATCGCTGAACCACGAGATCAGTTCCTCGAACGCGCGCAGACACGCCGTGACCGGGTCGTGGCGTTGCGGAATCAAGGCATGAAGTACAAGGAGATCGCCGAGGAAATGGGCATCTCCACCGGAGCCGTCGGCCGGATCCTGCACGACGCCCGCAAGCTCGAAGAAAAGGAGGCTCCCGTTCATGAAGCCTGCTGAGGACGAAGAGCTCCAGCGGTACCACCGAGAATTCGAACCGATCACCGACCTGCGCGACTACGCCTTCGTGTTCGCACAGAAGGGCTACGCCGGCTCTCCGGTGATCTGGCTCGACGCCCAGGTCAACGTGCTCGCCGTCGCCAACGCTCTGCGCGCGTTCGCCGAACAGATCGAACGAGCCGCGCTGGACGACCCGAACATCCCGGACTCGGACTGGGAGAACGCCGGGCGCCGCAAGCCCCGGTAGGTAGGTCGCAGACCCGGCACGCAACGGCACCGCGATGGCCTGATACACACAACCCGAACACATGAGGCCACCCGGCGGCCTACCAACCACCGAGAAAGGCCCCCTGTGCCCGCAACGCTGCACACGATTGTCGACGCATTCCGTGAGCTCGAGGTGTCGAACCGCGAGCGCGGCGAGCGGTTCGAGCGTCTGATGGCCCAGTACCTGCGACTGGACCCTCTCTTCGCCGACCGCTTCGAACAGGTGTGGATGTGGTCGCAGTGGCCAGGACGGGACGGCAAACCCGACACCGGCATCGACTTGGTCGCTCTCGAACGCGAGACCGGCGGCTACTGCGCGATC
Organism: Rhodococcus marinonascens NBRC 14363; assembly: GCF_001894885.1. Classification (GTDB taxonomy): domain Bacteria; phylum Actinomycetota; class Actinomycetes; order Mycobacteriales; family Mycobacteriaceae; genus Rhodococcus_F; species Rhodococcus_F marinonascens. Next base: position 5,643 of record NZ_BCXB01000053.1, read on the forward strand.
CAGTGCAAGTTCTACGAACCCGACCATTACCTGCAAAAACCCGACATCGACTCGTTCCTGGCCACCTCTGGAAAGAAGCCGTTCACCAGTCGGCTGATCATCTCCACCACCGACAGGTGGGGTTCCAATGCCAACGCAGCCCTCGACGGACAGACCATCCCCGTCCAGCGCATCGGACTGTCGTATCTCGCCGACTCCCCGATCGACTGGGACACCGCCTGGCCCACGGGCAAGGTCGAGGTCGACCTGACCCGCACCGCACCGAAGCGGCTGCGCCCGCACCAGGACCTCGCCGTGCGGAAGGTATTCGAGGGGTTCGAGACCTCCGATCGCGGCAAACTGATCATGGCCTGCGGCACCGGCAAGACGTTCACCGCACTGAAGATCGCCGAGTACACCGCCCGGGCCAAGACTGGCCCGGCGACGGTGCTGTTCCTGGTCCCGTCGATCTCGCTGCTCTCCCAGACGCTGCGCGAGTGGTCGGCGAACTGCGACGTCGAGCTGCGCAGCTACGCAGTGTGCTCGGACACCAAGGTCGGTAAACGCTCCGACGACACCGAAGACATCGCCATCGTCGACCTCGCCCTGCCCGCCACCACTGACCCGGACACCCTCATCACCCGCATCAAGAACGCCGCCCATCCCGACGGGCTGACCGTGGTCTTCTCGACCTACCAGTCGATCGGGGTGATCGCCGACGCCCAGAGCAAGGGCTTGGGCGAGTTCGACCTGGTGATCTGCGACGAGGCACACCGCACCACCGGCGTCACCCTTGCCGGGGCGGACGAGTCGAACTTCGTGCGGATCCACGACAACACCTATCTCCGGGCGGCCAAGCGCCTGTACATGACCGCCACCCCCCGACTGTTCGACGACGGCACCAAGTCCAAGGCCGATGAGGCCGGCGCCGAAATCGCCTCGATGGACGACGAAACCAAGTTCGGTCCCGAATTCCACCGCCTCGGGTTCGGTGAGGCGGTCGAGAAGAACCTGCTCACCGACTACAAGGTCCTGATCCTGACGGTCGACGAGAAGTACATCGCCAAAAACCTCCAGTCCCAGCTCGCCGACGAGAACAACGAACTCAACCTCGACGACGCGGTGAAGATCGTCGGCTGCTGGAACGGTCTCGCCAAACGCGCCGGCCAGACATCGGACGGTCAGGGTTTCGGCACCGACCTGGCCCCGATGCGCCGTGCGGTGGCCTTCTCCCAGTCGATCAAGGCGTCGAAGACCCTCTCGGGCAAGTTCGTAGAGGTCATCGACAGCTACGATGACTCCGGCGAGGGTGCGCTGCGCTGCGAGGTCGACCACGTCGACGGCACCTTCAACGCCCTCGAACGCAACCAGCGCCTCGACTGGCTCAAGGCCGATGCCGGGGACGGGGTGTGCCGGATCCTGTCGAACGCCCGCTGTCTGTCCGAGGGGGTCGATGTCCCCGACCTCGATGCGGTGCTGTTCCTCAACCCCCGCAACTCCGTGGTCGACGTGGTGCAGTCCGTGGGCCGGGTCATGCGCAAGGCCGAGAGCAAGGAGTACGGCTACATCATCCTGCCCGTCGGGATCCCCTTCGGGATGGAACCGTCCGAGGCGCTACGCGACAACAAGCGCTACAAGGTGATCTGGCAGGTCCTCCAGGCCCTGCGTGCGCACGACGACCGCTTCAACGCCACCATCAACACCATCGACCTGAACAAGAACAAGCCCACCAACATCATGGTCGGCTCCATCGGTCTCGACGACGAAACCGGCTCCGGTGGTGAAGGATCTGGATCGGAGAAGGCCGGACAGGACGCCGCGACCCAGCTGGCGCTATTCAATGCCGCGGAGTGGCGTGATGCGGTCTACGCGAAGATCGTTGCCAAAGTCGGTGAGCGCACCTACTGGGAGGACTGGGCCAAGGACGTCGCCGCGATCGCCGCCCGGCATACCGCCCGCATCACCGCACTCCTCGAATCCGCGGACGGCAAAGTGGCCGAGGCGTTCGACAAGTTCCTCACCGGGCTGCGAGCCAACCTCAACGACGGCATCACCACCGCCGATGCGGTCAACATGCTCGCCCAGCACCTGATCACCAAACCGGTGTTCGACGCATTGTTCGAGGGTTACGACTTCGCCGGCCACAACCCGGTCTCGAAGGTCATGCAGACCATGCTCGACGTGCTCGACGACCAGGCCCTGTCCAAGGAGAACGAGGCTCTCGAAGGCTTCTACGCCAGCGTCCGTCGGCGGGCGCAGGGCATCGATAATGCCGAGGGTAAACAGAAGATCATCACCGAGCTCTACGAACGGTTCTTCAAACTCGCCTTCGCCAAGACATCCGAATCATTGGGCATCGTCTACACGCCGATCGAGATTGTCGACTTCATCCTCCGCAGCGTCGACGACGCCCTCGAGAACGAGTTCGGGGTCGCGATCACCGACACGGGTGTGCACGTCCTCGACCCCTTCACCGGCACCGGCACGTTCATCGTCCGGCTGCTGCAGTCCGGTCTGATCCGGCCCCAGGATCTGTCCTACAAGTACGCGAACGAGTTGCACGCCAATGAGATTCTGCTGCTCGCCTACTACATCGCGGCGATCAACATCGAGGCCACCTACCACGGCCTGGCCGGCGGCGACTACGTCCCGTTCGAGGGGATCGTGCTCACCGACACCTTCCAGATCCACGAAGACGGCGACACGATGGACGAGATCATGTTCCCCCAGAACAACGCCCGCGTTGCCCACCAGAAGACCCTCGACATCCGGGTCATCGTCGGCAACCCGCCCTACTCGGTCGGGCAGACCAGCGCCAACGACAACAACGCCAACCAGACCTACCCCACCCTCGACGCCGCGATCGAACGCACCTACGCCGCGAAATCGACTGCCACCAACAAGAACTCGCTCTACGACTCGTATATTCGGGCGATCCGGTGGGCCACCGACCGGATCGGGGACTCCGGCATCGTCGCCTACGTCTCCAACGGCGGCTACATCGACGGCAACACCGCCGACGGCCTGCGCCTGACCCTCGCCGACGAGTACAGCAGTCTGTACGTCTACAACCTGCGCGGCAACCAGCGCACCGCCGGCGAGCTGTCCCGTAAGGAAGGCGGCAAGGTCTTCGGGTCCGGGAGCCGCAGCACCGTCGCTATCCTGCTCGCTATCAAGAACCCCGCCCACCCGGGCGACTGCTGCATCTTCTACCGCGACATCGGCGACTACCTCACCCGCGAACAGAAACTCGCCGCCATCGACAGCGATCGGCTCGCCAGCATCGACTGGCAGACCATCACCCCCAACCCCGAGGGCGACTGGATCAACCACCGCAACGCAGCGTTCGACACCTACACCCCCATCGGTGACAAGACCGCCAAAGGCAAGTCGCTGACCGTGTTCGGCACCTACTCCGCGGGATTGAAGTCCAACCGGGACTCGTGGGTGTACAACTACTCGCGACCTTCGGCTGAGTCGAACGTGCGCCGGATGATCGACTTCTATAACAGTCAGGTCGACGCCTTCGCATCTCACTGCGCAGACGACGAGATCGCCGACCGCAAGAACAACGTCGACACCTTCATCGACACCGACCCGACCAAGATCAGTTGGAACCGCGGCACCAAGCAGGACCTCGCGAGGGGAAAGAAGTATCCGCACCGGCCCGATGCCCTCACCGTCGGTACCTACCGGCCCTTCACCAAGCAACACGTCTACTTCGATCGGCAGCTCAACGACATGATCTATCAGCTGCCGATGATGTTCCCCACCCCCGATCACCCCAACATCGGCTTCTACCTCACGGGTGCGGGATCGGATAAGCCGTTCTCCGCGCTCATGACCGACCTGATCCCGGACCTTGCCTTCTGGGGATCGAGCAGCGGCCAGTTCTTCCCCCGCTACACCTACGGACCAACCGAGGGCGAGCCGAGCCTCTACAGCGACGACGCCGCGGCCGGCGGTTTCGCCCGGGTGGACAACATCACCGACGGGATCCTCGCCGACTACCGCACCACCTACGGAAATGCGGTGTCCAAGGACGACATCTTCTTCTACGTGTATGGGCTCCTGCACTCCCCGGCCTATCGGGCCGAGTTCGCGGCGGATCTGAAGAAAATGCTCCCCCGCATACCCAAGGCCAAGGACTTCCGCGGGTTCGTGGCTGCAGGTCGTCAGCTCGCCGACCTGCACATCGGCTATGAGTCGGTCGATCCGTACCCGCTCGAGGAGACCGAAACCAAGGCGGTCGGTGTGGACGAGTACGCGCTGCACCGGGTGCAGAAGATGAAGTTCCGCTCGAAGACGGACCGTTCGACGGTCGTCTACAACAGCCACGTCACCGTCTCGGGAATCCCGGACGAGGCGTACCGGTACATGCTCGGCTCCCGTTCGGCGATCGAATGGATCATCGACCGATACCAGGTCAAGACCGACAAGGCGTCCGGCATCGTCAACGACCCGAACGACTGGTCCCGCGAGCATGAGCAGCCCCGCTACATCCTCGACCTGCTGGCCCGGATCGTCACCGTCAGCGTCGAGACGATGAAGGTCGTCGACAACCTGCCAGGACTTGAGATTCTAGAAAGTTAGGTTGTTAGAAACCTGATTCATGCTCGTGGTTCTTGATTGTTGAGCCACTGCCACAGCGCCTCGTACACGGCGTCTTGCATGCGTATTCCGCGTTGGGCGCAGGCCGTTTTGACCAGCCGTTGCAGGTCCGGGGGAAGCCGGGTGGCGAAAGCTGCCAGCTTCGCGTCCTTCGGGAGGGTCGGCGGCGTTGCGGCGGCTTCCCGGGCGAGTTGCGGGGTGAAGGGGTGCGGTTTGACGGACGGTGCCGCGCCGCGTGGAGCGGCGAAGGCGGAGGGCTTGCCGGCGGCACTCATGCGACGGTCACAGTGGTGAGCACCCGGTCGAGAGCGGCGTCGAAGGCGGCCGTCACCTCAGGCACTACGGGGCGGACACTGTGCACGGGAACGTGGTCCCCGGTTGCTTCGGACACGGCGGCGCGTTGAGGAACCACCATCGGCAGCACCAGATCACCCAGTGCTTCCCGGATCTCGGCGGCCCGGTACGTGGCTTCGCGCCCCTGGGCTGGCATTCGGCCCAGCAGGACGCCGGCGACCTTGAGGTTGGGGTTGTAGTAGCGGGTGATCGTGTCGATCGCGTCGAGGATCTTCGACACACCTCGACTGGCCATGAACGACGGTTCTGTTGCGATCAAGGCGGCGTCGGCGGCGATGAGGGCGTTGGAGACGAGCTTGCCCACACTCGGCGGGCAGTCGATCAACACCAGCGGATACCGCTGCCGGATCTCGTCGGAATCGAGGGCCGCCCGCAGGCGCTGTTCGACCCCGAGCCCGGATACCGCATCAAGGTCTGCGAGGTCCAGGTCCGAGGGAATCACGCTGACGTGGTCCCATTTCGAGACATGCACCGCGTCGATGGCACTTCCGCTCAGCTCCTGGGCAAGCAGATCCGCCGCAGTCCTGCTGTCGAGTGGGTACTCGATGCCGAGTGCTTCCGAGGCGTTGCACTGCGGGTCGAGATCCACCACCAACGTCTCGATCCCTCGGGCACTTGCCGCCGAGGCGAGGCCGAGCACGGTGGTGGTCTTGCTCGACCCACCCTTCTGATTGACAACGGCAACTGCAGTCATGGCCGAAACCCTAACAATCTAGATTGTTAGAAACCGTCATTTAACAGTGTGTGTCGCGCTCGTATTCGGACCAGCCACGGCAAGGAGCGAAGCCGCATTCGGCTTTTCAGCTCCGTGATTTCTCCAGCAGAGCCTGGGCTTTGGCCTTCCGTTGCGGGATCGGATCAGACTCGGTGACCGAGCAGCCGTTGCGGTGCGCGGCGTCGATCCAGCGCTGCAGGACAGCAACTTCAGCGGCGAAGTTCTTCTGCTTGCGGTAGACGATTGCAGCCTGTTCGGTCCACCCAGTCGCGGGAGCTCCTCCCCAACAGTTCTCGGGGCGTTCGACCACCGCTATGACCTCGAACAGCAGTTCGAGCGCCTCGTCCAGTCGGCCGTCGCGCTTGAGCTGCTTCACAGGCTCGCTCCACGCAGTGAAATGTCTTCCGCGGACCTGTTGCCTCGGGTCGTTGCGATTCTGGGGAGCAATGTCGCTGTCGTCGGCAAGGGCGTATGCGTCGACCGTGGCCGGTGCAATCAGGTCCGGCAGCGGCACGGTTCGGTCACCGGCCAGCAGTGCCTCCATCTGCCGCTGGTCGAGAATCGTGATGCGCTGGCCTGCAGCCTGCAGACGGCGTGCCTCTGTCAGCTTCTCGGTTTCCTGCGGTCGACCGTTGCGGTCGAGCCAGCCTCCCGCGACGAGCACGGTGGTGCGGCGGGTGACGGTCTTGTTCACCCGAGCACCGCATTTCGCGAGCAGTGACCATGCTTCGTCTCGGCTGAGTCCGCTCAATGTGCCGGTGACGACGACCGTGTGTCCGAACAGTGGGTGCTCGGGGGCGGCATCGGCATGTGGTGGCGGTGGGGTGGCGCTCGCCCGGTATCCCGATGTCCTCGGGGTGCCGTCGCGGGTGGTGTTGCGTGGTGCGATTGCTTTCTCGACGGTGGCGCGCCCGAGCATCATCCCGGTGGCAGTCACGTAGGTGTCGACGCTCGACGCCCCGCGTCGGCGCATGAGTTCGAGCGCGATCTCGGCAGCGGCGGAGGCATCCGCCGAGGCGTCGTGGTGGTGGCGCAGGTCGACGCCGAGCGCGCGTGCGACTGTCGGGAGCTTGTGGTTGTGCAGGTCGGGGAGCTCTCTTCGCGACCATTGCAGGGTGCACCCGTAGTCCAATGGGCGCCAGGTCGATCCGTCGGCGGCGGAGGCTTCCCGCAGCGCGCCGACGTCGAAGGCGGCGTTGTGTGCGATCAGCGGAAGGTCCCCGACGACATCGAGCATGTCAGCGAGCCGTTGACGGAAAGTCGGCTGTCGGGCGACGTCGTGGGCCGTGATGCCGTGGATCCTAGTGTTGCCCGCGTCGAACCGGTCGAGCCCTTCCGGTGGACGGCACAGCCACGAATGGGTTGCCGTGATCTGGCCCGCGGTGACCACGGTCAACCCGATCGCGCAGATGCTGCCACGCGCACCGTTGGCGGTTTCGACATCGAACCCGACGAAACTCGGCCCAGTGAACACCTGCACGTCGATCGACCTCTGGACGACTGAAGCCCGCAGCGGTACCTGCGCCGGCGCGGGTACCGCATCTGATGTCTTTCGAAGCGAGGGCTGGAGGGAATCGGTAGGCCGTATCGGCATCTGAGACCGATGACGGTTGTCGTCGACCCACTGTTGGAGGTGCTGCAGCAGAGTCCCCATCTGCTCACGCTGACCGCGTCTGAACAACACCGTGTGCGGATCGCTCGGTGCCACACTGCGCCCGAGTTCCGAACGCATGCTTCCCACACACAACTGGATCCAGCCGTTGGTCAACATCGACGGCTGCCTGACGTGGAACCCGACCACATCACCGAGCGCCACCACCTGACGAGGACCGATCATCCTCGTCAGTAAGCCCCTCCGATCGATCACCAGGTTCTCATCGGTGATGGTGACGGTCGCGCCGTACCCCTGACACTGCAACAAATCGTCCTCCTCGAATTCTTCGACGGACAGTAGCGGGCCATACCCCGGATGACAGCCGGAGCAAAGGCGGAGCCTACCCACGAACCGTCGAACTATGGTTAGAAAAATAGAAAGTTAGAAAGTCCTGATTAGCTTTTGTTTCATATGGACTAAGCGTCGACCGCCGCAAACAATGTCCGGTAGAGGGTGCTACGTCCGATGCCGAGGACTTCGGCGATCTCGCCGACGGAGACGCCGTCTTCGCGCATCTTGAGGGCTTGGCGCCGCTTGGCGGGAGTCAGCGTCGGAGGCCGGCCGCCGATGCGGCCGCGGGCTCGGGCGGCGGCGAGGCCTGCGGTGGTGCGTTCTTTGATGAGGTTGTGTTCGAACTCGGCGAGGGCACCGAACATGTGGAAGACGAGTTTGCCGCCGGGGGTGGAGGTGTCGATCGTCTCGGTGAGGGACCGGAAGCCGATGCCGCGGTCGCCGAGGGTGGTGATGAGTTCGATCAGGTGGGGCAGGGAGCGGCCGAGCCGGTCGAGGCGCCAGACGACGAGGGTGTCTCCGGGGCGGAGCGCGTCGAGGACGGCGTCGAGGTGGGGGCGCTGGGTTTTTGTTCCAGAGGCGGTGTCGGTCCACACCCGGAAGCAGCCAGCGGCGGTGAGGGCGTCGTGTTGCAGTGCCGGGTCCTGATCGCTGGTGGAGACGCGGGCGTAGCCGAGGAGATCGTTCACACCGGGCAGTGTCCCGGAACTCACCGACATGCTCGGGAGCGAGACGTGCGCGGTGGGACGGGTTTTGGGGACAGGAAAGCTTGAGGTCGCACCGGTCCGTTCGCGGCGGGGTCGGGGTGTCCCGGAAGGGTTCGATTTCGGGACGCGAACACTTCTCCTATTCTTGGCACGCTGACACTCCTTCAACATCTGGAAGAATCGCATAACCAGGACATGACCATGACCCGCAGCCATTTTGAGGGGACTTCCACTTTGAGTGACCGATCTGCCTTCCAGCGCCTCACCCCTAACATTCAGGGCAATACACAACTGCGCGAGCCACAGACCGAGGCCTACACGGCAATCGTCGAGCACTTCGCCGATATCGAGAACCACCGTGAAGCCGGCATTGTGCTTCCTGTCGGCTGCGGCAAGTCGGGCCTCATCACGCTGACTCCCTTCGCCTTGAAGGCGCGACGAGTCCTGGTCATCGCACCGGGGCTGCGTATTGCAGCGCAGTTGCTCGGTGACTTCAACCCAACCGAGCCCGGAATGTTCTACCGCAAGTGCGCCGTACTGCCGGGACCGGAGTATCCCGAGCCAGCCGAGATTCGCAGTGCCAAAGCCAACCTCTCCGACTTAGAAGTTGCGGATGTCGTGGTCACCAATATCCAGCAGCTTCAGCGCGGCGGGGCTGACAACAAGTGGTTGGCCGACTTGTCTGAGGACTACTTCGACCTCATCCTCTTCGACGAAGGACACCACAACGTTGCCGAAAGTTGGGAGGTGCTGCGGAAGCAGTTCCCAGAGGCCAACATCGTGAGCCTCAGCGCCACACCGACACGAGCCGACGGTCGTCTCATGTCCGGCGAGATCGTCTACACATACCCGATCTATCGTGCGGTTCAACGCGGCTTCGTCAAGCACGTCAAGGGGCTGGTTCTCAACCCGTCTTCACTGCGCTACGTCCGCCGCGAAGACGGTCAAGAAGTCGAGGCCAACCTCGATGAGGTGCGCCGACTTGGCGAGGTAGACGCAGACTTCCGCCGCAGCATCGTCAGCTCCAAAGAAACCCTAGACACCATCGTCGACGCCTCTATCACCGAGCTACGCAGGCTCCAAGATGCAACCGGCGAGTCGCGTCTCAAGATTATCGCGTCGGCACTCAACATGGAGCACTGCAAACAGATCGTCAGGGCGTATCAAGAGCGCGGCCAGCGAGCTGACTACATCCACAGCCGCGAGGACTCCAGAACCAACGACGCCGTCCTGGCTAAGTTGAATCGCCACGAGCTAGATGTCATCGTGCAGGTCCGCATGCTCGGAGAGGGATTCGACCACCCATACCTCTCAGTGGCCGCTGTGTTCAGCATCTTTGCCAACCTGTCGCCGTTTGTGCAATTCGTGGGGCGCATCATGCGCGTCATCAAGCAGGAGGCTCCGGGCGACCATCTCAACTACGGCTCAGTCGTGTTCCACGCTGGCGCCAACACGGCCAAAGCCTGGGACGACTTTAAGGACTTTGCCGAGGCCGACCAAGAATGGTTCCAGCTCCTGACCGAACAAGTACCGGTAGGCAACGAACCCAGTCGCGAGGTTGACCCGACCAACGACATGGGACGCGAGCGGGATCCTGATGCCGTGCGCATCGTCGAGCCAGGCCCGACCACACTGGAAGAGCTGCCCTTGCTCTCCGACGAACGCCTCAAAGGCACCTTGACAGGTCTCCTGTCAGCGGGCTACACCGCTGAGGACATCGGGCGGGTCGCCAAGCTCCTCGAACCCATCCCCGTTACCAAGCAAGCTCGGCGCCAAGCTTCGCGCAGCTGGCTAGACGAGACGATCAAGACCAGGGCAGGCAAGCTCGTTCGGGACCACGGACTGAGCCCCGAGGGTCGCGACCTGGACACCAAGCACCTGAGCCAGGGCAACTGGGTGATTGTGAAGGCCGCCATAGACAAAAAGGCCAACGCCTCAGTTGGCCGCGGCACGAGGACACGGAGCGAACTTAGCCAGGCCGAGATCGACCTGATCACTGGGCGGTTGGACAGCATCGTTGCTGAGGTTGAAGGGGAGCTGTTCGGTGGGTAGGCCAAAGACGCTCATTCTGGCGATGACCGTGGACAAGGCACTCAAGCGACACACCTGCCAGCACAACAACAAGCACGTGATCTCGAAGGGTGACCTGCGGCTCAAGGTAGCGAAAGGACGCAGTCATGAGCACTACTGCACCGCCTGCGCCGATAAGTTCATCGACCTGGCCCTGCAGGGGCTGCAGAAACTGCAGGGTGATCTCAGATTGGAAGCCGGAGAGCCACGCGACTAGTTAAATGGCACGTCGGTCGGCTAGCGGCGCGGGAACATCCGGACCCGGGACGCTCTAGACCGAACAGGCTGGCCACCCAGCCCCATGAACCCCGACTTGCCGGGTCAGTCGGTGGCTTTGGGGTGGCGGGTGCCAGCAGCTTTGATCCACAGGGTGCGGCGGGCGGTGTCGACGAGGTACCAGATACGTCCGCCTGCGGTGACTTCGTACTGCCACTGTTCCATCACCACCCCGCTGTGCGCGGCTGTGGCGAGAGAGCCTTTGAGCTGGTGGTGCCGCGTGGTCGGTACGGGAGTGTCGGGCCGCGCACGCAACTCGTGCCAGGTTGTGAGGGTGTTCGCGGGTGCCTGCTGACACAGGGCTTCCCAGCCCTTGACCGCCTCGGTGGTGGCGAACCGCAGTTCCCACGCACTGGCGCCGGCGGGTGGGGCGACCCGGTCACCTCGTTTCGGGCTCACGCAGCGTCCGGTGCAGGAACAACTCCGAAATCCTCATCGGTGTCCGCGGCCAGGATCGCCGCCAGCTCCGGATCGGCCAACACCTCGGCGGTGTGCCGCCAGGCTTCGATCACCTGCACCACCGGCGCCGGGTTGTCGAGCGATTCCGCCGCCCGCAATGTCGATACCAGCTCGACCACGAACTCCTGAACCTCCTCGCGGGGCAGGAACGTCACCCACGGGAACACCTCGGGAAGCACATCGGTGACCAGCTCCCGCGCCCGGTGATCGCGCTGCATCAACGCCACGAACATCCGCGCCGTCACCGCCGCCGCCGTGTGCTCGAGCTCCGCGCGTGCCGCCGTGGTGAGAACCAGGTCCTCCGCGTCACGACGTCGCACCAGCAACGACTGGCCCGGCGACCTGCGCAGCCGCTCGACCGTCGCTTTCCCCTGCAACTGCAGTTCCGAGAACGTCACCTCATCCACACTCATACATTAAAATTACTTCTAAAGTATGGAATTGTCGATGATGCAATCCCGATGCCACATGGTTTCGTGATTGCATACCACGACGGCGGCGCCGTCGTGGCCGGGCGGATCAATGCTCGCGGTAGTCAGGATCTGCAGCGAGTTCGGTCATGATCTCCCGTAGCAGGGAAGAGTGTTCTTCCCAGGTCGGTGGTCGTCTGGCCGGCATCGCGAGAGGCCGGTGGAGTAGGTCGCGTGAGTCGACGTGCCGCTCGCACCAGTGGAGCCACTCGGTGGCCGACTCACGGGCGGGCTCGTCGGTGATGGTGTCGATCCGGGCTGCCATGGCGGCGAGGTACTGGCGCCGCGCGGTCACGTGCTGCCAGTCGGCGAGTTGTAGGTCGAGGGCTTCGGCCCGCATGTTCTCGGCGTGCCGGCCTTCGATGAGCTGTTCGGCGGCTTCTCTCCTGCGATTCTCTTCTTCGAACGCCCGCAGCTCGGCGGCCTTACGGGCTTCTTCCCGGTCGACGGCGTCCTCGATGATCTGTATAGCGTCTGCGAGATGGTCTTCGACCCGTACTCGAAGGGTTTTCGAATCGGCCCACTTCTTGTCCCATCCCCGGAGGAGGTCCCCATAGACGCGCAGCCGCAGGCGTCTACCGGGGGTGATGTCCCAGCGCGGGGGGCGACTCCATTCCCACTTCCGTTGCTTTTCGAGCTCCTTCGGTGTGGGTGTGTGCGGTGTGTAGTCGTCGAGCTGGTGCAGGCTGACGAAGAACCGGTGGGACCGGATGTTGATGATGAGCTGACCGGTTTCCTTGTGCGCGTAGTAGCCGTTCCCGCGAGGTGCGTTCTTCGCCGGCGCACTCACCTGGTGTCCCCTCGCCGCGGCTTCCGTCGCGATCGCATGCAAGATGCGCAGCGCCCGCGCCCTGACCTCGGTGCCGAACCGCGTCGATCTGCCGTCGTCGCGGATCTCGGTCACCGCCGGGTGCCACCGGCCGATCCGCGGGGCGTCGACGACCTCCCGGGGCGGCATCGTCCTCCACACCGGGCGATCCTCGAGACGGAAGATCTTCTCGTAGTAGGTCGCACCCGTTTCCATGACCAGCCTCTGCCCGTCCGGGGGCATGCCCCGCCGGTTGATCGTCGAGACCCGCACGGCGTACGGGGTGTTGTCGCCTTTAACATTGCGGGTCAGCGTGCCACCGGCCTCGGCGACATCTCGTAACAGTTGCCGCGTCGGGGTCAGCTTCGGCGACGTCGGAGCATGGGGCTCACCACTACCGGGCGTCTGTACGGGAGTGGGTGTCGGCGACTGGTTCCGGGCTGCGGGGCGAATCGCCTGCCGGTCGCGGCTCGCATTCGGGGCCTGGTTCGGTGCACCGGATCGTTTCTTCGGCTTCAGGTGCCCATGCGGATAGGTTCCGTGGTCGAGGTAGTGGCGGCCCGCATCGAGGATGCTGGCGCTCCACAGCCCACCCTTCTTCGAGATCGCGATCAGCCGACGATTCTGCAGGGCGATCGCCACCGTCTTGTAGGTCGAATCCGGCCACTCACGCGCCGGACATTCCTCACCCACCCACCCCAGAACCTCGAGCTGACGCGTATTCAGGGGTGTATCGAGTGCAACCACCGCACGAGTTCAACAGATCCACGGCTAAAGCCCTGTGGTGGGCTGGTTGGTTGTACCCGGTTCATGCCGCCCACGGTGATGGAGCAGGGCGAAACCCAGTGATGAAGAGTCACTAGGTTCACCCAGATGATGTATTGGATACAGCACGACTCCAGTACCAAGTGGTGATTCGTGCCGTCGCCGATCCGGTCGAGGATTTCGATATCATTCCCGAGTATTGGAGCGGTCGAGAGCAGCGTTGGATCGCCGACGAGGATCTCGGTTCCCAAATGATGTGGAACCCGAACATCATGCCTGCCTTGCAGCAGGACGTCGAGCGGGCCATCGCCGAATCGGAATTCTCCTAAACCACGCGCTCACCGAAAGGCCCGCAGTCTCCGTGGCCGCCCGTCGACTACAGGATCAGACCGTCCGCCAGGTGCCCCGAGCAGACCCGCAGTTCAGGCATCGGTGATCACCCACACCTGCGTTGCGGGGCCGTTCATGCCGACACCGTAGGCCCGGTACGCACGGCCTGGCGGGTGTCCGCACGGCGGGGTACGCCGGTGTGGAAGAGGCCGGCACCCGAATGAATCGAAACCTCCCGCAACGTGTGCCGTACCCGGCTTACCTCCCGCAGTCCCAGCTGTCCGGAACGTTCACGGGTTCTCACCCGGTGGTGGTCCCGAAAACGACCTACAACCGAAAATCTTCGACACATCTCTTGCACTGAAGTCCGACTTTTGGCGCGACGAAATATGATTCCGGCCATGAACCCACCGTGGGGGCGTCGGCGGTCACCGCTGCTACCGTGTGGGGTTGGCCGGTAGCGACAATGGTGGTGCGCCCTCCGCCGTCCGAATCGGGGTCACCGTCACCTCGCATCCATGCCGCGATCCGTGCCTGACCCCTGCGATGGGCGGGGAACCGGCGGGTTCGTCATCGCCGGGTTCCTCTGTTTCCTTCGCGGCGCTGCAGGGCTCGGCGTTGCTGGCGGGAGAGCGCCGAGGTGTCCGGTGTACTTGCCGCTGGTCCCGGGGTTGGGGTCGTGCGACGGACGTAGTCGTCGAGGAGTGGCGCGAGCCGCAAGACAGCCTTGTGGAGGGGGCCGGGGAGTTGTCTGCCGATGCTGCGGGGGCGAATGCTCGCGGCGAACGAGTCCAGTATTCGGGCGAGGAGGTCGGAGTTTTTCATGACGTGGACCAGGAGTTCGAAGGGGTCGACGTGCCGGACTTGTGTGGGAGGGGTGTCGGTGTACCGGTACTCGATCACGGGCACCTTGACGGGTTTTTCGACGGTTCTAGTTTGCCGGATCACCTGCATGCCGACGGCGCCGGCGCGGGCGGCCTTGCGGGCGGTGTGAGCGTCGCGGCGGCACTGATCCGAACACCACACCTTCGGTCGTCCCCGCCCCGGCTGCGGGGTGATCGGGGCGGTGCACCACGGGCAGAGTCCCGGATCCGCGCCCTCACTGCTGCCCGATTCCGTGGTGTTCTCGGCTGCGGTATCGGCGGTCTCGTGTGACGGCTGCGGGGTGTTCATGGACGGCATCGTATTTCGTCGCGCCAATATTTCACCAATGGTGCAAGAGGTGTGTCAAAGATTTTCGGTTGTGGGCCGTATCGGGACCACAACCAGGCAAGGACAACGGTGCGGAACGTGGAGGGATCAACTGCGGGAGGTAGGCCGGGTACGGCTGGGACTGCGGGAGCTGCACTACGACGTCGAACGGAGAGCGGGGCGAAATGTTGCCCCCGACCCCCCGGCCCCGGGTCCGGGGGGTCGGGCGCGGGGCTGCGGTATGCGATATGCGGGTGCTGCCAGTCGGCTGCTGCGCGACTCTCATGCCGCCTGACACGAGAGTCGGATGTTATCGAGGGGCGGACTGTCAGGTACCGGCCTCGCACCAGCAGAGGGTGACGTCGGTCGGTGCGGGCGCGCCGACCGTACCGAGGTACTCGAGGACCATCACGCGGGCGGCATCAAGATCCCGGCTTCCGTAGGTCTGGGTGGTGCCGTGCCCGTCGATGTCGAGCACCAGACCGGACACACGTCGGCGGCCTCGCCACCACGGCCCACGGGTCTGCCAACGGCTTACTGTCACACGAATCTGCGTCATGGATCGAAGCATCCCACCGGAGTATGCGGGTCAGGTCGCCCGAGGCGAGACGATCGACTTCCCTCTCCCGACGTTCACCTTGATCTCAACGATGCGGCCCAGCGAAGCGCTCCCGATCCGGCCCGGGTCGGGAGCGCCTCTTTATGACGAACTCGACGCAGGGAGTGTGATGTCAGGGGAGCGAGATCCGGTGTTCGATTCGTTTCTTCTCACCGTTCTCTTCCCACTCGAAGGTGACGGTGGCGGAGGAAGCAGTACCCATCGCCACCCACATCGGCCAGGCGAAGTTCGAGTGTGGGATCAGATCGAACGAGCGTGCGGTTTCCTCATCGATGTGGACGTGCTGGGTGAACTCCCCGAAGTCCACGGTGAGGTTCTCCGCGGTGACGGCATCGCTCAGGTTCTCGACCACCATCTTGTAGCGGTTGGTGAACTTCGGGGCGCCCTTCTTGTCGATACCGGTCTGCTCGCGTTGTTTGTCGATGCGTCCGCGAACTTGTGCGCTCTGGCCGCGGCTCTTGATTGTCACGTGTCCCAGTCCGAGAGAGTCGAGGTCGTGCTCGAGTGTGTTGCGGACCTGGAACATCAAGTCGTCGGCACCGGTGTACGAACCCAAGAGTCCCTGCATCTGAAGCTGCGCTTTGAAGTCGCGGAGTCGTTGTAGCTGGTCGAGATCGGCATCTCGCGGGATGGCTTCGCTCGAGAACCAGACATGCACGGGCTTACCGGCTTCGGCGGCCCGTGTGATCTCTTCCGCGGTGCCGGATACGGCCGTGTCGGTCGCGGTTCCGAGGCGACTGTCGAAGACGGCGACGACGATGTCGCAACTGTCGACCGCTTGGGCGTTGATGATGTTCTGTGGCGCCGCCCCGAGGAGTGGTACGGCGTTATCTTCCCACCGCCACGGGACGAGCACCGTCTGTGCGGCTTCCGCGCGAGAGGCATTCCACGTCATGACGGCTCGTAGGATTGCGTCTCTTTCGGG
>NZ_BCXB01000054.1 GCF_001894885.1 Rhodococcus marinonascens NBRC 14363
CGCTCGTCAACGGTGGCATGGCCGTCACGCCGAAGCGCAACTTCTTCGAGGAGATCCTGCCCTCGGTCGACTCGGACGAGATGTACAACACATTCTTCCCGCGCGCGAACGCCGGCCTGGGTGTCAACCACATCGACAAGGAGTGGTTCGAGTCGACGCCGTGGTACAAGTTCGCGCGCACCGGGCGAAAGACGGCTGAACGATCCGGATTCTCAACGGCGTTCGTGCCCAACGTGTACGACTTCGAGTACATGAAGAGGGAGGCTGAGGGTCAGGTTACGAAGTCCGCGCTCGCCGGCGAGGTCATCTACGGCAACAACGCCGGCAAGAAGTCGCTCGACAAGACCTACCTCGCACAGGCCGCGGCGACCGGAAAGCTGTCGATCACCACCCTGCACCGGGTCACCAAGGTCGAGCCCGCCCCCGGCGCCGGCTACAACGTGACGATGGAACAGATCGACGAACAAGGCAACATCGTCGCCACCAAGGTCGTCGCGGCGGACCGAGTGTTCTTCGCCGCAGGCAGTGTCGGCACCAGCAAGCTACTCGTGTCGATGAAGGGGCAGGGGCATCTGCCGAACCTGCCGTCGCAGGTCGGCGAGGGCTGGGGCAACAACGGCAACATCATGCTCGGCCGCGCAAACCACATGTGGCACTCCACCGGTTCCAAGCAGTCCACGATCCCGACCCTCGGCATCGACAACTGGGACGACCCGACCGCGCCGATCTTCGCCGAGATCGCTCCACTGCCCGCGGGACTCGAGACCTACGTCAGCCTGTACCTGGCGATCACGAAGAACCCCGAACGTGCTCGTTTCCAGTTCAATCCGAGCACCGGCAAGGTCGATCTCTCCTGGGCTGTGTCTCAGAATCAGAAGGGCATCGACATGGCCAGGGCAGTCTTCGACAAGATCAACAAGAAGGAAGGCACGATCTACCGAACGGATCTGTTCGGCGTTTACAAGAAGTTTGGCGACGACTTCACGTACCACCCGCTGGGCGGCTGCTTGCTGAACTCGGCGACCGACAATTACGGTCGCCTCCCCGAATACCCCGGCCTGTACGTCGTCGACGGTTCCCTCGTCCCCGGCAACGTCGGTGTCAATCCGTTCGTGACGATCACCGCGCTCGCCGAACGGAACATGGAGAAGATCATCTCCACCGATCTCGCCTAGGACCGACTGGCCCCGTGTTCCGTCGACGGAGCACGGGGTCCCGGGCGCGTAGATTCTGCGACCGTCAGGACGCGGAGACCGGGGAGATTATGGCGACTATGCGGTCGAGCGCGTTGTCCTCCAGATCGAAGGTCTCGACGATCTCGACGGTCATCAGCCGCTGCGTTCCGATCCCCGCGTCGAGCAGGTACCGGGAGTGGACGGTGTCATCTGATTCGGTCATCGTCAGTTCCCGCACGCTCTGGACCACGCTGTACTGGATTCCGTGGTTCAGATCGTTCGTCAACTGCTGCCCGTTGAACCCCGTCTGGATACCGGCCTCGACGCGCGTGGCGTCGGGTGTGAATCGAACAGCGCTCGCGTTGTGACTGACGAGCGCGTCGATGTAGGCGCGAGCCATCGCCTCGTTGGGGGTGTCCACAGGGTTCGGTGCGGCCGAGGCTGCGGCAGGGACCGCGAGGGCCACAGCCGTCACAGCGAGCAGGGACATTGTCGACATCTTGGCAATGTGCATGCTGCATCGTAGCCAAAACGTGTTCTTACTCGGGGCGAATCCATCTGTGAACAATTTCCCGAATCCGGTGATCGGCTCGGTCACGATCCAGGATCGCTTCGGTCCTTCCGCTTGTTCTGCAACGCGTTCTAAGGTTGAGAGCCGGGATATGCCCCGTGCAGAGCGCCGTGTGCACGGTCGGCGTCGACGCAGATAAGGAAGGAACACTTCACAGTGACCACAGAGGCATTCATTTATGAAGCCATCCGCACCCCGCGCGGCCGCGGAAAGAAGACAGGTTCGCTGCACTCGGTCAAGCCGATTTCGCTGGTCACCGGCCTGATCGACGAGCTTCGCGCGCGCTTCCCCGACCTTGACGAAGATCGCATCTCGGACCTGATCCTCGGCGTCGTCACCCCCGTCGGCGACCAGGGCATGGACATCGCCCGCGTTGCCGTCAACGACGCTGGACTCCCCGACACCGTCGGTGGCGTCCAGCTCAACCGGTTCTGCGCGTCCGGCCTCGAGGCCGTCAACACCGCCGCCCAGAAAGTGCGCTCCGGCTGGGACGAATTGGTGATCGCAGGTGGTGTCGAGTCGATGTCCCGCGTGCCGATGGGCTCCGACGGTGGAGCATGGGCACTGGACCCGGCCACCAACTACGACAACTACTTCGTTCCGCAGGGCGTGGGCGCCGACCTGATCGCCACGATCGAGGGCTTCTCCCGCGAGGACGTCGACGCTTACGCCGTCCGCTCGCAGGACCTTGCCGCGAAGGCATGGACGGGCGGCTACTTCGCCAAGTCGGTCGTCCCAGTCAAGGACATCAACGGCCTGACCGTCCTGGATCAGGATGAGCACATGCGCCCGGGTACAACCCTCGAGAACCTCGCGGGACTCACCCCGTCCTTCGCCGGTGTCGGCGAGATGGGCGGCTTCGACGCGGTGTCGCTGCAGAAGTATCACTGGGTCGAGAAGATCAACCACGTCCACCACGGCGGCAACAGCTCCGGCATCGTCGACGGCGCCGCACTCGTGCTCGTCGGCTCGGAGCAGGCAGGCAAGGACATGAGCCTGACCCCCCGTGCCCGTGTCGTGGCGACCGCCACGTCCGGCGCCGACTCCACGATCATGCTCACCGGACCGACGCCCGCGTCGAAGAAGGTGCTCGCCTCCGCCGGCCTGACCATCGACGACATGGACCTGGTCGAGATCAACGAGGCGTTCGCGTCCGTGGTGCTGAAGTTCCAGAAGGATCTGAACATCCCCGACGAGAAGCTCAACGTCAACGGTGGAGCCATCGCGATGGGCCACCCGCTCGGGGCCACCGGCGCCATGATCACCGGCACGGTGATCGACGAACTGGAGCGCCGGGGCGGCCGGTACGCCCTCATCACCTTGTGCATCGGCGGCGGCATGGGTGTCGCCACCGTCATCGAGCGCGTCTGACGCAGCGTCCTTCCAGCAGCGTCCTTCCACCAACGTCCTTCCACCGACGTCCTTCCACCAACTAGGACTACCAGGAGACTTGAAGCAGTGAGCGAGCAGAACATCATCAACTGGGAGCAGGACGCCGACGGCATTGTCGTGCTCACCATCGACGATCCCAACCAGGGCGCGAACACAATGAACGACGCCTACATCTCCTCGATGAAGGCGACCGTCGACCGCCTCGTCGACGAGAAGGACTCCATCACCGGTGTCGTCATCACCTCCGGCAAAAAGACGTTCTTCGCGGGTGGCGACCTCAAGAACATGATCAAGGTCGGCCCCGAGAACGCCGCCGAGGTGTACGGCCACGGCGTTGCGATCAAGCAGGATCTGCGCCGGCTGGAAACCCTCGGTAAGCCTGTCGTTGCCGCCATCAACGGCGCCGCCCTCGGTGGTGGCCTCGAGATCGCCCTGGCTACGCATCACCGCATCGCCGCGGACGTGAAGGGCGTCAAGATCGGGCTTCCCGAGGTCACCCTCGGCCTGCTGCCCGGCGGGGGCGGCGTGGTGCGCACCGTCCGGTTGCTGGGTCTGCAGAACGCGCTCATGCAGGTGCTCCTGCAGGGTCAGCAGCGTGGACCCGTGCAGGCCAAGGAGGTCGGACTCGTCGACGAGGTCGTGGCCTCGATCGGCGAACTGGTACCCGCGGCGAAGGCGTGGATCAAGGACAACCCCGAGGGCGGCGTACAGCCGTGGGACGTCAAGGGCTACCGGATCCCCGGCGGCACCCCGTCCAGCCCGGGCCTCGCAGCCAACCTCCCCGCATTCCCCGCGAACCTGCGCAAGCAGCTCAAGGGCGCACCCATGCCGGCTCCGCGCGCGATCATGGCCGCCGCCGTCGAGGGCTCGCAGGTGGACATCGACAACGCGCTCCTCATCGAGGCGCGATACTTCACGTCACTGGTCACCGGTCAGGTCGCGAAGAACATGATCCAGGCGTTCTTCTTCGATCTGCAGGCAATCAACTCCGGCGCCTCCCGCCCGGACGGTATCGGGAAGACCCCGATCACCAAGATCGGCGTGCTCGGTGCCGGAATGATGGGCGCCGGAATCGCGTACGTGTCGGCGAAGGCAGGCTTCGACGTCGTCCTGAAGGACGTCACCCTCGAGGCCGCGAACAAGGGCAAGGCATACTCCGAGGCCATCGAGGCCAAGGCACTCTCGCGCGGCAAGACCACCGAAGAGAAGTCGAAGGCCCTACTCGGCCGGATCAAGCCGGCCGCCGACCCGGCCGACTTCGCCGGTGTCGACTTCGTCATCGAGGCGGTGTTCGAGAGCCAGGAACTCAAGCACAAGGTGTTCCAGGAGATCGAAGACATCGTCGATCCCAAGGCGTTGCTGGGCTCGAACACGTCGACTCTGCCGATCACCGGCCTCGCGACGGGTGTGAAGCGGCAAGAGGACTTCATCGGAATCCACTTCTTCTCACCCGTCGACAAGATGCCTCTCGTGGAGATCATCCGCGGCGAGAAGACGTCTGACGAGGCGCTGGCCCGGGTATTCGACTACGTCCAGGCCATTCGGAAGACCCCGATCGTCGTCACCGACTCGCGTGGCTTCTTCACCTCGCGCGTCATCGGCACGTTCATCAACGAGGCGATCGGCATGCTCGCGGAGGGTATCGAACCCGCCACCATCGAGCAGGCAGGAATGCAGGCCGGCTACCCGGCGGCACCGCTGCAACTGTCGGACGAGCTGAACCTCACGCTGATGCAAAAGATCCGCAAGGAGACGGCGCAGGCTGCCAAGGCTGCGGGTAGGGAACTGCCTGCTGACGCCGCGGGCGAGGTCATCAACACTCTCGTCGAGAAGTACGACCGCAAGGGCAAGCTCGGCGGGGCTGGATTCTACGACTACGTCGACGGCAAGCGCACCGGCCTGTGGCCCGGGCTGCGGGAGACCTTCGGTTCCAAGGAACTCGAGGCCCCATTCGAGGATCTCGTCGAGCGCATGCTGTTCATCGAGGCCATCGAGACGCAGAAGTGCTTCGACGAGGGCGTGCTTCTCACCACGGCCGACGCCAACATCGGCTCGATCATGGGCATTGGCTTCCCAGCCTGGACCGGCGGTGTGTCGCAGTACATTCAGGGCTACGAAGGCGGCCAAGCCGGCTTCGTCAAGCGCGCTGAAGAACTCGCCGCCAAATACGGTGAGCGCTTCACCCCGCCGGCTTCACTGAAGTAACGGCCAGGCGTGCATGGTTGGCGAGTTTGCGGATTCGTCAACCATGCACAGCCGGAGTTGTCCTCCCCAATTCGGGAGCCATCCGCAGGTCAAGTCTCTTCCCTGGTGTGATGCGGGACCGGTCGGGGGTCCCGGCATCACACCAGGGTTGCCTACGTCCACCACGGGCGGAGGGGGACTTGTGACTCACCATTGGGGCTCAGCTTGACGGCGAGGACCTGGTGGAGTTGAACGGCGTTGCGCTCGAACCCGAGTCGTGAGCCGGCCATGTACAGGCCCCAGACGCGGGCGGTTCCCTCTCCGACTTCAGCGACGCAGGCGTCCCAGTGGTCGACGAGGTTCTGGCACCAACCGGCGAGGGTCAGTGCGTAGTGCTCGCGGAGGTTCTCCTCGTGCCGGACCTCGAGGCCCACGTTCTGGATCTCGGAGATGATCCGCCCGGAGCCGGTGAGCTCCCCGTCCGGGAAGACGTATCGGTCGATGAAGCCGCCGGCACGTGCCTGGCTCTTGTTGCCGGGCCGGGTGATGCAGTGGTTCAGCAGCCGGCCGCCATCGCGGAGTTTGCTCTGTAGCAGGCTGAAGTAGGCCGGGTAATTGTCGACGCCTATGTGCTCGGTCAGGCCGATCGACGAGATGGCGTCGAATCCCGTCTCGGGGACGTCGCGGTAGTCGGTGAACCGCACCTCGGCGAGTTCGGACAGGCCTTCTTCCGCGATGGCCTTCTGCGCCCAGTCGGCTTGGGCGCGAGACAATGTGGCACCGATGACCCTGACGCCACGCCGGGCCGCGTACCGGACCATAGAGCCCCAGCCACAACCGATGTCGAGCAGTCGGTCGCCGGGCTGGAGGCCGAGTTTCTCGAACACGAGGCGGTACTTGTTGTCTTGTGCCTCTTCGAGCGTCTGGTCGGCGTTGTCGTAGCACGCGCACGTGTACGTCATGGACGGCCCGAGGACATATTCGTAGAAGGTGTTCGAGACGTCGTAGTGGTGGTGGATCGCTTCGGCGTCACGAGACTTGGAGTGCCGCAGTCCTTCTGCGACCCGACGCCACCGTGGCAGGTGCTCCTGTGGAGGGGGCGCGATGGGGCGCAGCAGATCCCAGCCGAGCGACCGGGTGATGGTCGCGAGCGTCTTCGCGGACGGGCGACGGAACTGCAGCTTGTCGCCCATCACCCGAAGGATCTCGTACGGGTCACCGGGGTGGACGCCGCTCGCCTCGAGGTCGCCGGCCACGTACGCGCGGGCCATGCCGAGGTCACCCGGAGCCGTAGCCAGGTAAGTCGTGCCACGGGTGGACTTGAGATGTAGGCCGTAGGGAGCATCTTCAGGGCCGGCGGCACTGCCGTCGTATGCGGAGAATCGCACGGGGAGATCGCCGTCGGACAGAGTTTCCAAAATCTCTGCGATGGCCAGCTTGTCTTCGGGGGAGCCTGAAGCTCTCAGAGTTGTCATCGACGTTGCACCGCCTTGGAGAATAGGTCCAGTAACCGTGAATCCGGGTCGTAGTGTCTTTTCAGTTCCGTGTATCGATCGCCTCCGTAGTAGAGCCGTTCGAAGTCTTCTCGTGAGTAGTACGAGTCGGAGTAGAGGGACTTGTGTCCTTCGAAATCGGTGACCTTGTCCTCGATCAGCCGATTCGCTGCCCCCTCCGGATTACCCGGAACGAGCGGCACCGATGACCAGAATCCGATGTTCACGTAGGTGCGCTTCGGTTCCAGGGGGTACAGGGGCCAGGGGCGCTGTGAGGATGCTCCCGCGGGGGCGGGTTCCCGCAACCTCAATGGACACATCCACAACGGTTCGATCGGAATCTCCGCCAGGAACCAGCGAACGAAATCCGCGGTGCGCTCGATGGGGACTTCGACGTCCTGGACGACGCGTTCACGCGGCGGATTGCCCGCGCGCTTCTCGAGTCGATCACCAATGCCGTACTTGTGGTCGAGGGCGATGAGTTTCCAGTAGAAACTGCTACGGAGAAGTCTCTTCGGCCACAGCCGGCGAATGGTCGGATTTTGGGCGCCGAACGCACGCGAGCACCAGAACCAGTCGGTATCCCAGCGCCACAGGTAGTCTCGAATGGCAAGTTTATCCGTTTTAGGACAATTCACGGATGCGTGCTGGATCGACTGGTAGTAGATGCTGCTACCGGTGTAGTCGCTGAGGGGGCCGACCTCGTCGGTTTGGTGGCCAAGGGTCAGGTAGCTTTCGGTTTCGGTGAAGACCACGCCGTCCAAGTAGTCGACGGCGATGCCGTCGTGGACGCGATCGTTCACGATCCGGTCCATGGCCATCTGCAGTTCGTCGAGGGAATCGAAACGTAGATGACGCAGTGCCACAAACTGTTTGACCGGTTCGAGTTGAATTCGCAATCGTGTCGAGTAGCCGAGTGTTCCGTAGGAATTCGGGAACCCCCAGAACAGGTCGGCGTTCTCGCCCTCGGGAATCGCAGTGACGATGTTGCCGCTGCCCGTCAGGACGTCCATTTCGAGGACCGATTCGTGCGGGAGGCCACTGCGGAAGGACGTCGACTCGATGCCGAGGCCGGTGACGGCACCGCCGAGCGTGATGGTCTTGAGTTGCGGAACCACCAGCGGCGCCAGTCCGTACGGCAGGGTGGCGTCGACCAGATCTTCATATGTGCACATTCCGGCGACGTCGGCGGTACGTGCCAGCGGATCGACGGAGATGACTCCGTCCAGACCGGAGACGTCGAGGCCGGGCGCGCGGGTCTGTGCACGGGCCCGGAAGAGATTGGACGTTTTCTTCGCCAGTCGCACGTCGGCGTTCGAGGGGATTGCGCGATAGGAGGCGAGGAGACGCTCGACGCCGGCGCGGTGTGCGTCGAGTCCGGTGAGGGACGGACTTCGATGCGCACCTCGACGAAGTCGGCGCCCGACGACACCGAAGGGACGTCTACCCTCCCGCATGCTTTTCAGTAATTCGACCGAAGAGGCAGCCACACCTCTGACGTTATATGTCTGCGCGGATTTACGTCACGCATATCGGCCCGGACCCCGGAAGATTGACCCAATTGTCGTATTGATTCGCGGTGTCGAGTCCGGTGGTCGGCGAGTTCGAGGGTTGGTGAACTAACTCACAGTGGACAGTGGCGTAGTCGTCCGCCGGAGCACTCCCCGGGCAGGATGAGGGGAAAGCGCGTCGGACAAACCGTTCAGTAAGAGGAGTCGTCACAGTGGGCCAGGTCAGCGCAAGCAACTCGATCACCGTCGCAGCCACCCCGGAGGAGACGCTCGCGGCTTTGACGGACTACGAATCGGTGCGCCCGCGCATTCTCGGTGGGCAGTACTTGGACTACCGCGTCGTCGAGGGCGGGCAGGGCGACGGAACGGTGGCGCGGTGGACGCTGAAGGCGACCGAGAAGCGGTCGCGTGACGTCGAGGCCACGGTTTCGGTGTCGGGCAACACGATCACGGAGGCGGATTCGAACTCCTCGCTCGTCACCACCTGGGCGGTGGCGCCGAGCGGAAAGGGTTCGACGGTGACCATGACCACCAGATGGAGGGGCGCCGGCGGCGTCGGCGGGTTCTTCGAGAGAACTTTCGCGCCGCGCGGCCTCGAGAAGATTCAGGCGCAGGTGCTAGCGAAGCTCGAGCGCGAACTCGCCTGAGGCGTCCACCGTCTACGCTGGCAGGAAACCGCAGAAAGGACCACGTCAGTGCAACCAGGTGGACAACCCGACATGTCACAGCTTCTCGCGCAAGCGCAGCAGATGCAGCAGCAACTGATGGCCGCCCAGCAGGAGATGGCCGGAGCCGAGGTCACCGGGCAGGCCGGCGGGGGGCTCGTGACCGCGACAGTCAAGGGGACCGGTGAAGTGATCGGTCTGAAGATCGATCCCAAGGTCGTCGATCCCGACGACATCGAGACTCTGCAGGACCTCGTGATCGGCGCCATCGAGGACGCGTCGAGCAAGGCACAGGAGATCGCGGCGCAGAAGCTCGGTCCGCTCGCGGGCGGATTCGGCGGGGGAGGCCTGCCCGGTCTCCCCGGGTTCTAGAGGACCGCCGTGTACGAAGGTCCGGTTCAGGATCTGATCGACGAACTCGGCAAGCTGCCCGGTATCGGGCCGAAGAGCGCGCAGCGCATCGCGTTCCACCTACTCAGCGTCGAACCGCCCGAAATTGACCGGCTCGGGAGCGCCCTGCAGCGGGTGCGTGACGGCGTCCAGTTCTGCGTTGTGTGCGGCACCGTCTCCGACGGGGAGCAGTGCCGCATCTGCGCCGATCCGCGCCGCGACCGCACCGTGATCTGCGTGGTGGAGGAGCCGAAAGATGTGCAGGCAGTGGAGCGGACACGTGAGTTCAAGGGCCGCTATCATGTGCTCGGCGGTGCCCTGGACCCGCTGTCGGGTGTCGGGCCAGACCAACTCCGCATTCGGGAGTTGCTTGCGCGCATCGGCAATCAAGAGGATGGCGTCGATGTCGCCGAGGTGATCATCGCAACCGATCCCAACACCGAGGGGGAGGCTACCGCGACGTACCTCGTGCGGATGCTCCGAGACTTCCCCGGTCTGACCGTCAGCCGGATCGCATCAGGTCTGCCCATGGGCGGCGATCTCGAGTTCGCCGACGAACTCACGCTGGGCCGGGCGTTGTCGGGAAGACGCACCCTGTGATCTCAGACGCGGGGATCTCAGACGCGGGGATGTCGGGCCAGAGCACGCCCTCTCCGTCGAAGCGAACGGCCGAGCAGTCGCGGTCGATGATCTTCGACGCCGCCGGGCGGGCGTTTGCGACGCGTCCGTACCGCGAGATCACGCTCAAGGAGATAGCCGAGGAAGCAGGGGTCAGCGCGCCGCTGATCATCAAGTACTTCGGGTCCAAGGAGCAGTTGTTCGATGCGCTCGTCGATTTTCGCGCAGCCGCGGAGTTGGTGTTCGGCGGGCCGCTGGACGGGCTCGGCGCGCGGATGGTGTCGCTGTTCGCGCGTCCGCTGGAACCGTACAAACCGCTGTCGATGAGCATCCTGTTCATGAGCGGGCCCAGCGAAGAGAGCAGCCGCAAGCTGCGTGCCAACTATTCGTCGCAGATGGTCGACGCGCTCGCCGAACGACTGACCGGAATGGATTCTCGGCTGCGGGCCGAACTGGTGATGTCGATGCTGACCGGGCTCGCGATCATGCGTCGCAGGATGATGCAGGAACACGCGACCGGCACCCCGGACGATGTGGTGGCGTACTACGCGCCACTAGTGCAGGAGTTGCTCGACGGCTGAGAGCGCACTACTCGGTTTGCAAGGTAAATGATTGTTCACCTAATGTGGTGAACAATCATTTACCAGCTGTGTGCGGGGGAGGGCACTTGACGACGCCGTCGACGCACCCCACCTCCGCGCTCCAGGAGCGATACGCCGATCAGGGTTCGTCGCGCGGATCTCGGGCACTCTTTCCGATCCTTGCCTTTGCAGGTGTGTTTCAGGCTGTCCTGCAGACCGTGATGGTGCCTCTTCTGCCAAGCATGCCGTCGTTCACGGGGGCGAGTCAGACGTCCGTGTCCTGGCTCATTACCACCACTCTTCTCGTCGGCGCGGTGATAACACCGATTTTTGGGCGTCTCGCCGACATGTTCGGCAAGAAGCGGATGCTGCTCGTCGCCCTGGTCGTCATGACGTTAGGCGCGGTGATCTGCGCGGTGACATCGGACATCGCGGTGCTGATCTTCGCGCGAGGGCTGCAGGGGGCGGGCGCCGCCGTCATCCCGGTCGGAATCTCGATTCTCCGCGACGAATTGCCCCGGGAGAAGGTCGACCCAGCCATCGCGATGATGAGCTCGTCCCTCGGAATAGGCACGGCTCTCGGGATTCCGTTCGCGGCCGCCATTGCCAGGTATTCCAACTGGCACGTCCTGTTCTGGGTCATCGCGGCGATCGGCCTGGCTGTCACCACGGCGGCGGCGCTGTTCATCCGCGAGTCCGACGTTCGATCCGGGGGACGTTTCGACGGCGTCGGCGCGGTCGGCCTGACCGCGGCCCTCGTCTGCCTGCTCGTCCCGATCACGCAGGGCAGCTCGTGGGGTTGGGGCAGTCCCGCTGTGCTGGGGATGTTCGCGTCTTCTGTGTTCCTGTTCGCGCTGTGGGGATTTCAGCAGATGCGGAATCGGAATCCGCTCGTCGACCTACGTGCGTCGGGACGTCGGTCTCTGCTGCTGCCGCACGTGACCGCGCTCCTCGTGGGGTTCGCTTTCTACGGAAACGCTCTGATCACCACTCAACAACTGCAGGCACCTGGCGGAGACGCCGGCTACGGCCTGACGATCCTCGAGGCGGCGCTGGCCCAGCTACCGACGAGTCTGTCGATGATCATCTTCGCCCAGGTCGGCGTCCGGGTGTCTAGACGCTACGGCCCCAAGGTGACGATCCTGGTGGGCGGTGCGTGTCTCGTTGTCGGCTACGTGGTGCACGCGGTTCCACACAAGCCGCTGTGGATGGTGATCGCCGCCCTCGCATTCGCGGCGGTCGGCACCGCGTTGGTGTACAGCACGCTGCCGATGCTGATCGTCCGGGCCGTGCCGGCATCGCAGATGGCCGCCGCCAACGGCGTCAACGTGCTGCTGCGGACGGTCGGCACCACCATGTGCAGTGCGGTTGTCGCGACCGTCCTCGCAGCGAGCATGGTGGGCGGGGTTGCATCACCGGCCGGATTCTCGCTCGCCTACGGGGTCTGCGCGGTGCTGGCGGCCCTGGTATTCATGGTCGCCCTGGCGCTACCGGGACACGACCGCGCGGAGAAGAGTCCCGCAGAGCCACTTGTGACGTAGACCACTCGCGCGTATGGTGGGAAATGCGGATCGAGGAATGTACCTGTGAGCAGAGAAAACTCGAGAAGCAGAGATCCGGCCGAGAATGCTGAGGCATTCCCGGCCGAACCCCTGTCTGGGGGCAGTTGCTTTTCTACCCATTCGGTGTGTGGACCCGCGTGAATTCGACGGCGGCTGTGTGGGATCAGAAAAGTGGGAATGCTCTCGCACTTGGTTGCGCCGGACGCTCGGTCGAGGTGCATTCGCATCCAAGTTCTGCGCCGGAAGTGATCCCACGGGTTGAGTGCCGTGAAGTACAACGTGATCGATGTCTGCACCCAATCATCGGTTGAGACGATCGAAGCGGCACTGCGCGCCGACTTGCACGCCGAAACCATCAGAGTTCCGGCAAGGTCGTGACGATGCAGCCTTGAGCGGTGGTTTTGGGTTGTGGGTGAAACGTCGGCGAGGCGGTGATCGAGGGCGGGCACGGTCGCTGCGGCGATGATACGGGCCGCGTCCTCCCCGATCAGACCCAATATGAGGCCATCCGTGTATCCCCCGATCGTCGGAACACAACGAGCAGACGGGCGCGGCCGGCCCACAAACGGAGATTGTCGCGTTCGTTGTTCACCGTGACGCCGAGCGCAACGTAGAGGTTCGGGAGGTTGTCCCGGGTCTCGTAGTCGAACCACGATCAGGTCAACCGTTGTTCAAGAAGTCCCAATCCTGTTGACATTGTCTCCGGCCGCAGATATAAATTGTCCTCGCCGTCTACGTGCTAGTCAGGAGATTGCTCTTGAGTATGTTTGACCGCAGATCCTTGATTGTGTCTTCACTAATAGTCCACACCTATCGGTTGTACCGATAGGTGTGGCAAGTGCAGACACACAGACATCACAAGGTCTTCCCGTTTTCACTGACACCATTCCTTCCATCGCTGCTGGCCTTTTCAGGCCCCCGCCAGCTTGCGGTGATAAAGAATGGTTCACCAGACGATACCTCCATTGCCGGCAGTCAGGGCATTCAGGGATTTCTAGAACCTGGGACTTGGAGAACTAATGGTGGTGTAGAACCTCTCGATCCGAGATCGAACACTCCTAGAGATGCAGACGGAAACCCCGTATGCGGTTGGATAGTCTCCGACGGCGGATTTCCAATCGGAACTCTTGGCGGTACCGTTGGTGGGCAAATTAGAGAAAATGGTTCGAGCGCAGGTCCGATTACGGTCACCATTTTGGATAGCGATTTCGAATTCCAGATAAATGGCTGTGACACTTGGACCAGGGTTCCGGCAGAGTCGTGCCGATGTAGCCTTGGGCGGCCGTTTTGGGTTGTGGGTGAAACGTCGGCGAGGCGACGATCGAGGGCGTGCACGGTCGCTGCGGCGATCTACGGTTGGCCGGCCACTTTGGTATCGCCGCAACGCTACGCCACCACGCGCCGAGACCCACACTTGCCCGGTCGAACTCCTTCTGTCCATCTGACGTGGAATTGTGCGATTTTGCCGAGGAGCTGGGCTAACATCACGACCCGAACGTCCCACCCGTGAAAAAGTCGAGGACTGTCGGGCGGCGTCGATCCGCGGCCTCACAGTCCGCGTGCACCGCCCGACAATATCCTCCTTTTTGTTGTCTTCTGCCGATGGATCAAACAAGAATGTCTCCGATATTATCTAAGTGGAAAGTACGGGTTTCGTGAATCAAAACGAACAATTGATACATACGCTGTATACGGCTATACAGAACAAAGAATTCGAAGTTGTAAAATCGTGTTATCATGAAAACGCTACGTTTTCTGACAATATATTCCCAAATTTGTCCGGCAAAGAACCTGCCGCAATGTGGCATATGATGATTGGCAGTACTCCTACGCTCGAATTATCCTATGACAGCGTTAAAGCAGACGAATTCGGAGGAGGCGCTAGGTGGATTGGCAACTACACCTTCTCGGAAACGGGGAGAAGTGTAAGGAACAATATCATCCATGCCTCCTTTGAATTCAAAGACGGAAAAATCATTAGACATGAAGACAGTTTTGATCTATACAGATGGTCTCGAATGGCTTTGGGCCCAACGGGGTGGTTACTAGGCTGGACACCCCTCTTCAAGAAGAGTTTGCAGAAACAAGCGGCTGGATTGCTGCCAAAATTCATTCATGACCACCCTGAATATGGGAGCTGAGTCAGCTTGTTCAGAGTCTTTCAGAAAAAGGGGAACGATATCACGTGAATCAAAACGAACAATTGATACATACGCTATATACAGCTCTGCAAGACAGAGACTTCGAAGTTGTCAAATCATGCTATGGCAAGGATGCTACATTTACGGACCATGTATTTCCGAGTCTATCGGGCAAAGAACCTGCTGCGATGTGGCATATGCTGATCGGCGGTAATCCGAAGATGAAATTGACTTATGACAGTGTGGAAGCGGACGAATCTAGAGGACGAGCTAGGTGGATTGGCAACTATTTGTTTTCTCAAACGGGAAGAATGGTACAGGACAATATCATCTATGCCTCCTTTGAATTCAAGAACGGCAAAATTGTCAAGCATGAAGACAGCTTTGATCTCTATCGATGGTGTCGGATGGCTTTTGGCCCACTCGGATGGCTGTTGGGCTGGACTCCACTCTTCAAGAGAACCCTGCAGAAGAAAGCGGCTCAAAAACTGCAGCAATTTGTCCATGATCGCCCTGAATATGAAAGCAAAATTGCCTAGGGGTAGTTTCAGGGTTCCGGCAAAATCGTGACGATGTAGCCCTGAGCGGCGGTTTCGGGTTGTGGGTGAAGCGCGAAGTCAATGTCGACGAGTCGATCTTCTGGGAACCCGGTGAACCGGATATCTGTGTCCTGATCGACAGCCGAGACCTCGACCGTGACGGTGAACGACAACATGCGATCGCATTCGCCGTATTCGATTCGCTCGCGAAGGTCATCTCCGATCAGATCGAGATGTTCGCGGAGGATGACACCTCGAATCCGCGAACGCCCCGCCATCAACGCCGCGTAACTTGCCCACGTCAGGCCCCAGCGTTCATCATGCTCCGGGACTCCTCACCATGCCCGGAACAGACGTGGGGACGCATTTCCTCAGGGCCGGAGAGGGCGGTGTCATGCCGTGGAAGCAACGGAGTCAACGAGTAGCTTGCTGAACACTTCCCGTGGAGTTCGGTAGCCGAGGACGGCACGGGGCCGATCGTTGAGCTCGTCGGCGATCGCGTCGAGGTAGGGCTGGTGATCGGTGATCTCGATGCCCTTGGGCAAGTACTCACGGATCAACCCGTTGGTGTTCTCGTTCGTCGGCCGCTCCCACGGCGAGTGCGGGTGCGCGAAGTACACCGGCAGATTCGTGGCCAGGGTCAACTCCGCGTG
>NZ_BCXB01000055.1 GCF_001894885.1 Rhodococcus marinonascens NBRC 14363
CTCCGGACGGGTCCCGCGCTTACGTCACCAACTATTACGACAAGTCGGTGTCGGTGATCGACGCCGACAGTAACACGGTGATCGGCACCGTTCGCGTCGGAAACAGGCCGTCGTCGGTGGCGTTCTCTCCGGACGGGTCCCGCGCTTACGTCACCAACTATTACGACAAGTCGGTGTCGGTGATCGACGCCGGCAGCGACACGGTGATCGACACCGTCCCCGTCGGAAACGGGCCGAGATCGGTGGCGGTCTCCCCGGACGGGTCCCGCGTCTACGTCGCCAATACTCTTGGCGAGTCGGTGTCGGTGATCGACGCCGACAGTAACACGGTGATCGACACCGTCTCGGTCGCCGGCAGTCCCCTAGGTATGGCATTCTCCCCGGACGGATCCCGCGTCTACGTCGCCAATAATGGTGACAAGACGGTGGTGGTGATCGACACCGCCAGCGACACGGTGATCGACACCATACCGACCGGGTCGGCGCCGATTAGGGTGGCGGTCACTCCGGACGGGTCCCGCGCCTACGTCACCGCCAACAGCAATTCGGTGGTGGTGATCGACACCGCCAGCGACACGGTGATCGACAACGTCTCAGTCCAAGGCTTGCCTGAAGGTGTGGCGGTCTCCCCGGACGGGTCCCACGTCTACGCCACCACTCTCTTCGACAATTCGGTGTCGGTGATCGACACCGCCAGCGACACGGTGATCGACACCGTTCGCGTCGGAAAATTCCCGGAAGGTGTGGCAGTTGCTCCGTTCATCGCGCGCGCCTACGTAGTGAACAGTCAAGACGATTCAGTGTCCGTGATCGAACTGGCCGTTGGACAGCCGGGCGGTGAACAGCCGGGCGGTGAACAGCCGGGCGGTGAACAGCCGGGCGGTGAACAGCCAGGCGGTGGATGTACCGGATCGGCCTGCTTCGGCTTCGGGTCGTAGCGGGTTGTGAAACCGAATGGCGCCGCCACCCTGACCGTCAGGGTGGCGGCGCCATTCGGTGCGTCGAAACATGTACGTGGGGACGTCACTTCAGTGATGCGCGTATCGGCAGATGTTGTAGCCGTCCCGCTCGCGAGATGGTGAATTGCTGTGAGGGAATCACTTTCGGTCCAGACTTCTCGCGCCGGCGGTTCGGGTTGCGGCATGTGGCCGCCTGGATAGGGAATCGGAATGGTTGGGGTCGAGGATCGAGTTCGAGCTCCGCGAGCAGCGAACCCCGAACCGGAAAATCCTGAGAAACAGGATAATCCGGACGAACCGAAGGAACCGGACTTCCGGGGTATCACAAGTGAACCCGCCCTAGCGCTGAGGGGGACTTGCGGCTACTCTTCACGGCATTCCCCGTCGGGGTGTCTTGGCTGTGGTCCGAGACACCTTATCTTGCAACAAGAATTCGACGGGGTCCACACGAGATTCGGGACAGCCTCGTTGTTCCATTGAGAGAGGATGCGTACGTGGATCGAGACGGTAGTTTGCGCGGCAAGCGCCCGGTCCGGGGGAGCTTCCCGCGTTTGTTGTTCGGGTTGACGACTACTGCTGCGATGATGCTCGGTATGGCCGGAGCGGGGGCGGCGACTGCGGTGGCGGATACCGCTTCTTCCGGTGACACGGTGATCGACACTGTCGCGGTCGGGCGCGCTCCGTCGTCGGTGGCGTTCTCCCCGGACGGGTTCCGCGCCTA
This sequence comes from Rhodococcus marinonascens NBRC 14363, assembly GCF_001894885.1. GTDB lineage: Bacteria > Actinomycetota > Actinomycetes > Mycobacteriales > Mycobacteriaceae > Rhodococcus_F > Rhodococcus_F marinonascens. The sequence continues at coordinate 1,681 of NZ_BCXB01000055.1, forward strand.
CGTCACCCACTACGCTGACGAGTCGGTGTCGGTGATCGACGCCGTCAGCGACACGGTGATCGACACCATCACCGTTGGAAGCAGGCCGTCGTCGGTGGCGGTCTCCCCGGACGGGTCCCGCGCCTACGTCACCAATGTTTCTGACAATTCGGTGTCGGTGATTGACACCGACAGCGACACGGTGATCGACACCATCACTCTCGGGAAGAGCCCGTCGCAGGTGGCGTTCTCCCCGGATGGGTCCCGCGCCTACGTCACCAGTGCTGCTGGCAAGACGGTGTCGGTGATCGACACCCCCAGCCACGTGATGTTCGACACCGTCTCCGTCGGAGACAGCCCCCAAGCGGTGGCGTTCTCCCCCGACGGGTCCCGCGCCTACGTCACCAGTGCTGACAGGTCGGTGGTGGTGATCGACACCGCCAGCAACACGGTGACCGGCACCGTCCCGATCGGGTCGCCGCCGAAGGGGGTGGCGGTCAGTCCGGATGGGTCCCGCGCCTACGTCGCCGCTCAAAACGGTTCGGTGGTAGTGATCGACACCGTCAGCGACACGGTGATCGACACCATCACCGTCGGAAAAAGGCCGATTTGGGTGGGTGTCTCCCCGGACGGGTTCCGCGCCTACGTCACCAATGCTTCTGACAATTCGGTGTCGGTGATCGATACCGCCAGCGACACGGTGATCGACACCGTCTCCGTCGGACAAAACCCAACTGCTGCGGCGATCACCCCGGACGGGTCCCGCGCCTACGTAGTGAACAATCAGGACGGTTCGATGTCCGTGATCGAACTGGCCATTGGACAGCCGGGCGGTGAACAGCCGGGCGGTGAACAGCCAGGCGGTGGATGTACCGGATCGGCCTGCTTCGGCTTCGGGTCGTAACGGGTTGTGAAACCGAATGGCGCCGCCATTCGGTGCGTCGAAACATGTACGTGGGGACGTCACTTCAGTGATGCGCGTATCGGCAGATGTTGTAGCCGTCCCGCTCGCGAGATGGTGAATTGCTGTGAGGGAATCACTTTCGGTCCAGACTTCTCGCGCCGGCGGTTCGGGTTGCGGCATGTGGCCGCCTGGATAGGGAATCGGAATGGTTGGGGTCGAGGATCGAGTTCGAGCTCCGCGAGCAGCGAACCCCGAACCGGAAAATCCTGAGAAACAGGAGAATTCGGACGAACCGAAGGAATCGGACTTCCGGTGAAGCTGCGTGAATCGGGTTGGAATCGGCCGAGGGGTATCACAAGTGAACCCGCCCTAGCGCTGAGGGGGACTTGCGGCTACTCTTCACGGCATTCCCCGTCGGGGTGTCTTGGCTGAGGCCCGAGACACCTATCGTGCAACAAGAATTCGACGGGGTCCACACGAAATTCGGGACAGCCTCGTTGTTCCATTGAGAGAGGATGCGTACGTGGATCGAGACGGTAGTTTGCGCGGCAAGCGCCCGGTCCGGGGGAGCTTCCCGCGTTTGTTGTTCGGGTTGACGACTACTGCTGCGATGATGCTCGGTATGGCCGGAGCGGGGGCGGCGACTGCGGTGGCGGATACCGCTTCTTCCGATAACACGGTGATCGACACCGTCTCCGTCGAAAACAGGCCTCGCCATGTGGCGGTCACTCCAGACGGGGCCTACGCCTACGTCGCCAACACTTCTAGCAAGTCGGTGTCGGTGATCGACACGGCCAGCGACACGGTGATCGACACCATCACCGTCGAAGCGACCCCCCTAGGTGTGGCGGTCAGCCCGGACGGGGCCCACGTCTTCGTCGCCAACGCTAATAGCCGTTCGCTGTCGGTGATCGACGCCCCCACCAACATTGTGGTCCAAAACGTCCTCGTCCCAGGCGGAGGCAACCCTCAAAATGTGGCGGTCACCCCGGACGGGTCCCGCGTCTACATCACCAAGGTCAATGACAATTCGGTGCAGGTGTTCGACACCACCAGGAACATGATGATCGACCCCGTCCCGATCGGGGTGTTCTCGAGGAGGGTGGCGTTCAGCCCGGACGGATCCCGTACCTACGTCACCGCTAGCGGCGAGTCGATGTTCGTGATCGACACCGCCAGCAACACGGTGATCGACACCATCGCCGTCGGGGGCGAATCCCGAGGCATCGCAGTGACCCCGGATGGTTCTCGAATCTATGTCGCCACATACGATCAAAACTCGGTGTCGGTGATCGACGCCGCCAGCAACGCGGTGATCGACACCATCTCGGTCCCCCACCCCCGCGGTGCGGCGGTCTCCCCGGACGGATCCCTCGCCTACATCACCAACATGGATGACGATTCGGTGTCGGTGATTGCAACCGCCAGTAACACAGTGATCGACACTGTTTCCGTCGGAGAATCCCCGGACGGGATAGCGGTCTCCCCGGATGGGTCCCTCGCCTACGTAGCGAACGTCGACGACAATTCTGTGTCCGTGATCGAATTGTCTGGTGAAACGCCTGGCGGTGGAGAGCCGGGCGGTGGATGTACCGGATCGGCCTGCTTCGACTTCGGGTCATAACGGGCACCGGCTCGCGTAGCTCTGTCGGCTGACAGCTGCTGTGAAACCGAATAGCGTCGCCACCCTGACAGTCAGGGTGGCGACGCTATTCGGTGCGTCGAAAAGTGTTCTTGGGGAGTTTAGTTCAGGGATGCGTGCATCAGGTAGACGTTGTAGCTGTCCCATTCCGAGATGGTGAAGTAGAGATCCTTGTCCGTGGACCACGGATGCATGAAGCCGCCGTACGCCTTCGGGTAGTCGGCGGTGTTCACAAGCTCCGCGGCGTCTGACCACACACCCTGAGGGCTCGCGGATTGCCGCAGGATGATCGATCCCCCGATCGGGTCGAGATAGGTCATCTGCCACATCTGCGTGGTGGCGTCGTATCGGACCGACACTTCGCTGGAGATACCCTCGACGATCGGCGGGACAAGATTGTCTTCCACCGGGGTCCACGTGCCGTCGGACCAGTACTGGTATGACGTGGTGTTGAGTACCTGATCGACCGGAACCCGGGCGAGGCCGATGGTGCCGATCCGTCCGTTGGGGGTGCCGAACATGTATACGTAGTCGCCCTGCGGAATCATCGCGGACACCTGGAACCGTGCGCCGAAGATGTTCTCCCACTTGGCGTGCTGGTCTTTGGTCCAGGTTTGCCCGTCATCGTCGGAGTACGCCATTCCGCCGTAGTTCGTGTACCACATACCCGGAATGATGCTCCACCGCTTGACCGACATGTAGCTCAGGTACTGGCGGTCGCCGATCGCGAAACCCGAGGTGGGGATGGTTGTCGTCTCGAAGTTGTCGATGTGCCTGGCGTCGATGATCTCGGCGGCGTGACAGCGGCTGTCTTGGACCATGCTGTCGATGGTCATGCCGTCGGACAGATCGGTGTCGGTGCTGTGGCCGAGAATGTTGCTGCGCCAATCCTGACCGTTGGCACCAGGCGGGTTCCAATCCTTGCCGAAGGTGTCGCCGAAGGCGATCGCCACCTCACCGGGCTTGCTCTCCCACATGATGCCGAGGTCGGTGCCGTCTACTTGCCAGCGTTTGTCGGTCCGGTTCTCGGAACCGTGGCCGGTCAGCTGCGAAACCAACCGAACATCGTCGACATCCGGCGTCCCCGGCATTGCTGTGAGGGAATCACTTTCGGCCGGATTGACTTCAATCGGCGGTGCGGGTTGCGGTGCGGGGCCGGAGCCGCCGGGGTAGGGAATCGGAATGGTCTTCGGGCGTGGGTCGAATTCGATCTTCGGGAGCAGCGAACCGGAACCGGCGGAGCCGGATGATCCAGCGGAGCCGAGCGAACCCGAACCGGCAGAGCCGGACGAATCAGGCTCGGGCTGCGGTTCTTGGACCTTGTCGGTGAGGTCGGGGCACGGGTCCGCACAGGGGTCTGCGGGAAGATCCTGTGCAACCCGCGTCGGCGGCTCGGGAGAGGGGCCTGGGACCGGCACCAGTTGGAAGTCGAGGTACGGGATCGGGATGCTGATGGTCGGCGGAATCAGCGGGCCGCCCGGGCCCGGTGGCTCCTTGGCGGGGTTGAACCCGGTCTCACCGCAGGAGTTGACCGGTAGCCACGGCGTGGTGTCCGCTGCGGCCGGAGCAGCTGAGAACCCAATGGCTGCCACCATGACGGCGGCGGCAGACAGCGGTACTGCGGGCATAGACCATGACTTCTCGACCACGAGAAACCTTCCGTATCGGTCGTCGGAGTGAACTGGGCCGACCTGCAAGATCAGGGTCGAAGATACCAGCCGGTCTCGAGGCTCGGGGGGCACACGCCAGCCAGTGAGGTCGCGATCCGATCACGGTGCGGGGTCGGCTAGTATCAGGCTGTTTCGCGCCGTGAGTTGAGCAGGACGCCGACCAGTCCGAGGCCATAAAACGCGCCACCGGTAAGCACCAGTCCGAGTGATTGGCCGTCCGGGGCGACCACGAGGGACGCCGCCGCGATGGCGGCGACGAAGGCTACGTTGAATACGGTGTCCTGAAGGGCGAAAACCTGTCCCCGGCGGTCGTCCTCGATCTCGATCTGCATTGCCGCGTCCCCGGTGAGCTTGATGGACTGCCCCGCAAAGCCAAGGAGTAGCGCGCCGAACAGCAGCGACACCTGGGTGAGCGTCGCGACCAAGGTCACCTGCACGACGATGGCGAGAATCAGGCCCCCGATGATGGTGTGGGACCGTCCGATACGCGGAATCAGGAACGGCGTCGAGATTGCCGCCAGGAGCATGCCCGCCGCGGTCGCACCGACGGCGACGCCGAAACCGGCGAGTCCGCCCGGCAGTGCGCTGGCGGTGGCCGTGTCGCGCAGCACCAGCACCATGATCAACGTGTTGATGCCGAAGACGATGCGGTGCGTGCCGATTCCGATCATTGCTGTGGTGACGCCGGGCGAATGCCACACGGCCAAAGACCCGGTGCGTAGTCCGGCAGCGACGGCGCGGACGGCTCCGGACCCGTGCTTCTCGTCCGCGTGTGGGCCGAGCAGTCGATGGTGGAAGCGGGAGGCCGCAAGTGCCCCCACCGCGGATCCGCATGCGGCCGCCGCGACGGCGATTCCCGTCCCGCGGTTGTCCGAACCCAGGAGGCCGATGATGGCCACGGCGGTCGCGGCCCCGAGCGACGCGACGACGGAACCTGTGGTCGCGAGCACCGAATTAGTCGCGACCAGCCAGGACCGATGCACCACTCGAGGTAATGCGGCCGACGCGCCCGCGAGCACGAAACGGCTCACCCCGATGGCCGCGAGCGCGAGCAGGAGGAGCGCGGAGTCGCTGGTCCCGGTCCCCAGCAGGACCGCGGTTGCCAGGATCAGCAGTCCCCGCAACACATTCGCCCACAGCAGCACACTTCGTCGATCCCAGCGGTCGAGGAGCGCGCCCGCGTAGGGTCCGATCACCGAGTACGGGAGAAGCAGGACAGCAAAGCCGGCGGCGATCGCGAGGGGATCCGTCTCACGCTCGGGATTGAAGAGGATCGCGCCGCCGAGCGCGGTCTGGAACATGCCGTCCCCGAACTGGCTGGCGAAGCGCACCGTAGCGAGACGGGCCAACCCGGGTGACCGTCGCAGCGTGTACGCGACTCGGCGCCACGCCCGATGTCGATTCCCGAGCTTTTCCGCCATTCACTAGACCCTATCCGGCGGTGCTGGCCCGGGCCTGCCACCAATTGACGGTTTCCTCGGCGGCCTGGGCGAGCGGTGTCGGGCGCAGATCGAGTCTGGCCTCGCTCTCCATGGAGTCCATGACGAAGGGCTCCTCGAATTGGTACATCGTCTCCGCGAGTTCACGGATGTCGCGGTGAGCGAGACCCACGCCGCGAATCACCCAACCGGGCAGCCCGCTCACCTTCGGCGTCCGGACGCCGGCGGCCTCGGCGAAGGCCGCAACCATCTGTCGCTGTGACACAGCCGGGACCGTCGGCGCATGCAGGACCGAGTTCCACACTGCGGGGTCGTGTGCGGCGGTGATCATGGCAGCGGCCAGGTCCGGTACGTAGGTGAACGAGTGGGATTGGTCTGCGGAACCGAGCACCCGCATCGTCTTGCCGGCGAGGATGACGGGAACCATGCGCTCGCCGGCGTGTGCGTTGAGGACCCGAGGCCCGAAGAAGTCGGACGCGACCACGCTCACGGTGGGTGTCGAGGACGCGGCGCGGGCCTGCAGAAGCAGGGTCCGAATGCCGCGCTTGCCGCGCTTGCCGGTGTCGGCGGTTCGCGGGGTGCGTTCGGTCATCGGCTGCCGGGAGGCGTCGTAGGAGTAGAGACTCTCGGGAAAGACCACGACGGCCCCGACCTGCCCGGCGGACTCGAGCACGGTCCGTTCGGCCGCGGGCAACTCGCGTTCCCAGGCCTCGGCGTTGTAGGCGGCATGGATGCAGTGGTAGACCGCGATGGCCCCGTCGAGCGCCTCGCTCAGTGATGCGGCGTCGGAGACGTCCACCTTCCTGCGCTCGATCAGGGGATGATCCGGCCCGCTTCCGGAGCGGGTGAGCACACGCACTCGTCGACCCTGTTCCGCGAGTTGCGAAGCAACGGCCCAACCTACAGGTCCTGCTCCGGTGACGATCTCGATATTCGACATCTCATGCTCCCCGATGTGTGAGTTACCTTCAGGACAATTAGAGAGCACTGCTCTCCTGATTCAGGATGCACCCCGCTGCGCCCATAGTCAAGAGCAGTGATCTCTTTTGTTAACATCGATCTCTTTTGTTGACACTGCTCTCCAAAATTGCGACCCTGGAGGTATGCCAGGAACAACCCCGCGGGAGCGCGCCCGGGAGCAGACACTGCAAGACATAACCCGCATCGGCCGTGAGCATCTGGCTGCGGTCGGTGCTGCGGCTCTGTCGCTGCGGGCCGTCGCGCGGGACCTCGGCGTGGTGTCGTCTGCGGTGTACCGGTACGTCAAGAGTCGCGACGAGTTGCTCACGTTGCTCGTCGTGGACGGGTATAACGAACTCGGTGACGAGGTGGAGGCGGCAGTGGCGTCCACGGAAAATCCGCGCGAGCGATTCCTCGCGCTCGGTCGTGCGGTACGCGAGTGGGCGTTGCGCGAGCCGGCCCGCTACGGGTTGCTGTTCGGCAGCCCGGTTCCCGGCTATAGCGCACCAGGCGAGCAGACCACCACCCCCGGGACGCGGGTGACCCGCGCTCTCGTCGGCATTTTTGTCGACGCCTATGCGACGGGCAAGCTCGCCGCAAACGTGGTGACCCCGATCGAGGACGAACTGGCCGCGGATCTCGACGGCATCCGCCGCGAAATCGGGTTCGCTATACCCGACCACTTGCTTGCCCGGGGGGTGCTGGTCTGGTCGGCCCTGTTCGGGGCGGTGAACTTCGAGGTCTTCGGGCAATACGGCAGCGACACGTTCACCACGCCCGCCGCGTTGTTCGAGCACCACCTCGCGGTGCTGGCGGAGACAGCGGGGCTTTCTGTTGCGTGATGGACGCGAACCGGACGCGGCCCGTATTCCCCTTCATCCGGGCCGCGTCCTCCATCACATCTGCCCCGCGTCGGTGGGATGATGTTCGGGTGGCGCATGGAGAAGAACCAGAGGACCGAACGGCGTCGACGGAACCGGTGGTCCGTCCCGGTAGCCTGTTGGTCTCGTCCACAGATCTCGGCGAACCCGCATTCCGTCGCACAGTGATCTATGTGATCGAGCACAATGACGCCGGCAGCCTTGGCGTGGTCATCAACCGTCCCAGTGAAACGGCGGTGCACGACGTACTGCCACAGTGGTCTGCGCTCGCCGCACCTCCGGCCGCGCTGTTCGTGGGAGGCCCGGTCAAGCGTGCCGCGGCGCTGTGCCTGGCGACGCTGCGCACGGGCGCACAGACCGCTGATGTCGCGGGGCTGCGCCGCGTGCACGGTCGCGTGGTGATGGTGGATCTCGATTCCAATCCCGCGGTCATTGCGCCGCTCGTGGAGGGGGTCCGGATCTTCGCCGGCTACTCGGGCTGGACCGACGGTCAGCTCGACTCCGAACTGCATCGCGAGGACTGGATCGTGGTTTCGGCGCTCGCGGCGGACGTCGTCGCGCCGGCACGCATCGACGTGTGGGCGCAGGTGCTCCGTCGTCAGCCGCTACCCCTCGCCCTCCTCGCCACCCACCCGATCGACGTCGAGCGAAATTAGCCGACACATCCCGCTACATCCCCGTGCTGTAGGGGACGGGTCGTATCAACATCAAGCGGATGCCGACAGGTGAGGAGGAGGGTCGTCCGGGGTCCGGCACACGCTGATCATCGACTGCAACGACCTCGTCGGGAATTGCCTTACGCCGCCTGAGAATCCACCACGAACCGCACCCCGATCTCCGCGGCCAGCCACCGACGTAAGCGCGGAATCGGCGGCAGGAAATCGTTCAGCTCCTGTAGAAGCGGAACTCACAGCGACGTAGCATCACCTCGGGCCGTTCCGAGTCTATCGCCGCGCGGCCGAATGCGACTCGTCGAGATTCCGCCTGGCGTACCTCTGCGCGATTGCGGCACATACGATCAGCTGAATCTGGTGGAAAATCATTAGCGGAAGCACGAGCAGGCCTACCGGTTGCCCGGCGAACAGGACGCTGGCCATCGCGAGTCCCGCCGCGAGGCTCTTCTTCGAACCGCAAAAGACGATGACTATCCGGTCGGGAGGGCTGAATCCCAGCGTGCGGCCGGCAAGGGCCGTGATCGCCAGAACTGCCGCGAGGAGTAGGGCGCACACCACCACGACAGCGATCACCTGCGCGACGGAAACGGTGTGCCAGATGCCTTCGCTCATGCTTGCGCTGAATGCCGAGAAGACAACGAGGAAGATCGAGCCGCGGTCGACGAATTTGGTGGGCTCGCGGTACTTCTGCAACCAGTCGATGACGAACGGCCTGAGCAGTTGTCCGGCGAAGAAGGGCACCAGCAACTGCAGCACGATGTTGAGGATTGACGTGAAGCCGACGCCAGTGCCGCCGCCGGTGCTCATCAGCAGGATCACCAGGGCTGGTGTCACGAATACCCCGATGAGGTTGGACAACGATGCGCTCACGATCGCGCCGGCCACGTTGCCCTTCGCGAGGGATGTGAACGCGATCGACGTTTGGACCGTCGACGGAACCAGGCACAGGTAGAGGATGCCGGTGTAGAGATCTTGGCTGAGTACTCCCGGAACCAGCACGCGAAGCGCGAGGCCGATCAGCGGGAAGAGCAGGAAGGTCGCGGCCAACACGACGGAATGAAGCCGCCAGTGCTTCAATCCCTGCAGTGCCTCCGTTGGCGACAAACGCACGCCGTACAGCAGGAACAGTATTCCGATTGCGATCCGGGTGGCCCAGTCGAGGATCGTCTGGCCGGTGCCGGAAGCGGGAAAGATGCTCCCCAGGATCGCCGAGCCGAGGATTCCCAGGATGAATCCATCGATGTAGAAGCGGCTGAGGAACCTCACCGTGCCCAGAATAGAGCGAAGCGGCAGCGGGGGTATAGAGCTATCCGGCCCCGAGGGTGCGGTAGCGGACGCTCAGGGATTGCCGGACGCCACTCGGAACGGCGAGTTCAGACAGCGGGCGCCCGGCGAGCCTGGCCGAGAGAGCGTGAGGCGGTGGGCGGGTGACTATCCACCCGCCCACGGCCTCCCTGGAAAAGCTCTACGGGGTCGGAACCTCTGCGACCATCGTCCACTCTCCGCAGTCGCCTGCCGTTGTGAAGGTGGCCTCGATGATCACTGCTGCCGCCACGTCGGACGTTGGCGTTTCACCCTTGGCGAGTTCGGCTTCATCGGCGCCGATTCGCGTCCAGTTGCATCCCTCACCGCCGACGGTGTGGTAGATGCCGGGTGCGATCTCGCCGTCACCGGTGCCGACGGTGTACTGACCATCGCCGGCAGGGATGGTGGGAACCTCCGCGTCCTGCGCGTGGGCGATCCCACCCGTCAGTAGTGCCAGCGATGTCACTGCGGCAATTCCGATTCCTGTCTTACGCATGCCACTCCGTCCCGTTCGTTGTCGCGGTGCCCGATGGGCGCCCATTAACCGCGGTGCCCGATGGGCGCCGATCAAGGGAGGGGGGGGGGTACATCAGCACGCCGCCCGCGCGTGGTTGAAATTCCGCGCGAAATTTCTGAGGCTTTGTGATCGCCGTCATGTTCAATGGGTGACCTGCGCCAATTCCGGTGTGGATACACTCCGCCGCCGCGGAATACGCGTTCGACGCGACCGGATGTCCGGCTACGGGTTCCCGGTTCGGTCATGATCATGCCGGAAACGACTGTCGGCGAAAGAGTTCAGGAACCCGGCCATTTCCTCGGCGCGGGCGCTCGTGACCGTCAACCGATCGCCGCACGCCGTCGTGACGATCACGGCCGATCCGGTCTTCGTCACGACACCGAAGTTCCGAGGACCCTTCACCGCGAATCCCCAACCGCCGAAGTCGTCGAACGGCTTGATCAGGTCGACGCGCGCGCCCTCGATTTCGTCGATGCCGTATCGGAGTGCGGTCATGCCCATGTTCACGACCCTGATGCCGGACTGATCGACCACCACCTGGAATCGCACTCGGCTCACGATCAGCAGTCCGAGTGGAACGAACACGGCCGCCGGCCACCATCCGTCCACCAGCAGACTCACGGCGATGGCCGGGGCGATTCCCAGCAGAGCGAGCAACACCAACGAGCCGACGGTTCCGAAACCCACCGTGTCGGCGACCGCGCCCGGGGTGGTGGCTCGCGGCAATCGGGGGTCGGGTGGGTGCGTGGCGGACACCCGGCGACGGTAGTCGCGTAACACTGCGGCGCCGGTCACCCCAACAGCGGCACCGAGTACGACGCCGAGGCCGAGGGGCCACAGCGGGAGTTCGGTGTCTGTGGGATCGAAGACATCGAGTTGGATGCTCAGCATCACCACCTGCACCGTCAGGATCAGACCGACTACGGACAGTCCGACGACGAGCATCATGCGCCGCATCATGAGCATCGCCGGGGCGAGTGCCGAGATCGCGGAACATCCGCCACCGAACAGAACCGTCATCAAGGCGAACGTCCATGCACTGGACGTCGGGGTGGCGAAGCCATTCGGCGAGGTGGTGGTCCAGTAGGTCGAGATCTCCGCGGGCAAGCGCGGTTCCCAGGTCTTCGTCAGAAGAATGCCGGACAGCGCCGCGACGACCGGAAGGAGGAGACCGAAAAGCGCGCCCGCCGGGTCGACGACGCGTGTGAAGTTCAAGGAGTCACCGTCAGCCGATCAGGACGGCTGGCAGGCGCCCTTCAATGAGCAGGCACCGCAGGAACTGCCGCAGGCATCGGTGTCGGGGGCGGGCACTGCCGCGGCGGCGCGCGTACCGAGGGTTCCGCCCGTCGCCGCCGTGAGCGCGGCGGCAACGACGCTGACCAGGAGGGCGCCGATTCCGACGGCTCCGCCGATCAGGATTCCGCCGATTCCGCCGATCGCGAGGAGTCCCGCAGCTCCGAGCAGTGTGGGGCCGGCGACCTTGTTGGCCAGCGCAAAGGATTGGTCGTCGCGCATCGTCTCGGAGGTGCGGACACCCGCCCAACGGTTGCGCGGGAGGCGCTCCGTCAGACCTG
>NZ_BCXB01000056.1 GCF_001894885.1 Rhodococcus marinonascens NBRC 14363
TTAGGTATCGGGTCCGGTTCGGGTGGGGTTGTCGGCGGTTGTGATGTGACGCCGCCCGCATCAACAACCCACCCGAGTGAAAACTACGATGTCGCGGCCTCGTTTTCTGTCGCACCCGGCACCTACGCTCAGCCCGGTAACAGCTCGAATCGAGTCAAGTGCGAGGAGGACGGTGGTGAGGTTCGTCAACGACGCTCCGCTGCCGCTGCCCGGGATACCCGACAGCATCCCCGCCCCGCCCGCGTTCCAGCTCACGCTGATCGGTCAACCGCAACCGGTCCGAATCCCCGAACGCCTGTGGCGGTCCTGGCTCGACAACCCCACTGTCGTGGCCCGGTTCGAATCCAAACGCTACCGCCGCCACCGGCATCAGTGCTGGCCCTGGATCGCCGGAGTGTCCTCGACCGGGCACGGATCCTTCCGCGCCGCGAGCCTGCCCGGCCCGTCCCGCCGCGGCACCGTACCCGCGCATTTGTTCGCCTACCAGCTCGAATACGGGGTCATCCCACGGTTGGGGTGGTCGAATACCGAGGACGCGGTGCTGTGTCACCAATGTGATTTCGCCGGCTGCACCAACCCTGCCCACCTGCTGTTGGGAACGCACCGCACCAACCGCAGCGAATACGACCTACGGCGCCGCAACATTTCCAGTCCACTCGCCGACGTCCGCGGGCCCGCAGGCCGTACCCGCGCCATCGCCGATGCCATCCGAACCGGGGTGGACCAGAGCAAAGACCCGGACACCATCGACCAGAGAATTCACGAAGCCGAGCAAGCAGGACTGCCATTCACACTGTGGTGACTGGGCCGAGTTCTCGGGTCAGCCGGACCACTGCCAGTCCAGCTTGCCGTCGCTCACCGTGGGTCTCGAACCTCCGTCGAATGTCGATCCGGCTTCGAGGCCGTCCGCGAGGAGGCTGTCCGCGAGGTCGGCCGTCAAAAGGACCGAAAAAGACGAGAACCGCCGATGGGCCACACTTGAAACACGTCCACACTGCTGTTAGGGCCCTACCGGCAAGAGAGGAACGCATAGATGCGCAATCTGTACGTCGTAGCTCATCCTGAGGCGGCGCACCACGTCGAGGGAGTCGTTGGAGGGTGGCATGATTCACAACTCACGCACGGTGGCATCCACGCGGCGGTTTCCATCGCCGCAGCGTTACTGGCGGGAATCCCCGACCAGACCCAGCGCACCTGGAATCCCGGAATCTGACGGACGCGGGTGCCCACTTTCCTATATTCCTCTTCCAGTTTCCTGTATTCCTCCTCCAGCATCACAGGCTGTGGTCCTTCCGTGTGTTCCGTGTTCGTCGTTGAAGAAGCGCCGATACGCTTGTGTGTTCAGATGGCGCGTTCGGCTTCTTCGTCGAGTGCGTGGCCGCGGCCGTGATGCTCCGTTTGTCGTATGGAAGAAATAGGCGGAGGGGACATGCTGTCGGCTCGGTGCGCCACACCCGTCAGGTGATGGTGTAGCCGAGCTGATTGGCTGCGGTATCGATCGGACCATCGAGCGCGGGATGCGCGAGCGGTAACGATAACTCCGGGCGGGCGGGGAACGCGTCGGTGGCGCGTTCGACCAGCGCGACGCACACGCTGCCAGCGAATCGACCCCGGTAGATGATGCCGTCGAGGTCATCGTGGGCGCGGTGGATGGTCCGCGCCCAGTGCTGCGTGCGGCCGTGGGCGGCCGAGTCGAGGGCGTGGTTGCCGCCGACGCGAGTCGCCCACGCCGCGCCGCCAATGCCGGACACGTCCAGCAGCCGCAGCGGCCGCTGGAAGCGCAGCCCGGTCAGGTACGGTCCGCCATGCTGGCGGTCGATGACCCGCGCCGACTGGAACGCTTCGGCCAGCGCACCACGGGGACCGGATGCGCCGTACCAGATGCCGTAGGTGAGGTGTTCCGCTCGCGGGAGCGGGTGGTGGTCGAACCGCAGGATCGGCCCGAACGTCCGCATCCCGTTCCACGGCAGGACGTGACCACCGGTGGTGCGGTGAACGCGCCACACCAGGTCCGCGGGCTGCCAGGTGATCAGTTCATCGGGGAGCACTCCCGCGTCACGGAGGACGGCACTCGATGGAGGCGGTGGCAGCATCGACCCCATCTACGCCGATTCCCAGCCTGCAGCGGTGATCACGTCGGCAGCCTGCGCGATGTCCGCGGCGGACCCCGCGCTGCCCGTCAGCCACGCCACGATCGACACCGCACGGCCCTCCACGATCAGAGACGGCTGCGGCTCGGTGAGCAACGCCTGCACGGTCAGCGGGTGCAGCTCCTTGCCAAGCAGCGGCAGAACCTGATCGAGATGGGGGACCGCACCGGAGGCGGTGAACTGGGCGGGCGGCAACAGCCGGTTCCGGCCCGACGTGAACACCCACAGGGTGCCCTCGGTCAGGCGCTGGCGGACTCGTGCGGTGGTGACCCCGAGGCGTTCAGCGGCGTCGGCGACCGACAGCGAGCTGTGGACCAGGTTCTGCATGCGGATGTCCCGGCCCACTCGCGCTGCGGTCGCGGCGGCGGGGTCGGTGACGAATCCGGCCTCGGTGAGCAGCGCGGCATCGTGCTCGGACAAGGCCAGCCCGGCCGGGTTCTTCTCGGAGAGGCCGTGCACGATCTGCGCGAAGAACGCACGGTCGATGTCGGTGCCAGTCACCTCCCGTACCGCCGCCTCAAAGTCCAGGTCACCGTGCAGGTAGCGGTCTTCCACGCTCCTCATCGACTTCCCCATCACCATCGCATCCTTACGTCTATTTGTTCGTGTAAATCGATGATAGGCGCGCAAGGCTGGGGTCGCCACCGTGATCCTGTCTCCACGCACGCTTCGACGTGCGCGCGCGTGCGGTTGTCCGTCGCCGCCCATCGTCAAGGCGGGTGACTGAGTCGCCACGCCGGGCCACCGGCATCAGCGTTTCCGGAGAACCCGCCCCCACCGCCGCCGCCGCCGTCACCGGCGCCCTGCCCGACAGCCCGAGGACCCCGAGGACTCATCCGCCCCTTGGGGAAGCGTCGCCCTCAGCTGACGAAATCCCGTTCCTGCCGGGTGGCGACCTCGAGCTCGGTACCACGATGCGGTGGCCGCCCTGCTCGACGCGTCCCGCCGCCTCATCGGACCGTTTCACCGGCACCCGACGCCAATCGGCAGCCCCGCCTGTTCACCCAGCGGACCGGCACCCGGACAACGCGGCTTCCGCCACGTCAGCACCCTATCCGGGATCCGCAATCGCGGAGTGGATTGCCGACCAGTGAGCTTCGCCCGAACCGGCACGGCATGGGCGACCCGGCACCGAATCCGGGACCTGCACTGGGAATTCACCGCCGATCCGTCCACCCCCTCCGGGTCACTCGTGGTTTGTGCGCACTCGATCACGATAATTTCGGATACAGCAGCATGCACCTACGATCTACCGGTATGCGGTCGACTCAGTCACAGAGCTGGCGGGACTCCATCCACGCCGGATGCCGATCGACGGCTTGCTTGCGGAATACACTCTGCGTTGCTTGGCGACGGTGCTCGGCGCTCCGGCCCCGCACGTAGCGCCGGTACTCGCGGCGCTGGACGTCGTGCAGGACGACGCGATGTTCCGGGTGGTCACCCAGGACCGGGTTCCCGCCGTACTACGCCCTCGGGCAGAACGGCGCCTGCGCGAGGCACGTACGGTCCTAGACCGTGCCGCAGACGAGGTCATCGCCGCTGTTGTCAGTGCCGGTGCCCCAGACAGTAGTCCGCCTGCTTGGGCTAACCGCGACGGCGTTATATCGCTGCTACTGGCGGGTTATGAGACCACATCATCCACTTTAGGCTGGGCGGTCGACGAGTTGAGCCGACGGCCCGCGCTGGCCCATGCTCTCGTCGAAGAGCGGGAAGCCGCCGATGATCCCACCGATGACCCGGCCGATTTGCTGCGCTTGATGGGGCAATTGCGGCTCACCACCGCCGTCGTCAAGGAGGTACTTCGCCTGCACCCCGCAGTATGGCTGGTTAGCAGGCGGGCCCGCCGCGACGACGTTGTAGCCGGTTGGCCGATCCGTACCGGCGACGACGTCTGCGTTGTGACCGCCGAGGTGCAACGGGAGGGATGGGCTGAGCCCGACCTCTTCGACCCAGCCCGCTTCCTCACCCACGACGACCACGGGCGATACCTACCGTTCGGCCTGGGTCCCCGTGGCTGTCCCGGCGCTTCCCTGGCACACCTGGAAGCCACGCTTTGGCTTGCTGAGGCGAGCCGTCGGTTGACGCTGCGGCCGGCGCTTGGGCGCAGGACCCGAGCGTTGGCGAGGATGTCTATGACGACGATGCCGGGGACACCTTATCTGGTCGCACAGCGAACCGTAGAAATCGGTTCACGCTCCGACGAACTCGTCGCAGATCGCGACTTCTTATTGGTCATGATGCACGGCTTCACCGCAGGAAACACACCAGAGATCGGCGCACAAAGGGAGATCTGGGATGGGCGCGATTTACCAGCTAATCCGGGGGGAACGGGCTGCACCCCGGACGAAGCACGGGGTGCATTGCACAGGGCATGTTACTGAACTGCCTTTTGACGATGCAGGCGCCAGGATCGAGTCCGCGCAGCCTGGTCTGGGGTGCACGCCAGGAGCACGAAGAGACTTTCAGCGCCTACCTCGAACGAGTGATCCTCGCCGATGTGGAACGTCTGGAGCGCACGTTCAACCGAGGTAAGCCGTGGCCGCCGATGGGTGCGGGCTCGCTAAAGAGCATTTCCCAGATGAGCGCGCCAACCGCTAATCGCGGTGCTGCAAACACTTGTTGCGGCAAGGTTTTCCGATCGCCAGTTCCGGACCATCGTGATGCCCCTTACTTCCGACTTCGCTGCCCACCCTCGCCGCACGTGTCGCGTCCAGATTCGTATTAGTGGGACAAGGTGGCGCGAAGCGGCATCGTGGCAGCACAGCTGTCGTCGTTTCAGCGGTGGTCCGATCAGACCTTGGTCATTGAAGGTCCCGGCATTCGAGCTCCTAACGCCCTTGCGCCGTTGATGTTTCCCGTTACAGGTCCGGGAGGGCGGCTTCTATGTCGTAGGTCGTCACCTGGTCTCGCCGCGTTCGTCTGATCTGGGGCCCGGAGCGCCCTGGCGGTGTTTATCCGTCAGGGCGCTGTCGCGGCCGAGGGTGTGGCCTGTCCCGGTCAGCTCGTGGTGACGAGCTGATCGTCGTAGTCGATGTCGGATGCCCGCAGGTCGAATAGTGGTGGTTCGGTGAATCCTGCTGCCCGGGCGGCGGTGTCGAACTTTTCGTAGCGGCGCCACGCGGTCGAGGTGTGCACGGCCGGATGTGAGGTTTGTGCGAGTGTTTCCCAGGTCAGGGTCGGATCTGCGAGTTTGCGGCGTGCGGTGTCCTTGACGGGGTTCGGCAGATTGGATTCGGTAATGAACCGCTCGAGATCGGCGGAGAGTTCCGCACCGACCGCAACTGTGGTCACCTCGTCGGCCAGGGTGTCGAGGACCGTACGTGCCTCGATACCGGCGGTGGCGGTGTCGGCTTCCGTGTTGTCGCACGCACCCTCGGGTGCTTCCGCACAACCATCCGCTGGTTCCGCAAAGCCTGTCATGGGGGCGTGTTGCGCCGCTCCCCCGAACTCGACGTGCCCGCGCAATGCGGGTTTGCGTTGCGCAACATTCTTTGCGTCGGGGTGCTCGGTCTTTGCGTCGGGCTGCTCGTCGCCGGCGCTGTGGGTGTCGATCTGCCTCTTGTAGTCGCTGTACGCGATTCCGGTGGCTTTGATGAGGATCCCGAGTCCGTGGGTGAACGCAAGGACGAGGGCGGGCGGGATGACAGCGATGGCCGCGGCGATAGCGGGGTCGAGTGGCATGTATCCCACCTCTCCCCCGTTCGCGAGCTGTGTGTGCGCCGCGAGCGCGTTGTGGAATGCGTGGTACGCGTTACCCAGGATGCTGATGACGACGACGGTGACCGCGAGAGCGATGTAGAAACCCTTGTCCCACCAACGCATTCTGAGTTTGGTCAAGATGACGATCGCAATGGTGGATCCGAAGATTGCACTGTCGACGATGACAGGGAAGATCCAGGCGAGATCCTCCGGGATGGTGGCTTGCCGTGCCAGGTCGCGTTGCACCGCGAAGGACAGGACGAACGCACCGGTGGTGATTCCGAGTGCGATCAGGATCGCCAGGAGCAGCGCCGCAATCAAAGCGCCTAACTGAACACGTGCAGCACGCAGATTAAAGTCGTCCATGATCGGGGTTTTCCTTCCTAAGGGTTTTTCCCGGTCTGGAGCCTCGCCGGTTGTGCCCGGCGGGGCTCCTTCGTTGTTCACCGATTTGCCCTATTGCCCATATGGGCAATAGGGCCCCTATTGACTGTTAGCTGTCTCGAAGATCCGCAGGTAGGGGCCACTCTTCGCCGTTGTTGTACTGCCCTTCCATCTGCATACACAGCTGTGTGATCGCCTCGCGGATGAATGCCTGCTGGTGCTTGATGCCCGTGTATGGGTAGGTAAATGCGACGGTCGCCTGCATTCGATCCTTCAACTCTTCGGGGAGGGAAAGCAGGATGTCTTTCGTGCCGCCCATGCGTTTCGGGCTCTGCCGTTCATGCTTTGCGGCGGCCGCGTTTGGTGCTTTCTTTGCTGTGGGTGCGTTGCGTTGCGCTTCGACCTGCTGCTCCTCTTGGGGCGATTCCTGTGACGTTGCGGCTGCCTGCTCGAATACGTTCCGTTGCTTCTTTGCGCGGATGGGAGGCAGAGTCGGTTCGGGGATGGGGGTCATTGATCTCACCTTGTCGCTTTAAGGATGGTTCCGAAGTTCTCGGCCAGGTTGCGAGACCGAGGTGTCGGCCTCGGGTGTTGGTCAAGACCCATACCGACATTGGTCAATTTGCTGATGTCCGCCAGCATCGGGATCGGGTCGCCGAGGATCTCGAGGTCGGCGGCTTTGACATACGCGCGCAGGTAGTCAAGGGACTTTGCGTGGTCGAGCCTGCGGCCGTCCACCTGATTGACTACGACACCGGCAACTTTCAAGTGCTTGTCCATGTATTCGGCGAGATCGTCGATTGCCTGCTGGATTGCATCAAATCCCGCGATTGCGTCGGACTCCGGTTGGACCACGATGATGACGTTGTCTGCCGCGTACATGGCACTGCGCGTAATCAGGTCGATAGCAGGCCTGCAGTCGATGAGAATGTGGTCGTACTTGTCTTTGACGGGTTTAAGAGCTCTTTGCACGGCCATTTCGCCGCCAGGCTTCCCTACCAGCGTGTCTTGAACGCCCTGCAAATCGCTGAACCCGCTGGGCAGGATGTGGATTTCTGGGCGCTTCGACGCAATAATTGCGTCCTCGATAGGTAGGTCCACCTCGCGGTCCAAGACGTCCGCAAAGCTGTTCTCGGGCGAGTTGTTGGCTGTGTAGTTCGTCAGGTGCATCGTCGAGTTGCCCTGCGAGTCGCCATCCACAACCAAGCAGGATCGCTCTTGGACGGCCGCCGCGTGTGCGAGCCCGTTCGTGACGGTGGTCTTTCCGACGCCACCCTTCAAGTTCACGACTGCGGTAATCGTCATGGAACCTCCCTTTATATAACGTAACCAGCGGATAGATACAGTAATGTCAGCCCTCGATATGTAAGCATATGTTAAGTCAGATAATATTAGTATATAGCCCATATGGGCTATATACTAATATTAGTAAGTATAACCTTTGTGGCCTGGGGTTTGCGCGAGATCTGCCGCCGACCTCACCTTCGATTTGACTGGTCGCTGCCCTGGACATCCGTGCAGCGAGGATCGGTCGTTCGAACCTCAAGAGCGGCACAGACAGCTGCAGTGGCCGCAAAGTACGCAAAATCCCAGATCAGATATGGGTGGGCGGTGATCCGCTGTCGCGATCAGCGCCCACCCTCTGCCGACTGTCGCGCCGACACGCTGCCAGGTTTTCCCTATATTGCGTATTGCGGTGGAAGTGGTGGGCGTCCTGTTTTGCTGGGGTGCGTCTCGACCGGGCTTGGTCCGAGGTTTTCGGTGGCCACTCAAGTTTCGATGCAATACGAAGGAACAAGGCCGCGTCATGTTCTGTAGACCGTTCGCGTCTTCGCGCAACGGTCTGCAACAGCGCGGGCCGCTTGTTGATGGTGGGGGAGGAGGAGCTGGACGTCGGTAGTTCCCCTTTGCGGCGCTGGCAGCCAGAATTCAGGAACTCACGTGTGTGTTTTGCGCCTCTTTTGCAACGGGTTTGCACTGTTTGCGGCGGTTGGCGGCGTTGCGCCTGCAATGGTTGGGTCCCGGGTGCACACACGTTTTTCGTTTGCGGCCTCGAAGTCGAGTCTGTAGTTCCCTGCGGTTGTTGAGCGGGACGCGGATGCCTCCAGGCGGCCGGCCACCTGAGGGCGCTGGCCGGAACACACCGGAAACGGGGCCTCAGAATCGCCCTCAGCCCCCAAAAGCCGAGCTCCACACACTAGCCAATGATCCCGAAGCTGGCCCAGGAGTGCCTGGTAATTGCGCTTGCCCCGGTACAGACACGCCGTAGCGGACTCTCATGGCCCGCGCTGTAGTCGAGAAGCGAAGGTTATCTAGAGCCACTTGAGGAGTCGTCTGTGTTTCCCAGTTCGGACTTGTCGACAACCCGCGTCGGGAATCCCTGAGCCGACTTGCACAGTGGACACGCTCGGGAGCACCAGGCTCGTATGGCGATCCTTTGTGGTTTCAGCGGCCACGGATCACGGTGTGCGCCGTGTGTGCTTCTTCGCGCAGTGGTTGGCGGCGGCGAGGGCTGCGGCCCGGCCGGGTCCGGTGAGGTCGGCTAGTGCCTTTTCTCGTTTACGTCGGCCGTCTTCGATCAGGGTTTTGGTGTGCTGGGCTTCGGCGGCCCGGTGGGCGGTGTGTTGGGCGTGGGCGATGGCGTCGAGGACGTGCGGCGGGTAGTCCAGGTCGGCCTTGCCGAGGAGCCATTGCAGGAATCGGATCGGGTGCCCGGGGGTGAGTTCGCGGCCGAGGCGGCGTCCTTCCTCGTCGAGGAGGGTGTTGAGGTCGGCGCCGGTGACACCGTGTTCGGCAGCGCCGGCCAGGACGTTCGCCCACTGATCGACCGACAGTGGGCGTGCCCAGGCCGGTGTCCGGCGGTCACGGAGCCACTGAGCGGCCAGCAACTGCCCCCCACGATCAACCACCGGCCGCGCCCGCCTCTTCCTCGTGGCCGGTCGACGCGAAGCGGCGGCATTTTCCACAGTTTTTCCTGTAAAGAGAACTCTCTTACAAGACTTGAGAGACCAAAAGATACCCAAAGCGGGGTGGGGTGCCATCTGTGGATGACCTGCGGTGACGCGGCCGAAGTTATCCACAGGGGTGGGGGGGTGCAGCGCCCAGACCGCTGCCCACCCTCTGCTGCGGTCACCGACGGCCCAGGAGGCGAGGCGTTCGGTGCGGGTACGGATTCGGCCGGCGAGTGTTTCGGTGGCCACGCGGAGCAGCAAGAGTGCAGTGCGGGCTCGTTGCACGGTGCGTTCTCCGAGGCCGGTGCGGGCGACGATGGTGGCGACGGCGAGCCGGGAGCCTCGTCCTGTTCGGAAGTCGGCGGCCGCGGCCTTGACGCGGGCGACTGCCAGGACGGCCTCCAGGGAGATTCCGCCGCCGGTCGCGGCGGCGAGCATCGGGCGGATCTGCGGGTACCGGGAGGTGTAGACGGTTTTCACGACCACCTCGGTCCAGTGCTCGCTGCCCAGCCAGCAGGCGATCCCGGCGTAGGCGTCTTCCTCGAGTTGGAGGTGGATCGGCCCGGACTTTCGGCGGTCGACGAGGATGCCGTCGACCGCGATCTGCTCGGCCCGGTCGCGGGTGTGGGTGAGCCGGCGGGCGAGGGTGCGTTCGGTGACGGTGCGTGCGACGCCGCGACGGGGGGAGTGGGGCAGCCCCGTCCGGTACCCCGACGCAAAGGTGCGGGTACGCGGGCGACGGGTGCACGCAATCGCATTGTTACCGACGACACGTGTGGTATTAGATGGCGACGCAAAAGGGTGCGCGCTATCATGAGATCTGTCCGGCAAGACAGTCCCTTCGGGGAAAGAGCAGTACCACCGAGAATCGAGCTGCTAACTCGAATCTCACCAACCTCGAGAACCCTCGGCCTAACCGCCGGGGGTTTTCTTTGTTGATGTACTACTGCTATGCGTATATGAAGTTGCTTAGCTCCTCCTGGAAAGAAGGAAATTCTCTACGCAGTCAGTGGTAGAACCTCCTGGTCAAGTTCGACGACGAGGTCTTTGTGGCCGGTCCACGCCGCAAGCAGGTCCGCCAGAAACTGGCTTTCAGAGCTTGCTCCAGCAGCGATCCGGCGGCGCTCGAGTTCCTCGGCCACAGGTTTCGGCACGCGCGTCGATACACGGCTGCGCTCACCCTTGCTCGGTGTTGGCATTGCCTTCTCCTCTCGGACGTCCCGATCGCTGCCGGCGACGATGCTGCGCCAGCTTCGTACCTAGAGTGCGCCATGAAGATCGATTACTCGCGCCGACACGCCGTACCGATCTCGAACTCGGAACAAATCCCCCTCGGATGTGCCGTTCGAACGGGGCGTTCCGGCACGCGATGTGGCTCCACATTTTCGTGCTGCCGCAGTCTGGTGGTGCGTACACGGCGGAATCGGCACCCTCGGAAAGCCTCGACAGCAGCACCGGCGCACCGGGCACTACCGAGTCCTCCGAGGTGAAGGTTCCCGAATCCTCGGCGGAACCGGCAATGCCGTCCGCTGCACGGATGGGGCCGAGGAAGCCGGTCGGTCAGTGGTCGCCGGCCGAGAACAGAACTCCACGGTGATATCGGGTCGCATTAGTTTCCCCCTCGCCGGGGTGTGGCGGGGATATTCGGTGTGGTCGTTCCTACAGTTCCGGGCCTCGGTCGTGTTCCTGATGGTGGGTAGGTGTGTCGGGTGCGTGCTCGTGGTCGGTGTCCGGTGTGGCCCGCCGGCGTCCGGCGGGTGTGCTGGTGGCGGGGCGGGTGCGTTGTTCGGTTCCGATGAGGGTGAGCCGTTTACGGTCCGCGGTGATGGTTTTCTCGATGCGGGCGATCCGGGTGTTCAGTTGCCCGATCACTCGTTGGTCGGTGTGGGCGGCGCGGTCGCGGCGTCCCTGGTGGGCACGGCCCCCGGTGGCGGCGATCTCGATCGCACCCCAGCTTCGTTCGTCCGGCGCCGCGGCTTCGGCGGCCACCCGTGCGGCCCGGGCCTGGTTGATCTGGTCGTCGGTGGCGTTCGGATCGCGGCGGATCCGCTCGTGCGCGGTCCGGGCCTGCCGGACCGTGTGGATCTTCTGTGCGTCGGCTTCGGCGGCGGCCACACCGGCGTCGACGGCCCCGACAGCGGAGTTTTTGGTGGCGGAGGCGAGTTCACCGGTGGCCAGGCCGAGCATCAGCCGGGTGCCGGAGATCCGCCGGCGCACCGACGCGGCCGCCGTCCGCAACTCGTCCGCGGTGTACGACGAATACACGCTTACGGCGGCGGGGGAGTGGTGGATTTGTTCGATCTTCTTCGTCACCGCTGCGGTGCGAACCTCACTCAACTGTGCGCACGGGTCGGTCACCTCGTCTGACACGTCGGCGAGGATTCGGGAGACCGCGACCTCGGTGGCCGCGGACTCGAACAGGGCCTGTTTGCGGGGATCGGTGCCGGGGTCACCGAGGGCCACCATCCACGGCGCCCGGTTCCGGGTTGCCTGGTCGATGTAGGTGTCGACGAAGGCGTGCATCTGCTCGACATGCGAGCGGGCGTACGTGGCCAGGATCGGATCCTGCGCGGCCGCGGCATCGGAGAGGGCGGGCACCCGGTACCGGGCAAGGATGTCGGTGCGCCGCCGCGGCAACCGTTCGGTGGCCTCGTCGAGGGCGTCGGCCATCACCACGGCGGGGGTGTTTTTCTGGTCGTCGAGTTCGCCGGCCTTCCCCGCGGTGCGCATCACATTCGCGGCGTCGGTGAGCAGGGTGCGGGTGTCCCAGCCGAAGTTTTCCGACCGGGCGACGGTCTCGACGATCTTGTCCCAGCCCCTGAACGAGTGCACCCAGGTGAACTGGTGGTCGGTGAGGATTTCACCCAATAGGGCCGCGGTGTGCTCCTCGTAGAGGGCGCTCACCGCGGCGAAGTAGGAGGTTTTGATCGCGTCGAACGAGCCGGCGCGGGCTTGGGCGTCTTCGATCATCTGGTGCGCGGTGCGCGGTGCGCTGCGATCCGTCGCGGGCGATGATGCCCGCCAGGACACCGAGTGCGCCCGGATGCTCGACGGGGCGGTGTTCGAAGTCCCAGTCCGGCAACGCGTCCTGGGCGGCGTAGGCGATGTTGGTGTTCTTACCCCTCGTCATCGCCACGTAGAAGCCTTGCCGGTCCATCGACGCATCGGTCAGCACGTGGCAGGAGCCGACGGTCATGCCCTGGGAGCGGTGCACGGTGGCCGCGTACCCGAGTTGGACGTTGTCGGTGACATAGTCGGCGGCGACGACGACCCGGCCGCCGCTGGTGCGGTTCTCGAGGCGTAACGACCCGTCGACCCCGATCTCGGTCACCGTCCACAGGTCACCGTTTTTCACCCGCCCGGTACGGGCGCCCGAGCTGTCCTTGGCCACATATTTGCTGTTGTTCTTGCGGGTGACGACGATGTCCCCGGTCGCCGCTTCGAGGCCGTCCGCGAGCACGACACCGGGG
>NZ_BCXB01000057.1 GCF_001894885.1 Rhodococcus marinonascens NBRC 14363
CGGGGAGATCGTCAACCCGGTGTCCGGATTGTGCCTGCAAGAACTCAACGACGGCTACGGGCAGTTCGGCGATGATCCGAGCCCGGATGGCGTTGCGCCCGTCGAACTAGGCAAATGCTCCGGACATATCACGCAACAGTGGACTATCGCCGACGAAGTCACCGACGGGAACCAACCTGGCGCCAGCATCGTTCAAACCACCACCGGCAGATGCCTCGAAGTCACCGACAGCATCTCCGCCAACGGCACCCCGGTTCAAATCGCCCCCTGCACTGGTGAGTCGAATCAACAGTGGAATATGTAAATGGGATTCTTTGAACTAGACCTGTGCAGGTCGCGTTCGACGTCCCTGTGTTTCGACTGTTCGACGTGGCGGTGGTCGGTGACTGGCCGGTACGGGGGCTCGATGACGAGCTTTCCCACTACCAGGCTGCCGATCAAGATCGAAGAGCCCCCGAGGACCCGCACCGACGCGGGTTCGGTCAGAAGCCGATCGGCACATCCCCGGACCGCACTTGACCGCTTGACTTGACCGCTAGCTCGGCGTCAAGTCACGGACCTCGGCCGTCGCGAGGGCACGGGAACTCGGCGCCATCTGACCGCATTCCACGTAGCGCCTTCCGCCTGCTGTCGGGCGCACGGGCACTTCTCGACGCGGTCGGGCTTGGTGCACACACTGGAAAACGCCCAGGGCAACTGTCCGGCGGGCAGCGGCAAAGGGTCAATCTCGCCCGGGCGTTGATGCATGATCCGTCGCTGCTGGTGGTCGACGAGCCCACGAGTGCCCTCGATCAGGAACGCGGAGCGGCGATCATGGACTTGATCTTGGGCGTCGTTCGGGAGCACGATGTCGCGACTTTGCTGGTGACGCATGATCGTGGCCATCTCTACCGGATGGACTCGGTCTACAACGTCGTCGACGGTTCCCTCGCTCGCGAGCAGTTCCCAGCCTCGAAGCGGTGACAAACCGCCGCGAAGGGACGAGATTTGTTGATATGGCGAACCAGACGATGAAGGCAATTTCGTACTCTTCCTACGGCGGTCCGGAGGTTCTTGAGACCGTCGACGTTCCGGTACCCGTGCCGGCGGGCAACCAGGTGCGCCTCGTCATCCGCGCCGCCGGGGTGAACCCGTTCGACTGGAAGGTGCGGTCGGGGTCGATGGCGGAAGTGATGAAGGTGAAGTTCCCGAAGATCCCCGGCAGCGAGGTGGCCGGTGTGGTCGACGCTCTCGGACCGGGCGCGACGGGTGTGACGGTCGGGGACGAGATGTTCGGCTGGTCCGACACCGGCGGCTACGCGGAGTACGCGCTCGCCTCGGTGGTGGTGCCGAAGCCGCGTGAATTGAGTTGGACGGACGCCGTCACGCTTCCCGTCGCCGGCGAGGCCGCCGACCGTGCCCTGGGGTTGCTAAACCTCGAACCCGGTGAGACTGTGCTGGTCAACGGTGCGTCGGGTGCGGTGGGAACAATGGCCGCGCAGTTGGCGCGCAAACGCGGGGTTACCGTGATCGGCAGCGCGAGTGTGAGGCACCACGACGCCCTTCGGGAACTGGGCGTGACGCCCACGACCTACGGTGAGGGCATGGCCGGTCGGGTGCGCGCCCTCGCCCCGGGCGGTGTCGACGCCGTACTCGATGCCGGCCACGGTGGGCTCGAGGCTGCGATGGATTTGCGTGGGGGCGTCGAGCGGATCGTGACACTGTCGGACGCTGCGGCGTTCGATCTGGGAATCACCTTTTCGTCCGGCACCTCCGACGATCGGAGCACAGAGACATTGCGCAGGCTGGGCGACTTGGCCGCCGCCGGAGAGTTTTCTCTACCGCCGGTCCGCACGTTCGCGCTGACCGATGCGGCTCGAGCGCAACGCGCCGGCGAGGAGGGGGGCGGCCGAGGAAAGATCGTTCTGCACAGACCCGCCCGGTCGAGTTAGGCGGTGGTGGCGAGGGCGGCGGCGAGCCCGAACGCAATGGCCATCGCGACCACTTCTACCGTGGCTCGCCTCAGCGAGGTTTCAGCGTCGATCCGGTGAGCGGCGGCCTGGCCGACCCAGGTTCGCCGCCACCACCAGCCGAGCCCGAGGAGCACCGCAAACACGAGCATTTTGGCGAGCACGATGCGGCCGTACCCGGTATCGAACAGCGGTGTCACCCCACCCAACTTCACCGCGGCGTTCACAACCCCTGTCAAGGTCAGCAGCGACACACACCAGACGGCGAGGTCAGAAAATCGCGGCAGCCACTTCGCCCAGTCTCCGCGCGAGCGGAGCATCAAACCGAGCGCGGCGAGCACCCCGAGCCACACGGCGGCGGCCAGAGCGTGGACGACGTCGAGTGCCGAGCCGAGCATCTGCTGCGACATGTGGCCGGTGATCGGTCGGGCAACCAGGGCGAGCGCCGCGAGCACCAGCACCGGGACGGGGAGCCGGGCGTCTTTGCGGCGGAACGCAATCGCCGACCATGTGGCGGCGGCGACCGTGCATGCGAGAACTGCCAGGCCGACGCGTCCGGCGCTGATCTCGGTCACGTATTGCCCGAACCGCCCGACCGACAGCTCGATCAGAGGTTCGGCATCCGCCTCGGACGCGGTCATCGCGAGCAGGACGCCCTCGGCGAGCATCCAGGCCGCGGCGATCGCCGTCGACAGCTGCCACAGCCGTGCGTTCCTCGCGAAGGGACGAGTGCCTGTGCGACTCCACCAGCCGAGTGTCGCGAGTCCGAGGACGACCGAGCCCAGCAGTAGGGATATCGCCCGGACGACACTCGACGGGTCGTGGCCTTCCGGCCGCGCCAGCGCCCAACCGAACGCGACCCCGACGAGGGAGGTGGGTACGGCGAACAGCAGCAACCACTGCCGCGCCGTACCCGTCCGCCTCAGCTGTCGGCGCGAGGCTTGCGAAGTGCGAGCCATAGTCCACCTGCAAATACGATCACGCCCACAACGATGAACGGCCACAACGGAACTCCACCGTCCGCGGATCCACCCGGACTGCTGGCCTGGGCGCTCACGCCGCTGGCCGGGGCGCCCGGCGCGCCCGACTCCGGCTGGGTGAGTGTAAACGTGCTTGTACCGCTCACGGGATGTCCGTCGGCGGAGACGACGCGGTACGCGATGGTGTATTCGCCCGCTGGTCCCAGCTCACCGAGTGCGGCGCTGACAGTGGTCCCTACAACTGACGGGTCACTCTTGGTCCACAGGTTGCCGTCCGGCCCCACGACGGTCAGTGATGCGAACGATTCCTGCATCGGCTCATTGAACTTGATACTCACTTGATCCGGGGCGGTCGCGATCTGAGCACCGTTTTCCGGGTTGAAGCCAGTCGCGGCGGCGTGGGCGGAGGCCGTGGCCACGCCGAGCATGCTCGTGAGCATGACCAGCAGACCGAGGGTGAGAACTTTCATCGCGGTGATCGAGGTGCGCGTGCTCATGAGCGACGGCTCCGGCCCACGGCGCTGAGGTCGAACGCGCCGGGAACGAATCCGGCGCCACCCAGCCAACGGGCGCTGGCGTTGCTGTAGGTCTGCGTGGCAGGGAACAACACTTCGTCCTCCTCGGGTAGTGGTTCCCCAAGACAGTTCGACCTGCTGGAACTGGCCGGGTCCGACCCCGACGCCGGGGTCCGTCGTACACGTTACGGAATCGGCACGCCGAATCGTTGGATCTTTCACTGTTGCCGGGCCAGGGGTCAAAAAAGCATGGCTGGATATGGGTGTCATCGATAGGTCCTTACTGGTCTGAGCTTTGAGGTGGGAGAGGGTCAGACTCGGACCGGTGGGCCACGGCGTGAAATGCTGGCGCGAAGCAGGGCATCCACGGGGTTCGTGTGATGTGAGGAAATATGAGGCTGCGCAGCCGTCGAGATCGGTTGTGGTTCGCCCCGTAACACCAGGCACCATACGTGGACGAGCGGCCCGTACAGGCGTTCGGCGCTGGCGATCAGCAGAGCGCAGACCATGGTGGCGACAGCGTGCGCGGCGAGCATCGGTACGTCCGGGCCCGCAGAGTTAGGGTGCGCGGTGAGGGTGAGCGCGGCGTGTGCGGCCAGTTGTCCCAGACCGAGCGAGGCGACTAGAGCGAGGCTGCCGTGGAAGCGAGCGGGCAGGTGTGTCGTCATCGCGCCGACACCGCCGCATGTGACGAGCAGAAGGGTCAATGCGGCGGAATCGGGGACTCCGCCGCCCCCGACACCGTGTGCCGCGACCGCGAGAGCGCCCGCCAGCGCCCCCACCGCCGGACCCCGTAAAGGGGCGGTCGGGGCACGGCGGGTGGGGTACACCGAGGTTAGATCTTCAGCGCACGCCGAGGCGGGCGAGGAGATCGGCTTCGACGCCGTCGAGTTCGGACGCGATCGCTTGGTGGGCGGCCTTGCGCCGGGCGTGAGGCATCTGCTCGGCCGCGCGGACGGCGGTGTTGAGGTCGCCGAGGCGGCCGCGGATGGCCGCGGCGAACTTCTGCGTCTCCGCATCGTCGGGCTTCTGCCCGAGGATCTCGGTGGTGGAGCTTTCAGCACCGGCGATGCGGGCGCTGAGCTTGGCTCCGTGTCCGGTGAAGTTGGCGAGTTGGTCGACGCCGATGCCCATCCGTTCGGCGCGACGGGCATCGATCTGCGCGCGCACGACTGTCGCGGCCCGGTAGGCGAGCGGAAGCAGCACCGGTGTCAGCAGTCGAGCGACACCGAGGTACTTGCGCACGTTGGCGACCGTGAAACCCTTCCGGTCGGCGGCCTTCTCCTGCGCCTTGAACGCTGCGATCTGAGCCTTGTCGATCTTCTTCTGCGATTTCAGTTCGGCAGCCTCGAGTTTGCGGCCGGTCTTGGCGGCCACCTTGTCGCGCTTCCGTTCGTTTCGTGCGCTCAGCTTCGCTTCCACTCCGGCCTTGTGCTTGAGTGCCTTGGCTTCCGCCTTGCGGGTGGCTCGGGACTTTCGTTTCTTGAACAACCCCATCGAAAAGACCCCTTTTCCTGGTGTTTCAGCGCAGCCCACGCTACCAACTGCATCCGGTGCTTCGAGGTAAGCCTAGGGGAGCACATAATCTTGGTCATTGTGTGTTCCCATATCGGTCAGCAATCAGAACCCCGCGCCTCTCCCGGACAGGTCCCGAGGGCGGTGATCGATGCCGGCGCACTGACGCGGTGTCGTCATCGCGTGCACCTCGACGCGGCGTTCCCAGAACAACTCGCGGCCGCGCCCGAGGACCCGGGCGTCCGCCAACGTCAGGACGCCGCCACTGCCAAGCGCGAAGGGATTCGCCGGACGCTCACCGAACACGCCCCCGATCGCTGGGTGCAGATCGACCGCGAGCAGAGTGCGCGCAGGCGCGCCGAGGACACCTTGGCCGCGTGCGCCGCGGGTGCGGACCGCATCTGGGGTGCGGTGCTGCCACTTGATCGGGACGTGGGCAGGAAGGCGCACTGCGAAATTCTTATCCGTGACACGGATCGCGGCGGGTACATCCCGGTGATCGTCGTCAACCACAAGGTCACCGATCCCGGTCGCGGCGCGGTCACGTCGGGAATGTTCGAGTGGGAACCACGGGAAGACCTGGCTCGGAAGCCGCGCGGTCAGGCGCGCGACCAGATGCGCGTCGCGCAGGTGTACCGGATGCTCGAGCAGCACGGGTTCGCGAGTCCGGCGCTCGTGGCCGGCGCGATCGGCTACGGCTCGGACGTGATTTTCGTGCACGACCTCACAGCCATCCTCGAAGACTACGACGAGCGATTCGTCGACCGACTCGCCATCGCGCGCGGAGAATCGGCGACGGTGCCGTCGAAGATCGGCGAATGCCGTTCGTGCCCGTGGTGGCCGGGCTGCGAGGAGCAGTTAACGCAGACGCACGACGTGAGCCTGGTGGCCTCGGGGTCACGGGCCGACTTGTTGCGCGAAGCGGGGTGCCGCACCATCGACGATCTCGCGGCATGGGATCAGGAACCGATCGAGGACTGGCCGCACGGCGCGTTCGAGGACGCTGTCGTCACCGCCAAGGCGTGGCTGGCGGGAGCGCCGTTGGTGCGAAGATACTCGCAGATCCGGGTGACCCGCGCGGACATCGAGGTGGATGTCGACATGGAGAGCTACCAGGAGCACGGCGCTTATCTGTGGGGGACGTTGCTCAACGCGGATGGAATTTCGGTGTATCGGCCGTTCGTCAGCTGGGATCCGTTGCCCACGCCGGACGAGGCCCGCTCGTTCGCCGAGTTCTGGACGTGGCTGATGGCCGAACGGGAGGCTGCGGCGCTGAGCGGCAAGACCTTCGCCGCATACTGCTATTCCCGTGCCGCCGAGGATAAGTGGTTGCTGGACTCGGCCCGTCGGTTCGTCGGGACCCCGGGAATCCCCACCGAGGACGAGATCCGGGAATTCATCGACAGCCCGCAGTGGGTCGACATCTATCAGGCAGTCAGCGACCAATTCATCTGCCCGGCAGGTAAGGGACTCAAGAAGATCGCCCCCGTGGCGGGGTTCCGGTGGCGTGATGCGGATGCGAGTGGCGAGGCGTCGATGAGTTGGTACCGCGAGGCCGTCGGCTATGACGGCGAACCTGATCTCTCGCAGCGCGAGCGTCTGCTGCAGTACAACGAAGACGATGTGATCGCCACGAAAGTTCTGCGCGAGTGGATGTCGGACCGGGCGGAATCGGAAATCCCCCTGGCCACGGATCTATAGGGGGCGGGTGCGTTGACGACGGAAACCTCCACCTCACTGCGGTTTGCCCTGCTGCTCACCATCGCCAGCGGATTCCTCGACGCCTACACGTTCATCAGCCGGGGCGGCGTCTTCGCCAACGCCCAGACCGGCAACGTCATCCTCATGGGGATTGATCTGTCGGAGGGACACGTTCGCGCCGCGCTCGCGCATGTGTGGCCGATACTCGCGTTCATCGTCGGCGTCGCGATTGCCCATTCGTTGAAGAGTCCCCGTGCGAAACGTGTGGTGAACCATCCGATCCGTGTCGCCGTGGTCGCGCAGATCGCTGTCCTCGTCGGGGTCGGGTTTGTGCCCTCGACGGTTCCCGACGCGTTGGTGACCGTCCCGATCGCATTCGTCGCCGCCCTCCAGATCGGGCTCTTCCGGACTGTCGGTTCGCTGTCCTACATCGCGATCGCCACCACCGGAAACCTCATGCGCTTCACCGAATCCGCCTATGCCGGGTTCGTCGGGAAGGACCGTGAGTCGCGTAAAACCACCGCCGTGTACGGCACGATCGTCGGCAGTTTCGCGGCGGGTGCCGTCATCGGCGCCGTGTGCACGAGGATCATCGGACACGAGGCCACGTGGATACCCGCATCGCTTCTCTGTTGCGCGCTCGTGCTGTTCTACGTTGATGAGCGGGAAGTCGTTCGGCGCCCTGCGCATCGCAGACGAGTCGCTAGATAGCTCAACCGTTCATTGGCGGTGCGGCCGCGTATCCGAGCGAGAGGGCGCCTAGGAATCTGGGCGCCGATTGCTCGTAGAAGCGGTCGAGCTCTCGGATTTCGAAGCCTGCTCCCGTCAATAGTTCGGGGATTTGACGCGTGAGGTGGCAACCACCGGCGATGGTCTTCTGGATCGGCTCGAGCCGGTGCTGCCAGCTCTGGACCTTGGTGTCGGGAGCCAGGCCGTGCTCGACGAAGTGCAGGGTGCCGCCGGGTTTCAGGACCCGTCGGACCTCGAGAAGAGCCGCGTCGACATCCGGGATGGTGCACATCGTCCAGGTGGACAGTGCGGTGTCGAAGCTGTTGTCGGGGAAGGGAAGGGACTGGCCGTCCAGGCCAGACCGTTCGACCGGTACCGCCGACTCCGCCAACCGCTTGCCCGCCAATTTCCAGCCGAGGTCGGCCGGTTCGACGGCGCTGATGACCTCCACGGCTGACGGATAGTACGGAATGTTGAGCCCGGAGCCGAATCCGATCTCGACGACGCGTCCGTGCAGTCCCGTGCAGGCCCGTTGACGTTCCGGCACCGTCACCTTCATTCCGCAAGCCTTGTCGATCAACCGCGGAAGGACCTGATCTGCATAAAAACCCATGACAACCTCCCCTAAGTGGGCGCTGCGCGCCCGATGCGTGGTGGACGGGGCCTGCCCGCTGTCAACCACGCACCGGCGGTTGAGTCGCCTACCGTGGGGCCATGCGCAGAGCACCGTCCATACGAATCGTCTCACCGTTGAGGTAATCGTGCTCGACGATCATCTGAGTGAGTTGTGCGTATTCGGTCGGCTGGCCGAGGCGCGACGGGAACGGGACGCCGGCCTCGAGGCCCTTGCGGTACTCGTCGGTGACACCGGCGAGCATCGGTGTGTCGATGATGCCGGGGGCGATGGTGTTGACGCGGATGCCGAACTGCGCCAGATCGCGGGCTGCGGGGACGGTCATGCCCTGCACGCCACCCTTGGACGCGGAGTAGGCGATCTGGCCGATCTGGCCCTCGAACGCGGCAACCGAGGCGGTGTTGATGATGACACCACGCTGCCCGGACTCGTCGACGGTGTCGGTCTTGGCTATGGCGTCGGCGGCCAGCCGCATGACGTTGAACGTGCCGAGCAGGTTGACCGTGATCACGGTGCGGAACAACTCGAGTTCGTGCGGGCCCTTCTTCGACAGGATGCGACCGGCCCAGCCGACCCCGGCACAGTTGACGACGATGCGCAACGGCACGCCCGATCCGACGATCTGCGCGACGGCGGCCTGCACCTCGTCATCACTGGTGACGTCGGTGGCGATGAGGGTCACGCCGTCCGGGACGTTGTCGCCGGCGCGCTCGATCGACTGCTGCAGGTCGAGCCCGAACACGGTGGCCCCGGCGTCAGCGAGACGCTTGGCGGTGGCGGCACCGAGGCCTGAGGCCGCTCCGGTGACCAGTGCGGCGGTTCCCTGAATTTCCACAGCTGTAATCCCTACTCTTCCGTCGGCCTCCGTTGGCTGACCCTGGTGACCTGCACCATAACGCGAATGGACTGTGGGCCGTCACTCGGTCACGGGGGAGCACGAAGGCGCAGGTGTAGTCGCGATGTCGGGCAGCGCCGCAGGAAGGCCGGTCGGGTCGTTCGGCCAGTCAGCCCATCGTGATGTTGAGCGCGGAATTGAATATCACCACGTCAACATCCAATTCCTCTGCCTGGCTCTGGAATATCGTGACGGTGAGCTGGGTCAGGAATTGCGAAGATCCGGCCGAGCTGACGACGTACCGGTTGGTTGCGGCGAACGCGCGGCCATTCACCGTGTAGCTGCCTTGTATGAATGTCGAAGGATGGCCCTGATGGGGCTCCCTGGACACCACGTACTCGTGCCATTCGGGCAGGGCACGCGAGTCGGCTCCGCCGCAAGACAACAAGGCTTCGGCATCGACCGGTGCAGTGAGCCTCCCGTGGATCAGAACCACGTTCGGCACCCACTCCTGCTCTCTGTGAGAAGGATTCACCAGTACGTGGTAGGCGTTGGGGAACAGGTCGGCGGGAACCGGTTCCCAGCCGGGTAGTTGAGGCACAGAAACGCGCGGATGGTCTGCCGCCTCAGGGTTGCATGGTTCGCAGGCGACGCCGAGCGCCTGGAGGTGCTCCGCGAGGGTTTCATCGAGAGGTTCGTTTGTGGTGCTGGTGCTAGGCATTCGGAGGTGCCGCTGTCCCAGAGCTACTGCTGACGGAACTCTTCGATTTGCGCGCAGACCGGAACCGCGCGCGCAGGGGCGGTGGCGTCAGCAGCTTCAGCGATTCTGGCTGTGCGAGTAGTTCACGTTCCTCGGGATGGTCCTTCATGTACTGCATCAGCGAAAAAAGTGTATTCGGTTCGGAAACCAATTGGTAAACGCGAATGACGGTTTCCTCATCGGTGCCGGAATCTGTATACGAGTCCGTCGTTGGGGAAGCGCAAATATTTATCAGCGGATTGTGAATTTGACTGGCGCCGGTCGTGACGATCTGCGTGTCTGGCGTGATCTTCTCGACGCGATCCCATTCGACGAAGGTCTCGATATTCTTCGTTCGGAAGAAGCGGCGACGTCGGACTAGGTATTGAATTCCGGAAGGTGCTAGATTCAGCACCGCATTCTCCTGGATTGCCAGGGACAATAGCGCTAGAAGTAGGGATACAATTCCAGCGATCGCCATATAGTTTGCACCGCCGCTTGTGTCACGACTCGTCGGAAGTAGGGTTTCTCCCAAGCCGAAATACCAAGTAGAGGCTGTAGTCAATCCAGTAACTGCGCCACACGTAAACAGTATGGCCAGGAGAGCGTCATCACGACGCTTGGGGATCCGAATTCCGACGCGATGATCAGCGTTGAGCGATAAAACGCGCCGTGAGAGGGAGACCGAACGAAATCCGGCGGACCTTATTGCGAAAACCGATGCGACGGTTACCAGCATCAGGAATGCTGTGAAACCGATCACCATCCCTGCCTCACTTTGTCGAACACCCTTGGCGATGCTGATGACTCCTGCCCAGGCTACGAATATTGGCAGCGCTAATGATGCAAGCCAGGTGTACTTGAGCTTTTGTGGCCACATTTCAAGGTATGGCACGTGTCTGCTGCCCAAGACGAATACACCTTCTGCTCGAGATTGCATGGTGTTCCTCGGTCTAGTTCCAACGCTTGATGTCGGTGGTGTTGACACGTGCCTTCCCCGGTCGGAAATGTTTTGATCATCGCGGGTGTGGCGCCCCTTGCGGCACTGAAGAAAACCTGCAGCGTCAGACGTCCGGAGGTGCCCCGCCCCCTGAGTCAGTGCCGAGGGAGCTCTTCGATTTGCGCGCAGACCGGAACCGCGCGCGTAGGGGCGGTGGCATCAGCAGCTTCCGCGATTCCGGCTCTGCGAGTAGTTCACGGTCTTCGGGATGGTCCTTCATCCGATTAATCAAGGAAAGTAGAGTATTCGGTTCGGAGACCAAGAGGTGGGCGCGAATCAAGATCTCTTCATCGCTGGCAATATCCGTGCTCGTAGAGCTCGATTGCCGGACGGTTACCCTCACCAGAGGGTTGTGGAGGTCCGAAAAAGAATTCGGGATGATGTGCGTTTCCGGAATGATCGAAATGATATCCGACCAGTCGGCACAGTTGTCGATATCGATGGTGCGGAAGAAACAGTGGCGGCGTATGTGATACCGAACACCGGAAGGCGTGAGTTGCAGTGTTGCGGGTGCACGAAACATCAGGAAGAGGATTGCCATCACCAATCCCGCGGCGCCCAGGATGGCCATGACGTTCGCTCCACCACGGTTATCCCTACTTGCGGGGAGAAGGGTCTCTCCGAAATCCATGTACCAGGTTGCTGCGGCGGTCAATCCGGATACGGCTCCACATGCAAGGAGAACGACCAACAGCAAGATCGACCGGTCCGCTGGAATCTTGATCCCGACGCCGTGTTCGGTGGTCGTTGATGAAATCCGCGATGACAAGCGGATCCAACGAAATCCTACGAACTGGAGCATGCCAATTGATACCAGGATTATCATCAGCGTCAACGCGGCGAATCCGATGGTGATTCCGGCCTCGTCTCGACGTATCCCAAGCATGACGCTGAGCACCCCGATACCGGCGCCGATCAGTGCCATTGCCAGGGCCGCCAACCATCCGTAGCTCACTCGCTGCGGCCATTGTTGTGGTGGCATGGCAGGAGGCACAGGTGATATGTGGTGATCGTCTTCGCGGGTGTTCATCATGTCCTCGGGTAGTTCAATTCGGGTTCTTGATTGGCCCACCTCGACAGGGGGAATGTGTGAAGCATCCGCTCTAA
>NZ_BCXB01000058.1 GCF_001894885.1 Rhodococcus marinonascens NBRC 14363
TGCAACGCCTGCCGCAGTTCCCGGTTGCGGGTACGACGATCCTTGGTACTGCCGCGACCGCCCGGACCGTCCGGGGCACCGTCCCCGTAGGTGCCGATGAGGTGGTCGCCAAGTGCCCGGTCCGAGGTCACGGCGATGTTCACGATGCCCAGGTCCACCCCAATCCACCCGCCGGGGGCGCTCAGGTGTTCGCCGCCGCCCACCGGGATATCGGGCACATCGCAGGTGGCGATCAAATAGGCGGTAGGTTTTCCCTTCCGATCACGCTGTACCACCAGATCGGTTTCCCCCCTGCGGTATTTCCGCAGCATCGCGACCTGGTCGCGGTGCCCGACGAAACGCAGGTTCTTCATCCGGCCGTCGAGCGTCCAGATCGACACGGTGCCGCCGCCCATGCTGTCCGGGTCGTGTTGCCAGGACAGGCACCGGTCGTCGAACGGTTGCGCCGCGTCGGGACGGAATCGGATCGGCGCGGCCTCCACGCGTTCCCGGCGCCGAGATCCTGTCGGCCCGTACCTGCCGCTACGGAGGTTGGCCCGCAGGGCTGTATACGAATCGGCGACCTTGCGAATCACCGACTGCGCCACCTGAGCACCCAACCCACCGTGCTCACGGGCGGTGGCGTAGGTGATCGCCCGCAGATCGCGTTTACGGAACACCCGCTTCTCATGCGCGATCTGAGCGACCAGGGTGGCGGTGTCATTACAGACGGTCAGGGTGCGTATCAAGGTGTCGAGTTGCCGCCCGTCGGGCACCACCTTCACCCGCACCACCTGTTTCATGCCCCGGACCCTAACAGTGACCCCCGACACCACACCGGGAACCAAAACCGCACGCACGCACGGGCCGTTCGGTCATCTTTCAACCTTCCGCGCACACGTGGTCTTCACCCCATCCGCAAGTATCTGTGGGGTGCTCACTTCTGATCGCCGTCCACTTTGCAGGCTCGTGCGGCGGCGCACCCCGGTCGACCGTCAAGGACCACATCGAAAACCAGAAACGCCCCGCACACTGACGCGATTCCTCCCTGCCCTGAACGGCCGGGGTTCCTCGCTACCTACCGCTGAAGAGCGTATGGACGGGGACCGACAGAAGGGCGTCGAGCGTGCTGAGCGACGAGTATCACATCGCCAATTTTGGGTGGCCGCCACGGGTGTGGGCCGCGCCCGGGAGTCGACCTCGGGCAGAAGCCCCCAGCCATGCGGGGGCGCTCGGTTCGGGAAGTTGGTAGGCAAGGCGGGATTCACTCGCCGAACTCCCTTTGAGCAGGAGGAACGCGGCGAGCAGGGGTAGTGGAGAACCCTGTTTTCGTCGCGCTTCCTTTACCCTTTCGGGTGAAACAAACGCCGTAAAACAGACTGATTGTTACTGAGTCGTTACCAACCGGCCCCGCACATCCCGATCGGTCTGGAAGGGGCCGTTGGGCGTGCGCCCGGTCGACATGGAGGCATTCCAGTTCGTAACCTTTTCGAGACCTAGCGGAGACTCGCAGCCTCATACCGGGGCAGCATCGCTGGTCACCGCCTAATCGGCCTCTCGCAAGAGCGGTCGTACCGGGAACCCAAGTTTCTACTGGGGTGAATCCCGCCGGGACTTCTTTCACGAACCGGTGGGTAGGGCTGATCTTCCCAGCCCGAACCCGTCAGCTAACTCGGTCGGCGGATGAACGGAAGAATTGGAGTACCCATCTCGTGGCGTCACAAGATTCCAAACGAAATGTGCGACGGGCAGTCGTCGCCGGCGCGCTCGCAGTCGGAGCGCTCACCGCTACCGCGGCCCCCGCGGCCGCAGACCCCATCACGATCCCCGGAATCGGAACCTTCGAGATCCCAGGGCCTGTCGTCCCGCAGATGCCCGGAGCGCCCACCGGGCCGGTCGCGCCGCCCATGAACACTGCCGGCGAGAGGGCCGTTCAGGCCGCTCAGGCCAAGCTCGGTGCGCCGTATTCCTACGGCTCCGCCGGCCCCAACTCGTTCGACTGCTCCGGGCTCGTGCAGTGGGCGTACAAGCAGGCCGGTCTGAATCTGCCGCGCACCAGCCATGAACAGGCCGCCGTCGGCACGCGCGTGCCGCAGTCCGATCTTCGCCTCGGCGATGTCATCTCCTTCTACGGCGGTACGCACTCCGGCATCTACGCCGGCAACGGCAACGTGATCCACGCCGCTTCCGCAGGGCAGCCCGTCAAGTTGGCGCCCGTCGCGTCCATGCCTGTCGACGAGGCGCGCCGCTTCTGATCCCGTTCTGATCCCGCGAAGGGCGAACATGGCGGTCGAGACATGGCTGGACGCATGCGTATGCGATTCCGTAACCTATCCGAGACCTTGCGAAAATATGCCGTCCAATCGGGCGGCAGCGCGGGTCACCGCCACTTCGGCCATTCCGGGTTTGTTCGAGCCGGGGATGCCCGAGCCGCTCGGACGGTCGACGCGGCTGGTGGAGATCGACGATCGGAGAAGTGCAATTCCGTGGTGTCACCTATGAAGCGCTCCCTGCGCAGTGTGCTGACGGCAGGTGTGTTGTCTTTGGTGCTCGTGTCGCTGCCCTCGATCCAGGCGGGCGCCGACCCGGTCTTCACCAATCCGACCGACTCGATGGCGAAACTCGGTGAACTGTCGCGTCAATCCGAGCAGACCTCGGAGGCACTCCACGACGCTCAGATCGATCTGGAAGCCAAACAGTCGACGGAACGTGACGCGGACGCCGTGGCATCGGCCGATCAGGTTGTGCTCGACGCCGCGAGGGCGCAGGTCGAGGTGTTCCGACCGGCGGTGAACCAGCTGGCCACGGCCACCTACCAGGGTGCTCGGACCAATCGCCTGTTCGCCGTCATGAGCAGCGACTCGCCGCAGCAACTCCTCGACCAGATGTCGGTGCTCGACGTCATCTCCAAAGAAACCAGTAACCAGGTGGTTCAGTTCTGGTCGGCCACTTCGGATGCGACGAGTGCGGCAGAGGCGTCCAAGGATTCTGCGGACGCCGCACGGTCCGCCGCGGAGCAGGCCAAGGCGGTGAGCGACGATTTGCAACGCAAGCAGAGTGATCTTCAAGCCCAGATCGATGAGGTGTTGGAGGCGTTCGGCAATCTCAGCGCCTCGGAGCGCGAGGAGTTGGCGGGCACGCCGTTCCCACCCGGACTAGACCCGGCCACGATCCTCGCTCACCTGACGCCGGGCGCGGGCACGAGCGCATTACAGGCCGCCTTGACCCGCATCGGCGACCCGTACGTGTGGGGCGCGTCCGGGCCGAACGAGTTCGACTGCTCAGGGCTCGTCGTGTGGGCCTACAACCAAATCGGCAGGACGCTGCCGAGGTCGAGTCAGGCGCAGGCCAGTGGCGGGATGCCGGTGTCCCGCGACGCGCTACAAGCCGGTGACCTGGTCCTGTTCTACGACGATGCGTCCCACGTCGGCATCTACGCAGGCAACGGCAACATCGTCCATGCCTCGACATACGGGGTTCCGGTCAAAGTCGAGTCGATGGCAACGTTCCCGTTCTATGGAGCGCGCCGTTACTGACGGCGACCCTGCCCCGCTCGGGCGGTGCTCCTAGACTCACCGCGTGCCCGAATCGAACCCGCACACCGCGGGGCCCGCACCGGATCCGACCCCACGCCGTCAGACGCGGCCGTGGGAGTGGGCGGCGCTGGTCGGACTCGTCGTCGCCGTGGTCGCCGTCCTGGGACTGACCGGTCTCGTGCACGGCGATCATGGTGCGGACGCGGTCAGCGGAATATCGAATGCTGACCAGCGCTCCCGCACGGTGGCGGTGCAGGCACTCCTCGACACATGGGCGTCGGCTGAACAAAGCGATGATGCCGCCGAATTGTCCGATCTGATCGACAAGTCGGCGGCACCTGGCTTCCTCGCTGCGGAAACGCGACGAGCGGCCAACATCTCCGGCGTGGAATTCTCGGACTGGGGTTACGAGATCACCGCCGGACCCGAAACGGTGGTTCCGCCGAGTCTCGTCGATGCACTGGGCGCCGACGAGGTATGGGCACCTGCTGTGCAACTCCGCTACGCGATCGCGGGGGCCGACGAGCGTCCCACCCGGAAACCGGTGTCCCTCGTCGTGGCCCGGCGCGGCGACTACTGGACGGTGGTCAGAGACAGCGCCACGGCTGACGGAGGCACCCCGACATGGCGAGGTCCTTGGGATTTCGGTCCGATTGTGTCGCGCCGCGTCGACACGGGCGACGGGCGAACGTCGGTGGTGCTCGGGCACCCCGGGGACGCTCAGATGGTCGACAGTCTCGCCGGGGAACTCCCGGCCGCCGTCGCCGACGTGACTCAACTGTGGGGTTCGGACTGGGCGGGCCGCGCGCTCGTCTGGGTCGCGGAATCGCAGGAGGAGTTCACGGCTCTGGTCGGTCCGAATCACGATGGCCGCAACATCGCCGCCGTCGCGATCTCGGACGCGGTCGACCCGGATTCCGACGTGGTCACGGGACAGAGGATCGTATTCAGCCCGGCATCGACGGAGCGGCTCACCGACGTCACCAGGCGCGAGATCCTGCGGCACGAACTGACCCACGTGGCGACGCGGGCCGAGACGATCGACGGTTCGCCGATGTGGATGCTCGAGGGCTACGCCGAGTACGCGGGCTACCGGGGTACGCGCATGACTGATCGGCAGATCGCTCCCACGCTTGCCGCTCGGCTCACTGCCGAGGGTGCCCCCGGCGACTTCCCCGACGACGACGACTTCGCCGCGTCCGGCGAACGTGGGACGCTGGCGTACGAGACCGCGTGGTCGATCAGCGCCTTCGTCGCCGACGAGTTCGGCGAAGCCCGGTTGACCGACTTGTACCGGGCACTGGCCGTGGGGAAGGCGGATTCGCAGACGGTGGACGGACGCCTGGCCGGTGTCATCGGCATCGACGGCGATCAGTTCAGGAACCGCTGGAGCGCCTGGGTGGGTGCTCACCTGGGGTAACCCTGCGTCGGCGTCCATCCGGCGAACCGCCTACGGTGATCACATGCGCCGAACCCTGTTGGTGACGAACGATTTTCCGCCGCGCCCCGGCGGAATTCAGTCGTACCTGCACACCTTCGCCAAGTATCTGCCCGCAGAGGAACTCGTCGTCTATGCGCCGCGCTGGCGAGGCGACTCGCACATCAAGTTCGATGCACGGCAACCATTTCAGGTGGTACGTCATCCGACAACGCTGATGGTGCCCACCCCGTTCGTCGCGCGTCGCGCGGCCGAAATTCTCGCGGAACACGAGTGCACGGGCGTCTGGTTCGGCGCGGCCGCCCCGCTCGCGCTGCTCTCCCCGGCGATGCGCCGCGCCGGAGCGCAGCGGGTGATCGCGAGCACGCACGGGCACGAGGTCGGTTGGTCGATGCTGCCCGCGGCCCGGCAGGCGCTCGGCCGCATCGGTACGCATACCGACACCGTCACGTATGTGAGCCGCTACACCCGCCGCAGATTCGCGTCCGCATTCGGCTTGAGCGCGGCGCTCGAGCACCTGCCGCC
Source organism: Rhodococcus marinonascens NBRC 14363 (assembly GCF_001894885.1). GTDB lineage: Bacteria > Actinomycetota > Actinomycetes > Mycobacteriales > Mycobacteriaceae > Rhodococcus_F > Rhodococcus_F marinonascens. Next base: position 5,479 of record NZ_BCXB01000058.1, read on the forward strand.
GGGAGTGGACACCGAACATTTCGCTCCGGACAGCGGCGCTCGGGCCGAACTGCGCTCCCGGTACCGACTGGGGGAGCGGCCGACAATTCTGTGCCTGTCGCGCCTGGTGCCGCGTAAGGGGCAGGACGTCCTGATCCGGGCTCTGCCCGGTATCCGCGAACATATCGACGGCGCAGTCCTGGTCATCGTCGGCGGCGGACCCTATGAGGACCGGCTGCGGTCGCTGGCCCGGTCGATGGGTGTGGAGGAGCATGTGGTGTTCACGGGCACAGTGCCTTCGGCCGAATTGGCTGCCCACCACACGATCGCCGATGTGTTCGCGATGCCATGCCGGACGAGGGGTGCCGGACTCGACGTGGAGGGACTCGGCATCGTGTTCCTCGAGGCGTCGGCCACCGGCGTCCCGGTCATCGCGGGACAGTCGGGCGGCGCCCCGGAAACAGTGCGGCAGAACGAAACCGGAATGGTCGTAGACGGTACATCAGTTGCCGACGTGGCGCAATCGGTGATCGCCGTGCTGTCGGATCCCGACCGCGCCGCCGCGATGGGCGCGGCGGGCCGCGAGTGGATCAAGGCAGAGTGGCGATGGGACGTTCTCGCCGGAAAGCTACAGTCGCTGCTCGCCTAGGCTGCCCGCTCGAGATCGAAGAGCACGTAGGCCCGAATAATTCTCCGTATCTTTCTGTGTGGACGAAGGACAGGTCCATGAAACAGTCACATGCGTTGGTATCGGTCACTATTGACAAACCGTGGCCGACTATCGACACTCTTGCGTGAGTGGACCGCGATAAGTCGGGGGACGCGGTTGGTCATGCAACTGATCGATTGGAGATCTCCCTGTGTCCCAAAGGACTATGTCCCGCAGCACTATGTCCCGCAGCGCTGTGCCCCAAAGCGCTGTGCCCCAAAGCGCTGTGCCCCACCGCACTATGGTTCACAAACCGATGCGCCGCGCCTTTGCCGCCGCCGCCTCCGCCGCCCTTGTCGCGACCGGTCTGACCGTCAGCGTCGGCGTGGGCGCCGCCGGCGCCGCCGAGGCCGCCGAGGCAGAGACCGACGCCGTCGCGTGCTCGCAAACGAGCCACCGTACCAAGAAGAACGCCTCTACCTGGGGCGTCACCCACACCTACGACAAGACGGTCACCACCGCGGAGGCCGCGCCAGGCTCGGAGGTCACCTACAAGATCGTCGTCGGCACCACCGGCATAGGCAACCCGTACCTCAGCAGCATCATCGACTACCCGCCGGACGGGTTCGGGGCGCCGGTCAAGGCGACCGTCAGAAGGTTCACGGCCGCCGCCGCCGGGCAATCCACCCATGACGTCACCCTGGTGCCGAGCGGTTCCGGCTACAAGATGAGTAGCACCGGAATTTTCATGAACGCCAGCAACTCCGTCACGATGCAGGTGACCTACAAGGTTCCCGACGACGTCCCAGTCGGCAGCACCGTCACCAGCGGCGGGATCAAGACGGGCGGCACCGTCGGCATCGGCCACAGCCTGCCCGGCGTGCTGACGGCATGCTTCACCGTCCGCGCCCCGAACCCGGGCGAGACCGTCACCGGCAGCCTGGATGATTCCGGCCTCGGCTCCTCGGACGGCCAACTCAGCTCCACAGGCTCGATCAGCGACGTCCTCGGCGACACCATCGGCCGGGCCATCCAGAGCCTCAGCTGACGTGTAGAGCACCACGCGTCAGGTGACAATGTGGTAGCGGCACCCGGAATTTGACCTTTCCGGGGCCGCTTCCGCGTCGTCGGGCCGGTGAGGGCGCACCCGCCCGAAACCCCGCAGGGGTTGCGCAGCCACGCGCCTCGAGGAAACGTCCGTGCACGGGCAGGTGTACCGGCTGCGTGTCCGTCGCGAGGAACTCGAATTATCCCGCGCGCCAGCTCCTTCTGTGAGCCAACGTGTCATCGCCGTTGACGGCGGCGAGGGTCGCACCGAGAAGAAACCTTCCACACCGCGAAGGGCCTGACACCCGGAAAAGGTGGGGACCGAGAACCCGGCGAACGACGGCACGCTCCCGCCATCAACACCGAGCCCGGCAACGCCATTATCGAACCGGAAGGCACCTACCCAACGCGACTGTGGTAACAGGTTGGTCGAGATCGAAGAGCTTCTAGGCCTGGACGATTCTCCGCGTTTTCCTGCGTGGGTGAACGCGGGTCCGTATAACAGTCACATGCGTCGACATCGAGCGCCCTTGGCAATCCTGCGCTCGCTCCAGACAATCTGGGGCCTGTAGACCGCGACAGGTCGGCATACCGCGGTTGGCTCTGCAACCGATCAATTGGAGATTTATCTTGTCCCACAACCCGATGCGCCGTGCCGCTGCCCGGGCTGCCTCCGCCGCCCTGGTTGTGACCGGTCTGACCGTCGGCCTCGGCGCGGGCGTGGCCGGCGCCGCCGAGTGCTCGCAGACGAGCCACGCTACGAAGAACAACATTTCCACCGTGTGGGTCACCCACACCTACGACAAGACGGTCACCGCCTCGCAGGCTGCCAGCGGCACGGAGGTCACCTACAAGACCGTCGTCGGCACCAGCGGCATCGGCAACCCCTACCTCAGCTCCATCGTCGATTACCCGCCGGCCGGGTTCGGGGCGCCGGTCAAGGCGACCATCAAGAGGTTCACGTTCCCGAGTGGGCAGGACACCGCAACTGTCACCCCGGTGCCGAGCGGCTCCGGCTATAAGGTGAGTAGCCCCGGAATTTCGATCAACTCCTCCAACCCTGTCACCCTGGAGATGACCTACAGGGTCCCCGACGACCTCCCCGTCGGCAGCACCGTCACCAGTGGCGGCATCAAGACAGGGGGCACCGTCGGCATCGGTGAGAATCTGCCCAACCTGACCGCGTGCTTCACCGTGCGAGAACCGAACGCGGGCGAGGCCGTCACCGGCAGCCTGGACAGCGGCGGCCTCGGCTCCTCGGAGGGGCAGCTCAGCTCTACGGGTTCCATCAGCGAAGTCCTCGGCGACACGATCGCCCGGTTCCTCAAGAACTTCAGCTGATATGTAGAGAATTCCGTCAAGTGACAAAAGTGGAGGCGGCGCCCGAAGTGGACCTTTAGGGGCCGCTTCCGCATGGCCGCGGACTTCGTCGCCGCGGCGGGTGCCGACTACTGGGATCTCCGACTGCTGGGGTCTCCGAGTCTGGCGCGACGAGTCTGGGTCTCCGAGTCTGGGTCTCCGAGTCTGGGGCGACGAGATGAACGAGGACGGGGCGTTCCCATCGAAGCGTACGACGAATGACGCGTAGCCGACCGCCGCTACCTCCCGGAGGGTCCAAACCGTCGAAGAGATAGCTGACAATTCTCCATAGCTTACGGCAAGCCTCTGTCGTCACAAAGTAACGCGCACAGCAATTTACACCATAATGTGACTCCTGTCTTCTGTCTGTGACAGGCCGCCCGACGCCACTCTCGGTCACCGGGCCAACACGAGCGGCCATGGTCAGATCCGCTGGTCGATGACGCCGCCGCCGGTTCGTCGATCCGAGCAAGAAAGATATTTGGACATGCGACCAGGTGTTTTGCGGGAATGTTAAGAATTTGCTAAGCGAATGGCGGTTCACCGTGGTAGAACTTCAACGCATCGTAAAGGGCGTACCTGGTTTCTCCGGGTTACCGGCAGCGATGCGCGAGACCTCGACCACGGATGCTACGAAACTCGGCCCATTCCTTTGGGCGAACACAACTCCTATCCGAGACCGATATTCCAAACCCGCGACCGGGTTCGACGAAAGCTGGGACTTTAGATGAACAAGCAGACCAAGGGCGCCATCGCCGCCGGTGCAGCCGCACTCCTTCTCGCCGGTGGAGCGGGCACCATGGCCGCGTGGAACGACTCGGCGAGCGTCGGCGGGGGCTCCGTCCAGTCCGGTACCCTTTCGCTTGACCAGGTGAACGAGACCGGTTGGACCGACAGCAAGGGCGCCCCCATCGCCGATATCTCGCAGTTCTTGGCGGTGCCCGGCGATGTCCTCACCTACAGTGCGAGCTTCGAGATTGGCGCCACCGGTAACAACCTGTCCGCGACGCTGACGGCAGACGAGAGCACGATCGACGGTGACGCTGCCCTCGCGGACGCATTGGGGCTGGCGACTACCGCCACGATCAACGACGTGGAACTCGCGGACGGCACCATCACCACGGAGAACAACGGCAATGTCGTCGACGTCGAGGTGAAGGTCACCTTCAACGACGTGGAGGGCAACGCCGCTCAGGGCGAGTCCGTCGATTTGACCAACTTCAGCGTCGAGCTGAAGCAGAACGCCTAGTCGCAAACGCCCAACCGCTTTCAGGTGGGCACCCCCGGCGCGTTGGTCGCCGGCCCGATCCGGGTCGGCGACCGATGCGCCACACGTTTCGACCCCGGCTGCCGCGCTCGAGGCATGGCCGCACATGTGTATTAACCCCGGCGCACTGGCGCCGCTGCTGGATGTATCAGGAAAGGCATAGCAACAATGTCTCGTCAAGAGGTTTCGAGTTCAGCGTCGGGGTTCGGTGCCCGCGCGCGGTCGTTGATGTCGGGTAGCAAGCCGCGGGCGGTTGCGTCGTTGGGGATCGTGTTGGGTCTCGGTGCGATCGGGACGCTGGCGGCCTGGAGTGATACTGCGACGGCGACGTCGGGTGTGTTCTCGACCGGCTCGATCGATTTGCAGATCGACGGGGAACAGGGCAATCCGTACGCGTTTACGGAGTGGTCGCTGTCGGGCTTGTTGCCGGGCGAACGGTCGAGCGCGAAGTTGCCGGTGACGAACACGGGTTCGGCGCCGCTCACCTACACGATTTCGGCGGCGGCGTCCTCGTCGGACGTGGCTCCGTACATGGTGTTCGTGCTCAAGGACGGTGATCCAGGCGCGTCGGGCAACAAGTGCAGTGGTGACACCCTCGGGCCGGTTACGTGGATGGAGAAGGGTGGCTCGGTGGAGGCGCTCGACGGCCCGAGGACGTTGGGGCCGGGGGAGAGTGAGAACGTGTGTTTCCAGATTCGGTTGCATCCGGACGCGAAGGACACTGCGGGTACGAACAACAGTGTTGAGGGCAAGTCTGTGGACGTGTCATTCAACTTCAATGCGACGACGGCCTGATTGTCATGACTGCGCAAGCAAATCCGGCTGGGTCGGATCGCAAACTGCCCATTCGTGACATCGCCCTGAATGTGGGGGCGATCGCGGGCTTGGTCTGTGTGTTGGCTGCGTCGGCGTCGTTCTTCTTTGGTATCAAGCCGTTGGTGTTCCGGTCGGGGTCGATGTCTCCGGATATCACCACGGGTTCGTTGGCGCTCTCGCGTGCGGTGCCGGCCTCTGATCTGGCGGTCGGTGATGTGGTGAGTGTGCTGAATCCGCAGGGCACTCGGATCACGCACCGGGTGAAGGAGATCGTGTCGTCGAACGCGAACTCTTCGGTGTTGATCCTCAAGGGTGATGCGAACAAGGATGCGGATCTGTCTCCGTACACCGTGTCCGAGGCTGATCGGGTGTTCTTCAGTGTTCCCTCGCTCGGTTATGTGGTGGCATGGCTGTCTTCGCCGGTGGCGATCTTCCTCGGCGGCGCCTTCGTGGGCAGTTTGATGGTGGTCGCGTTCCGGCCTGCCGCGCGTAAGGATGACGACGGCCAGGGCGGTAGTGGTGGTTCGTCCGGCGGTGAGAAGTCCGGTGAGCCCGAGGCCGAATCCGAGCCCAACGCCGAATCGTTGGGGCACAGCGACTTCGATGACGCACCGACGCAGCAGTTTGAGATGCCGGTCGCTCCGGTGACCAAGACCCGAACCCTCGCGACCCGCCTTTTGCCGACCCGGATTCGGCCGTCCCGTATGTTGCCGGCGCGGCCTTTGATGGCGCTGGGTGCGGTCGGTGTGGCGGCTTTGGTGGCGACCACGTCGGGTACGGCTGCGGCGTTCACCGATACCGCGGCCGTGGCGAGCACGTTCGGTGCGAACGCGAACTTTTATCCGACCCCGGTGGTCA
>NZ_BCXB01000059.1 GCF_001894885.1 Rhodococcus marinonascens NBRC 14363
AAACGAGAAGCGGCCGCTGGCAATCCGGCACGCTTACTCGCAGGCGACACCGTCCCCGCCGCGGTCGAGCTTCGGGAGTCGAGGAACAGAACCGCCCGATCCGGCGCTTAGGAATTATCGCGGATACTAGCTCTTTATCTGCGGCAGCCTATGGAACGAACTGGCGCGATGGATCTTTCGTGCGGGGTCGACTCGGTAATTAGTCTGCGGTAGCGCGGGAGGCTGCTCGATGGGGACCGACCAGGCGGTACTGCCGCCGGTGCCGCGCGATCCGATCCCGCCTACCCCGTCCCGGGTAGGCGGGATCGTGGATGCCATACGGATATTCCTCGGCACGGTGTCGGTGAAGAACATCCGCCGCGGTTACATCGTTGTGCTGAACCGAATGGAACGTGACTTCGGCAAGGACGCGAATGTGGCACTCTCAGCTATCGAAAGCGCTTAGCGCCGGATTGGGCTGATCTGTTCCTCGACCCCCTCGACCAACTCATGGATCCGAGGGATGCTCTCAATGAAGGCCCGGGCCGCCCCCAGGCACTTGCACTCTTGAGCGCGGTATTGGAACGGGAAGGGTTCGAAGTATTCCGAGGCGAGGATCAGCACTGCTACCTGCGGCACACCGGTACCAACTCCGTGTCGATGCCTGCCCCCAATCCGCACAGGCCACTGTCGCCGATCGAACTTTCTCGACGCGCGAACCTTGCTGCGTACCTTGACGTGTGCAGCGAGGATGAACTGATCGAAGATGTCCTCCTGCCCTTGTTCCGGCAGCTCGGCTTTCACCGCACCACTGCTGCCGGCCACAAGGACAAGGCGCTGGAGTATGGCAAGGACATCTGGATGCGGTACACGCTGCCAACACAGCATGTCATCTACTTCGGCCTCCAAGCCAAACGCGGCAAGATCGATTCCTCCGGTGTCACCCGGACCGGCAACGCGAACGTCGCTGAAATCCACAATCAGGTCCTGATGATGCTCGCCCACGAGATTTTCGATCCAGAGTCCAACAAGCGAGTCTTGGTCGATCACGCCTTGATCGTCGCGGGCGGCGAAATCACCAAACAGGACAGCTCTCAGACAGTCCTCAATCTTGGCGTGACTGTGTAGCGAGCTCGACATTGACCATGAACCCTGACAACTACCACTGACCGCCGACGACTACACCACCGCACTCGCGATCGTCGGAAAACTCGGCCACATCCGCGAGCGCTCTCGCCCCCGCATCGACCCCGAACCGTATTCGGGGGCATTGCTTGCAATGCCAGTAGTTCTGGAACTAACTAGCGTTCAGTACCCGCCGAGTTCACCGATGCACGGGCCATAAGCAGCAGAACCGCGACCCCACATGTAATGCCTGCCACGAAGGCGCCCGCGGCCACGCTGAAGCCCCAGGTCGGCCAGAGGCCACCCGCCATGATGAAGCCCAAGGCGATTACAGCCCTGAGGCCTTGCCGCGAGACTGCACGCCAAGTCTCACTGATATATCGCTTCACCAGGTACCTCCATCATCACCTGCACTTGAACTCATAGATCCCCTGGTTAAAAGGGGTTCCCCCAGTTGATCTCGAACTCCCCACCAGGACATATCCCACCATATTCCACCACGGTTGCTGAACCACTGCTGGAGTCCCCCTAGTGCGGCTGCCACAGCTCCGCAAGTCAGAACTGCCGTAGCCGCGCAAATCATCCCCCCCACCCGGCACCCAACCGGAATTTCGTCGTGATCTCGCCAGGGTTCGATGGAGCCGGTTCAGTCGTCACGATCCGGGGCGCCCCATCGACTTGACCGTAGTCCTTGACGATCAGGTCAGCCCGCTCACTGATCTCCGGAACGACACCGTCGTTCTCAAGTTCTTGCTGGACCTGACGGACCATTTCGGGGTCCGCGCCACCATCCTTCGAAACCGGTTCGTAGGCCTGAGCTACCGGCGGGCGCGACGATGCTTGTTGTGCCGGGCTGGCGCCCGCCACCGATGAACCTATGCCCAATACAAGTGCAGTCGTTGTCAGAACGACTGCGATTCGAGACAACCCACCGCTTACACGTTTCTTCACTGTCTTCACCTTTTTCACTGTGATCAGGTATTTCTCTCGTACATGTTCTTGTCGGAGCCTTCCAACCGAAACCAGCGCCACAACGCAGGGCGGCGGGACTCGTGTCCGGTTTATCCCATTCCCATAGATAGATAGCCTTTCGATACTCGAAGGAACACACTAGTTTGTATGTTTTTCGTGTGAGATTTGCGCATTCTTCGTGAGAGGCTAGCTGCGCAAACCAAATTGTGCGGCAAATTCGGCATATCGCTCGATCTACTGCCCCCGCCCGCGTCGTGGCCCGTATGCCTATACCAAGGTGGACCTCCGTAGTCCGGTCAACATGCCCCGTGCAGTCGATCGTGGTGGTCTTGATGGCCGGTTCCGGCTCCGATATCGCCGCCGAGAAGGTGGTCGCGGCCGTCCGCTGCGGCACGAACTAGTGCGGGACGCCGGTGAGTAGGTGATGGTCCTGGTCGAACGCGAGCAGGTGACCGGCACCATCTTGGTGACGATCGCCGACGGGCGGACGGCCGGTGGTGCACTCAAGACTCTGGCAGCGTGAAGAGCGCGAAACGCTCCAACCGTTGATTGTGGTGCTGCAAGGTTTCTCGATTGCCAGTTCCGGACCATCGTGGCACCCCTTTCGGGGTTGAAGCCTGGGTGTGATCCCGACGGCAGATGGCCTGAATCGCCCCTGCCGGCCGCGCGGCCTGTCGCCCGCCCGAGCGGGTCGCGCCCAGACCGTATTTAGGGGTCAAGGCGGCGCGCAGCGGTGCCGCGGCAGCACAGCTGTTGTTCGTTTTGGCGGTGGTCCGATGAGACGGTCGAGGTAGGAGACCCGGGCATCGGCGGGAGCAACCATCATCATCATCCTTGACAGAGAGCCCTGCCGCGCCTCGCACATCCCCGCCGGTTCGGTCAACTGTCCGCAGGCTGCGCAGGCTCGTTGCGGACAGGACGCCTGGGCCCACAATGCTCCCGAGAGTGTCCTGCGGTGCACAGCGACACAGGGTTTCCGACATTTGATTCTCGACTCGGGACATCCGTGAAGTGGGGAACTTGCCGGGACGAATGCGGTGTCTGCACACCGCCGGCCCCTAACACCCTCACCGTTGGCGTTTCCGGTCGCGCCGGCGCGGGGTTCGGGGCCGGCGGTGTGTCGTAGGTCGTCACCGGCGTCAGCCGCGCTCGTCTGAATCTTTGGTCGATGCGCCCTGGCGGTGTTGTCCCACCGTCAGGGCGCTTAGGCGTCGAGTGGCGTGGGCCTGTCTTGGTCAGTTTGAGGTGACGAGCTGATCGTCGTAGTCGATGTCGGATGCCCGCAGGTCGAATAGTGGTGGTTCGGTGAATCCTGCTGCCCGGGCGGCGGTGTCGAACTTTTCGTAGCGGCGCCACGCGGTCGAGGTGTGCACGGCCGGTGTGGAGGTTTGCGCGAGTGATTCCCAGGTCAGGGTCGGATCTGCGAGTCTGCGGCGTGCAGTGTCCTTGACGGGGTTCGGCAGATTGGATTGGGCGATGAACTGCTCGAGTTCGGCAAAGGGGTCCGGTTCGATTGCAGCCGGGGTCAATTCTTCGGCCCGAGTGTCAAAGATCTCCGCGACCTCGGTGCCGGCGGTGGCGGTGTCGGCATCCGTGTTGTCGCCGGATTCTGGGAGGTGCGCGCCCTCGGGCGCTTCCGCACAACCGTCCCCAGGTTCCACGGGAGCATGTTGCGCCGCTCCCCCGAACTCGACGTGCCCGCGCAATACGGGTTTGCGTTGCGCAACATTCTTTGCGTCGGGGTGCTCGGTCTTTGCGTCGGGCTGCTCGTCGCCGGCGCTGTGGGTGTCGATCTGCCTCTTGTAGTCGCTGTACGCGATTCCGGTGGCCTTGATGAGGATCCCGAGTCCGTGGGTGAACGCAAGGACGAGGGCGGGCGGGATGACAGCGATGGCCGCGGCGATAGCGGGGTCGAGTGGCATGTATCCCACCTCTCCCCCGTTCGCGAGCTGTGTGTGCGCCGCAAGCGCGTTGTGGAATGCGTGGTACGCGTTACCCAGGATGCTGATGACGACGACGGTGACCGCGAGAGCGATGTAGAAACCCTTGTCCCACCAACGCATTCTGAGTTTGGTCAAGATGACGATCGCAATGGTGGATCCGAAGATTGCACTGTCGACGATGACAGGGAAGATCCAGGCGAGATCCTCCGGGATGGTGGCTTGCCGTGCCAGGTCGCGTTGCACCGCGAAGGACAGGACGAACGCACCGGTGGTGATTCCGAGTGCGATCAGGATCGCCAGGAGCAGCGCCGCAATCAAAGCGCCTAACTGAACACGTGCAGCACGCAGATTAAAGTCGTCCATGATCGGGGTTTTCCTTCCTAATGGTTTTTCCCGGTCTGGAGCCTCGCCGGTTGTGCCCGGCGGGGCTTCTCGAGTGTGTGGATCGGCCACCTCTTGCGTCCCGGTGTGCATGGGTTCCCTCCTGGTGTTGCGTCGTCTATGCGCTGTCACGGATACGCGGCTGGTGGTTGAAGTGCCATGCCGCCGTGCGCGCTTCGTGCTGCGATGGGTAGGGCTGGAGGAGCGTGATGGTATTGCCGGCCGCGGTGCGTCGTGCAATATGCCAGGTCAGTCCTGCGCGGGGAGTCCAGCAAACGGTGACGACTGCCCTGTTGGGTGCGGGCGAGGCAAGCTCGGGTGAGGAATTCTCAGCGATCATCATTCGTTAATTCTAACGTATTTAATCGAATATAATCGCCGGTTTTATAATTATTTCTCACCTGATTATGCCTGTTGCGTCACTCTTTGCGACGGTGTTGGCGCAGTTTGCGTGCGGGTTTGCAGTGTTGCGTTGCGCCTGCAATGGCCGAGCGTGGGGGTGGTGGTCGATCTCGGAGGCTACCCAAGGGTTGAGGGCGGCGACCAGCCCACGACCACCACGATCCCGCAACCCCTCCCCTGCCGTCACCACCAACGGCGACTCGTGCGGCCGACCCGAGGAGGTCGACGCCGAGTTACGTATTCGGGGTGACTGCCCGCACATTAAATGCAACGTGACTATTGCGCGTGTCACGCTCTCATCTCCTTCTTTGCAACGTATATATCCGGGCACTAGCCCTTTGATGCAACGGGATCGCCTCGTTGCAACGGTCGCAAAATGCGTTTTGCTCGGGGTGTGTCAGCGGGGTCCGGGCTTGAGCCTGCCCGGGCGTTGGGGGAAGTGTTCGCCGTTGTTGTATTCCTGGCGGAGTTCGTTGACCAGTTTGAACACGGCGAGGTCTATCAGGCTGGTGAAGGTCCTCGGGGCGGTGGGGTCACCTTTGAGGGCTTCGACGGCATTGAGGGCGTCCTCGAGGATCGGAGTGGTGAAGGTGACGGACCTGGTGGTCGTGTCACGGCCACTGCCTGTGCCTTTCGGCCGGCCGATCTTCTTCTTGGGAGCTTCAGTGTCCGTGGCAGGCTCTGTAGCCTCGAGATCCTCGGTTTCCTCGCTGACCTGGGGTTCGCGGGCCTCGACGGGGATTCCAGGGTGGTTCGGGCGGCGGCGGCTGCTCAGGTTGGTGGCGCGAGGTTCGGGTCGTGCGGACATCGTTAGCTTGCCTTTCGGACGTTGTCGAGGATTTTTCGTAGGTGCTCGACGTAGGTGCGGTGCAGATTGGACGCCTTCGGGGTGTTCCACTCGTCGAGTCCGCGCCCGGCTTCCGTCGCTTCGGCGATCCAGGTTGCGCGGTGGATCGGCGGGTCGAGGATTGGTGCGTCGAGGCTTTTGCGCAGGTCGTTGCACCACCGGTCCATGCGGTTGGTGCGCTGCCAGCCGTTGATGATCGCACCGGCGATGACGAGCTGGGGGTTGGTGTACTCCACGACGATGTCGATGGTGTCGAGAAGCCGGTCCAGGCCGTCGAGTGCGAACTGCCCCGGCTCGGTGACGATGACGACTGCGTGAGCTGCGGTGAAGGCGTTGATGGGGAGCTGGTCGAGTGAGGGTGGGCAGTCGATGAGGATGAGGTCGTATTTGTCTGCCACCTCGGAAAGGGCGCGTTTGAGGCGGCTCTCGCGGCCGGCCTTCATGGTGACGAGAGATTGTGCGGCATCGGCGAGGTCGTCGCTGCCAGCGGGAACGACGTCGACTCCCTGCCAATCGCCGGGCACGGTGGCAGCGGCGATGGCGGTGTTCTTGGTTTTGTCGAGCACGGTCGCGAGGGACTGGGTGAGGCTGCCCTGGTGTTCGGGTGCAAGCGCCTTGGTGGCGTTGCCCTGAGGGTCTGCATCGACGACAAGGACACGCAAATCCAGTTCGGTGACCGCGGCCCGGGTGAGGTTGATGACGGACGTGGTTTTTCCGACGCCCCCCTTTTGGTTGGCGATTGCAAGGATCGTTGCGGACATTGCGAGTCCTTTCGTTGGTATGGAATCTACTTATTGCGGACGTGATTAACAACGTGCAACGCGGAGATAGGTGATTTTGCACAGTTTCATACGTTCGGATTTTGGTACCGGCGGGAGGTCAGGGCTGGTGCCCATTCGGTAGGGGATGCCCGGGGTGGACATCGACCTCGACGAACGGCCGAAGCCGCCCGGACCTGGGGGTACGTGGGCGAGGACTAGTGATCGGGAACCGGTGCGAGAGGTGTTCTCATTGCATTTGTTCGACAGTGATTAAAGGGGGGATATTGTTATTTGCAACTGGTTTATCCATTTTGCGTCGGGTTCGATTCAGGATGCGGCAGACCGTCTGGCACCGGCGCAGATCGGCGCAGGTGGGGCTCTGGGGCTTATTCCTCACCTGATTATGTTTGTTTTGCGGCACTCGTTGCGACGGTGTTTGCGCAGTTTGCGTCCCGGTTTGCGGGGTTGCGTTGCACCGGCATGCGGAGTCGGCTGGGTTTGCCGGGACCACGGCCGGTCACCCCGTCGAAAACGTCACCGACATGATCGAGTCCGGAGGTAAGTCGGGTACGGCACCCGAGTGGGCGGCAGAGCTGTTTGATCGTGGTCTCGTGATGGTTCGCCCGCAAATTTGGTAGATGTACGCGCCGCCCAGGCCGGCGGTGTCAGCGCGGTCTTGCACGCGGCCGCCGCCGAAGATGGCCTATTGGGCTAGTGCCAACCGATTCGTGGGCTACTTATTGCGGACGTGATTAACAACGCGCAAAGCGGAGATAGGTGATTTTGCACAGTTTCATACGTTCGGATTTTGGTACCGGCGGGAGGTCAGGGCTGGTGCCCATTCGGTAGGGGATGCCCTGGGTGGACATCGACCTCGACGAACTGCCGAAGCCGCCCGGACCTGGGGGTACGTGGGCGAGGACTAGTGATCGGGAACCGGTGCGAGAGGTGTTCTCATTGCATTTGTTCGACAGTGATTAAAGGGGGGATATTGTTATTTGCAACTGGTTTATCCATTTTGCGTCGGGTTCGATTCAGGATGCGGCAGCCCGTCTGGCACCGGCGCAGATCGGCGCAGGTGGGGCTCTCTGCAGTTCCCTTTGCGCCGACCAGACCGGCTTTTGCGCATGTTCGGCTTCGCGGCGGGGGCTCTGGGTCCGGGTGACGGCTCGGCGGCGATCAACACACCGTCAATAGACTTATTCCTCACCTGATTATGTTTGTTTTGCGGCACTCGTTGCGACGGTGTTTGCGCAGTTTGCGTCCCGGTTTGCGGGGTTGCACGGTACGACCACCCACCGGCCACCAGTGGGATGCGGCGGATCACGATGTGCGTCCCGGTCGTGTCTGCCCGCACCGGTCGCCGACGGCGCGGGCTGCCGCGCGGGCTGCGGCCCGGCCGGGCCCGTCGAGATCGGCCAGTGCCACCGCCCGTTTGCGTTGACCTTGCTCGAGCATCACCCTGGTGTGTTCGGCGGCGGCGGCCCGGGCCGAGGCTTCCTGATCGCGGGCGATGGCGTCGAGGACGTGCGGCGGGAAGTCCAGATCGGTCTTGCCGAGCAGCCACCGCAGGAATCGGATCGGATGCTCGGGGGTCAGTTCGCGGCCGAGGCGACGTGCTTCCTCGTCGAGGAGGGTGTTGAGGTCGGCGCCGGTGAAGCCGCGGCCCGCCGCCTCGGCCAGGACGGGCGCCCACTGGCCGACCGACAGTGGGCGTGCCCAGGCCGGTGTTCGGCGGTCACGGAGCCACTGAGCGGCCAGCAACTGCCCGCCCCGGTCGACCTGCGGACGCCCACGCCCCTTCGTCATGGCCAGGCGCCGCGAAGCGGCGGCATTTTCCACAGCTTTTCCTGTAAAGAGAACTCTCTTACAAGAGATAAGAGACCAAAAGATACCCAAAGTGGGATGGGGTGCCATTTGGTGTTGACCTGCGATGACGTTCCCGACGTTATCCACAGGGTGGGGGGGGTGCAGTGCCCACACCGATGCCCACCCTCTGCTGCGGTCACCGACGGCCCAGGAGGCGAGGCGTTCGGCCCTGGTGCGGATGCGGCCGGGGAGGATCTCGGTGGCCACCCGGAGCATCAGGAGTGCGGAGCGTGCTCGTTGCACGGTGCGCCGGCCCAGGCCGGTGCGGGCGGCGATGGTGTCGACGGCGAGTCGTGATCCCCGACCTGTTTGGAAGCTGGCGGCCGCGGCCATCGCCTGTGCCACGGCGAGGACGGCCTTCAGTGAGACTCCGCCGCCGGTCGCGGCGACGAGCAGGGGGCGGATCTGCGGGTACCGGGAGGTGAACACCGCCTTGACGACGACTTCGGTCCAGTGGTCGCTGCCCAGCCAGCAGGCGATCCCAGCGTAGGCGTCTTCCTCGAGTTCGAGGTGGATCGGTCCGGATGTTCGGCGGTCGACGAGTATGCCGGTGAGCGCGATCTGCTCTTGCCGGCTGCGGGCTCGGGTGAGCCTGCGCGCGAGGGTGCGTTCGGTGACGGTGCGTGCCACACCCCGACGCGGGGTGTGGGGCACCCCGGTCCGGTAACCGGACGCAAAACTGCGGGTTCGCGGGCGGTGAGTACACGCAATCGCATCGTTATCGACGACACACGTGGTATTGGATGACCGCGCACCGAGATGCGCGCTATCATGAGACCTGTCTGGCAAGACAGTCCCTTCTGGGAAACGCAGTGGAGAACGAGTTCATACCTCGTCTCACTCGAACTCGAAGACCCCCGACCCGCCAGGTCGGGGGTCTTCTACGTGCAAGCTACTGCTGACTGATATTGAGTTGCTGGGTTGCGCTCTCGACGATCAGGCAGTCAGCTGCAACACCCCCTCGCCGTCCTCACCAGCGACATCTCCCTCGGCGGTGTAGGTGCTGTTAAAGAACGGGGCTAGCACGTCAGCCTCGACCTCACCGTTCAGATCGGTGCGGCCGATGAGTGTCGCGAGCACGTCGGCTAGAAATTGCGACTCGGAGACCTCGTGTCCGAGAACCTGTTCGGCTGCGTGGCGGCGCCGAGTCAGTTCTGCGCGAACGACGAGCGGGACGCGCGTCATGATCGCCTCGCGGGGCCCCTTGCTAGGTAGCGGCACTGTTGTCCCCTTTCTCCGGGTTTATGATGCGCCTCGTATCTTGTTGCAAGAACGTGGGTGGACCTCGCCGACACGCCGCAGGAGCGACGTTGGATTTCTTTTTCGTCGTTTTTTTGCCACTTATTTGCCACTTCTTTGACAATATTACTACGCCGTCGCCGTTCGCTATTGTCGCGGTTCATGCCTATGTCGGTGCGCCGTCGGCAACTTCGGAGGATGGTCTGTCAATGCGTGTAGGGGTTCGCCGTACGAGCCGCGTGAAGGAGGTTCTGAGTAGGGTCCCTCTGACACCGCCGTGGACTGTTCAGGAGTTTTTGGTCTGGCTGGAGAAAGACTGTGGCCGCTCGATCCGTTTGGAGCGGTACGCGGAGTCCGCGGTGATCGGGGAAGGCCGCTGTGGTCTGCTTTTCGGGTCAGCGGACGAGTACACCATCATGTACGACCCCGACCGTAGTGAACGACTTCAGCGGCAGACGATCTTCCACGAGGTGGCCCACATTCTCTGTTCCCATGCTGGTGAGCCATTTCGTCCGACCGTCAGCCCTCTGACCACGGGGCTCGACCCAGCGGCGATCGAGTTCATCATGCGCCGCTCGAGCTTCGATTCCCCGACCGAGGCCGAGGCAGAGCTGGTCGGCACCAAACTGGCTGTACTGGCCCGGGGCAGCATCGGCGATACCGACCGGGGACACTTCAACCGCATCATCTCGACGGTTATCCAGTGAATGCAGCACCGCCCGCGGCCAGTGATCTGCTGATCAAAGAAGCGACCTCGATCCTTCCGCACACGCTCAGCGTCGCGCTGATCGCCACGATGGTGGCGGTCATCGCGACTCGCTCCGCATTCCTGACCGGCCGGCAGATGGATCGTCAGCTGACGTGGGCTTTGGCCTGGTGGATGCTGGCCGCGTTGCTGCGGGAGAGCTGGTTGCAGCAGATCCTGCTCTCCCACACCCCCCTGAACCTTGCAGACATACGTTTGATGACACACACGGCCGCCCTCGGCGCCGCCATTCCGTGTTTCCTCCTCGTCCGGTCGTGGGTGTACTTGGAGAAATTCCGGCCCCGCACGATCATGACCCTGTACGCCACCCTGGCTGCGCTCCTGGCGATTATGGCGTGGGTATCCGCTCCGGCCCGCCACTCCGATATCGCCGTCGAAGAGCTCGAGAACTGGCGGACAGGGCTCTACCACGTTCTGTACGGGACTCCCATGCCGATCGCGTACGCCTTCGTCATCGCCGCTTGCATCACGATCATCCGAACTGACCGCACGCGGCAGAACCTGCTCATCGCGGCGGCGGCCATCGTGTGCTGCGCCGTGGCGGGCGCAGATCACATCTCGCGGGTAGTCGGCGCGTTGATGCTGGCCGTCGGGTGGGAGAACTGGCTGACGGATGCTCGAGCGGAGGCCAACGACCTGCTGTTCCTTCCTGCCCTTGCCCTCATCTCACTGATCGCGGTCGTTCCGGTGGTCCCGGCGATCCGGACTCGTCTGAACAGGGATCCGTCATCGCGTGTTGCGCTCCGCCTACAACCGATGTGGCGAGTGCTCACGTCGGCCGTTCCCGACGTGATGCTCGGGTCGACAGAGGATCTGGCCGGCAACGAGCGTGAGCATCGGATGCGCATCGAGTGTGAAGATGCGCTTCTCCGCTTGCTCCCGTGGCTGCCGGCCCCCGGTCTCGATCCTGACGAATCACCTGCCGTGAGGGCAGCCGCGATCGCTGATGCCCTGGAAAGCTACGGGCTGACCACTGACCCGGTGAATCAGGGTGGGGTACAGGCACCTCCGCGGTGGCTCACCGATGAGGACGAATTTCTGCGCGTCGCCGACGCGTGGACAACCCTGAACCGCAGCGGCTGAAGCCGCTTGCCAGCTGAATTGGAGAGCCTGAACGTGCCGACTGCAACGATCCCGCATCCCCCGAAACGTG
>NZ_BCXB01000060.1 GCF_001894885.1 Rhodococcus marinonascens NBRC 14363
GGCGCCGCACCCATCTACGTCGGCGAACCCGGCTACGCCAGCAAACTCGACCGGGACGGTGACGGCGTCGCCTGCGAATGATCACGCCTGTTCACTGAAAAGATCTCCCCGAGAACGGCATTGAATGGCTGAAGAATTCAATGCGAACTCGGCCGCTGTCGAGCGTGCACGCGAAGCTGTCAATTCCAGCATCGACGTCCAGGAGTCGGACATGACCAGACCAGAGAAGACCGAACATCGCCCGGAAGTGGGCCGCAGCATGGACCGATTCACGAAGAACCTCATCGTCTGGGGCTTGTACGGCATCGCCGCCCTCGCCTTCGTCCTGAACTATTCGATGCTCGCCGACTCGCCGGGCGCTATAACTACGGGCCGGTTGAGGCGCACCTGTGGCCGCTGCCCATCCTCGGCCTCGTAGTCATGGCAGCCCGAGGTGTGCTGCAGATGACCAGCAAACGCTGGTACGCCTGGTCGATGCTCATCGCGGGAACCGGGGTGTCGATGCTCCCGGCCGTCGAGAAGGTGATGGTGCCGGCCGGGTCGCTGCCACCGATCGCAGCCGCAGCGGTGTATGCGTGGCCGCCGCTGTGCTTCCTCTTCGTTGTGCCTGTCCTTCGCGCCGCACACCTTGCGCGGGAAGATGCACCGCGGTGACAGCTCGGCTGAGGCCGGGCACTTCGCACCGTAGGTACGCACGCAAGGGCGGCGCTCC
The DNA here is from genome assembly GCF_001894885.1 of Rhodococcus marinonascens NBRC 14363. Lineage (GTDB taxonomy): Bacteria > Actinomycetota > Actinomycetes > Mycobacteriales > Mycobacteriaceae > Rhodococcus_F > Rhodococcus_F marinonascens. Next base: position 713 of record NZ_BCXB01000060.1, read on the forward strand.
GGCAAGAGAGGAACACACAGGTGCGCAATCTGTACGTCGTAGCTCATCCTGAGGCGACTCACCACGTCGAGGGAGTCGTTGGCGGGTGGCATGATTCACAACTCACGTACGGTGGCATCCGCGCGGCGGGTTCCATCGCCGAAGCGTTGCGGGCAGGAATCCCCGACCGTGCCCAGGTGGAGGTAATTTCCTCGGATTTGCAGCGGGCGCAGCGGACGGGGACGCGCGGAGTACCAGGAGGTCGGACACAGGCCTGATTTCCTGTGTCATCCGCGGCCCCTCATACGGTCGGCAGCGCGGCGAGCGCCTCGGTCAGGCCAGGGTAGGCGGGATCCTCAGCCAGGATCTTCTCGAGGCTCTTCCTGGCAGCTGCCTTCCGGTTCTGTGCGAGGTCGACCTGTGCTCGCTCGATCAGTGCCCGATGACGCACACTCGCTGATCGGGTTCGCACGCGAAGGGCTTCCTTGAACGACTCACGGGCCGCTTCCGCGTAGCCCTGACGGGCGAAGGCGCGTCCCCGCAGTGCCAGTAGCAGCGCCGTCGCATCGTCTTCGTTTGTGACGCCGTTGGTCAGGTCGATCACATCTCGGTCCCGACCGGCCTCGCTGTACAAGTCGGCGAGCGATAGGGCAGCGGGGGTGGCTGGGTCGTCGATCTGCTCTACCGCGTCGATCGCGGCACCGATCTCGCCAGCCGCCTGGTGTAGCTCGGCGACTGCCAATGTTGCAACGGAGTCCCCGAGATGCAAGTTCGCGGTCACACCGTGCACGATCTCCACCGGCCAGGTGTGGTCCGCGAGTTCAGCAAGCAACGCCTCGATAGGTGTGAAGTCCGCCCGTTGGGCGATCGACCATGCCAGCAGCTCACGCGCCCGCTGCGCGCGCACTGGGTCGTCGGCGCCGGCGGTGAAGTGGAGGAGACCTTCGAGGGTGGCAATGAGGATCCGCAACTCGGGCATCGACGGGCCCCAGTATCGGGCCAACGGCGCGAAGTCGGTGGGGTCGTGCGAGTCCGCGAGAGTGAGAGCGTCGTTCGCCCACTGTGGTCGCGGCGGAGGAGGGGGCGGAGTGATCGAGTGCACCGGGAGTGGCTGTGAGGTCGGCTGGGGCTGCGGGGAGGTGGCCCGTCGGCTGGTGGATCGACGTGTCGATGATCCACGCAGTGTCTGTCTGTGCGACAGACCAGTTCCGGGTACCGATAGTGTTCGAGTGACCCGTCCGTTCGCGCCCCTTGTCATGCGGACGCCCTTGCCACCGACGGAGTAGCCGATGCCGGCCTTGGACACGTTCAGTGAAATGCCGGGAGCGAGCTTGATGCGCTTCTGGAATCGGAAACCCATGCGTTCGTCCTTCCGTACCAGTCAGATCTCGTACCCGGCGGGAACCGACGGATTTCGCCAGTCGGCGGGTGAGTCGGCGACTGGGTCAGGGATGGGGGTGGTGGTCTCATCTTCGACGGTGACGCCGAAGTCACGGGCCAGGCCGGCGAGCCCGTCGCGGTAGCCCTGGCCGACGGCACGCAGCTTCCACCGTCCGTCGCGGCGGTAGAGTTCGACTGCGACCGCTGCGGTTTCGTCAGAAAGGTCGTCGATGATGAAGGTGAACGTCTCGGTGCCGACGGCTGCCTCCACAGCCAGCTCTCCTAGATCGGCCAAGCGCGCCGCGGCTGGACCGTCGACGCTGACCGAGACAGCCACCGCGTCGATGGCGGGATCCGCCTGCGAGAGGGTGCAGACGAGGGTGTCGGTGACAACACCATCGGTGCGCGTCTTGCCCGTGTGGGTGACCGATCCGTCTGGTGAGCCCGGCTGGTTGTAGAACACAAAGTCGTCGTCGCTACGGACGCAGCCATCGGCCAGCAGCAGCGCCGACAGGTCTGCGTCGACATGGCTTACTCCCGGCCAGGAAACAGCGATCATAACCGGATGGTTGGGCAGCGTGGTGTTCTGACCCTTGCTGAGTTGCATTGCGTTCTGCCTCCTATTACCGGTCTCTGTCATTCTCCAGGCAATCGGACTTCGCTGAGCTGGTGTGGTCTAAGTGGTGACGTGGAGGCAGTGCGGTGGGTCATCTGGCCAGAGCGGATTCGGTCCCCCCACCCCACATGTTGCCGAGGGAATTCCGAAAGCACAGCGGCGCAACCTATTCGAATCGAATTATACCGCCACTCGTTCAGGATCGGTTAGACGTTGACGCCGAAGTCGCGAGCGATGCCGGACAGGCCGGAAGCGTAGCCCTGGCCGATAGCGCGGAACTTCCAGTCCGAGCCGTTGCGGTAGAGCTCCCCAAACACCATGGCGGTTTCGGTGGAAGCGTCCTCCGACAGGTCGTACCGGGCGATCTCGGTGCCGTCAGCTTCGTTCGCGACGCGGATGAAGGCATTGCGGACCTGGCCGAAGGACTGCGAGCGGTTGTCCGCGTCATAGATCGCCACGGGAAACACGATGGACTCGATGTTCGCCGGGACGGCCGTAAGGCCGACCTTGATGACCTCGTCGTCACCGCCGCCCTCGCCGGTGAGGTTGTCGCCGGCATGCTCGATGGCGCCCTCCGGGGACTTGAGGTTGTTGAAGAAGACGAAGTGCTTGTCGGAGACAACCTTCTTGTCGGCGCCCAGCGCGATCGCCGACGCGTCGAGGTCGAAATCCTGGCCGGTAGTGGTGCGAAGGTCCCAGCCGAGACCGACGGAGACCGCGGTCAACCCGGGGGCTTCCTTGGTCAGCGAGACATTTCCACCCTTGGTCAGGCTCACGCCCATGTCGGTTCTCCTGCACTCGTCGTTGTTGTAATCGCTAGTCGGCGGTGCTCCGGCTAACGGGGTTTGAAGGTGATGGCCGGATGAATTCCGACAATCCGGGTAGAGCCTAGCGCTGCTTCCCGTCTGCCGATATTGACGGTCCCACGGGTCGGGAGTCGCTGCGTCGCATCGTCGCCGGGGAACCGGTCGGGCGCCAAGCAACATCGAGCCCGGACATCCTCAGTGATCGTGGGCGCGAGGTTCTGAGGGCTCTGCCTGCGGACCCATCCTATGCCGACCTCGCCACCGGACTGATCCCGAGTGAGACCACCGTCAAGTCCACATCCCCCTCCGTCCTTGTCGAACCCGCGTCGAAGTGACCGCGCCGTGTTCTGGACAGACGTGGTCACCTCATCAGCTACGATCCTCATCCTGACCGGTTGCGAGGCCGGCGATGCTCAGGCGGACGCCTCCGCCCCGACGACAAGCAGGAGAGAACGATGACTTCGCTCGCTCGCGGCCAGAACACTCCACTGGGCGCCACGCAGATCACGATCAACGTCCCCGGCGTCACCCCAGGCACCGTTGACTTGATGGTCTTCCAAGTGACCGCGGCAGGCAAGGTGCGCAGCGACAGCGACTTCGTGTTCTTCAACGAGCCGGTCTCCCCAGAAGGCGCGATCCGGCTGACCGGACCGAGCACGGTCACCGTCGACGTGACGAGGGTGCCTCAAGACATCGCAACGCTGCGCCTCGCCGTCAGTATGGACGACTCAGCACCAGGAAGCCTCGCCCACATATCTGGACTCGGTGTCACACTGGGCTCGATCTCGGCCCCCGCACTCGGTCTTACCACCGAGCGGGCCGCCGTACTCGCCGAGATCTACCGGCGTGGTGATCAGTGGAAGGTCCGGAACGTGTCGGCCGGTTGGGACAGCGGCCTCAAAGGACTTGTCACAGAGCATGGTGTCGTTGTTGACGACGCCCCAAGTGCTCCGCCGAAGCCGCCAACGCAACCCGTCTCATCTCCTACAAACTCCACCCCCTCCCCCTCCCTGGCCCCTATCCGGAGACAGCCAGTCCAACTCACCAAAGTAACCCTCACAAAGGCAAGTCCCACAGTCTCCCTAGCCAAGAGTGGACAGACAGGCACGATGCGGGTCAACCTCAACTGGACCCAGGGTCGCCGCGGACTGTTCGGTGGCGGCGCAATCGATCTTGACCTCGCCTGCCTCTACCAACTCAAGAACGGGTCCAAAGGCGTCGTGCAGGCACTCGGCAGATCATTCGGCAACCTCCACCGCCCTCCGTACATAAGGCTCGACGGAGATGATCGGTCCGGGAGAACCGCGGGCGGCGAGAACCTCCATATCAACCTCGACCATCTCGCTGAGTTCAAGCGCATCCTGATCTTCGCCTACATCTACGACGGAGCCCCTAATTGGTCCGCCGCTGACGGAGTCGTCACCCTGTATCCCCCCACCGGACCTGAGGTTGAGGTGCGGTTGGATTCCCCGGACAATCGTGCCCGATCTTGCGCCATCGCTCTTCTGAAGAACGAGAACAACGAGCTGACCGTCACCCGCGAGGTTCGCTACATCAACGGAACTCAATCCGAGGTCTCGAAGGCATACCGTTGGGGTTTGAAATGGGCCGCGGGCCGCAAGTAGGCCCGCCACCGAGACCCCGTCGCCTATCGCAGATCGACTGCGCTACTTCCGCTGTCAGGTTTCTTGGCCCAGCCAGACAGTTCTGCATTCCAAAGTCGAGCGCCGACGAGGAGTCGCACGCGTAGATGCCGGACTTGCGTCTCAGAAGAGGATCCCGTGCTTGCGTGCGTCCTTGACCCAGGACGGGAACTCTGAAAGCAGGCTGTCGTACAGTTTCTTGTCGGGAATGGTCTCGATCTTGTCGACGGAGAAGAATCCGACGTTGTCGACGAGTCGGCCGGGCAGGGTGTCGAACTTCTCGAGGACTCCGAATCCCGCGCGCCCCAGTCCGACGAACTGCCAGAAGATCGGCTCGGAGACCGCGTCCCGAAGTTGCTCCTCGATCTCCCTGTTGCGGTACACGCCGCCATCGGAGAAGAACAGGACCAGCGTCGGTACGGGCTGCGGGTCAGCTCGTACCATGGCGCGCACGTCGGCGATGACCTTCTGCTCTTCGTTCAGGAATCCAATGTCACCCATGTCGAGTTGGCGCGGCACGAGTTTGTTCTTCGAACGTCCGAACAGCTTCATTTCGCCGACCCGGTTCATTTCGCCGACCCGGACGTGGAGGCGGGTCCACTCGGGTAGGTCACTGATCTCCAGATCAGGAAGGCGTGCACTATTAGTGGCGAAGATGAAGGCCTGCATGGTTCCGTCGTCGTCGAGCTGCGCGGCCACCGCGGCCATCCGCTCCACGACGTCGGTGACGATGCCCTTGTTGTAGAGCTTGGTCATCGACCCGGATGCGTCGAGGACCAGGACGACGCGGGCCTTCAGTTTGTCGCCGCCGTGCTTCTTCAACGAGACCGCGACCTGCCTTTTGCGCAGGTCAAGGCGCTTGCGCATGTCGATCGGCAGGAGGTCCAAGGATGGCTGCGCCGACTGCACCGCGGCGGGCGACGGGGTCAACTGCTGCTGCGACGGCGGGCTCGGGTGGATGCCGGCGGTGGCCCCGTTGCCGGCGCGGTGACCGACCGGCGGCGCCGTCATGGTCGGTGCCGCGCCGGTGACCACCGGTGTCGGGGTGGGTGCGTCGTCGACGGTGACCCCGTGGTCGGTGACCAGGGCAGCGAACCCCCCGGCGTAGCCCTGTCCGACGGCGCGCACCTTCCAAATACCCTGGCGGCGGTAGAGGTCGAGCGCAATGACGATCGACTCGCTGTCGAGGCCGTCGATCCGGTACTCGAACAGAACGTCGCCGGCCGGGTCGCGTAGTTGCGTGATCGGGGGTGCGTAGAGGCCGAACCGGCTTGTGGCGTCGGCGAGGGTGATGATGGCTCGAACCTCTGCGATGTCTGCGGGGACGTCGGCGAGGGACACGAGAAGGTTGGCCGGCTGCCCTGGCAGGCTGGCCTGCAGGCTCACTCCGGGGCCACTGGGCTGGTTGTAGAAGATGAAGTCGTTGTCGGAACGCACCGTTCCCGCTTCGGTGACAAGGAGGGCCGATAGGTCGGCTGGAGCCGAGACGCTCACGGAGACCATCACCTCGGTACCGGAAAGCGGTGCGTTCTGCCCCTTGCTCAGCTGTTGTGACACGTCAAAGTCCTTCGTGGATAGAGGGTTCCGGGATTGATGGCACGGCTGTCGCAGTGAGGGGGTTGATCTAGGTGAGGGTCTTTTCGCCTGCAGCCTTCTACGTGGTGTAGATTTCGCGGGCTTGCTGCGAGACCTTCCAGACATGGGGCTCGCACCACTGTCGCCATTCGGTGATGAATCGGGACGTCACGGGTTCCCCTTCACTAGTCCCGTGTACTAGCGGGAAAGACTGGTTTCACCTCGACCGGTTCAGTCATCGCGTCACCAGGGCGGTCAGCAGATCCACGAAGGTCACTCCCCGATTGGTCACGCCGACCACCGAGGCACGCATGACAACACGCTCCGCCCGGCCCCGGTGTGGTGTGAACTCTCGGAACCGTACCTTGCCGTCAGCGACCTGAGCCGGATCCGTCCCTCTCGTGGCAGGGAGCAGGCGGCACTGAACTCCTGCAATGTGATGACCGCGCCGGAGCCAACTACTCGGCCCTGCGAACCCGTCCGTGGTGGGTCCGCCGGCCTCCTGACGTCAGCCGCTAGTCGGCTACTTACTGCCCGCCGTCCATTCCATGCCGAATCCGTAGGCCTGATCGATCTCCTGCTGCCCACCGCGGATGTAGCGGACCTCGCGGGTGACGGTCAGTTCCCGGCCATTGCTCTCCAGCATCGCGATCGCGCAGGAGAGGGCCTGGTTGTCCGCCGAGTCGAGTTCGACCTCGACCTGCGGGCCGGAGGAGGGGAAGAGAGTCACAACACCGTTGGCCTGCGACCAGTTCGGGACACCTTGGTAGATGAAGGCGAAGATCAGGATCCGCCGGAACTTGGTGATGTCGGCGAGGTTGATGTGCAGGTTCTCTCCCGCGGTGTTGCCGCCGCTGCGGTCGTCCCCGTCGAGGTAGATGAACGGCGGCTCGTTGACCGCACCGAACGAGTTCCCGAGTGCCTGCACTACACCCCTGGTGCCGTCGGCCAGCTCGTACATCGCGCCCAGATCCAGATCGATGCCCGGTGTCGCCGCGGCCTTGAGCTTGGCGAGGAATCCTTTGTCCGGCGTTGCAGCGCGCGCGGTCCAGTTGAGGTTGACCCGCATCGTGCCTTGTCTGTCACCGGACTTGGCGAGTGAGACGGTGGGTGTGGACTTGTCGAGGGTGACCTTGTTGAGGTTGATCGCCATGATTGGTTCTCCTTGTGATACGGGTTGCGCCCCGCTCATGGGAGTGGGGCGCAACAGCTCGGGTTGGTCAGGCGTTCGCAGGCTCTCGCTCGGCGCTGTCGCGGTCGTCGGCGGCGGCGTCCGGGATGCGCTTGTTGCGGATGATGCTGGTAATCAGTGCTGCGAGGATAACTACGACGCCGACGAGGCCGGTGAAGATCTCCGAGACGTGAGTACCGATGGAGTAGAGCAGGATCATTGCGAGCGCACCGATCGCGTAGTGTGCGCCGTGTTCGAGGTAGACGTATTCCGTCAGGGTTCCCTGGCGGACCAGGTACACCGTGAGCGAGCGGACGAACATCGCACCGATGAAGCCCAAGCCGAGGGCGATGATGACTGGGTCCGCGGTGACAGCGAAGGCGCCGATCACGCCGTCGAACGAGAACGACGCGTCCAGGACCTCGAGGTACAGGAACAGGAAGAACCCTGCTTTACCCGTTGCCGTGGCCAGCTGGGTCGGTCCGGAACGGCCGGACGGCTCCTCTTCGTCACTGTTGAACAGCTCCCCGAGACCGTTGACGGCGATGTAGCTGATCATGCCCAGCACGCCGGCGATCATGACCGTCGAGGTCTCGTCGTCGTGAGCGATGAACACGGCAGTAAGGACCAGCAGACCGGTGGCGATGACGACCTCGAGCTGGTCGAGCTTGCCGATCTTCTCGAGAGGTCGCTCGATCCACGACAGCCAGGTGATGTCCTTTTCCTCGAGAATGAAGCCGAGGAAGAGCATCAGCAGGAACATTCCACCGAAAGCAGCGATCTGCGGGTGCGCGTCGGTGATCAACGTTTCGTAGCTGGGCGATCCGTCCGGGAAGTATGCCCCGCCGCCTGCTGGAGGATTCAGTGCAAGGTCGATCGCCGCCGCCGGGCCGAGCCCGGAGGCGATCCAGACGATGATCAGGGGGAAGGCCAGCCGCATACCGACGACGGCGATGAGGATGCCGATGGTGAGGAAGATCTTCTGCCAGAACTCGCTCATCCGGGCCAGGACGGTCGCGTTGATGACCGCGTTGTCGAACGAGAGGGAGACCTCGAGGATGCCGAGGATGGCGACCAGTAGCAGTGCCTGCGGGCCGCCGTAGAGGAACGCCACCACCAGGGCGACGACCGTAACGACGAACGAGACTCCGAAAATGCGGAGAACCACGTGGGGTGGCCTTTCTTTGTAGGGCGTTGCTCAGATGTTGACGCCGTAGTCGCGGGCGATGCCCGACAGACCGGATGCGTAGCCCTGACCGATAGCGCGGAACTTCCACTCGGACCCCAGACGATAAACCTCGCCGAAGATCATGGCCGTCTCGGTCGAGGCATCTTCGGACAGGTCGTAGCGTGCAAGCTCGATACCGGTGTTGCGGTCGACGATGCGGATGAACGCGTTGATGACCTGACCGAACGACTGACTGCGCTCGACGGCCTCGTGGATCGATACCGGAAAGAAGATGTTGGTCACGCGTGGATCGAGTGTTGTCAGATCGATGTTGATCGACTCGTCGTCGCCCTCACCGGCACCGGTGAGGTTGTCGCCGGTGTGCTCGACTGCCCCACAGGGGGAGTTGAGATTGTTGTAGAACACAAAGTGCGGGTCCGATAGTACTTTTCGATTCTGACCGGTCAACAGGGCGGATGCGTCGAGGTCGTAGTCGTCGCCATTGGTGGTGCGCTGGTCCCAACCGAGCCCGACGGTGATCGCCGTCAGATGGGCCGACTGCTTCGACAACGAGACGTTGCCGCCCTTGGCTAGTGAGACGCTCATGATTACTCCGATCGAAAGTGCTTGCTAGAGAGGGATCAGCTGACCCCAGCTGGCGAAGCATTGGTACGTGAGACCTGAAAAATGCCGAAGATATAACTACCCCGCCATTGGCACTGTCCGCTGAAATGGTGGCGCAACCGATCCGCGATCAGCTACGCCGCCGCGGAAATTGTCGGTCTAGGCGTTGACGCCGTAGTCGCGGGCGATGCCCGACAGTCCCGATGCGTAGCCCTGACCGATTGCGCGGAACTTCCAGTCCGAGCCGTTGCGGTAGAGCTCACCGAACACCATCGCGGTTTCGGTGGCAGCGTCCTCCGACAGGTCGTAGCGTGCGAGCTCCGAGTTGTCCGCCTGATTGACGATGCGGATGAACGCGTTGGTGACCTGACCGAACGACTGCGAGCGGTTGGCGGCGTCGTAGATCGATACCGGGAACACGATGGACTCGATGTTCGTCGGTACGGCAGCGAGGTCGACCTTGATGATCTCGTCGTCGCCGTCTCCACCACCGGTCAGGTTGTCACCGGCGTGCTCGATCGCGCCCTCCGGCGACTTGAGGTTGTTGAAGAACACGAAGTGCTGGTCGGAGACAACTTTCTTGTCGGCGCCCAACGCGATCGCGGAACCGTCGAGGTCGAAGTCTTGCCCGCTGGTGGTGCGAACATCCCAGCCGAGACCAACGGCCACCGCGGTCAAACCGGGGGCTTCCTTGGTCAGCGAGACATTTCCACCCTTGGTCAGGCTCACGCCCATGTTTCGTCCTCCTGGACTTGTTGCTGTGTTGATCCCCGATGCGTTCGGGTGATCGGGGTCTGTGGTCGATTTCCGGCAGGTTCCGGCGATCGGGATGAAGCCTAGATGTCACCGTTCAGGCCGCGGCATGGAACAGAGTTACTGCCGCTGAACAGAATCTGAACGATCGGCGACCGTCGCGCACGTCGGTCGTCTCAGAGGTCGAACTCGCCCGGGTTGATACCGACGGCAAAGCACGCTTCCTTGACGGCTGCCTTCTCGTCAGCGTCGAAGTCGCCGTCGGCGCCGCCGATGATGATGCCGATCTGAATCACGGCCCGCGCCTGCTCGGGTTTCGCCTTCAGCTTGCCTATCGTTGCCGTGGCCTCCACCTTGCCGAAATCGTAGTCGCCCTGAAGCTTGTCGCAGAACCAGTCGAACTTCTGTCGAAGATCTTCCGGTGCAAACACTTTGAGCGCTTCGTTGGACATGATCAGGGCGGCCGTCTTCTGCCGTTCCGAAGCATCGATGCGACCGTCCGCGGCCGCGATGAGCGCGCACATCGCCATGGCGCCGTTGGCGAACTCCTTGTTCTTGAACTGCGCAGTCTTGGTCTGGAGCTGTCCGTTCAACTCGTGTGTCTTCGTCTTGAGCTGATCCCAGAAACCCATGTTGTCCTCTCGGATGCCTCGCTGTCGGGCACCGCGTCCCCCGTTTGTGTCCCAGATGTGTTCGCTGCGGTCCTCGGGCCCGAGCGACAGCTGGAGTGTACTGTTGTGCTCTTTCCGCTCCGGCGGTCGGGCGGTCGCGGCGGTGATCTGGCGTTCGATGGATTGTCGCCTGTCGGGACGCATTATTGTGGATGACCGTGTTGCGCTCGGCTTCGAGTGCGCTGACCTTCTGAGCGGCCTCGACTTGCGGCATCTACCGAATCCGCCCGGCCGGTCGG
>NZ_BCXB01000061.1 GCF_001894885.1 Rhodococcus marinonascens NBRC 14363
GAACATGGTGAAATCCCCCTGAAGTCTTCAGCACCCGGATCGAGCGCCCCGAGGGATCGTACAGTGGCGGCCGCAGTCTGCACCCTTCCTTGGTTCTATTCGCTGCTGGCGCCGGGGTGTTGTCAGTCAGGCGTATGCGCTTAGCGCCCAAACGATCCGGATGATGATCACAAGGAAGACGAACACACCCCACACAACCCACGCGGCCGCGGACGCATCGAAAAGCCAGAGCAGCGGCACCGAGAACACCGCAAGACGCACGTCGTAATACTTACTACCGGGCGGATCCGACGGCGGTAAGGGCTGCCCAGACCCGGCCGGTAGTGGTGCGGCCGGGTCGGTCGGCTGTGGTGGTGTGCTCATGTCTTCCTTCGTCTGCACGGGTGAATGTGTGTGGAGGGGAGCGTAGATCACTGGAGCCTGCAGGGTTCCGGGTTCGGCTCGCTCGCAATCAGTTCGCTGGCCGGGAACAGTGAGACCTCCGTCTGCGTGGCCTTTCACCATCGTGACCAATCGGTTCCGTGGTTAGATGTCGCGGGCGTGTATCTGCGCTTGGCACATTTCGGGGAGGAACTTTTGTCGACGATATTTATCTTTGTCGGTTTGATCGCACTCATCATCGGTGTGATCGCTCTGATTCGTGGCCGCCTGGACTGGGCCCGAATCTCGGGGCGTAAACCTGCTGCAGCGGTTACTGCCGGCGCGTTCGGTCTCATGGTTATCGGTGGCGCGCTCGCGCCCACACCTGAATCGGAAGAAGTGAACGCTTCGCAGTCGGTGGCGCCGAGCACATCCCGCCCTGCAGAGACGACCGCCGAAGTCCAAGCGGCCACCTACACGCTTGACCAGTCCGGAGTAGACGAATTTCGTGCTCTGGTCACCACCGCGGACTCACGTGCACTGGAACTCGCCTACGAGAAGCTCAAAAGCCAATTCCTCGGAAGCCGGCCCGCCGGCGGTTACTTTCTGAGATTCGACTGCGCGTACGGCGACGACCCGACAAAGGCCGCGAATCGGCTCGCTAACGCCCGTATCGCGGTCGGAAACCTGGGTGCCGCGCAGACCGGGCTGCCGGAAGGCACCGGCGAGTTCAAGATGAACACGGATGTGCGGTGCGAGGAGGCTGACGCGGAGCCCGCAGCCTCGGAGCCCCTAGTCACCACATCTGCGGCCGACGGCAAGCCGACCGAAGCGGATACTGCGGCATTCGTGGCGGCCTTCCGTGCCGCCTACCCCGAATTGTCGGACGGTCGGCGGGACAACCCGATCGCGAACCTGCTGAGGAACACGTGCCAGGAGATCAGTGTCGGCAAGGAGCCCAGCATCATCGCGTCCCATGCCGGCAAGCGCGCGGAGTACCAGGGCATCTCCCCCACCCCAGCTCAGGCCCAGGCGATCTACGACTTGGTGGCCGGGTACTGCCCGAGCGCATCCGCGCCACCTCCGCCTGCTGTGATCGAGGAACCCGCACCAGCACCAGCACCAGCACCAGCACCGGCACCAGCACCGGCACCAGCACCGGCACCGGCACCGGCACCGGCACCGGCACCGAGCCGAGCCTCGGTCTCCTACAAGAACTGCACTGCAGTCAGGGACGCCGGTGCCGCACCCATCTACCGCGGCGACCCCGGCTATAGCAGCAAACTCGACCGCGACGGGGACGGCGTCGCCTGCGAGTAACCGCGCCGCAACTGGCACCGCGACATTCCAGACAGAAGTGGTGTGCAGGAGCATCTCCGATGCGGAGCGCTACGTCGGCCGACCTCGCGGCCTCCGCACGACGACGTCGTTGAGTGCCCGGGGTACGGCCTACCAGTTCGGGTGCCGGGCGTTGAACTCGTACCATGGTCCGTCGATGTGCCTGCTCTCGAACTTCTCGTACATGCCGTCTCCGGTGGGTGCCTCTGCGGGTGAGTACACCCACCCTCCGATCGCGTGAAAGAACGCTTGGTCGGAGTCGTGGAAGTAGATCGTACCGTCGGCTTCTCGCGTGATGCTCGAGATTGTGAAGGGCCCGACATTCACGTCGAATGCCTGGGATTCCGGTGAGGTTGAGAACCGTTGGGCGGCTGCCTCGAAGTCGCCGCGCGCGGAATGGAAGGGCGCGGGAACGAGGAGGATGACTAGCAGGGCCGCGACAACGATAGCCGGGGCCGGCACGATCCACCACGACCATCGGCGGTCCCGGCCGACGAGGTAGAGGGTCTTGACCGCCCAGACGAGTCCTGCGATGAGAAGTAGCCCGCCGAGCCCCACCATGATTAACAGGTTTGTGAAGGCGTCCAGACCGCGCGACGCTCCAGGCCACCAGTCGACCGCTGCGAACGTGATGCCGACAGTCAATACGAATGTGAATGCCGCCAACCACTGTCCCGGTGGTCGTGCGGTCTCACCTGCTCCATTGCCGCGCGTCTCCATTCTTCAAGTGTGCAGCCCGTCGTCCCTGTATCGGCCATGCTCGCCGTCAGGATGGTTTGACTGGCTGTTGATGGGGCCCGGCGCACCAGGGTTGCCTGACGCTTGGGTTCTGTGGCGACGCGGAAGTTGACGCGTCCAAGTATCGAACGTATAAGGTCCGACCCGTGATCCGTGCTGCGCGCCTGAACGAACTGCCCGCGTTGCAAGAGATAGAACGAGCGGCGGGGATCTGTTTCGCCGACATCGGCATGGTCGCTGTCGCCGAGGACGACCCGCCATCGCTGGAAACCTTGCGTGAATTTCACCAGGACGGCCGCCTGTGGGTGTGGGTCCGAGAAGATGACTACCCCGCTGCGTACGCGATGGTGGACGTCGTAGACGGCAACGTGCATCTCGAGCAGGTCTCGGTACATCCGGATCACGCAGGCAAGCGCATCGGGCAAGCGCTGATCGAGCACGCCGCGACCTGGGCACGCGCTCGCGACATCACCGCGATGACGCTCACCACGTTCACCGAGGTGGTGTGGAACGGGCCGTACTACGAGCGGCTGGGCTTCCACTATCTCGCCGTCGACGAGGAAACCGCCGGTCTCCGCACGATTCGGAAGGCCGAAGCAGCACATGGCCTCGACGCGTGGCCGAGGGCGTGCATGCGGAGGGACCTGGAACCCGCCACGTAGCGCACCGACCGAAACTGACCGGTGAGTGGGGGTCGCGGCGAGGGTGTTCCGCAAACGAAGGTTTGTGCCCCTACCTGCGCTTAATCACTGGGACTGGCGATAAGGAGCGCCGTCCTTGCGTGTGTACCTACGGTGCGAAGTGCAGCCTCAGCCGAGCTGTCACCGCGGTGCATCTTCCGCGCGAACTCTTCCGCCATTCAATACCGTTCTCGGGGAGATCTTTTCAGTGGACAGGCGTGATCATTCGCAGGGGTGTTGTCGGACTGCGGTGCCGCAGCCGCGCCTGCTCCGGACCCGATTCCTGCGGTGCCGATAAGGCGGCAATCGGTACCGCAACGACCATCTTCCAGATCGGGATCAACCTCGGACTGCCACTTCTTGTAGTGCTCATTGGCACGTGTCAGCTCGTGTGGAACCGGATCGCACCGGCGGGCCGGCATGGCTACGGACACAATGAGAAGTAATCCAGGCTTGCGCAGCCTACGGACCCATAAACCAGTCGATCGCAATCTCCTGGACGTCGATGCTGGAATTGGCAGCTTCGCATGCACGCACGACAGCGGCCGAGTTCGCATTGAATTCTTCCGCAACCGACTTGCTGGTCATGAGTTTCACTGTGCCCACCGGAATTGCAGACGCCAGGGCCACCATTCGTTCCTTCACGTCACTGTTGCTGGTCGACAGACCGGCAGCATCGATGGCACTGACGGCATCGGCCTTCGCGGCCGTCCACTGTTCGAGCGTGAGATCGCCTTTGCCGTTGTGGGAAAGGCTGAAGAGTTCATCATGAGCAGTCTCAAAGTCCGCACATGCCGTCCCAGTATTGTCGTCTACAGTATCGGCGCAGCCAGCCAGCGCCAGCGCACCAGCCCCAAGTGCGATGATGACGTTTCTCATTGCACATTGGTACCAGTCGATGCACTAGCACCCGGGTTGAGGGTGCGTTCGATCAAGAGTGAGATACCCCAACCGGAGCAAGACATTGCAAAGCTTGCCAGTGTGGCAATCCGGCATCGGATCGTCGAAGCCTCGTTACTGGGATGCCTGCTCATCGGTCGGTAACTCCACTGCCACAGCAACATCCAACCGCAGCAAGACCGCTACTGCCTAGCGGAGGATCTGTCGGAGATGTTCCTCATACCAGGGTCTGACAGGTGGCCGAGAGTGGTGTCGAGATGCAGCGAAGATTAGCGAAACGCGACGCTAGTTTACGCCCGCGACGGCTCTGGTGATCTGGCAGCTGATCGCGCTTCTGACCTACTGACAAGCGCTTGCGGCGGGGCACGTGTTGCCCCGCCGCATTGCCGAGTCGGCGCTCTGGCAGCATGGGGTTCTTTCGTTCCCCTTACGCCTCCCAAACCAATAGATGCGTTTGGAATTCTGAGGCGGTAAAAAAACTTCTTTCACCGCAGGGTGTGCTTCAGGTTCTCATGCCTGTTGACCTCTGTAATTGTGTCGAAGTCGGGCTACAGTTTCGCGGTTTTGCGCGCAAGCTGGCGCAGGTCAGCTACCGAAACTGCCGAACGGTGCCGGCGGCGGCGGCGGGGGTGGGGGCAGTAGGTTGGCGATCCGTGTTCCTAGATCGCCGGACCAGATGTAGTCCTCGTCGAACCCGATCGAGGCGGTCATGGTGGCGGGGTTCAGTTTCTTGTAGTTCACTTTGTACGCCCACTTCAGCGTGACCGAGGTGTATGGGGCGACGAAGCCGCTGAACGTGCCGGAGGAGTGTTCGTAGTTCGACGCGGCGGGGATTCCCGAGGGGCCGTAGGTCAGTGAGGGTCGCCGTAGCTCCCATCCTTCGATCCCCTCAGCACCCGCGGTGTATTTGATGCTGATTTGGGTGGCATTGGCGCCCGTGCTGTAGAGGGTGATCGAGGCGATGTTCCCCGAGGCTCTCATTCGGATGTCGGTTCCGAACGGGTACACCTGCGCGGCGTTGGCTGCGGGTGCCAATGCCACAGCGGGGGCGGTTAATACGAGTAGGGTCGCCGCGGCTGTCACGGCTCGTCGTGCGATCTTTCGGAAATCCATTCGTGAATCTTTACTGGGACTTTACCTGCCAGTCAAACGGGCTACGAGTTCACCGAACGCGATGCAACGGTCCGGGCGCCGAGATCGGCCGACGAGTGGGGCCCCGGCGAGGCTGTTCCGTAAACCGAGGACGTATTTGAACCATCCGAGCCCGGGTTCGGCGACCAGGCACACTCGGTGTTCCGAAACTTGTGTCCATAACCGATGTTTCACAATGCCCGTTGTCGAGTGCTTCGCGTAGCAACGTGGTTTCGGTTGGGGATACCGATGCGGTCAGCTCGCAGCTTCCGTCTCTACGGCCGTGAGCAGCCGGTACACGGTGGCGCGGGACATGCCTGTGAGCTTTCCGATCTCGACAGCACTCATGCCCCGGTCGCGGTACTTGCGCGCCTGGTCGACGTCCTCGGTGTTGAACGTGGGGCGCCGGCCACCCTTGCGGCCGTTCGCTGCGGCCGCGGCCAAGCCTGCCTTGGTGCGTTCGATCATCGTGTCGCGTTCGAGTTGCGCGAACGCCGACATGACGGTGAGCATTGCCCTGCCCATCGGGCCTTCGGTCGTCAGGCCTTCGGTGATGCTGTGGAATCCGATGCCGCGGGAGTGCAGGTCGTCGACCAGCTGCAGCAGGTGGACGGTGTTGCGGCCCAAGCGGTCGAGTTTCCACACGGTGAGCACGTCGCCGGGGCGCAGGTAGCCGAGTGCGGCATCGAGCTGCGGGCGCGATGCCTTCGCACCGGACACGCCGTGGTCGGTGAACACCTTCTCGGCGGCTGCGGCCGCGAGTGCGTCGAGTTGTAGTTGCGGGTTCTGGTCGGTGGTGCTTACTCGCGCGTATCCGATGACTGTCACTGCGCTCCTGTCTCGCAATCCCGTGTCTGTTCGGTTCTGAGACTAGATGGTTTGCAAGACGGTTTACAAGACGGTTTGCCGGGGTGCCGCCGCAGGAACTCGGGGATCTCAGTGTGAACAGTCTCGAGTCCTGACAAACGAACGTTTGCGAGACGCGTGCAGCTCGCGTCCATCAGTACCAAGGTATCGAGGTACTAGGGTATTGCGGTTTCTAGCGGCGTGGTGACGGTGTCCTCGATCGCGGCCACGACGGTCTCTGCATCGGCGGGAGTCCCTGCAGCGGAAGAGGACTTGTCGAACGCCGACCGGATGCCCGGCTGAGAGCGCCACCGGGGTAACCCTGCGTTCACGCCCGCGTCGATCCCTCGGCCCGGCCGTTCGGGTGTTCGATACTACCTTGTGCGGCCTTGTGCCTGTGAGGAGTTCGGCGGATTTGGGGTCGGAACCGAAATCCGGTTGTTAGCCTCCGGTGGGCTGGGTTTCGGTTCCGACCGCCGGTTCCCGACATGACGAAGGTTGATCCAGGTTGTTCCTCACAAGGTAGGAGACGAATGTGAATCAGCACAGCACGGTGCGCGGTTACCGCAGGGTCGGGGGGCGCGCCGCGCGTCTCACACTCGCGGCGGCGGCCACCACCGCGATGGTCCTGGGTATGGCCGGGATGGGGGCGGCGGCCGCGGCCGCCGATACCGTCATCGACACCGTCCCCCTTCCCGCCGGAAGCTTCCCGGTGGGGGTGGCGATCACCCCGGACGGGTCCTTCGCCTACGTCACCAACGTTGGCGACGGCACGGTGTCGGTGATCGACACCGGCACCAACATGGTCACCGCGACCGTCCCGGTCGGGGCCGGCCCGTTCGGGGTGGCGGTCACCCCGGACGGAACCCGCGCCTACGTCACCAACCAAGGTGACGGCACGGTGTCGGTGATCGACACCGGCACCAACACGGTCGTGGGCGCGCCCATCCCGGTCGGGGCCGGCCCGTCCGGGGTGGCGGTCACCCCGGACGGAACCCG
>NZ_BCXB01000062.1 GCF_001894885.1 Rhodococcus marinonascens NBRC 14363
TTCCCGGTCGGGGTGGCGGTCACCCCGGACGGAACCCGCGCCTACGTCACCAACGTTGGTGACGGCACGGTGTCGGTGATCGACACCGCCACCAACACCGTGGTCGAGACCGTCCCGGTCGGGGCCGCCCCGCAAGGGGTGGCGATCACCCCGGACGGGTCCCGCGCCTACGTCGCCAACCTTGGCGACAACACGGTGTCGGTGATCGGCATCGACCGGTGCACCGGATCGTTGTGCCTCGACTTCGGCTCAGGCACAGGCTCGGGCAGCGGCTGGGGCAGCTTTTTCAGCTGACACCCGCACCGTGAAACCGGATGAGGCCGCCGCCTAGGCCGTGAGGGTGTCGGCCTCACTCGGTTCGTTGACGGGGCTTGGCGGTCCGGTGAACCGGCAGCCCACCGGGTCGTCGTGCACAGGCCGGCCTTTCTGGAGGATGTCCCGGGTTCCGGGGAACTTCGGTGGCGGCCCGGTGACCATCACCATCACTCTCACTCTCGTCCACACAGTGAAGTGTCCGGACACCCCGGGGGCGATTCACTTCAGGACGCGGTGACGGTGCAGAAAAGCCTGATGGATCAGCCAGTACGCCGGCACGCTGACAGTCCGTGAAGCACACCCCTGCCGTCACCATTTTCTCTCCTCCGATTTCGGGCTGTCAGCCCAGGTCAGTGATGGTTTGCACGCAGCGTTTCGCCCCTGGCGGTAAAAGGGCCTGACTAACCGAGGAGTCAGGAACCGACCCGTTACCGTCTTCGTGGTCCCGCACTGCGGGGTCACGGTCGCCAACTTCGGTATGACTTGTTCGTACATGGCCGAGTTCCGTCGTGTGCTCACGCCTGGAGGCCACATCTTGCTCGCCTTCTTCGAGTCGGAGAGTGAGCCGGTGACGGGGGTTGAGGGACATCTGCCCGGAATCCGGCACTAAGGAGTTACTGCAGATAGCGGCACACTATGTGCGGTAAGGCTTGAATCGACCTGGCTCGACGAATCGTTCACGTCGAGTCGACTCCGGAAACTATGTGCGGTAGCGCGGGAGGTGCGTCTCGGTGCTCGCGGCCGGGTCGGCGGGCGGCCCTCGAGCCTGACCGGGTTGCCGGTGCTCGAGGCCCGCGAGAGTACGACGAACTCGACCAGCGCGGAAAACGTAAACACACCGTCGAGCTGGTCGGCGAAATATTCGGGCGTCTCCCGCAAGTCCATTTACCGCCACCTCGCACGCGACAGCCCACGACACCGACAACAGTAGGTGAGTCACCCTGAGCGAGAAACTACTTTGCGGCTGGGGCCAGCTTCAGGATTCCGGGGCCAACACCGCATTCAGTGCTTAGCGCCGGATCTCGGGCGTCTGTCCCTCAACTCCCATCTAGACGGTTGTCCCGTATGACGATCGTTTGCGAGACGCGTGCAGCTCGCGTCCATCAGTACCAAGGTGTCGAGGTACTAAGGTATTGCGGTTTCTAGCGGTGTGGTGACGGCGTCCTCGATCGCGGCCACGGCGGTCTCTACGTCGGCGGGAGTCCCTGCGGCGGAAGAGAACTTGTCGAACGACGACCAGATGCCCGGCTGAGAGCACTACCGGGGTAACCCTTCGTTCACGCCCGCGTTGATCCCTCGGCCCGGCCGTTCGGGTGTTCGATGATACCTTGTGCGGCCTTGTGCCTGTGAGGAGTTCGGCGGATTTGGGGTCGGAATCGAAATCCGGTTGTTAGCCTCCGGTGGGCTGGGTTTCGGTTCCGACGGCCAGTTCCCGACATGACGAAGGTTGATCCAGGTTGTTCCCCTCGAGGTAGGAGACGAATGTGAATCAGCACAGCACGGTGCACCGTTACCGCAGGGTCGGGGGGCGCGCCGCGCGTCTCACACTCGCAGCGACCGCCACCGCCGCGATGGTCCTGGGTATGGCCGGGATGGGGGCGGCGTCCGCGGCCGCCGATACCGTCATCGACACCGTCCCGGTCGGAATCGCCCCGCTCGGGGTGGCGGTCACCCCGGACGGGGCCTTCGCCTACGTCGCCAACGGCGGTGCCGGCACGGTGTCGGTGATCGACACCGGCACCAACATGGTGGTCGGCCCGCCCATCCCGGTCGGGGCCGTCCCGCAAGGGGTGGCGATCACCCCGGACGGAACCCGCGCCTACATCGTCAACAACGTTGCCGGCACGGTGTCGGTGATCGACACCGGCACCAACACGGTCATCGGGACCGTCCCGGTCGGAATCGCCCCGCGCGGGGTGGCGATCACCCCGGACGGGGCCTTCGCCTACGTCGCCAACGGCGGTGCCGGCACGGTGTCGGTGATCGACACCGGCACCAACATGGTGGTCGACACCATTCCGGTCGGGAACGATCCGATCGGGGTGGCGGTCACCCCGGACGGATCCCACGCCTACGTCGCCCGCGGCCTCGCCGGCACGGTGTCGGTGATCGACACCGGCACCAACCTGGTGGTCGGGCCGCCGATCATGGTCGGGGCCGCCCCGTTCGGGGTGGCGATCACCCCGGACGGATCCCGTGTCTACGTCACCAACTTCGGCGACGGTTCGGTGTCGGTGATCGAGACCGGCACCAACACGGTGGTCGGGTTGCCGATCATGGTCGGGGCCCTCCCTCAAGGGGTGGCGATCACCCCGGACGGATCCCGTGTCTACGTCACCAACCAGTCGGACGGCACGGTGTCGGTGATCGACACCGGCACCAACACGGTGGTCGAGACCGTCGCGGTCGGGGCCAGCCCGGTCGGGGTGGCGATCACGCCGGACGGGTCCCGCGCCTACGTCACCAACAGTGGCGGCAACACGGTGTCGGTGATCGCCATCGAGAAGTGCACCGGATCGTTGTGCCTCGACTTCGGTTCGGGCACAGGCTCGGGCAGCGGCTGGGGCAGCTTTTTCAGCTGACACCCGCACCATGAAGCCGAATGAGGGCGCCGCCTAGGCGTGAGGGTGGCGGCCTCATCCGGTTTGTTGACAGGGCTTGGGCGGTGGTCCCGTGAACCGGCAGCCCACCAAGTCGTCGTGCACAGGCCGGCCTTTCTGGAGGATGTCCCGGGTTCCGGGGAACTTCGGTCGCGGCCCGGTGATCATCACCATCACTCTCACTGGTCCACACAGTGAAGTGTCCGGACACCCCGAGGCGATTCACTTCAGGACGCGGTGGCGGTGCAGAAAAGCCTGATGGATCAGCCAATGCGCCGACACACTGTCCGTGAAGCACACCTCTGCTGCCGCCATTTTCTCTCCTCCGATTTCGGGCTGTCAGCCCTGGTCAGTGATGGTTTGCACGCAGCGTTTCGCCCTGGCGGTAAACGGGCCTGACTAACCGAGGAGTCAGGAACCGACCCGTTACCGTCTTCGTGGTCCCGCACTGCGGGGTCACGGTCGCCAACTTCGGTAGGACTTGTTCGTAAATGGCCGAGTTCCGTCGTGTGCTCACGCCTGGAGGCCACATCGTGCTCGCCTGCTTCGAGTCGGAGAGTGAGCCGGTGACGTGGGTTGAGGGACATCTGCCCGGAATCCGGCGCTAAGGAGTTACTGCAGATAGCGGCACACTATGTGCGGTAAGGCTTGAATCGACCTGGCTCGACGAATCGTTCACGTCGAGTCGACTCCGGAAACTATGTGCGGTAGCGCGGGAGGTGCGTCTCGGTGCTCGCGGCCGGTTCGGCGGGCGGCCCTCGAGCCTGACCGGGTTGCCGGTGCTCGAGGCCCGCGAGAGTACGACGAACTCGACCAGCGCGGAAAACGTAAACACGCCGTCGAGCTGGTCGGCGAAATATTCGGGCGTCTCCCGCAAGTCCATTTACCGCCACCTCGCACGCGACAGCCCACGACGCCGACAACAGTAGGTGAGTCACCCTGAGCGAGAAACTACTTTGCGGCTGGGGCCAGCTTCAGGATTCCGGGGCCAACACCGCATTCAGTG
>NZ_BCXB01000063.1 GCF_001894885.1 Rhodococcus marinonascens NBRC 14363
AGTTCGGCTTTGATGCCCGCCGCGATCTGCGCCCGATCCGTCATCGTCAACATCCGTCGACCCACCGCACTCATACCTCGTCACCAGCATTGTTGCTTCGACGCTATGACACCGCCGTGTACAGCCTGGCGTGAACAGCAGACGTTCAGCATCCCAGAGGTGTGTCTTGCGGTAGAGGCTGCGTAGCCCACTGGAGTCCACGAGTGCAGCACTGTTGAACAACTCGCCGGTTGGCGCCTGCTCACAGAAGCCGCCGACGATCACGATGTCGGCGGCGAGCCGCGCCCAGAGGGCCAGCGTCTACCGTCGGCGGGTTCCGCCACGGCCGCGACCTCGGTTCAGTCCTCGAACACATAGCCGCTGGAAACCAGCAAGTGCCCTTTCGTCTGCTACTGGCCGGGGAGGGGTTGGCACCGTTCGAGGAAGAAGTCGGACAAATGTCGCAAGCACGACGAACCGGGGGACCGGGGTGCGTTCAGTGGGTTGCGAACGTCGGACAGTGTCATCGGCAAATCCTCTGCGTGGCGGGTACAGCGTCGTCGCCAGGGGAATGCGGACTTGCATCAGATGGATATGGTCAAAATTGCATATTTGCAAAGTTCGGATAGACATAAGGTCCAGTTGCAGGGCTGGGGCGGCGAGCTACTCACCGAGGGCGCCGGTCCGCAGCGACGGTTCCACTCGCGGCCTGCCAACGGCTACCACTGGCGCGTTGGGTTCAACCCTGTTTGGACAGGGAGAACTGCATTACGTCGACACGTCCGCTGCGGAACTGGTCAGCACAGCCTGTCAGGTATTTCATGTACCGCTGGTAGATCTCTTCCGAGGCGATCTGAACGGCGTCGTCGTGGCGGGCGGCCAGTGCCGCGGCCCACAGGTCCAACGTGCGGGCGTAGTGCGGCTGCAGCGGCTGAATCCGGTCGACACGGAACCCCGCTCGCTCGGCAGGGGCGGTAACCCACTCCGGTTCGGGTAGCTGACCACCCCGAAAGATCTCTCGAACGATGAAAACGGCAAAGCGAATGTAGTCCTCGGTGACGGGGATGTTCATCTTCTCTAAGGTGCCTCGCTGGTAGGCGATGATCGAGTGCAGCAGCATCCGCCCGTCCGGGGGGAGGAGGTCCCGGCACTTGTCGAAGAACGCTTCGTAGCGGTGGCGGCGGAAGTGCTCGAATGCGCCGATGCTGATGATGCGGTCCACCGGCTCGTTGAACTCCTCCCAGCCCTGCAGTCGGACCTCCGCGGTCCGCGACCCCGGCAGGTCGGAAAAGAGCTGGGTGACGTGCTGGTATTGATTGTCGCTGAGGGTGAGTCCGATGACATTCACATCGTATTTTTCGAGGGCGCGCAACATGGTCGAACCCCAGCCGCAGCCGACGTCGAGCAGTGTCATCCCCGGATGCAGGTCGCATTTACTGAGCGAGAGGTCGACCTTGGCAAGTTGTGCCTGTTCGAGAGTCATGTTCTCGCGCTCGAAATAGGCGCAGCTGTAGGTCATGCTCGGATCTAGGAACAGACGGAAGAAGTCGTCGTCCAAGTCGTAGTGGGACTGCACCTGTTTGAAAAAGGGCTTCAATTCCGACATTCCAGATCCTTATCTCAACCGTCGGGCCAGCTTCTGGCCACCTCACCATGAAGACCGTCCACTCGAACGTACCTGGAGAACCCGACCTAGGTTTTTGGTTCCACCAGGTCCGCTGCGGTTGAGTTTCACGGAATCGGGTCTTCCGCGCCACGATCCAGAGTCATCTGCGACAGTCCGGGGCGGCTACTTGACATAATATAGATTATCGGCACACGATAGAGCATTTATCGTTGCAGGTCACAGGCATACAGGGCTCCATGGGTATACCTACAGTGAACTTCTGCGGCTGGCCGCCGCGGGTGATCTCAGCGTGACTGCATGCAGCTGGGCGTCGACCTCGAATATCCGCGGCATTCCCGTTTGGTTTGTGCCGTGAATATTATTCAGCCGGTCGGATACATCGAGATAGTCGCGCTGAGGCCATTTCGCGGTCCTGCGGTGACCGGACTGGCAGGCATCGTTCATTGTCGCCCACTCCTCCATATTCATCCAGACGACCACAATACGTCACTGTGACATTTTGAGGTCGCCTCGCAGCCCCTGATCATGAACACGCTACGGCCGCCAACTCTCCACACTGTGAGTATTCAGAATATACTGAAACTTGTGAAACCTGATGTGACCAAAGCTGCACCCTCGGCGACCGATGCAAAACTGGGCGAGTTCGTCGAACGGATGGGCAGCTATTTCGAGTCGGCAGGATCGACCCGGCTCACGGGCCGATTGCTGGGTTGGCTGTTGGTGTGCGAACCCGAACGGCAGTCCTCCGAGGACCTGGCAACCGGGTTGCGGGCCTCGACTGGGGGGGTCAGTACAACTGCGCGGCTTCTGATTCGGATGGGGCTTGTCGAGCGGGCGGGGGTGCCTGGCGACCGCCGCACCTACTACCGGCTGCGCCCACACGCCTTCGACTCCGTTATCGAGGAACGTCGCCGGTCCATGGCCGAACTGCGGTCTCTCGCAGAGGAGGGACTGACAGTCCTTGCCGGTGACACCCCACAACGGCTGCGGCGGCTCGAAGAGATGCGGGAACTGGCCGGATTCATGGAGGCCGAAACCCCCGCGCTCCTGACGCGCTACCACAACGAAAGGCGGAACGACGATGACTGAGTGGGCGATCGATACACAGAAATTGACCAAGCACTATGGCGACGTCGCCGCCGTGCAGGATCTGGACTTGCAGGTTGCCCGGGGTGAGATCTTCGGATTCCTCGGCCCCAACGGGTCCGGCAAGTCGACCACCATTCGCACCCTGCTCGACCAGATCCGGCCCACCTCTGGAGCTGCGACGATCCTAGGTCATGATGCGCACCGCGACGCCCTCGAGATCCGCAGGCAGATCGGGTACGTGCCGGGTGACCTGGCACTGTATCCACGGCTCACCGGCAAGGAGACGCTGCAGTATTTCGCCCGGCTGCGAGGCGGAGTCGAGCAGTCCTACATCGACGAACTCGCCGAACGACTCAAGGCCGATCTGTCCCGCAAGGTCGGCGACTACTCAACGGGAAACCGGCAGAAGATCGGATTGATCCAGGCGTTCATGCACCGACCGGCGCTGTTAATGCTCGACGAACCCACCGCCGGCCTCGACCCGCTGATCCAGCAGGAATTCCACGCCCTACTCGAGGAGGTTCGCGACGGGGGGCGCACTGTGTTCCTGTCCTCGCACACCCTCTCCGAGGTCGAGCGGGTCGCCGACCGGGTCGGGATCATCCGTGAAGGACGATTGGTCGTGGTAGAACGGGTGGACGATCTCAAGCGCAAGGCCATCCGTCGGATCGACTTCGAGTTCGCCGATCCGATTCCGTCGGGCACCTTCACCGGTGTCGCCGGGGTGCACGAGGCATCGGTGGACCACCGTCACGCCACCGTCTCGTTCGAGGGATCGGTCAATGACATCTTGAAGGCGGCCATGGCGCACGAGGTCCTCAATCTCAACAGTCGCGAGGCGGACCTCGAGGAGGTCTTCCTGACCTATTACCGCGACGACGTGCCCCCTGCCGATACGCTCCCGGACAACCACGAGAGGCAGGCGTCCGATGTCCACTGACATCCTCGACAAGGATCTCCGTGAACGCCGGATGCCGGTTCTCTGGCTCGGGGCCGTACTGGTCGTGCTGACCGTCTTCGCCCTCGCCATCGGCGCGGGACTCGAGAGCACGATCGCCGACCTCACCGAGAGCTTCCCCGAGGCGCTGAACGCGTTCATGGGAGCCGACGTACCCGGCGGCTACGTGGTCGGTGAGGTGTTCAACCTGATCGCTCCCCTAGCCCTGGTCGGCTATGCCGTGGCGGGCGGTGCCCGGGCCACGGCCGGGGAGGAGGAAGACGGCACGATGGCGGTGCTGGCCGCGCAACCGGTCACCCGCCTCGGCATCCTCGCCTCCAAGGTCGGCGGACTGCTTCTGGCCCTGATCGCCGCGACCGTAGTGTTCTGGGCGTCCGCCGCGACATCTGACGCCTTGTTCGGGATCGGGTTGACGCAGAGCGCCATCGCCGCCACCTGCCTGCACCTGCTGATGCTCGCCATCACTTTCGGTGCACTCGCACTGGCCGTGGGAGCAATTACCGGCCGACCCACCGTCGCCGCCGCCGTCGCCGGATCAGTGGCCGCACTCAGCTACGTCACCAACGCCATGCTCCCGCTGGCCGATCTGGACGGTTGGGCCCGACTGAGCCCCTGGCACTACTACGCCGGGGGCGAACCCCTGGTGAACGGACTCGACCCCGCGTACCTGCTAGTGCTTGCTGCGCTGACCACTCTCGCGCTCGTGGTGGCATTCCTCGCGTTCGAACGCCGAGACCTGAAGGGATGACATTTGATGACCACGAAAAGCACCACTTCGATCCCCCACCGAGTCGAGGCGCGGCCACCGACCCGCAGACTGGCCGCCGCCTGGGCCCTGGTCGGCAAGGCGATCGCCGACCGGATGACACTATCGGTCGTGATCGGCACCTTGATGATCGCGATGAGCGCGATGGTGGGTGCGCTGTGGCCGCCGCTGAAGGACACGTTCGCCGAAATCCCCACCGCGCTGACGGATATGGTGAGCAAGGCGTTTTCCGGCGCAGACCTGACCACTCCAGCCGGTTGGATGAACGCCGAACTGCTGTCGATGGTGGCACCGGCCGGGGCGATCGCGATCGGGGTGATCTCCGCGGTCCGTGCCACCGCCGGTGAGGAGGAAGACAAGACCCTCGGCGCTCTCCTCGGCGCACCTGTGGGCCGAACCCCCTTCCTGCTCGCGAAGATCGACGCCATGATCGTCCATGTACTTGTGGTGTGCCTATTCCTCGCAGGTGGTCTGATCGTCGGGAGCGTGATCGGGGACCTGGGATTGTCGGCGACAGGAATCTTCGGTGCTGCCGCGCACACCGCGCTGCTCGGAATTGTGTTCGGGATGATCGCCATCGCACTCGGTGCCGGCACCGGTAGCCGTCGTCTGGCGGCGGCCGCCACCGGCGGACTCGCAGCCCTTGCGTTCGCGGTCAGCGTGTTCCTGCCGCTGTCCGACACCCTCGCCGGTGGCGCGAAGATAAGCCCCTGGTACTACTACACGGCTTCGAATCCCCTGGTCAACGGCCCTGACTGGGCGCACCTGCTGATCTTGGGCACTTCCGCCCTGATGATCGGCGTCGTGGCTGCCCTCATCTTCGAGCGACGCGACCTGCGCGGCTGAACGGAGAACGTCCTTTCGGGTGCCCGCGCAACCCATCGAGGCGTCTCCCCCACTTCGTTCCGATTGGCTAGGGGCGGAGCCCTTGAACCCGAATTCTTGCCGTCTCCGCCGGTGACCATCGGCCCTAACTTCGCGTCGACCGAAGGCGAACACTTGAAATTGCAGCATCGACTTCCCGTACCGGATTACCGCGGTGCGAAATTCGACTTGGAGGTGCTCGTGAATAACACCATCCCCGACGAGAACGTAGTTCGCATTGCCGTGGACCTCGCATGCCGGGCGCCGTCGGTGCACAACAGTCAACCTTGGCAGTGGAGGTACGCGGACGGGCAACTCGATCTGTATACCGAACGCGGCCGGATCCTGACGTCGACAGACCCCTCGGGCCGGCAACTGGTCGTCAGTTGCGGTGCCGCGCTCAATCATCTCCAGATTGCGCTGATCGCACTCAAATGGTCTACGGACATCCGGCGTGTCCCAGAGGGGCCACACTCAGGGCACCTGGCGTCGATTCGCTTCCGTCACGACGCCCGGCCGCAGTCACACGACTTCGATCTGCTCGCGGCGATCCGGCACCGCCATTCCGACCGTCGACCGTTCGGCCCGGTCAGCGTGCAAACCCCACTGCCCACGACCTTGGCCGAAGTGGCGCGCCACCAAGACGTTCACCTGACCGTACTGGGGCAGGGCACCCGCCCGACACTCGCGAAGGCGACCGAACTGACCGCGGCGGCGCGTAAGTACGATTCCGCATATCAGGCCGAACTCCATTGGTGGGCAGGCCACTCCACCTCGAGTGGCGGAATACCTTCGAATGCGCTCGCGTCCGGGGACAACCGTGAAGGCGTCGCCATTGGACGCCGCTTCCCTGACGGCCGAGACGACAATGCGACCACGAAGATCGACCATTCGACTGTTCTCGTGTTGAGCACCGACACCGAAGGCCGCGGCGAGTGGCTCCGCGTCGGTGAAGCACTCTCCGCGGTGCTCCTGGAATCCACGGTCGCCGGTTTAGCGACGTGTCCACTGACCCACATGACAGAACTCAACCAGGGCAGGGAGATAATCCGCGAACTACTCCCCGACGGCGGATTTCCGCAGGCTCTGGTCCGGGTAGGGGTTGGCGAGGGGAAGAGTCCGCCTCGACAGACTCCGAGGCGACCGATCGAATCGGTGTTCTCAATGGCCAGACGAGATCCTCGTCGGTGACATTCATTGTTACCCGGTGAGATGAACACGACCGTGTGTGGCTGCTTCCAGGTCCGACACCGTGGCCTCGATGAGTTGGTGCGAGAGATCAGCCAGCGCACGAGCCGTGGCCAGTTCGTCCCCGACTTCGGGGATCTCCGGGTCGTTCGGATTTCGACGGGCGCGGCCGATCCCGACAAGTGTGTCGGTATCGCTGGTTCGGAGCCGAGCTTGCGCCCGGGTTTTGGAGCCGCCCTCCTCCGAGTCGTGTTCTTCGATGACGATATCAACAGACCATTTCTTCTCGTTCATCTCGTTCGGCCTCCGTTCGGTGTAGGTAGGGACGCGGTTTCGGGTATCGCGTCCTCGATCTGATTTCCGGTCGTATGCGACTGCCAATCTCACGATCTCGCGCCGCCACGACTCTCACGACGCCACGACAACTGTCTTGTCGGTTGTCTCTGCACACAGCCCGAGGACAGCGCGAAACCCCTCCGCCAGCGATGCAGTCAGAGCGGCGAGGTCAGGGACGGCGTCCGCGTCGGCGTTGATCCCAACGCAGCATCGTGTCGTATACGACATCAATGTGACGTTGAACGCCGATCCAAGTGTGGGGCTGAATGCGTAGTACCGCATGATCTCCGAACCGGCGACGAACAGCGGTACATCAGATCCGACAACGTCCGAGGCGACGAAGTCGACGTGCTCGAGCATGCTTCCGAGCATGGAGGCGGGAAGCAGGTTCAAGGCACCAGCGATCGTCGGTGACAACGGAACCGCTGGCTCGTTGCGCCAGGTCTCGACGGTGGTGTGCACGCGGTGCATGAGTTCAGCGGGCCCGCCGGCTTCCGTCGGCAGGGCGAAGCGCGCCAGCGTGATGCGGTTGCCTCCCACCGGGTCCGAATCGGTTCGCAGGCTGATCGGCAGCGTCATCCGCAGTTCGCTGATCTCGGCGCCGTGAAGTTGGTGATAGTCCGCCATCCCCACCAGGACGGCAGTCAGAAACGCGTCGTTGATCGAGCAGCCGCCCGCTGTGGCTGCCTCAGCGAGCGCTGCGACCGGGACGTCGAGCACTGCACAGTGACGGCGCGTACTGCGGTTCGTCATCACCGGTGAGCGCGTCGAGACGACGGGCCGCGCGAGACGCATCGCGGACCCGCCGACGGCGACTGCGTCGCGGTAGACACTTCTCGGAGACCGCGCAAGGCGACTTCCGTTCCGGACCAGCGCCGCCGGTGCCCGGCGGGCCAGGTCTCCGACGGTGTCGCGATACCAGAAGAGACGGTTCGCCGGTTCGGAAGAATCGCCATTCTCTGGCGTCGTCAGGAGATTCGTCTGGCCTTGCCGAGGGGTCCCCTCCCGCGTGAAATCAACTATCTCTCGAGTAATCTGCATTCCGCCGACACCATCGGTGAGCGAATGGTGCACCTTCATCACGAGGGCGGATCGGCCGTTGTCGAGCCCGTCGAGAACCGTGAACTCCCACAGCGGACGGTTCTTGTCGAACGCGGCCATCTCGATTGTGCGGGCGAAGTCCAGTACGACATCCCACGACCGGGGTTCGGAGACGGTGAATCGGCGTAGATGCCAACTGAGATCGAAATCCCTGTCGTCCGCCCACCGCGGTGGAACCAAACCCATCGGATCCGCGATCACTTTCCGTCGGAATATCGGAACCAGGTCGACGGCCCTGCGCATCATGTCGACGAAACGAGTCTGATCCGGGCTGCGGTCGAGCACCGCGACAGCGACGATGGTCGAGCGGAGGATCGGATTTTCCTCCATTCGCCACGACATGAAATCCGGCTGAGTCATGTATCGACGATTCGTATTCATGAATTGGTCAATCACCTCCGATTCGCAATCGAAGCTTTGGGGGTCAGAAGTGCCCACGGTGTCATTTTCCTACTTGTCGATCTCCAGTGTCCAGATAAGGAGGGATCGTCCCCGGGGATTTCCGACTCTTCGGGCACCCCTCCAGCAGCCGGACACCTCAACTCGCCCGGCGACAGATCATGATGGGGCAGGTGACGTGATGGAGAAGGTTTTGGCTCGTCGAGCCCAGCAGCGCACCGACTAGCCGCCCGTGGCCGTGGCTGCCGACGACGACTAGTTGCGCGTCGTGGGCGTATTTGAGGATCAGCTCGGATGGGTTGGCCCGTTCGATGACTGTTGTCAGTTGCAGATCCGGGTCGTTTTCCCGCCAGCCGGCGAGATTTTCTGCCATCAGGACGGACTGCTCGTCTTCGACGACTGAGCTGTTCGTCATCGTCAAAGCGGAGTAGCGCCCAGTGATGTCGCCGATACCCCAGCCGTGTACCGCGAGGAGCGGGACATCGAAGGTCGTCGCAAAGTCGACGGCCTCGGCAATTGCGAGTGAGCTCAGCTCACTTCCGTCGACTCCGACAACGACAGGACGATTGTCGGGAACCGGGGAAGGTGTGCCCGATCTGATCACGGTTACGGGACACCCTGCGCGGTGGAGGACTCTTGCGACCGTGGACCCGGTCACGAGGGATCCCACTGTCCCCGTACCGGTGGATCCGACCGCCACCATTGGTGCGTGCCTGCTCAATCTGGTGAGGGCCAGGCCTGCTGGTCCGGGATAGGTGCCGCTGGACACCGTGACCTCGGGGAACTCGCTCCTCACACGTCGCTCGGCCCGATCCAGGATCTCGTGGGCGGATCGCTCGACCTCTTCGGCGAATTCGGCTTGAAAAAGAGGCGCGGCCTCGCTGTAGTGGTACACCGGATTCGACAGGGCGTGAGCCAGTCGTAACTTCACGGATCTCCGGTGCGCGACCGCTGCCGCCCACACCGCCGCTCGCATCGCACTTTCCGAACCGTCTACCCCGACGACGACGGACCGGTTTCGCGCAAGAACGCTCATTGTTCTCAACTTTCCATGCTCTAGCAGACAATCAAGAGTCACTACCGCCACCGTCTCAAAGTCGGCAACGACAGCGATAGAGGCAGAGGTCATTCGGGCGCACCAATCCACCGCCGACGTAGACGCTCCTGTTGGCCCAGGCTGGTGAATACGGCCTGTCCAGCCATCATTTCTTGATGATCGGCTACTCGCGCCCGATGATCGGTTCCACTCGGGTGCAACGAGTCCCGCGCGGGCTGACGCTGAGCTGATGAATTGGATCCCCTGTCCGGCTACGGCCGCAACGAGGCGGGCGGCGGTTGGGGGCTTGCGTTCGAGGGCAAGATGCCTGCTGGATCGGCGGTGAGGTCAAGTTGTCGTCGGGTCAGCCAACCGGCCATTCCGGTGTCCGGCCGAAATCGTTCCATTCTTGATCCCACTGCCGCATCCGGCTTCGGGTGTTCATCCAGCGAAACCCGAAGAACAGCAGGGAGGAGACCACCGCCGCTCCCACCCAGACCGACAGTGCCGAACTCACTGCGATCGCCGAGTTCTCAGTGGCCGACCTGGGCTCCTCGGTCACGTTGCCGTACGTGTCGACCCACACATCGACGGTATCGCCGCGCTGCGCGCTGGACCTGGCTTCCACCGCACTCGAGCGCAGTGTGCCGTTCGGGGCACTCCATTGAGCCGTCGCACGGTTCTCCATCTGTGGCGAGCGACTGCCCGTGCCCCACACCACCAATTGCTGCGGATCGTCGATGAGAACGGCAGATTCTGCGTGCCCGATCTGATGCTCGGCATGGGACCGCTCGGCCAGACCCGTATACGTTGCGGTTCCGAACGCCGCGGCGAAGGGAACCATCATCAGGAGGAAGGCGATCATGACGGCGGTGGCGACGAAATCGAGTCGGTCGCTGGTACGCATCAGTGGATTTCGGTTCCACGGCGCCAGCCGCCACCAGCGCAGAGCGGGTGTCTGATCAGCGTTCATCGCACGCCTCCCCCGGACCGTCCTCGTGTGTCCAATTGTTCCTCGCTCGTGACGCGCGGTGTAGGGCAGAAAGTCATTCGCAGGTGATCAGCGGGATACGGTGGCCACGTCACCATCGGGAACCAATGCCGGCCTCT
>NZ_BCXB01000064.1 GCF_001894885.1 Rhodococcus marinonascens NBRC 14363
TAAGAGATCGCTCTCAGTGACGGTGCGGGCCGCGCACCCTATTCAGCCGGTCCTGCATCACGAAGACGTGTTGTTGCCGGAGGTTGAATCGGAACGGCAGGAGATTTACGGTGACTCGTCAAGGCCGCTGCACTTTACGCGATACGCTCCCGGGGACCGTCGAGAAGGCCGCGCTTGCCGGCCTGCTCGTCCTCGCCAACGCGGCCGCGGCCGCTGCGCTGTGGCAGCACCGGCGATACCTGCGCGTCCGGCGCACCGTGGTCCACGATGACCAGCCGATTTATCATTCGCGCGGCGCTTTCCATGTGCTGACGTTCCTCCGGGCGTCGCCCGGCGCCGACACCGTGTCGGAGGTGCGCGCGCTGCGGCGTGCGACTGAGGGTTCGCAGGCCGGGTGGATCTACGCCGGAAAGGCCGTGGTCACGCCGCACCACTCTGCGCAGATCGGCGAGAAGGACTGGAGCGCCGTCGTATTGCTGCAATACCCTTCGCGCGTGGCCTATGAGCGGCACGCGGAGTCGGCCGAGCTGCGCGCTGCGCTCGGCCGCTTCGAGGAAGTCTATGTCCAGGGCTTCCGGCGTTCGTCCCTCGTGAGCGCCATGATCCCCCAGCTACTGCTCGCGATGCGAGCTGCTCAGATTGTTGGCCGTCGACCCTCGCACTTTCCGCTCAGGCGGACGCAGAGCCAGGATGTGCTCTCGCGGGTCGAACAGCTCCCGCATCGACTCCGCGAGGAGGTGGAGTTCGGGACCCACGCCATCGTCATCGTGAACCTCATCCAGCAGGGCACCCGCGAGCAGCGGAGCGCCAATCGCCGCTATACGATGTCGATGTTGAGCGCCATGGCGGAGGGTGGCTACGGCCCCCTGCATATCGGTCGACCGGTGCGGGTTGAGCGTAATTACGAATTCGATGCGGTCGCGCTCGTCTACTACCCTGGCGTCGAGTTTTTCGTCGACCTGATTCAAAGCGAGTACTTCCAGGCCATATTCGGAGACAAGCAGCTCGGCGACACCCAGGCCGTCATCACGGTGCCGATACTCGATCGCTTGTAGCGAGTGCAGTGGCGTCGACGACCGCCGGCATCTGCGAGGGTTGATCCCCACCCCGATAGCTATACCATTTAAGAGTCTTGGTTGGGACGCCGCTTGCGCACAGCTCGAGCCAGCGGCGTCGACTGCACGACAAGCGATTCTGAAAAGGGGTATCACGAGATGATGCGTGCACCTCGCTTCGAGGGAACGATCGGGCGGACCCTTGCCGAGTCCCAACCGTGGTATGACGAACCGCCGCACCCCGGCCGCGAGGCTCCCAATGTGGTGGTGGTGTTGCTCGATGACACCGGCTTCGCTCAGTTGGGGTGTTACGGCTCGGACATAGACACGCCGAATGTCGATGCATTGGCCGAAAATGGCCTGCAGTTTACCAACTTTCACGTGGCACCGGTGTGTTCGCCGACGCGCGCGGCATTGCTGACCGGCCGCTCCCAGCACGCCGTGGGTATGCGCAGTGTGGCGAACTTCCGCACCGGATTCCCGCACCAGCTTGGCCATATCACCAGCTCGGCCAGCACGATCGCCGAAGTTCTGCGCGGGGAGGGCTATGCGACGTTCTGCGTGGGTAAATGGCATCTCACCCCGTCGGAGCAGTGTTCGGCAGCGGGCCCGTTCGACCATTGGCCGCTGGCTCGCGGGTTCGACCGCTTCTACGGGTTCCTCGACGGCGAGACCGACCAGTTTCACCCGCAGTTGGTGTGTGACAACCATCCGATCGACCCGCCGGGGCAGCCTGAGGACGGTTACCACCTCTCCGAAGACCTCGTAGAACAGGCCCTCGCGATGGTGACGGACTCCAAAGGTGTCCGTCCTGACCGCCCGTTCTTCCTGTATCTGCCGTTCGGCGCCACCCACTCCCCGCACCAGGCGCCCGCGAGCTACTTGTCCAAGTACCGGGGGAAGTACGAAGACGGCTGGGATGTGTGGCGAGAGAAGTGGTTCGAGCGACAGCTCGAAACCGGCGTGGTTCCACCTGGAACGCAGCCGCAGGCGAGCGCGGCCATCGGCGGGCGCAGCTTTCACCTCACCGCCCGAGTCACCCGCACCGCGGGACAAGACGGCGTGCTGTTCGCCACCGGCAACGAAAACTCAGGTATCTCGGTGTTCGTCCAAGCAGGCCGGCTTGTGGTGGACTACAACGCGTTCGGCGACCATTCGATCGTCGAGTCCGACGACACCATCCCGGCAGGGGATGCCACACTGGTCGCGCGGGTGGCGCGCGGTCCCGGCCGCTCCGGCTTGATCAGCATCGAGGTGAACGGGCAGGCCGCGGGCTCGGTCGACACGGCCGCGTTCATGCGGATGATCTCGTCCACCGGCTCGAGTATCGGCCGCGACCACGGGTCAGCGGTCTCGACCCGCTACCAGGCGCCGTTCGCCTTCGCCGGGAAGCTCCACGAGCTCGAGATACGGCTCGCCGACGACGAAGACCCCGCCACTCGCTCAGCCGAGGCGGCAGAAGAGATGCGACGGCAGTGACGAAGGTCGCTCCCGCCAGCACCCTCCTTCCGGCGCGACTTCGACCCTGTTGACTTGACCGACAGACACTGGCGCACAGCTGGTCA
The DNA here is from genome assembly GCF_001894885.1 of Rhodococcus marinonascens NBRC 14363. Classification (GTDB taxonomy): domain Bacteria; phylum Actinomycetota; class Actinomycetes; order Mycobacteriales; family Mycobacteriaceae; genus Rhodococcus_F; species Rhodococcus_F marinonascens. The sequence goes on from NZ_BCXB01000064.1 coordinate 2,621, forward strand.
TAGACTGGCCGGATGCCGAAGCTGAACTTGACCGGTGATCCAGGGGCCGATGCACTGCTGGCCAGTGACCCGTTGGCCCTGCTGATCGGAATGTTGCTCGACCAGCAGGTTCCGATGGAGACCGCGTTCGCGGGGCCGAAGAAGCTAGCCGACCGGCTCGGCGGCCTGGACGTGCATCGCATCGCCGAGTTGAACCCGGAAGAGTTCGCCGCCGTCTGTTCGCAGACTCCGGCCGTCCACCGCTTCCCCGGATCGATGGCTGGACGTATCCAGTCTCTGTGCGCGTTCCTGGTGGAGAACTACGACGGCGATGCCGAGGCGTTGTGGTTGAGCGGGGATCCCGACGGCAAGGAAGTCCTGAAGCGGTTGAAGGCGCTTCCGGGTTACGGAGACCAGAAGGCGCGCATCTTCCTCGCCCTGCTCGGCAAACAGATCGGTGTCGAGCCGAGGGGCTGGTGCGAGGTGGCGGGGGACTACGGCACCGAGGGCTGTCGTCGTTCGATCGCGGACGTCGTGGACGACAAGAGCCTCCATGAGGTCCGCGAGTTCAAGAAGGCTGCCAAGGCGGCGGCGAAGGCAGCCAAGGGGAAGTAGGTAGGGCAGCTAGTTCAGCTTAGGTCCATCTTTCCTCGAATACGCGGCGCATTCTCGACCGGCTCGGACTCGATCTCCAGTCGCAGAGCCTCGCTTCTGCGGGAGTGCGGATCTCGAACGGCACGGCAGCCATGAATCCGTCCGGTTGGGACTTCGTTCAGGCCCTCGCGCATTCAGCAAGGTCTATCGCGATCAGGGAGTCTCGAGTGTCAACAGGATTGAGGCATACAGCTTTCCATCAATGGAAACGATCGAGTGAGAGATGGAGACAACAGTCTGGCCCTCCGTCTCGTGCGCCAGAGTGATGGCGGTCTCGGCATGATTAGTCAGGTCCCGGTGGAGATCAGCCAGACGGCCATAGTGGCCGAGTTCGATGGTCGAGAGGTCGTAGTTCCGATTCTGCCCCACAGGAAGACACTATCGGGATAACCTGGCGCCGCCGGACTACGGCGCACCTTGAGTGAGGTCTCGCTCGAACTCGGCGAGGGCGTCGAGCATGTGCAAGACGAGCTTTCCTCCGGACATGGGGGTGTCAGCCGCCAAGGCCGCGGCGTAGGCGGCCAAGGCGGAGTAGGAGCCGCTACCCGAGCTCCGGCGACGTCTGCTTCGGCTCCGCATCGAGAGTGCGCTGGCGCGGCTCCTCGTGCATCCACGGAAAGACGCTGTTGCCCTGCGCCCCGCCCGCCGTAGCGTGTCCGAGTACGCCGTGCTCGTATGCCGATTCGGCGTGCAACGCGAGGTCGATGCCCGAGGTCTCGTCCTCCTGGCTCACCCGGAACCCCATGATCCGGTCGATCGCCTTGCCGAGCATGTAGGTGACGCTGAATGCGTAGAGCGCGACGACCACTACGGCGAGTAACTGTTTGCCGAGTTGCGCGAATCCGCCGCCGTAGAAGAGGCCTGTAGGTCCGCCCGTCATGATTTCGGTGGCCAGCAGTCCGATCAGGATCGTGCCGACGATGCCGCCAACCAGGTGGACGCCCACGACGTCGAGTGAGTCGTCGTAGCCGAGGCGGAACTTCCAGCCCACGGCGAACGAGCAGACCACACCGGCGACGGCGCCGATGGCGATGGCACCGAGCGCGTTTACGGTGCCGCAGGACGGAGTGATTGCCACCAGGCCCGCGACAACACCGGACGCCGCGCCGAAGGTGGTGGGGTGACCGTCACGAATTTGTTCGACGACGAGCCAGCCGAGCATGCCGGTGCAGCCGGCGACCAGAGTGTTCAGGAAGACCGCCGCCGCGGTGCCGTCGGCGGCGAGGGCTGAGCCTGCGTTGAACCCGAACCAGCCGAACCACAGCAGGCCGACGCCGAGGAGCACGAGCGGAAGATTGTGGGGCCGCATAGCTTCGGTTTTGAACCCAAGTCGCGGACCCACGATCAGGGCCAACGCCAAGCCGGATGCGCCCGACACAATTTCGACGACGAGCCCGCCCGCGTAATCGAGGGCACCGAACTTCGCGATCCAGCCCTCCGGGTTCCACACCCAGTGTGCGACAGGCGCGTAAACGGCGAGCGCCCAGACGGGAACGAAGATTATCCAGGCCGAGAACTTGGTGCGATCGGCGATCGCACCGCTGATCAGCGCGGCGGTGAGGATCGCGAATGTGAGTTGGAAGGTGGCGAACAGGATCTCGGGAACCTGCCCGTAGACGGTCGTGGGGTCTATTCCCGCCATCCCCAGGTGCTCGAACCCGCCGATCAGGCCGCCGCCAATGTCGTCGCCAAAGATCAGGGAATATCCGACCACCAGCCATGCGATTGTGACCAGCGCAATTGAGACGAAACTCATCATGATCATGTTCAGTACGCCGGTCGAACGGACCATTCCGCCGTAGAACAGGGCGAGACCCGGGGTCATCAATAGGACCAGTGCGGTACTGATCAGCAGCCAGGCGGTTGCCCCGGCGTCGATTTCAGGCACGACATTCTCCTCCCGCCCACGGACGAAACCATGCGCGTTGAAACACGATGGCGATCAGCCATTTCGGAATTGATGCCGACATGTTGCGAACGTGTTACGTGATGCGGCCGCGTTCGCTGTCGTCGCCGCGAGAGGCGGGCCGGTGGGCGCTCAGCGAGCCTTTCGCCCAGTGGCCGAAACTGTCGGGGTTCGCCGGTAGGATTCGCGCGTGGCCCTGTATCGGAAGTACCGACCCTCATCCTTCGCCGAGGTGGTGGGGCAGGAGCACGTCACCGAACCGCTGAGCACCGCACTCGACGGCGGACGGATCAACCACGCCTACCTGTTCTCGGGTCCTCGCGGATGCGGCAAGACATCATCTGCCCGGATCCTGGCGCGTTCGCTGAACTGCGTCGAGGGTCCTACCTCGACGCCGTGCGGACAGTGCCCATCGTGTGTGGCGCTCGGTCCGGGTGGTGCGGGCAATCTCGACGTCACTGAACTCGACGCGGCAAGCCACGGTGGCGTCGAGGACACTCGTGAACTGCGTGACCGCGCCTTCTACGCGCCCGCCGAGTCACGGTATCGCGTGTTCATCGTGGACGAGGCCCACATGGTCAGCACGGCGGGTTTCAACGCCCTCCTCAAGATCGTCGAGGAACCGCCGGAACACCTCATCTTCATCTTTGCCACCACCGAACCGGAGAAGGTGCTGCCGACCATCCGTTCGCGCACCCATCACTACCCGTTCCGGTTACTCGCACCATCGACGATGCGTGCTCTGCTCGAAAAAGTTTGTCAGCAGGAGAGCGTGCCGGTCGCCGATCCGGTGTACCCCCTGGTCATCCGTGCCGGGGGCGGCTCACCCCGTGACTCGCTGAGTATCCTCGACCAACTCCTGGCAGGTGCCGGGGACGAGGGCATCACCTACCCCCGAGCGCTCGCATTGCTCGGTGTGACCGATGCAGCGCTCATCCACGACACCGTCGACGCACTGGCGGAGGGAAGCGGCGCTGCACTGTTCGGAACGGTCGACCGAATCATCGACGCGGGGCACGATCCGCGCCGATTCGCCGTCGACCTGCTCGAGCGCCTGCGAGACCTGATCCTGATGCAGGCGGTGCCAGACGCCGCCGAGCGTGGCTTGGTCGACGCACCCGGTGACGTGCTCGAAAACATGCGCGCCCAGGTCCAGCGGATCGGCCCGGCGACCCTCACTCGGTACGCAGAGGTGATCCATGCCGGGCTGGGTGAGATGCGTGGGGCCACTGCCCCACGGTTGCTGCTCGAGGTGATGTGTGCCCGGATGCTGCTGCCTTCGGTATCCGACACCGAATCGGCCGTACTGCAACGACTTGAACGTGTCGAACGCGGATTCCCGCCCTCGGGGGCGGCACCCTCGATGGATGCGGCCGAGCGTCCGGCGGCTGTGCCGGATCATGCGACTCTGCAGGCCTCGGAAGCAGAGCAGGACGCGAAGTTTCAGAGGCCCTCGAAGCGGCAGGTTGCGGCGGCGACGGTTCCCCCTCCACCCGAGCCGGAGCCCGAACCCATGCCCCGACCCGAACCCATGCCCCGACCCGCCCCCGACCCTGCCCCCGTTCCCGAGCCGGAACCCACCCCGGGGCCTATTCCCGAGCCGGAACCCACCCCGGAGCCCGAGCCGACCCCGCAGCCGGTTTCGGAACCCGAACCGAATCTCGATCGGACGTCGCCGCTCGCCCCCGAGTCGTCGCCGGCAGCATCTGTAGGCGCCGACTTGGCCGCGTTGCGAGAATCGTGGAATACGCTGCGTGAGAAGGTAGGCCAGCGAAACAGGATTCTTCCAGCGATGTTGTCGGCGGCGACGGTGCATGATGTCCAGGGCAACCGTCTGATCCTGGCGCACCCCGTCCCCAACCTGGGTGGGCGCATTGCGTCGCCGCACAACGCTCAGGTGATCGCGGAGGTGCTGTCCGAGATGTTCGGCGGCAAGTGGGCAGTCGAGTATCAGGCCGGTGCTTCAGCGGCGTCGCCCCCGCCGGTCACGCAGGCTGCAGCCGCGCCCACGAAAGTGCCCGGTGCCCCGCGGTTCTCCCGGCCGAGTCGCGAGAAGTCTGAACGGCGCCCGGAGGACGGCCCAGGCACCTTGCCTGCCGATTTGGCGCAGGGCCGTCCGGTGTCGGAACCTGACAACGACATTCCGCCGCCGGAAGCACCCGACTACCCCGACGATCCCGGGCTTGCTTCACCGATAGATCACGAGGAGTCGGCTCCGCCGCCCGTCTCCACTCCCGAAGACGAGGAGCAGATGTTCGCCGAGGCTGCGGAGCCCGGCGATCCGTCGACCCGCCGCGACCCGGAAGACGTGGCGTACGAGTTACTCAGGGATATGCTCGGGGCCAAGAAGCTCGAGGGCTGATACGCCCCCCTCTGCCGGGACTATCAGCCGAGGTGTTGCGGGTCATGGCGTTGCGGGCATCCGCCCCCCCTCGGATCGAACCGGGAAATGCTTCTTGCGGCCGGGCAGACCGCGATCCAGCGCAGTCGACGGTGGCAGCTCGAACTGCGCCGATCGTGTCCGATAGTGCGCATTTTTTGGTTTCGCCTCGCAGATTACTTTACCTGCGGTATACCTCTGAGCCTTGGTTAGCAGCAACAGGCTGCTTGCCACCGCCGATGGAGGAAATTCATGTTCGACAGCCGGGCGACCCGAGGTGCTCAGACACGGGGCGGTTCACACGTCTCACGCCGCCGTTTCCTTGCAGGAGCGGGGCTTGCAGCGGGAGCGCTCATGCTCCCGTCGATGCCGGCTGCAGCATCGGCCTCCCCACGCCGCGCCCTCTCGGACGGCGACCGGGTGCCTGCCCTCGTTATCGGTAGTGGCTACGGCGGCGCCGTCACCGCACTGCGACTGACGCAAGCCGGCATTCCCACGCAGATCGTCGAGATGGGGCGTAGCTGGGACGCCCCCGGTCGGGACGGCACAACTTTCAGCGGGATGCTCATCCCCGACTACCGCTCGACGTGGTTGTCCGACCAGACGGATCAGCCGGTCAGCAACATCATGGGAATCGGGATCAAGATGCCCACCGAAAGGTACGTCGGCATCCTCGACGGCGAGCGCTTCTCCGGCATCAAGGTCTACCAGGGTCGCGGTGTCGGCGGTGGCTCGCTCGTCAACGGTGGCATGGCCGTTACCCCGAAGCGCCACTTCTTCGAGGAGATCCTGCCGTCGGTCGACTCGGACGAGATGTACGACAAGTACTTCCCGCGCGCGAACACCGGTCTGGGTGTGAACCACATCGACAAGGAGTGGTTCGAGTCGACACCGTGGTATCAGTTCGCACGTTCCGGTCGGAACAGTGCTCACGACTCCGGATTCTCCACGTCGTTCGTGCCCAACGTGTACGACTTCGAGTACATGAAGAGGGAGGCTGCGGGCGAGGTGCCGAAGTCCGCACTCGGCGGTGAGGTCATTTACGGCAACAACGCCGGCAAGAACTCGCTCGACAAGACCTACCTCGCGCAGGCCGCGGCAACCGGCAATCTGTCGATCACCACCCTGCACCGGGTCACCAAAGTCGAGCCTGCTTCCGGCACCGGCTACAGCGTGACGATGGAGCAGATCGACGAACAAGGCAACATCATCGCCACAAAGGTCGTCGCCGCGGATCGAGTGTTCTTCGCCGCCGGCAGCGTCGGCACCAGCAAGCTGCTCGTCTCGATGAAGGCGCAGGGAAATCTGCCGAACCTGCCGTCGCAGGTCGGCGAGGGCTGGGGCAACAACGGCAACATCATGCTCGCCCGCGCGAACCACATGTCGGACCCCACCGGCTTCAACCAGTCCACGATCCCGACCCTCGGCATCGACAACTGGGATGACCCGACCGCGCCGGTCTTCGCCGAGATCGCTCCGATGCCCTCGGGGATCGAGACGTTTATCGCCATGTACCTGGCGATCACGAAGAACCCCGAGCGTGGTCGTTTCCTGTTCAATCCGAGCACCGGCAAAGTCGATCTCTCCTGGGCTGTGTCTCAGAATCAGCCGGGCATCGACATGGCCAGGGCGGTCTTCGACAAGATCAACAAGAAGGAAGGTACCGGTTACCGGACGGACCTGTTCGGTCTGCACAAGGAGTTCGGCGACGAATTCACCTACCACCCGCTGGGTGGCTGCCTGCTGAACTCGGCGACCGACAACTTCGGCCGCCTCCCCGAATACCCCGGCCTGTACGTCGTCGACGGTTCCCTCGTCCCCGGCAACGTCGGTGTCAATCCGTTCGTGACGATCACCGCGCTCGCCGAACGGAACATGGAGAAGATCATCTCCACCGATCTCGCCTAGGACTGGTGGCGGCCCGTGCTCCGTCGATGAGCATCTGCTGTGTCGACGGACACGGGCTTGAACGCCGGACGTTCTTATCGTGGCTCTTGCGGACCGGTGCGTGTTCGGCGTCAGTGGTGGTGGGGTGTTGCCTGCGCCGCCGCGCGACCCCGAAGCTGCACCGATCGTGTCTGAGTTGCGCCAATTTTTCGGTATCGACTCCTAGTCGCCTCTGTCGGCGGTATAACCCTGGAAGCTCTCGCAACAGCAACAAGCTGCTTGCCACACCACCGACAGAGGAGATCCATGATCGATCGCCGTGCGAACCGAGCTGCTCCCTCTCCTGGGGTTTCACACGTCTCACGTCGCCGATTCCTTGCGGGAGCAGGTCTTACAGCGGGAGCATTCATGTTCTCGTCGATGGCGACCTCAGCCTCCGGATCCCCCCGCCGTGCCCTCGCCGACGGCGACCGTGTGCCTGCCCTCGTCATCGGCAGTGGCTACGGCGGCGCCGTCACCGCATTGCGGCTGACGCAGGCCGGCATTCCCACGCAGATCGTCGAGATGGGGCGTAGCTGGGACACCCCCGGTTCGGACGGCACGATTTTCAGCGAGATGATCAATCCCGACAAACGCTCGACGTGGTTGGCCGACGAGACGGATCCGCCGGTCAGCAACTTCATTGGCTTCAGCATCAAGAGGCCCGTCGACAGGTACGTCGGTGTCCTCGACGCCGAGTACTTCTCTGGCATCAAGGTTTACCAGGGTCGCGGTGTCGGCGGCGGCT
>NZ_BCXB01000065.1 GCF_001894885.1 Rhodococcus marinonascens NBRC 14363
CTTGTCACGCACATACGCGCGTAGGTGCGGGATCTGTTGGGTGGTGGCGGGGTCGTTGACGTACCAGGACAGGGGTCCGGTCGGGTCGGCGGGCAGATACAGGTCGGTCAGTGCGATGCGGTGTTCGGGGGTGTGCTGTGTGGTGGGGGTATAGAAGACCGCGTCGAGGTGTCCGGGGGTGGCCGAGTAGGTGACGGCGACGGTGTAGCCGGTGTCGTCGGCGAGGCGGTGCAGGTCGTCGGTGGTCGGTGCGGCCGGACTGCTGTCGTGGTCGGGCAGGTCGGTGAGGGGGGTGTCGGGGGTGGTGTGGGTGGCCGCCTGGTGGGCGGTGATTTCGTCGAAGACACCGGTGTGCGGGATTCCGGTGACCCGCAGGGTGGCCGGTCGCTCATGGTCGAGCAGGGACTGTAGTGCGGTCGGGTCGGCAAGGTCCGACCACGGCCGGGTGGGCAGGGTGCGCATCGAGTGTGCCGGGGTGGGGGTGGTGTGCACGATGACGTCGTAGCGGTGCCGGGTCATTTCGGTGTCGGGGTGTCCGCGTTCGAGTTGGATGTCGACCCCGGCGATGTCGGGGTTGTTCGCGGTGAGGGCGAGGAAGAATTCCGGTGCCACAAGTAGTTCTCGTTCCGCGGCGACGTCGCGTCGGACCCGGTCGAGGAGGGTGCCGGCGGTGCCGGTGGTTTCTCGGGTCAGGTGGATGCCGGTGACGAAGGCCGGAAGGGTGTTCAGGTTGCGGATGTCGCCGAGGAACAGTGCCCCGCCGGGGGTCAACAGCCCGAGTGCTTTCGTGATCACGTCGATCAGGTAGGCGGCGTTGGGGAAGTACTGGATCACCGAGTTGAGCACGATGGTGTCGAACTGTCCGGCGGGGAGGCCGTCGGTGTCATCGGCGGGTTGGGTGCGTAGGTGCACCAGGTCGGTCCAGGGGGCGTCGTGTGCGGCGAGCCGGGTCCGGAGGGTGTCGATGGTGGTGTCGGAGAAGTCGGTGGCCCAGTAGGTGTCGCAGTGCGGGGCGAGGTGGGTCAGTAGCAGTCCGGTGCCGACACCGATCTCGAGGATGCGGGTGGGGGCCAGTTCCCGGATGCGGTGCACGGTCGCCGCACGCCATTGCCGCATGTGGTCGGTGGGGATGGGCCTGCCGGTGTAGCTGCTGGTCCAGCCGCGGAAGTCGTTCCCGAACCCGGCGGCGCCCACCAGGTCGGTGCCGTCATCGACGGAGTCGGAGTCACCGGGGTCACCGGGGTCACCCGAAGCGTCGTCGGGGTCAGCGGAGTACAGGTTTTCGTAGATGTGGTGCCACTCGGTGACGAATTCGGATTCGCGGTCCTGGTCGTGGGTCAGGGACGCCTGGGGGTCGAGGACGACGTATCCGATCAGTTGGGTGCCGGCGGTGTCGGATTCGTGGTCGGTGGGGTCGTGGTCGGGGACTGCACCGGTGGGGCGGGCGATGACCGCGGCTTGTGTCACCGAGGGGTGGGTGGTGAGGGTGGCTTCGATTTCGCCGGGTTCGATCCGGAAACCCCGGATTTTGACCTGCTGATCGGCGCGTCCGGCGTAGTCGAGGTTCCCGTCTGCGGTCCAGCGGACCAGGTCCCCGCTGCGGTACAGGCGGCCGCCACCGCCGTCGGTGTCGTAGGGGTTGGGAACGAACCGTTGCGCGGTCAACCCGGGCCGCCGGTGGTAGCCGCGGGCGAGTTGGGCGCCGGCGACATACAGTTCGCCGAGCACCCCGACCGGGACCGGGTGCAGGCCGGGGTCGAGGACGTACACCTGCACATTGGTGATCGGCTGCCCGATCGGCACACCGTGTGTATCGGTGGGTGTGGTGTGGGCGGGGAGGGTGTAGGTGGTGGCGCACACCGTGGTTTCGGTCGGCCCGTACGCGTTGCTCAGCACCACGTGTGGGTAGTGCCGGGCGAAGCGTGCGGCGACGTCGGTGCGTAGTACCTCTCCACCTGTGACGATGCGGGTGAGGTGGGTGCCGATTTGTGCGCCGATACCGCCGGTGTCCCCACCGATGTCTTCGGTGAGGACGTCGAGGAGGGTGGTGGTGACGAAGAGGGTGTCGACCCGCTTGGTGGTGATCAGGTCGGCAAGGGTATTCGGGTCGGGGGGGCTGTCTGCGGCGATCACCAGTTCGGTGCCGTGCAGTAGTGCGGTCCAGATTTCGTAGACGGAGGCGTCGAACGCGATCGAAGAGTGCAGCATCATCCGGGTTCCGGGCCCGCCCGGCCACCCGTCGGCTGCCAGGTTGGTGAGGTTGCGGTGGGTGATGGCAACACCTTTGGGGGTTCCGGTGGATCCGGAGGTGTAGATGAGGTAGGCGAGGTGCGCCGGGTGCAGGGGTGTGACCCGGTCGAGGTCGGTGGGGTCAGCGGCCGGGTCCACACCGGTGTGACCGGGTGCGGGGAGGTCGGGGTCGTCGGTGAGCATCTGCGGGATCGGGTTTGCGGGTAGTGCGGTGTGGGTGGTGGTGTCGGTGAGCAGTAGTTGTGGTTGGGCGTCGTCGAGGATGAATCCGGTGCGGGCGCTGGGGTAGTGGGGGTCGATCGGGAGGTAGGCGGCCCCGGTTTTGAGGACCGCGAGTAACACGATGATCAGGTCCGGGGTGCGGGGCAGGGCGACGGCGACCACGTGGTCGGGGCCGATGCCGGTGTGGATCAGGTGGTGGGCCCACCGGTTGGCGGCGGTGTTCAGTTCGGCGTAGGTGAACTTCCGGTCACCGCTGATCAGGGCCACCCGGTTCGGGGACTGGTGGGCTTGGTGTTCGAACAGGGTGGGCACCGTGACTGCCGGTACATCGGCCGCAGTGTTGTTCCATTCCACGAGGAGTTGGTGGCGTTCGTGGTCGTCGAGGATCTCGAGGGCGGTGAGCCGATCAACCCCGACCACGGCCACCTCGCGGACCAACGTTTCGAGGCGCTCGAGAAGGTGCGCGACATCCGAGTCGGTGTAGCGTTCCGCGTCCGCCTCGATCTCCACACCGATGCCCTGATCGCGTTCACCGTAAATGAAAATGATGGAGAGATCGCGAACCGACCCCACACGAACCGGGTGGTAGGACGCATCAACCCCGCCGATTCTCAGGCCTGAGTAGAATCTCATCACGTTCAGAGACACGCCGAAGAGCGGAGCCGAATTGCCCGCGTTCTCACCGTGCCTCATCCACTCCACGCGGAACCTTTGGTGCGGCAGTGCCGACCTCAACGCACTGGAGATGGCGGCCACCACATCGGGGAAACGATCGAAATGTCCGCTGTCGAGGAAGATGGGGATCACGTTGGAGGCCATGGTCGGTGCGCGGAGAGCGTCGGGGTGTAGTCGGCCCGTCACCGGAAGCCCGAAAGGGAGTGCGGTACTACCGGACATGCGCTGACCGAACAGATAACCGAAAGCGATCAGCGTGGAGGCGGGAGAAAAACCCAGCTTGGTGCTCAACTCGTGAACGGCCGCGGACACGGACCCGGCGAACTGGGTGTGCCCGCGCCTTACGGTCTGGGCCATGGTGGGTAGTTGCCCCGATACGGTCACCGGCGCCGGGAGGCTCTTCATGCGGTTGTCCCAGAATTCGCGATCCTCGACGAATTCGTCGGATTGCTTGTACTCGGAGTCCAACTCCGCCATCCGCCCGAGAGGGACGAACCATTCGGGTGGGGTCGGCTCGGACTCGGTGAACGAGTTGTAGAGTTTCGCGATACGCGAACCCAACAGCGCGCCGCCGTATCCGTCGGAGACAACGTGATGACCGGAAATGAATAGCAGTGTGCAGTCGCGACTTATCGTGATGAGGGCGAAGTTCGTGGCGAACTCGTCAGCGAGGAAACTGTGGTCGTCCAGCCTGTGCAGCATCCACTCTTCGGCGCACCGAAACGGATCCGGCTCCTCGGACAGGTCGACAGCCTCGAAATCCGCTTCCCGGGTGTCGTAGACGATCTGCTCGAGTGAGTTGAACCCGGCCCGGAAACCGGATCGTAGAGCCTCCGACTCGGTGACCACGTGATGTAATGCAGCGGTAAGTGCCTTTCGATCGATGTGTGACCGTATTTCTAGATACTGTCCGATGTTGAAATTCGTCGATTCCGGATCAAGAAGCTCCGAGAACCAGATTCCGAGTTGGGCACTCGTCAGTTGAAGAGTACGGAAGCCTACCGTCGCGGTCATGTCACGATCCTGTCTGTGTGAGCCACCGCGGTTGCACCGGGAAACAACGAAGACAGTGTTCTGCAGCCTGCAATCGACGAGAAAACTGCAGACCGAAGAAGTGGCCGACGTGACGTTCGGGCCTGCGGCATCTGGATGAGCATTGAGCGGACGTGTGGTTGCCAGGGTCGATGGATTGAACCCGTGCTCTTGGCCTCGGAAGCGAGTTGAGGTGCCGGGTGAGTCCCCGACCCAGTCCTTGCGCGCTCGAGCAGTGGGTCGAGTACTCGCTACGGATCGGGGACCGCGTGGGGAGTTCGCCGGACGCCTCGTGGGGAGTTCGCCGGACGCCTCGTGGGGAACCCCGAGGCAGGGGATCCACGCGGTCGGGCGCTCGGCAAACCTTCTCGAGTCGGGTGTCCTCGAGCGCAGGCACTCGCCACTTACGTAGGTGTGGGATCACGAACTGTCCCTCCGATACCTGACTCGAGCGTGGACCACCGGAAACGTGCAGGAAACGAACGGTTCGACAACGCTTGATCATTCACAAGCCGTTGCTGGTGACGCACACGCAGTTCACCAGCATCGTTTGTGGGAATGATGTTGTGGGGTCTGGGTTTCCGGAGAAGTTTCCGCCGACCGCAACATTGAGAATCATGAAGAGCGGGTGGTCGAAGACCCATTGGTTACCCGGGCCGATGTCCAATGGTGTGCGGGTTGCGTACGGTGGGCCGTCGAGTGTCCACGTGATCAGGGGCCGGACCGGTGGACGGCATAGGTGTGAAAGTCGTCGGAGAGCGTCGGGAAGGGTGCAACTGGTGGTGGGGCCTTCGTCGCCGGCGAGCACGGCGGCGGAGTCGAGGACCGAGATCGCAACCGAAGACGATCGGAACGCGATCCGCGCGGGGTGAAGATTCGCAAAGATGTGGACATAGATAGCTCCTTGTGGTCCGTATGAAGTTGTCTCCAGATGTCCGTTGTCCAGTCCCCCTCCAGAGAACTCCGCATTTAGGTCTACTCGGTAAGGGCGGAATTTGTCTATACCGAGTTGTTGTGGCTGTCTTTGCAAATACCAGTGAAGCCCTTTGGCCTGGAGTGGATTTCGAACTGCTCATGGCCGACCGTAGGGTCGAGGTGACCTACGAGACGATCCGCGCGGGGTGCACGAAGTTCGGTCCCGAATACGCCCACCGGCTGCGCCGACGCCAACCACGAGCCGGGGACAAATGGCACCTGGACGAGGTCTTCATCAAGATCGGTGGCGTACAGAATTACTTGTGGCGGGCGGTCGATCAGCACGGGAATGTTCTCGACATCCTCATCCAGTCGAGGCGAGACGGCAAAGCCGCGACCAGGTTCTTCCAGAAGATCCTGAAGCGGCAGGAATGCACGCCGCGTGTGCTGGTCACCGACCAACTCGCCTCCTACCCGGTCGCGCACCGCACCACGATGCCGTCGGTCGAGCACCGGAAATCGAAATACTTGAACAACCGATGCGAAAACTCCCACCAACCGACCCGGCAACGAGAACGAGCGATGAAAGGCTTCCGATCGGTCGGCTCAGCCCAACGATTCCTCGCCGCCTTCAGCCGGATCTCGCCGCACTTCCGCCCACCCCGACACCGTATGACTTCAGCCGACCACCGAACCGACATGGCCACCCGATTCCAGGTCTGGGATCAGGTCACCGAACAGACCCCCGCCGCCTGAACCGCTCCGCGTGGCGCCCTACAGCACCCGAAAACAGCTGCACCCCAAACAACTTGACAACACCCCATCCGCCGTCGGCAAGGCCAAAAGCACCCTCGACACGATCGGCCGCGGACTCGCCCAGGCGGCCGGACCGGTAGCCGGCGACGACGTCGCCGCCAATCTCGCGCCGGTCAACCTCACACAACTGGGCGAGGAAATCACCAACCTGGCCGCCAGTATCGCCCCCGCGATGAACGCAGCCATGTCCAGCCACCCCCGCACCATCAAAGAACTCCTTAACGTCGAACAACGCCCCGACGAACAGAATGAGATCGCCTTCGAGCAGGACACCGAACTGCACCGCCGGCAGACCGCGACACCGCGCACGCACTCTAGGACCCACCCCGGGTCGTAGCCGAGTGACTCAATGGGCAACTTGGCCCACGAAGCCACAGCAAATGTGACTACGCCTCCATGCGTAACGATGATCTGATGTTCGCAATCACTCTGCAAGATCGCGTCCATCGCCTGGTAGACGCGCTGCGCGAACACCTCCATGGTCTCGGCGCCCGGCACACCCTCATCGTGCCCCATCCGATCCCCGACAGCCGGCGGCGGGACGAATCGTTGATCTAACCACTCCTGCGGTCTCCCCTCCGCCTTCCCGTAGGACTTCTCTCGCAATCTGCGATCCAGGACCGGTTTCACCCCGAACAGGTCGGCCGCCTCCGCGGCCGTCCGCTGAGCCCGCTGCAAATCTGAGAGTGCGTCTGAAAACTCGGGGTCGGTGTGTGACTGGTGCGGAATGGGTGAACTCCTGGTAGGTCAGTAGGTGCTTATACCACGACCAACCAGGAGTTCACTTGCCATCGTCTCCCATCGCGCTGTGCCCGTCATGCCCCACCCCGGACGAGAAGAGGGCACACCGGTGCATGGTGTACCCGTCGTCGTCGGTCACGAACGCACAGTGGGCGCTTCTCGAACCCCTGCTCCGAACACCCGGCAACACCACAGGCGGCGGTGGCCGTCCAGAAAAGCACTGCCGCCGTCTCGTGCTCGACGCCATCTTTTACCTCGTCCGGGGCGGGATCGCCTGGCGGCAGTTGCCGGCGGAGTTCCCGCCCGCAACTACGGTGTATGCGATCTTCGTCCGCTGGGTGCGGGCGGGGGTGTGGCAGCACATTCACGACGTGCTCCGCGATCAGGTCCGGGTCCGGGGCGACCGCCACCCACTGCCTTCTGCGGCGATCATCGACTCCCAATCGGTTCGCGGCGCCGACACCGTGCCCCGGTCGAGTCGGGGTTTCGACGCGGGTAAGAAAATCAACGGCCGCAAACGTCACATCGCGGTCGATACCAACGGGTTGCTGCTGGCGGTCGTGGTGACGATGGCCAGCATTCAGGACCGGGACGGGGCCAACCGGTTGCTGTCCGTGCTGCGTGCCCACTGTTCGACGATCAGCCTGGTGTGGGCTGACGGCGGCTACGCCGGAAGGCTGATCGACTGGTCGAAAAAGGTTCTGGCCTTGACGGTTCAGGTTGTCAAACGCGCCGATGACATCAAGGGTTTCAAGGTCCTGCCCCGCAGGTGGGTGGTCGAGAGAACGTTCGCCTGGATCAGCAAACACCGCCGCTGTGTCCGTGATTACGAAACCCGCCCCGATCATCACGAAGCGATGATTTACATCGCCATGATCGCCACCATGTCACGTCGACGCGCCCGCACAGCGTGACTCATACCGGAGTTTTCAGACGCACTCTAACACCTGGGAGGGTGTGACTCTCGGGTGATCATGGCGGCCATTTGCCAGTTCAGGGGGGCTCATTGTTGGAGCGCCGCATACCCGAATGACGCCGCCACCCACACGGACTGGGTGGCGGCGTCATTCGTCTTTCACGGTGCGGGTGTCAGCTGCCGGTGCTGCCCGCCCCCGAGCCGCTGCCGGTCAACGAGCCGAAGTCGATGCACAGCGATCCGGTGCACTGGTCTATGGCGATCACCGACACCAGCACCAACTTGGTCGTGGGCGCGCCCATCCCGGTCGGGGCCAGCCCGGCCGGGGTGGCGATCACCCCGGACGGGGCCTTCGCCTACGTCACCAACTTCGGTGCCAACACGGTGTCGGTGATCGACACCGCCACCAACCTGGTGGTCGGGCCGCCGATCATGGTCGGGGCCGCCCCGTTCGGGGTGGCGGTCACCCCGGACGGAACCCGCGCCTACGTCACCAACGTTGGCGGCGGCACGGTGTCGGTGATCGACACCGCCACCAACTTGGTCGTGGGCGCGCCCATCCCGGTCGGGTCCCTCCCGGAAGGGGTGGCGATCACCCCGAACGGGTCCCGCGCCTACGTCACCAACTTTAACGACGGCACGGTGCCGGTGTCGGTGATCGACACCGGCACCGACACCGTCATCGACATCGTCCCGGTCGGGGCCGCCCCGTTCGGGGTGGCGGTCACCCCGAACGGAACCCGCGCCTACGTCGCCAACTTTGGTGACGGCACGGTGTCGGTGATCGACACCGCCACCAACACCGTGGTCGAGACCGTCCCGGTCGGGTCCGGCCCGTTCGGGGTGGCGATCACCCCGGACGGAACCCGCGCCTACGTCACCAACAATGGCGATGACACGGTGTCGGTGATCGGCATCGACCAGTGCACCGGATCGTTGTGCCTCGACTTCGGTTCGGGCACAGGCTCGGGCAGCGGCTGGGGCAGCTTTTTCAGCTGACACCCGCACCGTGAAGCCGCATGAGGCCGCCGCCTAGGCCGTGAGGGTGGCGGCCTCATGCGGTTCGTTGACGGGGCTTGGTTCGTTGACGGGGCTTGGCGGCGGTCCGGTGAACCGGCAGCCCACCAGGTCGTCGTGCACAGGCCGGCCTTCCTGGAGGATGCCCCGGGCTCCGGGGAACTTCGGTGGCGGCCCGGTGACCATC
>NZ_BCXB01000066.1 GCF_001894885.1 Rhodococcus marinonascens NBRC 14363
GCATCGTTGCGGTTGGTGTATGTCGGCGGCGAGGAATTGCCGGTGGATCTGTTCGGGCGTTTGGCGGCGAAGTCGGATGCACGCCTGGACAACACGTACGGGCCGACCGAAGCTGCGGTCAATGTGACGTACTACCGGTGTGATGACCGGGGCGTGTTGACCGTCCCGATCGGTGTCCCGGTGTGGAACACCCACACGTATGTGATGGATGGACGGATGCAGCCGACCCCGGTGGGGGTGCCGGGGGAGTTGTATCTGGGCGGGGTGCAGCTGGCCCGCGGGTATCAGGGCCGGGCGGACCTCACGTCGGACAGGTTCGTGGCGAATCCGTTCGGTGAACCGGGTTCCCGGTTGTATCGGACGGGGGATCTGGTTCGGTGGAACCGTGATGGGCGGTTGGAGTTTTTGGGCCGCACCGATTTCCAAGTGAAGGTGCGGGGTCTGCGGATCGAGTTGGGGGAGATCGAGGCGGCGTTGGTGGTGCAGGATGGTGTCACGCAGGCGGTGGTGGTGGTGCACGAGAGCGACCTCGGTCAGCAGTTGGTCGGGTATGTGGTGCCCGAGAGCGGCCGGTCGGTCGATACGAAGGCGGTGCGCGAGGCCGTCGGCCGGGTGCTTCCCGCGTACATGGTGCCGGATGTACTGATGGTGGTCGACGAGTTCCCGTTGAGTTCGAGCGGAAAGGTGGATCGGAAGGTGTTGCCGGTGCCGGTGTGGGCGCTGCGGGAGTTCCGGGCGCCGACGAATCCGGTGGAAGAGATTGTGGCCGGGGTGTTCGCCGAGGTCCTCGGTGTGGAGCGGGTCGGGTTGGATGATGATTTCTTCGCTCTGGGTGGTAACTCGTTGATCGCGACCCGGGTGACAGCCCGGTTGGGCGCGGCGTTGGACACTCGGGTGCCGGTGCGGGTGATCTTCGAGGCGTCGACGGTGGAGGCGCTGGCGGTTCGCGCCGAGCAGCATGCGGGTGAGGGTGGCCGTCCGGTGTTGGTGGCGGGTCCGCGGCCGGAGCGGGTGCCGTTGTCGTTGGCGCAGCAGCGGATGTGGTTTTTGAATCAGTTCGATCCGGGGTCGGCGGCATACAATATTCCGTTGGCGATCCGGTTGACGGGCGTGTTGGATGTGGCGGCGTTGCAGGCGGCCGTCGTTGATGTGCTGGCCCGTCATGAGGCGTTGCGGACGGTGTTCCCGGATTCGGATCAGGGTCCCTCGCAGGTGATCGTGCCGGCGTCGGGGGTGCCGGTGGATCTGGCACCGGTGCCGGTCGCGGATGAGGACGAGTTGCGGGTCCGTGCGGCCGCGTTGCTGACCCGCGGTTTCGACGTCACCGAGTCTGTGCCGGTGCGTGGGGCGTTGTTCCGGGTGTCGGAGTCCGAGCACGTGCTGGCGATGGCCGTGCACCATATTTGTGCGGACGGGTTCTCGACCGAGCCGATGGCGCGGGATGTGGTGGTGGCGTATGCGTCCCGGCGCGCGGGGCACGAGCCGGGGTGGGCGCCGCTCGAGGTGCAGTATGCGGATTACACGTTGTGGCAGCAGCGGGTGTTGGGTTCGGAGGATGATCCGGGATCGATGCTCTCGCAGCAGATCGGCTACTGGACCGGGGCGTTGGCGGGTTTGCCGGATGTGCTGGCGTTGCCGACGGATCGGCCGCGCCCGGTGGTGCGGTCGGGTGTCGGTTCCAGTGTCGAATTCGTCGTAGAGGCGGCGACGGTGGCGCGGGTGGAGTCGTGGGCGCACGAGCGGGGTGTGACACCGTTCATGGTGATGCACGCGGCGTTGTCGGTGGTGTTGGCGAAGTTGTCCGGTACCACCGACATCGCGGTGGG
The DNA here is from genome assembly GCF_001894885.1 of Rhodococcus marinonascens NBRC 14363. GTDB lineage: Bacteria > Actinomycetota > Actinomycetes > Mycobacteriales > Mycobacteriaceae > Rhodococcus_F > Rhodococcus_F marinonascens. The sequence goes on from NZ_BCXB01000066.1 coordinate 1,827, forward strand.
TTCGGCGATCGCGGGTCGTGGCGAGTCGGCGCTCGATGATGTGGTGGGCATGTTCGTGAACACGTTGGTGCTGCGGGCCGAGTGCGACCCGAATTTGTCGTTCACGGAGTTGGTGGATCGGGTGCGGGAGACGGATCTGGAGGCGTTCGCTGCGGCGGATGTGCCGTTCGAGCGGTTGGTGGAGAAGCTGAACCCGACACGGTCGCAGTCGTTCTCGCCGTTGTTCCAGGTGATGCTGTTGTTCCAGAATTACACCCAGTCGGTTGTGGAGTTGGCGGGGTTGACGATCGCACCGGTCGAGGTCGAGTGGGAGGCGGCGCAGTTCGATCTGTCGATGACCCTTTCCGAGTCGGGCGGCAGGGAGGGCGGCTACGCGGGGTCGCTCGGCTATGCGACCGACATCTTCGATGAGGTGACAGCGGCGCAGATCGCGGAGCGGTTCGTGCGGGTCCTCGACACTGTTCTGGAAGATCCGTCGGTGCCGGTGGGGGATCTCTCGGTCCTCGACGACGTCGAGCGGCAGCGGGTGCTGGCGGAGTGGAATGACACCGGGCACCCGGTGCCGCACACCACGCTCGCCGACTTGTTCGAAGCGCAGGTGGTGCGTACTCCCGACGCCCCGGCGGTGGTGTTCGACCGGACAGTCTTGTCGTACGCCGAGTTCGACGCCCGCGCGAATCGTCTGGCCCGGTATCTGATCGGCGCCGGGGTGGGCCCGGAATCGTTGGTGGGCATCGCTCTGCGCCGCTCGGCCGATATGTTGGTGGCGATCTATGCGGTGGTCAAGTCCGGCGGCGCGTATGTGCCGATCGATCCGGACCAGCCCGCTGAGCGGATCGCGCATGTGGTGGCCATCGCCGAGCCGGCCTTGGTCCTGACTACGACCGACGATGGGGCGGTATTGCCGGCGTCGGTCGTATCCGTGGCGCTCGACGTCATGGATGTGTCGGAGTATTCTGCCGACCCGATCGGTGACGGGGAGCGAGTGGCGCCGCTGCGGCCGGAGAATCCCGCCTATGTCATCTTTACCTCGGGATCGACCGGTGCACCCAAGGGTGTCGCAATACCGCATGGGGGCATCGTGAACCGGCTGCTGTGGATGCAACAGCGGTACCCCATCGACGCCGGTGACGCGGTCCTGCAGAAGACCCCGACCACCTTCGACGTGTCGGTGTGGGAGTTGTTCTGGCCGTTGCAGACCGGTTCGCGCGTGGTGGTCGCTGAAGCGGACGGGCACCGCGACCCGGCCTATCTCGAGCGGGTGATCCGTGAGCAGTCGATCACCACTGTGCATTTCGTGCCCTCCATGCTAGAGGTGTTCCTGACAGGTGCAGATGTCGCGGCGTGTCGCTCGCTGCGCCGGGTGTTCGCCAGTGGTGAGGCGTTGGCGCCGGCGACGGCGGCCCGTCTGCACCAGGCCGGGGGGGCGGCGTTACACAACCTGTACGGGCCGACCGAGGCGTCGGTAGATGTGACCTACTACGAGACCGCGCCGGGCGATTCGGTGGTGCCGATCGGGTCGCCGGTGTGGAACACCCGAACATTTGTGCTCGATGCGCGGTTGCGCCCGGTGCCGGTGGGGGTGGTGGGCGAGTTGTATCTGGGTGGTGTGCAGTTGGCGCGCGGGTATTTCGGGCGTCCAGATTTGACGGCGGACAGGTTCGTGGCGAATCCTTTCGGTGGGCCGGGTTCGAGGTTGTATCGGTCGGGGGACTTGGTCCGCTGGCTGCCGTCCGGGCAACTCGAGTATTTGGGGCGCACCGATTTCCAGATCAAACTCCGTGGTCTGCGGATCGAGTTGGGGGAGATCGAGTCGGCGCTGACCGTGCAGGACGCTGTGGCGCAAGCTGTGGTGGTGGTGCACGAGAGCGACCTCGGTCAGCAGTTGGTCGGGTATGTGGTTCCGGCTGCGGGACACACGGTCGAGATCGGTACGGTGCGTAGCGCGGTGGGGCGGTCACTGCCCGCCTACATGGTGCCGGATGTACTCATGGTCCTCGACGTGTTGCCGCTCAACAGTTCCGGGAAACTCGATCGGCGGGCGTTGCCGGCGTCGGAGTTCACTGTCCGGGAGTTCCGAGCGCCGACGAATCCGGTGGAGGAGATTGTGGCCGGGGTGTTCGCCGAGGTGTTGGGTGTGGACCGGGTGGGGTTGGATGATGATTTCTTCGCTCTGGGTGGTAACTCGTTGATCGCGACCCGGGTGACAGCCCGGTTGGGCGCGGCGTTGGACACTCGGGTGCCGGTGCGGGTGATCTTCGAGGCGTCGTCGGTGGAGGCGCTGGCGGTGCGTCTCGAACGGCATGCGGGTGAGGGTGGCCGTCCGGCGTTGGTGGCGGGTCCGCGGCCGGAGCGGGTGCCGTTGTCGTTGGCGCAGCAGCGGATGTGGTTTTTCAATCAGTTCGATCCGGGGTCGGCGGCATACAATATTCCGTTGGCGATCCGGTTGACGGGCGTGTTGGATGTGGCGGCGTTGCAGGCGGCGGTGGCCGATGTGCTGGGCCGTCATGAGGCGTTGCGGACGGTGTTCCCGGATTCGGAGCAGGGTCCGTCGCAGGTGATTGTGCCGGTGTCGGGGGTGCCGGTGGATCTGACACCGGAATGGTTGGCTGCGGATCAGGGGTATGCCCGGGTATTCGGGTTCGTCGGTGGTGGGTTCGATGTGGCGGCGGAGGTGCCGTTGCGGGTGCGGTTGTTCCAGGTTGCCGGCGACGAGTTCGTGTTGGCGATGGTGCTGCACCATATTTCTGGTGATGGTGGGTCGACGGCCCCGTTGTCCCGGGATCTGGTGGTGGCGTATGCGGCTCGCCGCGCGGGGCACGCGCCGGGGTGGGCACCGCTACAGGTGCAGTACGCGGATTACACGTTGTGGCAGCAGCGGGTGTTGGGTTCGGAGGAGGATCCGGGGTCGGTGATTTCCCGCCAGTTGGCATATTGGACTTCGGTGTTGGCGGATTTGCCGGATCTGGTGGAGTTGCCGACCGATCATCCGCGTCCGGCGGTGCAGTCGCCGCGGGGGGCGCGGGTGGGTTTCACGTTGTCGGCGGATCTGGCGGAACGGATCGACCGGTTGGGGCGTGAGCATCGGGCGACGTTTTTCATGGTGGCGCATACGGCGTTGGCGGTGTTGTTGGCCCGGGTGAGCGGGGCCGAGGACATTCCGATCGGTACTCAGATCGCGGGCCGTGGTGAGGCGGCGCTCGATGATTTGGTGGGGATGTTCGGGAACACGTTGGTGTTGCGGACCCGGATCGAGGGTGCGGCGTCGTTCACGGAGGTGCTCGGTCAGGTTCGGGAGGTGGATCTGGCTGGTTTCGGGCATCCGGATGTGCCGTTGGAGCGGCTGGTGGAGATTCTGAACCCGGCCCGGTCGACGGCGTATTCGGCGTTGTTCCAGGTGTTGTTGGTGGTGCACAACTTCGCGGAAACGCGGGTGTCGTTGCCTGGTTTGGAGATCGAACCGGTCGATACCGGGTCGGTTGGGGCGAAGCTGGATTTGGAGTTGGATCTGGTCGAACGGTTCGATGTGGAGGGCCGGCGCACCGGGATCGATGGGTCGCTGACGTATGCGTTGGATTTGTTCGAGGAATCGACGGTGGCCGGGTTCGGTGCGATGTTCACCGCGATCCTCGAGGCGGTCACGGTGGATGCGGCGGCGCCGGTGGGGGCGATCGAGTTGCGTGGCCCGGCCGAGCGCCGGGCGGTGGACGGGTGGAACGCGACCGCGGTCCCGGGACCGGATGTCACGTTGGTGGGGGTGTTCGAGGCGCAGGTGGCCCGGACCCCGGATGCGACGGCGGTGGTGTTCGGCGACGAATTGTTGACGTATGCGCAGTTCGCTGCGCGGGTGCACCGGTTGGCCCGGTTTTTGATCGCGCGGGGGGTGGGTCCGGAGTCGTTGGTGGGTGTGGCGATGGGCCGGTCGCTGGATCTGATGGTGAGTATTTATGCGGTGCTCGAGGCGGGCGGCGGGTATGTGCCGATCGATCCGGAGCATCCTGCCGACCGGACTGCGTATGTGGTGGCGACTGCGGTCCCGGTGTTGGTGCTGACCACCACCACCGATCGTGTGGTCTTGCCGGCCGGGGTGGCGGTGGTGGAGGTCGACGGCCTGGATGTGTCGGGGTACTCGTCCGCGGTGGTGGTGGAGTCCGAACTCCTCGGACCGTCGCGGCCGGGGAATGTGGCGTATGCGATTTTCACTTCGGGGTCGACGGGGCGGCCGAAGGGGGTGGCGGTCAGTCACCGGTCGGTGGTGAATCAGATGGGGTGGATGCGGGAAAGGTATGGGCTCGGCGTGGCCGACACGGTGTTACACAAGACGCCGGTCACCTTCGATGCGTCGGTGTGGGAGTTGTTCTACCCGTTGCAGGTGGGGGCCCGGTTGGTGGTGGCGGCCCCGGGTGGGCATCGTGATCCGGAATATTTGGTGCGGACTGCGGAGCGGTGGGAGGTCACGATTTTGGAGTTCGTGCCCTCGATGCTGGCGTTGTTCCTTGCGGCGGATTCGGTGTTGGCGTTGCCGGCGTCGTTGCGGTATGTCTCGGTCGGTGGTGAGGCGTTGCCGTCGGAGATGGCGGCGAGGTTCTTCGACCGTACGGATGCGGTGTTGGACAACACGTATGGGCCGACGGAGGCGACGGTGACGGCGACGGTGTTCGGGTGCCTGCCGCAGGCGCAGGCCGGTTCGATCCCGATCGGTGCGCCGATCCGTAATACCCGGACGTATGTGCTCGATGCGCGTTTGCGCCCGGCCCCGGTGGGGGTGGCGGGGGAGTTGTATTTGGCGGGTGTGCAGTTGGCCCGCGGGTATGTCGGGCGCCCGGATCTGACGGCGGACCGGTTCGTCGCGAATCCCTTCGCGGGCGCGACGGCGGGGGAGGACGCCGGTTCACGGTTGTATCGGACCGGGGATTTGGTGCGGTGGAACCGGGACGGTGATCTCGAATATTTGGGGCGCACCGATTTCCAGGTGAAGGTGCGTGGTCTGCGGATCGAGTTGGGGGAGATCGAGTCGGCACTGACCGTGCAGGAGTCGGTCGGGCAGGCAGTGGTGGTGGTGCACGAGGGTGGTCTGGGCCAGCAGTTGGTGGGGTATGTGGTGTCCGCGGACGGGCATTCGGTCGACACGGAGTCGGTGCGCGCCGCGGTGGGCCGGTCGCTGCCGCGGTACATGGTGCCCGATGTGCTGATCGTCCTCGGCGAATTTCCGTTGAACAGTTCCGGGAAGTTGGACCGGAAGGCGTTGCCTGCGCCGCAGTGGAAGGTTCGTGAGTTCCGGGCGCCGACCACTCCGGTTGAGGAGGTTGTGGCCGGGGTGTTCGCCGAGGTTCTGGGTGTGGAGCGGGTGGGGCTCGACGACGATTTCTTCGCGTTGGGTGGTAACTCGTTGATCGCGACCCGGGTGATCGCCCGGTTGGGTACGGCGTTGGATGCGCGGGTGCCGGTGCGGGTGATCTTCGAGGCGTCGACGGTGGAGGCGTTGGCGGTGCGGGCCGAGCAGCATGCGGGTGAGGGTGGCCGTCCGGTGCTGGTGGCGGGTGTGCGGCCGGACCGGGTGCCGTTGTCGTTGGCGCAGCAGCGGATGTGGTTTTTGAACCAGTTCGATCCGGAGTCGGCGGCGTACAACATTCCGTTGGCGATGCGGTTGACCGGTGAGTTGGATGTGGCGGCGCTGGGTGCGGCGGTGACCGATGTGTTGGTCCGGCACGAGGCGTTGCGGACGGTGTTCCCGGATTCGGAGCAGGGTCCGTCGCAGGTGATCGTGCCGGTCTCGCAGGTTCCGGTGGATCTGACTCCGGTGCCGGTGGCCGGTGAGGACGAGCTGCGTGATTGTGCGGCGAGGTTGTTGACCGGTGGGTTCGATGTGGCCGCCGGGGTACCGATTCGGGGCGGACTTTTCCGGGTCTCGGACTCCGAGCATGTGCTGGCCATGGTGGTGCACCATATTTGTGCGGACGGGTTCTCGACGGCGCCGTTGGCCCGGGATGTGGTGGTGGCGTATGCGGCCCGGTGTGCCGGGCACGAGCCGGGGTGGCCGCCGCTCGAGGTGCAGTATGCGGATTACGCACTCTGGCAGCGGAAGGTGCTGGGTTCGGAGGACGATCCGGGATCGCTGATTTCGCAGCAGATCGAGTATTGGACGGGTGCTTTGGCGGATCTTCCGGATGTGCTGGCGTTGCCGACGGATCGGCCGCGTCCGCCGGTGCGGTCGGGGATCGGTGGCACGGTCGAATTCGCGGTGTCGCCGGCGACGGTGGTGCGGGTGCAGGCGTCGGCGCACGAGTGGGGTGCGACGCCGTTCATGGTGGTGCATGCGGCGTTGTCGGTGGTGTTGGCGAAGCTCAGTGGTAGCACCGATATCGCGGTGGGTTCGGCGGTCGCGGGCCGGGGTGAGGCGGCGCTCGATGATCTGGTGGGGATGTTCGTGAACACGTTGGTGTTGCGGGCCGAGTGTGATCCGGATATGTCGTTCGCCGAACTGGTCGACCGGGTGCGGGAGACCGATCTCGAGGCATTCGCTCATGCGGATGTGCCGTTCGAGCGGTTGGTGGAGAAGTTGAACCCGGTTCGGTCGCAGTCGTTCTCGCCGCTGTTCCAGGTGATGTTGGCGTTCCAGAATTACACCCAGTCGGTTGTGGAGCTTCCGGGGTTGACGATTGCGCCGGTCGAGGTGGACTGGACGGCGGCGCAGTTCGACCTGTCGATGACTCTCGGTGAGGCGGCCGGCGGTGGGTATCTGGGGACGCTGGCGTATGCGGCGGACATCTTCGATGCGGTGACGGCGGCGCAGATCGTGGACCGCTTCGTGCGGGTGCTCGAGGTGGTTCTCGACGATCCTACGGCGGCGGTGGGAGAGGTCTCGGTCCTCGACGACGGCGAGCGGGCACTGGTGCTCGAGACGTGGAACGCCACCGGC
>NZ_BCXB01000067.1 GCF_001894885.1 Rhodococcus marinonascens NBRC 14363
CACGAGTTCTACCACGCGGCCGCCCGCAGCGACCCGCTGTGGAAGTACGCGAAGAACGGCACCGCCGCCGCGGATGCACAGATCGTCCAGGAGGCGCGCCGCACCATCCTCGACGAGCTGCACCGCGCAATGGCCGCCGACGTCTCCCTCCTCGAAGCGAAAGGCTTCGACCTGGACTGGGTGCTGCGCTCGGAGATCGACCCACCGCTGCTGGCCGAACTACGCAACAGCAGTGGCGCGGCCGCCGGATTCGATGTCAGCGACCTGACGACCTACGCCAACGGCCACGTGATCGTCGGTGACGTCGACGGCACCCACATCGACATCACCCGGCCGCCGAACTGGCGCGGCCCCGCCAACCGGATCACCCTCGACGGGCAACCGCACGGCGACATCGATTCCTTCCGGGAGGCCATCGACCTCGCGCGCACGACCCTGACCGGCCCCGAGGTCGCGGACACCGCCACCACCCACCCCGAAGCCGCCCAGACCCCGGAGAAGGTCCCCGAGGCCGAGGCGCAGACCCGAGACCAGGGAGAGGGCATTGATCCGGCGTGGGAACAACCCGGGGCCGCCGAACAGGCGGCCCTGACTGAGCAGGCCCCGCCCACCACTGACACGGAACTGCTGGTGGTTCCCGAGCATGTGCACGGCGAACCGATCACCAGCCCGCTGTGGCGTACCGGCGGCCTGATCGAGGTTCGCAAGGAAAGCGGCGCGCACATCTGGGTTTCACCGGAAACCGCAGCTCGCCGCGCCCCCACCGCCGCCGAACCGGCACCGGTGGCCGACCAGGACCCCGAAATCGACGTCCAGGACGACGTCGCGGTGGAGGAGCCCACGGTCAGCCCGCCGGCAGTCGAGCCCTCACCGGCCACCGACTTCGAGCTCGGTACCGAGGTGCTGGTGCCCTCGGGGGCCAAGGCCCGCGTGCACGCCAACATCGCCGCGGCACGGATGGTGCTCGAGCTCGAGCGCCGTCAACGGTCGGCAACGGCGGAGGAACAGGCAGTCCTGGCCCAGTGGTCCGGGTGGGGTGCGGTGCCGGAGGTTTTCGACAACCGGCCCCGTTTCCGCGAGACCTGGGGCACCGAGCGTGAGGAGCTGTTCGAACTCCTCGGGGAACGCGGTTTCGGGCAGGCCCGCGAGACCACCCTCAACGCCCACTACACCGACCCGTCGGTTGTCGCGGAGCTGTGGCGGGCCGTCGAGCGGGCCGGGCTGCCGGAGGGCGCCCTGATCCTCGAACCCGGCTGCGGTGCCGGGCACTTCGTGGGCACCGCCCCGACCGGGGTGAACATGGTCGGCGTCGAGATCGAGCCGATCAGCGCCCAGATCGCCCACCACCTGTATCCGTCGCAGCAGATCCGCAATCATGGATTCGAACGCAACTTCGCCGAAAACGGCACGTTCTCCGGGGCGATCGGCAACGTGCCGTTCAGCAAGTACGGTGTCCACGATCCGATCCACAACGTCGACGGGCATTCTCTCCACAACCAGTTCATCGTCAAGTCCCTCGCTTTGACCGCACCCGGCGGTTACGTCGCGGTGGTGACCTCCGCATACACCTCCGACGCCAAACGCGCGGACGCACGCAAGAAGATCACCGCGGCCGCCGATCTGGTCGGTGCGGTGCGTCTACCGACCGGGGCGTTCGACCGGCAGGCCAAAACAGCGGTCGTCACGGACGTGTTGATCTTCCGCCGCCGCGGCGAAGGACAGCAGCCGTCCCCGGACACCGCGGCGTGGGCCGGTGAGGTCAAGAGCATCCCGGTCGACCGGCGGGGTGCGGAAGACAACGCGCCGGCCGAGCTGTACCGGATCAACGGCTACTTCCGGGAGCACCCCGAGCGGGTGCTCGGCGACCTGGCGGTCGGGCACGGGGCGAACGGCAACCTGACCCTGATCGTCGAACCCCGCACCCGGACCACGTTGGCGGTCCAGCTGCGCCGCCAGCTCGATCCGATCATCGACCAGGCAGTCGAGCGCGGACTCGGCTTCACCGCCCCGCCGCCGACCGCGAAGGCCGCCGGTGCGTTCACCACCGCCGGTCTGGTCACCGGCGCCGGCCTCGAGTCCACCGCCGTCGAACCCGGCACAATGCGGTTCGACGAGGTCAAGGGGCAGTTCGAGCAGTTCACGATCGGGCAGGGATGGGCGTACGCCAACTGCACCGGCAAAGACAAAACCGAGCAGTGGAAGGTCCTCATCGCTCTCGGTGAGACCGTCATGAATTTGACCGAGGCGAGCCGCGAGGTCGAATCGACCCGCGCCGAACGCGACGCTTTCCGCGCCCAGCTGGGCAACCTCTACGACCGCTACACCGACCGGTGGGGGCCGTTGAACCGGTTCACCCTCACCGACCCGAAACCGCTGACCGAGAAGAAGATCGCCGAACGGCTCGACAAGGCCATCACCGGGTGGCGCATCAAGACCGGGAAGGCCGAGGCCCGCGAGGACGGACTCGACCCCGAGGACGCCGCACCCTACGGCGGTCCGGTCCCCGACGACATTGCCGAGGAAATGCAGGACAAGGCTGCCACGGAGCCGACACCTCGAAAAAACCAGAGCCACCTCCAGGGTGCGATCGCACGGGACCCCCGCATCGGCATGGTCCTGGCGATCGAAACCTTCACGGCCCGGTTCGACGGCACCGGCGCCGTGGCCACCAAGTCGCCGATCTTCACCGAGGACACCACCCCCTTCAAGACCAGAGCCGACACCGCCGACCATGTCGACGAGGCAATGGCGATCAGCTTCGACGAACTCGGCTGGGTTTCGCCCGAACGGATGGCCGAGCTACTCGACGTCGAGGTCGGCGACGTCGTCGACCAGGCCCGGGGCCGGATGTTCCCGTCCCTCGATCACCCGGGGGAATGGGAGATCGCCGAAACGTTCCTCTCCGGCCACGTCCGCGACAAACTCGCCACAGCACGGATGCGGGCGGCCGAGGACCCCGAGTTGTTCGGTGGGGCCGTCGAAGCCCTCGAACGAGTCGTCCCCGCCGACGTCGACCCGTCCCTCATCGGTGTCCGCCCCGGTGCCACCTGGGTGCCGATGGAGTACTACCGGCAATTCCTGATCACCGAGTTCGGTCTCGATCCACACCAGCTCACGACCGAGTTCGACAAGGTCAGCGGCAACTGGAACTTCGAGACCGACCAGAGCAGCCGGCACGAGAACCCCATGCGCGGTTACACCGACAAATTTGGCAGCACCGCACTGACCGGTGTCGACATGTTCAACCTGATCGCCAACAACAGGGCGGTGCAGGTGCTCAAAACATCCGAGGAACTGGACCGGTCCCCGAAGCCGCGGTTCCATCCCGAACGGACGGCCGCCGCCCGGTCGAACGCGACCGCCATGCAGGAACGGTTCGCCGAATGGTTGTGGGCCGACGGCGACCGCTACGTCACCCTCGCCGCCACCTACAACGAGCTGTGCAACTCCTTCGTCAAACCGAAGTTCGGCACCGAGTTCACACAGTTCCCCGGCCTGAACCCCAAATACACGCTGTACGACTACCAGGCCGCCGCGGTGCAACGCTTCCTGCACGACGAGACGATCCTGCTCGATCACGTCGTCGGCTCCGGGAAAACGTTGACCATGACGGCGGCCTGCATGGAAGCCAAGCGGCTCGGGCAGGTCCGTCAACCGTGGGTGGTGGTCCCGAACCATTTACTCGGGCAGTGGGGCAAGGAGGCCCGCGACGCCTACCCGAACGCGAAGATCCTGGTCGCATCCGAGTTGGACGGGGTCGAGGACCGGCAGCGGTTCATCGGGCAGACCGCCGTCGCCGACTGGGACATGGTCATCGTCGCGCAGTCGGTGTTCGGGATGATCGGGATGAAGCGGGAGGCGCAGCTCGAATACCTCGACAACGAGATCACCGAGATGCGGGCAGCGCTCGACGCCGCCAACAAGGACGGAGCGGAGTTCTCGGTCAAACAGATCGAGAACGCGATCAAGGCGACCACCAAACGCATCGAAACGATCATCGAACAGAAATCCACCGACGACGGACTGAGCTTCGAGCAGTCCGGGTGCGACTTCATGTTCATCGACGAGGCACACGACTACAAAAACCTCTCGAGGCCCTCGAACTCCGCCGACCTGTCGGTGCCGGAGGGGTCGCAGCGCGCCTCCGACCTCGAGATGAAGGCACGGTTCCTGCGCAAACAAGCCCAGGACCGTAACGCGCGGGCCGGGAAGCCGAACGCACCCGCCAAGGCGATGGCCTTCGCGACCGGCACCCCGATCACCAATGCCATGTCGGAAATCTGGGTGATGACCAAGATGCTGCGACCGGATCTGCTGACGCGGATGGGGATGGGCCGCATCGACAACTGGGCGGGAGCCTTCGCCAAACCCGTCACCGCAGCCGAAATGAACATCACCGGAACCAAACTGCGGATGGTCACCCGCATGGCCGAGTACGCGAACGTGCCCCAACTCGTCGCCATGCTCGACCAGTTCCGGGACGTGGTGACCTCCGACCAGATCCCGGTACCGCTGCCCGAGATCGAGGGCGGGGCGCCCACGATCCTCGAGTACGACCAGGGCCAGGACGTCATCGACTTCGTCGCCGACCTGGACGAACGCCTGAACAACGTCAAGGGCGACCAGATGCACATCGACAACACCCTGAAAATTTCCACCGACGGCCGCAACGTCACCATGCACCCCCGGCTCGCGAACCTGCCCTCACCGCCCCCGGAACACTCCCGTGTCGAGGTCGCCGCCGACGTCATCTGGAACACCCACGTCGACAACGCCGACGTGTTCATTCCGGCCGACAAATACGGCCCGGACATGACCGGTACGTTCCAGCTCGTGTTCTGCGACCGGGGAACCCCCAAGGCCGGCGACGGCCGCCGCGCCCGCAACGTCTACACCGAAATGCGGGACGCCCTGATCGCACGCGGCATGAAGGCCGAAGAAATCGCCTTCATGCACGACCACAACTCACCCAAGGCGAAATCCGCGCTCACCGAGGCGTGCCGTGACGGACGCATCCGTGTCCTGCTGACGTCGACGAAGAAGGGCGGCACCGGACTCAACGTCCAACGCGCACTCAAACAACTGATCAACCTCGACCCGGCATGGACCGCCGCCGACATGGAACAGCGGATCGGGCGCATCATCCGACAGGGCAACACCTTCGGCAAAGTCGGTGTCATCAACGTCGTCGCCCGCCGCTCCTACGACGCGATGATGTACCAGTACGTGGCCCGCAAGTCCGCGTTCGTCGCGCAGCTCCGCCGCGAAGACGTCCCACCCACGATGGAGGACGTCGGGGGAGACCTGTCGCTGTCGTGGGCGCAAACCAAAGCGGCAGCGACCGGTGACCCGGTGTTCGTCGAGCAGGTCGAGGCCGAACAGAAAGTCACCACACTCGAAGCCGGGCGCAACGCTGTCACCAACAACAACGCGGCACGGCAGGCAACGATCCGATCCCTCGAACGCCAGATCACGGTCGCGGTCGCACGGCTGCCCGAGTTGAAGGCGCACAGCAGCAAGCTGCAGGAGTGGCTCGGTATCGAGGACCGCAGCAAACGCATCTGGGACCTGGCCGGCGGACCGGTGCCCGACAGTGAAGCATCCGATCTGCGCGAGGCCCTGAAGGAGTCTCTGGGAGCGGTCCGCGAACAGGTCACGAAGGAACGGACGCTCCTTCCGATCGCGTCGATCAACGGTGTCCCGATCATGCTCGGCTATTCGCACACCCTCGCCAACTACATCGTCGACATCGCGGGGGAGGAGCGCTATTACGAGCGCGACAAGATGATCGACATCCTCGCCCTCGACAGCGCCGCCACCGGATTCATCCAGTCCACCCGAAACCATGTGTCCGCCGTCAGCAACCGGGGCGATGCACTCGAAGTTCAGCTCGAACGAGACAAGGCCAAACTCGACATCGCCCGCGCCGAACCCGAGCTGGTATTCGCACACGAAGACGAACTCGAACAGGCCAAGCTCACCGCCCACGAGCTACGCCTCGAGGTCAACTCGCGGGAGAACTCACCCGAGGCGCTCCGCAAGAACCGACTCGACACCGAACGCCGCCGGGCCGACGGCCAATACCAGGGATGGTCACTCGACCTCAACCCCACCGAAGGGTGGGCGTCCGAGCAAGCGATGAACCGGGAAGAGGTGATCGCGAGTGTGCCGGGGCGCATGGCCGAAGCCCGCAAGAACTGGGCAGCGGACGCACCCGCCCGCGCCGAAGCCCGCGAACGGGAGCCCTGGCAAACCCTCGACGACACCGAAGCCGAATGGAGATACGGCTACGACCCCAACACGGGGATGCCCGGAGCCCGCACCTCCTGGCAGGCCCGCCAATGGAACTGGGAAGCATGGGACGGCAACGGTCTCAGCGATCGCGGGACCGCCAATCGCCGCGCCGACGCATTCGGTGCCTGCGCATGGCGAGCCGACGTGATGGCCAAGGATCGGGAGATCCCACGCGAGAAGCTCCAGGAAGCCAGCATGGAACGCGGCCGGCAACGACACGCATCCCACAACCCGGCACCGGCCACCGCACAGCCGGACGACAAACAGAACGCCACGGCCACGGCCACTGCCACAGTGGACCAATCCATCATTGACGGCATCAAGTCCGCCAGCAACGCACAGGCCCGCCCACTCCGCGAAATCATCGCCAACACCGCCGCCGAGGACCATCAAGGGGCGAACACCATCCACCCCCAACCCGAACACCACCACACACTCGACGACGAAGCCGAACACGCCATCTGAACACACCAGCGCATCGGCCCTTGATCACCGACGCACACCGAACACACGGAGTGACATTGCCCGAGCACTGAGAACACGCAGCACCTTGGCCCCGGAAGAACCTTTCAGGGGCCAAGGTGCTGCCGCAGTGCCTCATCGTCGAAAGAACCCGAGGATCCGAGACCGCCAGCCGCCGTGGCCGGAATTCAGAACAGGATGCCTAGATCACTCCGAAGGTGGGGCCACCCCTGACAACCGATTGAACTCCGCGGTTGGCATCGCTGTCACGCCGGTGACGGGTCTCCATTTCACAGTCCTCTCGACGAGTCCGACCGCTACGATTCGGGCGGCTTCGACGCTGTTCTGAGGGACCGTCAGGGTGAGTTCATTAAAGCCCATGACAGGCCGGAACCCGTTGAAGCACGTCTCGATGTAGCTGACGACGTCCGGGGGAGGCTCAGCGAACTGTTCGCCGAACTTGAGGATGACGGTGTAGCTGTCCCACATGGTTGACATTCTCCTTACGTCAGAACAGGATGCCTTGGTCCCGGCCGTAGTCGGTCTTGGCTTGGAGTAATGCTTCTTCGTCGTAGCCGTGCGCGAGCGCGTCGCGGATGTCGAGCGAACGCTGGTACCGGGATCGGCCCTGCCCGTCGAGGAGGGTGTGTCCGGACATTCGGCCGAGTGCGATGGCGTAGCGCACGTTCTCGCTGTGCGTCGACGGGGTGAGGTGGCCGGGGCCGACCCGGACGCAGAGCGGTTCGTTGCATTTGTGTTCGCACACCACATGCTCGTCGAGGGGGCCGTGGACCAGTTCCACCGAGAACCGGTGGGCGAGGACGGTGCGCTGCCGATTGCGGCGTTGATAGTTGTACCTGCCGTATCCGTCCGGACTGCTTATTGCTGCGACGAAATACCAGCATGCGTTTGGTGACTTGACGACCTTCGACCAGAACAAGGCGATGTTGCGGGCGGTGGGGGGCAGGGACACATCGACGGGCCGCTTCCGCCGACCAACATGGACCGAACCGGAATGATGGCCGCCGGATGTTTCCGGCGGCCACAACCCCGGTTGTGTTTCCTCGGTCACCGCTCACCCGGGTACGTCGTCACGCCGAGGCGAGGACCGCGGAATCGACGGCCGCCGGTGTGGTTTCGTCGGCGGCGTTCGCCGGGTCGGCGGCGGGTGGGGTCGGTGTCGCGGTGGCGGGCGCAGTCGGGGCGTCGACGTTCTCCGTGGGCGATGTGTCAGCGGCGCCGGAGGGGGTGAGGCCGGCGGCGTCGAGGTCGGCCTTCGAGGAGTCGATCAGGTCCTTCGCCTGTTTCTGGGACAGGCCGAGGACGGTGGCCAGGTCGGCGGGTGACCCACCGTCGGAGAACGCCACGACCGCCTGGGCGTGCTCGATCAGGAGGGCTTCTTCGGATCCGCGTTGCGCGGTGCGCAGCGCCTCGATCTTGGTTTCGGTGTCCTGCTCGGTCTGTTCGATCTTCGCCGCCGTGTCGGCTTTGAGTTTGTCGATCTTCTTCCCCAGCCCGCTTCGCAGGGACTCGATGCGGCGGTCACCGGCCGCGCCGACGGTCTCGGCCTGCCGGTCCAGTTGGGCGAGTTTCTCGGAGACCGCGTTCAGCGGCTTCGCCAACTCCTCGATGCGCTTGTGGTGCTCGAGGGCGCGTGCCCGGGCGGCCTTGACGTTGCGGTCGACGTTCTTGACGGTGTGCAGCCGGCGGGAGCGTGCCGCGGCTGCCTCGGAGGGGGAAGTCATGCGCGGAAGTGTAGCGGCTCCCGCCGACCGGGGGC
The DNA here is from genome assembly GCF_001894885.1 of Rhodococcus marinonascens NBRC 14363. GTDB lineage: Bacteria > Actinomycetota > Actinomycetes > Mycobacteriales > Mycobacteriaceae > Rhodococcus_F > Rhodococcus_F marinonascens. The sequence goes on from NZ_BCXB01000067.1 coordinate 8,537, forward strand.
GGGCGCGACGCGGGTCGTGTCATCGGAGCATTCGTGTCGCATCGCAACCACCGACAACCCCACCCCATTCTCACCAAATGCCTAACACCCTCACCTCCGGTGAGAAGAAACCGGCACCTGACGGTACCGAAAACCCTTCCCTGCCTGCGGCAGGGAAGAAACTTTTA
>NZ_BCXB01000068.1 GCF_001894885.1 Rhodococcus marinonascens NBRC 14363
GACACCCTGTCTGGGCAGAGCAGTACCGGGTTGGTGTGCCATCCGTCCGCCGCAAGCCAGTGCTGTACCGGTGCGGGCAGGGTGCCGGCGTCGGCCTGTTCGGCGAGTGTGCCGGCCAGGATGGGGCCGTCGCCGCAGATCGTGCACGCGATGTCGAACGCTGGCCCGGGTTCGCAATGGCGGCAGTGGTGTCGCTCGAGCAGCGTGCCGGTACTCTTCGGATCCGGGTGGTGATCGGCGACTTCAAGGAGGACCACAATCACCGGCACCGGCACTCGTCGCTGGGCTACCGAACGTCGGCCGAGTACGCTGCCCGGTGCACCCACATCCACCAACCTGTGGGCTGCGAGATCGACTGACATCAATACACACCGTGACTCTAAAACCACGTGGCCCGACTATCGGGGACCTGCCACCCCGGTTACCTCCGAGGCGGAGTTGTGCCCCTCACGCTGAGAGACCGTCAGGGTCACCAACTGGGAACGTCTGCCGCCAACCGGGCGCCCGCGCCATCTACATGAAGGCCGGGAACTGCGGCGATGTCGTGGCGTGCCCAGCTGGTCGTGGGCCAGCCAGCGGGTCATGGCGTCTTGCCTCAGTGCACTTTCTGCGTACCGAGGTGCCGGTACAGCGTCGTCCGGCCGACGCCGAGGATTTCGGCGATCTCGTTCTGGCTCATTCCGTTGTCGCGCATGAGTTTTGCTTGTTTGATTTTCTTCGGTGTCATCTTCGGTGGCCGTCCGCCGATGCGGCCGCGGGAGCGGGCGGCGGCCAGGCCGGCGGTGGTGCGTTCACGGATGAGGTTGCGTTCGAACTCGGCCAGGGCGCCGAAGATGGAGCCGAAGATGGAGAAGATGAGCTTTCCGCCGGCGGTGGTGGTGTCGATCGCCTCGGTGACCGACCGGAATCCGATGCCCTTGTCTTCGAGGTCGGTGACCGTCTGGAGCAGGTGTGGCAGTGAGCGGCCGAGGCGATCGAGCCGCCACACCACCAGGGAGTCCCCCGATCGTAGGTGGGAGAAGAGGTCGTCGAGTTGCGGGCGGGCGGTGGTGGCGCCGCTGGCGGTCTCGGTCCAGATCCGCGCACACCCCGCGGCGCTGAGGGCGTCGCTCTGCAGATCGAGGGTCTGATCGGCCGTGGAGACCCTCGCGTAGCCCAATAGTTCGCTCACGGGGCAGGAGTGTTCCATAACTCACCGACAACACTCATTGTGAAACATCGGTTATGGACACGGGTTTCGGAACACGGGGCGTGCCTGGTCGCCGAACTCGGGCTCGGATGGTTCATATACGTCGGTTTACGGAACATCTCTTGAGCGTGAGCCGCAATGGTCTCGACCCACGACCGCCACCCCTAACATCTCGGCGAGCGTTTGTCGGACTCCGACGCTCGGACAACTCGCAAGGGTGCGGCCCGTTGCCGAGCACGCATCCGACCTGTTGCAGCTCCTTGAAGTCGCCGATCACCACCCGCGCTTCGAGCAGATTCGTTGAATGATTCGATATGCCCATTATTCCATGGGGTGCCCGGCGGGATGTATGAGATTCCGACCCCGCTGGCGCGCAGAACTGTTGCAGTGCATGGGAAATGAACTCCGGACCATTGTCCATCCGCAACACCTGCTGTGGACTACCCCACACTACGAAAGCCTCCCCCAACTCCGTTCTGCGGTGATCGAGCGCTCCACGATGTTCAGAAGCGACAACAGTGTGTGTTCGTCGACCATCGATGCAATCTTCACAGCCTTCCCATCGACGGTTCAGACGAGGGCGGGCCGAATCGGCTGGGACTGACCACCGACGACAAGCGCGACATTGTTCCTTCTTGACTACTCAATGAACACAATGTGGGACACCATCTTTGGAAACGGTTTCACTGTGAGGTGCTGTGTGGAGTGGACGTCGGTCGCGCCCCCCACACACCAAGGGGACCCATCTCGCAGGATTGCTGCATGTTCGCCTTTGTTCCAGATTTAGGTTCGTGAGGGACTGGATACGGGCCGGTTGATCCCGGTTGAGAACCGGAGCTTGACAGGTCAACCCATGCGGCAGGCATGCTCGTGGGCGGTGCTCTGAGGATCGGTCGGCCTTTCCGTTCCAGTCGATGCGAGCCCGATTGGAGGACACATGGTTGGCCCGATTGGAGGAGTGACGCGGTGAGTATCAGTGGCTACGGTCGAGTACCGACTCGTCGGTTCGACGATCGTTGTATCTTCACTCTCCTCCTGCAAGAAGAGGTTTTTCATGCACGCACGAGCCCTTCAAACGGCCTTTGTCGCAGCAATTCTCACGACCACCGCGCTGACCGGGGTATGGCAAGCGCTGCCACGACCACCGGAGACAGTGTTCCGGACTACTCCGCTAGTATCCCCAGAACAGGGGACGGGCCCCTCCTGTTGGCCATAGCAACCGACGCGTCACAGGTTTCACGTGTCACCGAACTCGTCGACGCCGCGGAAAACCCGGCCACGATCGACGGGTTCGTCACTCCGAATACCATCTACCACACCGCAGCACGGGACGACACGAGTCGACCCTGCAGTTGGCATCTCTACACTGTGACCGCCAGCGGGGAATTGATCGAGCACTACAATGGCGAAATCACGTCAGGTGATGCCTCGGTACATATGGGCCCAGCTTTCGATGATGTCGTCCACAATGATGCCGTCCACAATGACCTCTTTCAGGTCGACAACTGCCTAGGCTGGGTTCGTTTGTGACACCGTCGACGATGACGTCCAATGTCCGCGCGATGTATGCCGTCGAGGCGATCGGCACCTTCTTCCTGGTGTTCACCGTCGGAGCCGCCGCAGGCAGCGGTAGCCCGTTCGCCCCGTTGGCGATCGGGGCGACCTTGATGGTGATGATTTATGCCGGCGGGCACATCTCCGGTGGACACTACAACCCGGCGGTGACCTTGGCCGTGCTGCTGCGGCACCGGATCGGACTTCGTGATGCCGTTGGATACTGGATCGCCCAGCTCGTGGCCGGGCTCCTCGCAGCGGTGGTGGTACGTGCGGTCGTGGTTCCGGCGCAGATGGAGACCACGGAAACACTGACGCTGGCAGGTCACACTCTGGTAGCCGCTTTCGTGGTGGAACTGCTGTTCACATTCGCTCTATGCTTCGTGGTACTCAATGTTGCCACCAGCAAGAGCCATCCGAACAACTCGTTCTACGGGCTGGCCATCGGATTCACCGTGGTGGCAGGGGCATTCTCGGTCGGAGCTATCTCAGGTGCCGCGTTCAACCCGGCGGTTGCAGTCAGTGCCGCCGTGATGGGGATGTTTGCTTGGCCGACGCTGTGGGTGTACCTGGTGGCTCAACTCGCAGCTGCTGTCGCTGCCGGCGCCCTCTTCCTTGCGCTGAACCCCGACGACCGGTGATCGCGGCGTAGACAGGTGACGGAGGCTACGAGCCATTCAGAACCCACCGTTGCGGGCGCTCAGAAACAGAAGTAAACACTGCCTATCACCCCGCATGTGGAAGCTTGTATGCGGGACAACCGTAAAGAGGGAATCCGTTGAACAAATCAGTACGTACCACCGCCACTGCGGTCTTGGCCGCCCCGCTCATCGCCGCAGTGTTCGCCACACCGGTCAACGCGGCCACACCTGACGACAGCCCCCCCTCGTCGGCAGTCAAAAACGGTCATGGTCTCCACCGTCGGGTCCGTGGCCTCCAAGTGCAAGCGGCCCGCTATCTGTCGTGGCGTGCGTGAGCGGAACAGATCGGCCCGCACGGGCGCGGGTGGTCCTGGCGATCGACTTGCGTCGTTTGTCGGTCATGATCTTGCCGCGGTGTCGGGCTCACGTACTTTACCTGGCTTTCCGGGTTCAGCTGCAGTCCTGCGCATAGGGTCTTTAGTAGCGTGCGAAGTGCCACAAGCGCCTCCTTTGTAGGCCGCCTGGAATTCTCGAAGTTGCCCAACACACAGATCCCGATGTTTCCTTGATTTGCTCCAAAGACATGGCGGTGTCATAGCCCTGATCTAGCTCGAACATGAGTGGCCGCAGTGAGGGCTCGTCCGTCCCCGGTTCTGTCAAGTAGGTGCTGTCTCCAACCTGGTACATCGATTCGCAGGCCACTTCGATGGTCGGGCCCTCCTCGCCGCTGGTAAGACAGGATGGCCGTCAGTTCATTCCCGGCAAGTTCGATGCGCTCGACCGACAGGCGGTTGCCCCGCTGCTCTTCCCGGGCAGCCAGGCCTCACCGGCAAATGCCCTATGAACGCGGTGGCCCAGGCGATATCAGGTTCGCCGGCTGGTGCTTCGATGTCCTCGACCGGTACCACATCACCGTGCCGGCGGAGATAAGCGATCAGCTGCTGCTACGATCGATCGGGGATGAGTTTCCGGCGAGTGACCGGCCCACCGGCCCCGGCCATCGGCCATCGGCCATTGAAAATCGCTCGGGGCCATCGGCTCGCATGCTGTCGAGTTGCGATCCGTACTGCTCGCCCACCATTGCGGCTATGTCATGTGGTCCCTGCATTACCTCACGCTCTCACACTCCCCCATCAGCTTCTCCCCTGTTCCCATGCTCGGCTGACCCCCGGTGACTGTGCGTCGTCGCGGTATAGCGCGCCCCTGGGGTGGTAGAGATCCACACCCGATATCAGCCCAGGACCGACTGAGACGACGTTGACGAGAGGGGCCGGAATAGTGTTCCTATTTCAGTTCGCTTTCTGCGACCCGAGATGCCGGTATAACGTGGTGCGGCCGACGCCGAGGATTTCGATTTGGCTCATGCCGTTGTCGCGCATGAGTTTTGCTTGTTTGATTTTCTTCGGTGTCATCTTCGGTGGGAGCAATCTTCAATTCGACCGCGGGCTATGTTGTTGCCGGAATCATCGTATTCCTCTTCATACTCGCGGTGTCCTTTGACCAGGAGCTGTCCGAGAAAGAGAAGACTGAGCTCTCGAAAGCGACAGTCGTAGTACAGCTTTCCTCGTTCGAGCGGCCAGGCCGTGGCGATGTGATCTCGAGTGAGGTCACCCGAATCGCATCCCAGCCGTTCGGGACAGATCGAATCGACCGACTACTCGCCGCGGCATTTGGAATCAGCAATGCCATTCCGAAGACAGGCGCATGGGGCACTACGTATCTCGACGCCCATCGGGTGCAATTGAACCTAGCCGAAGAGCGTGAGCAGATCGTCCAGCACTGTTTGGCACTGCGAACCGCGACCGACCGACTAGGAACCGAACCCGTCGGAGAGTCGGCTGCGGCGAGGACGGTGGCGTGTCTCCCGTGAATGGGTCCACCGTGTTTTGGAGTCCTGTTGCCCCTCGAACTGGGGGTGGAAATACCGGATGAGCGAGGCTAGCTCGCGTCGAACGCGAGCATTGCATCCGCGCCGCACTGGAACTCGTAGTCGAGTGCCTGCACTCGCGGTCGCAGTCCCAGCGACTCGAGTTCCACAAGTGCGGGCGGCAACAGTTCGTCCACCGCCTCGCCTGCCTGGTCCACGAGCGGGAACACCCGCACACTCCCCTTCGCCACCCGGGCCAACTCTCGTAGTGCGGCGATGTGGAATCGGCAGTCGAGACGGTCGGCATACGTGAACAGCAGGTGGGAGGACAGAACGAGATCGAATGTGTCGTCCGCGAATGGCAACCGCGGCAGGGCGCCCGCCCGGTATCGGTCGGGGTGGGCGGCGATGTCGGCGGCGAACTTCTCCGCCGACTCCCGGCGCATCCGCTGATGCCCCTCGGGGTCGCCGTAGAAGTCCCAGCGGAACTTCTCCACGTTCGCCCTGATCCAGTCGGAACCACGGGACACTTCCTCAACTGCACGCTCGGCGATCTTCGCCGCCGATCTGCGGTACACCGGATCGACCGCCACTGCGTCGACACCGAGTTCGTGTGCAGACGCCGTGAAACTCGAACCTCCGCCGGGGCAGTCGAGCACCTTGCCGGTCAGATCCGAGTCGCCCAGCGCGAACATCGCCCGATACTCCGCCATCGACCTCGAACTGATCAGGTACTCACCGATCGAATGACTACCCGGGTCGGTCATTCGGAGAGCCTTTCACAGTGTGCGTCCGTTGGATACGCACCTCTTGTCTACACGTCGCACCGGGCGGCAGGGGTGGCGTGTCTCCCGTGAATGGGTCCACCGTGTTTTGGAGTCCTGTTGCCCCTTGACCTGGGGTTGGAAGGACAATGAAGATCATGGCTGGACGGAAACGCAATTCTGCGGAGGACATTGTTCGGAAGCTGCGGCGGGCGGACGAGTTGACCGCAGCAGGGAGAACACAGGAAGAGATCGCCGCCGAACTCGAGGTGTCGGCGGCGACGTTGTACAACTGGCGACGCCAATACCGCGGCATGGACACCGATGCGGCGAAGGAACTCAAAGAACTCCGAGAACAGAACGGCAAACTCAAACGGCTGCTCGCCGAGGCCGAGTTGGAGAAGGACGCCCTGCGTGAGGTGGCCAAGGGAAAATTCTGAGCCCAGTCGCCAAGCGCCGCGCAGTCGAGATGCTGACCTGCACGTTGAGTATCTCGCAGCGATTGGCATGCAAAGCTGTTGGGCTCGCCCGATCCACCTTTCGGCGGCTTCCCGTAGCGCAGACCCCGTCAGACCCTGACGCCGACCTACGGGCCTGGCTTCGCCGCTATGCCCTCAAACACCCGCTGCACGGATTCTTCGCGTGCGTGGGCTCATCTGCGCCACGACGAGGGCCTGCAGGTGAACAAGAAGAAGGTCCACCGATTGTGGAAGGAGGAAGGCCTGCAGGTGCGGATCTATCACCCCCGTAAGCGGGCCGGGGTGCCTTCGGTGCCGACAGTCGAAGCGGATGCACCGAATGTGGTGTGGGCTATCGACTTCCAGTTCGATTCCACTATCGAGGGGAAGGCGGTGAAGATTGCATCGATGGTCGACGAACCTCCCCCGAGCACTGCGTGCAGGGCGGTACCCCCACACGGTTGTCGCTTCTGAATATCGTGGAGCGCTCGATCACCGCGGAACGGCTTGTGGAGGAGTTGGGGAAGGCTTTCGTATTGTGGGGTGGTCCACCGCAGGTGTTGCGGATGGACAATGGCCCGGAGTTTATTTCCCATGCACTGCAACAGTTCTGCGCCAGCAGGGTCGGAATCTCGTACATCCTGCCGGGCACTTCGTGGAACAACGGGCATATCGAATCTGGGGGAACCTCCCTGGACGAAGTCCTTGGGGGATCAACAACCGGCTGCGAAAGGAATGCCTCAACCGGAACTACTGGACGAATCTGCTCGAAGCGCGGGTGGTGATCGGCGACTTCAGGGAGGACCACAATCACCGGCACCGGCACTCGTCGCTGGGCTACCGAACGCCGGCCGAGTACGCTGCCCGGTGCACCCACATCCACCAACCTGTGGGCTGCGAGATCGACTGACATCAATTCACACCGTGGCTCTAAAACCACGTGGCCCGACTATCGGGGACCTGCCACGAGCGCTCGGGCGACCGCGGACACCGACATCTTGTCGATCGCCAGATGTTGCAGAATCCAGCGGGCACACCGCCGAGTCGTCGTAGCCGTCGGGGCGGCGACCCGGTCGATCCGCTGCCGGAAGACCGTCACCTCACAGTCATCGTTGGTGCAGGTGAACCGGGGCAGGCGCGCAGCCGGGTCGGATGCCCCACCACCGGCAGATCCGTCAACACCCGGTCGACGTGATCGCGCAGTCGCCCTGCCTGACCGCACACCGGGCACGTCGGATCCGTTTCGACCGGCCTGTATTCGATGTGGGTCAGTTTCTCGGCGATCGCGGCGCCGGTGATCGTCACCCCTAACTCGACGGTGCGGCAGATGGTGTCGGCGACAAGGCCGGTAGTGTCTGTGATGGGTCCTGCGGTGGTCTCGGATGCGGTGTAGGAACCTTCATCCTCACACCCCAGGACCCCTCCACATCTTGTGCCTCACCGCATCAGCACCGAACCGGCTTCATGCACTCTGAATCCGGAAGAGCCCTTTTACGCCATGTTCCACTGTTGGTTCGACTCACCAGTGCAGGGGGCAAGTTGAACCGGGGTGCCATTGGCGGAGATGCTGTCGGTGACTTCGAGGCATCTGCCGGTCGTGTTTTGAACGATGCTGCCGTCAGGTTGGTTCCCATCGGTGACTTCGTCGGCGATAGTCCACTGTTGTGTGATATGCCCGGAGCATTTGCCCAGTTCGACGGGCGTGACGCCATCCGGACTCGGATCACCGCCGAAGGAGCCGTCGTTGAGTTCTTGCAGGCACAATCCGGAAACCGGGTTGACGATCTCACTGCGGTCAGTGGCCTCCCACTGCTGGTTAGGTCCTTCGTGGGGATCCCACATCTGTATACGAGAAGAGATATCGGTACTCGCGTCGACCACATCGAGAACCCGACCATCCAACCCATACACCACCACTCCCGTGGGCACGGGAGTAACCTCAATCGTTGTCAACGGCATGCCACCAGCATTCACAGTGGCGGAGTCCGGGGTGTCCCGCGGTGCGCAGCGGATACTGTGATTCGTATAT
>NZ_BCXB01000069.1 GCF_001894885.1 Rhodococcus marinonascens NBRC 14363
GATCGTTCGTCGGATTGGTGCCCACCGAGTATTCCTCGGGTGCGTCACGGGTGCAGGGGTCGATCACCAAGACCGGGAACACGCATGTGCGCCGGTTGTTGGTCGAGTCCGCCTGGCATCACCGGCCCCGGTACCACGTCGGTGCCGTGATGCGGGGACGCTGGGATCAGGCACCCGCTGCCGCCCGGGCCCGCGGCGACGAAGGCAACCAGCGTCTGCACCGACGGTGGGTGGGCTTCCTCGAGCGCCGCAAACGGCCCACCGTCGCGAATGTGGCGATCGCCCGCGAGTTGGCCGGCTGGTGCTGGTCTCTGGCGGTCCTGACCGACTGATCGCCCACGATCTGCTTCGTCGCACGAGCCGGTGGTGGCAGCGCGTGGAGTGACCCGCGATACAGCTATGAGCAGGCCTCGTAGGGGTCGATGCTCGATCCTAGACCCGCGGACCCGCTCCAGCCGAAACCCCGTCCTGCGGTAGCCAATCCGCGTATATCAGTCTGACCGCGCGTCGTCAACGACACGCTCACCACGCAGACTCGTCGAGGAAGCAACGAGGCGCCGCCGGGCTAGCTCCCCGACGGCGCCTCACCATGCCCCCTTGACAAAGTTTCTTACATATCAGCTGTTATGGCCGTCGCTCTCGGTAGTGCTACCGATTCACCGCATTACGGGGTGTCAGACTTTAGTGCTGCTGCCTGTTGCGTTCGTGCAATGGCCTGCACGCGGTGCAACGGGTCGTGGGTGGGAGCGTTGCGGGCCGCAACCTGCCGGGGTTCCGGGTCCGGGTTACCGCAACGACCACGTCCCCGCGCGGCGCGGGGACGTGGTCCCGGGTGTCCTCTCCTGGACAACCAGACACGCCCGCCTGCTGTACGCTGTGCGCACAAGTAGCCCGGCCGAGTACGTGCCCGGTGCACCCACCAACCTGTGGGCTGCGAGATCGACTGACATCAATACACACCGTGACTCTAAAACCACGTGGCCCGACAATCGGGACCTGCCACGGATCCCTCACTAGAATCGATTGAATTGTCTACACCAGGAGCGTGCATGGGCGACCTCGTCAGTGGAGGTACGCGCGGGAGATTCCGCGACGCTGCAACGGGAAGCACCGTTGGCGTGATCACCACCGCGTTTCGGGACGAGGGCAACGGTCCCGACCCCAGCCCGACCCGACGCACAGGCCCATCGGGCGGCCATGCTCATGGCCGGCCCGCCGAGCGCAGGCAAGCCCAGCACGCACGAGCGCCTGTTCAATAATCACTGGCGCGAACTCGATTTCGACGTGTTCAAGGGCTACTTACTTGAGGCTGCCCTCACCGACGGTTCGCTCCAGGAGATGCCCGGCGAGCAGAGCTACTTCTACCCGGACGAGCTGTCCGCACTCGTTCACCGCGAATCGACCGAGCTGTTCGCGGTTGCCGCGAGAGAAGCGATCGGCCGCGGAGAAAGCCTGGTCATCGACGGCACGATGGCCTGGAAACCGTGGTCCGAGGAGCTCGTCGCCCGGTTGATGGCGGCCGACATACCTGATGGGAAGTGGATGCCGTGGGAGTACGCCACCGATGGCCGCTTCAACTGGATGACGCCCCGGGTCGCTGGTGGAGGCACGATGAGTGTTGTTTACCGCGGTAAACAACACCGGCACACGCCTGATCAGGGGCGGGGACTGGTGAGGATGTCGAGGAGTGCGCGCACGCCATCCTCGTCGAGGTAGTCGAGCAGTGCGTGGGCGAGGGTGGCCGGATTCGCCTCCAATCGGCGGAAGGTGCGGGTGACCTTCGCGGCGGTCACCGGGGTTCGATCCGGTTTCCGCTCGCCTGGAGTGGTGTCCTGATCCGGATCGGGTGCCTGGTGTCCCTGGTCCCGTTCCGCCTTCCATGCCTCGACCTGTGCTTGTGGGGGAACCTGGGCGAGCGAGCGCGCGGTACGAATCGCGAGTTCGCCTTTGCGGAGGGCGGTTTGAAGCTCGGGTGCCAACTGGAGAAGAGCCCTGCGTTGTGAGACCCACCCCTTGGACTTGGCGAGTTTGAGCGCGGCCCGTTCCGCGGTTCCGCATTCGGCGACCATGAGCTCGACGGCCTTGGCCTCTTCGATGACGTCGAAGTCTCGGCGTCCGACGTTCTCGATGACCGCCGCCGCGAGCAGAGTGACCCGATTCTTGGCCACCTCGTCCTTGACGACGATATCGAGTGTCGGGCGGCCGAAGTTGTCGGCGGCGGCGAGCCGTCGACAGCCGTTGATCACCACCCATCGCGCGAGGCCGATGTTGGGTTCGTCTTCCGGGTACAGCGTCAGGTAGGCGCCCCGGGTCACGACCAGTGCGGGCTGGAGTTGGGTACCGGTGATCGAGACCAGGTCGGTGAGATCGCCGAGGTGGTCGCGGGGATTACGCGGATTCGGCGCGAGTTCGCTCAGTGGCACATTGGTCGGTGTCGTGCTGGCGGCCGGCCGGTCGACGGGGGAGTGGTCACCGACCGCGCCGGCGAGGGTGGCGAGGTTGGTGCGGGTTCCGCGTGCCATCATCGCCCCCCGTCGATCCGCAGCTCGAGGGCGAGCCGGTAGAAGTCCTCACGGGCTTGCAGGGCGACCCGGTTGGCGGGGTATTCGGTGACGACCAAGCCGTCCGCACTCGCTCGGGCATGGAGTTTGTAGTGCCGGATGACGGTCTTGGCGAGGGGCCACTTATTGGCGCGGACGAAGTCCTTGGTCTCCTCGAGGTCGAGTTTGCCGTCTCGGGGATCCCAGTTGTTGATCACCACCGTGTACGGGATACCGCGGGGCTCGAGTACTTTTCGGATGGTGCGGGCGGTCGGGTCGAACGAGAGTGGTTCGGTTTCCATCGGCACGATTACGTGGTCGGCGACCTCGAGCACGGTCCGCAGGGCGTCGGCGGCAGGGCCCCGGCCCAGTGGGTCGGAGGTGTCATCGGCACCGTTGAGGTCGATCCAGCCGGGGGTGTCGACGTACACGTGGCGGATGCCGGGCAGCTGGCCCAGCTGACGGAGACCGGCGAGATCGTCGTGCGCCTGCACGACGTGGAACGGCAGGCTTTCGAGGCGGTCGGCCCACCAGATCGCCGAACCCTGCGGGTCGACGGATACCGCGGCCACTGGGGATGTGCCGCCGGGTTCGTCGTCCTGGTTGAGAACGTCCGCGGCGACTGCGGCGAGGTTGACGGCAACGGTGCTCTTGCCGACGCCGCCCTTTTGATTGAGAAGGACATGAATGGTCATGGGACCCTTTCCGTTTGCTTCACCCACGCGTGTGGGCTACTTCGGACAGGTAGCCACGGTACGGTACCAGGATGCCGCAGCCTGTCCGACATGCGACGCGGTTCGGTTGGCCACCGGTTGTTTACCGCGGTAAACAAGATCCTCACGGGCGGGTGGCGGCTCCGATCTCACCATCACCCACCCACCCACCCACCCACCCGGCCGGTCGCTGACTGGGAACGAAGGGGAAGGGACCGCGGGGCCACGGGACATGTGGCCGCTCAGCCGGATCCGGTCCGCCGTCACCGGGTCGAGCGAGGTGGTCTCAGCCGAGATCACCGAGGACGTCCAGAAGTTCGGCCAGGAGCCTTTCGGTGCGTTCTTCGACGTCGTCGAGGAGGTCGGTAACGTCGTGCAGCCCCGTGTGGGCGCCGTGGCGGGCCCGGAGTCCCCGTTCGTAGTAGCCGGGGTCGAGAACGATGTCCGGGACCGGGGGGCACGGTGGCTGTTCCGGTGTCGGGGGGACTCGGCGCCGGGTCGGAGGATGCGTGGACGCCCGGCCGGTCAGGTGGGCGCGCACCAAGGCTGCCACCGACTGCGCGGTCAGTGCTGTCGGGGCATAGGGGGTGTGCCCCCACCGGTCTATCGGGGTCAGTAGCGGGCTCTGGTCCTGCTGGGCACGTCCCACGTATCTGCCCAGATTCGATCCACGGTCGAGGTATTGGCCCAGGAGCGACGTGCCGGGGTGGGAGTCGAGGAAACCGAGGATCTCGAGCCAGTTCCGGTAAACGGATGCCGCATCAACGAGGGGCAGGACGACCCGAAGCTCCTCGCCGGCCGCGGCAACGACGAGCTGATTCCCATCCGAGGTGATCTCGTCGCGGCGCAGGCGGGCGATCTGCTCGAACGACAGCTCGGCGGCCAGGGTGAGGAGCAGGCCGTCTCGGCGCCCGAAGATTCCGGCCGGCCAGCCGGTGGTCGGCAGCCGCGGCACCCGTTCCGCCGCCGCCGCGGCGATGCGATTGCGCCGCGCGGTCCGCGCGCTGTTGAGCAGGCCTCGGATGGTCTCATTGTGACCCGGTTGCGGTAGACCAGTGCAGCGGTGGGCGGTGTTGATGGCGCTCACCCTGCGGCGTTGGGTCAGCGGGGCGGCGGGGTGTTCGGCAACGAACATCGCCACCGTGACCGGGTCGGCCGGTAAGTCCGGAAGGTCGGCGGCCGCGCACCAGTCGGCGAATAACCGCCACGCGTGCCGGGACACCCGGTCCAGGGATTTGCCGGTGAATTCCCCGGCAGACGTCAGAGCCCGCGGCTCTCCCTGAACCTGGAACGCCGGGGCGAAGTCTGGGTGTAATCCCATGTCAGAGGCCGATATCGGTGACGGCATTGGCGACCAGTGGGGCGTTTTCGCGGGCGTAGACCTCGATCATCGCGGCGGTGGTGTGCCCGGTCTGCCGCATGATCGCGTGCGCATCCTTACCGTTGCGGACCGCCTGAGTGACAAACCCGGCCCGCAACGAATGACCCCCCAGCTGCGCGACCACCACAGGGTCGTAGCCCGCTTCGGCGGCGCGGCGGCGGATCACCCCATGCACCGCGGCTCCGGTGAGCCCACCGTCGGAGATGTTGCCGTTCTTGCGCACCGACCGGAACAACGAAGCCCGCGCACGGGTCCGCGGCACTGCGCCCCTGCAGACGTGCGTCTCGAAAGCCGGCGCGTTGCGCAGCAACCGGATCACCCCCGGCCGCCCCGCGGTGTCGTAGGCGGCGACCACTTGCACCCACCGCACAAATGCGCAGGGCGGGCAACGGTGATGGTTGGTGGTGCACGGCACCGCCCGCACTGCGCCTTCACCTTCTTGGTCGGTCTTGGACCGCCGCAGCCGCACGTGCAGGCCGTCCAGCCGGTGCATGCTCACGTCGCTACAGACCAGGTCGGCGAGCTCCCCGCGCCGGAAGGCGCCGGCGAATCCGAGCAGCAGCAGGGCGGTGTCGCGGCGCTCGAGCACCTCCGACGCCCACCCGGTGACCGCCTCGCGGGCGGCGGTGACGAGGGCGACGACGTCGTCGACCAGCAGCGGTGCGGCCTGCCGCCGTGGTCGCTGTCCGCTGGCGGCGTAGTCGCGGCGGATCCCGGACAGGGTGGCCGCGACCATTTCATGGTGGCCGGGGGCGCCGTGTCCGGCGCGGCGGTGGTGGTGCCCCAGGGCGGCCACCCACCGCGACAGGGTGGCCGGGGCGTAGGCCCTCTGCCCGTCCTCGGTGAGGGTGTCGGCGGCGTCGACCAGGTAGGCGGCCACCACCATCGGATGCGCCGGCAACGCGATGTGCCCGCGGGAGAAACACCACGTGACGAAACGCGCCCAGTCCGAGGCATAGCCGCGGCGAGTACTTTCCGCCCGCGATCGCTGCACCGCGGCGGCGATCCGAGCGGCCACCTCCTCCGCGATCACCGGGCCAGAGCCGGAGATCGCGGAGGAGGTGGCCGTCACCTGTCCGGAGAGCGGCTCATCCGCCTGATCGAGGGTCACCGCCGCAGGGTATCGGGTGGCACCGACAGACTGCAGCAGGAAAACGAGCTGACGACGGGATTTACCAAGATAGCTGCGATAATCGAAATTATCGTCGCCGAGTGCGCACCAATCATGAGTGACCCGGAGTGGGTGGCTGGATCGGCCCTCGCTTCCCCGATGCTGGCCCAGGATTCGGTGCCGGGTCCCGATATAGTCCCCGGACTGCTCCGGTTTGAACGCTCCTATTGGCGATGCCGCGACTCAAACCGCGATGGTCAGGGGCGGACATCTATTGGGGGAACTGGCTATCCAGCCATTTCTGTACCGACATGACCGTTCCGTACCCATGCTCACGCAGACCGGGATCTTTACCTACTTCGGAGACAACCATCACCTGTCGCGCTGTGGTGGGACCGCCGGCTTGTTCAAGTCAACTGACTTCGCCGGTCCAGGTTTGGATTGAGCAGGGGGCGAGGAAGTTGTCCGCCGCTTCTCGAACGCCGCGAGCGCGGCTTCGTTCTCATCATCCCTGATTACTGACAGCACTAGCAATCCAACGACGTAAGCACAGAGCAGTAGCCATACCCAATGATTTGAAAACCCCAGGCCGAGCATCACGAACGCGAGGACGGTTTTGGCCAAAAAACTGCCACTCCTGTCAGTTGCTGGGCGTATTGAGGACTCCATGGGTGGGAGCTGGGCACCGGCCTCAGAGGTCAATGGCAACTGCCGCTTTGATGCCATTTCGGAGCTTGGCCATGAACTCACGAGTCGACTTTTCCATGTGCGTCGGTACATTCTTGACCTTGACCTTGGCCTTGACCTGTCCGGACGGTGAAACAGATCTGGTTGGGATCTCTCACCTTCTTTGCTGCCCTACCGGCCAATGCGCCGCCAATCATATTTCCTGCCACAACTCGAGGAACTGTGGTGCATGAGGATGTAGTGCTCGCACCCAGTCCCATTTCAAAGGTCACTTCGTTGATTGGATAGACACGTTTGCTGATCCGGAATACCGGTCCGTTGATCTCGCATCCGTCGAGTTTCGCGTTGTGTTCGTTGACGATCCTTGCTTCGGCACGCTGGACAGCCTTCGCAATTCGATTCCGCATCGGCGACACCCCAGATACCGCGGCACCTACGCCCATCCACGTCGGCGAGGTCCACATCCACTACGACGGGCCCTGCGCCGACGGCGCCGGAACCGGGCGACAGGCTTCGCTCGCGTGTTCCGCAGCAAGCGACGATAACCCACAACCCCCAGGAGCACACCATGATCGGATCACTGACGGTGGCGAGCGCCTTGCCGATGGTGACGATGTCGTCGCTACAGGTCACCGGACGGAGAGAGTGCAGAGCTGAAGACGGCCAGGTTGCGGAAGCCGAGGGCGATCCCCCGCAGGTGTTCGAGGCGCCCGTTGATCGCCTCGACCGGTCCCTTGGAGACGTTGACGTCGAAGCAGGCGAGGATCTCGTGGCGCCGTCTCCGCAGGCTACGACTGAGCTGCACGAGTTCCTCGAGCCACTTCGGGAGACCTGCTCGGATCCGTTTGAGGAACTTGAACATCGCCAGATTTCTGGCTAGTACACGTTGCCTGAGATCGTCCTACGGGGCCAAATGCTCAGGTAGCAGATCCGGCTGCGATACGCTGCCGCTCGCGCAACATCCAGTAAGCCGAGATTGCTGTTAGGGCTACAGTGCCAAACGCGCTCGCGAATTGCGCCTGCGCAAGGCTCTGGACCGCCGATAGGGCTAACACGGCGGTCACACCCACGGCTGTGTAGTAGCGACGTTTAAGTCTGATAGCAGGGTCCGGATGTGAATAGAACCGCTTCACACGTGGGTAGCAGTACTTCACTGCGTAGTACGCACCAATAAGGGGAAGAAGTGCCAGGTACAGGCCCCACTTCGCCATAAGAAAACACAGCCTAATGCCCTTCTCGATACTTCTTGAACTAGGTGCGAGGGGCACCGATACGCCAAAAGGTCCGGCACCGAAAAATAAACCCATAGTTCGGAGATCTTGCACGATACCGCCGACAGAGCCGAAATCGGGTCCGCCCGAGATGATACGAAGCACGGCGTCGGTTCCCCGCATTCCCTGCCGTACCCGTCCTACCTCCCGCAGTCCCAACGCCTAGCCTTTGTCGACGGCAGGCAGGCCGCGCGAGCGCCGCCGAAGCGGGACCGGCTGGTTCGTCATCGCCGGTGTTCCCTACTTGCTCTTGCGGCGTTGCAGGGCGCGGCGTTGCTGGCGAGAGAGCGTCGAGGTGTCCGGTGTTCTCGTCGTGGCCGGTTCGGGTGGTGTGGTGGTGCGGCGGACGTAGTCTTCCAGTAGTGGGGCGAGCCGCAGAATTGAATCGCCTACCGAGCTGCCGGTTGCTTCTACTCGCAGGCGACGCCGTCACCGTCTCGGTCGAGTTTGCTGGCGTAGCCGGGTTCGCCGACGTAGATGGGTGCGGCGCC
>NZ_BCXB01000070.1 GCF_001894885.1 Rhodococcus marinonascens NBRC 14363
AAGCCTGACGCCACCATTCCGCTGCGCTGGCCTCGACTTCGAGGGCGCGAGTGTGCCAGTCTCTTGTGCCAGTCAGCGATTGGATCGTCCCCGCCATCTGCTCCGCACTGCCGTCGATGTCGAGTCTGGTCAGGATGCGGGCTATACGGGCGGGGCTGTCAGGCCACCTGCCGCCGGTCGTTTCGACCAGAGATGCGATCAGGGTCGCGCACTCCTCGTCGGTGATCGGTGGCGGGGTGAGTGTCATCCCACGAAGGCCGCGGCTTCCCTGGGTGAGCCAGCGGTTACGTGCTTCTTGGCGTACTCGACGCCAGTACCACGGCGTCCGTAGGGTCTCCATTTCGCGCAATTGTAGAGCTGCGGCTTTGCCCTGACCCGGGACCTCGACGCTCATTGGCCTGTTCGTCCGAGGTTGCGGAGGCGTTCGGTGGCGGTGCGTTGTTGGCGGCCGATGGTCAGCAGGTGCTCGAACAGTTGGTCTTCGGGCAGGTGCTGTGCGGCCTGGGCCAAGGACTGCGCGGCGTCGACGAAGCTGCGCCGGTATGCCTGGGCGAGAACAGCACGCACGTCGATCGTACGATCCTCTCGTGACCGGCACGGGTCTCATGTGTGGTCGGGGCAGAGCAGTGCCGGGCTGGTGTGCCATCCGGCCCTGTGGAGCCAGTGCTGTGCCGGTTCCGGAAGTGTGCCGGTGCGGGCGTGTTCGGCGAGGACGCCGGTGAGGATGGGGCCGTCGCCGCAGATCGTGCACGCGATGTCGAACGCCGGCCCGGGTTCGCAATGACGGCAGTGGTGTCGCTCGAGCAGGGTGCCGGTGCTCTTCGGGTCCGGGTGGAGCCAGGTGACGGCGAGGTCGGCGCGTTGGTGTGCGGCCTCGGCGCGGGTGGTGGGGTCGTATCCGCAGGTCGGGCAGGCCCGCCGCGACCGCATCACTTCAGGACGTTCAGCACTTTCGGGGCGGGTGCGGGTGTCCGGGCCGGTCCTACGCTTTTTGTTCAGGTGCCCGTACACGGTGGTGCGGGGCACGTTCAACCGGTCCGCGATCGCGGCGACGGTGTGCTCGCCGGTGTCGTAGAGCTGTTGGGCGAGTTGGATCTGCTCGGCGGTGAGTTTCGGTGGGCGCCCACCCTTGCGGCCGCGGGCGCGGGCCGCGTCGCGTCCCTCGCGGGTGTTGGCCACCGCCAGCTCGTGGTGCAGGTCCGCGAGCACCGGCAGCATGGCGAGCATCGCGGCGCCTTCGGCGGTGGCGGTGTCGATTCCCTGCTCGAGCACCCTCAGACCCACCCGGCGCTGGTGTAGGTCGGCTCCGAGGCCGATCAGATGCGCCGCCGATCGGGCCAACCTGCTCAAATCGGTGATCACCAGGGTGTCGCCGCCGCGCAGCAGGGTCAGGACGAGGTCCAGCTGGGGCCGCGACGCCTTGACGCCCCCGGCGTGATCGAGGTGGATGTGCTCGGTATCGACACCGGCCCGGCGCAGGGCCTCGACCTGGGAATCCGGGTTCTGATCCGGGGTGGAGACCCGTGCGTAACCGAACAACATGCGTCGAGAATACCCACACCATGGTTTATTCGACATAGTTTACCGACACAGGTTTTCGACATGGCGGCGGAGCCACCGCGGAGACGAAAGCGCCCGACCTCTCGATCGGGCACTTTCTCATCGGCGCGTGAAATCAGCGCATCCCCGCCACCAATATCTCGCAGTCGGTCGCGGGAATCGCGCACATCCCTCCGGCTGCGTCCAGGACGAACCTGTAGTGACGAGCACCCGTAGAGAAATAGGAGGGCGTCCCGAGGATGACACCGAACTCCTCGAACCCCTCCGGCGCCATTGCCAGTCCCCACGCATCCGCTTCAACAGGGTTTACCTCTACGACGCTCCCTGTACGCGCGTGCCGGCCTTTAACCGACGTCGACACCATCACCGCACCAGGCGGGTACGGGCCAGGGAACTCCCGCGAACCATCAAGTGTGTGGTGGGAGGCGAGGATACGAACCTCCAGGTCCCGGTCGAGAACAGACCGTCCGACGAAATTCGGAATCTTGCCCCTTTCGATCGACAAGTCGGAACCTTCATCGCCCATGGCCCTTCCTCCTGAGTCTCCCGAGACCTCGGCCATGGACGCGCCGCACTCGTTGGACGAGCACATCGAAATCATCAGTCATCGTCGACCCTGCCTGATAGGTGCGGCGCTGCCGTAGCCGTGCTTCCGTTCGCCAACTGCCCATGTGAAGTGCGGGTGCCTGCTCAGTGCCGCCTCGACGGACTCTGAGGAGATCGGGACCTGGCTCCACGCGCGGTGTCCGGCAGCGAGCAGTCTTTCGGAATCGCAATCGAAGCGGTTGCGTAGCATTCGTTCCTCCTTGGATCAGCTATTCGTCGAGTCTCGTTCTGGTCCACGCTGGCTAGCGCCGAGAGAGGACGAAGATCTCCACGGTCACGCATCATGTCACCAGTAGTGATGCGTTGACCCATTGAGACCAAGGCCGTTTTCGGGACGACCCCACCGTGGCCCGCATGCGACCGAGTTGGTGGCCGCCCCGGCCCTGAGGTCAGCCCGATCAAGCGCAACAGATGCGACTGGCAAGTCCGCCGTCGACGAGATCGCCGCCCATTGCGGGCACCATGCACCCTGGAACGGATTCAGCAGTACGGCCCCGGGAGATTGCGGTCGGACATACGGGTCCGGTGGCTCGCGTCAGCAGGACATTGCCGAACCTGCACGCGCAATGTCGCCCTCGCCGCCATCTCCTTACCTCCCGCTCGCGGCCCGACCGTTGCAGCGGTTGGTCGTTGCCCGTCGTCTCCACCGGAACCGTGATGTGCGGTTGATGTTCGAGGGCTGCCTCAGCTCGGATCCAGGGACGGCGGCGGCGCCATGATCGTGATGCCCGCGTGCCGGTTCAGCTCATCGAGCAGATCGCCTCGTTCGATGAGGCTTTCCGTCCGGGCCACCCGATACACGCTCGGCCGCAACACCGAATCTGTCTGGTCCCCAGCCGCATCGAACAACGCGACGCACGTGTGAGTGTGCGACAGCTCGTGTCGCGCCCAGTACCGGAGGCCGTCGAAGCCCGCGGCCCGCAGATTCGCAGCCCACTGCTGGCTGAGTGGGTAGTCGATCGTGGTAGAGATTTCGGCGGTCAACCCGAACCGAATCCCGGCGTTGGAAGTGAGGTCCGCGATGAGCAGGTCCCGGTCAACGGTCAGGGTCGAGATTGCGCGGGCGGCGACGTCTGCGCGGGCGATGAACCGGATCCCCGCCCAGGCTTCGAGTAGTCCCACTATCTCCGACTCGGCGGTGTAGCAGGTGCCGGCCGGTCCCGACAGATCGAAACGGTTGTCGAGGCTGCTACCGAACCACCACGGGTCGAGTTTGGCGGAGTGGGTCCGATACAGCGCCGTGCCCGCCCGAACAGCAATCCCCGGAAACCGGCCCCGGAGCTGGTCCGGTGACGGTGGCGCACCGAGATGCTGACTCGCTCTCGGCCGGGTCACGAAGTCAGCCGCCCCGCCGCCTGACGAGCTAGGGTCACAACCTCGGTCCAGTCCCCGTCGATGAGAGCCTGGCGCGGTGTCCGACCATCGAGTTCCGGCTGCTTCGTCGACAACCACGACACCACGGTCCACTCTTCGACGTCAGCGGCACCCCAGGCCGTCAACGTCTCTTTCAACCCCAGGAGCGGTCGATGCGGCGCGGTGTCGGTCAGTCCCCCCGACCAGTACCCGACGCTGCCGTCTTCGGCGTGCAAGCGCAGGACTCGCCGATTCTGCACCGCCTGACTCAACGCCTGCTTCGACCACTCGGCGATTTCGAGGATCTGACTGTGCGTGAGGACCGGCCCGATGTGGTCCTCCCACGCCCGACGCGCCTTGAGGTTGGACAGCACCTTCTCGACACCGGCCTTGATGTACTGAGCATCGGCGGCGTCGAGCCGCTCCGCGGCCATTCCGCTCGCTTCGAGCTGGTCGTCGACGACCTTCTTCAATGGAGTGCTCATACCCCGATACTCCTCGGGTCAAGCGGTCAAGTCAATCGGTCAAGTGCGGTCCGGGGATGTGCCGATCGCCTACGGCCCGCCCGTTACCTTCTAAGCCCAGGCATAAGTGGTCCCGAACCACGGGGCCACGGTCGCCAAGTTCGGGCGGCCGGTGTAGACGGGGAAACCGACACCGCCTACTTCCTCGGAGGTGCCAGCACCTCCGGCCGGCTCCGCACCCAGATCGGGGCGGCGATCGGCGACGCCGCCAGATCGGTATCCGAGAGGTCGCCACCGTCCACGGTGTGTCCTGGTCTTCCGCGCACCGCGCGTTCGTTTGCACACGCCGATCGGCTTCTGACCGAACCCGCGTCGGTGCGGGTCCTCGGGGGCTCTTCGATCTTGATCGGCAGCCTGGTAGTGGGAAAGCTCGTCATCGAGCCCCCGTACCGGCCAGTCACCGACCACCGCCACGTCGAACAGTCGAAACGCAGGGACGTCGAACGCGACCTGCACAGGTCTAGTTCAAAGAATCCCATTTACATATTCCACTGTTGATTCGACTCACCAGTGCAAGGGGCGATTTGAACCGGGGTGCCATTGGCGGAGATGCCGTCGGTGACTTCGAGGCATCTGCCGGTCGTGTTTTGAACGATGCCGGCGCCAGGTTGGTTCCCGTCGGTGACTTCGTCGGCGATAGTCCACCGTTGCGTGATATGTCCGGAGCATTTGCCTAGTTCGACGGGCGTGACGCCATCCGGGCTCGGATCATCGCCGAACTGCCCGTAGCCGTCGTTGAGTTCTTGCAGGCACAATCCGGACACCGGGTTGACGATCTCACCGCGGTCGGTGACTGTCCACTGCTGGTTGGGGCCTTCGTGGGGATCCCACATCTGTATCCGAGAAGAGATATCGGTGCTCTCGTCGACCACGTCGAGAACCCGACCGTCCAACCCGTACACCGGCTTCGGCTTGGCAGTCACTTCAATTGTTGTCAACGGTTTTCCGCCCCCGTTCACAGATGTGCTATCCGGTGTATCCAAGGGTGCACACCGAACTGCAAATAGTTTACCGTCAGTATTCTTTACGTCGAAGGTGAAGAAATTCTCCGGTCTCCCATATTCACCAGAATCTCCCGTGTGGCGGAGGGTTGGTTCTATCGTAGATCCTGCCTCACCTGCTTTCACGGTAATATCCATAGCGGGAAATGAGGCAACGGGCAATCCATTCCGCTGAAATTCGAAGTCGTGAGTTTCCCAACCCAGTCCACTAGTGGATTCTTCTGTGATGTTGTCGTGGGCCATCCGTACGACGGATCCGTTTTCGTCTTCGTCACCCTTCTCGTTCACCCTGATTACTTCGGGAAGAGTGTTGGTGTTTCCATCATTTGCGAAGTACACACCGGTCACCGTGTCCACATCGACCAGTTCAGTGCCCGGTGGTATGTCCACGTCATACTTCATCCGCGCCCACGACGTGACGGAATGCCCATCAGCGTTAAAGAGAGGTTCTTTCTGATAGGCCTTGTCGTCCGAAGGTTCATAGGCATTCACGCTGTTAGACTGAGGAGTAATTCGGTAGGTGAACACGTCACCCTCTTGAACGGTTTTAGGTGCTGTTACGGTTACACCCCAATGCGACACGAAATAGACTCTATTCAGGATAGGATCTGAAACTCTGAATTCACCGAACGGTGGGTATTTCTTATCAGTGCCCTGACAGCTCACATCGAAGGATACGTCCGTTCGTGTCAGTCCTGAAAGCGAATTGAACTGGTTGTCGACGACCGCCGCGGCCGTGTTGGTGGGTACCAGGAGTATTCCGGCTGTCGCTACCGCGACAACACTCGATCGCCTGTGGACTGTCCGCATTTCATGCACCTTCTGTTCTTTGCCGTCAGATCATGTTGTTGCTTTGGCGAAGCGCTCTAGGTTGTTCCGTCTCGGAAAAGTAAGGAAATTACTCGCGTATTGTGTTGACGAAAAGAACGTCGACCAGTCCGTCGAAACCTGGATGTCTCTTACCCGCGTTTCGAAACCGCGCCACAACTCACCTTGAATTTTGTCGCTAACTGAAAGATGCCATCCTGTCCGGTGCCCAGATTGTCATCGGCCGATGTGGCGGCATGTGTGAAGGGCTGGACTCCAGCGGACATGATTGCTACTGCGCAATTCGTGACCAGCGGGTTCGATTCATGGTTGATGTTCCTTAGTTCTGAACCCGGATTGTTCACGGCACGGCCCTGTTTGCGGCCCTTGAAGGTAGTCGCGAAACTCAGGTGGTGCCGTAAGAGGTTGAACCCTCACGAATTTTGTGTGATTCGTGTTGCTGAGACGCAATCACGAACATGAGGATCCGCGAGCCATGTCATAGGTGGTGTTCGGAATGGGGGGATCAATTTCTCTCTCCTGCACACGCCCGATAATTTCGGGATGTTCCAAGACTTCTCGCTCTTGGCATCCACTGCGACCACTGACGGTATAGGTGATTACCATAAGTAAGCAATGGGATCGGGAAGATTTCCCCCGGATGGTGGACACCGGTGCTACACCGGATGGTGGATACCGGTGCTACACCGGAGGTTGACCCTGATCTCGTAGAAGTTGAGGTGGCGGTCCCCGCACGAGAGGGGTCTGCTGCACGGATAGGTTGACCTCTGAGCGGTCGGCGCCTCCACCTCTCCTAGCCGGCCCGGCCGGGGGCGGTCTTCTCCCTCTGCCGGGGGCACGCCGAGCACGAACCCGCTCCGCATCCGGACGTATTACTCCCGGGGCCGGCCCGGCTTGTTCTCACTCATCCGCCACTCCCCCGTTCGATGGCACAAACCCGTACCACACGGGCACCGGGTGTCTCGCAAACAAT
>NZ_BCXB01000071.1 GCF_001894885.1 Rhodococcus marinonascens NBRC 14363
GGCACCCTGTCTGCCCAGACCACACTGCTCAGCAGTAGAAAAGGCGGTGATCGAGTTGACCGACGCGATCCACGACGCCCGCAGTTGGGTGAGCGAGCAACTCCGTTTCCCTCAACGCGCCCCCCGCACCACCGCAGTCTTCGACTGGACCGGCATCAGCGCAGCCACACAATCGGCGGTAGCCGACATCGCCGGCCCACTTCTCGACCCGAACGAAATCACCGCGCAGCCGCACTGGTGGGACACCGTCACCGGACGGTCCCGCCGATACCGGCAACTGACCACCGAACAGCGTGACGAACTCCCCGGAGCCCTGGGTAGTGGGCTGGGAGAAGTTGGGGATGCGAAAGAGCGGGTTAACCGTTGTTCAAGTTTTCCCAATTTTGTTGACATTACCCCCGGTCGCAGGTACAAATTGTGTCCAGTCGAGGTATTCAATAGTTTTTCGGTTTCTTGGGACACTTCAATGGCATCCGAGGAAGGGGACTCGCTGCGACTGTCATGAACAACGAGATATTGTCGAATTTGATCGGTCGCAGTCTCGCTACAGTCCGAACAAACAATTTCACTGAATTCATCTGCGCGCGGCTTCACGCGGCAGCCAAAGCCCGCCGTGCCGCCGAAACTGGCCGACGAAAAGCCCTCTGATTACCTTTGAAACACGTCAAATGCGCACGTTCGCGTCCGATAGCAAGCCCACCGCGTTCGGTTGCATCGAAGTGTTGTCGGGTCAAAGGAAATACCTATCGACACCCGTATACACATTAGTTAGGAGATTGCTCGTGAGTAAGTTGCTGCGCAGATCCCTGATTCTATCTTCGCTAACATTCCTGGGCTTATCGGTTGTACCGAAGTTTTACTATCGGAGGAAATTAGTGTGAACAAGTACAAGCGTTCTCGTGGCTACCGCACGGTCCGAGGGAAGTTCCGAAGTCTTGTCCTCGGCTTGGCAGCCATCGTTGTGGTCGGGGCTTATATATCCGGTACGGGGACCGCGGCAGCCGATACCGTGATAGCGACAGTCCCCGTCGGGGTTTCCCCCAACGCGGTGGCGGCCTCCCCGGACGGACACCGCGTCTACGTCACCAACGTCTTTGACAAGTCGGTGTCGGTGATCGACACCGCCACCAACACCGTGGTCGGCACGGTCGACGTCGGGGTTCCCCCCGAAGCGGTGGCGGCCTCCCCGGACGGACACCGCGTCTACGTCACCAACAACGGTGACGCCACGGTGTCGGTGATCGACACCGCCACCAACACCGTGACCGCGACCATCCCTGTCGGGGACCACCCCCAGGGCGTGGCGGTCACCCCGAACGGGTCTTACGCCTACGTCGCCAACTTTGTCGACGGCGCGGTGTCGGTGATCGACACCGCCACCGACACCGTGACCGCGACCATCCCCCTCGGAGGTGAGCCCGCCGGGGTGGCGATCACCCCGGACGGACACCGCGTCTACGTCACCAACGTCATTGACAATTCGGTGTCGGTGATCGACACCGCCACCAACACCGTGACCGCGACCATCCCTGTCGGGGCCTACCCCGACGCGGTGGCGGCCTCACCGAACGGGTCTTACGCCTATGTCAACAACTACAACGACGGTTCGGTGTCGGTGATCGACACCGCCACCGACACCGTGACCGCGACCATCCCTGTCGGGGACCACCTCGGAGGGGTGGCGATCACCCCGGACGGACACCGCGTCTACGTCACCAACTTTGTTGCCGACGGCGCGGTGTCGGTGATCGACACCGCCACCGACACCGTGACCGCGACCATCCCTGTCGGGGACTACCCCCGGGGTGTGGCGGTCACCCCGAACGGGTCTTACGCCTACGTCGCCAACTCCAACGACGGTACGGTGTCGGTGATCGCCATCGATCAGTGCACCGGATCGTTGTGTTTCGATTCCGGTTCGTGACGGGCAGCGGCTCGGGTGCGGGCAGCGCGTTCAGCTGACATCCGCACCGTAGAAACCGATTGATGCCGCCACCCCGACCGTGAGGGTGGCGGCATCATCCGGGTTGTCGACGGGACTCGTGCGGTGGCCGGGTGAACCGGCGGCCCACGGTGTCGGAGGCCCGTTCTCCACTGCCGGTGCGACGAGAAAGAGGTCGCCACACACCGTTCCTGCCCGTCGAGTGGGGCAGCGTGAGCAACACGATCTAGCGCTACAACCCGTTGCACGGCGTTGCCGTGAATCGGTAGCACTACCGAGGGCGAGACGACCTAGCAGCGGAACGTTCAGGGTCTCTCGTGCGCGGCTCGGGCGGTGCGCCGAGACGATCGCCTGAGGCTGCGCACTTCGCACCGTAGGTACGCAAGGGCGGCGCTCCTTATCTCTATCTCTAGACCCAGTGATTAAGCGCAGGTAGGGGGCATAAACCTACTTGGTCTCAATAGGTCAACGCATCACTACTGGTGAGATGATGCTCGGAAGATCCCCGTCCACGGTCTCCCGCGAGATTGCTCGTCACGGTGGACGCGGCCACTCCCGGGCGATCGACGCCGATGCCGCGGCGTATGTGCGTGCTCGACGCCCCAAACCATCGAAGCTGTGTACTCGACCGATTCTGCGGGAGATCATCACGGCGAAGTTGGGTGAGCAGTGGTCCCCGCAACAGATCTCCTTCTGGCTCCGGCGTGAACACCCGGCCGACCCCAGATGTGGGTCTCGCACGAGACCCTCTACCGTTGCCTCTACATTCCGTCACGCAAAGTGTTCGACAGCACTACCTTTCATGAACTTCGCACCGCTCGGCCGATCCGCCGACCGCGAGGGAAGAAACGCTCCCACGGTCGCGGGCGGATACGCAACATGGTCTCCATCGATCTGCGTGGCCCCGACGCAGACAACCGCACCGAGCCCGGGCATCTGGAAGGCGATCTCGTGTTCGGCACCCGGCCGTCAGCGGTCGCGACGCTGGCGGACCGACAAACCCGCTCCACGCATGTGGTGGCGCTCCCGGACGGGTACCGGGCCGACACGGTGGCGGAGGCGTTGATCGCTTATCTGTCGCGGCTGCCGGCGCATCGTCGTCGGTCGCTGACGTGGGATCGTGGACGGGAAATGGCCGAGCACGAGCGCATCACCGCAGCACTCGACATGCCGGTGTATTTCTGCGCTCCGCATCATCGGTGGCAGCGCGGGACGAACGAAAACACGAATGGGCTCCTTCGTCGGTACCTGCGCAAGAATGCTGACCTGTGCGGTTTCTCCCAGGACGACCTGGACACGATCGCGGCCAGACTCGACGATCGACCTCGTCGTGTGCTCGACTGGAACAGTCCACGTCAGAGAGTGGAACAGGTGCTCGGCACCTACGTCACCGCATAGCGAAGCCGGCCGTCAACTGTAGTTGGCATGATGGTGGTCATGGCTGCCACCGGACTTCCCGAATTGGATGTCGTTCGGGTCGTGAAGTATTGCGCGAGCAGAGTTCCCGAACGGTATCGCCACGAGATCCGAGTCGAATGCGACATTGTGCCACGCCATCTGACGATTTGCGAATGCCGGCCACCATGGCGGGAGGGCCTCGGTCCGCAGTGGACACGATTCCCGATCGCCCGTCTGCACTACACAAAGAAGACCGGGTTGTGGACGTTATATTGGCGGGACCGGAACCTCGCCTTCCACCGCTACCAGTTCTTGGCACCGAGCCCGCACGTTCAGGACTTGCTCGATCACATCGAAAACAGTGGCGACCCGATCTTCTGGGGCTGATCCGCTATCGTCGGTGATGCGTTGACCTATTGGGGGTTCCGGCGATTATTACCGGAACCCCGTCGTATTCGCTGCGGTTGGTGCGGTGTGTTCCCAACAGTAGGTGGGCAGGGTTGGTGCAGCCGGCGAAATCGCATTGGTGGCATAGCACCGCGTCCTCGGTATTCGACCACCCCAACCGTGGGATGACCCCATATTCGAGCTGGTAGGCGAACAAATGCGCGGGCACGGTGCCGCGGCGGGACGGGCAGGGCAGGCTCGCGGCGCGGAAGGATCCGTGCCCGGTGGAGGACACCCCGGCGATCCGGGAGTTGAGGGACAGACGCCCGAGATCCGGTGCTAAGTGTATGAGGCCATGACGTTGGTGACACCGGTGTGGAGTCGGGTCGCTGGTGGCTGGTTCCCGGCGGCAGTGTGGGGTCGATGGTAGTTGTAGTGGATGTTCCACACATGCAGGGCCTCGGAGCGTTGCTGTTCGGAATGCCATTCGCGGGCGTAGAGGAAGTCCTCGGCGAGGATGCGGTTGTACCGTTCCACCTTCCCGTTGTGGCGTGGGGTGTACGGGGCGATTCGCTGATGACGTGCCCCGTGGAGCACTTTGGCGAAGTCCTTCGCCCGGTAACAGGACCCGTTGTCGGTGACGACCCGGTCAATATGGGTGATGCCGTGAGCGGCGAAGAACACCCGGGCACGGTGCATGAAACTGATGGCCGTGGAAGCTTTTTCATCGGACAGGGCTTCGGTATACGCCAGTGGGGCCGGCCCGGTCGGGGTGGCGATCACCCCGAACGGGTCCTTCGCCTACGTCGCCAACAATGGCGCCGGCACGGTGTCGGTGATCGACACCGCCACCAACCTGGTGGTCGGGCCGCCGATCATGGTCGGGGCCGCCCCGTTCGGGGTGGCGGTCACGCCGGACGGGTCCCGCGCCTACGTCACCAACAGTGGCGGCAACACGGTGTCGGTGATCGCCATCGAGAAGTGCACCGGATCGTTGTGCTTCGACTTCGGTTCGGGCACAGGCTCGGGCACAGGCTCGGGCAGCTTTTTCAGCTGACACCCGCACCGTGAAACCGGATGAGGCCGCCGCCTAGGCCGTGAGGGTGGCGGCCTCATCCGGTTCGTTGACAGGGCTTGGGCGGTGGTCCCGTGAACCGGCAGCCCACCAAGTCGTCGTGCACAGGCCGGCCTTTCTGGAGGATGTCCCGGGTTCCGGGGAACTTCGGTGGCGGCCCGGTGACCATCACTCTCACTCTCGTCCACACAGTGAAGTGTCCGGACACCCCGAGGCGATTCACTTCATTTCGACCTGGCGGTAGAAAATCCCTGACTAACCGAGGAGTCAGGAGCCGACCCCCCTTTCCGATAATTTGGAGGGGTGGCGAACGCCTGCCCTACCTCTCTGGGCCTGGTGGGTGTTGGGTGCAGGCGATTACTCGGAGACTTCTGCACTGTCAGCGTTTGCGGCCGCGAGCAGCCGGTACACGGTGGCGCGGGACATGCCTGTGAGCTTTCCGATCTCGACGGCACTCATGCCCCGGTCGCGGTATTCGCGGGCCTGGTCGATGTCCTCGGTGTTGAACGTGGGGCGCCGGCCACCCTTGCGGCCGTTCGCTGCGGCCGCGGCCAAGCCTGCCTTGGTGCGTTCGATCATCGTGTCGCGTTCGAGTTGCGCGAACGCCGACATGACGGTGAGCATTGCCCTGCCCATCGGGCCTTCGGTCGTCAGGCCTTCGGTGATGCTGTGGAATCCGATGCCGCGGGAGTGCAGGTCGTCGACCAGCTGCAGCAGGTGGACGGTGTTGCGGCCCAAGCGGTCGAGTTTCCACACGGTGAGCACGTCGCCGGGGCGCAGGTAGTCGAGTGCGGCATCGAGCTGCGGGCGTGACGTCTTGGCACCGGACACACCGTGGTCGGTGAACACCTTCTCGGCGGCCGCGGCCGTGAGTGCGTCGAGTTGTAGTTGCGGGTTCTGGTCGGTGGTGCTTACTCGCGCGTATCCGATGACTGTCACTGCGCTCCTGTCTCGCAATCCCGTGTCTGTTCGGTTCTGAGACTAGATGGTTTGCAAGACGGTTTGCAAGACGATTTGTCGGGGTGCCGCCGCAGGAACTCGGGGATCTCAGTGTGAACAGTCTCGAGTCCTGACAAACGAACGTTTCCAAGACCCATTACTGG
>NZ_BCXB01000072.1 GCF_001894885.1 Rhodococcus marinonascens NBRC 14363
GCAAACGAACGTTTGCGAGACACCCGGTGCCCGTGTGGTACGGGTTTGTGCCATCGAACGGGGGAGTGGCGGATGAGTGAGAACAAGCCGGGCCGGCCCCGGGAGTAATACGTCCGGATGCGGAGCGGGTTCGTGCTCGGCGTGCCCCCGGCAGAGGGAGAAGACCGCCCCTGGCCGGGCCGGCTAGGAGAGGTGGAGGCGCCGACCGCTCAGAGGTCAACCTACCCGTGCAGCAGACCCCTCTCGTGCGCCGACCGCCACCTCAACTTCTACGAGATCAGGGTCAACCTCCGGTGTAGCACCGGTATCCACCATCCGGTGTAGCACCGGTGTCCACCATCCGGGGGAAATCTTCCCGATCCCATTGCTTACTTATGGTAATTACCTATACCGTCAGTGGTCGCAGTGGATGCCAAGAGCGAGAAGTCTTGGAACATCCCGAAATCATCGGGCGTGTGCAGGAGAGAGAAATTGATCCCCCCATTCCGAACACCACCTATGACATGGCTCGCGGATCCTCATGTTCGTGATTGCGTCTCAGCAACACGAATCACACAAAATTCGTGAGGGTTCAACCTCTTACGGCACCACCTGAGTTTCACGACTACCTTCAAGGGCCGCAAACAGGGCCGTGCCGTGAACAATCCGGGTTCAGAACTAAGGAACATCAACCATGAATCGAACCCGCTGGTCACGAATTGCGCAGTAGCAATCATGTCCGCTGGAGTCCAGCCCTTCACACATGCCGCCACATCGGCCGATGACAATCCGGT
>NZ_BCXB01000073.1 GCF_001894885.1 Rhodococcus marinonascens NBRC 14363
TTTTAGGGCTTCTCGAAGCCCCTCGGATCTCCGTTATTCCTCCGTGACCTCAATGCAAGAGGTGTGTTTTTCGGGTCTGGACCACGGCCGTGGGACCCCACTCGTGGAAGGTACAGAGAGGTCGGGAGTCCGGGAGGCAAGCCGGAGTACGGCAGGTGGACGGCGGCAGCTTCAATTCGTTCGGTGCCAGGCCTTCCCGATCGGGGCGGTATGTGTAGGCGCTCTCCCCGATGGCCGCCACGATGCTCGGAGAGGGTGATCACGGATGCCTGAACTGATCGTGTATTTCATTTCACTTAGTCGTGCGAAGTAGTTCATGATCAATCAATGGACGCGTCTGTCGATGCTGTAACGAAGGTCAACGACATCTACTGGTACGGCGTCATCGTGCTGCTCGTAGGTTTGGGCCTGTACTTCACCGTGTGGTCACGGTTCGTGCAGATCCGGCTACTACCCGACATGCTGCGCTCGGTCATCGAGCGTGCCGAGACGCTCCCCGACGGCACCAAGGGGATCTCGGCGTTCCGCGCCTTCTCTATCTCAGCCTCCCGCGTCGGTACCGGCAACATCGTCGGGGTCGGTATCGCGATCAGCATGGGCGGCCCGGGTGCTGTGTTCTGGATGTGGGCGATGGCGATCATCGGTGCGGCAACTGCGTTTGTGGAGTCCACCCTTGCGCAGGTGTACAAGGTGCGTGACCGCGACGGATTCCGCGGTGGCCCCGCATACTACATGCAGTACGGGCTGCGACGACGTTGGATGGGTGTGATCTTCGCGGTCGTCATCACGCTCACCTACGGGTTCGTTTTCAACGCGCTGCAGACCAACTCGATCGTCGACGCGGCGTCTACGTCAATCGGGTTCGAGGGGAGCGGGCCGGCGGCACTCGTGGGGGTAGTGGTCGCAGTGCTGACCGCCGCCGTGATCTTCGGCGGTGTGCGCCGGATCTCGGGGGTCACGCAGATCGTCGTGCCGTTGGTCGCCCTCGCATACATTGTCCTCGGGTTGCTGGTCGTGGCACTCAATCTCGGTGAGGTGCCGCGGATGTTCCAGTTGATCGTCGAGAACGCGTTCGGTTTCCAGGAGGTCGTCGGCGGTGGTTTCGCGGCGGCGTTCATGCACGGTATCCGTCGTGGTCTGTTCTCCAACGAAGCCGGCATGGGTTCCGCGCCGAATGCCGCTGCGACCGCGGCAGTTTCGCATCCCGTCAAGCAGGGGTTGGTGCAGAGCCTGGGCGTCTACTTCGACACCCTGCTGGTCTGCTCGGTGACGGCGTTCATCATTTTGCTGTCGAACCCCGAGTACGGCACGACGGCTGGCGCCTCGCTCACCCAGAATGCGCTGGCCGCCGAACTCGGCGGCTGGACCGTGCACTTCCTCGCGGTCGCCATCTTCTTCCTGGCCTTTACCTCGGTTGTCGGCAACTACTACTACGGTGAGGCCAACATTGAGTTCCTCACAGGTTCGCGGGGTGTGCTGCAGGGCTTCCGTGTGCTGGTCGTGGTGTGCGTGTTTGCGGGCGCCGTGGGGTCGCTTCCGCTCGTGTGGGGGCTGGCCGATCTCTTCATGGGTGTGATGGCGACGGTCAACCTCATCGCATTGGCGCCGCTGTCGGGTGTGGCGTTCGCATTGTTCACGCATTACACGCGTCAGCGGGCGCAGGGGATCGATCCGGTATTCCATCGCGCAGACCTGCCGGAGGTCCGCGGAGTGCAGGTATGGGGATCCGTAGATCCCAAAGTCCCAGCCAAGCGTTTACCCGGTTAACGCTTTCGGGCGTTAACCGGGTAAACGCCCGACCAGACTCAGAGTCAGTCAGGTTCCGGTTCCCACGGCGCGCCACCAAGACCACCCCAGCTACTCGGGCAGGCTGTGAACCATGCCCGCGAGCACCCCAGACAACCAGATCCCGCCCGGCATGCTCGCGGGCATGCCCGGGCGGCCGCACTGGTCTGCATCAGAGGCAGCCCGCCGCTGCGGCGTCGGACGGGCCACCATCCAACGCGCCTTGACAGCCGGCCGAATCCCCGGCGCAGCCGAAACCGAAAAAGGCTGGTCGATCCCCCTCGAGGGTTTGCTCGCCGCCGGATTCTTCCCCGACCGCCCTACCGCACCCGACCAGTCGCCGAGCACCACACCTGATACCGACCGCGAGCATGACCGGGCACCCGCAACCACCAACAGCGAGCATGCCCGCCGCATCGCCGAACTCGAGCAGGCGCTCGACCTTGAGCACGCCCGCGCCGACCTTGAGCACGCCCACCGCATCGCCGCCGAACAACTCGCCGCCGAGCGCGCCGAGCGCGTAGCAGACCTCCGCCATGCCCTCCGCATGATCGAAGCCGCCCCGCAGACCCCGGAACCACCCGAAGCTGCGCCTCCTACGACGCCACCCGCGCCAAATCCGCACCGGTGGCCACGATTCCTCAATCGGGTTCTCGACCGGTAGAGCCGTACCCGGCTTACCTGCCGGACTCAGTCCGTCGGGTTCCGGTTCTCGACGGGGTCAACCGGCCGTAGTCCAGTCCTACGAACCCGAAATTCCACACACCTCTTGCACTAAAGGTGCGACGTGGGGAAATGCTGCCGCGCCACCGCTGCGCGCTGGCTTGCCCCCTGACCCTGTGGCCGGGTCATGAACACGAGAGCGCCCGGCCGCAAGGGGTACGGCCGGGCGCTCTGTTGGCGATCGTGTCAGGACTCGTGGGCGGCGAAGTAGTCAGCCCATCCGGCATGGAATCCGCGTTTGTAGTTGACGGTGTTGCTTATGGTCGGCTCGTCTCTGGTTGTGTCTCGGCGGGGCGATGCCAGCGGCAGGGGCCTTTGCCGCCGGTGGCGATGGTGCAGTGGGTGCCGTCGTCCTTGAGTACTCCGCATTGACGTTCGGGTGCGTGTGTGGGGCACATGTCACGCCCGTGCAGGGCTGGGTGCCCGCACGGGGTTCCGGTACGTGTGGGGGCAAGGCACTGGCTGCTCATGAATTCACCCCAGCTTGCTTGCGGGCGTGGTGGAGGATCGTGCCGACACCGCCGACGGTCATGCCCACCTCCTCGGCGATCTCGCGGAGCTTCAAGCCTTCCGCGCGGAGCTCGAGCACACGGCGGCGGCGCTCGGCTGCACGGGCCTCGAACTCGGCGCGTGGCTCGGCAATGATGCGCCGGACGGTGCGCGGTGAGGCTCCGATGCGCTCGGCGACCTCTCGGGCGCAGCGGGTCCGTCGTGCGGGAGTCTCAGCACCCACGGGACACCTCCCGAACTAGTTCACGGTCGAATCGGGTCGCGCGTGCTCGGTTCGCTTCGATCTTCGCAGGCGTGACGATCTTCCCGCGCGCAGACTGGCGGGCGCGAAATTCCTCCTCGTCGAAGTTGCGCCAGATCCATTTGCCGATGGAGTGGGCGGTGGCCTGGACCTCGACGAAGGGCAAGGGGTCGGCGAACTGGGTGTTGATGGCGTGGCAGCGCTGGAGGACGAGCTGGAGCCACTGGTCGACGGTGCCGTTCCGGTGGTGCCACCACTGCGGGTAGGCCCAGGTGCGGGCGGTGTCGAACATGGTGACGTTGCGGCCCAGGCCGGCGACCCGATCCGGTCGCCGCGAAATCTGCCGGGGTGTGTGCACGGTGATCAGCTCGCGCAACGTGTACGGGTCGGCGGGGCCGTAGATCGTCTCCCAGTCCGGGTGGATGGGGTTCTTGGTCAGTTGCCCGCCGTAGGCGAAGTCTCCGCCCACGGAGATGCACAGGCCTCGTTCGATCCGGTGCGCGAGCCGGAGCGGCGCCAGCAGGGCGGAGTCGGTGCGGCAGATGTGGTGAGGGCCGAGCCACCAGCCGAGATGCGCGCGGCCGGAAGGGGATTGGGCCACCCAGTTCGGCGCGGGATGGTCGGAGGGCTGCTCGAAGGCGCGCATGGCGGCGTCGGGGTGGTCGCAGTCGATGACGATGGATCCGAGCAACGCGTGCGGGGAGTGCTCGATGTAGCGCATGGTGAGCGCGTCGTCTCGGCTCATGCGGTACTGCCCGCGTGCTAGCGCGTTCGTCGCGTACGGACGATGTGGGAGCAGTACGTCAGTGCTCCACGCTTCCCCGGTGAGAACTGTCATGCGAACACCGTCACACACGGAACCTGATTTTTTATGTAGGACACGCCAGCCATATCAGGTATCCCGATTTCGTCCTGGGG
>NZ_BCXB01000074.1 GCF_001894885.1 Rhodococcus marinonascens NBRC 14363
GGTTAACGGGTGTTCGGCGGTGTCCTACTCTCCCACACCCTGTCGAGTGCAGTACCATCGGCGCTGGAGGGCTTAGCTTCCGGGTTCGGAATGGGACCGGGCGTTTCCCCTCCGCTATGACCGCCGTAACTCTATGAAACTGTCACACGGAACAATCAGGTAGAACACCACCCGGTGGTGTCCTTCCGTCAGCTCCGAAACGTGTGTTGTTTCAGATACCGCACAGTGGACGCGTAGCTTCTTTGTTATAAGTCCTCGGCCTATTAGTACCAGTCACCTCCATCCGTTACCGGACTTCCAGTTCTGGCCTATCAACCCGGTGGTCTGCCGGGGGCCTTACCCCCTCGAGGGGGTGAGAAACCTCATCTTGGAACAGGCTTCCCGCTTAGATGCTTTCAGCGGTTATCCCTTCCGAACGTAGCTAACCAGCGGTGCTCCTGGTGGAACAACTGGCACACCAGAGGTTCGTCCGTCCCGGTCCTCTCGTACTAGGGACAGCCTTCCTCAAGTTTCTAACGCGCGCGGCGGATAGAGACCGAACTGTCTCACGACGTTCTAAACCCAGCTCGCGTGCCGCTTTAATGGGCGAACAGCCCAACCCTTGGGACCTACTCCAGCCCCAGGATGCGACGAGCCGACATCGAGGTGCCAAACCATCCCGTCGATATGGACTCTTGGGGAAGATCAGCCTGTTATCCCCGGGGTACCTTTTATCCGTTGAGCGACACCGCTTCCACTTGCCGGTGCCGGATCACTAGTCCCGACTTTCGTCCCTGCTCGACTTGTCAGTCTCACAGTCAAGCTCCCTTGTGCACTTGCACTCGACACCTGATTGCCAACCAGGCTGAGGGAACCTTTGGGCGCCTCCGTTACATTTTGGGAGGCAACCGCCCCAGTTAAACTACCCACCAGGCACTGTCCCTGAACCAGATCATGGTCCGAGGTTAGAAGTCCAATACGATCAGAGTGGTATTTCAACAACGACTCCACAACCACTGGCGTGGCCACTTCACAGTCTCCCACCTATCCTACACAAACCGAATCGAACACCAATACCAAGCTGTAGTGAAGGTCCCGGGGTCTTTTCGTCCTGCCGCGCGTAACGAGCATCTTTACTCGTAATGCAATTTCGCCGAGTCTATGGTTGAGACAGCTGAGAAGTCGTTACGCCATTCGTGCAGGTCGGAACTTACCCGACAAGGAATTTCGCTACCTTAGGATGGTTATAGTTACCACCGCCGTTTACTGGGGCTTAAATTCTCAGCTTCGCTCCCGAAGGAACTAACCGGTCCTCTTAACCTTCCAGCACCGGGCAGGCGTCAGTCCGTATACATCGTCTTACGACTTCGCACGGACCTGTGTTTTTAGTAAACAGTCGCTTCTCACTGGTCTCTGCGGCCCCACCCAGCTCACACTGCAAGAGTGATCACCGGACAAGGCCCCCCTTCTCCCGAAGTTACGGGGGCATTTTGCCGAGTTCCTTAACCATAGTTATCTCGATCGCCTTAGTATTCTCTACCTGACCACCTGTGTCGGTTTGGGGTACGGGCCGTGTGAAAGCTCGCTAGAGGCTTTTCTCGGCAGCATAGGATCACTGAATTCGCCTCATTCGGCTATGCATCACCTCTCAGGCACATGAACAGCGGATTTACCTACCATTCGCCCTACAGGCTTACACCAGTGTTACCACTGACTGGCTCAGCTACCTTCCTGCGTCACCCCATCGCTTGGCTACTACCAGATCAGGTCCCATGCATCCACGTCCAGGTTCCCCGAAGGGAAGTAAGGACGCTTCAGGATGGTTAGTATCACTGATTCACCAGGGGCGCGTTCACACGGGTACGGGAATATCAACCCGTTGTCCATCGGCTACGCCTGTCGGCCTCGTCTTAGGTCCCGACTCACCCTGGGCGGATTAACCTGGCCCAGGAACCCTTGGTCATTCGGCGGACGAGTTTCTCACTCGTCTTTCGCTACTCATGCCTGCATTCTCACTCGTGTGGCCTCCACGGCTGGGTCACCCCGCCGCTTCCCTGGCCACACGACGCTCCCCTACCCATCCACACCACTGCCCAACACTCCGCAGAGTGAAGGGGGTGCATTGTGTGAATGCCGCAGCTTCGGTGGTGTACTTGAGCCCCGCTACATTGTCGGCGCAGGATCACTTGACCAGTGAGCTATTACGCACTCTTTCAAGGGTGGCTGCTTCTAAGCCAACCTCCTGGTTGTCTTCGCGACCCCACATCCTTTTCCACTTAGTACACGCTTAGGGACCTTAGCTGGCGATCTGGGCTGTTTCCCTCTCGACTACGAACCTTATCGCCCGCAGTCTCACTGCCGCGCTCTCACTCACCGGCATTCGGAGTTTGGCTGATTTCGGTAAGCTTGTAGGCCCCCTAGACCATCCAGTAGCTCTACCTCCGGTGAGAAACACGCGACGCTGCACCTAAATGCATTTCGGGGAGAACCAGCTATCACGGAGTTTGATTGGCCTTTCACCCCTACCCACAACTCATCCCCTCAGTTTTCAACCTAAGTGGGTTCGGTCCTCCACGACGTCTTACCGTCGCTTCAACCTGGCCATGGGTAGATCACTCCGCTTCGGGTCTAGAACATGCCACTGCGTCGCCCTATTCAGACTCGCTTTCGCTACGGCTACCCCACACGGGTTAACCTCGCGACATGCCACTAACTCGCAGGCTCATTCTTCAAAAGGCACGCCATCACCCCCAACGACAAGTCGTTCGAAGGCTCTGACGGATTGTAAGCGCACGGTTTCAGGTACTATTTCACTCCCCTCCCGGGGTACTTTTCACCTTTCCCTCACGGTACTAGTCCGCTATCGGTCACCAGGGAGTATTCAGGCTTATCGGGTGGTCCCGACAGATTCACACCGGATTTCACGGGCCCGGTGCTACTTGGGTTTCCATCACAACAGTCGTCATGTTTTCGTGTACGGGACTCTCACCCTCTACGACAGGCCGTTCCAGACCACTTCCACTAACACAACGATTTCTTACTGTCGGCCAACACGGCAGTATCGACACTGATGAACCCCACAACCCCACAAATGCAACACCTGCCGGCTATCACACATTCATGGTTTAGCCTCTTCCGCTTTCGCTCGCCACTACTCACGGAATCACTATTGTTTTCTCTTCCTGTGGGTACTGAGATGTTTCACTTCCCCACGTTCCCTCCACACACCCTATATATTCAGGTGCGGGTAACACGACATCACTCGTGCTGGGTTTCCCCATTCGGACATCCTCGGATCTCAGCTCGGTTGACAGCTCCCCGAGGCTTATCGCAGCCTCCTACGTCCTTCATCGGCTCCTGGTGCCAAGGCATCCACCGTACGCTCTTCATTACTTACAACAAAGATGCTCGCGTCCACTGTGCAGTTCTCAAACAACACACAAACAAAGAAACCCACACAGACACCAGACCAAGAGAACCCGCCCTCACGGACACATCCTCCTGCGGTTTGACCTGCAGTTCCCGTTTGTCGTCACTTACCTGAAAGAGACAAACACTCACGTGTTCCCTCAGGACCCAACAGTGCGCCGATATATCACCCGCCGGCCGATCATCATGATCGACCACACCGCGGGAAAGCTTGTCAGTGTTCCACCCATGAGCTCCCACCGAACAACGACTGTGCTCGTAATGGGCTCTGCCAGAACATCATCCACTGACTGTTCAGTGGTACACGAACTGGAGAACGCTCCTTAGAAAGGAGGTGATCCAGCCGCACCTTCCGGTACGGCTACCTTGTTACGACTTCGTCCCAATCGCCGATCCCACCTTCGACAGCTCCCTCCCACAAGGGGTTAGGCCACCGGCTTCGGGTGTTACCGACTTTCATGACGTGACGGGCGGTGTGTACAAGGCCCGGGAACGTATTCACCGCAGCGTTGCTGATCTGCGATTACTAGCGACTCCGACTTCACGGGGTCGAGTTGCAGACCCCGATCCGAACTGAGACCGGCTTTAAGGGATTCGCTCCACCTCACGGTATCGCAGCCCTCTGTACCGGCCATTGTAGCATGTGTGAAGCCCTGGACATAAGGGGCATGATGACTTGACGTCGTCCCCACCTTCCTCCGAGTTGACCCCGGCAGTCTCTTACGAGTCCCCACCATTACGTGCTGGCAACATAAGACAAGGGTTGCGCTCGTTGCGGGACTTAACCCAACATCTCACGACACGAGCTGACGACAGCCATGCACCACCTGTATACCGACCACAAGGGGGGCCACATCTCTGCAGCTTTCCGGTATATGTCAAACCCAGGTAAGGTTCTTCGCGTTGCATCGAATTAATCCACATGCTCCGCCGCTTGTGCGGGCCCCCGTCAATTCCTTTGAGTTTTAGCCTTGCGGCCGTACTCCCCAGGCGGGGCGCTTAATGCGTTAGCTACGGCACGGATCCCGTGGAAGGAACCCACACCTAGCGCCCACCGTTTACGGCGTGGACTACCAGGGTATCTAATCCTGTTTGCTACCCACGCTTTCGTTCCTCAGCGTCAGTTACTGCCCAGAGACCCGCCTTCGCCACCGGTGTTCCTCCTGATATCTGCGCATTTCACCGCTACACCAGGAATTCCAGTCTCCCCTGCAGTACTCAAGTCTGCCCGTATCGCCTGCAAGCTCACAGTTGAGCTGTGAGTTTTCACAAACGACGCGACAAACCGCCTACGAACTCTTTACGCCCAGTAATTCCGGACAACGCTTGCACCCTACGTATTACCGCGGCTGCTGGCACGTAGTTAGCCGGTGCTTCTTCTGCAGGTACCGTCACTCACGCTTCGTCCCTGCTGAAAGAGGTTTACAACCCGAAGGCCGTCATCCCTCACGCGGCGTCGCTGCATCAGGCTTTCGCCCATTGTGCAATATTCCCCACTGCTGCCTCCCGTAGGAGTCTGGGCCGTGTCTCAGTCCCAGTGTGGCCGGTCACCCTCTCAGGTCGGCTACCCGTCGTCGCCTTGGTAGGCCATTACCCCACCAACAAGCTGATAGGCCGCGGGCTCATCCTGCACCAGTAAACCTTTCCACCCCCAGCCATGCAGCCGAAGGTCGTATCCGGTATTAGACCCAGTTTCCCAGGCTTATCCCGAAGTGCAGGGCAGATCACCCACGTGTTACTCACCCGTTCGCCGCTCGTGTACCCCGAAGGGCCTTACCGCTCGACTTGCATGTGTTAAGCACGCCGCCAGCGTTCGTCCTGAGCCAGGATCAAACTCTCCGTTGAAGACTCACGATACAAGGTCCGAAAACCCTTATCAGTCAAAGACATCGAGTCAAATCACTAGCAAAAAAACTCAACTAGCAAAAATACAGCCGGCACATCCCAGACGGAAGAATGGAACGCACCGACAAAACACCCACACCACCAACCACAACCAACCCACAAAGAGCCGACCGAAAAAAGTGATGCAGGAGTACCAAACAATTGGCACTGACATTCATCGACACACTGTTGAGTTCTCAAAGAACACGCACACACCATCACCACCGACACACCATGCCAGCCGATCCGGGGCAACCGTTCCA
>NZ_BCXB01000075.1 GCF_001894885.1 Rhodococcus marinonascens NBRC 14363
GACTCCGTTGCTTCCACGGCTTGACACCGCCGTGGTCTACCCTCGTATAACAAAACCGCCGACTTACGACAGAGATGTAAGCGTTGATTACATCCTTACGCTAGACTCCATGAACGTATTGAACGCTTCAGTAGGCGATCATGCCGGATTCTCTGATCATCATCCAGTGACTGCAATAATTGGCCTCGATCTTTCGTGAGTCCCGCGTCCCGGCCTGAGCGCCTTCGGATTGGGTGATTCGATCGTGGATCCGGTGTGCGGCAATGAGTGGCTGCCCGACGCGGCCGGGTAGGGCGCCGTAGGCTGGTAATGATCGTGTCGGCCCACGGCGCGCGGGTGGCGAGTTTGAGTCGGGTGCGGCGGGTGATGCGGCCGGCGATCGAGAACATCCGCAGCCGCAGGCGTTTCGGTTCCCACCGTCGGGCCGGGTCGGGGCCGAAGGCGAGTATCTGCGTCCACGCCGTCAGCTCGCAGGCCAGTTGCACGATGGCGAGCCAGATCCGGTTCTGGTCGAAGCCGTGCAGTGGAAGATTCCGCAGGCCAGTTTGTTTCGTGGTCCGGATCCGGTCCTCGCAGCGGGCGCGGCGGTCGTGCCACAACTCGAGGTCGGGTAGCTGGCCGCGGGTGGTGTTGGTGACGAACGCGGTCAGTCGCAGGCGATTGTGGTCGGTGAACCGTAGTTGGGCACCGGGTGGGTCGTTCCCTGCGGACGATCACCCGCATTCCCTTCGGCCATGCCGACAGGTCGAGTAGGCCGGTGAGTTCGGCTACCTCGGCCCCGTCACGGACCTGCCCGTCGGCGTCGTAGGCGGGGGTCCACACGTCGTCGGGGATCACCGCGATCTTGGTGGCCATCGAGTCGGTGAGCCCGAGCTCGATCGAGTAGGCGAGGTGGCGTGTGGTCAGGTACTCGATCAGGGCTGGGGTCTCCTGGACGAAGTCCTTGGGGAGGGTGCCGCCGGCACGTGGTGCTTCTATCCCGTTGTCAAGCCGTCATGGAGTCGGCCAGCTGATATTTCGTTTCAGTTTTGAGCATGGCGTAGAGGACGTCGCACCGTCTCCGTGCCAGGCAGAGTCGAGTGCATCCTCGATGTCTTGTCGGCGGCGTTACTGGCGGGAATGACGGCGGTCTGCTCGGATAGGGCTGCGATGATGCGGTCGAAGATCTTCGCGTGCGCCCTCGGTGCATGCTTGGTGATCAGCGCGTGCAGCGAGTATCTGGTCGCCGAGGACAGTCCCACCGGACCACCGAAGCGAGCGAGTATCCGGGCCGACTGTTTTGTCGAGGTAGGGGCCGATGGCTGGTTCGAGTGCGGGGTGGACGTCGACCGGTAGTCCGCGGATCCGGTTGGTCAACCGAGTGGCCTCGACCGCGAGGTCGTCGTCGAAGCCGGCGAGCATCCTCAGGTCGGCAATCTCTTCGTCGTCAGTGCTGTTCAGTCGCAGGGTCGACGGTAGGGTGCGTGCGGCCTCGGCGATGACGAACGCGTCGCGGGCATCGGTTTTGGCGTTGCCGGGTGCAGGTCCGCGATCCGTCGCATCGCCAGACCCGGGAGGTAGGTCACCACCAATCTCGCATTGCGGGCGACCGAGACCGGCAGTGCGCCGATGCTATGGGGTTGGTCGGCGATGACCATGACGGGGCCATGCTGGCCCAGATCGGTGAACGGCTCCCGGAGTCGCGTCTCGTCCTGAGGAAACTCTTTGTCGTAGAGGCGATTTCCATTGGAATCGAGTGCTACCGCATGATGATGGGATTTGCCGACATCGATGCCGCAGTACGCGGTGATCGTCTTGCCGTTCAGAGTCCTCACACTCCCTCTCGTCTGCCAGTGCCAGTGCCAGTCCTGGCCTCGGATCCGTCACCCACGTTATGAAGACCTCTCGGCGAGCGGGCCTTGCTTCTATCAGCGGTCGACCAAGACCATCTCATCCAGCGGCAACACCAGCCAAGACATCAACGTCAGGGGCACCAAAGCCATACCGGAAGAGACGACCAGCCGCCCTCCGGCGAGGGCTACATAAAAGATAACGGGGTACCTCCCGCTTCCGCGGGACGGTGCGGTGCCGGATCTCTTTGTTCAACCGTTCCTACGGATTGTCGGACCAGATCTGACGCCAGATTTCCTTCGGGAACGCGGTGAGCGCCAACAGTTCGGCGCGGGCGTCATCGAGATGCGCGGCGACTTTCGGGAGTTTTTCCGACAGGGCATCGAGAACCCGATCATATGGGGAATGAACTGAATCGGCGTCCGGCTGGTCGTAGACCGAATGCAATAGTGTCTCCACCCTCCCCCGAAAGCGGGTGGGACCCCCAGGCCACGACGATTTCGGGGTGATCGAAATACCCCCGAGCACTTCGTGCAGGGCGGTGCCCCCAGTTGACTGCGTAGTGGGTGCGGCACCGCTGCCATGACGCACCG
Source organism: Rhodococcus marinonascens NBRC 14363 (assembly GCF_001894885.1). Classification (GTDB taxonomy): domain Bacteria; phylum Actinomycetota; class Actinomycetes; order Mycobacteriales; family Mycobacteriaceae; genus Rhodococcus_F; species Rhodococcus_F marinonascens. Next base: position 2,424 of record NZ_BCXB01000075.1, read on the forward strand.
GGCAGGGTTGCTCCGATCGCGGCGACCAGACCGGGCGGGCGTCGGAGGTCACCAGTGTTACTCCGGTGAGACCGCGGGCGACGAGACCGCGGAAGAACGTCATCCAACCGGCCTTGTCCTCACCGGAGGAGACGTCGAGACCCAAGATTTCCCGATGTCCATCGGCGTTCACACCGACCGCCACCAGGGCATGGACATTGACCAACGTCCGTTCTCTCGAACCTGGTACCCGTTTCGCGAGTTCAGGCGTTCGTCGGTGCGCTGACCGTAGGCGGCACCGCAGGCCGCGTCGGCCTCGGCACCCATCAGCGCTTGGATGAAGGTCGAGAGCATCGAACGCAACAGATCGGGGCTGGCTGCGGCGAGTTGGTCGGCCAGGAACTTTCCGGGGTCGATATTGTGGTCAAAGGTCATCGCGTGGTGCTTCTTCAAGTCGAGTTGGTAGCTCTCTTTGAAGAATCACGCGGTGGTCGGCTTCAACTCGGTAACGAAACGCCTGTCACTCCGGGAGGATGGTCGTACACCATCCTGCTGGACTCAACCATGCGAGAGTTGGGCGGAGTTCCGCAGCATGCTCGAGTGCAAGGCCGACTGGTATGGGCGGCAGGTGGTGGTAATCGACAGGTTCTATCCGTCGAGCAAAACGTGTTCCGCTTGTGGTCGAGTCGAAGATGCCGCTGCACGTTCGGGGGTGGACCTGCCTGTGTGGCAGCGTCCACGATCGGGACGTGAATGCGGCGAAGAACATTCTCGCCGTTGGGCTGACGGTGACAGCCTGCGGAGATGGTGTGAGACCGTCCCGCACATAGGTGCGGGAAGGCAACTATCGGTGGAACAGGAAACCTAGGGTGTGAACCCGGGAGGAAGTCAAGTTCCGCATTTGAAACGGTGCGCAAGAAGCTGTCCGAGCGGTGTAGGCGGAGGCAGGGAAACGCAGAGGTGCCCTGTGTGCGTCGTGCTTCACACAGGGCACCTCGAGCACTGTCAATGCGGATCAGAGGTACTTCCCGCACACGGGCCAGGCGCCCGGTCCCTGACCTGCCAGGACGTTCTCGGCGACCCGGATCTGCTCCGCGCGCGAAGCATGGGCCGCCGACCCGCCCCCTCCAAATGCGGCCCAGGTGCTGTCGGTGAACTGCAGACCGCCCCTGAAGCCGTTGCCGGTGTCCGTGGCCCAGTTTCCGCTGCTCTCGCACTGTGCGACGGCGTCCCAGTTGTGGGGGGCGGCGAAGGCGGTGCCGGTGCTCAGGCCGAGCGGCACAGCCACGACTGCTCCGGCCAGCGCGACTGCGCCCTGGGTCCGTTTGACGATGCTGATGTTGGTCATATGGGTGTTTCCTCTCCGCATTTGCCGACGAGGCGTCCCTGCGGGAATCGGCTGGTGCGCCGACCCGGGTGATCGAACCGTCCTCGTCCCTGCCCCTCGAGGTGTCGGAATTCCGAATCCCGCGGGGCAAGGCATAGCTGCGACGGGTCGGCGTTGCCCGTTGGTTTCGGGCCGGTCACGAACGTACGTGTTGATCACGGAATGGTCACGGTCCGATTTTCTGTGACGGGCGTACAAATACCGACTGCCTCGATTGTCGTTTCCGCAGGTCGTCACCTACGTTGCGAACTTCCCGAACGACGGAGAATCCGCGAAAATGTGACGAGCATCACTCCGTTTAGTGACGGATGTGGTTGGTGTGGTCGCCAAAGGGCCCAAAAGGGCTGTCGGCCAGACGCTTTCCGGGCGGATTTGCAATCCGTTCCTTTGCTCGTGTAACTTCATTCACGCAACGCGGGGTGGAGCAGCTCGGTAGCTCGCTGGGCTCATAACCCAGAGGTCGCAGGTTCAAATCCTGTCCCCGCTACCAATGAGGAACCGGTGCCCTGGGATCCAGGGCACCGGTTCCTTTTTTCCCGGTCGCGCGGTTCAGAGGTGTGAACTGCCGGTCGAGTCGAGAAATGCAAGAACTCCTCGAGTGCACCCGGCGGCCGGCTCACCGCAATCCCGTAGCCGCTCCGATTCGGAGGGTGATCAGGTTTCCTTCACGTCCATCTCGATCAGTACGCCGCGCAGCAATTTGCCGGTCGCGTTGCGGGGGAGTTCCGTGATGAAGATTACCTCGCGGGGCACCTTGTACCTGGCCAGATTCGCCTTGACGTAAGCCTTCATCTCCTCCGCATCTTTCGCGCATCCTGGACCCGGCACGACGAAAGCCTTTAAGCGACGATCGAACTCGGAGTCCTCGACGCCGATCACCGCGGCCTCGATCACGTCCTCACGGTCGGCGAGAAGGTTTTCGACTTCGAGCGGATAGACGTTTTCGCCACCGGAGACGATCATGTCGTCGTCTCGGCCGTCCACGAAGAGCAGGCCGTTGAGGTCGAAATGCCCCTGGTCGCCGGTGGATAAGAAGCCGTCCATGCGTTCCTTGTCGCGACCGTCGGTGTATCCGCAGAAGCTGAGACCGCTGGCAACAAAGATACGTCCGACGGTGTCCGGTTCTGTGATTCGTTGGCCGGCAACATCATAGAGTGCCACGTGGCAGCTGACCGGTGCTCGCCCGGCGGTACCGGGGGCGAGCGCGAGGTCGGCGGGTGTCGCCACCGTGGCAACGGCTGCTTCGGTGGAGCCGTACAGGTTGTGGAGCATCTCGCCGAAAGCGGCGGAGGTTCGCTTGCACAAGTCGGGCGAGAGTGCGGACCCGGCCGCGAAGATGATCTTCAGGCTCGAGGTGTCGTACTTCGCCAGGGTGTCGGTCCCGAGGTCGACGATGCGCTGCAACATGGTGGGAACGACGACCAATGCATTGGAGTGCGTCTGCAAACTCGGTGTCGGTGTGTGACTGGTGCGGAATGAGTGAACTCCTGGTAGATCAGTAGGTGCTTGTACCACGACCAACCAGGAGTTCACTTGTCATCATCTCCCATCGTGCTGTGCCCGTCATGCCCCACCCCGGACAATGCGAGGGCACACCGGTGCGCGGTGTACCCGTCGTCGTCGGTTACGAACGCACAATGGGCGCTTCTCGAACCCCT
>NZ_BCXB01000076.1 GCF_001894885.1 Rhodococcus marinonascens NBRC 14363
CCCGGTCGGAAACGACCCGGTCGGGGTGGCGATCACCCCGGACGGGGCCTTCGTCTACGTCACCAACGCTTTCAACAACACGGTGTCGGTGATCGACACCGGCACCAACACGGTCGTGGGCGCGCCCATCCCGGTCGGGAACGTCCCGTTGGGGGTGGCGATCACCCCGGACGGGGCCTTCGTCTACGTCACCAACAGTGGCGACGGCACGGTGTCGGTGATCGACACCGGCACCAACATGGTCACCGCGACCGTTGTGGGGCTGAACTTCCCGGTCGGGGTGGCGATCACCTCGGACGGTTCCCGCGCCTACGTCGCCAACGCTGTTGATGATTCGGTGTCGGTGATCGACACCGGCACCAACACGGTCGTGGGCGCGCCCATCCCCGTCGTGGGCGACCCGCGCGGGGTGGCGATTACGCCGGACGGGTCCCGCGCCTACGTCACCAACGATGACGGCAACGCGGTGTCGGTGATCGACACCGGCACCGACACGGTCGTGGGCGCGCCCATCCCGGTCGGGGACGACCCGCGCGGGGTGGCGATCACCCCGGACGGTTCCCGCGCGTACGTCGCCAACAGTGACAGCGCCACGGTGTCGGTGATCGACACCGGCACCAACACCGTCATCGAGACCGTCCCGGTCGGGTTCAGCCCACGGGGGGTGGCGATCACGCCGGACGGGTCCCGCGCCTACGTCACCAACCGTGACGGCAACACAGTGTCGGTGATCGCCATCGAGAAGTGCACCGGATCGTTGTGCTTCGACTTCGGCTCAGGCACAGGCTCAGGCACAGGCTCGGGCAGCTTTTTCAGCTGACACCCGCACCGTGAAGCCGGATGAGGCCGCCACCCCGACCGTGAGGGTGGCGGCCTCATCCGGTTCGTTGACGGGGCTTGGCGGCGGTCCGGTGAACCGGCAGCCCACCAGGTCGTCGTGCACAGGCCAGGGATCACCTGGTCTTTCACGTCTTCGGCTGAGGGTTCCAGAGGGCAAGACTGAGGTGTCCCTTATTGCTGAGGTGTCCCTTACTAAGGGACACCTCACCGATTGCGCCCACATGCTCGGTGCCTGTCTCGAGGGCATCGACGGATAGTCGGGGGACAGCACGAACACCGTCCCCGCGGGCCGAGCGACCAAATCAGACGGCCCGCCCCCGCCCGTTTGGCACTCCTGCGGTACCGGACGGAACCACGGAATTTCACGACATCCACCCAAGGGGCAGAGAAGCCCGGCTCGTGCAACCAACGCAACGACCCAGTGTCGAAAACCTGTGTCTATAAACTATGTCGAATAAACCAAGGTAGAGGTATTCTCGACGAATGTTGTTCGGTTACGCACGGGTCTCCGCCCCGGATCAGAACCCGAAATCCCAGGTCGAGGCCCTGCGCCGGGCCGGTGTCGACACCGAACGCATCCACCTCGACCACGCCGGGGGCGCCAAGGCGTCCCGGCCCCAGCTGGACCTCGTCCTGACCCTGATGCGCGGCGGCGACACCCTGGTGATCACCCGTCTGGACAGGCTCGCCCGGTCGACGGCGCACCTGATCGGCCTCGGCGCCGACCTACACGAGCGCCGGGTGGGTCTGAGGGTGCTCGAGCAGGGCATCGACACCGCCACCGCCGAAGGTGCGGCGATGATCGGGATGCTGCCGGTACTGGCGCAGCTGCATCGTGAGCTGACCGTGGCCAATACCCGCGAGGGACGCGACGCGGCCCGTGCCCGCGGCCGCAAGGGTGGGCGGCCGGCGAAACTCGCCGGCGAGCAGATCCAACTCGCCCAACACCTCTACGACACCGGCGAGCACACCGTCGCCGAGATCGCGGACCGGTTGAACGTGCCCCGCACCACCGTGTACGGGCACCTGAACACCAAGCCCAGCACCGGCCCGAACACCCACACCCGCTCCGGTGGCGCCGACCCTCCTGCGGTGCCGAGGTCGCCGCGGGCGTGCCCGACCTGCGGCTACGATCCCACCACCCGCGCCGAGGCCGCACACCAACGCGCCGACCTCGCCGTCACCTGGCTCCACCCGGATCCGAAGAGACCCGGCACCCTGCTCGAGCGACACCACTGCCGCCATTGCGAACCAGGGCCGGCGTTCGACATCGCGTGCACGATCTGCGGCGACGGCCCCATCCTCGCCGGCACACTCGCCGACCACGCCACCACCGGCACCCTTCCGGAACCGGCACAGAACTGGCTCCACAGGGCCGGATGGCACACCAGCCCGGCACTGCTCTGCCCCGACCACACATGAAACCCGTGCCGGTCACGAGAGGATCGTACGATCGACGTACCGGGACGACGACCGCACCTGCTGGTGCTGCTCACCAGCGGAAAGGACGGTGATCGCGGTGACCGACACCCTCGGCGACGCCCGTGACTGGGTGACCGAGCAACTCCGTTACCCGCAACGCGCCCCCCGCACCACCGCAGTCTTCGACTGGACCGGAATCAGCCTGTCTACTCAGGCTGCGCTCGTAGGCCTCGCCGGCCCATGTGTGGACCCGACCGTGCTCTTTGCGCGGCCGCCCCGGTGGCGCACCGTCACCCGGCGGTCCCGCCGACACCCGCAATTGACCGCCGTGCAACGCGACGAACTCCGGCGGGCGTACTCGCCGCTGCACTGGCCACTGCGCGAAGAAGGCCCCGAGACCCGCCTCGTCGCCATCGCGGAAGACGTGATCGCGCACATCTTGACCGAACCCGTCCTCGACGGACCCGGATCCGCACTCAGCTTCACCGTCGAACTGCACCACATCGCCGCAACCGCCCACGAGCTGCTGACCCTGCGAACAACCACCCCACCCCGACCGGGAAACGACGGAACCGACCCACTCACCAGGGCGAGAACAGAATGGGAACGACGCCAGGTCACTGCTGCCTGCGCCGAAGCCGGCCTCGTCGACCGGGTCGCCGCGCTCCGCCACTACCAACGCGCCCTGACGGCAATCGCGGCGAGCCTGCACACCCTGCGGGCCGTGACCGAACTGGCGGCCGGGGAAGAAGACGTGGACCGGCTTGACCAGCAAACAGTCGAATCCGAATACGCCACCGAGCACACCGCCACCCTGGCCGGTGACGTCGACGACGTCCACGCCGGACTCGACGCCGAGCTCGCCTACCTCGACAGCCTCATCCGACCGCACCCCGACACCTGACGACAACAGCGCTGCCGCGACACCGCGATGCGCTGCCTTGCCCCCTCAAAGGTGCTGGTGGCGTTACTCAGTGGTCGGCAGGGGAGTCGGGTGTGATGCGTCGGCTCTTCTCCCGAGCCAGGTTCTTGTAGACGCCGGCCTGAGAGAGATTGAACCTCTTCGACAGTTCCGCAACGGAATATTCACGGCTCTGATGCAGGTCGTAGAGCCGGGACTGCTGTACCGCGTCGAGGCGGGGTTTGCGGCCGGAGAAACCGCCGACAGCCCGACGGCGGGCATTGCCGTCCTTCGTGCGCAGCCGAATCAGACCCGACTCGAACTCGGGAAACGTCGTCGACAACATCGTGAACACCGCTGCCCCGATCGGATCACCCGGATCGTGCACGCGGCCGTCGAACATCAACCGCACCCCGCGATCCCTCAGGTCCGTGGTGATGGCACCCAGGTCAGCGGCCGAGTGGGCCAACCGATCGAGCGTGGTCACCACCAACGTGTCCCGAGCCGACAACGCCGACAACGCCGCAGTCAGAGCAGGTCGCGGCCGATCAGTGCCGGTCAGCCCGTGGTCGACATGGATCGCGGCCGCTTCGACACCCAGCGCCACCAACTGATCCCGCTGGCCTACCTCGTCGCTCCCCGACGACGAGCAGCGCGCGTACCCGATCAACATCCCACCATCGTATTCCACAAACACACCCCTCCACGGAGAGACCTGCCAAACACGAGCCACCACATGATCCGGACTCAGGGTGATGATCCCCGCAGGGCGGGGCGCAGGCTTGTTGACCTGGGGTGCTGTTTCGCCGAGCGCTATTTCTCGTTCAGTTCTGGGTGGGGAACTGTGTGCGGAGGAGTTGGTGGAGGCGGGTGCGTTTTGAGGTGTTGATCCAGGGCTTTATCCAGGGCTTCGTTGCGATGTACGTTCCGACAACGAACAAGCCGATGGAGATGGGTAGTGGAGCGGAGGGAAGGTATCCGATGCCGACTGCAACGAAACCCACGCCCACTACGAGGTGCCCGATCCACCCCATCTGGCCTGTATCGCGTTCTTCGTCCATGTCCGGGACTTTAGTTCAGCGCATGGACTTCATCTCCGCCTCCACCTGGGTGACCCCGCAGCTCACCGTCGACCGACGCCCCGAAGATCGTCGTCGAGCACTCCATGCAATGCGCCGTTGTGCGGATCGTAGGGCGACCGGTACTGCCGCTGGACCATGCTTGACCGCTTGACTTGACCGCTTGACCCTAGGAGTATCGGGGTATGAGCACTCCATTGAAGAAGGTCGTCGACGACCAGCTCGAAGCGAGCGGGATGGCCGCGGAGCGGCTCGACGCCGCCGATGCGCAGTACATCAAGGCCGGTGTCGAGAAGGTGCTGTCCAACCTCAAGGCGCGTCGGGCGTGGGAGGACCACATCGGACCGGTCCTCACGCACAGTCAGATCCTCGAAATCGCCGAGTGGTCGAAGCAGGCGTTGAGTCAGGCGGTGCAGGCTCGGCGAGTCCTGCGCTTGCACGCCGAAGACGGCAGCGTCGGGTACTGGTCGGGGGGACTGACCGACACCGCGCCGCATCGACCGCTCCTGGGGTTGAAAGAGACGTTGACGGCCTGGGGTGCCGCTGACGTCGAAGAGTGGACCGTGGTGTCGTGGTTGTCGACGAAGCAGCCGGAACTCGATGGTCGGACACCGCGCCAGGCTCTCATCGACGGGGACTGGACCGAGGTTGTGACCCTAGCCCGGCAGGCGGCGGGGCGGCTGGCTTCGTGACCCGGCCGAGAGCGAGTCAGCATCTCGGTGCGCCACCGTCACCGGACCAGCTCCGGGGCCGGTTTCCGGGGATCGCTGTTCGGGCGGGCACGGCGCTGTATCGGACCCACTCCGCCAAACTCGACCCGTGGTGGTTCGGTAGCAGCCTCGACAACCGTTTCGATCTGGCGGGACCGGCCGGCACCTGCTACACCGCCGAGTCGGAGATAGTGGGACTACTCGAAGCCTGGGCGGGGATCCGGTTCATCGCCCGCGCAGACGTCGCCGCCCGCGCAATCTCGACCCTGACCGTTGACCGGGACCTGCTCATCGCGGACCTCACTTCCAACGCCGGGATTCAGTTCGGGTTGACCGCCGAAATCTCTACCACGATCGACTACCCACTCA
>NZ_BCXB01000077.1 GCF_001894885.1 Rhodococcus marinonascens NBRC 14363
GGCGGTCACGCCGGACGGGTCCCGCGTCTACGTCGCCGATAGTGGCGACAACACGGTGTCGGTGATCGCCATCGGCAAGTGTCTCGGATCGCTGTGCCTCGACTTCGGCTCGTTGACCGGCAGCGGCTCGGGGGCAGGCAGCGCCTTCAGCTGACACCGGCACCGTTTAGCCGGATGACACCGCCACCTCGACAGTGAGGGTGGCGGTGTCATCCGGTGTGTGGACGGGGGACCCGGCGGTCGGGTGAACCGGCGGGCCGACCGTGTCGTGGGCCCGTTCTACACTGCCGGTTGCGACGAGTACGAGGTCGCCGCACACTGCCTCGGTCGACAGGGGAATGTTTCCCTGTCGGCCCTGATCCGGGAAGTTTTCTCGGATCGGCGGGGTGCGGCGACCTCTTTTGCGGTTTCTGCCGGTCTCGCGGCGACGATCTAGAGTGCGTGCGCGGTGTCGCGGTCGGACTGTCGGTGGAGTTCAGTGTCCTGCTCGAACGCGATGTCGTTGGCCTCATCGGGGCGTTGTGCGACGTTGAGGAGTTCTTTGATGCTGCGGGGGTGGCTGGACATGGCGGCCTTCATCGCGGGGGCGATACTGGCGGCCAGGGTGGTGATTTCCTCGCTGACTTGGGTGAGGTTGACCGGTGCGAGGTTGGCGGCGACATTGTCGTCGCCGGCTACCGGTCCGGCTGCTTGGGCGAGTCCGCGGCCGATCGCGTCGAGTGTGCTCTTGGCCTTGTCGACGGCGGAGGGTCCACCTGGTGCGGGCGCGGCGGCGGGTTCGGCCGGCGGGGCGGGGAGGGGTCCGAGTTGGGTTTCGGAGTGCTCGGCGAGTTGGTCGTAGGCGGGTAGTCCTTTCGCGGCGACGTATCCCATTGCCACGGCGGCGGCGGCGTCGAAGACTCGGCGGTCGGTGGCGGATTCTCGATCTCGACGTTCCTCGGCGGATGCGGCGATCTGGTCTTTCGGGGTCTGCTTGGCCGCGTGCGTGTTGGCCTCGGTGCGGCGTTCGTGCTCGCGCAGAGCGTGGAGGCGGGCGTCGTTGTCCTGGACCAGTTGGTTGAGTCGTTGCGCGCTGGCGGAGTGTTCGCCTTCGAAGTACCGGGCTGCGGCGGCGGCGGCGAGGACCTGGATTCGGGTCTGCTCGATCGGTGCCCCGGTGAACGCGCCGAGCACCTCTCGGATCGGTTTCGGGGCGCGGATGTCCTCTCCGGTGCTGTGCCGGCGGTCGACGTCGGTGAGCCACGCGGTGATGTCGTGTACCTGCTGAGTGGGTGGCGGGGCGGGCCGGCGCGGGCTTCGCTGCGGCGGCGTCCCGGCGGCCTGGGCGGTGAGCGGGTCGATCCGAACGCCGTCGTCTACGGCTGCTTCCCGGGTCGGGGCCGGGGCGGATTCCTTGACGAGGTTCGTCCAGGATGCGTCCTCGTCGACCTCCGTGGGCAGCATTGGGGCTTGCTGGTACTCGGCGTAGGTGAACTGCTCGTCTTCTTCGCTCGTGGGGACCGGGGTATCGGCGGTGTCGGCCATGTTTCCTCGTTTTCTCCTCGCTGGGGTGGGCGAGGTGGGTTGGTGTTTACAGTTCCGGGCCTCGGTCGTGTTCCTGATGGTGGGTAGGTGTGTCGGGTGCGTGCTCGTGGTCGGTGTCCGGTGTGGCCCGCCGGCGTCCGGCGGGTGTGCTGGTGGCGGGGCGGGTGCGTTGTTCGGTTCCGATGAGGGTGAGCCGTTTACGGTCCGCGGTGATGGTTTTCTCGATGCGGGCGATCCGGGTGTTCAGTTGCCCGATCACTCGTTGGTCGGTGTGGGCGGCGCGGTCGCGGCGTCCCTGGTGGGCACGGCCCCCGGTGGCGGCGATCTCGATCGCACCCCAGCTTCGTTCGTCCGGCGCCGCGGCTTCGGCGGCCACCCGTGCGGCCCGGGCCTGGTTGATCTGGTCGTCGGTGGCGTTCGGATCGCGGCGGATCCGCTCGTGCGCGGTCCGGGCCTGCCGGACCGTGTGGATCTTCTGTGCGTCGGCTTCGGCGGCGGCCACACCGGCGTCGACGGCCCCGACAGCGGAGTTTTTGGTGGCGGAGGCGAGTTCACCGGTGGCCAGGCCGAGCATCAGCCGGGTGCCGGAGATCCGCCGGCGCGCGGATGCGGCCGCGGTGCGCAGTTCGTCGGCGGTGTACGACGAGTACACCGACGATGCGGGGCGTCGGTGGTGGATTTGTTCGATCTTCTTGGTGACCGCGTCGGTGCGAACCTCACTCAACTGTGCGCACGGATCTGTCACCTCGTCGGTGCAGTTGGCGAGGATGCGGGAGACCGCGACCTCGGTGGCCGCGGACTCGAACAGGGCCTGTTTGCGGGGATCGGTGCCGGGGTCACCGAGGGCCACCATCCACGGTGCCCGGTTTTCGGTCGCCCGTGAGATGTAGGTGTCGACGTGGGCGTGCATCTGCTCGGCGTGCCGGTGGGCGTACGCGGCCAGGATCGGGTCCTGTCCGGCGGCGGCGGCGTCGGAGAGGGCGGGCACGCGGTACCGGGCGAGGGTGTCGGTGCGCCGGCGCGGCAACCGTTCGGTGGCCTCGTCGAGGGCGTCGGCCATGACCACGGCGGGGGTGTTTTTCTGGTCGTCGAGTTCGCCGGCCTTCCCCGCGGTGCGCATCACAGTGGCGGCGTCGGTGAGCAGGGTGCGGGTGTCCCAGCCGAAGGTTTCCGCCTTGGCGACGGTCTCGACGATCTTGTCCCAGCCCCTGAACGAGTGCACCCAGGTGAACTGTCGGTCGGTGAGGATTTCACCCAATAGGGCCGCGGTGTGTTCCTCGTACAACGCGCTGACCGCGGCGAAGTAGCCGGACCGGAGCGCCTCGAACGAGTCGGCGTGGGCTTGGGCGTCTTCGATCATCTGGTGCGCGGTGCGCTGCGATCCGTCGCGGGCGAGGATGCCCGCCAGCACCCCGAGGGCGCCCGGATGCTCGACGGGGCGGTGTTCGAAATCCCAGTCCGGCAACTCGTCCTGGGCGGCGTAGGCGATGTTGGTGTTCTTACCCCTCGTCATCGCCACGTAGAAGCCTTGCCGGTCCATCGACGCATCGGTCAGCACGTGGCAGGAGCCGACGGTCATGCCCTGGGAGCGGTGCACGGTGGCCGCGTACCCGAGTTGGACGTTGTCGGTGACATAGTCGGCGGCGACGACGACCCGGCCGCCGCTGGTGCGGTTCTGAAGCCGCAACGACCCGTCGACCCCGACCTCGGTCACCGTCCACAGGTCACCGTTTTTCACCCGCCCGGTGCGGGTTCCGGTGGCGTCCTTGGCCACGTATTTGCTGTTGTTCTTGCGGGTGACGACGATGTCCCCGGTCGCGGCTTCGAGGCCGTCGGCGAGCACGACACCGGGTCCGGTGACGGTGCCGTTGGCGCGGTAGTAGTCGGCGGCCTTGGTGTTGAGTTCGCTGACCAAATCGTTGGTGGGGGCCACCATCAGGGCCACATTGTCGGCCTCGATGTCGGCGACGTACGCGCCGAACACCGTGTCGGCCAGTTCGTGTTTCATCCCCGCCCGGATCCGGTCGTTCTGCTGATACCAGTCGAGGGCTTTCTCGTCGCCGGTGCGGAGCAGCAGGCTTGCGGCGGCTTCCCCCTGGGTTCGGAAGCGGTGCACCTCACCCAGGAACGGTGCGTCGGTGCGTTCGGCCAAATCACGGAGAATGCCGCCGGATTCGACGGACGCCAACTGCTGATGATCACCCAACAGGCGCACCACCGCACCGGCCTGGGTAGCGATCCGGGTCAGGTCCGCGAGGTTACGGGCCGACGCCATCCCGGCCTCGTCGACCAACAACAAATCACCCTCGTTGATGCCGGTGGGTAGACCGTGCCGGTCCCGGGTGAGCACGTCCGCGATGGTGCGACCCGGCGCCCCGATCTCCGCACCGAGGACCTCCGCGGCCCGCGCCGACGGGCCCAGGGCGATCACTTTTCCGTTCGTCAGCTCCCAGGACCGGGCGATCACCGTGGCGGCGGTGGTCTTCCCCGCCCCGGCCGCGCCGACGGCCACAGCCACCGTTTTCTGCGCGGTGAGGAAGTGTTCGATCATCGCAATCTGGTCGGTTCCCAGGGTGTGCCCGGCCGCCTTCTCCGCCTTGCGGATCTGCCGGCGAATGATCCGGTCCGACACGGTCCTCTCGGAGGATGTTTCCGCCCTTCCCCGCATGTAGGACTCGGCGGCGAGCACCGTTTCGGAGGTGTAGCGCATGGTGGTGCGGTCCACCGCATGGGTGCGGACCAGGCCGCCCTCGATGGGTTCGGACAGCTTCGCCGGCGCCCGATACACCACGGTGAAGGTGGGAACACACTCGGTGTCCACGAGTGTGTCCACCGCGGCCGCGGTGTAGGCGGCCGCGTCGGTGTCACCGGTGAAACTGTATGCCCGCACCTGGCGTTGGACCTCGGCGTGCAGGCTGTAGATCGTCCACGTCCCGACCTTGCGGGACAGGTCGTCCTCCACGGTGCGAACCAGTTCCGCCACATCCTCCGGGGTGAACGGGGGCCGATTATCGTGGCCGGTGCGCGCCAACTCCACCAGCTCCCCTGGTGCCGTGCCGACCAGGATGGCCTGGGCCCGTTGGTCCCATTCGGCCCGCAGCTGCGCCATCGAGCGGGGCGGGTTCTTCGCGTTCCGGGTGTCCAACGTGGCCTGCTGCGCCTGCGCGTACTGCACCCTCTTCGGCGGATTCTTCCCGTGCCAGTCCGCGTAGTCGCGGGCCAGTTCCTCCTGCCGGTCCACGATTGCCTGACGGCGGGAGAACTCCTCGATCAACGCCAGTGGGATGCCCTCGACCTCGTACACCGGTTGCTTCCCGGCCGGGGTATCCGCCCTGGGTGCGAAGCTCACACCCAGGCCCCGGGCCACCAGATCCGCGACCCGAGTGTTGTAGCGTTCCGACGCCGAGACGGCGGCCCGGTAGAACATCCGCCCGTCGATGGTGGTCCATTTTCCCTCCGCGTGCACCCGGTTCAGCACCGCACAGTGGGTGTGCAGATTCGGATCCGCCACCCGGTTGTCCCAGTGATCGAACCGGGAATCCGAAGGCATCCCGTACCTGGGCCCGGTGATACTCGATCGTGCGGCCGGTCCAGCGGTAGAAGTCCAGCAGCGCCGGATCGATCTTCACCTGCTCAGCCATGTACGCCACCGCAGCGGCCGGTAACTCCTCAGGCCCGATAGGGAACCGGGCCTCGAGCTCGAAGAATTTCAGCAGCAGGCTGAACCCGAGGCGAGTCGCGCCCGACTTGTTCCCCACCAACCGCAGTCCTCACCGACCAGCGTCC
>NZ_BCXB01000078.1 GCF_001894885.1 Rhodococcus marinonascens NBRC 14363
CCCCGTCGGGAACACCCCAGCCGGGGTGGCGGTAACCCCGGACGGGTCCCGCGTCTACGTCATCAACACTGGTGACGATACGGTGTCGGTGATCGACACGGCTACCAACACAGTGGTCAATGCCATCCCCGTCGGCAAACTCCCGAACAGGGTGGCGATCACCCCAGACGGGTCCCACGCCTACGTCACCAACACCCTTGACAATTCGGTGTCGGTGATCGCCATCGACACGGGCACCTCGATCCCCGGGGGCGGAACGGTGTACGGTCTCGACGGCCGTGTCCTGGACATCACGGACGACGGAGTCTTGGACGGCACCCCGGTGCAAATGTGGGACTTCACTGGCGCCCCAAACCAGCAATGGATCTTCACCTCCGATGGTGAAATCCGAAACCCACGCACCGACAAGTGCCTCAATGTTGAAGACACTGGTGGGGGAGGGCAAATGAACGGATCGAGAGTGCAGATCGACCCCTGCAACGGTAGTTCCGATGAAAAGTGGACATTCGACCCAGAAGTAACGGACGGCGGTCAACCTGGCGGCGCGATCATCAATCAGGCCAGCGGCAAATGCCTCGATGTTGCCGATAGCAGGTCCGAAAATGGTGTACCAGTGCAGGTTTGGGATTGCACAGGAGAATTCAACCAACAATGGAACTTTGTCTGAGATGGTGCACCGATGGTTGGGGCTGCCCCGGTGATTGATTTCAGGCCACTGAGAGCTTAGTCAGGTGCTCGGCCGGGGTAACCAGCCGAGCACCTTTCTCGGTCTGTCAAAAATGATGATACCCAACCCCGTTGCCGCTCTTTTTCCCGAGGTGTCCGGCGTCCACCTTGCGCTCGAGTAGCGTCGGGGGGAGCTTAGCCTGAATCCGTGCGGGAGCGTCCGGGCCGGTCCATTTTCGCCACTATCAGGGTGTCTCCGGCGCGGCAGGCCGCCAGCGCCTGCCGCAGATCCTGCCCGTGAGTTGAGCATCGGGCATACCCGATCAGCATTCCGTCCACGAGAGAACAATAGTCCGGCAAAGGCAACCTATACCGGATCAACATGCAGGACTGGCAAGCAGGACACCAGGAGCCGGTGATCGCGCCGGCTCCGATCGAGTCTGACCCCTCACGAGGTTGTCCTGTTGAAGGATCGGTAAACAGGACAGCTACGACCAGCACGAGCCGTAGTCAATTTGACTACGGTTGCGAGTCCACCTGATCGTGTTTCAACTACGGTCAGGTCCAGGTCGTCATGCGCTCGGCATGAGTGCTCACTGAGTCCTCACTGAATCGGCTAGGTGCCTGCCACGCTATTCGGCCGGCACCGGTCACCCCCCTAGGCACTGGGGGAGAGAGAACCAGAGCACCTGGGGAGTGGCCGGGGCGCGTGGCTTCCAGCGATTTCGACCCCCTACCCACCCCGTCGATATCACCAAGGGGGGCGGGTACCTGGACTCTTCCGGTGCCAGTCACGCATTTTTACAGAGTGACCCGAAACTCACGTGCTCGCGATGAGGGGACTCTGATTCCGGCTGACTCACCCTGTGCCCCAGGTTGCGGATTTGATCTCCGTAACTGGCTGGTGTGAGTCTGACTCAAACTTGCCGACTGGCTCACCCTCGTCCGTGGATCGCAGTGTGTACGGATCTCCGGGGGTACACCCGTGTCAGGCTGTGCCGGTCTCCGTGTCTCTCCGTGGCGCTGAGAGCGTCGCACGTGGCGCAAGAGCTAGGCGACCGCGTGCAGCTTCGCTTCGATCTCGGCGCGAGCGTTCTTGCGTGCGGAGATGATCTCGGCGTGAACGTCGTCCTGGTTCCTGCCTGCGTAGAGAAGTTCCTCGGCGCGTTCGCGTTCAGGGCTTCGCATCTTGCGAGTGAGTAGACGGCTGTCGATTGCGTTGAGCGCAAAGGAAACGCGAGCACGCTTTGCCTGTTCCTGGCGCTTTTTGTCTGACTCGGTGGCATCGGCCGCGAACATTGCTCTGACCTGCTCGGCCTCGGCGACGTGATCAACGACAGGAGTGCTTACGGTCTCGGTCTGGTACGTCCAGCGGCGCGCATCGTCTTCGACCTGGACCTCTTCGGGTGCATCGACCTGGATCTCTTCGGGTGCAGGCGCGATACCGGGGAACATTGCTTCCCACGGATCTTGTGCATCGTCTTCGACCTGGACCTCTTCGACCTGTTCGGCTTCGGGTGCAGGCGCTTCGGTCTTCACGGCTTCGAGTGCAGCGTCGACAGCTGCGTTCCTCGCTTCGTCCGTATCGACCCACGGGAACGTACGCCCGTCTGCCTCTTCGAACTGGTGCAGATACCGGGTGAACGCTTGCGCCCACTTGCTCCGACGCTTGCCGCTCGTCCTGGCGTCTTTTGCGAACTGATCCGCGAGAGCGTCGAACATGCCACTGATGCCGAGCCGTTCGGCGTACTTGCGATGTGAGTCGTCCGGCGACCAGTCAGCAGGCAACGCGGCCGGTGCTGTCTTCGCGTCGCTGCTGTCTTGGATCTCCGAGTTATCCACAAATGACGCCGATGCCGCTTCGTCCGCGTTGCGGGGAACTCTCTTAGTTTTTGATCTCGATAAAGGGGTTCTTGATTGTGTGCGTTTTAGCGCACTACCCCCGTGCGTTTTAGCGCACGGGGGTACGACCTGCGGTGATGCATCGGGCGAGTCTGTGACCTGCGGCGATGAGTTATCCACAGGCGCAGCCCGAGAACTACCCCCGTGCGTTGTAGCGCACGGGGGTGTGACCTGCGGTGATGCAGGTGTGTGGGCGAGGACGAACACACTTGAGGTTTGCACCGGGTGCTCGGCGTCGCGGGCGTACGCAACGTCTGTCATGTCACGCTCTCGATTAGTCCAGCGGTGCTGAATGCTCTCGATCAGTCCAGCGGCGTGCAGCTCGCGCAAGTACTTGTCAGCGCATCTGGGTTGCTTCGAGCGGATCGCGGCCGCGAGGGTCTTCCGTGAGACGTACGTCTTGCGGGTCTTCCAGTCGGCGCACCGGATCAATGTGGCGTAGATGGTGAATGCCTGGGGTGTCAGTCCGTAGTCCTGCACGCTGTGGCGGATCATCACGAACTTGTCGTCTTTGGTGCTGGTCACGGTGCCTCTTCCTGGTGGAAGTTGCGCCCCTGCCCCGGTGCTCACCTAGCCGGATTCTTTCGGAAACACACCCCGCGACTTGCGGCGCGGCCTGGTCTCCTGCTGTAATCTGGTCTCATTCGTTTGATTTGGTGAGTCCTGGGTTGGGACGCAACATTTCGCTTTGGGAACCTCCGGCTTGCAGGCTGGGGGTTCCTTTTTTTGTGTTCGATTGGATCGGAGTTTAGGGCACAGTTCCCGACAGGAGCGTTAACCGCGGGATGACTCGCCGGGCGAGCACACAGCCCACAACAACCCATATCCACTGGTAGGACCATCGGGGACTATCCAGCGCCAAGCAACGCGCCCCAGCTCGTCCATGACCGTCGAGTGTGGATCTCCGTAACTTCCCAGCCTCCGTGGGCGTGTCGCCCGATCCCTTGCACGTAGCTACAGGTGGCGGGGAGAAATGCCCTCACTCACCGACCGAAGGAGTGAGGGGGTCGGGGGCTTCCTGGTGATCCGCACGCCCCTACCCCCTACGTCGCAGGTAGCGACCCCCTTTCAACCATGAGGTTGAAAACCCTTCGGCAAAGGGTTCGGGAAGGGTTCTTCGCCGATCGCAGGAGAACACCACGCGGCCAGCCACGTTGTCGGCGTCGGCAAGTTGGCCGGCCACTTTGGGAGTGACAGGGCGTCACTCTCAAACGGGTTCGGCAAAGGGTTCACGCGCACGGGCCGGGATCCTTTCGCCAGCGTCGGCAAGATGATCCGCACGTACGTTTCGGTGCCTGTAAAAAAGGCCGGACACTGACCGATGGGTGTCCGTACCCCCCCGGGGGGTCTAGTGATTCCTGGCGGGGTGTCGATCCGGCCGACACCCTTTGAAGGCGCTCAGGGGCCGCTCAGAGCGACGAACACACCTGCCCGTGTGGATCGGGGGTGGGGTACGTCTGCCGGACCTCATAGCCTGCCGCTGGACTTCTCAGGGTTGCCCCTGAAATCTCGGCGGGGTGTCCACACTATGTACGCCCTTCGGTGCGAGGACTCCCACTGGTTTTGCGTGGTCGCAGCTTCAGTGCAAGAGGTGTGTCGGGATCTGGGTTTGCGGGACTGGACCACGGCCGTAGAACCACTCGGTGAGGTTCCGGTATGGCTGGGACTGCGGGAGGTAAGTCGGGTACGGATCTCACATCCGAACAGGGTTCGGTTCCTACAAGCCGAGACCGTCGACCAGGCGACCGAGCAGGCCGCGTTGTCTCGTGTCCGTCTGCGGTGGCGGGGTCGTGTCCGGTCTTCCCGTGGTGAGCATCGCGAGCGTTCGGCGTAGGTCGGTGATCTGTTCGGCACGTTCAGCGGCCAGTGCTTCGGCAACCTCGGCGCGGCGCTGTAGGTCTGCGAGTTGTGCCTGTACCTCGGTGGTGGTTCGCGTGTCCTGGTGGCCTACGTCGGCGCTCTGGGGCACCGGGACAGCATCGGGGGGCGCTGGCCTACCCGGTGTCAGTCCTGCGTGCAGGAGCGCACTGAGTGGGATCACCCATGCCCCTGCCGAATCCTTGTATGCGCCACCGTTCCGCAGCTGGTCAAGACGGCGCGTGATCGTCTTCCGCGAGACTCGGCACGCTTCGGCGGCCGCGGTCACCGTGAACGTTTGCCCTGGGTTGGTCACATCGGCCAGTGTCCCCCGCTTGGGGGTGACGTGACGTTAGGGCAGCGGGGTCGTGTCGTTAGGTCGGTGTCCTGCCCCATGACGGGCGCTCAGTCGCACGCTGAGCCACGAACGGCACTGCCCTGGTGGACGGGGTGGGGGGTGACTCGCGAATGTTTGAACCCGACGCACCAATTAGCGCCCTCACCCACGGCGAAGCGCGTCGAGGTTTCGAGGGATGCCCCCCTACCCGGGGTTCCGGTAGCAATCGTCGGAAAAACAACGGATATGGCGTAGCCTCCTCAGTCGCACTCTGAGATTGGGAGATGAATGTGAATCGACACAGCATTTTTGGCGGTAGTCGCACGGTCAGAGGGGGCGTCCCGGGTCTTTTCCTCGGCTTGGCGGCGACTATCGCGATGGCGCTGGGTATGGCCGGTATGGGGGCGTCGACCGCAGCAGCGGATACTGTCATCGCCACTGTCCCGGTCGGGAACGGCCCGGTCGGGG
>NZ_BCXB01000079.1 GCF_001894885.1 Rhodococcus marinonascens NBRC 14363
TAAGACCCGTTCGGGTTGACTGCAATGCCCTCGGGGTAGGCCCCGACGGAGACGGTCTCGGTCACGGTGTTGGTGGCGGTGTCGATCACCGACACCGAACCGTTTTGACTGGTGACGTAGGCGTAAGACCCGTTCGGGTTGAACGCCACAGCGTGCGGTCCGCGCCCGACGTCGATCGTGCCGGTCACGGTGTTGGTGGCGGTGTCGATCACCGACACCGAACCGTTTTGACTGGTGACGTAGGCGTAAGACCCGTTCGGGGAGACCGCCACCGCTTTGGGGAAACCCCCGACGGAGATGGTCTCGGTCACGGTATCGGCTGCCGCGGTCCCCGTACTGGTTATACAAGCCCCGACCACAACGAAGCCGAGGACAAGACCTCGGAACTTCCCTTGGGCCGTGCGGTAGTCACGAGAACGCCTGTACTTGTTCACACTATTTTCCTTCGCTGGAAAAACTTCTGTATCGAATCCGATGGTATGGGCCACCGTTCCTGGTGGTGGTGATGGCGTAGGAACTTGAATCATCACCGAGGCGACCGCGCCCGCCATACCCCCCTGCCACAAACCCTCAGGTCAGGAACCTCTATCCACGACTTTGCCGGGACCCTGCTGATCCACCCCGGGCGTCACTGTAGAACTATTTCCTTCGCTGAGTAATGGGCTAGTGGGATTTCCCCGTAGACCACCGGATTCATGGTCGAGAAACTCCAGAATCGGTCACTTTGATAGTCGCCAACGGTCCAGCGCCATTGTTCACATCAGCATCTGGTGTGTCCCGGGGTGAACAACGGAGACTATGAAATGCGTTGGGCATCCATACATTATCGATATTTGTGTGTTCCACAAAAGTAAGGAAATTGTTTGCGTGATCGAATTCGCTCGCGACACCACTGGCTCTAACGGTCGGGGTGATTGTGTCCCCTTCCGTACCGAGAGCTTTTACCCGAACATTGATCGTGGGAAAACTCATCAGTCCGTTACCATCATCATCGAGGTCCTTCAAAGCCGTCCACCCACCCATTTTGTCGCCTGCAGCATTGGGTCCATCTTTGGTGACCACACCGTCTTTTGTTCTCCGCTCGGTGGCATTGTTCAATGCCATTCGTAAGTGAGTCCCAGTTGACGACTCGTTGCCGTCGTCGCGGATACGGATAATGTCGGTTGGATACCCGAGGATGCGGTTACGGACGGCGCCGATTATTCCAGATAAAGGATCGGAATCATCAGGAACGAAATCATCAGGAACTTTCGCGACCTCGGCGGACACGAACTCGGTGCCTTTGGGAATATTAATGTCGAGTTTCACCCGCTCCAGGCTAGCTATTTTGGACTTGGCGCCGAAAGCTCCCCGATCGTACTGCAGGGGGTCAAAGTCAAGACTATAACTGAACTCTTCACCGGAACGCACAAATTCTGGGTAGGTAGTTGTAATAGTCATTTGGTTGCCAAAAAAGTCGATTGGCCCGTCCCAACCTACAGTTGATGGAGATGCTGACGCGTTACCGAATGCGCCACAACTCAGGTCGAACTGCTGCACCGACTGCTGCACCGAAGCTGTGCCGTCCTGTCCGGCGACAGGACCGTCATCGGCCGATGCAGCACCCTGTGTGAAGGGCAGAGCTCCAGCGGACATGATTGCTACGACCGCAATTCTCGACCAGCGGATTCGATTCATAACTACCCCTACGAGGGTTGAGGGTGGGCGGACTGGGGTGGGTGTCAAGGTAGTATTCGAAATCGCCGACATCTACTTGTTCCTTTGCCTGATGTGGCACTCGGGATTGGTTCCGGTGGTATCCGGAAACGCGGACGGACAGGTGAGGATCGCCGTTGAGTTTGACTCCAGCCACCCATTGTGTCAACCACTATTTTCACGGTTGTGGCGTGTCTCCTGTGATTGGGTCCACTTTGTTTTAGCGTCCTTTACTCTTCCATAGGGGTTCTTTGATCTTGAGCGGGCAATCTACGGTTTGAGGGCGCGCCTACCGGCTGACGGTCCTTGGCCTCTGAAGGGCAGTACCGGACCGTTCACAAACGTCCTGGAAGTTGCGATTGCCTGATCATGAGATGAACAAACGCGGCCGCTCCCTGGATGGGAACGGGCCGCGCCTACTCAATCGGGGTTCAAGAACAATCAGCCCTCACTTCGTGCCCGGTTGAAGGCGTTGCCGTGGACGAGCATTCCGGTCTCTTCCTGGTTCTTCGATCTTGAGCGGGCAACCTACGGTTTGAGGGTGTTCGGCGCGCCTACCAGTACCCCGCCGGAAACCCTGTGGGGATTGTGTTCGACTCGCGGCACGGTGACGGCCTGGTGCTCTGGGTACTGTACGAACGCCCCGGTGACGGACCGATCAGCGGGAATGTGACACCACTGGACCACGGTCCCGTCGAGGCGGACGACCCCGACCTGATCGAAGCGATGCGACTGCACAACCTGGTGTGGGAGGACAGCTGACCGAGGCACCCCAAGAAGCCCGGCCGCCAAGCCCGGCACGGCGGGACTCGATCCGCTCTCGGGGGGTCAACGCATCACTACTGGTGACATGATGCGTGGCCGTGGAGATCTTCGTCCTCTCTCGGCGTTAGCCGGCGTGGACCAGAACGAGACTCGACGAATAGCTGATCCAAGGAGGAACGAATGCTACGCAACCGCTTCGATTGCGATTCCGGAAGACTGCTCGCTGCCGGACACCGCGCGTGGAGCCAGGTCCCGATCTCCTCAGAGTCCGTCGAGGCGGCACTGGGCAGGCACCCGCACGTCACCTGGGCAGTTGGCGAACGGAAGCACGGCTACGGCAGCGCCGCGCCTATCAGGCAGGGTCGACGATGACTGATGATTTCGATGTGCTGGTCCAACGCGTGCGGCGCGTCCATGGCCGAGGTCTCGGGAGGCTCAGGAGGAAGGCCATGGGCGATGAAGGTTCCGACCTCTCGATCGAAAGGGGCAAGATTCCGAATTTCGTCGGACGGTCTGTTCTCGACCGGGACCTGGAGATTCGTATCCTCGCCTCCCACATCACACTTGATGGGTTGCGGGAGTTCCCCGGCCCGTACCCGCCTGGTGCGGTGCTGGTATCGACGTCGGTGAGAGGCCGGCACGCGCGTACAGGGAGTGCCGTAGAGGTAAACCCTGGTGAAGCGGATGCGTGGGGACTGGCAATGGCGCCGGAGGGGTTCGAGGAGTTCGGCGTCGTCCTCGGGACATACGCCCGATTCTCTACGGGTGCTCGTCATTACAGGTTCGTCCTGGATGCAGCCGGAGGGATATGCGCGATTCCCGCGACCGACTGCGAGATATTGGTGGAGGGGATGCGCTGATTTCACGCGCCGATGAGAAAGTGCCCGATCGAGAGGTCGGGCGCTTTCGTCTCCGCGGTCGCTCCGCCGCCATGTCGGAAACCTGTGTCGGTAAACTATGTCGAATAAACCTTGTTGAGGGTATTCTCGACACATGTTGTTCGGTTACGCACGGGTCTCCACCCCGGATCAGAACCCGGATTCCCAGGTCGAGGCCCTGCGCCGGGCCGGTGTCGACACCGAGCACATCCACCTCGATCACGCCGAGGGCGTCAAGGCGTCGCGGCCCCAGCTGGACCTCGTCCTGACCCTGCTGCGCGGCGGCGACACCCTGGTGATCACCGATTTGAGCAGGTTGGCCCGATCGGCGGCGCATCTGATCGGCCTCGGAGCCGACCTACACCAGCGCCGGGTGGGTCTGAGGGTGCTCGAGCAGGGCATCGACACCGCCACCGCCGAAGGCGCCGCGATGATCGGGATGCTGCCGGTGCTCGCGGACCTGCAACGTGAGCTGACCGTGGCCAACACCCGGGAGGGACGCGCCGCGGCCCGTGCCCGCGGCCGCAAGGGTGGGCGACCACCGAAACTGACCGCCGAGCAGATCCAACTCGCCCAACATCTCTACGACACCGGCGAGCACACCGTCGCCGCGATCGCGGACCGGTTGAGCGTGCCGCGTACCACCGTGTACGGGCACCTGAACACCAAGCCCAGCACCGGCCCGAACACCCACACCCGCCCCGGTGGCGCCGACCCTCCTGCGGTGCCGAGGTCGCCGCGGTCGTGCCCGACCTGCGGGTACGATCCCACCACCCGCGCCGAGGCCGCACACCAACGCGCCGACCTCGCCGTCACCTGGCTCCACCCGGACCCGAAGAGACCCGGCACCCTGCTCGAGCGACACCACTGCCGCCATTGCGAACCCGGGCCGGCGTTCGACATCGCGTGCACGATCTGCGGCGACGGCCCCATCCTCACCGGCGTCCTCGCCGACCACGCCACCACCGGCACACTTCCGGAACCGGCACAGCACTGGCTCCACAGGGCCGGATGGCACACCAGCCCGGCACTGCTCTGCCCCGATCACACATGAAACCCGTGCCGGTCACGAGAGGATCGTACGATCGACGTACCGGGGCGACGACCGCACCTGCCTGTGCGGCTCACCAGCGGAAAAGACGGTGATCGCGGTGACCGACACCATCGGCGACGCCCGTGACTGGGTGACCGAGCAACTCCGTTACCCGCAACGCGCCCCCCCGCACCACCGCAGTCTTCGACTGGACCGGAATCAGCCTGTCTACCCAGGCAGCGCTCGTAGGCCTCGCCGGCCCATGTGTGGACCCGACCGTGCTCTTTGCGCGGCCGCCCCGGTGGCGCACCGTCACCCGGCGGTCCCGCCGACACCCGCAATTGACCGCCGTGCAACGCTCAAATGTGGTTTTCATCATGACAATTGACACTCCCGTGTTGCACGGAGCAATGAGTCGTCACCGGTCGAGGATGTGCGGCACTACCCCCGTCCCGAACAGGGTGCGGGTGGAAATCGAGCGCCTGGAGGCGACCACCGCCGAGGCGGTGGACCAGATGTGCCGCCACCTCGAAGAGGCCCGCGATTTCGAGGTGCGGACGTTCCGGCGCGACGCCGAGGTGCCCGAGTTCGGCGGCATCCAGTGGCCGGCGGCGTGGCACCGGGCGGTGTGCGCCCGAGTCGCGCAGCAGATATCCGGGCTGGTGATTCGTTTTGCCCCCTGAACCGACTACACACGCTGAATTTCTGGTGCGCTGTTGTCGGTTGCCTGGTGCATACTGCCGATCACCGAAGACCAGCCAGGGGAGGAGTCTCGATGGATGGCAAC
>NZ_BCXB01000080.1 GCF_001894885.1 Rhodococcus marinonascens NBRC 14363
TCCATTACGAGACGGTGGCGGGTGATGTGGTGGTGCCGATCGGGGCGCCGGTGTGGAACACCCGAACATTTGTGCTCGATGCGCGGTTGCGCCCGGTGCCGGTGGGGGTGGCGGGGGAGTTGTATTTGGCGGGTGTGCAAGTGGCCCGCGGCTATCAGGGTCGGGCGGATCTGACGGCGGACCGGTTCGTCGCGAATCCCTTCGCGGGCACTGCGGCGGGGGAGGACGCCGGTTCACGGTTGTACCGGACCGGGGACTTGGTCCGCTGGCTGCCGTCCGGGCAACTCGAGTATTTGGGGCGCACCGATTTCCAGGTGAAACTCCGTGGTCTGCGGATCGAGTTGGGGGAGATCGAGGCGGTACTGCTGCGGCATCCGCAGGTCGCGCAGGCGGTGGTGGTGGTCCGCAGTGACGGGTCGACCGGCGAGTACCTCGCCGGTTATTTGGTAGCGGCGGCCGGGGTGGTGCTGGTCGAGCGGGATGTTCTCGATGTTGTTGCGGCGGAACTTCCCGGATATATGGTGCCGTCGGCTCTGGTGGTGTTGGCGGAGTTGCCGTTGAGTGTGAGCGGCAAACTCGACCGGAGGGTGTTGCCGATCCCGGAGTTCGCGGGTTCGGCGGAGTTCGTTGCGCCCGGCACCCCCACCGAGTACCTGATCGCCGAGATCGTCGGGGAGGTCCTCGGTGCCGGGCGGGTCGGTGTGTCGGACAACTTCTTCGACCTGGGCGGCAATTCGCTGGTTGCCACCAGGCTGGTTGCCCGGATCAATGCCGAGTCCGGTGCCGAGTTGAGTATGCGGGAGTTGTTCGAGTCGCCGACGGTCGGTGCACTCGCTGCCGCGGTCGACCGGCGGAGCGGGAAGGGTCCGCGCCCGGTGTTGGCGGCGGGGGTCCGACCGGAGCGGGTTCCATTGTCGCCGGCGCAGTCACGGATGTGGTTTTTGAACCGGTTCGATCCGGCTTCCGGCGCCTACAATGTGGCGGCGGTGCTCCGGTTGTCGGGCGCCCTCGACGTCGGCGCGCTCCGCCATGCCGTCGCGGACATTGTGGGCCGGCACGAATCGTTGCGCACGAAATATCCGGATTCTCCGGAGGGCCCATATCAGGTGATTGTGCCGGCCGGGGAGGCGTCGGCCGGTGGTGAACTGATCGACGTGGTGTCCGAGGCTGTTTCGGATGCCGAACTCGGTGCACGGATTCGGGTGGCGGTGACGCACGGGTTCGATGTGACCACGCAGATCCCGATCGCGTTGACTCTGATGCGGTGTGCGGACGCCGACGAGCATGTGTTGGTGATGGTGGTGCACCACATCAGTATCGACGGTTGGTCGATCCAGATCCTTGCACGGGATTTGGTGCAGGCGTATTCGGCGCGGGTTACCGGGCAGGCGCCGGGATGGGCTGTGTTGCCGGTGCAGTACGCGGATTACGCCTTGTGGAAGCGGGCACTGCTCGGGACGGTAGACGACCCCGATTCGGTGTCGGCAGGTCAACTCGGTTACTGGAGTGAGGTGTTGGCGGGGGTCCCGGAGGTTCTGGACCTGCCTGCCGATCATCGGCGGCCGGGAGTGCCCAGTTACCGCGGTGGCAGTGTCGACTTCGTGATCGACCTGCAGGTGTATGCGGCGGTCGCGGTCTTGGCCCGGGCGGCGAATGCGACACCGTTCATGGTGTTGCACGCCGCACTGGTGGTGCTCCTGGCCCGGTTGAGCGGCGGCGACGACATCGCGGTCGGCACCCCGGTGGCGGGCCGGGGTGAGGAGGCGCTCGACGACGTGGTCGGCATGTTCGTCAACACATTGGTGTTGCGGACTCAGGTGGATCCGGCGTTGTCCTTCGAGGGACTGCTCGCACGGGTGCGGGTCACCGATCTGTCCGCGTATGCGCACACCGATGTGCCGTTCGAGGACATCGTGGACGCCATCAGTCCGGCTCGGTCGACCGCCCATCATCCGCTCTTCCAGACCGTGTTGACGCTCGAGGACACCCGGCAGCACACCATTGCGCTGCCCGGTCTGCACATCGCCGAGGAACAGGTCGATGTGCAGGTCGCGAAGTTCGACCTGCAGTGGGTGGTGTCGGACCGGTTCGACGAGCACGGCGCCCCGTCGGGTGCGCAGGTGAACCTGACGTATGCCCAGGATTTGTTCGAGCACGTCAGTGCGGTGTCGTTGACCGAGCGGTTCCTACGGATTCTGCGGGCCGCAGTGACCTCCCCGGCCACCCCGGTGGGGGATCTGGAGATCCTCGCCGCGGGTGAGCGGGCGGATCTGCTGAGTGCCCCCGAATCGGTGACCGCCCGGACCCTGCCCGAGTTGCTGGCCGAGGCGGCGGTGGAACCGGACACGACGGCGCTAATGCTGGTCGATGCCGATGGGACGGTGCGCACCGAGCTCGCCTATGGGGAACTCGATCGGCGTTCGAACAGTCTTGCCCGTCTACTCATTTCTCGGGGTGTCGGCCCGGAATCGTTCGTCGCGGTCATGGTGCAGCGTTCGGTGGAGTCGGTACTCGCGGTGTGGGCGGTCGCGAAGGCGGGGGCGGCGTTCGTGCCGGTGGATCCGACGTATCCGCCGGAGCGGGTCGAGCATATGCTCACCGATTCCGGGGTGGTACTCGCGATCACCGCGACCACGGACCGCGGCACACTGCCGGATGCCGTCGAGGTCGTCGAGGTCGGCGTGGACGTGTCCGTGTACTCGGCTGCGCCGGTCACCGATGCGGATCGGCTGTCACCGCTGTGGCCGGAGCATCCCGCCTACATGATCTACACGTCCGGTTCGACCGGAACCCCGAAGGGTGTGGTGGTGGCGCACACGGGTCTCGCGGCGTTCGTGGCCGAACAGCAGCGGCATTACCGTGTCCGCCCCGGTGATCGCGCCCTGCATTTCGCTTCCCCGAGTTTCGATGCCTCGATCCTGGAACTGTTGATGGCGGTCGGTGGGGCGGCGACGATGGTGATTGTCCCGGTCGACGTGTATGGCGGGGAGGAACTGGCCCGGATTCTGCGGGTGGCTGAGCTCACGCACGTGTTCCTCACCCCCGGTGCCCTGGCCACGCTGGACCCGGCAGGTCTCGACCACATCGGTGTCGTGGTGGTCGGCGGTGAGGCGTGCGAGGCGTCCCTGGTGCGCCGGTGGGCGCCGGGGCGGCGGATGTTCAACGCGTACGGGCCGACCGAGTCCACGATCATGGCGACCCATCACGGGCCGATGACCGCCGGCGGACAGGTGTTGATCGGGGCACCGGTGCTGGGTACCGAGGCTGTGGTCCTCGATGGGCGTCTGCATCCGGTGCCGGTCGGGGTGGCGGGGGAGTTGTATGTGCGTGGTCAGGGTGTGGCCCGCGGCTACCATCGCAGGGCCGCGCTGACGGCGGACCGGTTCGTCGCCGACCCTCACGGGGATGGTGGAACCCGGTTGTATCGCACCGGTGATCTGGTGCGCCGGACTGCCTCGCATGCGTTCGAATACTTGGGGCGCACCGATTTTCAGGTGAAGGTGCGCGGTCACCGCATCGAGGTGGCCGAGGTCGATGCGGCACTGGCCTCGCATGAGAGTGTGGAGATGGCGGTGACGGTGCAGCATGAGGACACCGGCACGATCGTCTCGTACGTGCTCGCCTCCCCCGGGCACACGATCGACACCGCGGTGCTGACCGTGCACTCGGGTCGAGTGTTGCCCGAATATATGGTTCCGTCGGCGATCACCGTGTTGGAGGTGTTGCCGCTGACTCCCGCCGGGAAGGTCGATGTGCGGGCACTGCCCGCACCGGTGTTCACTGTCCGCGCGTTCGTGGCACCGCGATCGGAGTCGGAATCGCTGGTGGCGGAGGTGTTCGCGGGTGTGCTCGGCCTCGATGAGGTCGGCGCGGAGGATGATTTCTTCGGCCTGGGTGGTAACTCGTTGACCGCGACGAGGGTGATGGCCCGCCTCAACACGATCTCGGGGACCGCGCTGGGTGTGCGGGTGTTGTTCGAGGCGTCGTCGGTGGAGGCGCTGGCTGTGCGGGTGGGGGCTGCCGAGCGTGGTTCGGAGCGTCCGGTGTTGGTGGCGGGTGTGCGGCCCGACCGGGTGCCGTTGTCGTTGGCGCAGCAGCGGATGTGGTTCTTGAACCAGTTCGATCCGGGGTCGGCGGCATACAATATTCCGTTGGCGATCCGGTTGACGGGTGTGTTGGATGTGGCGGCGTTGCAGGCGGCGGTGGCCGATGTGCTGGCCCGTCATGAGGCGTTGCGGACGGTGTTCCCGGATTCGGAGCAGGGTCCGTCGCAAGTGATCGTGCCGGCGTCGGGGGTGCCGGTGGATCTGACACCGGTGCCGGTCGCGGATGAGGACGAGTTGCGGGTCCGTGCGGCGGCGTTGCTGACCCGGGGTTTCGATGTGGCCGCCCAGGTGCCGGTACGCGGTGCCCTGTTCCGGGTGTCGGAGTCCGAGCATGTGCTGGCGATGGCCGTGCACCATATTTGTGCGGACGGGTTCTCGACGGCGCCGATGGCGCGGGACATCGTGGTGGCGTATGCGGCACGGTGCGCGGGGCACGAGCCGGGGTGGGCGCCGTTGCCGGTGCAGTACCCGGATTACACGCTGTGGCAGCAGGAGGTGCTGGGTTCGGAGGATGACCCGGGATCGGTGCTCTCGCAGCAGATCGGCTACTGGTCGGGTGCGTTGGCGGGTGTGCCGGATGTGTTGGCGTTGCCGACCGATCGACCGCGCCCGGTGGTGCGCTCGGGTGTCGGTGGCAGGGTCGAGTTCTCGGTGCCGGCGCCGACGGTGGCGCGGTTGCAGTCGTGGGCGCACGAGCGGGGTGTGACGCCGTTCATGGTGGTGCATGCTGCGTTGTCGGTGGTGTTGGCGAAGTTGTCCGGTACCACCGATATTGCGGTGGGGTCGCCGATCGCCGGGCGCGGCGAGGCTGCGCTCGATGATCTGGTGGGGATGTTCGTGAACACGTTGGTGTTGCGGGCCGAGTGCGACCCGAATTTGTCGTTCACCGAGTTGGTGGATCGGGTGCGGGAGACCGATCTCGAGGCGTTCGCTGCGGCGGATGTGCCGTTCGAGCGGTTGGTGGAGAAGCTGAACCCGACACGGTCGCT
>NZ_BCXB01000081.1 GCF_001894885.1 Rhodococcus marinonascens NBRC 14363
TGCGACCGTGTCGGGTTCAG
The DNA here is from genome assembly GCF_001894885.1 of Rhodococcus marinonascens NBRC 14363. Classification (GTDB taxonomy): domain Bacteria; phylum Actinomycetota; class Actinomycetes; order Mycobacteriales; family Mycobacteriaceae; genus Rhodococcus_F; species Rhodococcus_F marinonascens. The sequence goes on from NZ_BCXB01000081.1 coordinate 21, forward strand.
CTTCTCCACCAACCGCTCGAACGGCACATCCGCCGCAGCGAACGCCTCGAGATCGGTCTCCCGTACCCGATCCACCAACTCGGTGAACGACAAATTCGGGTCGCATTCGGCCCGCAACACCAACGTGTTCACGAACATCCCCACCAGATCGTCGAGCGCCGCCTCGCCGCGGCCTGCGATCGGCGACCCCACCGCGATGTCGGTGGTACCGGACAACTTCGCCAACACCACCGACAACGCCGCATGCACCACCATGAACGGCGTCGCACCCCGCTCGTGCGCCCACGACTGCAACCGCGCCACCGTCGCCGCCGGCACCGCGAACTCGACCCTGCCACCGACACCCGAGCGCACCACCGGCCGCGGCCGATCGGTCGGCAACGCCAACACATCCGGCACACCCGCCAACGCACCCGACCAGTAGCCGATCTGCTGCGAGAGCACCGATCCCGGATCGTCCTCCGACCCGAGAAGCTCCCGCTGCCACAACGTGTAATCCGCGTACTGCACCGGCAACGGCGCCCACCCCGGCTCGTGCCCCGCGCACCGTGCCGCATACGCCACCACCACATCCCGGGACAACGGGGCGGTCGAGAAACCGTCCGCACAAATATGGTGCACCACCATCGCCAGCACATGCTCGGACTCCGACACCCGGAACAACGCCCCGCGCACCGGCACCTCCGCAGCCACATCGAACCCACGGGTCAGCAACGCCGCCGCACGATGACGCAACTCGTCCTCACCGGCCACCTGCACCGGTGTCAGATCCACCGGCACCTGCGAGAGGGGCACGATCACCTGCGAGGGACCCTGCTCCGAATCCGGGAACACCGTCCGCAACGCCTCATGACGGCCCAACACATCGGCCACCGCCGCCTGCATCGCCGCCACATCCAACTCACCCGTCAACCGGATCGCCAACGGAATATTGTATGCCGCCGACCCCGGATCGAACTGATTCAAAAACCACATCCGCTGCTGCGCCAACGACAACGGCACCCGCTCCGGCCGCACACCCGCCACCAACACCGGACGGCCACCCTGCCCCGCATGCCGTTCGAGACGCACCGCCAACGCCTCCACCGTCGACGCCTCGAACAACTCCCGCACCGGCACCCGGGCATCGAGCGCCGCACCCAACCGGGCGATCACCCGGGTCGCGATCAACGAGTTACCACCCAGAGCGAAGAAATCATCATCGAGCCCGACCCGCTCGATACCGAGGAGGTCGGCGAAGATCCCGGCCACGGTCTCCTCGACCGGATTCGTCGGCGCCCGGAACACCCGGGCCGTGAACTCCGGCGCCGGCAGCGCTTTCCGATCCAGCTTGCCGGAACTGTTCAGCGGCAACACCTCCAACACAACCAGTACATCCGGCACCATATACCGGGGCAGCGACTGCCCGGCGGCCTCGCGCACCGCCTCCGTGTCGACCGTGTGTCCCGCAGCCGGAACCACATACCCCACCAACTGCTGACCGAGGTCGCTCTCGTGCACCACCACCACGGCCTGCGCCACCGTGTCCTGCCCAGCCAGTGCCGTCTCGATCTCACCCAGTTCGATCCGCAGACCCCGCACCTTCACCTGGAAATCCGTGCGCCCCAGGAACTCCAACTGACCCAGCGTGTTCCACCGCACCAAGTCCCCCGTCCGATACAACCGGGAACCAGCACCCTCCCCTGCCATAGTGTCCGCGAAGGGATTCGCCACGAAACGGTCCGCCGTCAGATCGGTGCGGCCGTGGTAGCCGCGAGCCAACTGCACCCCCGCCAGATACAGTTCACCCGGCACCCCCACCGGTACCGGCTGCAAACGCGAATCGAGCACAAACGTATGGGTGTTCCACTCCGGGACGCCGATCGGCACGGTCGACACGTCCCGGTCATCACACCGGTAGTACGTCGCATAGACCGCGGCCTCGGTCGGCCCGTACATGTTGCCCAGAACCGCGTCGGTGCGGTCGGCGAACCGGGCCACCAGATCCGCGGGCAACGCCTCCCCACCGACTTGCACCAAACGCACCGAAGCGGGGATCCGCACCTCGGGGTCCGCCAGCAGCGCCCCCAGCATCGACGGCACGAACTGCACCACGGTCACACCGGTGTCCTGCATCAGGGACACCAGGTATTCCGGATCATGTTGCCCATCCGGCCGGGCGATCACCAACCGGGCCCCGACAGCCAACGGCAGGAACAACTCCCACACCGACGCATCGAACGTCACCGGCGCCTTCTGCACCACCACATCAGAATCGGTGAAATCGCATTCGGAGGCCATCCACAACAGGAAGTTGACGACCGCACGATGACTGACCGCCACCCCCTTCGGGCGTCCCGTCGACCCCGACGTGAAGATCACATACGCCGCGTTCTCCGGACGCACCGGCGTCCGGAGTTCGGACTCCACCACCGCATCGGACGAGTACCCCGACACATCCACCACATCGACATCCACCACCCGATGCCCGGACACGGCCACACCATCGCGCGAGGTGGACAACACACACACCGGTGCCGCAGTATCGAGCACATACTCTGTGCGCTCGACGGGATGGTCCGGATCGATCGGCACATACGCCCCGCCCGCCCGGAGCACCGCATAAATTCCGACCAGCAGATCCAGCGACCGGCGCATCCCGACCGCCACCAACGACTCCGGGCCCACCCCGGCATCGATCAGGAACCGGGCCAACCGGTTCACCCGCGCATCGAACTGCGCATACGTCAACGACTGGCCCTCGAACACCAACGCCACCGCATCCGGTGTCCGGGCCACCTGCGCATCGAACCCGTCGAGCAGCAACACCTCCGGCACCTGGTGGTCGGTGTCGTTCCAGGTGTCGAGCACCAGTGCCCGTTCACTGTCGTCGAGGACAGAGACCTCTCCCACCGGCACCGACGGATCCTCGAGAACCACCTCGAGCACCCGGACGAAGCGCTCCGCGATCTGCGCCGCCGTCACCGCATCGAAGATGTCTGCCGCATACGCGAGCGTGCCCGCATACCCGCCACCAACAACGTCGCTGAGACTCATCGACAGGTCGGTCTGAGAAGCTGTCCAGTCCACCTCGAGCGGTGCGATCGTCAACCCCGCAAGCTCCACCCCCGTTTGGGTGTAATTCTGGAACAACAGCATCACCTGAAACAACGGCGAGAACGACTGCGACCGTGTCGGGTTCAGTTCCTCCACCAACCGCTCGAACGGCACATCCGCATGAGCGAACGCCTCGAGATCCGTATGACGTACCCGATCGACCAACTCCGCGAACGACAGGTCCGGGTCACATTCGGCCCGCAACACCAACGTGTTCACGAACATGCCCACCAGATCGTCCAACGCCGCCTCACCGCGGCCCGCGATCGCCGAACCCACCGCGATGTCGGTGGTACCGGACAACTTCGCCAACACCACCGACAACGCAGCATGCACCACCATGAACGGTGTCGCACCCCGCTCGTGCGCCCACGACTGCAACCGCGCCACCGTCGGCGCCGGCACCGAGAACTCGACCCTGCCACCGACACCCGAGCGCACCACCGGGCGCGGTCGATCGGTCGGCAACGCCAACACATCCGGCACACCCGCCAACGCACCCGACCAGTAGCCGATCTGCTGCGAGAGCACCGATCCCGGATCGTCCTCCGACCCGAGAAGCTCCCGCTGCCACAACGTGTAATCCGGGTACTGCACCGGCAGCGGCGCCCACCCCGGCTCGTGCCCGGCACACCGTGCCGCATACGCCACCACGATGTCCCGCGCCATCGGCGCCGTCGAGAACCCGTCCGCACAAATATGGTGCACCACCATCGCCAACACGAACTCATCCGCGGCGAGCTGGAACAGCGCACCCCGCAGCGGTACCTCCGCGGCCACATCGAACCCACGGGTCAGCAACGCCGCCGCACGATGACGCAACTCGTCCTCGTCCGCGACCGGCACCGGTGTCAGATCCACCGGCACCTGCGAGAGGGGCACGATCACCTGCGAGGGACCCTGATCCGAATCCGGGAACACCGTCCGCAACGCCTCATGACGGGCCAGCACATCAACGACGGCCGCCTGCATCGCCGCCACATCCAATTCACCCGTCAACCGGATCGCCAACGGAATATTGTATGCCGCCGACCCCGGATCGAATCGGTTCAAGAACCACATCCGCTGCTGCGCCAACGACAACGGCACCCGGTCGGGCCGCGGACCTGCCAGCAGCGCCGGACGGCCACCCTGCCCCGCATGCTGTTCGGCCCGCACCGCCAACGCCTCCACCGTCGACGCCTCGAACAACTCCCGCACCGGCACCCGGGCATCGAGCACCGCACCCAACCGGGCGGTCACCCGGGTCGCGATCAGCGAGTTACCACCCAACGCGAAGAAATCATCGTCCAATCCGACCCGGTCCACACCCAACACCTCGGCGAAGATCCCGGCCACAATCTCCTCCACCGGATTCGTCGGCGCCCGGAACACCCGGGCCGTGAACTCCGGCGCCGGCAACGCCTTTCGGTCCAATTTTCCGGAACTGTTCAACGGCAATTCGTCGAGGACGATCAGCACGTCCGGCACCATGTAGGCGGGCAGCGACTGCCCGGCGGCCTCGCGCACAGCCTCCGTGTCGACCGTGTGTCCCGCAGCTGGAACCACATAGCCGACCAACTGCTGACCGAGGTCGCTCTCGTGCACGACCACCACGGCCTGCGCCACCGTGTCCTGCCCAGCCAGTGCCGACTCGATCTCCCCCAGTTCGATCCGCAGACCCCGCACCTTCACCTGAAAATCGGTGCGACCCAGGAACTCGAGATCACCGCCCCGGTTCCACCGCACCAGATCCCCCGTGCGATACATCTGCGCGCCCGGTTCACCGAACGGGCTCGCCACGAACCGGTCCGCCGTCAGATCGGCACGGCCGTGGTACCCGCGGGCCAACTGCACCCCCGCCAGATACAGTTCACCCGCCGTCCCCACCGGCGTCGGCTGCAACCGTGAATCGAGCACAAACGTGTGCGTGTTCCACA
>NZ_BCXB01000082.1 GCF_001894885.1 Rhodococcus marinonascens NBRC 14363
CGGTGTCTACGTCACCGACGATTATTCCAATGCGGTGTCGGTGATCGACACCGCCACCAACACCGTGACCGAGACCGTCTCCGTCGGGGCCTACCCCGGGGGCATTGCAGTCAACCCGAACGGGTCTTACGCCTACGTCGCCAACGCCGACGACGGCTCGGTGTCGGTCATCGCCCTCAATCCATTCGCAGATCTACCTTCACAGTGACCACGGCCGCCGCCTGCCAGGGCCGTCGACTCGACGCTGGTCTGATCCCTGGCGCTGAACGAACCGAACACGGTTGGTCCATCCCGCTCGACGGACTTCTCGCGGCTGGGTTCACCCCCGACCGCCCCCGACCACCCGACGATGCCCGCGACCATGCACGAGCGGACACCGGGCAGGTCCCGGGCGGCTGACCAGCTCGCGCAACGTGTGAGGGAACTCGAGCAGCAACTCGGGGCCGCACAGGTCGACGCTGATCGGGAACGCGCGCAACCGCAACGTGTCGCAGCCGAACGGCTTGCCGCTGACAGGGCCGAGCATGTGGAAGACCTTCGCCGAACGCTCGCAATGCTCACCACGGGACGACCGGACCAGGCGCCCGAGCAGACCCAAAGCAACGCGGCCTGCTCGGGCGCCTGGTTGATGGTCTCAGCTTGTAGGAATCGAACCCTGTTCGGAGGTGGGGAGCCGTACCGGGACTGTCTGAATAACGGTTGATCTGATCTTGGTTCGACACGCCGAGCCGTGGCTTGGCGGGAAGGATCGATGATGACAGAAACACTGGATCCCATGGCAGCGACTGAGGTGGATCAGAAGCAGTTGGCCGAACAACTCCTGGCCCAGGCCAAGGAGCAGGGTGTGGAGCTGATGGGCCCGAACGGGCTGCTCAATCAACTCACCAAGAACGTTCTCGAGACCGCGTTGGACGCGGAGATGACCGAGCATCTCGGGTACGAGAAACATGAGGCCACGGGTCGTGGCAGCGGGAACTCGAGGAACGGCACCCGATCGAAAACGGTGTTCACCGAGATCGGGCCCGTCGAGATCGAGGTGCCCCGGGACATCGATTCCTCGTTCACCCCGCAGATCGTCAAGAAACGTCAACGACGACTGACCGGCATCGACGAGATCGTCTTGTCCTTGACTGCAAAGGGTTTGACGACCGGTGAGGTCTCGGCTCATTTCGAGTGCCCGATCTCTCGATCGGGCACTTTCTCATCGGCGCGTGAAATCAGCGCATCCCCTCCACCAATATCTCGTAGTCGGTCGCGGGAATCGCGCACATCCCTCCGGCTGCGTCCAGGACGAACCTGTAGTGACGCGCCGCACCCCCTCACCACCGCCCGCATCGGTGGATGCCTTCCTGCTCCTACTCGGAGCTGCGCGATCCGAAGTAGAAACCTGTTGTTGTTCCCACGACTCCGACCACGACGGGCAGGAGCGCGGTTGTGACGCCTTCGAGCTGGTCCCAGTCCCGCCACCCGAAGACGACCGCCATAGCGAGGAAGGCCACGAGGGCCGCGAACAGTCCGAACGCTAATACGGCGAGCCAGCCGCGCATGTTCTCGCGGTGCCGGCTGGGGTCGTAGGTCTCCCCCTCTTGGAGCAGGTGTCCAACGTCTTCCTTCTGAGCCCCGCCGAGGTCAGGGATGTTGCCGTTAGGTTCGGGTTCGTCCTGCTGGCGCATCAATCCACGAACTTGATTTCGCGGAAGACGCCGTCCTTGCCTTTGACGTAGACGTCGCTGCCTTCTTTGCGGACGTCGAGGAAGAATGCCTCGGTAGCGAGGGATTTCCTGATCGCGTCGTTCTTGTTCAGGCCCGCCATGTCGGCGACTTTTTCGAGGTTGCGTTCGTCGCGTTCACGGAGGCTTACGGTTGCTCTTCGGACTGTTGCCGCTGAATCTTCCATAGCCATCATTCTATCATCAGGATTGCATCAGGATTGCATCAGCAATGATGAAAGACGCGGACAGTCCCCGACACCTCGAGACCACGACTGGGCTCGGTGATACTCGATCGTGCGGCCGGTCCAGCGGTAGAAGTCCAGCAGCGCCGGATCGATCTTCACCTGCTCAGCCATGTACGCCACCGCAGCGGCCGGTAACTCCTCAGGCCCGATAGGGAACCGGGCCTCGAGCTCGAAGAATTTCAGCAGCAGGCTGAACCCGAGGCGAGTCGCGCCCGACTTGTTCCCCACCAACCGCCAGTCCCCACCGACCAGCGTCCACGACCCGATCAAATCCTCGGTCGACCACTCCTGGACCACGCTCGGCAACAGCAGACGAATCAACCTGAGCGCGCGAAGCTACTTTGCGGCTGGGGCCAGATTCAGGATTCCGGGGCCGTACCAGGCAAATCCGGCGCGCTTCTCTCGCCGGCCGACGCCACCGAAGATGCCGACCATCTATCGGCCGGTATCGCTCACGCGAAGGGAGGAGGGAAGTTGAATTGCTGGTTGGGTCCGCCGGTGCAGTCCCAGAGCTGCAAACGGGTGCCGTTGGCGGATTCGCTGTCGGTCACATCCAGGCATTTCCCACTCGGAGCGTTGACGATGGTGCCACCGACCGGGTTGCCGTCGGTGACCTCGGGGGAGACAAACCACTCATCGCTCGTCTGTGTTCCGCACCCGCTGATCTGGATCGGCGCACCGTTCGGGAAAAGATCACTCAATGAATTGACCGCAGTTCCTTCGTGCACATCCAAGCATTTTTGGGTGTGCGGGTTGACGATCTGCGTCCCACCACCGCCCGTGTGCATCGTCCACTGCTGGTTTTCCGCACCCGTGTTGTCCCACATCTGCACAGGAGTGCCACTGACAGTTCCGTCATCGACAATATCGATCACCCGGCCATCCAAACCGTAAATAGGAGGATCAACCACTTTGATCGTCGCCAACGGTTGAACGCCATTGTTCACATCAGCATCTGGTGTGTCCCGGGGTGAACAACGCAGGCTGACATATCCGGAATGCGGGAAGAATAACGTATTGTCGTGATTCGTTGTCAGAAAGGTAAAGAAATTTTTTGGATCATTGTATTCGTTCGCACTCTTGCCAACTCTAATCGTCGGACTGATTTCTCCCGCGTTATCGGAAGGCTTCACCGTAACTCGAATTTCGGGAAAATTAATTGTCAGGTTAAATGAGTTGAAACCCCCATCATCGTGGGCTGAAGCATTCGGTCCATTATTTGTGACCACCCCGTTCTTCGTTCTCTGCTCGGTAGCATTATTGAATGTCAATCGTAGGTGCTTCCCTGTGTCCGACTCCCTTCCGTCATCGTCGATACGGATAATGTCCCATTCGTCTCCTGCCTCGGCGGACACAAAGTCGACTCCTTCTGGGATATCGATGTCAACCTTCATCCGTTCACTACCTTTTACACCATTTGCTGTTGCGCCATCCTCGAACACATTCTTGAGTTTGAGGGAGTCAAATTGAAGGGAATAGGTGAAAGTTTCCCCGACGGTCACGACTCTTGGATAGGTAGTGTGAACACCCATTTCTGCATCTTTCCCGAAAATATCGACCGGCTCGTCATGGAAGGCTTGACCTGCCGTTCCACCGTTGGAATACGCGCCACAACTCACCTTGAATGTTGTCGTTGACTGAGCAGTGCCATCCTGTCCGGCGACAGGATCGTCATCGGCCGATGCGGCGGCATGGGTGAAGGGAAGGACTCCTGCGGACAGGATTGCTACTGCCGCAATTCTCGACCAGCGGAGTTGATTCATCGTTGTACCTTCAGACCTGGATTGAAATGGGTGGATGGGGGTGGGTGTCGAGGAGATGATCTCGATCCCTGACCCACATGTTTCGTGAGGTAGCGGTATTTCGTGTAGCCGGGTTCGGGTGCGCGTCTTCGGCGGTCGGACCCGGTTGGGGGTGTCTGAGGCTTCGGTTGCTGGCTGGTTCCGCAGGCCCGGTGTGTTCCCTTCCTTCCACTTTTTCTCTTGCCCGACAACAACTACCCGCGGTACCTACCGTGAAATCTCCAGGTTGGCGGTCGCTCGATTGTGTACGCGGTGAGGTTTCTTGGAGTGGCGGAGTGAGAAAGGTGTACTTCCGGTCGAGTTCGGTGCACCACTCGCAGGCTGGCGCCGCGAGGGTGGTAGTCGCAATCGTCGACATCTACTTGTTTCCTTTCCTGCTGTGATACCCGGGAGGAGTTCTGGTATCGGGATGAACGGGCAGACAAGTATGGGGCGCGGTTGAATGCGGCCTCGACTAAGTATTGCCGTTGATGCGGGCCGCGTATGTCCCACGAACAGGCCTCATATCTAGTCCCCCGATCGGGGGACACAGCTACCGTCTGCCATGAACATGACCGCTCTGAACAGCTTCCAGCCAGCTTGAATCGTCCCGAGTTTGATGCGCACGGCGGTGTCAAGCCGTTGCTTCCACGGCTTGACACCGCCCCGCCCAGGTCTAGTTCAAAGAATCCCCATTTACATATTCCATTGCTGATTCGACTCACCAGTGCAGGGGGCGATTTGAACCGGGGTGCCGTTGGCGGAGATGCCGTCGGTGACTTCGAGGCATCTGCCGGTGGTGGTTTGAACGATGCTTCCGCCGGGTTGGTTCCCGTCGATGACTTCGTCGGCGATAGTCCACTGTTGCGTGATATGTCCGGAGCATTTGCCCAGTTCGACGGGCGCAACGCCATCCGGGCTCGGATCATCGCCGAACTGCCCGTAGCCGTCGTTGAGTTCTTGCAGGCACAATCCGGACACCGGGTTGACGATCTCACCA
>NZ_BCXB01000083.1 GCF_001894885.1 Rhodococcus marinonascens NBRC 14363
GTGGAACAACGGGCATATCGAATCTGGGGGAACCTCCCTGGACGAAGTCCTTGGGGGATCAACAACCGACTGCGAAAGGAATGCCTCAACCGGAACTACTGGACGAATCTGCTCGAAGCGCGGGTGGTGATCGGCGACTTCAAGGAGGACCACAATCACCGGCACCGGCACTCGTCGCTGGGCTACCGAACGCCGGCCGAGTACGCTGCCCGGTGCACCCACATCCACCAACCTGTGGGCTGCGAGATCGACTGACATCAATTCACACCGTGGCTCTAAAACCACGTGGCCCGACTATCGGGGACCTGCCAGTTCCGCAGGTTGTTATGTCCAGTCGTCGAGCGCGGCTGTTCTCGGACCTCCCACGTCACCGGTGTTCGTTACGCCCACAGGTTCGATCAACATCACCTCGGCTTCCTCTTCGGCGATCGGGCAGTGTTCGACCCCGTGGGGAACCACGAACAAGTCTCCAGGCCCGAGTGGAACGTCGCCGTCGCGAAGCTGAATGCGCAAATTTCCCTTGACCACGAGAAACAGTTCATCGGTGTCGGCGTGGGTGTGCCAGACGAATTCGCCTTTGATCTTGACGATTTTGATCTCGTAGTCGTTGAGCGTGGCGATCTTCTTGGGCGACCAGTGGTCGGTGAACTGCGCGAATTTCTTGTCGAGGGATATCGCGGTCGTCGAACTGTGCATGTTGTTCCTTTCTCGATGTCGCCGCGATGCGATCGGCGAATACAGACCACTGTTCTTTACTCGCGGTTCCCGCGTCTTGTACGTTTCTGACATGGACCCGCACGGCGCACAGATCGCCGCGTGGGCACCGGCCGTCGAGGGAATCACCGAGGTTTTCCACGCCGATTTCGTCGGCCACGCCTATCCCAAGCACACGCACGATCAGTGGTCGTTGATGCTCGTCGACCGAGGAACGATTGCATACGACCTCGACCATCGAGCACGCGGCGCAGCTCCTGAGATCGTGACCCTGCTGCCGCCGGGCATTGCGCACGACGGAGTTCCTGTCACCGAGGCCGGGTTCCGGCAACGGATCCTCTACCTCGATACGTCGGTACTCGGCGAGGATCTGGTCGGCCCAGCCGTCGACGGTCCTGAGATTCGGGATCCTTTGCTGCGCCATCGCGTCGATCAACTGCACTGCGCCCTCAGCCGGCGTGGCGAATCGCTCGAGGCTGAGAGTCGCTTGGGGTTCCTCGGTGAAAGATTGAACGAGATCCTGAAACCGGTCGCGCATCCTGGCATCCACACTCAATCGGTTGACAAGCGCGTTGCCGAGCAGCTTCGGGACCTGCTCGATTCGCGGCTCACGACGGGAATCACGATGCGTGAAGCGTCGAACATTCTGCAGGTGAACCCCACGTATCTGATCAAGAACTTCGCGAGGCATCTCGGGCTGCCGCCTCACAAGTACGTGACTGGACGCCGAGTCGATCTGGCCAGACGCGGAATTTTGGCGGGGCGTGATCTAGCGGATGTGGCTGTCGAAGTTGGATTCCATGACCAATCCCATCTGTCGCGACACTTCGTCAAGCATCTAGGGACTCCGCCAGGAATGTATGCGAAGAGCAGCGCTCGAGGATTTGAGGTCGCGCAAGGTTGGCGCTGAGGTGATTCAGGCTGTTGATCATCATGTTGCTGTCATGGTGAGAGCAGATTCATGCTTGTAGGGGGTGTATCCGGGAACCCACGCACGGTTGTCGCGAATGAGTGCCCAGAGAACTTTGGTTCGGTTGCGCAGTTTCCGATACAGCAGAACATGCCCGTCCCATCGAGGACACACGCCCAGTGCACTTCTTTGCCGACATCGACACCGACACAAATTTTGTCCATCCAGCTGCCTCCTACGAAGTGTTCGTACAGGTCAGCCCACAGACAATCCATCCGCAGATCCTTAAACAGCGACATATTCGCAAGTCTCAATAGTGCGGCCGGGAAAGTCCGGACCGGACGGGCGGCCACTCCATTTAAGCCTCACCTGAAGGTAGGCAACCTGTGACAAGCCACACCCACCCGGCCTGGGCGCCCAGTGAAACTACCGGACCAAAAGATGTTAAGGAACCTGTGAGTGTGATTTCGCCGAGTCGGTGCATCCAAGGTCAGAGGCTCCGCGACCAGAACTCGTCGACCAGGTCGTGTCCGAAGTGGTGGCTATGCTCGTGTTTGTCGAGATGGAACCCGGAGCGCGCATAGATTCGTCGCGCGGCGACGCACACATTCAGAGTCCACAACATGACGTCGGTGTAGCCGGACTGCTTGGCGAAACGTAGGCACTCCTCCACCAACTGAGTGCCCACCCCCAGACCGCGGGCCGAGGGCTCGACAAGTAGCAGCCGTAGCTGAGCAGTGGCCTCCTGATCGGCGGCTACGCAGAAGACGGAGCCAACCCGTTCGCCGTCCAACTCGGCAATCCATGCCGCCTGCCGACTTTCGCTACTCTCAGCGAAGTCAGTGACGATTCGGGCTACGGTTGCTTCCACCGTTGCATCCCACTGTTGTTCGTGGGCGTAGCGGTAGCCGTGCCGCTCGATGACCCAGCCTAGGTCTCCCGGTCCCGGGGCCCGTAAGACGAAGCTTGGAGACTGAGGCTTTTCACCTAGCGCATTGCGGATATGCGCCATGGCGTCGACGAGCTCTTTCCGCTGCGCCTGTCCGAGTGGGGCCAGAAGGGCTTCTGCTGCGCTGGTCTGGTCGATGTCGAGCCCGGCGAGCAATCCCGCTTCTGTGGGCACTCCCGCTTCTGTAGGACTGGCCGGCTCGGGCTGCACCAAACCGATAGCCCGCGCGTAGAAGCGATTGAACTCGTGAACTTCCGAGACCAGTGGAGTGATCGTAGTCATACTCGCCAAAGTAGCCAATTGTGCCAAACTGTCAACCAACGCGAGATCGGTTGTCTGGGTTGACACCGCGTGCCGTCCCCGCGGTGTCCCTACTCTGCATCAGCTGGTAAGATTTCAGAGTTTGCGCCTCGGCGTCTTTGAGTGCGATCTTCAGTAGCTGACCTGCGACCGCGGTGTGGCCCACCATCAGTGCATCGTAGATCTGGTGGTTTCGGGCGAGGTAGGGCCCGTGGAATTGATGGGTGTCCATGGCATGGAATACAAGGCGCGTTTCATTCCAGATGCTTCGCATCAGTTCGTCGATGCGACAGCTGTGGTTGAGGCTCGCGAGGGCGTTGTGAAATTGGAGGTCGGCTGTGGAGACGCCGGCCCAGTCTTCGGCCGCAAATCGCTCGTCGGCGGAAGTGAGGGCCTCGGCGACCCCGGAGAGGTCGCCGGTTTCGGGATCGAAGCCCGCAACGCCGGAGCATTCGACCACTCGCCGGCAGATATACACCTCGGTGATGTCCTCAGCGGTGGGCACGCGGACGAAGACGCCGCGGTTGAGTTCGTGGGCGACCAGGCGGTCTTCGATCAGGATCTGGAACGCTTCGCGCACTGTATTGCGAGAGACGTCGAGTCCGGCGCAGATGTCAGGCTCGGGCAATCTGGCTCCCGGACGGAACGTGCCGTCAACGATGGCGTCGCGCAGGATGCCCGCTACCCGTACGCGTCTGCTGGTGCGTTGGGGTCGACCGCGATGGGTAGCCAGGAGATGTGCTTCGTGGCGAAGGGAATCCGAGCTGTTCACGGCTCACTCCTTCAGGTCCGATCTCGACCTGGATCGCTGGTCGGCAGCCCGTTTTCTCACTTCGTCAAGGCTAGCTATCCTCTCGGGGTATCGCAGGCGGTTGAATTGATTTGGGCTTCCGATCGGGCACGCATGTAGCTTCGGATCGGTTGCGCTGACCACTCCTACAGCACCTGTGACAGGAATTGCTGTAGCCGTTCGGTTTCGGGCTTTTCGAAAAGCTGATCCGGGTTGCCGGTCTCGACTACGGAACCGTGGTCCATGAACAGCACGGTGTCGGATACTTCACGGGCGAAACCATCTCGTGGGTGACCACGACCATCGTCATGCCGCCCTTGGCGAGGTCGGCTATGAGCGCGAGGACGCCCTCCACCAGTTCGGGATCGAGGGCGGAGGTGGCTTCGTCGAAGAACATCACCGGGGGCTTCATGGCCAGGGCTCGCGCCTCGTCCTTTTTCATCCCCTCGAGCTTGCACGGTCCGAGGGCGATGTTGTCGGCGACGGTCTTGTGTGGGAACAGGTTGAAGTGCTGGAACACCATGCCGATGCGCTGCCGCAGTTTGTCCGGATTGTCTTTCAGTACCGACGTGCCGTCGAGGAGGGTGTCACCCTGGTCGGGTGCAGGTTGGTGCCAGTGACGGAGAAGGCCATCGCCCTATCCTCCTTCCACGACGATGGATTGTTCCACCGGATCGAGAGTGCCGGACCTGTCGGCGCGGCCGGTGCGTAGTCGGTGGTCGATGTAGTTGACGAGGTGAGTGAGCGGGATGGTCAGTGCGAGGTAGAACAGGCCGGCAGC
>NZ_BCXB01000084.1 GCF_001894885.1 Rhodococcus marinonascens NBRC 14363
CTGTGACCTGGCCCTTGAGAACGCAGAACTCCGGCAACGGCTGGCTGTGGCAGAAGCCTTGGCGAGTGAACGCAATCGGATCATCGACGTGCAGCAGCAGATGCTCAAGATGCTCGAAGCGAAACAGGCGGCCCCGGCCACCGCCGCTCCCGTAGCGAGTCCGCCGGCGACTCCCACCCAGGCCAACGTTCAAGAGCCCAGAGGAACTCTGGGCCGGATACGTCGACGGTTTTCGGCTAGGAGCTGACCGAGGACTTGCGTGCTTCGTGGAGCAGCGCACCTACAGCGCCGGTGGAGATGCCCATTTCCTCAGCGATCTCCTTGTACTTCAGGCCCGAGGCACGCAGCGCAGCGGCGCGTTCTCGCCGTTCCTGGGCCCTGGCCTCGAACTCCTCTCGAGGTTCAGCGATGATCCGCTGAACGGTGCGAGGAGAGACACCGAGTCGGGCCGCACCCTCCTTGGCGGTCATGGTGCGGCGCGCCCTGGTCTCCGCACCCTTCCGTTTGCGGACGGGGATGTGTTCGGTCATCGCAGAACCTCCAGCGCTAACGCGCGATCGATCTTCGTTCTCCGCCGCCGGTTTGCCTCGATCTTCGCAGGTGAAACCACCCGCCCACCGATTTTCCCGCCGCGTCGGCCGACTTCGGCCTGTCGGGCGCGGTAGCTCACTTCGTCGAAGTTCCGCCAGATCCATTTACCGATCGAGTGGGCGGTGGCGCGAACCTCGACGAACGGCAGCGGATCGGAGAACTGAGTGTTGACGGCGTGGCAGTGCTGCAGGACCAGTTGCAGCCAGGCATCTGTGCCGCCGTCGCGGTGTGTCCACCATTGTCCGTAGGCCCATATACGGGTGGTGTCGAACATGGTGACGTTGCGGCCGAGGCCGGCGGCCCGGTCCGGTCGGCGTGGCATCTGCCGAGGGGTGTGGATGGTGACCAGGTCCCGCAGCGTGTACGGGTCGGCGGGGCCGTAGATCGTCTCCCAGTCCGGATGAATGGGGTTCTTCGTCAACTGCCCGCCGTAGGCGAAATCTCCGCCCACGGAGATGGTGAGGCCGGTTTCGACCCGGTGCGCGAGCCGGAGCGGGGCGAGCAGACCGGAATCGGTGCGGCAGACATGGTTTGAGCCGAGCCACCAGCCCAGATGTGCTCGCCCGGAAGGGGATTGGGATACCCAGTTCGGGGCCGGATGGTCCGAGGGCTGCTGAAATGCCCGCATGGCGGCGTCGGGGTGGTCGCAATCGACCACGATCGACCCGATCAGGGCGTGGGGAGAGTGTTCGATGTAACGCATCTCGAGAGCTTCGCCCCGACTGCGCCGGTACTGGCCCTGATCGAGATAGTTCGTAGCGTATGGACGGTGCGGAAGCAGCACCTCGCGGCCCCACAGTTCGTCCGTGAGGACCGATCCCGGCGAAGTCATGAGGGAGACCCTGCCGTAGAAGAGACCGAATATTGGTATGCGACACGCCGGAAAGCTAAAAAATTATTGGGGTACGACGAACCAAAGCCTTATCAGGTATCCCGCTCTAAGGCCGTTCACCTGACCCTCTATAGAGCCCTCGACGAGCAGGGGATCACACACAAAATCCGCTCAGGGAAATCCGGGTCACGCTAGATATCTACACGGGTCTGATCGTCGTGCTGGGATGGTCAGCCGTCCCCATCACTGTCGTGGAACTCGGCCATGACGCTTCCGACCAGTGCGGTGACGTCAATCGCCGCTGGATCGGGTCGGTTCCTTCCCTCCGCGTAGGCCAGCCTCGCCGCGGCCAGATCCGCGAGGCGCACAGCCTGGATTACGATCACTCGGCGCAGTCCTGCAGACACTTCGCCGCGCTCGTGTGCCACCGCGGCAACGCGAGACAAGGTGTCGGCGCGGCGAGCGATGCGGACATCAGGATGTTCGCGGTCCTCGCGCATCGCTGGTGGGATCAGATTGAAGCGCGCGTGGGCTGGTAAATCGACAGGCTCTGACACCGGTGGGATCTTCTCGTTGAGGATTGCCCTATATTTCGAGTTCTCGATCGCGCGCACGTAGACCGAGTACTCGACCGCGTCGACCTCTGCCTTCGTGTCCGGGTCGGCGCGCAGGAACTCCAGCGGG
This sequence comes from Rhodococcus marinonascens NBRC 14363, assembly GCF_001894885.1. Lineage (GTDB taxonomy): Bacteria > Actinomycetota > Actinomycetes > Mycobacteriales > Mycobacteriaceae > Rhodococcus_F > Rhodococcus_F marinonascens. Next base: position 2,108 of record NZ_BCXB01000084.1, read on the forward strand.
TACAGCTCCAACTCCGCAACCTCGAATGGGTCGAGGATCCGGTACGCGAGGGTGTCGGATCGTTGCCCTGTCAGGTGTCGGCCGATGCGTATACCGAAGCTCTCCCGTGTTTGTCCGACATAGATGGGCTCGCCATCGTAGTCATAAAACGCGTACACGCCGATGCAGCTGCGAAGCTTCTTCCCGCTTGTCGGGTCAACGGAGTTGAGCGCTTCGGTCAGCAGCTCCCGGAACCCCCGAACGAACGCGGTGGGCATCTCCTTCTTCGATGGCACGGTGCTGTCTGGCTCGTTGTACGAGGCCACACCGCGGCTAGCCATGGAGCACGTCCTCGTCGAGCACCGTCGAGGCTGCCTCGTCGAGCGAGCCGTCGAGTAGCGGCACGAGGTAGTTCTTCGTCAGCCACGACACGACAGGTACGGCCACCGCGTCGCCGAACCCGAACAACGCCTGGTTAATGCGTGTGCCGGTCAGATCGTAGAGGCCGGCACCCATTAGCCGCGCATACTCCAGTGGCGTCATCCACCTGACCTTCGTGGCACCACCTCCGAGTTTGACCACGGCCTGCTTCGAGGACCCGCCCCGAGCGGTGCGCAGGCAGCCGGACACATCGTCAGCGCGGACCTCCCACACCGCGACCCCGTTACGGGTGCGCCGGTAAGCGGTGCGATAGCTGGACCGTTTGGCCCGCCGGAGTTTGTTCACCCGGTCGGCCTGTTTCGGTGACAGTGAGTCGAGGAACGCGGTGGTGCGGGCCTCGTCCCACCATCGCTCGTCATCGTCGGCGATCCTTTGGACGTACATGCCAAGGCCTCGGGTCACAGGCGCGGGCGGTGGCGGAAGCACCGCCCGGTGCATGCGCAGCGCGTCGTTGCCGAACATGTGCATGAGTGAGTCCGGTCGCAGCTCGGACTGCTGCTGCTGTCGCATCGGCGGGGTCTGTGCGCCAACGATGAACAGTCGGGGCCGCGACTGCGGCAGGAATCTGCGCGCATCGATCATCAGCACGTCGGTGGAGTAGCCGAGCCTGTTGAACTCGCCGATCGCCGTCGCGAGGTCCTCGCCACCGTGTGATGTAGCCAGGCCGACCACGTTCTCCAGAACCGCGACACGCGGCCGCTTCTCCGCTCCATACTCGTCGAGCACACGGGTGAACTCCCAGAACGCGCCCGAATGCTTGCCGCTGAGCCCCGCACGGTCACCCGCGAGTGACAAGTCCGTGCACGGCGACGACGCCCACGCGATGTCGGCAGTGGCCGGCATCTGATCGGAGTGCACCTCTCCGAGATCCCCGAGGTGGAAAGTGTGGCCGTCTTCATCGGCGCCGAAGTGCCCCTCGTACATCGCCTTCTTGTCGGGCCCAATGTCGTTTGCCCACACAACCTTCACCCCGGCGTCCTCGAGCCCCATCCGGGCGAGTCCGATCCCCGCGAAGAACTCCAAGGCCGTGTATCGGTGAACCGTCATGTTGGGGAGAGTATCGACCGGCGGTGTCATGTTCTAGCAGGCCCGCTGGGGGCATCCGATTTCATCTGGCGTGGTAAGAGATCCCCGACCATGGTTGGGGCCTGGGTTGGCCCCCAATCCGGTCGTCCCACGCGGCACGGTACCCCGGACGCGTACGGCAATCACTGGGCACCAGTACGACGCCTGCGGACGCGAGTGTAAAACGGGCTCGGTGAGCGGCCACCCAAGCGAGGGCGGGTCGGCTAGCTGGCCGTATCCCCGCAGAGGACGAGACTGGTCACATGGTCGAGAGTTGGGCTTCAAGCCCAGGTTCGCGCGCATCGATGCGCGCGAACCGGCGACGGGACACGAAGCCCGAGCTCGCGGTGCGCAAGCTGGTGCATGCGACCGGGCTGCGGTACCGCGTTGACTTTGCGCCTCTCCACACCCACAGACGACACCGTGCCGACCTCGTGTTCACCCGCGCCAAGGTCGCAGTCTTCATCGACGGCTGCTATTGGCACGGCTGCCCGGAGCATCATCGACAACCGTCTGCGAATGCGGACTACTGGGCAGCGAAGGTGGCGGGCAACCGTGACCGTGACGCGCAGGTGTCCGCTCGGCTGGTCGATGAGGGTTGGACGGTGCTCCGGTTCTGGGAGCATGAGAACCCGACCGACGTCGCGGCGCAGGTCGTGGAAGTGGTGCGGGGATAAGTGTTCTCGGGCGATAGCCCGTACCCGGCTTACCTCCCGGACTCAGTCAGTCAGGTTCCCGGTTCTCCAACAGGGTCAACTGGCCGTGGTCCAGTCCATCAAACCCAAATTCCTTGACACACCTCTTGCACTAAAGTGCAGAGTTTCGGCGGGACGAAACGTTTTCGAGGGGGTTCGATGGATGAGAACACGGTTTTACCTGCGTCGAATGTGGATGCAGTGGACCCGTTGATGTGCCCGTGGTGCGGGAAACAAGTAGTGCAGCCGGCGACCGGGCGGCGACGGGTGTGGTGTGCGGATCAGTGCCGCCGTGCGGCGCACTCTGCCCGGCAGGCGGCACGTGCTGGGCAGGTGGGGATGACGGTGATCCGGCAACGGGTCGAGGTAGAAAAGCCGCCGGCAGATGACGCCCCGCTGAGCGTGCGGCGGCTCAAACGTGAGGGGTGGATCCACCGGGACGACACCCCGAAAATGCTCGAGGCGATCCTGCAGAACGACGAGCTGCAAAGCCAGGTGATCGACAATCTGGCATTCCGGGCCGAGTGGAACCGGCTCGGCCCGGGTCCACGTGAGGCACTGAAGAGGCAGTTACCGCGGCTGGTTTCCTCAACCCAACGGCCCCGACTGCAGGAGGCGGCCGCGCCGACACCGACCCTGAACCGGTCGCAGCGTCGAAAGGCTGCCAAACGCCGACGGTGAGTTTGCTGTTGTCGTCGACTTATCGATGCCGTATTAATCCGCAGCTCGGGTTCTGGGGCCTTGAACTGTGTCATGACCGGGGATCAACGTGGCGTGACCGGGAATCATGACACCCCGTCTAGCCTGCGTGAAATGCAGTTGAACGGGGGTCGATTGATGGATCATGAGCCCCATGACCGGGGTTCATGATCCACACCGACTGACCATCAAAGAAGCGGTCGACGCGACACAGGCCAGCGAAAGCACAATCAAGCGGCGCATCCGCGCCGGCGCCTTCCCCAACGCCGCCCAGAACGACGAGGGCCGGTGGCTGATCCCCCTCGGTGACTTGGCAGCAGCAGGGCTTCGACCAGGAAGAATGGCGAAACCTGACCCGGTGACCCCTCCGGATGACCGGGT
>NZ_BCXB01000085.1 GCF_001894885.1 Rhodococcus marinonascens NBRC 14363
TCACCAACAGTTTCGATGACACGGTGTCGGTGATCGGCATCGACCGGTGCACGGGTTCGTTGTGCTTCGATTTCGGTTCGGGCACCGGCAGCCTGACGGGCAGCTTCTCGGGTAGTGCTTTCAGCTGATACCGACCCGGTGACACCGTGCGCCCCGCGCATGGATATGCACCGAATATGCAGGGGACTTTAACGACCGTTTCCTACCCACACCAGTAGTCACTCGCAGCGACCGGTGAATCCTCAGGTCAGCGAGGCCCGCCAGTGGGTCACAACTCGTGTGCGGAATCTATGGGACGAAAGATCGAGATGTCGGCCCTTTATGGGACAGTTCCGGGCATGGCTCGGTTCGGATACGCGCGGGTGTCCACGCGCGGACAAAAGGACGACTCCCAGATCGACGCGCTCAATGCCGCGGGGTGCGAACGGATCTGGGTGGACAAGGCATCGGGCAAACTCGCCCGGCGCCCGGAATGGGACAAGTGCTTCGGCCACCTGCGCCGCGGCGACGAGTTGGTGATCACCCGTCTGTCGCGGCCGTTCCGGTCGGTGCGGCACATGACCGAACTCGCCGCCGCACTCGACGACCGCGGCGTCGACCTGATCGTGCTCAAACAAGGCATCGACACCACCACCCCGGCCGGGCGGTTCCTGTTCCACGTCATCGCCGCCATGGACGAGATGACCGCCGACCTGATCAGCGAAGGCACCCTCGAAGGCCTGGAGTCCGCGCGAGCCCGCGGCCGCGTCGGCGGCCGACCACCGGCCCTCACCGAGTTGCAGGTATTCAAGGCCCGCGAGATGTACGACGAACGCGACGACCGAGGCAAACGCAAATACACCGTCGCCCAGATCAGCGAGATATTCGGCGTCTCCCGCAAATCCATCTACCGCCACCTCGCACGCGACAACCCACGACGCCGACAACAGTAGGTGAATCACCCTGAACGAGAGGCTACTTTGCGGCTGGGGCCAGCTTCAGGATTCCGGGGCCAATACCTGCGTGGCGTGCGGGAAGCCGCAGGGGCCCGGCAAAGACGTGAGGGAGCCCGCTGAGCTGCGTTTTCGGTGCGGGGTGGTGCTCGATCAAGAGCCCGGATTGAGCGGGCACGGCCGTCTCGGTGATGATTCAAGTTCCTACACAAGCCTGTGACTCACGGCGATAGATGGCGGTGTTCTCGCGTCGTTAGGTGCCGCCAACGACGAGCATGCTCGGTTTCGACGACGTCGGCGGTGATGGTGTGGAGCTGTCCTGTAAGACGACCCTCCACCAGGACAACCGCGGGAGGGGCCGGACTCGATCGGGGCCAGCGTAATCACCGGCTCCGGGTGTCCTGTTTACCCATCCTGCATATTGATCCGGTATAGGTCGCCTTGGCCGGATCTGTTGCGCTCTGATCGAGCTGACCCCCGGGGTGGGGCGGGCACCAACTCGGCCGCGGGCGCGAGCGGCGGCGAGGCTGTTCCGTAAACCGACGTATATGAACCATCCGAGCCCGAGTTCGGCGACCAGGCACGCCCCGTGTTCCGAAACTCGTGTCCATAACCGATGTTTCACAATGAGTGTTGTCGGTGAGTTATGGAACACTCCTGCCCCGTGAGCGAATTATTGGGCTACGCGAGGGTCTCCACCGCCGATCAGACCCTCGATCTGCAGTCCGACGCCCTGAGCGCCGTGGGCTGTGCGCGGATCTGGACCGAGACCGCCAGCGGCGCCACCACCGCACGCCCACAACTGGGCGACCTCTTCTCCCACCTACGGCCGGGGGACACGCTGGTGGTGTGGCGGCTCGATCGCCTCGGCCGCAGCCTGCCGCACCTGCTTCAGACGGTCACCGACCTCGAAGACAAGGGCGTCGGCTTCCGGTCGGTGACCGAGGCGATCGACACCACCACCGCCGGCGGCAAGCTCATCTTCTCCATCTTCGGTGCCTTGGCCGAGTTCGAACGCAACCTCATCCGCGAACGCACCACCGCCGGCCTGGCCGCCGCCCGCTCCCGCGGCCGCGTCGGCGGACGCCCACCGAAGATGACACCGAAGAAAATCAAACAAGCAAAACTCATGCGCGACAACGGCATGAGCCAGATCGAGATCGCCGAAATCCTCGGCGTGGGACGGACCACGCTGTACCGGCATCTCGGGCCGCAGAAAGCGAGCTGAAATAGGAACACTATTCCAGCTCCTCTCGTCAACGTCGTCTCAGTTGGTCCTGGGCTGATATCGGGTGTGGATCTCTACCACCCCAGGGGCGCGCTATACCGCGACGACGCGCAGCCACCTGGGGTCAGCCGAGCATGGGAACAGGGGAGAAGCTGATGGGGGAGTGTGAGGTAATGCAGGGACCACATGACATAGCCGCGATAGTGGGCGAGCAGTACGGATCGCAACTCGACAGCATGCGAGCCGAGATCTTCGCCGAACTGGGCCGAATCGGCCCACCGACCCGCTTACCGGCGCGACGGACGAAACAGTCGTTGATCGCACCGAGCGTGCTCATGCCCGACGCCGAGGTGCATCTGAGCTGGATGGCCCAGATCGCAACCCCCTTCGGGACATTCGGCCGCGATCACGCCGGCATCATGCTGACCGTGTCCGTCGGCAGTTTTGCGGTCGGGACGACACTCCCGAAATCCTTGCGGGGTGTCGAGGCCGAGGAGGAAGGGTGGGCGCGCGCGGCACTGGGACGTGAGTGGGCGGACCATGCGTATCGGGTCGATACCTTCAGTGGTCTTACCGGTGGGCGGCCCGTGTTCTTTCCGGTTCTGGTAGATGTCGATGGGACCCCGCAGTTGGCCCCGAGTGATTTTCAATGGCCGATGGCCGGGGCCGGTGGGCCGGTCACTCGCCGGAAACTAGTCCCCGATCGATCGCAGCGGCAGCTGATCGCTTATCTCCGCCGGCACGGTGATGAGGTACCGGTCGAGGACATCGAAGCACCGGCCGGCGAACCTGATATCGCCTGGGCCGCCGCGTTCATAGGGCATTTGTCGGTGAGGCTCGCGTATCTGGCTGCCCGGGAAGAGCAGCGGGGCAACCGCCTGTCGGTCGAGCGCATCGAACTTGCCGGGAATGAACTGACGGCCGTCCTGTCCTATCAGAGTCGAGGATGGCCCGGCCATCGCAGTGGCCTGCGAATCGATGTACCAGGTTGGAGACAGCATCTACTTGGCAGAACCGGGGACGGACGAGCCCTCACTGCGGCCACTCATGTTCGAGCTAGATCCGTGTGGGAAAAACCGCGATCCTCGGCCGGCGCCGAAGAGATTGTGTGGACCCAACTACCGTGAGCGAACCGACGCTGATCGGCCCAGGTTCTCCACCCGACCCGATCAGCTCCGGCTTGTACCCGCTCACGAAGACTGTTACGCCCAGAGTTGCGAATCGGGGGTCGAGGAACAGATCAGCCCAATCCGGCGCTAAGCGCTTTCGATAGCTGAGAGTGCCACATTCGCGTCCTTGCCGAAGTCACGTTCCATTCGGTTCAGCACAACGATGTAATCGCGGCGGATGTTCTTCACCGACACCGTGCCGAGGAATATCCGTATGGCATCCACGATCCCGCCTACCCGGGACGGGGTAGGCGGGATCGGATCGCGCGGCACCGGCGGCAGTACCGCCTGGTCGGTCCCCATCGAGCAGCCTCCCGCGCTACCGCAGATTAATTACCGAGTCGACCCCGCACGAAAGATCCATCGCGCCAGTTCGTTCCATAGGCTGCCGCAGATAAAGAGCTAGTATCCGCGATAATTCCTAAGCGCCGGATCGGGCGGTTCTGTTCCTCGACT
>NZ_BCXB01000086.1 GCF_001894885.1 Rhodococcus marinonascens NBRC 14363
TAGGAACCTTCATCCTCACACCCCAGGACCCCTCCACATCTTGTGCCTCACCGCATCAGCACCGAACCGGCTTCATGCACTCCCGATCCGGAAGAGCCGCCATCCGCAGTGGGCCCTGTGGAGAAACCGCCTACCCGTACGCCAGAGAAGAACAAGATCAGCTCATGCCCTCAGGACTCCGCGGCCAGGCTCCGCGGCCCGTGGAAGATCGAAGCTGGGAAGCTAATTCAAGCCAGCAATTTGCGCCGGGGGGAAGTTCCACTGTTGGTTGGGTGCACCGGTGCAGTCCCAGATCTGTACTTGTACACCGTCTGCGGATACGTTGTCGGTCACGTCCATGCATTTGCCGTCGGCCTGGTTGATGATCGCACCGCCCGGGTTACCGTCCTCGGTTACTGCTGGGTCGAGAGTCCACTTTTGGCCGGGATTGCCGTGGCAGGGATTCAAAACTACTTGCGATCCGTTTCTTTGCCCTCCGGCATCGAACCCGTCCTCGACGACGTCGATGCACTTGTTCGTGGCCGGGTTTCGGAATTCGTGATCGGAGGTGTAAAACCATTGCTGGGCCTTGTCGCCGCTGACGAAGTCCTTCATTTGAATGTGCGGGGTGCTCGAACCAGGGATGTCGACAGGTTCCAATACACGCCCATTCAGGCCGAAAATGGGCGAATCAAGCACTTTGATCGACGTCAACGGCATTCCACCAGCATTAACCGTCGGCAACAGTACGTCAGGATTGAGTACAGCACCAACCACCGAGGATGGCGGCGGGTCAAGTGGTGCACAGTAGACGATGGTGTCGCTGTCTCCGGCGTTGTTGTGTGATACGGCAATGACGCGGAAGAAGTTGTCTGCCGAACCGAACGTGTTGGCATCTGGGTCCGAACTGGTGGAGACGCGGAGCGTGGGTTCGATTACTTGACCGGCGTTGCCGGCTGTGATGGTTACGTCGATGCCCGGGAAAGTGAGGAATCCGGGATTCTTCTGTGTGGCCCACCCATTACTGTGACCTCCCTCGAACGCCAATGCCTCATCGGAATTGAGGTCACTGGGCCTACCCTCCTCGTTGATGTCCATCCGCAGGATGGACCCATTGTCATCCTTTTTTCCATTCGGGTCGATCCGGGTTATCGTCGGTGTGTTCTGGAAGGGCGTTGTCGGGTCGGACGCGACCTTCGCGCTCACGAATTCGGTGCCCGGGGGAATGTCGACGTCATATCTGATGTTTCGCCACAGGACGAGGCTGCCGTCGTCGAGAATTTTGTGTGTGGTAATGGGATCCGGTTGAATCCGGTAGGTGAACTCCTGTCCACGCGTAACCGTTTCCGGTGCCATGATTTGGACACCCCACGCATTGGCACCGGTCCCAGTCGCACCGCCAGTAAAGACGGTCCCAGTGTTTGGTTTACGGTTTGGGCCGATCAACTGGCAGCTGGTTTGAAAATTGACGTCTGTCGTCTTCACATCGTTGCCTGGTAGTGGATCGAGGGCCGAAGCGACTCCGGTGGGGAACAGGAGTGTTCCCGCGGCGAGGACGGTGGCTGTTGCTGCAACGGTGGACCAACGGTTTATGCGTTTCACGTGTGCTCCAGAACTCTTTGTAAACCATGCAACGGTATGAGATTGTTTCGGCTGTCGGATGAGCCCACAGTCGTGGTAGTCGAGATGTGCGGCCCAGCCAATCGTCTTCTGCCGCCATAGAGTTCAGGATTTTCTTAGGTTTCCTGGTTCTTGGTATCTAGCCAGACGGGTGGAGTGTAGAGCTAACCATCTCGAGTAGCAATGGGCCGTTCACTTTAATGTCGGCGTCTCCAGTGGTCCTGCCGAAGCCATCAACGGACGCCGCGCACACCTCCGCGGGAGCGCCCTCCGAGGGGCATCAACCACCACATCTTGTGGTCCCTGATCCATTCCGGCTGGCTTCGAGAACGGATCAACGCACTCTGAACCGTGAAGAGCCGCATTACTCCGCAGCAAGAGAGGCTGATCACATGTTGGCGACGGACGAGTGCTTCATCGCGGTACACGGCACTCTCCGCCGCCATCCGTGGATCGGCATCGAATCCCTCGACGGAGACTCGTACATGCTGTTCAACACGTTCGCCAGAGTTTCTGGGATGGTCCAGTACAGCTATTACAGTGTCGGACGGCACCTATCTCCCGCAGGAGAGCGCTGTGCTGTGGGATATGGAGGAGGCCGGCGGGAACTGGTCCGACGAGCTAGAGCATGTTGTCGGCAACGTCCTATGGGTGCAGGTCGGACTTTCGAATACAGCAAAGCAGGCCGGTTTGCCGGTCGCTCAGTTCGTCGCCTGCAACGAGAAGGTGTTGGAGCGAATAGGGGTCGTAGACCTCACCGGTGTCCAACTGATGCTTCCAGTCGGCAAAGCTCCCGCTCGCCGAACAGTAGGGTTGGATCCCATACTTGCCGCATCGGATCCAGCGAACTCGACCATCGTGCCGGTCGAGATCGATGGTGGCGAGGACGATACCTGTATCCGGAACGTAACTCAGATTATCGATGAGTTGACTACGGCCTGCGCAAGGGACGAAATTCGGTTCGGCAGTGCGGCGATATCCCAGTCTTCTTCGTATCTATTCAATGAGCTTGCGGGAATGGACCGCACCGCCTGGATGGGGCAGAGCGTTGGGCGGATCGAGACGCAGGTATCAGTGCGAGAATTCTCGCTGGATACCAGCGGCCACCTCGCGGCTCACATAGCGCGGTCGTGCCAACTGGCGGGCGTGACGAGTTCGGTTCTCATCACCCTTCGTCGCGACGTGGTTGCGCTCGATCTGCGTTGACGAGTCCATCTGCTGTTGATGCTCGGCGGACCTCACGCGTATCGGCGACCTTCCCCTGATGCAACTCCCATCGAGAGGCCGACGGATCGGTGAGTGAGTTCGGTGGTTTGATGACCGGGTGACTGACAGCGTTGTGGCCTCCGTTCGTGCGCACCTGCTCGAGCAGATCGGGGGACCGGAACCGACGGCGGCCTCGGTGACGTTCCTGGGCGTCGAACCTCTCGACGTGCTCCGGTTCGCCCTCGACGACGAGGGCCTGGTGCGGTATGTGACCGTGGGCTGCTCCCGGCATCCGATGGGCGATCCGGGCGAGTTGGTGGCCGACCCCCTGCGCGGCCCGCGCGCCGAACTCGTCCTCACCCTGAGCGGCGGCGCGGGGGTGGCGTCTGGCGTCGCAAGGACGCTGGCAATCCTGGCGGCTTCGCCGTCCGTGGAAGGCGTGGTGCTGGTCCAGGATGCGCTGCTCGATGTGGGGGAGCCTCTGTGGAAGGACGCACCGTTCACCTCGGTGTTGCTCGATGAGTCGACGGTCGCAGACCTTCCGCTACCGGAACCGGCCGAGTCCGTGCGTTTCCTCGCGGCGGTACCGTTGACCGGAAACGAGGCGGCGTGGGTGCGATTGCGTGGCGCTGATGCGCTGCGTGAGGCGTGGACGGAGGCGGGCATCGACGTCCGCGATCCGAATCGCGGCGCCGCATCCCTCTAAGAGTGCGTCTGCAAACTCGGTGTCGGTGTGTGACTGGTGCGGAATGAGTGAACTCCTGGTAGGTCGGTAGGTGCGTGTACCACGACCAACCAGGAGTTCACTTGTCATCATCTCCCATCGTGCTGTGCCCGTCATGCCCCACCCCGGACAATGCGAGGGCACACCGGTGCGCGGTGTACCCGTCGTCGTCGGTTACGAACGCACAATGGGCGCTTCTCGAACCCCTGCTCCCACCACCCGGCAACACCACCGGCAGCGGTGGCCGACC
>NZ_BCXB01000087.1 GCF_001894885.1 Rhodococcus marinonascens NBRC 14363
CCACATATAGGCACAGCAGACCACGCGGGTAGCACGAGGCGCCGCCGGGGAACCATCCCGGCGGCGCCTCCTGCTTGTGGTCCACAGGACTCCGGGGCTGACGAGGTCACACCAGAAGACCACGTAATCGGCTGTGTGTCCGCAATTGTCGGCATGGGGTGCCAAGGGTAGGGAAGACACGAGAAAGCCCCTCACCGTTGGCGGATTCCAGGGGTCGTTGCAACACCGGTGATCTAATGGGTGATCAGTAGATCACGCATGGGGTATCCCAGCCGAGCGTCTTGCGTGGACGCCCGTTCAGTTCCTGAGCGACGTGTTCAAGATCCTCGGGTCCGTAGACCGACAGATCCGTTCCTTTCGGGAAGTACTGCCGCAGTAGACCATTGGTGTTCTCGTTCGACCCGCGCTGCCATGGGCTTGCCGGATCGCAGAAATACACGTCGATGCCGGTGGCGATGCTGAAAGATCGGTGGGTGGCCATCTCCGCACCCTGATCCCAGGTCAGGGATCCACGCAGGTGCTCGGGCAGTGTCCCCATCGTCGCGACGAGCCCGTCCCGAACCGCCTCGGCGCTGTGATCGCCCGGCAGACGAACAAGCATCACATATCGGGTCGTGCGCTCGACGAGAGTCGCGATCGCCGACTTGTTGTGGGCACCGGTGATCAAATCCCCTTCCCAGTGCCCGGGCACCGCCCGGTCCTCGATCTCGGGCGGTCGCTCGGAGATCATGACCATCGGGTCGACGAACCGAGGCCGGCGCCGCTCCCCGGACCGGCGTTCCTTGCGGCGGGCTCGACCGGTTCGCAACGCCGTAGCGACCTCCCTGCGCAACCCGCCCCGCCCTTGCAAGTACAGGGCCTGGTAGATCGTCTCGTGAGTCACGCGCATCTCCTGATCGCGGGGGAAGTCCTTGATCAGAGTCTTGCTGATCTGTTCGGGAGACCAGCGCAGGAGCAGCTTCTCCTGAACGTATCGACCCACGGCGTGCCCGGTGAGCAGCTTGCGGCCCTTGGGCCGAGGCCTGCGGGCCGCCGCAGCACGATGCGCGCGGTAGGGCCGATATCCGCCTTCGGGATCGCTGTTCCGGGCGACCTCTCGGCTCAGCGTCGACGGTGCCCGCCCCAACGCGGCGGCGATCGTGCGCAGCGACGCACCCGCCGCTGACATGTCGCGGAGCTTTTCGCGTTCCTCCAGTGAGAGGTACCGGGCAGAGATGGGTGTATCGACCTTCGTCATCACCACCGTCTGCTGGACAGGTCCGCTACCGGCGGCGGGGGTGGTCATCGTAGTCACACCAGATGTGTAGTCGACGACCCGGCCGTCGGGGTAGATCCTGGCGTTTCGCGACCCTCGGATCCCGCGGTCCCAGTCCTTCGCAGTGCGTGGGTGCACCCCGACCGCCACCGCTGCCTCACCCCGTGTGGCACCGGTCCTGCGCAGTCGAAGGAACTCCTCGTGTCCGGGATGGCGCAGTCGTATGCTCCCGAGCCCGGCCTCGCGTGCCCACTGGGCGCAGGTGTGTGCGTTGAATCCGAGCGATCGGGCGGCAGCAGTCACGCTGCCCACCCGGTCGAACTCGCGGAAGAACCGGTCCCGATCCTCTCGCGTGTACTTCTGCAGTCCTGACGTCTTGCCCCTCGAACGCGGCACGGTCGTTGCAACTCCCCGAAACTCAGGGTGTTGCAACGACCGTTAGAACCCAAGGTTGCGGTGAGGGGCTTTCGCTGCGGGTGCTGGGCGTTCGGTCGACTAGGAACCGAAGATGCTCTCCAGGCTTCCGGAAGAAGAGCCGTCGCCGGAATTGTCCGGGTCGGTGACGCTGACCGTCTCCGAATCGCTGACGGAGCCGTTGAAGTCGCCCGCTCCGCTGTAGTGGACGGTGATGGAGTAGTCACCGGCGTCGGTGAAGGTGTAGTCCAATGTCGCTTTGCCGTCGACCAGGGCGACCGGCGCGCCGATGTCGTTACCGTCGGCCTTGAACTGGACCGTGCCGCCGACAGCGTCGCCCTCCGGTCCCTTCACCTCTGCCGAGAGGTTGACGGCCTCATCGGTATCCGCGGTGTTCGGCGCGGTCACAGTGGTGGTTGTTTCGAGGGCGCCGTCGACCTCGAAGTCGAGGGAGAAGTTCGGGGTGACGGACCCATCCTGCGACCCGTTGCTTGCCTCGATGGGCATCCCCACCACCAGGCTCACGGTGGCGGTCTGGCCGGGTTCGACGCGGATCGCATTCAACTCGGTGCCCGGCATAGCTTCTTCTACGGTGGTGAGGTCCACGCGGGGACCGGACTCGTCGTCGATCTCCACCCGGACGTACGCCTCCATCTCCGGCGAGGTCGTCCAGTTGCCGAGGTACACCTGGAGAACCCCGCCCCGCTCGGTCGTGTTCCTCGCATAGAAGGTGGAGGTGATCTCTTCGCCGGGGACGAGTGTGCCCTCGTAGCCTGGAATCTCGGACGTGTCACCCCAGGTGACCTCGTCCGCGGAGTACTCGAGGTCGTTCACCTCGGCGTGGGCGGCGGCGGGCGCCACCAGCGCTCCGAACATTGCTAGGAACAGGGCAAGAATCGCGCCGCCGAAGGCCGTGGTCAGCCGTTTCATGCTGCCTGGCGCGCTGATGGTTGTCGTCATGACGCGGAGCATATCCAGAACTCAACCAAGCGTCCAGTATTCGGAGGAGATTGGGCTTTTCTGAACACATTCAAACCTCAATTGCTCTGTGTGTCAGACAAACTCCGGTTGCCTCCTGCTAGGAACCGAAGATGCTGCCCAGGCTGCCGAGAGATCCGAAGGAACCCGTACCGGAATTGTTCGGGGCGGTGACGGTGACCGTCTCGGCCTGGCCGGTGGAGCCTTCGAAGCCGTCCGCTCCGGAGTACACCGCGGTGATCTCGTGCTCGCCGTCGGCGGTGAAGGTGTGCGGCAGCGTCGCACGACCGTCGACTGGTTGGACCGGATCGCCGATGTCTTCGCCGTTGTCCTTGAACTGGACTGTGCCGCCGATGAAGTCGACTTCCGGACCCTTCACCTCGGCTGAGAGATCCACGGGCTCACCGGTAGTCGCGTCGTTCGGGCCGTCCAGGGTGGTGGTCGTCGCAGCTGCGTCGGCGTCGGGCACCAAGTCGACGCGGAAGTCCGGGTCGACGAATTCTTCCGGCGACAGGTTGTCGGCGTCGATGGGCATGCCGACCACGAGAACTAACTTGGCGTCCTGGCCGGCTCCCTGGTAAGCCGAGGCCAACTCAGTTCCCGGCTCGGCCGCGCCTTCGACCAGGTCCACGTTATCGCCGAAATCGTCGCCGATCTGCGCCCGGACATACACCTTCATGTCCGGCGAAGTCGCTTTCCATTCGCCCAGATATACCTTGACGAAGCCGCCCTGGTTGGACTTGTTCCGGAGGTCCCAGGTTTGGGTGATCTCCTGGCCGGGGGCAAGGTCGCCCTCGAAGGGTGGAACCGCGGACGTGTCGCCCGGGGGAGCGTCGTACGCGGAGATCTGCAGGTCTTCGGAGTCGGCGTGAGCAGCGGCTTGTGCCCCGAAAACTGCCAGAGACATGGAAAGAATCGCGCCGCCGAAGACAGCGGTAAGTCGCTCGCGGCCGCCGGGTGTGCCGATTCTAGTCGCCATGCCGGGCAGCGTAGCCAGAACTGGCACGAGTGTCTAGTTTTTCTTGGGACGGAATTGTGCCGGACAACGCAGTGCGGCCCGTGCGATGAACTCGCACGGGCCACACGCGTGGGCTATC
>NZ_BCXB01000088.1 GCF_001894885.1 Rhodococcus marinonascens NBRC 14363
TCGCCGGTGCTGAGGGAATCGATGGCGGCTTGAAGTCTGGTGGTGGCCTCGTCCGCGACCTCCTGCAGTGCGGGTTCCTCGGCGACCTTGACCATCAATTCCGGATTCATCGCATCGACGATCACCATGTTCTCCGTGGACGGGTCGCGGCGGACAACGACGTTGCACGGTAACAGCAGCCCGATCTGCCGGTTAACTCCCACCGCACGGTGGGCGAGCGGTGGGTTGCAGGCCCCGAGGATCAGATAGTCCTCCATGTCCTCGTCGAGCTTGGCCTTCAGCGTTGCCTTCATGTCGATCTCGGTGAGTATGCCGAAACCCTGCTCGGACAGGGCTTGGCGGGTCCGCTTCACGGCATCGTCGAAGGAGGTATGCAGTGTGGTCGATAGTGCGAGATTCATGATCGTTCCTTGCTATCGCTCGGTTGCTTCGGGTGGAAGAGCTCCGGAGCCCGCACCCGCGGGTGGCGGGCCCCGGGACGGGAGTGGCGTGACCCCACGGATCGAGGGGCACGATCGCGCCGCGTGGAAAAAGGCGAGGTTGACACCGGCGAATCCGGACCCACTCAACCATCACGGCGAGAGCGCCAGGGTCCGTGCGAAATTGACGAGCGCGACCAACGGCCATTCATTAGCGTCATCACGCCTTCGGCGGTCCAACCCTCACGTGATAAGCCGGCCATGGATTGCTCCTCTCGGCCTGCGTCTCGTCCTCTGTGGCGTCGAGTGTGATGGGTGTGCTCAGGCCAGCGCGAGAAAGAGCTTTTCGAGCTCAGCCTCGGTCATTGGCTGCGTTCCCTCCTGGGTGTCACCGGTCAGGCACTCCCGCAATCCGGTGGCAACGATCTTGAAGCCAGCCTTGTCGAGGGCCCGGGATACCGCGGCGAGCTGGGTGACAACGTCCTTGCAATCACGGCCCTGCTCGATCATGGAGATCACTCCGGCGAGTTGCCCGTGCGCTCGTCGCAGCCGGTTGAGTACCAATGCAATGCTGTCTTCGTCGCCTACCATCATATTTCCTTTCGGGGGGGGCTGATCCATTCCGATTGTACCCCTGGGGGTATAAATGTGAAGGGGGGACTCATGGCGCGATGTCCCACCTTTCGCGCACTCTTCAGTGGGAGAAGCGGATGTTCGGCAGAACCTTCCGGAGCCAGGCCGGCGACCACCAGGCGCCGTGACCGGTCAGTCGCAGCAACACAGGCAACAACATCAAGCGGATCAGCACCGCATCGAGAAGCACGGCGACGCCGAGGATGATTCCCATCTCCTTCGGCGGCAAAGGCTCAGCGAGGGCGAAGGTGAAGAACACCGCGACCATCACTGCAGCAGCCGCGAAGATCACTCGCCCGGAATGGGCCATGCCCGCGATCTGCGCGATCTGCGCGACCTTCGGATCACTCGAGCGCTCGTAGTGCTCCTCTGCTGTCGCAAGCAGGAACACGGTGTAAGTCCATGGCGATCGCAAAAATCATCGCGAAGAAGAACACCGGTCCCCATCCGTCCAGGAATCCCTGGGGGGGGTGAAGCCGAGAAGGCCCGCGCCGTACCCGTCCTGAAAGATCAGCTTCGCAACCCCGAACGCAGCCGCGGTCGACAGCAGGCTCACCACGGTGCCCATCAGGGCGACCAGTGGCGCCTGCAACGCTACGAGCAGCAATAGGAATCCCAGGAGGAGGATGATGCCCACGATCAGCGGGGAGTAGTCATTCAGGGCCTGTTTCAGGTCCAGATTCTCCGCGGGCGCGCCGCCGACCAGAGCGCCCGCCGGAATATCCGCCCGCAGGCGTTCGAGGATCGCGTTCATCTGCGGGTCCGAGGCATCGACGGTCGGCAGGGACTGAAGCATCACGAGGTCGCTGCCATCGCGTGCTGGTTGCCGCGGTTGACCATCGCAATGCCATCGGCTGCTCTGGCCGCTGTCGCAGTGTCGCCGCCGTCCGGCGCCGGGGCGATGATCTGCAGCATCCCCGGTGCACCCTCACCCATCTGTGCTTGGACGAGCTCCTATCCTTGCCGTACTGGGGCGGCGGTGGGTACAACCTCGATCGAGGGCATCGCCACTTTCAACGCGAATACCGGGATCGAAAGTGCTATGAGTACGAGCGACGAACCGATGGCGAACGGCCAGGGGTGCCTATGGAGAAGTGCGCCCCAGGACGCGAAGCGCGGGGAGTGGTGCTCCTGCCGCTTGGCGTAAGGCAACGATCCGCCAGCTTGCCCAACGTTGACGGCAGCAGCGTCAGAGTTGCGAGAAGGACGAAGAACACCGCGAGCATGATTCCGACCGCCATCGTCCGCACCGCGGGTGCCGGAACGAGGAGCACGGCAGAGAGGCTGACCAGCACCGTCAGCCCGGATAGCAGTGCGGCTTTGCCTGCGGTGTCCATGGTCTCGGCGACGGCCGCCCGTGAGGAGTTTGTGTGGCGGATCGTCTCGCGGAAGCGGGAGACGAGGAACATTGCGTAGTCGATACCCAGCGCGAGGGCGAACGTCAGCGCGAAGTTCATCGCCCACACCGAGATCGGGGTGATCTGGTTGAGCAGAACCAGTCCGCCGGCGGAAGCGACGAGTCCGGCGAGGGTCAACAACAGGGGTAGGCCGGCGGCGACGAGGGAGCCGAACGCCAGGATCATGATTGCCAATATTACTGGCCAGGAAATCAATTCGGATTTGATCATGGCGTCGTGGGTGGCCTTGTTGAAGTCGCTCCACAATGCCGAGGCTCCGGTCGGATAAACCTCGATACAGTACGTCGACAGGGCGATCAGCTCGGCCTTGTATTCGTCGACGGCGTTGACCGTGTCGTCGGTGCTCGCGTTCGCGCAGGCGATGAGGATGCCGGTATGTCCGTCCGGACCTATCTACATCCCTGGTTTTGGGGCAATCACTTCCCCGAATCGTGTATCACCGTCGAAGACGGTGGTGGCCGCGTCCAGTACCCGCTGCACTTGTGGGCTGTCGACTGTCTGAGTGTCGGAATGAAATACAACCTGCACCGCGGCCGAAGAGTTGCCACCGAAATGCAGCTTGGCGAGGTCGCGGACCTGCACCGATGCCGACTGCGGTCTCGACGAGTTCCCTGCCTTCTTTTCCGTCAAGAAGACGTCAGTGGCTAGAACGCGCACTTCGTTCGAAACGGGTAGTCGGTTGGGCCGTTTGCGTTCGATTCCCAACAGGCTTGTCCGCGGTTACCGCTCACTCTCGCGATCGTGCGGCCGTTGTTCTGGTGCCGGCAGCGTCGCAGTTCGCGCATCAGAATTGGATCGGCTATGCCAGAAAATGTTCGCCGGCGAACTTTCACGACGACTGGGGGGAGCTCGGTATGGCTGGGCGGTATGGCGAAAGTTGGACAGGCGCGATATCCGTTCCGCCTCCTGAATGGAGTTGTGCAACGTCGAGGAGAAACGCTTCGCGCTCCTCAACCCCTGGACCGTGCCGTTCGTATTTGCGATGCGGGCATCGCGTACGCAAGCGATCTAGCTCGCGGACATCGCCTTTGCGGCTGTGACCTGGCGATTTGGTTTTGTGGTGGGGGTGGCGTAACTTATTTCAGGTCAGAGCGACACGGACACCGACTTCCACCTTCGGGTGGATGCTACGAGGTTGTACGGAATGCCTGACGAAAATTCGGAGTTCATCATTGTGTATGGTGGTGCTTCACTTCTTGGAATGCCTTCATCGGGACTGGTTTGCATTGGTCTTTGTGTGGGGGTAAGA
>NZ_BCXB01000089.1 GCF_001894885.1 Rhodococcus marinonascens NBRC 14363
TAGGACTCGAGACTGTTCACGCACGGATCCCCGAGTTCCTGCGGAAGCACCCCGACAGATCGTCTTGCAAACCATCTAGCAAACCATCTAGTCTCAGAACCGAACAGACACGGGATTGCGAGACAGGAGCGCAGTGACAGTCATCGGATACGCGCGAGTAAGCACCACCGACCAGAACCCGCAACTACAACTCGACGCACTCGCGGCCGCAGCCGCCGAGAAGGTGTTCACCGACCACGGCGTGTCCGGTGCCAAGGCATCACGCCCGCAGCTCGACGCCGCACTCGACTACCTGCGCCCCGGCGACGTGCTCACCGTGTGGAAACTCGACCGACTCGGCCGCAACACCGTCCACCTGCTGCAGCTGGTCGACGACCTGCACGCCCGCAGCATCGGATTCCACAGCATCACCGAAGGGCTGACCACCGAAGGGGCGATGGGCAGGGCAATGCTCACCGTCATGTCGGCATTCGCGCAACTCGAACGCGACACGATGATCGAACGCACCAAGGCAGGATTGGCCGCGGCCGCAGCGAACGGCCGCAAGGGTGGCCGGCGCCCCACGTTCAACACCGAGGACGTCGACCAGGCGCGCAAGTACCGCGACCGGGGCATGAGTGCTGTCGAGATCGGGAAACTGACAGGCATGTCCCGCGCCACCGTGTACCGGCTGCTCGCGGCCGCAAACGCTGACAGTGCAGAAGTCGCCGAGTAATCGCCTGCACCCAACACCCACGAGGCCCAGAGAGGTAGGGCAGGCGTTCGCCACCCCTCCAAATTATCGGAAGGGGGGGTAAACCCGGCGCCGCTTCGGCGGACGGCAGCCGTTGTGGAGTCCGCCGATCAAACTGGGCAGCCCAACACGGGGTGCGGTAAGAAGCGTGTCATAAGCGCCAATCGTCAGAACCGATCGAGTACAGTTAACATGTCGGTAATCTTGCCGGCCCTCAGGGCGGACCACTCGCTGAATGTTGGGCTCAGCGCGCGTCACAATCTCGTCGCCTTCTCTTGGACTTCTCAGAGGATCTTATGTCTTCGCTCGCCAGCGGTACCCCTTTTTTCGACGCGTCCGAACAGGGCGAGTGGATCCCTCCGGCAGCTTCCTTCGCGCTGCCTGCTGGTTCCACCGCGATCGTCTACTGCGAGGGCCTGTTCGGCGAGCAGGACGGTAAGACCGCCAACGGCCTGGTCCGGCACTCGGAGAAGTACGAGATCCTCAGTGTCATCGACAGCCTCCGGGCCGGAGTCGATGCCGGGAAGTTCCTCGACGGCACCGCGAACGGCATCCCGGTGCTGGCGTCGCTCGCCGAGTCCATCTCTCAGGCCGGCCGCGTACCTGACTACCTGATCTGTGGGCTGGCGCCTGCCGACGGCCTACTGTCGAACGAGCAGCGGGTCGTGCTGCTCGACGGCATCGCCCGCGGGATGCACATCATTAACGGCCTGCACGAGTTCCTCAACGACGACGCCGAGTTCGCGGCGGCAGCCGTGATCGCCGGCGTCACCATCACCGATGTACGCCGGCCGAAGGCCAAGCGCGAACTGCACCAGTTCTCCGGCCGGATCTTCGAGGTCACATGTCCCAGGATCGCGATCCTGGGTACGGACGGGGCGATCGGGAAGCGCACCACCGCCACCTTGCTGGTCCAGACGCTGAACGCGCGCGGCATCAAGGCGGTCATGGTCGGCACCGGTCAGACCACCTTGATCCAGGGCGGGAAGTACGGTGTCGCGCTGGATGCGCTGGTCCCCCAGTTCTGCTCGGGCGAGGTCGAGCACCAGGTCGTCGCTGCGTTCGAGGGTGAGGACCCTGACGTGATCGTGGTCGAGGGCCAGGGCGCGCTCAGCCACCCCGCGTACCTGACGTCGGCTTACATCCTGCGTGGCAGCCGCCCGGCCGGCGTGATCGTGCAGCACGCGCCGAAACGCACGGTGCTCGGCGACTTCCCGATGATGCCGATGCCGACCGCGGCCAGCGAGATCGCACTGATCGAGGCGTTCGCCGACACCCGCGTCATCGGGGTCACGATCAACCACGAGGAGATGACCGACGACGAGCTGAGCAACGCGATCTCCGAGCATCATTCGCAGCTCGGCCTCCCGGTCACCGACCCTCTGACGCGCCCCTCGTCGGATCTGGTCGACATGGTGCTGACAGCCTTCCCCGCGCTCGCGGTGGTGGCCGACACGACCACCCCCGTGTGACGCTTCGGATCGAAATCGATCTCGACAAGGTCGAGCAGAACACGCGGATCTTGGTTGACCGGCTTGCCTCAATGGGCATCCGGGTCACTGGGATCACCAAGGCCGTGTTGGGCTCGCCGGGAGTCGGCGCGGCGATGCTGCGCGGCGGCGCCCGCGGACTCGGTGATTGCCGGGTGTCGAACCTCGCTCGGCTGGCCGGGCTGGACCGATCACCGTTACGCACGTTGATCCGCTCACCCATGCTCAGCCAAGTGGCACGGGTCGTTGACGTCGCCGACGTCAGTCTGAACACCGAGGCCGTCGTGCTGGCGGCGCTCGATCAGGCCGCGTCCCAGCAGAAGCGGATGCACGCCGTCGTGCTCATGGTCGAGCTGGGTGACCTACGCGAGGGCATCGCGCTCGACGACGCGCCCGAGGCCGTGCGGGCCGTCCTCGGTCACTCCTCCCTCCGGCTCGTCGGGCTTGGCGCCAACCTCGCTTGTCAGAACGGTGTCGTGCCCGACGACCGAAACATGGGCATCCTCACCGGGCTCGCGGAGGATATCGAGGCACTGCACGGGATCTCGCTCGACGTCGTCTCAGGCGGCAACTCGGCGAACCTGAACTGGGCTCTGCACACCCACGACGTCGGCCGGATCGACGAGCTCCGACTCGGCGAAGCCATCCTTATCGGCGTCGATCCGCTGTACCGGACACCGATCCCCGGCCTGCACACGGACGCCTTCACCTTGACCGCCGAGGTCATCGAGGTCGCTATGAAACCGGCTCAACCCTGGGGAGATCGTGCTCAGGCGGCTTTCGGCGAGGCGCCGGTCCGCACCGGCAGCGGGACCGTGCACCAAGCAATCCTGGCCCTCGGTCGCCAGGACGTGGACCCGGACGGTCTGCAGCCACCCGAGGGCATCACGATCCTCGGGATGAGCAGTGACCACCTGGTGGTCAACCTCGGCGATCACCCTGGCGCGGTCGGCGACGAGATCGACTTCGGTGTCGCCTACGGCGCACTCGTACGGGCGATGACGTCGCCCTTCGTCACCAAGATCGAGCACCTTGGCCGTTCCGTCGCACCCGAGGCGACCCAGGTGCCAACATCG
Source organism: Rhodococcus marinonascens NBRC 14363 (assembly GCF_001894885.1). Classification (GTDB taxonomy): domain Bacteria; phylum Actinomycetota; class Actinomycetes; order Mycobacteriales; family Mycobacteriaceae; genus Rhodococcus_F; species Rhodococcus_F marinonascens. The sequence goes on from NZ_BCXB01000089.1 coordinate 3,300, forward strand.
ATCCAGGTTTCGCCCCCCCGCTCAGTGCCGGACGCCGATGCCGGTGACAACCTGCCTTCCCCATCTTGAGTGCCTGCTCCGCACGGTCCATCTCGGCATACCCGCCGCCACCGTTCGACTCCTGCCCGGGACACGCTTCTTACCGGCACTCCAACACCGGGTGGAGCGACGATTGCGCCATCGCTAATGCCGGGGCGATTCGCTACGAGAGGAGCCGACCGGCCTACTTCTGCAGCGTGAACTGACCCAGATTGGTGTAGCCCTCGCGGAACAGACGTATGCAGCCGTTGAGGTACTTGACGTAACGGTCATAGACTTCCTGCGATTGAGCCGCGATGGCTTCGTCCCGGCGGGCCTCCAACACCGCCGCCCACAGCTGGAGGGTTTTTACGTAGTGCGGCCCGATCAGTTGCAACCGGG
>NZ_BCXB01000090.1 GCF_001894885.1 Rhodococcus marinonascens NBRC 14363
CTAACACCCTCACCTCCGGTGAGCAGAAACCGGCACCTGACGGTACCGAAAACCCTGTCCTGCCTGCGGCAGGCCAAATACTTTTACACACCTTCTTCGCCTGCGACGGCGATGGTGATCAACACGATGCCGCGGGAGCCGAAGTGGGAGTACCAGTCGGGAAGTTGCTGCAATTTGCAGATGTTCGCGGCCTCGTCGAGGACCATCACCGCCGGGATCGGCAGGCGCCCACTGGTGTGCTGGGCACCGTATTCGAGGGCCGGTCTGCTCGCGGTGTCCACCGATCGGGGGACACCTGGTTGGTCTGTTCGGTGGACAGACACGGCCCGTACTCGCGGCAAGACTGCTTTCGTCGTAGTTAATGGGGATTCTATTGTCGGACCGCTTATCAAAATGGGTGGCTGGAGTCACACTCAACGGCGATCCTCACCTGTCCGTCCGCGTTTCGGGATTCCACCGGAACCAATCCCGAGTGCCACAGCAGGCAAAGGAACAAGTAGATGTCGGCGATTTCGAATACTACCTTGACACCCACCCCAGTCCGCCCACCCTCAACCCTCGTAGGGGTAGTTATGAATCGAATCCGCTGGTCGAGAATTGCGGTCGTAGCAATCATGTCCGCTGGAGCTCTGCCCTTCACGCAGGGTGCTGCATCGGCCGATGACGGTCCTGTCGCCGGACAGGACGGCACAGCTGAGTCGGTGCAGCAGTTCGACCTGAGTTGTGGCGCATTCGGTAACGCGTCAGCATCTCCATCAACTGTAGGTTGGGACGGGCCAATCGACTTTTTTGGCAACCCAATGACTATTCGAACTACCTACCCAGAAGTTGTGCGTTCCGGTGAAGAGTTCAGTTATAGTCTTAACTTTGACCCCTTGCAGTACGATCGGGGAGCTTTCGGTGCCAAGTCCAAAATAGCTAGCCTGGAGCGGGTGAAACTCGACATTAATATTCCCAAAGGCACCGAGTTCGTGTCCGCCGAGGTCGAGAATGTTCCTGATGATTCCGTTCCTGATGATTCCTCTGGAATAATCGGTGGAATAATCGGCGCCGTCCGTAGCCGCATCCTCGGGTATCCAACCGACATTATCCGTATCCGCGACGACGGCAACGAGTCGTCAACTGGGACTCACTTACGAATGGCATTGAACAATGCCACCGAGCGGAGAACAAAAGACGGTGTGGTCACCAAAGATGGACCCAATGCTGCAGGCGACAAAATGGGTGGGTGGACGGCTTTGAAGGATCTCGACGATGATGGTAACGGACTGATGAGTTTTCCCACGATCAATGTTCGGGTAAAAGCTCTCGGTACGGAAGGGGACACAATCACCCCGACCGTTAGAGCCAGCGGCGTCGCGAGCAAATTCGATCACGCAAACAATTTCCTTACTTTTGTGGAACACACAAATATCGATAATGTATGGATGCCCAACGCATTTCATAGTCTCCGTTGTTCACCTCGGAACACATCGGATTCTGACGTGAACAATGGCGCTGGACCGTTGGCGACTATCAAAGTGACCGATTCTGGAGTTTCTCGACCATGAATCCGGTGGTCTACGGGGAAATCCCACTAGCCCATTACTCAGCGAAGGAAATAGTTCTACAGTGACGCCCGGGGTGGATCAGCAACAGGGCCCCGGCAAAGTCGGGGATAGAGGTTCCTGACCTGAGGGTTTGTGGCAGGGCGGTGTGGGCGGGCACGGTCGCCTCGGTGATGATTCAAGTTCCTACGCCATCACCACCACCAGGAACGAGCCGTGCCCGCAGCCCCATCTTCTCCCATGCCCACTACCCCATTCGCGAGCGGGATTCTCGACACGCTCACACGGGTGCCTGATCCCCGAGCCCGCCGAGGTATCCGGCACCGGTTTCCCGTGATCCTGGCGCTCGCCTTGGCCAACCTGTCGCCAGACCGGGACCGGGACGGGCGACACGGCGGGCCGCCCAGCGGCCCGCTTCGCCGACCCGCCCAGCTGCAACTGATCCTCAGCGGCTCGAGGCCGACGCACCGCCGAGATGTACGGCGTCATCGCCGGCGGCATCTTGGGCCGCGCGAAGTTCGGGAATTTCGTAGCATCGGCATCAATCGTTGCCGGAAGAGAATCATGAGACTCCGCTTGCCGCTGAGCAATTCGAGTCAGATGCACTGTGTCGAGTCAGATCTGAATTTGGAGGATCCATTATGAAGGTATCAGTTCGTTCGGGGATTATCGTTGGGGTCGCAGCAGTCGTTGGGATTGGTGTAATCGGCGTCGGGGTCAACTCGTCCACACCGCGTTCAGTCACCATCACATCACCACAGATACAACTTGCGGGGCTCGCCGACAACTTGTTCCCCGGCGTTGGCCAGGCCGCCGGCCATGCTGCCACCGAGGCCAACGAAACCGGCGACCCCAGAAAAGCCGCCGCCAACCAACTCCCGACCGTGATCCCCGGGCCACTGTCGATCGAAACCGTCTTCCTCCCAGTGGGTCCGGAAGCCGCCGTAATCGGAAAAGCGCTCAACGTGGTGCTGGCGAGGCTGCTCCGGGACACCCCGGACGCACCAACTGACCAGGACGACGACATCACCCCCCTGGAGTTTGCCATCTCGGCTAATGTCGTAGAACAAGGTCTGAGCCTTGTCGGCATCGACATCAACGACACCACCCCCAACGAAGTAGCCGCGGCGCAGTCCGTTCTCGACAAGGTTGGAGTCGACTTCAACGTACAGACCGCTCTCGACTCCCTGGTGGCTGCCGAGGAAATCCTCGCCACCAGGCTCGATTCTCCTGTCTACGGTTTGAACGGCCGGGTTCTCGACATCGTCGACAACGGAACCGCCAACGGCACTCGTGTGCAGATGTGGGACCACACGGGCGCGGAAAACCAGCAGTGGACAATGAACAGTGGTGGGAATCAGATCGTCAACCCGCACACCCAAAAATGCTTGGATGTGGTCGAAGCGGTCAATAGCTCTGATCTGTTCCCCAATGGGGTACCGATACAGATCAGCGACTGCGGACGTCAGACGAGCGAGCAGTGGCGGATGGCCGACGAGGTCACCGACGGCAACCCGGTCGGTGGCGCAATCATCAACCTTCCGAGCGGGAAATGCCTTGATGTGACCGACAACGTATCTGCCAACGGCACCCGGCTGCAGCTCTGGGACTGCACCGGAGGGTTCAACCAGCAATGGAACTTCCCCCCCTACTACTGAGCGATACCGATAAGCGATACCGGCCGGTATGGGTGCGGGCAGAGCCCAGAACACCCCTTCTAGGCCCCGGAATCCTGAAGCTGGCCCCAGCCGCAAAGTAGTTTCTCGCTCAGGGTGACTCACCTACTGTTGTCGGCGTCGTGGGCTGTCGCGTGCGAGGTGGCGGTAGATGGACTTGTGGGAGACGCCCGAATATTTCGCCTCCCTGGTTCTTCGGGAGCGGATTCTCCGAGAGTGTCAGTGATTGCGGATTTCACCGTGCGGACGCATGCGCCATAGCGTCCTATCTCGTATGCCATCCGCCGCAGGTGCATGTCGATGCCTACGCAGCCACCTCGGGATACGGTTCGGCGTGGCGTTTTGTGGCGATGTTGTCGCGGTTGCCCATCGCCCCCGCCCTCAGCGCGTCTCGCAAACGTT
>NZ_BCXB01000091.1 GCF_001894885.1 Rhodococcus marinonascens NBRC 14363
AGGGGGTCGCCACGATGGTGCCCTCACACATGGTGCCCGCCGTGGTGATGCAACTCGACGAGGTACCGGTGACGCCCGCCGGCAAACTCGACCGCGGTGCTCTGCCTGCGCCGCAGTTCGGCTCTGCCGAACACACATTCCGCGCTCCGTCGACGCAAGCGGAGGAACTGCTGGCGGGCCTCGTCGCAGACGTACTAGGGCTCGAACGGGTGAGTGTGGACGATTCGCTCTTCGCGTTGGGCGGCGACAGCATTGTTGCGATGCAGATCGCCTCCCGCGCCAAGAGTCTCGGGCTCGGCTTCACGGCACGGGCGGTGTTCGAGCACAAGACTATCGCCGGGATCGCCGGGGCAGCGGAGACGGTGGAGCCGGGCACCGAGGTCCTCGAGGAGTTCGAGGGCGGCGGTGTCGGCCGGATCCCGTTGACCCCGATCATGTATGAGATGCTCGAGCGCGGCTCCTTCGACGACTTCAGTCAGGCGCTGCTGCTGACCGCGCCGGCCGACGCCGGCGAAGACCGGCTGAGGGCGGCGCTGACGGCGGTGCTCGGGCGCCACGACATGTTGCGTTCGCGGTTCTATACCGAGGGAAGCACCTGGGTATTCGAAACAACTCCCGCCGAGGGTGTTTCGGCTGATCGCCTGGTGTCGCGGGTCCCCACGACGGCTGCGCCGGGTTCCCTCACATTCGACGAGTTGGTGGTGTCCGAGGGTGCGGCGGCGGCGCGGCGCCTGGATCCCGAACGCGGGATCATGATCCAACTGGTGTGGCTGGCTCCGCGATCGGCGGGGGTGCGCGGGCGGTTGCTGATCGTGGCGCATCACCTGGTGGTGGACGGGGTTTCGTGGCGGGTGCTGCTGCCGGACCTCGCGACGGCATGGCTGCAACTGAGCGCCGGGCAGCCCCCGGCCCTGGCCCCGGTGGGCACCTCCTTCCGCCGCTGGGCACACGGAGTCCGAGACTCTGTGGATACCGGCGCGCACATCGGTGAGCTGGCGCACTGGCAGCACGTTCTCGGCGGCCGTGACCCGCTGATCGGCGCGCGGGCGATCGAGCCCGCCATCGACACGATGCGCACCACCGAGCGGGTCCACATCGAGGTGAGCCCCGCGGTGACCGACGCAGTGCTCGCACAGCTACCCGACGTCTTCGGCGGCGGTGTCAACGGCGGACTTCTTACGGCGCTGGCGTTGGCAGTGGTGGAATGGCGACGGGCCGGTGGCGCCGACGAACACTCGGTGCTGCTCACGCTCGAGGGACACGGGCGGGAGGAGGAGGCGGTCGCGGGCGCGGATCTTGCCCGCACCGTCGGCTGGTTCACCAGCGTTTTCCCGGTCAGGCTCACGGTGCCGGGGATGGACCTGGCCGAGGTCTTCGGAGGCGGACACGCCGCCGGTGTCCTGATCAAGGCAGTGAAGGAACAACTTGCCGTGGTTCCCGCCCGGGGTGTCGGCTTCGGTGTGCTCCGGCAACTCGACGACACCACCCGGCCGATCCTCGCCGCACTGCCGGCGCCGCAGATCAGCTTCAACTACCTCGGCCGACAGGGCGGGCAGCACACCGGGGAACTGCGCGAGATCGGTTGGATCCCCGACCCGCACGCGCCGAACCTGCTCGCTGCCAGTGGACCCGATATGGCGGTGGCCGCTGCCATCGACATCAACGCCCTCGTCGTCGACGGCCCGGATGGTCCCCGGCTGACGGCGTCGTTCGCGTACCCGACAGGAGTTCTGCGCGACGCGGACGTCGCCGCCCTCGCGGACCTGTGGCGCCGTGCCCTCGACGGGCTCGCCACGCACGCCGTGCTGCCCAGCGCGGGCGGCCTGACACCGTCGGACCTGCCACTGGTGTCGGTGAACCAGCCGCAGATCGAGCGCTGGGAACGACGGTATCCGGTGCTGCGGGACGTGTGGTCGCTGTCGCCGTTGCAGTCCGGGCTGCTGTTCCATGCGACCCTCACCGCCGAGACGATCGACCCCTATACGGCACAACTGCGCCTCGACCTCGAAGGCACGGTCGACACGACACGGTTGCGTGCCGCGGCCGCGGGTCTGCTGGGCCACCACCCGAGCCTGCGGGCCGCCTTTGTCTACGACGAGGCCGGGGCACCGGCGCAACTGATTGTCGACGACGTGGACGTCCCGTGGCGCGAGGTCGATCTGACCGCGTACGGGTCCGCCGTCGACACCGAGCTCGCCCGGCTCCTCGACGAGGATCGGATCGCCCGCTTCGATCTCGCCCGGCCGCCGCTGCTGCGGCTGATGTTGATCCGCACGGCACCGGACCGGTACGTGCTGGCGATGACGAACCACCACATCATTCTCGACGGCTGGTCGATGCCACTGCTGGTCCGCGAATTGCTGGTGCGCTACGCCACGGGCGAGTCTGGCGCGGGTAGTCCGGAACCGCGCACGTTCCGGACGTATCTCGAATGGCTTGCCAAGCGGGACGCCGACTCCTCTGCCCGCGCGTGGGAACGCGCCCTGGACGGACTCGAGGAGCCGACACTGTTGGCCCCCGGCGCGTCCCCGGACCAGAACGAGGTGCCTGCCGAAGTCGATATCACGTTGCCCGACAAGGTGATCGAGGAACTGGGTGTGCTGGTCTCACGCCTCGGGATCACGATGAATACCGTGATTCAGGCGGCATGGGGGCTGCTGCTGTCCCGGCTGCTCTCCCGCGACGACATCGTCTTCGGCGCCACCGTCTCCGGCCGTCCGCCGCAGCTGCCCGATGTGGAGAGCATGCTGGGGTTGTTCATCAACACACTGCCGGTGCGCGTGCAACCGAACCCGGACGAGACGTTGGCGCAGTTGCTCACCCGGTTGCAGGTCGAGCAGGCGTCCCTGCTCGACCACCATCACACGGGGCTCGCCGATATCCAGTCACGTGCCGGTCTGGGGAACCTGTTCGACACCCTGTCGGTGTTCGAGTCGTACCCGATCGACAAGACCGGCTTCGGCGAGGACACCGATATCGCCGGCATGCGGGTCACCGCCCTCGATGCCCGCGATGCCACCCACTATCCGCTCACGTTGCTGTCGTTCCTCGAACCACACCTGCGGTTGAGTCTGCGGTACCAGCCGGCCCTGTTCGACCGCGCCGCCGTCGGTACGCTCGCCGCCCGCTTGACCGGGATCCTCGAGACCATCGCCACCGCCGCGGACACCAAGGTCGGTGCCCTCGACCTCTTCACCCCGGGTGAACGGGCATTGGTGCTCGACACCTGGAACGACACCGGCCACCAGGTGCCGGATACCACCCTCGTCGGGTTGTTCGACGCCCAGGTGGCGCGCACACCGGATGCGGTGGCGTTGGTGTTCGAGGGTGAGTCGTTGACGTATGCGCAGTTCGATGCGCGGGTGAACCGGTTGGCCCGGTATCTGATCGATGCCGGGGTGGGCCCGGAGTCGTTGGTGGGCATCGGGATGCGCCGCTCGTTGGATTTGCTGGTGGCGATCTACGCGGTGGTCAAGTCCGGTGGCGGGTATGTGCCGATCGATCCGGACCAGCCCGCTGAG
>NZ_BCXB01000092.1 GCF_001894885.1 Rhodococcus marinonascens NBRC 14363
TCCGGCGCCAGTTCGGCGGCGGCGGCCACGACTCGATCCCGGGCCTGACGGATCGGCCGGTAGGTGCGTTCGACCCACGCCGGGATCGGGTGCCCGCCGGACTCGAGCAGGCCACCGACCGCGACCCGATGGTCGCCGCCGCAGTTGATCAGGTCGTGCCCGCCCAGGGTGTATTCCCACCTACGCACGGTGTGCCGGAATCCCGAGCGTGGCTTCGACTTCAGCCGCAACCCCCACTGGCCACCGGATTCGAAATACTCGTGAACTGCGTCCATGTCGTCGTGGAGGTGCGGCATGACGGTGTGGCGGAGTTCGGCGGCGAGGCGTGCTCGGTCGATGTTCGCGGTGGCGTCGGCGAGATCGGGGCGCTCGTAGTCGAGGACCTCGAACGCGACCGTGATGGCCGGTTCGAGTGGCCCAGCGGCCCAGGGGGCGACGAGGGGATCGGTGCGCAGATGCGCGCGCATCCACTGCGTCCAGTCGGTGCTCACCGACTCGTCCCAGGTCAGGTCGTCGCGGTGGACGTCGATCCACGCCTGCGCCACGACCTCGTGAAATCCCTGCTCCTCGAGTTGGCCCATGTTGCGCACGATGAGTTGCGCGGCCGCCTGGCGGGTAGCGGATCCTCCGGCGGCGAGGTCGATGATCGCGTCTTTGATGACGGCGAGGTACGAGTAGTTCCTGGTCAGGTCCTGGGCTGTGCGCCCACCGACGGCCTCGAGCACGCGGGGATCCGCGGCGGTCGGCGTGCGCAGGAAAGCCCGGTCGGTGGCGGTGATTGCCCGTTGGGCGTCGTGGCACCCCGCCCACCACTGGTTGGTCATCTTCCGTCGTGCGGTCTCGCCCTTGAGCTTGCGTAGTGCGGCGGCAAAGGCCGGGTCCAGGTCGGGGTGCGGCAGATCCAGTGGGGTCGCGGGGTCGAACTTCGCCCGGGCACGGTAGTACCAGTCGTTCTCCGGGATCACGCCCAGGTCCAGGGCTTCCTGGACGGCCTCGAGTGCGGTGTCGCGGTCGTTGATTTCGAGGAGCTCCGCCTCGGCCTGCTCCAGACTCAACTCGTCGTCATCGTCGAGTTCGACGACGACGTTGTCTGGCACAGCGGCGACATGCTGTGCGGTTTCGAGGTAGGACTCGCCGACGGCGCGGTCGTCGGCCTCGCGGGCATTCACGATCGCGTCGGTGATCGCGGTCGTCGCCGGATGTTGGATCGGCTCGTCGCGGTGGGCGTGCCAGTACGCCTCGGCGCCCTTGCGGCCGAGCTCGTGCCACCGGGCGGTGTCGAGCAGGATCGCCCGGCATGCCGTGAACATGTCGTCGGTGAGGTTCTGCCGGTCGCTCATCAGGTCGGCCAGGGCCACCTGGGCTTTGGTCGTGAAATGTCCTTCCGCCCAGGCCAGGAACTCGGCCGGGGTGGTCGAGGTCGACTGTGCGTGGGTGTCGGCGTCGGTGTCCGCTTCGGCGAGTGCCCGCAGGATCCGGGTCTCGACCTCGGCGGCCGGGTCCCCGGACTCCGGCGACCTCGGGTCGGCGGACACCGGGGCGGCCGGTCCGACGACGGCGGCGGTTCCCCCGGTCGTGGCCGCACCGCCGCCGAGTGAGATGTCCGGGAAGTGGGGTCCACGGGGGCGGCCGGTGAACTGGACCTCGGTGAGGTTGCCGGCGAGGATGCCGGAGATCAGGTCGTGCGCTTGCCCCTTGGTGATGCTCGTGTCGACGGTGAACGGTTTGTCGACCTCGTGGGCGAGCTCTTCGAGCTTGCGGATCTGGGCCCGGGTGATCGGGTCGTGGCGCCAACTCGACGTCGGGTTGCGCTCGGCGGCGGCGGCCTCCTGCACGGCCTCACGCGGAATCGCCCGGGCATCGCCGACGAGGCGCTGAACCTCGCCCCGCAGCTCACCCTCACGGGCGGCCAGCACGCGCCACTCTTCGCGCAGATGTTCGATCTTCTCGCCGACTCGGGTGGAGTTCCGCCGGTTGGCGGCGATCCCCCGGGTAAGACCCCGCTCGGTCGCGGTCTCGAGTGCCCGCTCTGCGGCAACGTGCCGTTCATTGAGCTTGCCGCCCTGTCGTTCGAGATCATCGAGTTGAGTGCGGACCTGCGCCCACTCCGCTTGGAGTTCTAGAACGGAAGGTTCGGGTCTGCTGGTGGGTGGACCCGCATTTCCTCCTCGATCATCGCGGCCAGCTCGCCGGCGACCGGATCGAACGCTGTTATCGGCACCGGCTGATTGTCCTCGATCCGTTGCGCTACCAGCGCTTTGGCGAGGCTGCGGAACCATCCCGGCTTCTCGAGCCACACCCTCTCCACGATTCGGGTGGCCACCGGCCTGGGGCGCACGTTCAGCGTCTTCCACCGATCCCGGTCCCGCGCCCGGAACGCCCGGTCGTACTCGGCCTCGACCTGGGCGTCCATCTCGGTCTCGAAGTCCGTGATCTCCCGAAGAACCTCCGGTGTCACCTGCGGGTACAGCTCTTCCGCCAGCACCATCTCCCGGGCTGCCCGCCACCCCGATTCCTTCGCCTGCACCACGTCCCAGTACTCCGGTGTCCGGCCCGGGTTCGCCTGCTGCCACTGTGCGGTGCCCTGCGCCTCGAAGTGCGCGGCCGCGTTCTCGGTCAGCTGCTGAAGTCGCATCGCCTCCCGGTCGATCTGGGCCTGCCGCTGATCGGGTGTCAGATCCGGGTCCATCCCGACCCACTCGGTCAAGATCCGCCGGGTCTCGTTGGCGATCGTCACGTCGATTCCCTCGCTCTGCTCGGTCAGTTGCTCGTCTACCTGTGCCATTGCTGCCTCCCTCGTCTTCGAAATCGAACGTGTTCCGGGTGATGTCCTCGCGTGCCACACGACCTCCTCGACTGCGCCCGTCCGGGCGTAGTTTCCCCTGGAAGGGGGAACGTTTCGAGGTCGAATTCTACCTCAGCGAGGATCAACAAATGGTTTCTGACCTGCTATTATGCTGTTTTTCACTACGCGAATACCCCCGCTGCCCTACCGGCGGGGCCGGGCCAACGCAACACACACCATCAGCAGCATCGGAGCGATGAAAAGACCACCGATCGCGGCGAAAACCGCCCTGCCCGGGCGGCCGTGCCGGCGGTAGGACCGGTGCCCGCAAAACAACGCTCCGAGCATCGAGAGCGCGTTGAACATCATGAACACCGTGATCGCGAAGGTGTCGCCGTCCATCACCGGCCTGCCTCTCTACCGGGGTGTTAGACATCCCGGGTCGTATGTCATCAAGCGGCCTCGCCGGGTTCGGCGATCGCTGTGATCCTGGTCCGATGAGCTGCCGGATCGCATGAGCGATGCCGGTGACATCGGCCGGATCGACCGGGCGGTCTGCGACGGTAACCCAGGCCCCCGACCGGTTGTCCATTGCCCGGAGGACGCATCGTCCGGAAACGTCGACCACGGTGAACAAGACGTCGT
>NZ_BCXB01000093.1 GCF_001894885.1 Rhodococcus marinonascens NBRC 14363
TTGTTCGCCGACATACACCCGAAGCTGGTGGGCGACTTCGAAGTCCCTTTCCTGGTCCGGGTCCGGGTCCCGGTCCTGGTCGTGGGTCAGGGACGCCTGGGGGTCGAGGACGACGTATCCGATCAGTTGGGTGCCGGCGGTGTCGGATTCGTGGTCGGTGGGGTCGTGGTCGGGGACTGCACCGGTGGGGCGGGCGATGACCGCGGCTTGTGTCACCGAGGGGTGGGTGGTGAGGGTGGCTTCGATTTCGCCGGGTTCGATCCGGAAACCCCGGATTTTGACCTGCTGATCGGCGCGTCCGGCGTAGTCGAGGTTCCCGTCTGCGGTCCAGCGGACCAGGTCCCCGCTGCGGTACAGGCGGCCGCCACCGCCGTCGGTGTCGTAGGGGTTGGGAACGAACCGTTGCGCGGTCAACCCGGGCCGCCGGTGGTAGCCGCGGGCGAGTTGGGCGCCGGCGACATACAGTTCGCCGAGCACCCCGACCGGGACCGGGTGCAGGCCGGGGTCGAGGACGTACACCTGCACAGTGGTGATCGGCTGCCCGATCGGGCTGCGTCCGGGGGTGCCGACACCGGAGGTCAACTCCAGGTGGGTGGCGTACACGGTGGTTTCGGTGATGCCATACATGTTCACCAAGGCAGGGGGGTGGGGGCGTTCGCCCGGGTACCAGCCGTGCAATCGGGCCGGGTCCAGTGTTTCTCCGGCGAAGATCACCATCCGGACCGCCAGTTCCGGCCGGTCGTGTGCGGTGGCGGCCAACTCGTAGAACGCGGACGGGGTCTGGCTGAGGATCGTCACCCCTTCTGTGCGCAGCAACTGCCACAGGTCGGCGGGTGAGCGCACCACTTCCCAGGGCACCACTACCAGCCGGCTGCCGTGTACCAGCGGACCCCACAACTCCCACACCGAGACGTCGAACGCGGGCGAGTGGCACCAGGCCCACACATCGGTGTGCCCGAAACCGGTCCACCGATCCGTGCCCGTCAACAACGCCACCACACTGTGGTGGGTGATGGCAACACCTTTGGGGGTTCCGGTGGATCCGGAGGTGTAGATGAGGTAGGCGAGGTGCGCCGGGTGCAGGGGTGTGACCCGGTCGAGGTCGGTGGGGTCAGCGGCCGGGTCCACACCGGTGTGACCGGGTGCGGGGAGGTCGGGGTCGTCGGTGAGCATCTGCGGGATCGGGTTTGCGGGTAGTGCGGTGTGGGTGGTGGTGTCGGTGAGCAGTAGTTGTGGTTGGGCGTCGTCGAGGATGAATCCGGTGCGGGCGCTGGGGTAGTGGGGGTCGATCGGGAGGTAGGCGGCCCCGGTTTTGAGGACCGCGAGTAACACGATGATCAGGTCCGGGGTGCGGGGCAGGGCGACGGCGACCACGTGGTCGGGGCCGATGCCGGTGTGGATCAGGTGGTGGGCCCACCGGTTGGCGGCGGTGTTCAGTTCGGCGTAGGTGAACTTCCGGTCACCGCTGATCAGGGCCACCCGGTTCGGGGACTGGTGGGCTTGGTGTTCGAACAGGGTGGGCACCGTGACTGCCGGTACATCGGCCGCAGTGTTGTTCCATTCCACGAGGAGTTGGTGGCGTTCGTGGTCGTCGAGGATCTCGATGTCCGCCAACCGGGTGTGGGGGTTGGTGGCGATCGAGTCGAGTATCCGCAGGAACCTGTTCGTGAGGGTGCGGATGGTGTGTTCGTCGAACAGGTCGGTGGCGTATTCGATCATTCCGGGGATGGGTTGGTGGGGTCCGCCGGGGTCGGTGAGGTGGACGAACAGGTCGAATTTCGCGGTGCCGGTCGGCACGGAGACGGGGGTGACGGTCAGGTCGGGGAGGTGGAGGTGGGGCAGGGTGTTGTTCTGCCAGGCGATTCCGACGTGGAAGAGGGGGTGGTGTGCGGTGGTGCGGGTGGGGTTGAGTAGTTCGACCAACCGTTCGAAGGGCAGGTCTTGGTGGTCGTAGGCGGACAGGGCTTTGCCGCGGACCTGGCCGAGGATGTCGTCGATGCGAGGGTTGTGGTCGGTGTTGACCCGTAGCACCCAGGTGTTGACGAAGAATCCGATCAGGTCGGTCAACACGTGGTCGGTGCGGCCGGCGATCGGGCCGCCGAGGGTGAGGTCGGTGCCGGCGCCGTGTTTGTGCAGGAGCACGGCGAAGGCGGATTGCAGCATCATCGACATCGTGGCCCCACGATCACGGGCGAGGTGGTCGAGTCGGTGGTGTAGGTGTGCGGGGACGGTGAAGTCGAGGGTGTTGCCCCGGTAGCTGGCGGTTTTGGGGCGGGGCCGGTCGGTGGGTAGCGCCAGTACTTCCGGTGCCCCCGCCAGTTCGTGGTGCCAGTACCGGTATTGGGTGGCGATCAGGCTGTCCGGGTCGGTGTCGTCGCCGAGGAGGCGTCTTTGCCAGAGGGTGTAGTCGGCGTATTGGACCGGTAGCGGTGCCCAATCCGGTTCCGCACCGGCGCGGCGGGCGGTGTAGGCGTCGGCCACATCCCGGGCCAGGGGACCCATCGAGGCGCCGTCGGCGGCGATGTGGTGGACGACCAGGACCAGCACATGCTGGTCGATACCGGACTCGTCGATACCGAGGCGCAGCACGGTGGCCCGGATGGGGAGGTCGGTGGACAGGTCGAACGGTTGCCGGGCGGCCCGGTCTAGCGCCTGCGTTACTTCGTCTTCGTGGGTGTCGGTGAGGTCGGTGACGGGGATGTCGATGCCGGCCTGGTCGGGGGGCAGGGGGTGTTGGAATGGTTGGCCGTCGGTGTCGGGGTAGAGGGTGCGCAGGCTTTCGTGGCGGGCGATCACATCCCCGATCGCGGCGGTCAGTGCCCCGACGTCGAGTGGTCCGCGTAAACGCAAGGCGACCGGCATGTTGTAGGTGGCGGAGTTGCCCTCGTACCGGTGCAGGAACCACAACCGTTGTTGGGCGTAGGACAACGGGATCCGGTCCGGGCGGGTGGCGGGCAGCAGTGGGGGCCGGGCCGGGGAGCCCTGGTGGAGCAGGGGGGCCAGTGCGGTGATGGTGGGGTTGTCGAACAACACCCGGATGGGCAGTTCGACCCCGAGGGTGGCGCGGACCTTGCTGATCAGGCGGGTCGCGAGGAGGGAATGTCCGCCCATGTCGAAGAAGGAGTCGTCGATCCCGACCCGGGGAACCCCGAGGATGTCGGCGAACAGGGCGGCCAGGGTTTCCTCTTCCCGGGTGCGGGGGGCCCGGTACCGGCCGAGGGTGTAGTCGGGGGCGGGCAGGGCTGTGCGGTCGAGTTTGCCGTTGACGGTCAACGGCAGGTGGTCCAGGACCATGATCGCGGCGGGGACCATGTAGTCGGGGAG
>NZ_BCXB01000094.1 GCF_001894885.1 Rhodococcus marinonascens NBRC 14363
GTATGTCGGCGAACAACTCCCCGACTACATGGTCCCCGCCGCGATCATGGTCCTGGACCACCTGCCGTTGACCGTCAACGGCAAACTCGACCGCACAGCCCTGCCCGCCCCCGACTACACCCTCGGCCGGTACCGGGCCCCCCGCACCCGGGAAGAGGAAACCCTGGCCGCCCTGTTCGCCGACATCCTCGGGGTTCCCCGGGTCGGGATCGACGACTCCTTCTTCGACATGGGCGGACATTCCCTCCTCGCGACCCGCCTGATCAGCAAGGTCCGCGCCACCCTCGGGGTCGAACTGCCCATCCGGGTGTTGTTCGACAACCCCACCATCACCGCACTGGCCCCCCTGCTCCACAGGAACTTCCCAACCGAATCATCGAACCCCCTGGTGAACCTGCTCACCGTCAACCCGTCTGGTTCGCGGCCTCCCCTCTTCTGCATCCATCCAGGCGGTGGAATTGCCTGGAGCTTTCTGACTCTCGCCCGACACCTCCCGGACCAACCGATCTACGGCCTCCAGGCCCGCGGATTCGACGGCGTTGAACCGCTCGCACACTCCATCACGGAAATGGTGAACGACTACGTCGACCAAGTGGTTGCTCAGTCACCTCGTCGCCCCGTCGAACTGCTCGGTTGGTCATTCGGTGGTGTGATCGCCCACGCTATGGCCGTCGAGCTTCATCAGCGGGGGCGCCCGGTGAGCCGGCTTGTCGTCATGGACAGCGCACCGAGCATTCCCTCCAACGACGAACCAAACAGGCAAACATTCACAGACGAGGCTGCATTGCGGAAATTCGTCCGGACGCAAGCGGAATCCAGGTACGGAGATATCACCCAGTCTCCGGGATTCGCAGCGCTCGAGGAATCGATACTCAACATTTATGCCAACAACGAGAAACTGCTACTGGAATACGGGTCTCCCGTCCACACCGGAGATCTGCTGATAATTCGTGCCGATACCAGTCCGGATGGGAAACCGAGCAACCCACTCAGCCCACAGTGGACCGGATTCGTGAAGGGAAGAATCATCGAGCGAACGGTGCCCGCAAAACACCACGACATGGACTCCCCTGAGGCTATGAGGCAGGTCGGCAACATCCTCGAGAGCGTTCACGGAGAAGACGACTCATAGACCACGTTGGAGGGCTCTGTCAAGTTGTTGAAATCGGCTGGTCTGGGATGATCTCGGGGTCGGGTTGCCGGCGGACACTGCTCGGTCTGATCGGTAGTGCCGTCGCTCTCGGTAGTGCTACCGCCTCACGGCACTGCGGGGCGTGAGGCTGTAGTGCTGCTGTCTGTTGCGCTCCAGCAAGTGGCTGCAACGGGTCGTGGGTCGAGACCATTGGGGTCCGAGTGCAGGCCGCCGCAAGGGATGTTCCGTAAACCGACGAATATGAACCACCCGAGCCCAAATTTGACGACCAGGCACGCTCGGTGTCCCGAAACCCGTGACCATAACCGATGTTTCACAATGCTCGGTAGCGGGGGGTTATGGAACACTGCTGCCCCGTGAGCGCACTATTGGGCTACGCGAGGGCTCCACGGCCGATCAGACCCTCGATCTGCAGAGCGACGCACTGAGAGCAGCGGGGTGTTCGAGGATCTGGACCGTGACCGCCAGTGGTGCCACCACCGAACGCCCGAACTCGACGACCTGTTCTCCCACCTGAGGTCGGGGGACACGCTGGTGGTTGTGGCGGATCGACCGCCTTGGACGATCCCTACCTCACCTACCTCCCAAGCCGTCGACACCCACAGCCCTTCAGGGCTGTGGGTGTCACGATGTACTCGGTCAGCTACTACGGATCTTCCGATTGCGTACATGGAGAACCGCCTGGTGCAGGGCTGGTAGTAGGAGCGCGGTAGCCAGGAACGCGATCCCGAACGCATAGTCCTTGTTGGCCACGAACCACACCAGCAATCCGAGCGCCAGCACCAGAATCACCGAACCGATCGCGCGTGTCGTCGCGCCGACGCCGGATCGCCGAATCCAGCGCATCGACAAGAACGCGACCATGTATGCCAATGCAGCTAGCACGACTCCCCCGGCGACTGTCACTCCTTTTTCTTCGGTTGTTCGTCCTTCGGTGAGATCAGTAGACGAACCGCCACAAGCGCTGCGGCACCGAAGATGAGCCCCACGACGACGATCTGCGCGACCACGGACCAGGAACGGAACTGCACACCAGCGACGACCGAACCTATCGTCAGAACCACCAAACCAGCGGTCAGGCCTTGAACCTCGTTTTTCCTCAGACGCATTTTCCTCAGACGCATTTGAATGAAGGGAGTGGGTTAGGGAAGTCCAAATAGTTGATCTCTAATGCTTGGCCGAGGGAGGCGACCGCAGCAGCAGCGACGGCTGAAACACCTGCTCTGGCGAGTACTTTCACAGAGAGCCTTTCGTATGCACGAAGAACATACCGAATTGTGTTCTTCACGGGAGGCTAGCTGCGCAAACCGAATTGTGCGGCCAGATTTGGGCTACCGATGCTGGGTGGCGAACGAATTCGACGCCGCTCTGCCCCCGACCACACCCGATCAGATGCCACTTTGCACTTCCGGTCAGCTTCCGGAGTATCGGGTGTGATGAGGTCAGCTCGTAGTTTCCGTTTCGACGGTGGCGAGTAGTCGGTACACGGTGGCGCGGGACATGCCTGTGAGCTTTCCGATCTCGACGGCACTCATGCCCCGGTCGCGGTACTTGCGGGCCTTGTCGACGTCCTCGGTGTTGAACGTGGGGCGCCGGCCACCCTTGCGGCCGTTCGCTGCGGCCGCGGCCAATCCTGCCTTGGTGCGTTCGATCATCGTGTCGCGTTCGAGTTGCGCGAACGCCGACATGACGGTGAGCATTGCCCTGCCCATCGCCCCTTCGGTGGTCAGCCCTTCGGTGATGCTGCGGAATCCGATGCCGCGGGCGTGCAGGTCGTCGACCAGCTGCAGCAGGTGGACGGTGTTGCGGCCCAGTCGGTCGAGTTTCCACACGGTGAGCACGTCGCCGGGGCGCAGGTAGCCGAGTGCGGCGTCGAGCTGCGGGCGTGACGTCTTGGCACCGGACACACCGTGGTCGGTGAACACCTTCTCGGCGGCCGCGGCCGCGAGTGCGTCGAGTTGTAGTTGCGGGTTCTGGTCGGTGGTGCTTACTCGCGCGTATCCGATGACTGTCACTGCGCTCCTGTCTCGCAATCCCGTGTCTGTTCGGTTCTGAGACTAGATGGTTTGCAAGACGGTTTGCAAGACGATTTGTCGGGGTGCCGCCGCAGGAACTCGGGGATCTCAGT
>NZ_BCXB01000095.1 GCF_001894885.1 Rhodococcus marinonascens NBRC 14363
AGCACCGGATTCGGCGACACCTGCAGTTCGGTCGCGGTATCGGCGGTGACGTCGATGGTCTGCGGCGCGGACGTCGAGCCGTAGAATCCCCCGTCAGCGAGGAACACCGCGGTCACCTCCCGCATACCCGCGACATCGAACGTGTGCGTCAGGTTTGCCTCCTCGCCCACCACATCGACCGGGGCACCGATATCGTTCCCGCCGTCCTTGAACTGAATCCGACCGGACGCAGCGGCAGGATCAACCGTCGCAACCAACTCGACCGGAGCACCCGTCTTCGCCGTCGCCGGCACCGACAGGGCGGTCGACGTGCTCACAACCGGATCGTCCACCCGGACGAACACCCCGAAGTTCTTGTCGCCCCGATCACCAGTCCAGGTATTCAGGTTGAGCAGCGCACCGCTGTCATACACCCCGAAGTCCATGTCCTCAGGCACCCGATACATCGCCTCGAGCGTGACCTCCTCGTTGTCAGTCACATCGAACCCGCCGACGAGGAAGGTGCAGTCACTCTTACACCTCGCGGTCACACCACCATCGGAGTTGTAGCTGAGATCCGCCTTGTTCCAGGAATTGTCGTACCTGACCCTGACGCTGTCACGGATCAACTCGAACCCGGCCGGCGGAACGTCCCGGATTTTTTCGACCGACAACCGGATCCCGTTGTTGCGGTGCTTGACCGTGGTCTTGTACGTGACGGTGTCACCGGGATTCACGACATTGTCGCCGACCACCTCTTTCGTCAGCTGCAGCTGATCCTCGTTGTAGGTGTTACTCGACGGTGGTGGCGCCTCGGCGCCGGCCGTGCCGGAACCGACCACAATCAGTCCCGCCGCGGCGATGCCCGCAACCAGCGGTGCCGCGAATTTGCGCAGGGTTGACGAACGCAAGGATCCTCCTCGGATTTTCGCCCCTGCGAACTTGGCAGGGCTGACGACGGTCGCGTCGCCAGGCAGAGTAACCGTCACCGAGCGCCGCCGCAGCATTTCTGGTCAATTGTCCAGAAAAGTCCTGGTCGAACGTTCAAGAATTGTGGTCTTGAACATTCGAAATCCCGATTCCACCGCACTTCTCGGGCGAATCAGGCCTTCGTCCGAAAGAGTTCGGGGATTCGCGCGGCGCTGCGAGACGCAGCGAGGTGCGTGGAGGCCCGAATATGTCAACTTTTGACCAAAGTGGGCGCCGCCGGATTTTCGACGACGCCCACTCCGCAATTAGCGCTTCGGTAACGCGATCAGGACCCGAAGCCCGCGCTGCCGGTTCCTCCGCCCGGATCGGTCGGTACGGGATCGACGGGGCCGGGCACGATCAGTCCCTGCGGCGGTGCAGCCGAGTCGACGAAGCCCGCAGCTCCCTCGAACTCCGCTGTGACGCTGTAGGTCCCGGAGTTGTGGAAGATTATCGGCAACGTCGCAACGCCGTTCACAACGTCGACAGTACCGAGTGAAGTGTTGCCCAGCTTGAACTCAACTCTGCCGTGCGCATTCGCCGGATCTACCCTCGCCGTCAGCACCACCGGGATGCCCTTGGTCACCGTGCCGACCGGATCGAGCGCGGTTGTGGTGGAGACATCCTCCGGCGGCGCGTCGGTGACACTGACCGGGAACGCCGGCGAGACCGATCCGGCGAAACCGTCCGTGCCGGAGTAGCGCGCGACGACCCGGTGGGTTCCGGTGTCGGTGAACGTGTGCGGCGCGATCGCGGAGCCATCGGTGCCGACCTCAGCGGTCAGCGTCTGGCCGTCGACCTCGAACTCCACGGTGCCGCCCTGGACGGCCGGCGTGATCTGCGCGGCCAGGTTGACGTCCTCCCCGACATGGGCCTTCACCGGCGAGCTCACCTCGATACTGGTGTCCGCCTCGGAGGCACTCACGTTGATCGTCCGTGGCTCGGACGTCGAAGCGGAATATCCGGCGGCTCCGAGGAACTCCGCCGTGACCGTATGGTCGCCGTTGAGGTCGAAGGCATGGGTGATGGACGCCTCGCCGCCGACGACATCGACGGGATCACCGATCGCTGCCACACCGTCCCGGAATTGCACGGTTCCGCCGCCCGGGGCTGGGTCGATGTTCGCGGTGAGCGTGACGGGCGCACCGTTCAGCGCCGCCGAGGGGCCGGAGAGGCTGGTCCAGGTCGCTTGATCGGGCGCGATGATATTCACCGAGCCCAGCGGACCGGCGCCCGCGTTGAGATCCGAGCTCGACTTGTTTCGTGGGGAGCAGCGGCTTGGCGCCCATGCGGTGATCGGCCCGGCCTTCGCCTTGGGAAGGAACGTCAGGAAGTTCTTGTTGTTGTTCCATTCGCCCGCGGTACCCCTTGCGCGCAGCTTCACCTCTACGGTGCCGGACGGCCCTGCAAGAAGCCTCAGTTTGACCTTCGGGAGCTGAAAGTAGGTGTAGCCGTTGGAGGTTTTGTTCCCATCGACGTCCTTGCCCGTCGCTTTGACCTTGATGCCGCCCTCGCTGTTGGTGCTCGAGTTGGGGCCGTTGCCGATCGTCCTGTTGTTGCCCGACAGCCGCAGGATGTTTCCGTCGTTATCCGGGTTGCCGTCCGAGTTGATCCGCAGGATGTTCGGGGCGGTACCGCTGAGTCCGGCAGAGGTGCCGGGGACGATCTCCTTGGACAACAGCTCGGCGTTCTCCGGAACGTACATGTCGATCTTGATCCGCGACACGTTTTCGACATCAGCTATCGAAGCGGAACCAGGGAAGCCGATCGGGCTCGGCTGAAGGGTCACCTCGAACTCTTCACCGGCATTGACGCTCGCCGGCGCTTCGACTGTGACCGCATTGTTTTGCGACTCTGTGATCGGATCTATCACATTCACCGACGGCGTGACGCGGCAAGTGGTCTTGAAACTGGTGGTCGTGGTCTCTGCCTGAGCGGGTATCCCACTCAGCATGGTGACACCGACGAGAACTCCGATACTGATCGGAGCGGTGAGCCTGCGCATTCCGCTTTGCTTCACTACTTCTCCTGACATGGTGGGGTGGCACGCTGGGTCTCCGCCCGCCCCTGGGTGCACTTCTCACCCCCGAGGCGGGCGGCGAACCGATCAGCCTCCGAGGGAACCCGTACTGAGGCTGCCGGTGCCCGGTTCGGACGGATCGACCGGACCGGCGGGCTCGGTCACCGTCAGCACAGTGGGACCGGAGG
>NZ_BCXB01000096.1 GCF_001894885.1 Rhodococcus marinonascens NBRC 14363
GGGCGGCTTTTTCGAAGCGTGCTCCGAGGACGCGACCGGGAAGCGGACTTGGAGGCACCGGGACTTGGAGGCACCGGGACCTAGAGGCACCGGGACTTAGAGGCACCGGGATTCGCTCGGCTAAGCATCACTGCTGTTCAGGAGTCCGCGCCGGGTGGGAGGCAGACTGAATCGAAGCACGTATCGGTGCTCACGCGGAGGGGGAGGGGCTGCGCCGTCCCGGACTTGGCGTAGGCGGTCTCCGGGAGCGGCGACGAACCCCAGACGTCCTCGCCGGGGCCTTCGTTCTCCCTGCAAATCCAGTGGATCAGGTAGTTGCCGTCGGGGACCGCGGCGAAGACGAAGTCACGCAATCCGGGCTCGATGTTCACATTGGCTGCACGGAAGACGGCAACTGAATCCGGATTCACGATGTCGTCCGCCGCGCTCAGTCCAACCAATCCGCACACGATGTCCCCTTCGGTGCCGTTGGTGATCGTAGTGGTGACGGTACTGCCGGAAACGGTGGCCCCGATGCTCACATCGTCGGATTCGGCCAGCGTGGAACCTGCGGTGATCACTGCGAGTAGTCCGCCCAAGATCATCGAGATCATCGAGGTGGCGACGCGTTCCTTGAGTGTCTTCATCGGGAACCCTCTTCCTCAGCGACTTCGTCCCTGACATCATCCTGTCGATCCTTGATACCCGCGGCGCGGACGGATAAACGGAAGGTGTTCGGCTGAAAGGCACTCGGCGGTTCGCAAGTACTCCAAAGCGTCCATCGAGACGAGTCGGCCTCTCGAAGCTCAACTCGCGAGACCGGCCGCATCGCGCTCGACACGACAGCGTCGCGCCGGGTGAACCCGACAGAACCGTCGGTCAGAGTCGAAGGGTGCGTCGGTACGATCGCGTGCAGTGATAGGTCGGGATGGATTGGCTGGCTCCACCACCCGCTCGTTCGACCACCATCGGTAGGGAGCGCAGGTGACCGGTTCCCGACAGACCGAAGAGCAGGCCCGCGCGACACTCGCGGTGACAGAACCAATCATGCTCGACGATGCGCGCGACGAGATCCTCCGCGACAGCGCACAAGGCGGGCCGTGATTTGGTACGCCAGGACCCGACCCTGCCGCACCCCGCCGCCGCACCGGCCCAGCCCCGGATTAGTGAGCGGCTCTACAATCAGGATCTTGCCCCCACAAAGGCGAGAGGTCGATCCTGGACCTCCTACAATATTTTCGCGCTGTGGGCCAACGACGTGCACAGCCTCGCCAACTACGGTTTTGCCTTGGGCCTGTTCGCCCTGGGCTTGGGGGGCTGGCAGATCCTGCTGGCCCTGGGTGTCGGCGGCGCCCTTCTGTTCATTCTGCTGACTTTCTCTGGTCTGATGGGCCAAAAGACCGGTGTTCCGTTCCCGGTCATGAGCCGCATTTCCTTCGGCGTCCGGGGCGCCCAGATTCCGGCGCTGATCCGCGGCGGCATCGCCGTCGTCTGGTTCGGGATCCAGACCTACCTGGCATCCCTGGTGCTGCGCGTCGCGTTGATCACCCTGGCCCCCGGGCTTCAACGCTTGGAAGGAAATTCGATCCTCGGTCTGTCCACACTCGGCTGGCTGACCTTCGGCTTTCTGTGGATCGTGCAGACCTACATCGTCCTGCGCGGGATGGACGTGATCCGCAGATATGAGGCGTTCGCCGGGCCGGTCATCCTGACCACCATGGTCGCCCTCGCAGTATGGACGTTCGGCAGGGCCGGCGGCTCCATGTCCTGGTCTACCAATAACCAACTCACCGGTGCCGCCATGTGGCTGCAGATCTTCACTGGGGGAGCGCTCTGGGTGTCCATTTACTCAGCCTTCGTACTGAACTTCTGCGAGTTCACCCGGTCCTCGAAGACCCGCACATCCATCGTCAAAGGAAACTTCTGGGGCATCCTCATCAGTTCGCTCTTCTTCGGCGTCATCGTTATCGTGATGGCGGGGGCGCAGTTCGAGATCGACGGTGTCATCGTCACAAGCCCCGCCGACATCGTCGAGGCCATCCCTAACACCGTCCTGCTGGTGGCCGGATCCTTGTCCCTGCTGGTGCTGACCGTCGCAGTGAATCTGAATGCCAACTTCGTGGCCCCCATCTATGTGCTGACCAACCTGTTCCCCAGGAAGCTAAACTTCACCCGTGCAGGCCTGGTCAGCGCCATCATCGGCCTCGTCATCCTCCCCTGGAACCTATACAGCAACCCGGCAGTGATCGTCTATTTCCTCGGCGGGCTGGGCGCCTTGGTCGGCCCCCTGTTCGGCGTTATCTTCGCCGATTACTGGATACTCCGACGAACCAAGATCAACGTCCCCGATCTTTACACCGAGGATCCCACCGGTGCCTACTACTACCGCCACGGCTTCAACCCCCGAGCCCTCGCCGCAGTCGTCCCGGCGACCCTCTGCTCGCTCCTGATCGCGTTCATCCCTGCACTCGGCGCCCTGTCCGCGTTCTCCTGGTTCTTCGGCGCGGGTATCGGAGCCTTGACATACATTCTCCTGGCCGACCGCACCCAGTCATTCGAGGATGTGTCGGGCGAGGTGATCGCGGTCCCCAGCATGCGCTGACGTGGCCTCATATCAGATCCCCGCTTTGCAAACCCGGGTCTTCGGATCACTGGTCTGGGCCAGGGGACCGTACAGTTCGGGACGCCGGTCGGCGTGAACGTTGCTCGTGTCGCTGATGGCCTTGTCGAGCGCGTCGACAAGTCGGCATTCGGCGATGATGGTCGAGGGCTCGGCATTCGGGTCGCCACCGGCGAGCGGCCATCCGTCGGCATCGACTATTACCGAGGCGCCGACCCAGTTGACACCACGTTCCTCGCCGGTTCGGTCGCATGCGGCGATGAACATGCGGTCTCCGCTGTGTCTGCTTGCACGCGCACGACCTCGGCGGGTCGCTCACGATCGGGGCGTGGAAAGGCCGGCCAGTTGACTGGTGCGCACAGTAGTTGCGCATCGGCAAGTGCGGGCAGCCGTACCCATTCGGGGAATTCGAGGTCGTAGCAGATCAGCATTGCGATGGCGCCGAACTCGGGGGAACCCCGGGAGGTCGTGGGCGGTGTCAAGCCGTGGAAGCAACGGAGTC
>NZ_BCXB01000097.1 GCF_001894885.1 Rhodococcus marinonascens NBRC 14363
GCACGGGACTCACCGGGGTGCTGGCACCGCAGCGGAAGAAACGTTGGCGTCGGTGTTCACCGAAGTACTCGGCCTCGAACAGGTCGGGTTGCACGACTCGTTCTTCGCGCTGGGAGGCGACAGCATCCTGTCGATCCGGTTGGTGTCGAGGGCGAAGGCGCGGGGACTCGTGTTGACACCCCAACAAGTGTTCGAACATAGGACGGTGGCTGCGCTTGCAGTGGAATCGGAGACGGTGGACGACACCGACACGGTTCGTCTCGGCGAGTTCGAGGGCGGCGGAGTCGGCACGTTCCCCACCCTCCCCGTGGTTCGGTACCTGATCGAACGCGGCGGCCACTTCGAACGTTTCAGTCAGAGCATCCTGATCGAACTCCCGAGCGGAGTCGATTCTGACGCACTCGTCGCGACCGTCGCCGCCGTGATCGCCCGCCACGACATGCTGCGGTCACGACTGCTCAGAGACACCGACGGACAGTGGCAGATGGAGACTCGCCCCGCCAACGGCATCGATGGCGGGGCTCTTGTCCGTCGGGTGGCGTTCGACGCGGCGATCGATGCCGACGCGTTGTCAGATCTCGTGGCAGACGAGCACGAGGCGGCAGTCGAGAGACTGCGCCCATTCGACGGCGTGGTGGTCCAGTTCGTCTGGCTCGACCCGGTGTGGGTGGTCACCGACTCGGCGCGGACGGGCCGGTTGATCGTGGTGGCTCATCATCTTGCGGTCGACGGCGTGTCCTGGCGTATTCTGCTGCCCGACTTCGCCACTGCCTGGTCACAGATCTCCACAGGACAAGCGCCGGACCTCCCCGAAACGGGGACCTCAATGCGCAGGTGGGCGTACGCGTTGGCCGAAGAAGCACTTCATAGCGAGCGGACCGCCGAATTGGGAAGGTGGAAGAACGTCGTCGATGCGCCCGACCCACTGATCACCGACCGCCCCCTGGATCCGGCTGTGGACATGGCGACCGCAATGCAGGACGTGAGCATCGAGACGACCTCTGTCGACACTTCCTTGTTGCTGACCACCGTTCCGGAGATGTATCACGGCGGCGCCCTCGATGTGCTCCTGACGGCGTTGGCGTTGGCGGCGTCGGCGTGGCGAACTGAGCGGGGAATTCGGGAGCCGTCGATGCTGATCCGACTGGAAGGGCATGGACGCGAGCAGCAGGTGGTGCCTGGCGCCGACCTGTCCCGCACGGTGGGTTGGTTCACGACGATCTTCCCCGTCCATATCGATCTCGGCGGGATCGATCTGGGCGACGCCCTTTCCGGCGGACCTCACGTGGGCCGGGCGGTCAAACTCGTCAAAGAGCAACTCCGCGCGGTTCCCGACATGGGCATCGGATACGGACTGCTCCGCTACCTCAATCCTGACGCCGCGAAGGTGCTGCCGAGAAGCGAACCGGGACAGATCAGCTTCAACTATCTCGGCCGAGTTCCGGGCGGGAGGGAATACGACACCGGAATCGGCTGGACCCCAGCAGACGGGTTCGACGACCTGCGGTACGCCCCGGACTCGGATATGCCAGCTTCCGCTGCGATCGAGGTCAACGCCATCGTGATCGGCGGACGACTCCGGGTGAGCTTCGGATTTCCGAACACCCTACTCGCACGCGAGGAGGTCGAGCGGTTCGCAGATCGGTGGCGGGAGTCGGTGTCCGCCTTGGTGTCCCACGCCCACAATCCAGACTCCGGCGGACTCACCCCCTCGGACGTTCCACTCGTCGCGGTGACCCAGAGCGACCTTGACGGGTGGGAGGAGCGATTCGGGACGCTCACCGATGTGTGGCCGGCCGCGCCCCTGCAGGCGGGGTTGCTCTTCCACGCACTGCTGGCGAAGCCGTCGATCGACGCCTACACGGTGCAGGTGGAACTGCACCTGAACGGTGCCGTCGATCCGGCCCGGATGCGCAGCGCAGCAAAGGCATTGATGGAGCGGCACGCGAATCTTCGGGTTGCGTTTGTCCCCGCGCGCGACGGGACGTTCGTGCAAGTGGTGCCCGCGGTGGTCGAGGTGCCGTTCCGCGAGGTCGACCTGACTGGTCTGCCAGAGAACGAGCGCCGGCCCGAACTCGAGCGGATTCGTATCGCAGACCGGGCCGAGGCATTCGACACGACCAGGGCGCCCTTGGTGCGGTTCCTTCTCGTATCTACAGGGCGCGACGAATCCCGTCTCGTGTGGACCAACCACCACACCCTGCTCGACGGATGGTCGATGCCGATCGCGATCCGGGATCTGCTCGCTCTATACGTGTCCGGGGGAGTGGGTTCTTCTTCGCTACCGGGACCCCGGCCCTACCGAGACTTCCTCGCCTGGCTCGATCGTCTGGACCGGGGACCCTCGCGTGCGGCCTGGTCGGCTGCGCTCGCGGGCATCGACGGTCCGACACTGCTCCTGCCTGAACTGCAGGGAGAACGCTTCTCGTCCCCGCCGTTGCAGCAGGACTTCACGCTTCCCGAGACCCTGACCGCGGACCTGAGGATGCTCGCCCGAAGTCGGAACGTAACCATGAACACCGTGACCCAGGTGGCGTGGGGGATCATGCTGAGCGCGTCAACTTCCCGATACGACGTGACCTTCGGTGGCACGGTGTCCGGGCGCTCACCGCAGCTGGTCGGGGTGGAGTCGATGATCGGGTTGTTCGTCAACACGGTTCCCGTGCGCATCACACTGAACCCCCAGGAAACACTGGGGCAGTTGCTGGATCGGACGCAAGCGGAACAGGCCGCCCTGCTCGATCACCACCACCTCGGTCTGGCCGAGATCCAACGGGTAGCCGGTCGCGACATCCAGTTCGACACGGCAACGGTGTTCGAGTCGTACCCGATCGACCGAGGGGGACTCACCTTGGACACCGACTTCGCCGGCATCCGCGTGGTCGACGTCAATGGTGCCGACGCCACGCACTACCCGCTCAGCGTGGCCTTTTCGGTAGACAACCGACTGCGCATGACCTTCCACTACCTACCTGACCTCGTCGATCAGGCCACCGTCGAGTTGATGGCGGGACGAATCACCCGAGTGTTCGAGACGGTGGTGTCCGA
>NZ_BCXB01000098.1 GCF_001894885.1 Rhodococcus marinonascens NBRC 14363
AAAAGCTGTCGCACTTAGCGGTCACACCGCCATCGGTATTGAATTCGAGTACGCGTTCGAGTACGCGTTCACCCTCGACCGGCTGCCCTCGGTAAGTTACCTCCACGCTGTTCCGAATTAACTCGAATCCGTCCGGGGGGATGTCCCGGACCTCACTGATCGGCAAGATAAAGGAAAATCCAGTCTCGTTGCTGTTTTCGACGACGATCTTGTAGGTGACGGTGTCACCAGGATGCACGACATTGTCGCCGACCACCGATTTTGTGACAGTAACGTCTTTCTCGGTAATGGTGTTGCTCGACTGTGGCGGCGGGTCGGCGGCGGCAGTGCCGACACCGACCACAATCAGTCCGGCCGCGACAATGCCCACGACCAGAGGTGACACACACACACGCAGGGTTGATGAACGCAAAGATCCTCCTCTGATTTTCGCCCTCTCTAACTTGGCAGGGCTGACGTTGATCACGTCGATCGGGGAGATTAACCGCTCAGAACTGTTTTGAACAGCGGTCCTGGTCGATTCTCCAGAAGTCGAGGAATCGCGGTAGGGCCCCTGGTGAGGATTCGGCGCGGGTGGCGTCGCAGGAGGCGCATCTGCGGGTGGTTCCGGGGTGTGCGCGCGGCTTCGAATCCTGCGGGGAGGGGGAGTTCGGCGACGTGTTCGGCTGGCGAGCGGCCGTTTCCGTTCTAGTCCGCGGCCACACCTGACGACAATCCCCCCTCGTCGGCAGTCGAAAACGGGGAAAACGAGACTCCGAGCACGGACAGTCTCGGGGACCTCGGCAGACTGATCGAGGACCTCGACATTCTGATCGGGGACCTCAACGGTTCGGTCGGCACCGACGATCAGGACTAACTCGGCGCGCCGACGTTCCCTCTTCCCGCACCAACGAAAATCTGAAACACACCTCTTGCACCATGGGTGCGTAGTGGGGAAATGCTGCCGCGCCACCGCTGCGCGCTGGCTTGCCCCTGAAATGCCCAGGTTCGGTTGGCGTGGGGTGAACACTGTGGGCGAGCGTCCACGCACACTGTGGACATGGACATGAACACCCCCGATCAGGGTCGCCCAGCACGCCCACGGTGGACACTGTCTGAGGCCGCCCGCCGAACAGGGGTAAGCCGGGCAACGCTGCTCCGCCGGATCGAGTCCGGGAAGATCATCGGCGCCCAGAAAACCACCGAGGGCTGGTCTATTGGTATCGAGGATCTATTAGGGGCCGGCCTTGTCCCGGATCGGCTGGCCAGGTCGTCCAAGGGTGTTCGTGAACATGTCCACGAACATGTTCCGGTGTCCATAGATACTGGCCAGGCTGTCCACCGGATCGCTGAACTTGAGCGGGAGCTGGCGGTTGCACATGCCCAACGAGCGGCCGCTGAACAGGTCGCCGCTGAACGTGAACGCATAATCCAGGCGCAGGCTCAGACCCTTCGAATGCTCGAAGCAGCACCGCGGTCAGCGGATCTCGACGATGGTTCCGGAGTAGAGATCCTGTCGACTCATAAGCCCCCGGAATCGGCTGCGTTGCCGATCGTGGACGGCCCGATCCGGTGGCTCAGACGTCGGTTATCAGGCTGACGTCAGTTCTAGTCCATCTCGCCGTGCTTGCGTGCGTGGTGAATGAGGCTTCCGGCCACACCAATCGAGATGCCCATCTTTTCAGCGATCTGCTTGTACTTGAGACCCTCCGTGCGGAGTTCGACAGCCCTTTTCCGCTGTTCGGCAGCGCGCCTGAGGTAGTCCTGCCGCGGTTCAGCAACAAGGTTGCGGATGGTGCGTTCGCTGACACCGAGGAGCTTGGCGGCCTCTTTGGCACTCCGCTTACGGCGAGCTGGGGTTTCAGCACTCATCTCAGAGCAAGACCTTTCGTGCGAGGGCGGGATCAATGGCACGTCGGTTTGGCCGTGGTGCAGCTGCGTTGCGCCGAACGGCTTTGACTTTTTCTTGCGAGGTTTTCTTGCCTCCATTCCGGCCGCGGGCGGCTTGGAGGGTGGAGAACTTTTGTGCGGTGAACCGGCGGTGTGTCCAGTGCGCCACCGATTTTCCGATCTGGGCGGCTTCCTTGGCGCTCATTGGTCCGATGCCTGTATTGGCGTCGAGGGTGAGGTTGGTCAGGGCGGTGAAGTCGTGAACCATCTGCTGCCAGGTGTCGATATCGGGGAAGCTTTGTCGCCGAATTTCGTCGTAGGTCCAGGTGCGGGTGCGGTCGAAGAGTTCGACGTTGCGGCCGGTGCCGGTGCGTACTAGTGGGGTGCGCCCGGAGGCCGGCGGATCCGGGAACCGGTCCCCGAGCGCCTTGGACAGGTCGGTGAGCGAATACGGGTCCGCCGGTCCCCAGACGGTGATCCATTCCGGGTGCACCGGGTTCTGGGTGAGGTGTCCGACGTAGCCGGGGTCGGCGCCGACCACCGAGGAGATCAGCCCCTGGTTGATCCGGTCGTACAGGCGCAGCGGGGCGACCCTGGCGGCTTGCAGTGTGTAGACGGGTTTGTCGAGTAGCCACCACAGGTGTGCGTGTTCGGTGGCTGGGTTGACCGTCATCACGGTGGGGTCCGGGAGGTCGGCGTTGCGGGCGGCCCACTGTGCCCGGTCGTCGTCGACGTCGAGGACCAGTCCCAGGCGTACAGCGTTGGTGCGGGCGGCGATGTAGCGGCGTGTCAGGGCCTGCACGCGCGGCTGGGCCCAGGTTCCGTCCCGGCTGGGGTTGTCGGAGGCGTGTGGGTACTTGAAGCGCCAGCGGTCCATCCAGGCGTCCAGTGCGGTGGGCATGGCGCACACGCTAGGGGCGTACCGATCAAGCGTTTGGGAGGCGCGCCGCAAAATTTTGAAGTAGGCATCTAGCAAAGCCATATCCGATGTTGCGGGTACCGCCCCCTGTACCCACTCCCCACACGCACCTTGAAAGACCACGTCGCACCTTTAGTGCAAGAGGTGTGTCGAACTTGGGGGTTCGAGGGACCGGACTCGGGCCGGTTGACCCCGTTGCGAACCGGAACCTGACGGACTGAGTCCGGGAGGTAAGCCGGGTACGGCTCTACCGGTCGAGAACGCGACTGAGGAATCGTGGCCACCGGTGCGGATGTGGCGCGGGCGGCGTCGCAGGAGGCGCACCGGTGGGTGGTTCCGGGGTGCGTGGGGAGGAGTGGAGCAGGGGGCGGTACGGCGGAGGTCGGCTACGCGTTCGGAGGCGAGTTGTTCGGGTGAAGCGCCCGACGACGCTTGTGCCAGACTTCCCTTCCCGGTCGGGGGAGGGCACGCAGCGTCGCACAATCGATCAGAGGGCACCTTCTCCATCGATTAGAAGCTCAAACTCCCGAGACTGCCCGTCGCCATATTCGGATCGTCCGGCACATTCGGATCGGCGACCCGGACGATCACGCTGAAGGTCTTGTCGCCTACATTAGGTATGACTCTCCCCGTGGCCAACACGCCGCTGTCGTACTCCCCGGCAGCTGTATCGTCCGGCACCTTGTAGGACGTCTCGAGCGTGACCGTCTCGTTCGGTCTGAGGCCGAATTCGGTACTGCCGGCAGTGAGGCAATCACCAG
>NZ_BCXB01000099.1 GCF_001894885.1 Rhodococcus marinonascens NBRC 14363
GGACCTTCCCGTTCCGGGTGGCGATCACCCCGGACGGAACCCGCGCCTACGTCACCAACCAAGGTGACGCCACGGTGTCGGTGATCGCCATCGACCAGTGCCTCGGCTCGCTGTGCATCGATTTCGGTTCGTTGACAGGCAGCGGCTCGGGAGCAGGCAGCGCGTTCAGCTGACACCCGCACCGTGAAGCCGCATGAGGCCGCCACCCCGACCGTGAGGGTGGCGGCCTCATGCGGTTCGTTGGCGTGGCTCGGTGGCGGTCCCGTGAACCGGCAGCCCAACAGGTCGTCGTGCACAGACCGGCCTTCCTGGAGGATGCCCCAGGTTCCGGGGAACTTCGGTGGCGGCCCGGTGACCATCACTCTCACTCTCATCCACAAAGCGAAGTGTCCGGACACCCCGGGGAGATTCAATTCAGGACGCGGTGATCGTGCAGAGCACGACCTTCTGAGGTCCACCCTCACGTCGTGGGTGCGGCATCTGTGCGAGTCCAGGGCGATGACGTACCAAGGGCCTGCCGGGACTGCGGGTGCGGCGCTGTGGCTGGCCGAACACGTCACCAGTCTCGCGATGACCGAGGGCTGCGAGGAGGCCCGCGATGAAATCGAGCACGCGATGGGCCAGTGCCGGCGGGCGTGCGACCGGCCCGACGAGGATCACGCGAGACTGCCGCTGGACCCACACGGCGAGGCGCTCGTCTACGGCTTGGAGCTCAACGCGAAGGCGTGTGCAGACATGGCCCGTTCAAAGGGCGTCGAGGGGCTCACCAAGCGTCGCGTGCTGTACCTCGTCGACGCCGAGGCGGTGAAGCCGCTGAGGACGGTCAAGGTCGGCAAGTGGAAATCTCCGATCCTGCGACTGGGTGAGGTTGTCGCAGCGCACCGGAAGTTGTCGACACCCGAAAGCGCCTGACCTGCAACGGCCACCGGGCGTGCTACGCTCCGCCTGGGCGTGAGTGTTATGCAGAGATGCAGACCTCGCGCCTTTGTCGTCTCACCGGCAACCCTGTTCGGCGCAGTCGGTGAGACCTTCCCGTCCAGGGGCGCGCCTGGATTCCCGATGCAACCCCGCCTGCTCGCCGCCGCCGCACCCTCAGGGAAGCGCACGCCGCGAGCCCGACACATCGGCACCACCGCGCATCAGCTCCGGTCGGTCAACTCCACAGGTCCGAGTGTCCGATCATGCCTAGTGCGGCCTCGTGTGGCCGTGAGGGTTCCGACGGATTCCGTATCGAGATCAGAATCTGGCTGTTAGCCTCCGATGGGCTGATGGTCGGATCCGACCACCAGGTGTTCCACTGCACGGTTGATCCGTTTTGTTCCTCTGAGACAGGAGAAAAATGTGAATCACCCCACTGGTTTTCGCGGTTACCCCATAGTCAGGGGACGCAGCCGACGTCTCGTGCTCGGGTTGACCGCTACTTTCGCAATGGTGCTGGGTATGGCCGGTATGGGGGCGGCGACCGCGGCAGCGGATACCGTCATCGACACCGTCCCGGTCGAGGACAGTCCGGACGGGGTGGCGATCACCCCGGACGGGTCCTTCGCCTACGTCACCAACAATGGTGACGATTCGGTGTCGGTGATCGACACCGTCACCAACCTGGTCGTGGCCGGGCCCATCGCGGTCGGAGCCAACCCGCGGGAGGTGGCGATCACCCCGGACGGGGCCTTCGCCTACGTCGCCAACAACGGTGCCAACACGGTGTCGGTGATCGACACCGTCACCAACCTGGTCGTGGCCGGGCCCATCGTGGTCGGGAACAACCCGGTCGGGGTGGCGATCACCCCGGACGGGGCCTTCGCCTACGTCACCACCAATGGTGCCAATTCTGTGTCGGTGATCGACACCGTCACCAACCTGGTCGTGGCCGGGCCCATCGCGGTCGGGACCTCCCCGGTCGGGGTGGCGATCACCCCGGACGGGGCCTTCGCCTACGTCACCAACAGCGGTGCCGATTCTGTGTCGGTGATCGACACCGTCACCAACACCGTGTCCACGACCATCCCCGCCGTCGGGGCCCTCCCGTTCGGGGTGGCGATCACCCCGGACGGGGCCTTCGCCTACGTCACCAACAGCGGTGACGACACGGTGTCGGTGATCGCCATCGATCAGTGCGCCGGATCGTTGTGCTTCGATTTCGGTTCGTTGACCGGCAGCGGCTCGGGTGCGGGCAGCGCGTTCAGCTGACACCCGCACCGTAGACACCGATTGATGCCGCCACCCCGACCGTGAGGGTGGCGGCATCCTTCGGGTTGTCGACGTGACCCGGCGGCGGTCCGCGGTGAACTGTGGCGGACTACCGGGTCGATCGTGCACGGGCCGGCCAGCCACTACAAACAATTACCGGCGGTTCGTCAAGATCGGCTTCGCTTCGAACCTGCCCGGCCCGGCCGCGTTCATACCCACCAGAGATGACCCTGCTCGCGGTAGAACACGGCACCATGAACGTGGAAAACCGAGTGGCATAGCGAGTTCGAGCTACCGGTGCCCATGGCCGCGAATGGTATCGGCCCAAGCCGTGGTTGATGGAGCACATCGAGAAGGTCGCGCAGAACGGTAGCGGCACCCGGTGGGATGAGGGGGATGGCGGCGGAAAGAGACGCGCGATCGAAAGCGAAACCTGAACCGCGATACTGGCAGTGAAATCTGCTGGAGTCGGTTCTGCGCCACACGTGTCCCTCGGACCGTGTGGCTCAGTCGTCTTACCGGCAACCCTGTTCGGCGCCGCCGGTGAGACCCCCCCGGTCCAGGGGCGCGCCTGGATTCCCGATGCAACCCCGCCTGCTTGCCGCCGCCGCACCCTCAGGGAAGCGGCCGCCGTGAGCGCGACACATCGGCACCAACGCGCATCGTAGTCGGGTCAGGATCCGAAGGCGTTGCCCAACGATCCTGTGCTGACAGGCTCGTCGGTGCCACCGCCGTCGTCGGTGCCACCACCGTCGTCGGTGACAGTGACGGTGACGGTCTCGGCCGTCGAACCGGTACGGCCC
>NZ_BCXB01000100.1 GCF_001894885.1 Rhodococcus marinonascens NBRC 14363
CGGGGCTACGGTCGCCAACTTCGGTATGACTTGTTCGTAAATGGCCGAGTTCCGTCGTGTGCTCACGCCTCAGGGGCTCGGCAAAGTCGGATAGTCGCATGTCAGAGGGCTTGAAGTAGGTCGACTGGTCGGTGTGGGTTGCGGCTGTGGTGCCGTATCGCGGCGGCGATGTTGGTGTTGCCGGCGAGCCGGAGGATGCTGATGACGGTGTTGCGTAGGGTGGCCATGACCTGCGGGGCCGCTCCGGTGCGGACGGTGGAGCGGTCTTCGTCGAAAACGACGTCGCGAACCCAGTGCAACCGGTTCTCGATGCCCCAGTGCCCCTGGATCCAAGCCGTGACGTGGTCCGGGTCGGCCTCGGTCATCGGTAGCGAGCAGATGACGTACACCACCTCAACGCTCCTGCGTGTGCGGCGGGTGACGGTGCGACGAACCTGCAACACCTGTGTGGCGTGCGGGAAGCCGAGACCGGCCGCGACTTCGGTGGCCTTGATCGTGCGACGCTCCCGCCGCCCGTGTCCACGCCCGGCAACCGAGGAGGAGACCGGAATACTCGTCCACGGCAACGCCTTCAACCGGTTTCGCAGTGAGGGTTGGTTGTTTTTCACGGTGAACACGTAGTGCCCGCCCCGGACGACGATGTACTCGGCCGTGGCTCGCTGGCAGTGCAAGGCGTCGGCGGTGACGACGACATCGGTGAGATCGAGTGGGTCGAGCAGGTCGGTGAGCTTCGGGATCTCGTTGGTCTTCGCACCGACCTCGTCCTGGCCGAGGACTGTTCCGGTCGTGTGGTCGAGTGCGGCCAGCAGATGCGTCAGATCACCGGCCGCATCCTTGGCTCCGCGGAGGGTCTTGCCGTCTACCGCTATCACCCGCCGACCGTCGACCACACTGGTACGCAACCACATCCACGCCCCGATCAGCCGGTCCAACACGGTGGCATCGACCCGGCCGAGGGTGCGGCGGATCGTCGACTCACTCGGCAGAGGCCCGGTTGCTCCCACTCGCTCGAGCACCGTCGCGGGCGCATCGTGCACCCATTCGGCGATCGCGGTGAACGATCGCGCGCCGGCGCACACGCCGGCCACCGCGAGTGCCAGGATCAGGGGAAACCGGTGCCGGACACCTCGGCGGGCTCGGGGATCGGGTACCCGCGTGAACACATCGAGGATCCCGCTCGCGAATGGGGTCGTGGGCATGGGAGAAGATGGGGCTGCGGGCACGGCTCGTTCCTGGTGGTGGTGATGGCTTAGGAACTTGAATCATCACCGAGGCGACCGTGCCCGCCC
Organism: Rhodococcus marinonascens NBRC 14363; assembly: GCF_001894885.1. GTDB lineage: Bacteria > Actinomycetota > Actinomycetes > Mycobacteriales > Mycobacteriaceae > Rhodococcus_F > Rhodococcus_F marinonascens. Next base: position 1,290 of record NZ_BCXB01000100.1, read on the forward strand.
ACACCGCCCCGCCACAAACCCTCAGGTCAGGAACCTCTATTCACGACTTTGCCGGGGCCCTGGGGGCACCCCTCACCTGAGAGTTCGCGCAGTGCGTCTATGGCATAAAAACCGGACTGTTCTATTTACATTTGCTAATCAGCCGGATAAGTTGTCGAACCGGAAGAGTTACCTCGGGTGCCCGAATAACCTTTCCATTACTTTCCTTACCTCGTTTGAAGAAAGGTGCTCCATGCACGCTAGAGCTATCCAAACAGTCCTTGTTGCAGCCACTCTCGCGGCTACCGGGCTCACCGGGGGTATGGCAAGCGCTGCCACGACCACCGGAGACAGTGTTCCCGACTACTCCTCTAATATCCCCAGAACAGGGGACGGGCCCCTCCTGTTGGCCATAGCAACCGACGCGTCACAGGTCTCACGTGTCACCGAACTCGTTGATGCCGCACCGAACCCAGCCAAGATCGACGGGTTCGTCACTCCGAATACCATCTACCACACCGCAGCACGGGACGACACGAGCCGACCCTGCAGTTGGCATCTCTACACCGTGACCGCCAGCGGGGAATTGATCGAACACTACAATGGCGAAATCACGTCAGGTGATTCCTCGGTACATATGGGCCCAGCTTTCGATGATGTCGTCAACAATGATGCTTTCCACAATGACCTCTTTCAGGTCGACAACTGCCTAGGCTGGGTCCGCCTGTAAATACCGAGCGCCTCTCGTCGACCATCGATGCAATCTTCACCGCCTTCCCATCGATAGTGGAATCGAACTGGAAGTCGTGAGATCGAGGCTGTCTCCCCGCGATCGGTGGGCAACATGTTTCCTCGGATGTCACCCGGTCATCAAACCATTCAGTGCTTAGCGCCGGAGCCTCTGTGGAAGGACGCACCGTTCACCGCGGTATTGCTCGATGAGTCGTTGGTTGAACCAGTCGATGTATTCGGCGACGGCGATCTCGACGTCATCGACGCCGCAATCCGACTTTGCCGGAGCCCTGGGTTTCTCGGCGATCGCGGCACCGTGTTCCACAGATCGGGGGCACCGATCGGTCCGATATCTGGGTCCGTTCGGGGGACCGACACGGCCCCCATCCGAGGCCATGCTTGGTCAGGGCCTGACCCTACATCGATCTGGAACATCATTTCCAGCAAAGGAGATTGATTCATGAATTCATATAGACACTGGTCTACGATCGCCGCAACCATCGCCCTCAGCGCCGGAACGGTCCTTCTCCCAGGTGTCGCTCAAGCTGAGACCTCAACTCTCGGTAGCAACATCACAACCACTGACGTGAAATTCGCGGTCAGCTGTCATACGGCAATAGGCCAGTATGATCCATTCCATACGAAGGGCTCCGGTACTCATACGGGAACAAGTGATTGGGGTGTGACGATTACGGCACCGAAATCCGTTCCGGCAGGAAAGGATTTTAGGTACACCATCACTCCTGATAGGGCCGTAATGAATGGTTGGGATCCAACAGACAAACTGCGGGATCCGTGGTGGATTCGCATGAAATATGACATAGCAATACCCCCGGAAGTCACGTTCGAAAAAGCAG
>NZ_BCXB01000101.1 GCF_001894885.1 Rhodococcus marinonascens NBRC 14363
GGTGCCCCCGGTTCGGTGTCGGTGATCGACACCGGAACCAACACGGTCGTGGGCGCGCCCATCGTGGTCGAGATCGGCCCGGAGGGGGTGGCGATCACCCCGGACGGGGCCTTCGCCTACGTCGCCAACAGTGGCTCCGGCACGGTGTCGGTGATCGACACCGGCACCAACACGGTCGTGGGCGCGCCCATCCCGGTCGGGGCCAACCCGTCCAGGGTGGCGATCACCCCCAACGGGGCCTTCGCCTACGTCACCAACCTCGGTGCCAACACGGTGTCGGTGATCGACACCAACACCAACTTGGTCGTGGGCGCGCCCATCCCCGTCGGGGCCCTCCCGCAAGGGGTGGCGATCACCCCGGACGGAACCCGCGCCTACGTCACCAACCAAAGTGACGGCACGGTGTCGGTGATCGACACCGCCACCAACACCGTCATCGAGACCGTCCCGGTCGGGAACAGCCCGGTCGGGGTGGCGATCACCCCGGACGGAACCCGCGCCTACGTCACCAACAACATTGACGGCACGGTGTCGGTGATCGGCATCGACCAGTGCACCGGATCGTTGTGCTTCGACTTCGGTTCGGGCACAGGCTCGGGCAGCGGCTGGGGCAGCTTTTTCAGCTGACACCCGCACCGTGAAGCCGGATGAGGCCGCCGCCTAGGCCGTGAGGGTGGCGGCCTCATCCGGTTCGTTGACAGCTTGGCGGCGGTCCGGTGAACCGGCAGCCCACCGGGTCGTCGTGCACAGGCCGGCCTTCCTGGAGGATGCCCCGGGTTCCGGGGAACTTCGGTCGCGGCCCGGTGACCATCACCATCACTCTCACTGGTCCACACAGTGAAGTGTCCGGACACCCCGAGGCGATTCACTTCAGGACGCGGTGGCGGTGCAGCAAAGCCTGATGTATCAGCCAGTGCGCCGGCACGCTGACAGTCCGTGAAGCACACCCCTGCCGCCGCCATCTTCTCTCCTCCGATTTCGGGCTGTCAGCCCAGGTCAGTGATGGTTTGCACGCAGCGTTTCGCCCCTGGCGGTAAAAGGGTCTGACTAACCGAGGAGTCAGGAACCGACCCGTTACGTCTTCGTGGTCCCGCACTGCGGGGTCACGGTCGCCAACTTCGGTATGACTTGTTCGTAAATGGCCGAGTTCCGTCGTGTGCTCACGCCTGGAGGCCACATCTTGGCCGCCTTCTTCGAGTCGGAGAGTGAGCCGGTGACGGTGTTCGACCACAAAGTGACGCCAGCCTATCGGTGGCCGATAGGCGACCTCGCGACGCTAGCCGTCGAAGCCGGATTCATCGAAGTCGGCCGGATGCTGCGCGGGTCGCGCGAGGGGGAACGGTTCCGCCGTGGCCATCTGCTGATGCGCAAAAACGAGCAACTCAGGTGATCGCCCGCCGTGGTCGGCGGCCATCCTCGCAGCCAATCCCGACGTCGACGGAGTGCAGTACCGGCCCCGCCACGACGAGAACACCCTGTCGTGGATGCTCTCCGGCGACCCCACCACGACAGCTCACCCTGCGATCGAGGCCGTCGGCAGGCTCACACCACTCGACTCCACGGACGGGCACTACCTACTCGGCGCGCTACTGACCGCCCACAACGCGGCACTCGCGCCCTGACATCCCGTCGCGTCGTACGCGGCGCTGCTCAATCGATAGGTGCTCGCCGACGCCGCGGGCGTGATCGTGTGGGACGTCGGTGTGGACTCGACGATCGTGCTCGAGTCCTGGCAAACGATCGTTTGCGAGACACCCGGTGCCCGTGTGGTACGGGTTTGTGCCATCGAACGGGGGAGTGGCGGATGAGTGAGAACAAGCCGGGCTCTGAGGATCGGCCAGCCTTTTCCGTTCCAGTCGATGCGAGCGCGATTGGAGGACACATGGTTGGCCCGATTGGAGGACACATGGTTGGCCCGATTGGAGGAGTGACGCGGTGAGTATCAGTGGCTACGGTCTAGTACCGACTCGTCGGTTCGACGATCGTTGTGTCTTCACTCTCCTCCTACAAGAAGAGGTTTTCATGCACGCACGAGCCCTTCAAACGGCCTTTGTCGCAGCAATTCTCACGACTACCGCGCTGACCGGGGGTATGGCAAATGCAGCCTCCCCCACCGAAGGCAGCGTTCCCGACTTCTCTGGCCGTATCCCTCAGACAGGGGACGGACCCCTCCTGTTGGCCATAGCACCCGACGCGTCACAGGTCTCACGTGTCACCGAACTCGTCGACGCCGCACCAAACCCGGCCACGATCGATGGGTTCGTCACTTCGGATACCACTTACTTTTTCGCAGGACCGGACGACACGAGTCGACCCTGCAGTTGGCATCTCTACACTGTGACCAGCAGTGGAGAATTCATCGAGCACAACAGTGACACCACCACGTCATCCACCGTGGTGCATACGGGACGGGCCTTCGATGATCCTTTCCACAATGACCTCCTTCGGGTCGACAACTGCCTATTCGGGGTCCGCTTGTGACGGGTGTCGATGGACACTGAGTCCGGGGAGGTAAGCCGGGTACGGGCTACCTCCCGAGAACACGATTGAGGAATTGCGACACCGCGCCGGTGCGGATTTGGCGCGGTGTCGCGTTCGCGCGGCACCGGAGGCCTGGCCACCGTGCGCTGCGCGCGAGGCGTCGAACATCGCTTGGTGGTGTTCGTT
>NZ_BCXB01000102.1 GCF_001894885.1 Rhodococcus marinonascens NBRC 14363
CACACCTCTTGCACTAAAGGTGCGACCTGGCACAATGTACGGGGTGATGACCATCCATAAGCTCTCCGCTGGGGATGGTTACACCTATCTGACGAAGCATGTGGCGGCCGGTGATGCGACCGAGTCGAAAAAGTCCGGAATCGTCGATTACTACAACGCGAAGGGCACCCCGCCGGGCCGTTGGTGGGGGAAAGCGGCCGCCCGTGCGGGTGTCGATATCGGTGAACAGGTCACCGAATCCGGGATGCGGTCCTCGTTCGGTGCGGCCCGCACCCCGCACGCGTTCGACACGATGCCGGCGGTGACGGCGGGGCAATCGGAGCGGTTGGACTGGTCGGCGTCGACGGCGTTGGGGCGCCCGTTCAGCTGGTTCACCGCCTCCCAGGAGTACGTGCACGAGGTCGAGGAACGCTGCACCCTGCACAAGCAGGAGCACTGCGGATACCCGGACACCGCGGTCAAGGATCAGATCAAGCGCGACGTCGCACTGCGGCACCTGGGCAAGACGCGGGGGCCGAACGCCGAGTTCCTTTCCGACGCGGAGGTGACGGAGTTCATTGCCGACAGTTACCGCAAGATGCGGCAACCGGTCGCCGGATACGACCTGGTGTTCACCCCCGCGAAGTCGATTTCCTTGCTGTGGGGGTTGGGCGGCGCTCAGGTGAAAGAGGCGGTGGAGGCGGCGCACCGGCAGGCCGTGGACGAGACGTTGGGGTGGATCGAGGACCACGCCACCTACACCCGCCGCGGCGCCGGCGGCAGTGAGGTGATCAAGGCCGACGGGTTGTTGGTGGCCCGGTTCGATCACTGGGACAACCGGGTGGCGGATCCGAATCTGCACACCCACTGTGCGGTGCTGAACCGGGTGCACGCGGAGGGAAAATGGACCACCATCGACGGGCGCATGTTCTACCGGGCCGCCGTGTCCGCCTCCGAGCGCTACAACACCCGGGTCGCAGATTTGGTGGCCCGCAACCTGGGGGTGAGCTTCGCCCCCCGGGCGGATACCCCGGCCGGGAAGCAACCGGTGTACGAGGTCGAGGGCATCCCGCTGGCGTTGATCGAGGAGTTCTCCCGCCGTCAGGCAATCGTGGACCGGCAGGAGGAACTGGCCCGCGACTACGCGGACCGGCACGGGAAGAATCCGCCGAAGAGGGTGCAGTACGCGCAGGCGCAGCAGGCCACGTTGGACACCCGGAACGCGAAGAACCCGCCCCGCTCGATGGCGCAGCTGCGGGCCGAATGGGACCAACGGGCCCAGGCCATCCTGGTCGGCACGGCACCAGGGGAGCTGGTGGAGTTGGCGCGCACCGGCCACGATAATCGGCCCCCGTTCACCCCGGAGGATCTGCCCGCACTGGTCCGAAAAGTGGAGGACGACCTGTCCCGCAAGGTCGGGACGTGGACGATCTACAGCCTGCACGCCGAGGTCCAACGCCAGGTGCGGGCATACAGTTTCACCGGTGACACCGACGCGGCCGCCTACACCGCGGCCGCGGTGGACACACTCGTGGACACCGAGTGTGTTCCCACCTTCACCGTGGTGTATCGGGCGCCGGCGAAGCTGTCCGAACCCATCGAGGGCGGCCTGGTCCGCACCCATGCGGTGGACCGCACCACCATGCGCTACACCTCCGAAACGGTCCTCGCCGCCGAAAAGTACATGCGCCGCAAAGCCGATACACACAGTGAGAGGACGGTGTCGGCCCGGATCATCCGCCGGCAGATCCGCAAGGCGGAGAAGGCGAACGGGCACACCCTGGGAACTGACCAGATCGCGATGATCGAACACTTCCTCACCGCGCAGAAAACGGTGGCTGTGGCCGTCGGCGCGGCCGGGGCGGGGAAGACCACCGCCGCCACGGTGATCGCCCGGTCCTGGGAGCTGACGAACGGCAAAGTCATCGCCCTCGGTCCGTCCGCTCGGGCCGCGGAGGTCCTCGGCGCGGAGATCGAGGTAGAAGGGCGGACCATCGCCGATGTGCTCACCCGTGACCGGCACGGGTTGCCGACCGGCATCGAATCCGGTGATCTTCTGTTGGTCGACGAGGCCGGGATGGCGTCGGCCCGTAACCTCGCGGACCTGACCCGGATCGCTACCCAGGCCGGGGCGGTGCTGCGGTTGTTGGGTGATCACCAGCAGTTGGCGTCCGTCGAATCCGGCGGCATCCTGCGCGATCTCGCCGAACGCACCGACGCCCCCTTCCTGGGTGAGGTGCACCGCTTCCGCACCCCGGGGGAAGCCGCCGCGAGCCTGCTGCTCCGCACCGGCGACGAGAACGCCCTCGACTGGTATCAGGACCACCACCGGATCCGGGCCGGGATGAAACACGAACTGGCCGACACGGTGTTCGGCGCGTACGTCGCCGACATCGAGGCCGACAATGTGGCCCTGATGGTGGCCCCCACCAACGACCTGGTCAGCGAACTCAACACCAAGGCCGCCGACTACTACCGCGCCAACGGCACCGTCACCGGACCCGGTGTCGTGCTCGCCGACGGCCTCGAAGCCGCGACCGGGGACATCGTCGTCACCCGCAAGAACAACAGCAAATACGTGGCCAAGGACGCCACCGGAACCCGCACCGGGCGGGTGAAAAACGGTGACCTGTGGACGGTGACCGAGGTCGGGGTCGACGGGTCGTTGCGGC
>NZ_BCXB01000103.1 GCF_001894885.1 Rhodococcus marinonascens NBRC 14363
GCCCGCAATGGGCGGCGATCTCGTCGACGGCGGACGTGCCAGTCGCATCTGTTGCACACTGATCGAGCTGACCCCAGGGCCGGGGCGACCACCAACTCGGTCGCATGCGGGCCACGGTGGGGCCGTCCCGAAAACGGCCTTGGTCTCAATGGGTCAACGCATCACTACTGCTGACATGATGCGTGACCGTGGAGATCCTCGTCCTCTCTCGGCACTAGCCAGCGTGGACCAGAACGAGACTCGACGAATAGCTGATCCAAGGAGGAACGAATGCTACGCAACCGCTTCGATTGCGATTCCGAACAACAGCTCGCTGCCGGACACCGCGCGTGGAGCCAGGTCCCGATCTCCTCAGAGTCCGTCGAGGCGGCACTGAGCAGGCACCCGCACGTCACCCGGGCAGTTGGCGACCGGAAGCACGGCTACGGCAGCGCCGCACCTATCAGGCAGGGTCGACGATGACTGATGATTTCGATGTGCTCGTCCAACGAGTGCGGCGCGTCCATGGCCGAGGTCTCGGGAGGCTCAGGAGGAAGGCCATGGGCGATGAAGGTTCCGACTTGTCGATCGAAAGGGGCAAGATTCCGAATTTCGTCGGACGGTCTGTTCTCGACCGGGACCTGGAGGTTCGTATCCTCGCCTCCCACCACACACTTGATGGTTCGCGGGAGTTCCCCGGCCCGTACCCGCCTGGTGCGGTGATGGTGTCGACGTCGGTTAAAGGCCGGCACGCGCGTACAGGGAGCGTCGTAGAGGTAAACCCTGTTGAAGCGGATGCGTGGGGACTGGCAATGGCGCCGGAGGGGTTCGAGGAGTTCGGTGTCATCCTCGGGACGACCGCCTATTTCTCTACGGGTGCTCGTCACTACAGGTTCGTCCTGGACGCAGCCGGAGGGATGTGCGCGATTCCCGCGACCGACTGCGAGATATTGGTGGAGGGGATGCGCTGATTTCACGCGCCGATGAGAAAGTGCCCGATCGAGAGGTCGGGCACTTTCGTCTCCGCGGTCGCTCCGCCGCCATGTCGAAAACCTGTGTCGGTAAACTATGTCGAATAAACCTGTGCGAGGGTATTCTCGACGCATGTTGTTCGGTTACGCACGGGTCTCCACCCCGGATCAGAACCTGGATTCCCAGGTCGAGGCCAGCGCGGCGGAATGGTGGCGTCAGGCTTCCCACTGAACTGTCGGCCGAACCATCGCCGAGGACGGTGGTCGAGCGAACCACGATATACACGATATAGTCGTGTCCGTTCTGCTGAGCAGGCCCCACAGGTTGTGTTCGCAGAACACCCCCCCTCCCCGGCATCACCCCCCGATGCCGGGGCACCTTAATATCTTTGCACCGAGGCGGCGATGACCGAGGAGAAACCCGGTCGTATCCCGGTGGGCCGCCCAGTGGGTCTCCGGTTCGACCACGAGACGAAACGCAGTCTCGATCTGATGGCCGCCCAGTTCGGCCGACGAAGGGTCGGCGCGGTTCTCCGCGTCGCCGCCCGCCGACTGGTGGCGCACCCCGAGGGCATCGGGAATGCGCTGGCCGAGCAGAGACGTCTCTCCCGTGGTCGCACCCCCGCGGTGTACCACGTCCGCATCAACGTCCACCTTGATGAGGACCTGCTCGACACGATCGACACGATCGGTGCACGGGTCGGAGCCGACCGGGTCGAGCTGATGCGGCTCGCCGTGAAACGAGTCCTCTCCGACCCCGGAATGCTCGAGGAAGCCGTGAATCACGAGATCTTCCGCAGCGAGAAGAACAAGACGCAACTTCTACGCCGTCATGCCCGTCTCCAGGAGCGACGTCGCACTCAGCTCGACTGACTCACCGCGCGTGTTAGACAACTTCGATCCGGCGACTCTGCGTGTTGGGAAGTCGGTCGGTGAACTGAGTTCAGTGTGGTTTCGTCCACGCAACGCCTAGCTAATCTGGCGTCGTGTCTCGCTAATCTTCGCTGCAAGTCGACACTTTTTTCCTGTGCCGGTCGTCGTCCCAGTACGCAACGCGTATACTTTGAGAGGTCTCTATGTATGATGTTGGGTGAGTCGTCGAGTTGGAGACGAGAAGAAGATGATGCTCGAGGCAATGGGAGGGCAGTGCTGGTGACGGTGCAGGTGATCGACCAGGAACCGGTCGGCGGCGGGGGAGGAGTGTGGGCGGTGCATCGCCCGATGGGAGCCAGCCACATCCAGGCCCTGGCGCGCGAGGTCGACGAGCGCTTCGTCCCACCCTCCGAGGCCGATGCCCTCGCATCGAACATCAGGCTCGACGACGGCGACGTCGTCTGGCGCATCGGCGACGATT
>NZ_BCXB01000104.1 GCF_001894885.1 Rhodococcus marinonascens NBRC 14363
TCTTGATCCCATGCGAACGAGACGATGATGACGTCTCCGGCGACTTCGACTTCGACGTCGCGCGTATTTGTCCACGGCTCTCGCCCGTATATCTGCGTGTCTTCGCCACCAGGAACAAAGGCGAACCATCCATCAGCATCAGCATCAGGGGCCGGTGGAGCCACGGGCAACGCTGACGCTTCTTGAAGGTATTGCCGAAGCGAGTCGGCAATACCTCGTCGCCTTACCACCGATTCAGAGCAAGACCCAGATGTCACTGTCCCAGTGTTCCGTGGCGGGCACGGTCGCCTCGGTGATGATTCAAGTTCCTACGCCATCACCACCACCAGGAACGAGTCGTGGGTGGTGACCAAGGATGGGCCCAAAGCTTCAGGCAATAGCGATGGGGGTTGGACGTCCTGGCACCCAGCCTCATTGACCCTGCAAAGGGTCAAAGGTATTTCGCGTAGGAGAAGGAGGGGCTTCTGATGAAATCGGCGGGAAGTTCCATTGCTGGTTGAACCCGCCGGTGCAGTCCCACAGCTGCAACCGGCCGCCGTCGGCAGATTCCCCGTCGGTCACATCCAGGCACCTCCCACTCGCAGCGTTGATGATTGCGCCACCCTCCGGTTTGCCGCCGGTCACCTCATCGGCGATCTGCCACTGCTGCGCCGTCCCGGTCGCCGTCCCGGTGCAGTCGGTGATCTGTACCGGTGTACCGTTGGGAAGACGATCACTGTCTGTCGCGACCGGACCATCGACCCTCACTTCGGCCGCATTCAAGCATTTCTCGGTGTGCGGGTTGACGATCTGGCCCGTGTTTTCTAATGTCCACTGCTGGTTTTCCGCGCCGGTGTAGTCCCACATCTGCACCGGAGTACCACTGACAGTTCCGTTGTCGACGATATCGATCACCCGGCCGTCCAAACCGTAAATGGGGGAATCGGCCACTTTGATCGTCGCTAACGGTTGACTGCCACTGTTCACCTCAGAATCCGACGTATCTCGGGGTGAGCAACGAACACTGTGAAATCCGCTATGCGGACCGACAAAATCGGTCTTATTGCTTGTTAGAAAAGTAAAGAAGTTGCTCGCATTATTGTACTCGTTCGCGGCATCATCCCGCCTGAGTGTCGGCTCAATCGTCGAATTCACTGTATCGGGTGCTATTGCTGTAACACTGACGGAGGGAATAACCATAGTCCGGCTATTCTGAGTGTTCCAACCTCCGCCGGAGTCACCGCTAGCATTGGGTCCATCATTGGTGACCACCCCGTCTGTTGTTCTCTGCTCTGTAGCATTATTGAGGGTCATTCTCAGATGATTCCCTGTGGCCGACTCGTTTCCGTTGTCGTCGATACGGACAATATCTTCTGGAAGGTGTTGAGATGATTCTTCGGTTGGTGGAACTACTGCGGCGGACACAAAATTCGTTCCTATTGGGATATCGATGTCAAGTTTTATCCGCGTAGCGCCTTCCGTATCACCTGCTCCAACAAGAGCATTACCCCCATCGGAGAAAACTTTGCGGTTGAAGATTATGTCGTCAAAGTCGATCGTGTAGGTGAACACTACTCCGGGGCGCACGGCAGGTGGAAAGATGACTCTAATTCCCATTTGGTTTGACACCTCGGTCGACGTGTTGGTAAACAATTTGTCGACCGGATCGTCAAACGGTACGAAAAGGCTGTTACCGTTAGAAAATGCGCCACAACTCACCGGGAAGGTTGTGTATGTCGTGCCAGTCTCTGCGGAGACATCATTGTTTTCGGCCGATGCGGAGACATTGTTGATGGGCAGGATTCCCGCGGCAATGATTGCTATCGCCGAAATTCTTGACCAGAGGGTGTGATTCATTCCAGTTTTCGACATCTACTTACTGCTCTCTGTTCTGGCCGCAGACCAGCGGACCGAGCTTCCCTACGAAGAGTGAGCAGTGGTCACGCGGCCACTGACGGTCGCGGTCAGTGACTTTTCGTAGTCGTGGGGACTGAGTATTCCCCTTACGGAATTGTCTACGGAAAACGATGTAAAGGTACATCAAGTTATCAAGTACAGCAACCAATTCCACCTGACCTGGTCCCCATCATGGAGTCCGTCATGTTCTAGAGTCGGCGGTGTCAAGCAGTGAAAGCAACGGAGGCAACGGAGGCAACGGAGGCAACGGAGGCAACGAGTAGCTTGCTGAACACTTCCCGTGGAGTTCGATAGCCGAGGAAGGCACGGGGCCTGTCATTGAGCTCGTCGGCGATCGCGTCGAGGTAGGGCTGGTCGTCGGTGATCTCGATGCCCTTGGGCAGGTACT
>NZ_BCXB01000105.1 GCF_001894885.1 Rhodococcus marinonascens NBRC 14363
TCGGGTGTCGTTCCACTCCGACAGCACCCGGCGCCGCTCGGCCTCGCCGAGGACCGAAACCTCCCCCACCGCCGCCGTAGGATCTTCCAGAACAGCCTCGAGCACCCGGACGAACCGCTCCGCGATTTGCGCCGCCGTGCCGGCATCGAAGATGTCGCTCGCATACGCCAGCGACCCCACATACCCGCCGCCACCGTCCGCGTCGCCGAGAGTCATCGACAGATCGAACTGCGCCGCTTCCCACTCGACCTCGAGCGGTGCGATCGTCAACCCCGGAAGCTCCACAACCGACTGGGTGTAATTCTGGAACGCCAACATCACCTGGAACAGCGGCGAGAACGACTGCGACCGTATCGGATTCAGCTCCTCCACCAACCGCTCGAACGGCACATCCGCATGAGCGAACGCCTCGAGATCGGTCTCCCGCACCCGATCCACGAGCTCTGCGAACGACTGGTTCGGCTCGCACTCGGCCCGTAGCACCAACGTGTTCACGAACATGCCCACCAGATCATCGAGCGCCGCCTCGCCGCGGCCCGCGATCGGCGACCCCACCGCGATATCGGTGGTACCGGACAACTTCGCCAACACCACCGACAACGCCGCGTGCACCACCATGAACGGCGTCGCACCCCGCTCGTGCGCCCACGACTGCAACCGCACCACCGTCGGCGCCGGCACCGAGAACTCGACGGTGCCACCGATCCCCGAGCGCACCGCCGGCCGCGGCCGATCCGTCGGCAACGCCAGCACATCCGGCAAACCCGCCAACGCACCCGACCAGTAGCCGAGTTGCTGCGAGAGCGCCGATCCCGGATCGTCCTCCGACCCCAGCACTTCCTGCTGCCACAACGTGTAATCCGCGTACTGCACCGGTAGCGGCGCCCACCCCGGCTCGTGCCCGGCACACCGGGCCGCATACGCCACCACCACATCCCGGGCCAACGGCGCCGTCGAGAACCCGTCCGCACAAATATGGTGCACCACCATGGCCAGCACATGCTCGGAGTCCGAGACCCGGAAAAGTCCGCCCCGAATCGGTACCCCGGCGGCCACATCGAACCCACCGGTCAACAACCTCGCCGCACAATCACGCAGCTCGTCCTCACCGGCCACCGGCACCGGAGTCAGATCCACCGGAACCTGCGAGACCGGCACGATCACCTGCGACGGACCCTGCTCCGAATCCGGGAACACCGTCCGCAACGCCTCGTGCCGGACCAACACATCGGTCACCGCCGCACCCAGCGCCGCCACATCCAACTCGCCCGTCAACCGGATCGCCAACGGAATATTGTATGCCGCCGAACCCGGATCGAACCGGTTCAAAAACCACATCCGCTGCTGCGCCAACGACACCGGCACCCGCCCCGGCCGCGGACCTGCCACCAGCGCCGGACGGCCACCCTGCCCCGCATGCCGTTCGAGACGCACCGCCAACGCCTCCACCGTCGACGCCTCGAACAACTCCCGCACCGGCACCCGGGCGTCGAGCGCCGCACCCAACCGGGCGGTCACCCGGGTCGCGATCAACGAGTTACCACCCAGAGCGAAGAAATCGTCATCCAACCCGACCCGGTCCACACCCAACACCTCGACGAATACCCCGGCCACGGTCTCCTCGACCGGATTCGTCGGCGCCCGGAACACCCGGACCGTGAACTCCGGCGCCGGCAACGCCTTCCGATCGAGTTTTCCGGAACTGTTGAGCGGCAACACGTCGAGGACCATCAGTACATCCGGCACCATATACCGGGGCAGCGACTGCCCGGCGGCCTCGCGCACCGCCTCCGTGTTTACCGTGTGCCCGTCCGCGGGCACCACATAGCCGACCAACTGCTGACCGAGGTCGCTCTCGTGCACGATCACCACGGCCTGCGCCACCGTGTCCTGCGCGGTCAGCGCCGACTCGATCTCACCCAACTCGATCCGCAGACCACGGAGTTTCACCTGGAAATCGGTGCGCCCCAAATATTCGAGATCACCGTCCCGGTTCCACCGCACCAAGTCGCCGGTCCGATACAACCGTGAACCGGCGTCCTCCCCCGCCGTCGCGCCCGCGAAGGGATTCGCGACGAACCGGTCCGCCGTCAGATCCGCCCGACCCTGATAGCCGCGGGCCAACTGCACACCCGCCATATACAACTCCCCCGCCACCCCCACCGGCACCGGGCGCAACCGCGCATCGAGCACATACGTGCGGGTGTTCCACACCGGCGCCCCGATCGGCACCACCACATCACCCGCCACCGTCTCGTAATGGG
>NZ_BCXB01000106.1 GCF_001894885.1 Rhodococcus marinonascens NBRC 14363
AAACGGACGCCACGGTGTCGGTGATCGGCATCGACCAGTGCACCGGATCGTTGTGCTTCGATTTCGGTTCGTTGACCGGCAGCGGCTCGGGTGCGGGCAGCGCGTTCAGCTGACACCCGCACCGTAGAACCGAAGGACACAGTAGCCGAATGACGCCGCCACCCCGACCGTGAGGGTGGCGGCGTCCTTCGGTTTGTCGACGGGACTCGTGCGGTGGCCGAGGTGAACCGGCGGCCCACCGTGTCGGAGACCCGTTCTCCACTGCCGGTGCGACGAGAAAGAGGTCGCCACACACCGCTCACACCGTTTCTGCCCGTCGAGTGGGGCAACCCGCGTCGGTGGCACACCGCCCCAGCGCATGCGTGGTGTACCGCACGGCGGTCCGAGTGCTCGACCACACCCCACAGGGCAGTGTGGCCGTGAGAGTTCGGCGGATTCTGCGTCGAGATCAGAATCCGGTTGTCAACCTCTCCTCGATACCGGCAGTAGTGGTGTCGGCGGCCGCGGTGTCGGCGGGCTCCGGGAGGTATGCAAAATCAGTTGCTCCCGCAAAACCTGCCACTGGTTCCGCAAAGCCTGCCGCCGGTGTGAATATCCGTAGTCGCCTGCACAATCGACCTGGGAGTTCGATCCGTGTGCAGAGGACTTCGGATATTCACACCAGTAATGGGTCTTGGAAACGATCGTTTGCCAGGACTCGAGCACGATCGTCGAGTCCACACCGACGTCCCACACGATCACGCCCGCGGCGTCGGCGAGCACCTATCGATTGAGCAGCGCCGCGTACGACGCGACGGGATGTCAGGGCGCGAGTGCCGCGTTGTGGGCGGTCAGTAGCGCGCCGAGTAGGTAGTGCCCGTCCGTGGAGTCGAGTGGTGTGAGCCTGCCGACGGCCCGGCCGACTTCGATGAATCCGGCTTCGACGGCTAGCGTCGCGAGGTCGCCTATCGGCCACCGATAGGCTCGCGTCACTTTGTGGTCGAACACCGTCACCGGCTCACTCTCCGACTCGAAGAAGGCGAGCAAGATGTGGCCTCCAGGCGTGAGCACACGACGGAACTCGGCCATGTACGAACAAGTCATACCGAAGTTGGCGACCGTAGCCCCGCAGTGCGGGACCACGAAGACGGTAACGGGTCGGTTCCTGACTCCTCGGTTAGTCAGGCCCTTTTACCGCCAGGGGCGAAACGCTGCGTGCAAACCATCACTGACCTGGGCTGACAGCCCGAAATCGGAGGAGAGAAGATGGTGACGGCAGGGGTGTGCTTCACGGACTGTCAGCGTGCCGGTGCACTGGCTGATCCATCAGGCTTTTCTGCACCGTCACCGCGTCCTGAAGTGAATCGCCTCGGGGTGCCCGGACACTTCACTGTGTGGACCAGTGAGAGTGATGGTGATGGTCACCGGGCCGCCACCGAAGTTCCCCGGAACCCGGGGCATCCTCCAGGAAGGCCGGCCTGTGCACGACGACCCGGTTCGGCTGCCGGTTCGCGGGACCGCCGCCAAGCCCTGTCAACGAACCGGATGAGGCCGCCACCCTCACGGCCTAGGCGGCGGCCTCATCCGGCTTCACGGTGCGGGTGTCAGCTGAACGCGCTGCCCGAGCCGCTGCCCGTCAACGAACCGAAATCGAGGCACAACGATCCGGTGCATTGGTCGATGCCGATCACCGACACCGTGTTGCCGCCAGCGTTGGTGACGTAGGCGAAGGACCCGTCCGGCGTGATCGCCACCCCGGACGGGTTGGTCCCGACCGGGACGGTCTCGATGACCGTGTTGGTGCCGGTGTCGATCACCGACACCGTGCCGTCGCCATCGTTGGTGACGTAGGCGCGGGAACCGTCCGGGGTGATCGCCACCCCGACCGGGTCGGTCCCGACGGGGATGGGTCCGCCGACCACCGTGTTGGTGGCGGTGTCGATCACTGACACCGTATTGGCGCCAGCGTTGGTGACGTAGGCGAAGGACCCGTCCGGGGTGATCGCCACCCCGAACGGGGCTATGCCGACCGGGACGGTCGCGGTGACCATGTTGGTGCCGGTGTCGATCACCGACACCGTGCTGACACTAATGTTGGTGACGTAGGCGAAGGCCCCGTCCGGGGTGATCGCCACCCCGAACGGGCTGATCCC
>NZ_BCXB01000107.1 GCF_001894885.1 Rhodococcus marinonascens NBRC 14363
CCTCAGGTTCCCGGCAAAGTCGCGAACCAGGGTTTGTGACCTGTCAAGTACGTGGAGGGGCGGTGGTGGGGTCGGCCGACGACCGACTGGACGAACGTGTCCGACACGCTCGGTGCGCATCCTTGACCTTGCCGATGTGCCCACCATGTCACCGCTTCAGATGCCACGACACCGGCACCGACGGTGGCAGTCCCCCTCGGTCATGGTGCGTGCATCAGCAGCTCCGCTCGGTCACTGTCACCAGGAGGCTGCATGAACCCCATCGACGCGATCACCAGCATCACCGGCCACGTGCTCATCCGGATCGGCCACGCCATCGTCGGCGACGCACCAGATGCCGCGACACCCGCGCCCATTCATATCGAGGCCGTACACGTCCACTGCGACGGCACCCACCACGCAGACAGCCCATCTGCCGGCCGACCGCGATTCCCCCGCTGGGGCAAGCGATGACACACACAACCGAGGGGGACCAATGCCGGACGTAGCGAAGAAGGCCGTACTCGACCTGAGTAAGAAGAAGTTCTACGTCGACGGCGAAGAGTTCCCGTGGCTCATCACCGATCCCGGGCCGACCCTGACTCAGTCTCTCGGATACCCGCTCGCCCTCATGACCCTGACGCTCCTTGCCGACACCGTCGAGGTCATCCCCGAATCAAACACCAACCCCAAGGAGTAACACCATGATCGGATCACTGAGCATCGACGACATCACCACCATCGGGAAGGCCCTGGTCGACATCGCCACGATCCTTGTGCCGCTGGTCTTCTGACCCCGATGAAGTCAGCCGCCGCCCGCGGCCTCGGCTATGCACACCGGCAGCAGCGAGAACGACTACTGCGTAAGCACGTCGACGGCAACCCTTGCTATTGGTGCGGGAGACCGCTCTACCGCGACCCGGCACAGAACTGGGACGGCAACGCACTCCACGCCGACCACACGATCGCACGCTCACAAGGCGGCACAGTCGCCGACCGGCTAGTCCACGACCTATGCAATAAGCAGCGTCAAGACGGCCGCAACGACCACCTGCGCCCAGCAGTCACCGGCATCAACGTCGCAGACGCACGCGCCGTCGACGACCAACTCGGCCTGCGCCTCATGCCCTGGCCCTGACCCCCCACCCCCCGAAATCATCGAGGGGGTGGGGGGTCCGGGACTTCCCGGTCCAGTCACTCCTTTTTTACAGCGGCCCCGAAACTCACGTGCAAAACCGGCCCCGAGCTGCACCGATGATGCGGAATCGGGTCGACCAGAACCCCATAAAACCTGCACCCCTACCGAAGGAACCCAGCCATGACATTCGAACCTGACCCCGACGACCTCAACGACGACGAGTTCAACGAGAGGAACGTGGACTACTTCACAGACGAGCTGGCCGGCCTCGACGTCGAAGCAACGCTCGCAAACCCCCGCAACCTTTCGCATTACCGGCGTTCGATCGAGTACGGCCGCGACGGACGCCCTCTGCACGAGCTGGACCGGCTCGCCAACCCACCCGGCTCTGATCGGTGGCCGTTCCCCCTCCCAGAAGACGGGCTCGACGAGGACGACCTGTCATGACGGATCTTCCCGAGCTGTTCGACCTCGGTGACCGGGTGCTGTTGGGTCCTCGCCCGGCTGCCGAGGTCGCGGCCGTCATCCGCGTGACCACCACGTTGCTTTCCCGCGTGGGTGACCGGGGGCCCGCGACGTTGCGCCATCCCGAACACTTCCACCTCGGCGGTGAAGCGTTCGATCGGGTTCATAGCGCCTCCTGGTGACAGTGACCGAGCGGAGCTGCTGATGCACGCACCATGACCGAGGGGGACTGCCACCGTCGGTGCCGGTGTCGTGGCATCTGAAGCGGTGACATGGTGGGGCACATCGGCAAGGTCAAGGATGCGCACCGAGCGTGTCGGACACCTTCGTCCAGTCGGTCGTCGGCCAACCCCACCACCGCCCCTCCACGTACTTGACAGGTCACAAACCCTGGTTCGCGACTTTGCCGGGAACCTGACG
>NZ_BCXB01000108.1 GCF_001894885.1 Rhodococcus marinonascens NBRC 14363
GCGAGATGCGTGCAGCTCGCGTCCATCAGTACCAAGGTATCGAGGTACTAAGGTATTGCGGTTTCTAGCGGTGTGGTGACGGTGTCCTCGATCGCGGCCACGGCGGTCTCTGCGTCGGCGGGAGTCCCT
Source organism: Rhodococcus marinonascens NBRC 14363 (assembly GCF_001894885.1). Classification (GTDB taxonomy): domain Bacteria; phylum Actinomycetota; class Actinomycetes; order Mycobacteriales; family Mycobacteriaceae; genus Rhodococcus_F; species Rhodococcus_F marinonascens. The sequence continues at coordinate 130 of NZ_BCXB01000108.1, forward strand.
GCGGCGGAAGAGAACTTGTCGAACGCCGACCGGATGCCCGGCTGAGAGCAGCACCGGGGTAACCCTGCGTTCACGCCCGCGTTGATCCCTCGGCCCGGCCGTTCGGGTGTTCGATACTACCTTGTGCGGCCTTGTGCCTGTGAGGAGTTCGGCGGATTTGGGGTCGGAACCGAAATCCGGTTGTTAGCCTCCGGTGGGCTGGGTTTCGGTTCCGACGGCCGGTTCCCGACATGACGAAGGTTGATCCGGTTTGTTCCTCACAAGGTAGGAGACGAATGTGAATCAGCACACTACGGTGCGCGGTTACCGCAGGGTCGGGGGGCGCGCAGCGCGTCTCACACTCGCGGCGGCGGCCACCGCCGCGATGGTCCTCGGTATCGCCGGGATGGGGGCGGGGGCCGCGGCCGCCGATACCGTCATCGACACCGTCCCGGTCGGGAACGCCCCGTTCGGGGTGGCGATCACCCCGGACGGGTCCCACGCCTACGTCACCAACAGTGACGACGGCACGGTGTCGGTGATCGAGACCGCCGGCAACACGGTGGTCGATACCGTCACGGTCGGGAACGGCCCGGTCGGGGTGGCGGTCACCCCGGACGGCTCCTTCGTCTACGTCACCAATGGTGGTGCCGGTTTCGGCGATTCGGTGTCGGTGATCGAGACCGCCGGCAACACCGTGGTCGACACCGTCACGGTCGGGAACGGCCCGTCCGCGGTGGCGGTCACCCCGGACGGAACCCGCGTCTACGTCACCAACGCTAGTGACGGCACGGTGTCGGTGATCGAGACCGCCGGCAACACGGTGGTCGATACCGTCACGGTCGGGAACGGCCCGACGGGGGTGGCGGTCACCCCGGACGGATCCCACGCCTACGTCACCAACAGTTTTGACGGCACAGTGTCGGTGATCGAGACCGCCGGCAACACGGTGGTCGATACCGTCACGGTCGGGAACGGCCCGGTCGGGGTGGCGGTCACCCCGGACGGATCCCACGCCTACGTCACCAATGGTGGTGCCGGTTTCGGCGATTCGGTGTCGGTGATCGAGACCGCCGGCAACACCGTGGTCGACACCGTCACGGTCGGGAACGGCCCGTCCGCGGTGGCGGTCACCCCGGACGGAACCCGCGTCTACGTCACCAACGCTAGTGACGGCACGGTGTCGGTGATCGAGACCGCCGGCAACACAGTCATCGAGACCGTCGCGGTCGGGACCTTCCCGTTCGGGGTGGCGGTCACCCCGGACGGGTCCCACGCCTACGTCACCAACCGTGACGGCAACACAGTGTCGGTGATCGCCATCGAGAAGTGCACCGGATCGTTGTGCTTCGACTTCGGCTCAGGCACAGGCTCAGGCACAGGCTCGGGCAGCTTTTTCAGCTGACACCCGCACCGTGAAGCCGGATGAGGCCGCCACCCCGACCGTGAGGGTGGCGGCCTCATCCGGTTCGTTGACAGGGCTCGGCGGCGGTCCGGTGAACCGGCAGCCCACCAGGTCGTCGTGCACAGGCCGGCCTTTCTGGAGGATGTCCCGGGTTCCGGGGAACTTCGGTGGCGGCCCGGTGACCATCACTCTCACTCTCGTCCACACAGTGAAGTGTCCGGACACCCCGGGGCGATTCACTTCAGGACGCGGTGATCGTGCAGAAAAGCCTGATGTATCAGCCAGTGCGCCGGCACGCTGACAGTCCGTGAAGTACACCTCTGCCGTCACCATTTTCTCTCCTCCGATTTCGGGTTGTCAGCCCTGGTCAGTGATGGTTTGCACGCAGCGTTTCGCCCTGGCGGTAAAAGGGCCTGACTAACCGAGGAGTCAGGAACCGACCCGTTACCGTCTTCGTGGTCCCGCACTG
>NZ_BCXB01000109.1 GCF_001894885.1 Rhodococcus marinonascens NBRC 14363
CTTCACGCGATACAACTATTCACGATCCACCGATTACGCGAAATGACTAAGTAATTACTCTTTATGGACTAAACGATTACTGTGTCGCCTATATCACGGGAATCCCTGTTTACTTTCCAGAGGTAAAGTCCTACGCTGCATTCGTTCGGGTGGATGCCGGAACCAGGAACTCCACGTCTCGCTGAATCATTTCTGGTAGAACGTGATTGGTTGGTGACATGCATCCCGGTCACCGCGGCTGTGGGCTTGTCCACGGCCGAAACACCGCCGTGCCATTGCATGGCTTGAGGAAGTCCGGGAGCGCACGTGAAATCTGTACATCGTTGGGCTGGTATCGCAGCAACAGCCACCACCCTCGCCGCCGGAACACTTCTGTTTCCCGGCGGCGTCGCGTCGGCCCTTCCCACCGTTCCGGGCAACAATCTGAAAACGACCGACATCAACTTTTCACCCAGTTGCTGGATCGTCACCCAGGATGCAAGACACAAAATACTCAAGCAAACCTCTTTCACCGGTGGTGCGGATGGGGCCGGTGCCGATCAGTGGGGTGTCCAAATCACGGCACCGGAAACGGTTGCCCGTGGGCAGGAGTTCACCTACCGGATTCAACCGGATCCCATTACCGTCGTAAAAGACTCTTCCGGCGATACAATCCTCCGGTGGACCGAGATCAGGTATGGCGTCGACATTCCCCCGGGCACCGAATTGGTGAAGGCGGAGGTCGCCTCCGACTCGACCACGCCCTTTGAGAACACACCGACGATCAGCCGGATCGACTCGAATGGAAAACAGGATGACAACGGGTCCATTCTGCAGATGGGTATCGGTACGGGAGGGACTAACAACGGCGGTACGGGAGGGGGGTGGTTCACAAAGGCAAATCCCGGGTTCCTCACTTTCCCGGCGATGGACATCACCCTCAAGGCCGGCGACGCCGCCGGTACAGTGATCGAACCCACGCTCCGCATCTCAACCGATTCGGACCCAGATGCCAACACGATCGGTTCGGATGACAACTTCTTCACCGCGATTGCCGTACCAAAAGGAGATGGCGGCATCGCCGTCGGCATCCCCTACAACATCCGCTGTGCACCACTTAATCCGCCGGCACTCTCGGCGATTGGTAGTGCACTTAATCCTGACGGGCCGGCTAGTGCTGGTGGAATGCCGTTGACGTCGATCAAAGTGATTGATTCGTCTGTCTTCGGCCTCGATGGCCGCGTCTTGGAACCTGTCGATATCCCGGGTAATAGTACCCCGCACATTCAAATGAAGGACTTCGTCGACGGATCGCAGTCCCAGCATTGGGTCTACACGGCCGCTCACGAGTTCCGGAACCCGGCCACGGACAAGTGCATCGACGTCGTCGAGGACGGGTTCGATGCCGGAGGGCAGAGAAACGGATCGCAGGTGATTCTGCGGCCGTGCCAGGGCAATCCCGGTCAGAAGTGGACACTCGACCCGGCAGTAACAGACGATGGTCAACCCGGCGGTGCGATCGTCAATGAGGCCGACGGCAAATGCATGGACGTGACGGACAGCGCATCCGCGGATGGTGTGCAAGTGCAGATCTGGGACTGCGCCGGTGCACCCAACCAGCAGTGGAACTTCCCCTCGGTGTCCACTACCAGCTTGAATTAGCCGGTCTCGCCCCTGAGCGCCGCAACCACCACGGTGCTCAGGGGAACCTCGACCGCGCAGACCGGCACCGAAGTGGTCTTCGGCTCGCAGGTCTCCCCGAACCCCGGGGGCGGCACCGTGCAGTTCAGGGACGGCGACACCGACCTGGGTACCCCGGTACCGGTGGATGCGGACGGCAAAGCGAACATCACCCATACCTTCGATTCCGCTGGCACCCATGACATCACCGCCGTCTACAGCAGAATACT
>NZ_BCXB01000110.1 GCF_001894885.1 Rhodococcus marinonascens NBRC 14363
CCTCGATCTTTCGTAAGTTCCGTGTGCCGGCCTGAGCGGTTTCGGATTGGGTTTCTCAGCCGTGAAACCGGTGGTCGGGCATGAGCAGGCGCCCGATGTGGTCGGGTGGCATCGGGGTCCACGGCCCCGAAAGCGGGTGGTCCTTTCGGCTCGGTCGATCAGGATCGTGGTGGTCAGGGCGGTGCCGGCAGCGCCGTGAGGCGCCTCAGCCCGGTTGTCAGCAGGTCGGCGTGTGGTGCGTGCGCGGACAGTCTCAGGTGAAGGCGGCGGGCGTGGCGGGCGATCCGGCCGGCGATCGAGAACAGGCGTAGTCGCAGGCGTTTGGGTTCCCACCGACGTGCCGGATCGGCGGGGAAGGCGAGCATCTGCGTCCACGCCGTCAACTCACCCGCCAGCTGCACGATCGCCAACCAGATCCGGTTCTGGTCGAAACCGCGCAACGGAAGATTCTGCAGGCCGGTCTGTTTCGTGGTCCGGATCCGGTCCTCACAACGGGCCCGACGGCGGTGCCGCAACTCCAGATCCGGCAACTGACCACGGCGGGTGTTGGTGACGAACGCGGTCAGCCGCAGCCCGTCGGTATCGGTGAACCGCAACTGCGCACCCGGATGCGGTCGTTCCTTCCGGACGATCACCCGCATCCCGGTCGGCCAGGCCGACAGATCCAGCAGGCCGGTGAGCTCGGCGACCCAGGCGCCGTCGCGGACCTGCCCGCCGGAGTCGTAGGCAGGTGTCCACACATCTTTCGGAATCAACGCAACCTTCCCGGCCATCGTCTCGGTGAGCCCGAACCCGATCGAATACCCCAGACTCCGCTTGGTCAGATACTCGATCAGGGCATGAGTACCGCCGGCTCCGTCGGTGCGGATCAGGACCTTACGGCCGACCCGGTAGCCGGGATCGGACGGCAGCTGCGCCAACGCCTCCTTGACGACGGTGATGTGGTCGGCGGCGGTGTTCGAGCCGGCGTTCCCGGCCCGGAGCAGCATCGCGACCGGTTCACCGGTGCCGTGCTCGCCGTGATCGACAAACGCACACAACGGATGGAAACCGAAGCCACGCTTGTAGTTCGGTGCCGCGCTCTCCTTCTCCGAGTGGGCGGTGACCAGGGTGGCGTCGAGGTCGATGATCAACGGGTTCTCGGCGTCGGTGTCGTGGTCGGGGGCGTGTTTGCCGGCCGCGGCCCACGCGTGGGTGCGTGCTGCCCGTCGGGCGCGAGCGATCGCGGCCAGGGCGGCAGGCGCGTCGCCCGCGAGGGCGGTCACCAATCGGGACACCGTCGGGTCCGACGCGACCAGGCCGAAGACCTCCGGGTGGGCACGCAGTTGCGCGAGGTCGGCGAGGCAGTCACCGCCGACCGCCAGGGTTACCGCGAGGTCCAACACGATCTTGCCGGGATCGTGCGTGGCCAGCGGTTTGCGCCACGGCGACAATGCCGTCGACAGGGCGCTGGTCAGCCCGGCCTTTTCGGCGGTGCGCAGCAACAACACCGCGCCAGCGTGCGACACGACACCGGTTCCGGTGGTGTCTACGGACATGTGGGGGTAGCGGCCGGTAGTCTTACTCACCTGAATGGTGCTCCTCGAACTGGTGTTGATTCAACTGTCGCAAGTCGAATTATCCCAGTTCAGGGCACCATTCTTCATTTCCGACGCGGCTGAGCGCAGACTTTCCATGAAAGCCCGAGG
>NZ_BCXB01000111.1 GCF_001894885.1 Rhodococcus marinonascens NBRC 14363
TAAGGCATCCTGTTCTGAATTCCGACAAGTGTTCTTGCCGATAACGGGGTGGGCTTACAGCTCGTGTGCGGCCTCGACGCCGCGGGACTGGGTCGGCTCGATGTTCGGCGCCGCACTGTCCGTGGCGGGCGGCGGGTTGCGCAGCATTGACCGTAGCGGGCGTGCGTGGCCGGCCATCGCTGCACCGAGCGCGTTGACGTCGTAGCCCCGCTCGATGATCGGCCCGACTGGTAGCGCATCCACCCCCGCGGCATCGGTTCGCACCGCGGTGAGCCCGCCGTCGAGGGCTTCGCGCAGCAGTGTGGTGTCGGCGGTTTGCTGGAACTGGTAGCGGCCCAGATGAACTTCGTGCGCAGATTACCGGCCGCGGTGTTCTCGACCCCTGGTGTGGTGCCGCGGTACCGCTCGATGTCGAGCTCGTACCCGGCCTCTGCGGCGAGTTGCCGGAAGAACGCAAATTGCGTGCGGGTGTTCCCTTCCCGGATCTTATCTCCAGCCAGGAGGTCGCGGATGCGCAATGAGCTGGAGGTATGTGTGTCGGACAGTGTGATTGACGAGCCTGTCGTTTGTGCGAGTCCGGTCCACTTGAGACGCGCGTGAGTGCTCGGCCGATTGGAGGAGTACGACGTCGAGGTGCGCCCGACCCAAGAGGATCCGGGGACTACGCAGATTGGACTTCGACTCGTCCGTTGTTGGGCGTGGGTCTTCGAGAACCGCGCGGAAAAGTGAGCCCGGCGAGGTTGGCCGGCACTCAGTATCTGTCGATCCTGTCTGGTGAGGACAGTTCTCGCTGTATGGACACACGAAGATCCGTAGACATTGGCACCGACGTATAGGCCACAGGCGCAGTCGAGTGCGGGGCGAGGGTGGTGCACGATGACCACTCCGGCCACCTGGCTGTCTCATGTGTTTGCGGCGTCGCCGGTCTGCTCGCGGTGTCCACCGATCGGGGGACACCTGGTTGGTCTGTTCGGTGGACAGACACGGCCCGTACTCGCGGCAATACTGCTTTCGTCGTAGTTAACGGGGATTCCATTGTCGGACCGCTTATCAAGGTAGCCAGTAGATGTCGACCAGTTGATGGACGATTCAACCGAACAGGGCAGTCCCTTGCACAGCAACAAAAACTAGTTCTATAGCGACTCGCCATGGATACCAAGACCAAGATGCGTTGGAGCATCCTAGAATCATCAAACTTTGTGCGGTGAAAGGAAATTTATGCCCTAACCACTTCCGAACGCCACCCGTGATCTGCCGCTTGTCGGGAAATCGTAGGTACGTGTGTTGCCCATACTTGGTCATCAGAAAGAGCGGAACAGTATGAAACCGATTCACCGTTGGTCCACCATTGCAGCGGCCACCACCCTTACTGCAGGAACACTCCTACTTCCCGCTGGTGTCGCATCAGCAGACGATGTCGCTGGCACCGGTTCCGGCAACATCGTCACGAAGCACGTTGACTTCGGGGTCAGCTGTTGGTCGTCCAATGGACGTTTCGAGCCCTTCTTGAATGGTAACAACGACTCCACAAACAACTGGGGCGTGGAGATTCGAGCCCCGAAACAAGTTAACTCCGGGCAGTCATTTCAATACGAGATTACCTTGGATCCAGTTCAGATGAGACGAAAAGACCCTAAGGGTAACAACCGGGGGAATGATAAACTCCCGAAC
>NZ_BCXB01000112.1 GCF_001894885.1 Rhodococcus marinonascens NBRC 14363
TTACCGAGTCGACCCCGCACGAAAGATCCATCGGGCCAGTTCGTTCCATAGGTTACCGCAGATAAAGAGCTAGTATCCGCGATAATTCCTAAGCGCCGGATCGGGCGGTTCTGTTCCTCGACTCCCGGAACCGACCGACCCGGATGCGTGAGTTGCTCAGTACCGATCGACGGTCGGCGGCGAAGGGATCGGGTATCCCGATTCGCCGACGGTGTCGTTGAACGCGCGCTCCCACGAGCCGTCCGCGATCATCTCGTCGATGGCGTCGTTGATCTTGGCACGGGCCTCGTCGTCGCCCTTGGCGAGGCCGATTCCGTAGCGCTCCTGGGTGAAGGGCTCGCCGACAACCTTGAGTTCGCCGGGGTATCGCGCGGCGTATCCGGCGAGGATGATGTCGTCGGTTGTCAGGGCGTCGACTGCGCCGTTACGCAGTGCCTCGACACATGCGGAGTACGTGTCGAACTCCTGCAGTTGCACGTCCTGGGCGAAGTCGTCCTTGATCTTCTGCGCAGACGTGGAGCCGGAAACCGAGCACAACTTCTTGGCGTCGCTGAGCGAATCGGGGCCGGTGATGTCGGTGTTGTCGGACTGCACCAGGAGTGACTGTCCGGCGACGTAATACGGCCCGGCGAAGTCGACCTTCTCCTTGCGCGCATCGGTGATCGTGTAGGTCGCGGCGACGAAGTCGACCTCGCCGTTCTGGATCAGGGTCTCCTTCTGAGGCGACGGGGCTTCCTTGTACGTGATGTTCTCGGGCGTGACTCCCAGTTTGCCGGCGACATACTTGGCGACCTCGATGTCGAAGCCGGTGAAGGTCCGATCGGGGTTGCGCAACCCTAGGCCGGGCTGGTCGTACTTGATGCCGACGGTGAGGGTGCCCTCGGACGCGCTCTGCAGGACGTTTTTCGGCTCACCTCCGCCGCATGCGGATGCGACGACGGCGAGCGCCATGACGCCGATTCCCACACGAATCGAGTGATTGATCTTCATACAAATCTTCCAATCAAGGTGTCGGTGATTATGCCGTAAGTGGGGTGGCTTCGGCTACGTGCAAGTCCGCGGGGACCCCCGATCCTCACAGGACGCCGACCGGCCCGGTTCGACCGCGACCTCGACGGTGTCACCGTGGAACGCGGTGCGCCGCTGCCCGTCTTCCTTCTTCCTTCTTCCTCGCCATCCCGCCCGCAATACCTAGATCGCCATCCATGTGCTGTACCCGGCTTATGCCGTCGTCTTCGCTGATTCCGTGTTTGAGTGCGGAGTTGTGCGTCTTCACGCGACCTGCGTCCAGGCGCGCACTGCTTCTCGAATCGCTTCTGACCTGGAAACATGTTCTTGTTCTGCCCGAACGTTCAATGCCTGCAGTAGGGCCGCGTCCATCCGCACGGGCACCACAGTTCCTGGTCCGTCCCCTATGGTCGGCCGACCTCGTTTACGTAGCTTCTCGACGTCGTAGCCGACTTCCGCCTCATCCGCCCACTCCTGGATCGTCTCGTCGGTGACGGGTGTTCCGTTGATCGTCTCGTCAGCCATACCCATTAGTGTAATACGAAACTCGGCTCCTTGGCCGGGGCTCAGCGCCCATGCGGCGGAGGCCTCTGCGATCGACAAGCGAGACACACACGACGGCCGGGCATCGGGCATGCCACACGGGCACCGGGGTG
>NZ_BCXB01000113.1 GCF_001894885.1 Rhodococcus marinonascens NBRC 14363
TAGTGCTTGTACCACGACCCAACCAGGAGTTCGCTTGTCATCATCTCCCATCGTGCTGTGCCCGTCATGCCCCACCCCCGAACAATGCGAGGGCACACCGGTGCGCGGTGTACCCGTCGTCGTCGGTTACGAACGCACAATGGGCGCTTCTCGAACCCCTGCTCCCACCACCCGGCAACACCACCGGCAGCGGTGGCCGACCCGAAAAGCACTGCCGCCGTCTCGTGCTCGACGCCATCTTCTACCTCGTGCGGGGCGGGATCGCCTGGCGGCAGTTGCCGGCGGAGTTCCCGCCCGCCACCACGGTGTATGCGATCTTCGTCCGCTGGGTGCGGGCGGGGGTGTGGCAGCACATTCACGACGCGCTCCGTGATCGGGTCCGGGTCCGGGGCGCCCGCCGCCCGCTGCCTTCTGCGGCGATCATCGACTCCCAATCGGTTCGCGGCGCCGATACCGTGCCCCGGTCGAGTCGGGGTTTCGATGCGGGTAAGAAAATCAACGGCCGCAAACGTCACATCGCGGTCGACACCAACGGGTTGCTGCTGGCGGTCGTGGTGACGATGGCCAGCATTCAGGACCGCGACGGGGCCAACCGATTGCTGTCCGTGCTGCGTGCCCACTGTTCGACGATCACCATGGTGTGGGCTGACGGCGGCTACGCCGGGCGGTTGCTCGACTGGTCGAAAAAGGTTCTGGCCCTGACGGTTCAGGTTGTCAAACGCACCGATGACGTCAAAGGGTTCAAGGTCCTGCCCCGGCGGTGGGTGGTCGAGCGAACCTTCGCCTGGATCAGCAAACACCGCCGCTGCGTCCGTGATTACGAAACCCGCCCCGATCATCACGAAGCGATGATTTACATCGTCATGATCGCCACCATGTCACGTCGACTCGCCCGCACAGCATGACTCATACCGGAGTTTTCAGACGCACTCTGAGTGTTGCGAAGCATTCGGACCGAAGGAGAACCAAGGGCGTGGTCGAGAGTACGACACTGTTGTTCGGGCTACCCGGACTGCGGGTGACGAACGTGTCCCGAAAACCAGATGGAACCAGGATCGTCGATGTGGTCACCGATGACGAGTGTGCATCGGCGTGCCCGGGGTGCGGAGTGTTCTCTACTTCCACCAAGGAACGCGTGATCACGTTTCCCAAGGACATCCCCTACGGTTCCGACCGAATCATTGTTCACTGGAGCAAGACCCGGTGGCGATGCCGAGAGGAATACTGCACCCGCGGATCGTTCACCGAGGTGATCGAACAGATCCCACGCCGTGCCCGCACCACCGGCCGGCTGCGCACCCAGATCGGGGCGGCGATCGGTGACGCCGCCCGCTCGGTGGCCGAGGTCGCCGCCACCCACAGTGTGTCCTGGCCGACCGCGCACCGGGCGTTCATCGCCCGCGCCGAAGCACTGCTGATCGAGCCGGCCCCGGTGCGGTCCTCGGCATCGACGAAACCCGACGCGGGAAGCCCCGGTGGGAGCGGTGCCGGGACACCGGAAGGTGGGTGCGGGTCGACCCGTGGGACACCGGGTTCGTCGACCTCGGCGGTGACCAAGGTTTGCTGGGCCAGAGGGAAGGACGGACCACCGCGGCAGTCGTGGAATGGCTGCGTGAGCGCACCCCCC
>NZ_BCXB01000114.1 GCF_001894885.1 Rhodococcus marinonascens NBRC 14363
GACACCGTCGGGCAGGACGCCAGCGGCGAGGACACCAGCGCGTGGGGGTGGGTCAAGAGCATCGTCTCCTGGTTGTTGCTCCTGGTATTGGTGGCCATCCTCGCGCTGACGATTGTGATTCCCCGGATCGCGGGGGCGACGCCCTATACCGTGCTCACCGGTTCGATGGTGCCCACCTACCCGCCAGGGACCTTGATCGTGGTCAAGCCGGAGGACTCGCCCGCGCTGACGGCCGGTGATGCGATCACGTTCCAAATGGAATCGGGCAACCCCGAGGTAGTCACCCACCGCATCATCATGGTGCGGAAGAACTCGCAGGGCGAGACCACGTACGTCACCCAGGGCGACGCCAACCCCTCGCCCGACGCCAATCCCGTTGTTCCGGAGCAGGTCAGAGGAAAGGTGTGGTACAGCGTCCCGTACATGGGATACGTGAACAGTCTGATCACCGGTCAGCAACGAACGCTGATGGTCACCGTCGTCTTTGTCGGGCTCTTGGGCTACGCGGGCTTCATGTTCGTCGGCGCTGGGCGGGACCGTACGCGACCGAAGGGTCGAGAGTCCGCCGATGCCGGCACCTGAGGTGTAGGCCGCCGCGTCTTCCGTCGACTTGGTATCAGTTCAAAAGAAAAAGTGGACAGGCGACCAGTTTATTGGTCGATGAGCGAGCGAATGTCCAATGTTCGTCCGCTCATCGTGATAGAAATTCATGACATCGCCACGGGCACGCCCATTTTCGTGTATATCCGGGTTGCCGGCAGCCCTGCTAAATGGATCAGGAAAGGCATAGCAACAATGTCTCGTCAAGAAGTTTCGAGTTCAGCGTCGGGGTTCGGTGCCCGCGCGCGGTCGTTGATGTCGGGTAGCAAGCCGCGGGCGGTTGCGTCGCTGGGGATCGTGTTGGGTCTCGGTGCGATCGGGACGCTGGCGGCCTGGAGTGATACTGCGACGGCCACGTCGGGTGTGTTCTCCACCGGCTCGATCGATCTGCAGCTCAGCGATGAGCAGGGCAATCCGGACGCGTACGCGTTTGCGACGCTGACGAAGGAAAACATGTTGCCGGGCGACCGGGTGGCCGCGGAGTTGCCGGTGCAGAACACGGGAACAACGCCGTTCAACTACACGATGTCGGCGGCGGCGTCATCGTCGGAGTTGGCGCCCTGGATGAAGATCAAGGTTACGACGGGTACCTCGGATGGTGAGTTGTGCAGTGGCGATACTGTTGCGACGAATATCTGGCTAGTGGGGGGCGAGTCGGTGGATGTGGTCTCCGAGCCGAGGACGTTGGCGGTGGGAGCCAGTGACAACCTGTGCATCCAGATGAGGGTGGATCCGGACGCGCCGAACAGTGTGCAGAACAAGTCGGTGGAAGCCGCGCTCAACTTCAACGCGACGACGGCCTGAGGATCATGACTACACAAGCAAATCCGGCTGGGTCGGATCGCAAACTGCCCATTCGTGACATCGCCCTGAATGTGGGGGCGATCGCGGGCTTGGTCTGTGTGTTGGCTGCGTCGGCGTCGTTCTTCTTTGGTATCAAGCCGTTGGTGTTCCGGTCGGGGTCGATGTCTCCGGATATCACCACGGGTTCGTTG
>NZ_BCXB01000115.1 GCF_001894885.1 Rhodococcus marinonascens NBRC 14363
GTCGGGCGCGGCGTCGCTGGATCTGTGCTCGCCTCCCGGACCCGGCTCGACAACTGCCGCACCCACAAACGTGGAGGCAGCCTCGGGATCGGGTGCCGTCGACAGGTACACCACCGCCGATGTCACCCCGCTCGATCAGATCGACACGGCGAATCTGAATCTGATCACCCCGGGCGTCCTCACCGTCGGCACCCTGTCGGACGCACCGCCGAGCATCTGCATCAACTCGGACAACCAATTCACGGGCTACGACAACGAACTCCTGAAGGCCGTCGCCGCGGAACTGGGTCTCCGCGTCGAGTTCGTGGGCACCGACTTCGCCGGGCTACTCGCTCAGGTCGCCGGCCGCCGCTTCGACGTCGGTTCGTCGTCCATCACGACGACGGACGAGCGCCGTGGCACCGTCGGCTTCACCAACGGCTACGACTTCGGCTACTTCTCATTGGTCGCCCCCACCGACGGGCCGATCGAGGGTTTCGACGACCTGAACTCGTCCACCCGCATAGGCGTCGTCCAGGGCACCGTCCAGGACGACTACGTGGAGAACACCCTCGGATTGGCCCCGGTCAAGTTTCCGGATTACGCCACTGCGTACGCAAACCTCTCGTCCGGCCAGATCGACGCCTGGGTGGCGCCGTCCCAGCAGGCCGAAGGACTCATCGCGCCCGGCGACCCGACCTCCATCGTCCAGAACACGTTCAGCGTCAACAACTTCATGGGCTGGGCCGTCGCCAAGGAGAACCAGCCGTTGATCGACGCGCTGAACTCCGGACTCGACGCGGTGATCGCGGACGGCACGTGGACTCAGCTGTATTCCGACTGGGTGCCGCGGGAACTACCCGAAGGCTGGAAACCCGGCAGCAAGGCCGCACCCGTGCCCGGCCTCCCGGACTTCGCGGCCCTCGCCGCCCTCAACCCGCAGAACACTACAGAAACACCAGTAGCACAACCCAAGTCGACCCTCCAACAGCTCAAGGACACATTCTTCGACTGGGACCTGTACACGCGGGCATTCCCCGACCTCCTCAAGACCGGACTTCCGAACACACTGATCCTGGCGTTCGTGTCGGGTGTCGCCGGCACCGCGCTCGGCATGCTCCTCGCAATGGCAGGCATCTCCCGCACACGCTGGCTGCGCTGGCCCGCCCGCATCTACACCGACATCTTTCGCGGACTACCCGCCGTGGTGATCATCCTCATCGTCGGCCTCGGCGTCGGACCGGTTGTGCGGGGTCTCACCGGCAGCAACCCGTACTGGCTCGGCGCGCTCGCCCTGTCGCTGCTGGCCTCCGCATACATCGGCGAAATCTTCCGAGCCGGCATCCAAAGCGTCGAGCCCGGACAGCTCGAGGCCTCGCGCGCACTCGGCTTCAGCTACCGCAAATCGATGGCCCTGGTGGTCGTCCCCCAAGGTGTCCGACGCGTGCTGCCCGCACTGATGAACCAGTTCATTTCCCTGATCAAGGACTCGTCACTGATCTACTTCCTCGGCCTGCTCGCCACCCAGCGAGAACTGTTCGCCGTCGGCAGGGACCTGAACGCCCAGACCGGCAGCCTCTCGCC
>NZ_BCXB01000116.1 GCF_001894885.1 Rhodococcus marinonascens NBRC 14363
GGGTCCTCGGCATCGACGAAACCCGACGAGGGAAGCCCCGGTGGGAGCGGTGCCAGGACACCGGAAGGTGGGTGCGGGTCGACCCGTGGGACACCGGGTTCGTCGACCTCGGCGGTGACCAAGGTTTGCTGGGCCAGAAGGAAGGACGGACCACCGCGGCAGTCGTGGAATGGCTGCGTGAGCGCACCCCCGAGTTCCGGGAGGGAATCGAATACGTGGCGATCGATCCCGCGGCGGTGTATGCGGCGGCGATCCGCACCGAAGGATTGTTGCCGGGTGCCACCCTGGTGGTCGATCACTTCCACCTCGTCACGCTCGCCAACGACACGGTCACCAAGGTCCGCCGCCGGGTCACCTGGGAACTCAAAGACCGGCGCGGCGGCACGATCGACCCGGAATGGGCCAACCGTCGCCGGTTGCTCACCGCACGGGAACACCTGTCGAACAAGAACTTCGCGCGTATGTGGAATGCCATCGTCGACGAGGACCCGAGCGCGCAGATCCTCTCGGCGTACATCGCGAAGGAGGAACTACGTACGCTGCTCTCCTCGGTGCGTACCGGTGGTGATCCGGGCCGGACCCGGCATCGGCTGCACACGTTTCTCACCTGGTGCATCGACTCGAACATCCCCGAGTTGCTCACCCTCGCGCGCACCATCGACACATGGTGGCCCGAGATCCACGCGTTCATCACCACCGGGATCACCAACGCCCGCACCGAGGGATACAACCGGCTGGTGAAGACCGTGAAACGCTCGGCCTGCGGATTCCGGAATCGTGAGAACTCGGCCCGCCGGATACGCTTCCACTGCACCCGCACCCAGCGGGCCGCAACTGAAGACTTCATGCTGATTACCCGGAATAGATCGAAGAGCCTCTAAAACCACGTGGCCCGACTATCGGGGACCTGCCAATAGACTCGGTTCAGAAACGCACCGTGCGTGTCCGTGTAGCACACCGTTCGCAACTGCCGATGCTATCTGTTGGGCCGACCAGAAACCTTGTTTGGAGACATCCGAGTACTTCTTGATCGCTCGTCCTACTTCGAAAAATCGGGTTCTGAAAATGGGAGCGAAATGCGTACGCAACTCATTGCAGTAGTGTCGTCATTAACTATTCTGATGCCCCTGTCAACGGCACCTACTGATGCACATACCATAAAGCAGCATTCGGCAGAAATGGTAATGACAAGTCATATCCCTTTGGAGATTCTGACCGTTAATGTATTGGCGACCAGAACGTCATGGAACGACAGGCGGGCGGGGATCGTCAACAAAATCAAGGAAGCAGACCCCGATATCGCGGGTCTGCAAGAAGCTTTTGAGTCCACCAGGCCTGATATTGAGTACGATCTCCAGGACGAATACACGATGGTTCCCTTTGAGGCTGGAACATACGACAATCCAATTTTGTTTAAGACTGATCGGTTCGACATAACTGACAGTGGATATGCCGATGGCGCATTTTGCGGTTTCATGAGAACGGTCAACTGGGTTCGGCTGTACGACAATAGGAACAATGAAGACATGGCGGTGTCATAGCGTT
>NZ_BCXB01000117.1 GCF_001894885.1 Rhodococcus marinonascens NBRC 14363
GGTCGTCGCCGATGTGCCAGACGACGTCGCCGTCGTCGAGGCTGATGTTCGATGCGAGGGCATCGGCCTCGGAGGGTGGGACGAAGCGCTCGTCGACCTCGCGCGCCAGGGCCTGGATGTGGCTGGCTCCCATCGGGCGATGCACCGCCCACACTCCTCCCCCGTCGCCGACCGGTTCCTGGTCGATCACCTGCACCGTCACCAGCACTGCCCTCCCATTGCCTCGAGCATCATCTTCTTCTCGTCTCCAACTCGACGACTCACCCAACACCATACATAGAGACCTCTCAAAGTATACGCGTTGCGTACTGGGACGACGACCGGCACAGGAAAAAAGTGTCGACTTGCAGCGAAGATTAGCGAGACACGACGCAAGCTCAACTAGCATGCCTACCCCAGTCGCGGCCTCTGACCTGGGGTTTTCATCGGTATCCTGATCGAACATGGGATCAGGCCAGCTAAAATACGCCGCTAATCTAGGTGAAATCCTCGGCGGCTCAGGTTCGCGCAGAGTAGCGTCCAGTCAGTCGCAACCAGCCTGGGAACTACAACTAGGCTGGCTCCGTGACTGACACTGATACCGTGCTCGACGCGGAGTACCGGATGCTCATTCGTTCACTGCACAGAGAAACGATCGAAACGATCGTTGCGGTTGAAAGCTGGTGGACACCGGCCTGTATCCGGATTGTTAGCTTAGGTGACTACGAACCTGACCAAGACGAGGGTCCGGACTCGAAGTCCGCTGCCGATGCGGTCGAAGAGCAGTGGCGGAGTGTGGTGCATCCCCGATTGTTGACCCTCGTCCATGGACATCCGGATCCGGACGTTCGGGATGCAGCCGACTTCCTCGCCAAGCGGTTATGGTCAATGATCCTTCTTTTGGACGTAGGCAGGAGGAGCCGGTCGGAGGATGAAAACACTGTCGCGGTCCACCTGGTTCACGATGGGTTCAAGCGCCTGCACCGAGCGGCATATCATGCTCCCTTCCGCATCAGTCGACCTGCGCCTCGGTACGACGGCCTGCAAGTTGGAAATACTGAACCGCTGCCGGGACGGCTACTTGGCATGATTCAGCAGCTTCAATCCAAGGGGGCGTTAGGGGATGGGCACCCGCTGCGGGGACGCGGGATTCCCGAGGCCGTGGAGCTGCTATCGGACATCTTTTTCATGCCCGAAGAGGATCGCAATGCAAGGCTCAATGGACTCAATGTCGAGGTACCGACGACCGGGGAGTCGGAAGCTGAGAGTGACAATCTCAAATTCGGATTCGCTCCGTAGCGCTGATCGCCTGTGAAGTGGTCCGCATGCGCAACCCTTGCATGGGACGACTGCACCCCGCCGCTTTCGTCAACGGAGACCGCCGATCCCGTGCCCAGCGAGTGACGGCAGCGGCCCGCCCACCGTGCCGGAAAGGAAGCCGCGTCGCCCGTCGGATCTCGGCACCGATGGCTGCGCGTATTTCGTCAACTTCGACCATGCGGTGCTCTGCACTCATGCAGAGCAATCTAGCCGGATCGAAGTTGTTGTCTAACACGCGCGGTGA
>NZ_BCXB01000118.1 GCF_001894885.1 Rhodococcus marinonascens NBRC 14363
CCCGGATGTGTCGTTGGCGGGGTTGGATGTGGTTGGTGGTGGGGGGTTGGTGTGTGGGGGTTCGGGTGTGGAGGGTGGGACGTTGGCGGAGATTTTGGTGGGGGGTGTGGGGGTGGATCCGGGGGCGGTGGCGGTGTCGTTTTCGGGTGTGGAGGTGTCGTATCGGGAGTTGGATGGGTGGTCGTCTCGGTGGGCGCGGTTGTTGATCGGTCGGGGGGTGGGGCCGGAATCGGTGGTGGCGGTGGCGTTGCCGAGGTCGGTGGAGTTGGTGGTGGCGGTGTGGGCGGTGGCGAAGTCGGGGGCGGCGTTTGTGCCGGTGGATCCTGGTTTGCCGGTGGTGCGGGTGGTGGAGTTGTTGGTCGATTCTGGTGCGGTGGTGGGGTTGACGGTGTCGGGTCGGGGGTTGCCGGGTGTGGTGGAGTGGTTGGAGGTTGATGCCGCGGGTTTCGGTGAGGGTTTTTCGGCGGGTCCGGTGTCGGATGGGGATCGGGTTGCGCCGGTGCGGCGGGGTGATGCTGCGTATGTGATGTATACGTCGGGGTCGACGGGGAAGCCGAAGGGTGTGGTGGTCACGCATGAGGGTTTGGCGAATTTGGCTGCGGAGGAGCGTGAGCGGTTTTCGGTGACGTCGTCGTCGCGGGTGTCGCATGTGGCGTCGCCGAGTTTTGATGCGTCGGTGTACGAGTGGTTGATGGCGTTTTCGGTGGGGGCGCGGTTGGTGATCGTGCCGCCGTCGGTGTTCGGGGGTGCGGAGTTGTCGGCGTTGCTCGAGGGGGAGGGGGTATCGCATTGTTTTTTGACGCCGTCGGTGTTGTCGACGCTCGAGCCTGGGGGGTTGGGGTGTGTGCGGGTGTTGGTGGTGGCGGGTGAGGTGTGTTCGCCGGAGTTGGTGGCGTTGTGGGCGCCGGGGCGGGAGTTGTTCGACGCTTATGGTCCGACGGAGGCGACGGTGCAGGCGACGATCAGTGATCCGTTGGTGGCGGGGGGTGTGGTGTCGTTGGGTGGGCCGGTGCGGGGTGTGGGGGTGGTGGTGTTGGACGGGTGGTTGCGTCCGGTGCCGGTGGGTGTGGTGGGGGAGTTGTATGTGGCGGGGTCGGGGTTGGCGCGGGGGTATCACGGTCGGGTGGGGTTGACGGCGGCGAGTTTTGTGGCGAATCCGTTTGGGGCGAGTGGTTCGCGGTTGTATCGGACGGGGGATTTGGTGCGGTGGTCGGTGGAGGGGGTTTTGGAGTTTCGGGGGCGTAATGATTTTCAGGTGAAGGTGCGGGGTCAGCGGGTGGAGTTGGGGGAGGTGGAGGTGGTGTTGGCCCGGTGTGTGGGGGTGGCGCGGGCGGTGGTGGTGGTGTGGGGGTCTCGGTTGGTGGGGTATGTGGTGCCGGTGGTGGGTGTGGTTCTCGATCCGGATGTGGTGGTGGGGTTTGCGGGGTCGGTGTTGCCGGCGTATTTGGTGCCGTCGGTGGTGGTGGTGTTGGGGGAGTTGCCGGTGACGGTGAATGGGAAGTTGGATCGCGGCGCGCTTCCCACACCCGACATCAC
>NZ_BCXB01000119.1 GCF_001894885.1 Rhodococcus marinonascens NBRC 14363
CTAGACGGTATGAGTGACCGTCTCGTTCGTGAGGGGGTTGCGGGCCGGGGCCTCTGTCACCCATGTTCATGGGTTACCGGGCAGGGGTTGCCTGCCCGGTCTTTCCGACAGTGGTGGAGGCCCCGGTGTTCACCGAGCGTACGAGTGTTGGGCTCGATGTGCATGCACGATCGGTTGTTGCGGCAGCGATCGACAGTGTCACAGGTGAGCTCGTTCAGACCAGATTGGCCCCGTCCTACGAGCACATTCGTTCGTGGGTGACCGATCTTCCCGGGCCGGTAGCGGTGACCTACGAGGCCGGACCGACCGGGTTCGGGTTGTATCGGGCCTTGACCGCGGCGGGGATCCGGTGTGAGGTCGTGGCACCGAGCAAGCTGCAGAGACCGGTCGGGGATCGGGTCAAGACGGACGCGAAGGATGCGTTGCATCTGGCCCGGTTGCTGCGGTTGGACGAGATCACCTCGGTATCGGTCCCGAGTGCCGATCAGGAAGCGGCCCGGGATCTGGTGCGTGCGCGGGAGGATTGTCGGGGCGATCTGATGCGGGCACGGCACCGGCTCTCGAAACTACTGCTCCGTCACGGCATCGTCTACTACGGTGGTGCGGCGTGGACGGGCAAACACGACCTGTGGCTACGGGCGGAGGCCTTACCGCAACTGTCGGGGGCGGCGACCCGGTTGGCGTTCGATGCCGACTACGACCAGGTATTGACGGTGAGAGCGCGCCGGGACCGGCTCGATGCGACGATAGAGGAGATGGCTGCGGGCAGTGAGTTCACCCCGGTCGTGCGCCGGTTGGGGTGCCTGCGCGGGGTGAGCACGCTGACCGGATTCGCGTTGGCCGTCGAGATCGGCGATTGGCATCGGTTCACCGGCAACACCATCGGATCGTTCGTCGGATTGGTGCCCACCGAGTATTCCTCGGGTGCGTCACGGGTGCAGGGGTCGATCACCAAGACCGGGAACACGCATGTGCGCCGGTTGTTGGTCGAGTCCGCCTGGCATCACCGGCCCCGGTACCACGTCGGTGCCGTGATGCGGGGACGCTGGGATCAGGCACCCGCTGCCGCCCGGGCCCGCGGCGACGAAGGCAACCAGCGTCTGCACCGACGGTGGGTGGGCTTCCTCGAGCGCCGCAAACGGCCCACCGTCGCGAATGTGGCGATCGCCCGCGAGTTGGCCGGCTGGTGCTGGTCTCTGGCGGTCCTGACCGACTGATCGCCCACGATCTGCTTCGTCGCACGAGCCGGTGGTGGCAGCGCGTGGAGTGACCCGCGATACAGCTATGAGCAGGCCTCGTAGGGATCGATGCTCGATCCTAGACACGCGGACCCGCTCCAGCCGAAACCCCGTCCTGCGGTAGCCAATCCGCGTATATCAGTCTGACCGCGCGTCGTCAACGACACGCTCACCACGCAGACTCGTCGAGGAAGCAACGAGGCGCCGCCGGGGTAGCTCCCCGACGGCGCCTCACCATGCCCCCTTGACAAAGTTTCTTACATATCAG
>NZ_BCXB01000120.1 GCF_001894885.1 Rhodococcus marinonascens NBRC 14363
TTGTCTGAAATCGTCATCGGGAGGAATCCGCATGCTTAACAGGAACATTCGCCGTGTGGTTGGCAACCTCAGTGCGGTCGCAGTGGCCGCGGGGCTTGCGGTGACGGTGGGTGCTGGCACCGCGGGTGCGGCTTCCGACACGGTCACGTGGACCAACTCCAATACCAAGTTCACCCGGACGATCAGCGATGTGAACCCCCGCGAGGGTGACATCATCACCTCGAAGACGAAGCTCGAGCGTAGCGCTGCGCTCGAGTACATTTACGAGGTCAAGGACTACCATCCGGCATGCCTGGAGTTCGTGTCGGCGAAGGTGGACGGAAAAAACCAGAATCTCGACAGCCGTGGTGATGATTGGGCAAAGGTCAAAGGTAGCTGGGTTGTAAGGCCGTTGCTGAGCCCGAAATCGCGCACGTTCGAGTTCTCTTACCGGGTCGGCGCGAACTGTGACCGCGATGAAGTGCTCACGACGGGCGTCAGCTACGAAGGCTCGCTAATCCACCGCGATCAGGTGTTCAAGACCAAGGGCCCCAACGTCACAGTCCTACGGAACCAGACCACCGCCACTCTCGACGCACCTTCCAGCACGCAGGTCGGGCAATCGGTGTTGCTGCACGCGACCGTGGCCGGCGGCGCCCAGGGCGACAACGTCGAGTTCTACGACGGCAACGCCAAGATCGCGACGGTCCCGCTCAACAGCGATCGCGTGGCAACGTACAACTGGACACCCACCACCTCCGGCAACCACAGCATGTCCGCCAAATTCCTAGCGACCTCGAAGGCCGAGGGCTCACATTCGCCGGTGAGGAACGTGAGCGTCTCGCAGACCGATGCCGAGTCGTCAACCATCCTCGCCCCCATCACCGGTGCGCAGGTCGGTCGGTCCAGCACCCTGAAGGCAACGGTCTCCCCGCCGGGCGCCGGCGGCACGGTCGAGTTCAGGGACGGCGGCGCCACGCTGGCCAACGTACCCGTCGATGGCGGCGGTGTGGCCACGTACACGTGGGTGCCGTCCACTGCGGGCGACCACAACATCGCCGCGTCGTTCTCCGGGCGTCCGGGCGTCGCCGGATCGACCACCTCCACCACCGTGAACGTGACGGAGGCGCCGGTCGGCAACATCGAATCGACGACGGTTCTCACCATCGGCGCCAACCCGACAGTCGGTGTAGCGCAGAACATCACCGCCCAGGTGACCCCAGGCAATGCAGGCGGGACGATCACTTTCAAGGATGGCGACTTCGTCATCGGAACCTCGTCGGTCGATCCGAGCGGTCGGGCCACCACCACGTGGACGCCATCGAATGATGGCCAGCGCGGCATCACTGCCGAGTACTCCGGCGCGGGCAACGTGAACGCGTCCGTAGACCAGCAATCCGTGGTCGTCGGAGCCGTCCCCAGCGGCGGCGGATCGAGCAGCGCGGGAAACACCTTCGGTTCCTGA
>NZ_BCXB01000121.1 GCF_001894885.1 Rhodococcus marinonascens NBRC 14363
CGGCGCGCATCAAGAACGCGCTTGTTGACCAGAGTCTGCTCGGGGGCGTGGGCAACGCATACTCCGACGAAATCCTGCACACCGCAAAGATTTCCCCCTTCGCGACGGGGCGGTCGATCCCCGAAGGCCAGCTGCGTGTGCTCTACGACGCGATGCGGACGGTGCTCACCGATGCGGTCGAGCGATCGGTCGGTCAGGATGCGGCGCGGCTGAAGGGGGAGAAGCGATCCGGGATGCGGGTCCACGCCCGGACGGGTCTGCCTTGCCCGGTATGCGGCGACACCGTTCGGGAAGTGGCGTTCGCGGAGAAATCTTTTCAGTATTGCGCCACCTGCCAGACCGGTGGCAAGGTGCTCGCCGACCGTCGGATGTCGCGGTTGCTGAAGTAGGCCGTCTGGTGGGCCCGGCGCCGTCAACGTTGGACGTCTTCGCTGTTCAGGGGAAGTTCCAGGTCGGCCCGCGTGGGTAGTCCTTCACAGTCGCCGGGCACGGTGACTGCGAGGGCCCCGACGTGGATGGCGGTGCGTACGCGCTGTTCGGGTGGCGTACCTCTGAGATGTTCGGCGAGGTAGCCGGCAACGAAGGCATCGCCGGCACCGACTGTGTCCAGGGCATCGACCGGTATGGCAGGCATCTGGTGAGTTTCGCCGTCGATCAACGCGGTGCATCCGCGTGACCCGGACTTGATGATCACCTCTGCGGGGCCGAGTGTGGCCAGTGCCTGCCCGAGAACGTCGTCGGTGTCGCCGGCAGCGGCATCGTCGCCGAGGACGAGGCGGGCTTCCTCCGGTCCGGCGAAGACGATGTCACCCTGTTCGACGAGGCGGCGGAGCACGGGTGCGGCAGTGTCAGGGTCCCAGAGTTTGCGGCGGTAGTTGACATCGATGGAAACGAAAAGTCCGGCAGAATGGGCGATCTCGACCGCAGCTGTCACAGTCTCGGCGGCGGACGGACTCAGTGCCGGGGTGATCCCGGTGACGTGCAGAATCCTTGACCGCCGGATGGCGTCGTGGGGGATGTCCTTGGGATGCAAGGCCGTTGCGGCGCTGTGATGGCGATGGTAGTCGAGATGAGCGATGTGGGCGAAGCGGTGGTGTTTGATCATCAGCCCGGTCGGGTGTCGGTCACGGATGGCTATCGTGGCGATCTGCTCGGCCAGTAGTCGGCGTTCGATCATGTCGCCGGTCGCGTCGTGGCCGATGCGCCCGAACCAGGTCACCGATCCGCCAAGGCGGGCGACGCCGATCGCGACGTTGGATTCGGCGCCGCCGATGCCGTACCGGAACTGCCTGGACAACTCCAGCAGCCCGACGTCCTGTGCGGTGAGAAGACCCATGGTTTCCCCGAATGTAATCAGTCCTCGCCCTGTCGGGGCGCCCTGATCGGTGGTGTCCGGA
>NZ_BCXB01000122.1 GCF_001894885.1 Rhodococcus marinonascens NBRC 14363
ACCTGCTGGCGGAAGGGGTGGCCGCGGCCCCGGACGGTATCGCGATCCGCGCGTCGGGCACGGAGATCACCTACCGAGATCTCGACGCCCGGTCCAACCGGTTGGCACGGTTGCTCATCGAAGCGGGTGCCGGTCCGGAAACGCGCGTCGCGTTGAGTTTGCCGCGATCGGCGGAGGCCCTCGTGGCGTTCTGGGCGGTGGCCAAGACGGGCGCCGCGTTCGTGCCCATCGACCCGGACCTGCCGACCGACCGGATCGTGCACATGCTCACCGATTCGGGTGCGTTTGTGGGTATCACCCTGAGCGGGTTGGTCGTGGATCTTCCGGACACCACACGTTGGATAGTCCTCGACGCCGAAGAGACGATAAGGCGGTGTGCAGGCCTGGCGGACGCGCCGATCGCCGATGAGGACCGTACTTCGGTGCTGCGACCGGACAACACGGCGTACATGATCTACACGTCGGGTTCGACTGGTGTCCCCAAGGGCGTCTCGGTTACCCACGTGGCGCTGGCGAACTTTGCAGCCGCGGCCCGACCGGAGCTCGGTGTCACCGCGCAGTCCCGGGTACTGCGCTTCTCGTCGGCGAGCTTCGATGCCTCAGTCTTCGAGATGCTCCAGGCGTTCAGCGCGGGTGCCACCATGGTGGTAGCGCCTGCGGGCATGGTAGGCGGCTCCGACCTGGTCGACCTGCTGCGCGACGAACAAGTGACTCATATGATTTCGGCTCCTACGGTGATGAACACCGTCGACCCGCGGACGCTCGAGCACCTCGAGGCCGTGGTGGTGGGCGGGGACGTGTGCACCCCGGACCTCGTTGACCGGTTCGGTACCGTGTGCCGGTTCACCAACAGCTATGGGCCCACCGAAACGACGATCGTCGTGACCGCTGGAGTGCCGTTGACACCGGGCAGCCCGATCACCATCGGTAGGCCACTCCAGGGTGTGGGCGCCGTGGTGCTCGACCGCAGGCTCAGGCCGGTCCCGGTGGGGGTTGTGGGCGAACTGTATCTGGCCGGTCCGGGTCTGGCGCGTGGATACCACGACCGGACCGCGTTGACGGCGGAGCGGTTCGTGGCCAACCCCTTCGGGGAATCAGGGCAACGCCTCTACCGTAGTGGCGACGAGGTGCGCTGGGTTCAGTCGGACACGGGAGAAGACTATGCTCTCGAGTTCATCGGCCGGTCCGACTCTCAGGTGAAGATCCGGGGCTTCCGCATCGAACTCGGCGAGATCGATGCGGCGTTGGTCACTCAGGACGGAGTCGACTTCGCGGCGACGGTCGTGCATCAGACCACGGGCGGCACCACGACTCTGGTCTCGTACGTGCGCCTCGAGTCGGGTCGCGACTTCGATACCACCGCGATCATCG
>NZ_BCXB01000123.1 GCF_001894885.1 Rhodococcus marinonascens NBRC 14363
CCAGGGTGCCGTCGTTGTTGACCTCCGGGGCTGTCAACTGCACTTTCATCCTCTCAGGACCAGGTCGGCCACACGGTAGGGGTTGGCCGCGAGTCGGCGGCAGGCCTGTGCGATGTTCGCATGCCCTGCCCGGCGGTGGAGGCTGACGGCAACGTTCCGCAAGGTCGCCATCACCTGCGGCCCGTGGCCGGCACGGATGGTGGAGCGGTCCTCGTCGAATGTCACGTCCCGCACATAGTGGACTTTGTTCTCGATGTGCCAATGCCCCCGGATCCATGCTGCGAGCAGCTTCGGTGGTGCCTGCTCGCACGGCAGCGAGCAGATCGCGTACACCACCTCGATACTCCATCGATCGGTGCCGATGCGCCGCCGCCGGGTGATCCGAATTGCCTGCTGCGCATACGGAAACCGCAGACCACGGGCAATGGTGAGGATCTTGTAGCCGCGGTGTTCCTCACGGCCGTGACCGCGCTCGACCGGGTCGGACCACACCACCGGCACCCGCTCCCACGGCTGGTCCCGGACCCGGGCGAGCAGTCCTGGCCGGTTCGCCTTGACGATCATCACGTATTCGGCCCGGCACTGCTCACGCAGGCACCGGGCGGTCGCCCTCTGGGTATGCATAGCGTCGACGGTGACCACCGCCCCGGCGATATCGAGGCCGCGCAACAGCTTTCTGACCGTGGGGATCTCATTGGACTTGTCGACGGTCCGGCACTGCCCGACCACGACCGCGTCACCGTGGGTGACCGCCGCGACCAGATGCGGAGCCGCCTGTTTCCCGATACGGGCCCCCCGGATCGTCTTACCGTCGACCGCCACGACAGTCCTCCCGCCTTCCGCGCCGATGTCGACGGCCAGGTACCGGACGAGGACTCCGTCCAGCGTGTCGCCGTCGATCCGGCCGAGTACCTGTCGGATCGCGGCCTCGCTGGGAACACGGAATCGGATACCACATCGTTGCAACACTTCCCGTGGTGCACCGGCGACCCAGTCGGCGATGGCGTAGAACGAGCGGGCGCCGGCGGCGACCGCGCACAAAGCCACGGCGATCAGTGACGGTAACCGGTAGCGGCGACCGCGCCGATCCCGCGGATCGGGCACCTCGTCGAGCACGGTGAGCAGATCCTGCATTCGTGTGTCGGTGACGACCCCGCCCCACCGTGTCAACTGGTGAAGGCATGGGTCTATCGGGGACACTGTCCCGGCGGGCATGGGTGACTCCTCGTGGACGATCGTTGGATGCGTGAGACACACCCATGATCAATCCCTGTCCCTATGCCCGCTCAACCGGCCTGGACAGCACTCCGAAAGAACGAAAACCCCAGTTCACGAGGCTGCTAATCAACAACCAC
>NZ_BCXB01000124.1 GCF_001894885.1 Rhodococcus marinonascens NBRC 14363
GAGGTCCTGTGGTGACAAGTCTCGGGCACCCGCGCTTGTTGCCACTGGTTGGCCGCCGTGAACTCGTCGCCCTTGTCTGCGGCGAAGTCAGCGAGTTGCTCACCGACAACAGAGGACGAAGCTCGCCGCCGCCCTCGCGGCCGATGACGCGCACGTCGCGGTCGAGGTCACCGCCTGGTGCTATCAGGACCTCATCGCCGCCTACGACAGCCCGAATCGCCGCGCCGGGAAGCTGACGATGTTCAAGTGCCTCACACGAATCCGAACCGGGCTGCCGAAAGGACTCGAAGAACTCGCCCAGCTCGGCCGCAGCCTGTGGCGACGCCGCCACGAGATCCTCGCCTACTTCGACGTCGGCGTATCCAACGGACCCGTCGAGGCCATCAACGGACGCCTCGAACACCTGCGTGGTATCGCCCTCGGATTCCGCAACCTCGACCACCACATCTTGCGGTCACTGATCCACTCCGGCCAACTTCAGGAACAAATCAACGCACTCTGAATCCGGCAGAGCCACATTGGGGCATCGAGAACCGCCTGCACTGGGTTCGGGACGTCGTCTTCGACGAAGACCGCTCCACCATCCGCACCGGGACCGGACCACAAGTCATGGCCACCCTCCGCAACACCGCCGTCAGCGTGTTCCGCTTGGCTGGCATCACCAACATTGCCGCGGCGTTACGCCATCACAGCCGAAACCCACACCGGCCGGTCGACCTACTGCGCACCATCTGACATGCGCTTATGCGACTTTGCCGGGGCCCTGGCTCACGCCTGGAGGCCACATCGTGCTCGCCTTCTTCGAGTCGGAGAGTGAGCCGGTGACGGGGGTGAGGGACATCTGCCCGGAATCCGGCGCTAAGGAGTTACTGCAGATAGCGGCACACTATGTACGGTAAGGCTTGAATCGACCTGGCTCGACGAATCGTTCACGTCGAGTCGACTCCGGAAACTATGTGCGGTAGCGCGGGAGGTGCGTTTCGGTGCTCGCGGCCGGGTCGGCGGGCGGCCCTCGAGCCTGACCGGGTTGCCGGTGCTCGAGGCCCGCGAGAGTACGACGAACTCGACCAGCGCGGAAAACGTAAACACGCCGTCGAGCTGGTCGGCGAAATATTCGGGCGTCTCCCGCAAGTCCATTTACCGCCACCTCGCACGCGACAGCCCACGACGCCGACAACAGTAGGTGAGTCACCCTGAGCGAGAAACTACTTTGCGGCTGGGGCCAGCTTCAGGATTCCGGGGCCAACACCGCATTCAGTGCTTAGCGCCGGATCTCGGGCGTCTGTCCCTCAACTCCCATCTAGACGGTTGTCCCGTATGACGATCGTTTGCGAGA
>NZ_BCXB01000125.1 GCF_001894885.1 Rhodococcus marinonascens NBRC 14363
CGGTCGGTGACCTCCCACTGCTGGTTGGGGCCTTCGTGGGGATCCCACATCTGTATCCGAGAAGAGATATCGGTGCTCTCGTCGACAACGTCGAGAACCCGACCGTCCAACCCGTACACCGGCTTCGGCTTGGCAGTCACTTCAATTGTTGTCAACGGTTTTCCGCCCGCGTTCACAGATGTGCTATCCGGTGTATCCAAGGGTGCACACCGAACTGCAAATAGTTTACCGTCAGTATTCTTTACGTCGAAGGTGAAGAAGTTCTCCGGTTCCCCATATTCACCAGAATTTCCCGTGTGGCGGAGGGTTGGTTCTATCGTAGATCCTGCCTCACCTGCTTTCACGGTAATGTCCATACCGGGAAAGAAGACAGTGGCCAGCCCTCCGGTCGGAAAGTTGAAGTCCAAACTTTCCCAACCCAATGAGCCCGTGGATTCTTCTGTGATGTTGTCATGCGCCATCCGTAGGACGGATCCGTTTTCGTCTTCATCACCGTCCTGGTTCAGTCTGATCACTTCTGGAAGAGTTTTGGTGTTCCCGTCATCCCCGTCAGTTGCGAAGTACAAACCGGTTACTGTGTCCGCATCGACTAGTTCAGTGCCCGGCGGTATGTCCACATCATATTTCATGCGTGCCCACGACCTGACGGTATGCAGTTTACTGTCCGCCACAGTCCTTCTATTATAAGCCGCGTCTTCCGAGGGATCAAAGGCATTCACGGGGGCAGAGTCAGGAGTAATTCGGTAGGTGAACACCTCACCCTCTTGAACTGTTTTAGGTGCTGTTACGGTTACACCCCAATGCGACACGGGATAGATTCTATTCAAGATAGGAGATCCAACTCTTAAGTCACTGAATGGTGGGTATCGTTTATCCGGGCCGCGACAGCTCACATCGAAGTTGACCTGCGTTCGTGTCAGTCCTTGTGCTGTAAGCGAATCGAACTGGTTGTCGACGACCGCCGCGGCCGTGTTGGTGGGTACCAGGAGTATTCCGGCTGCCATGGTCGCTACCGCGACAACACTCGATCGCCTGTGGACTGTCCGCATTTCATGCACCTTCTGTTCTTTGCCGTCAGATCATGTTGTTGCTTTGGCGAAGCGCTCTAGGTTGTTCCGTCTCGGCAAAGTAAGGAAATTACTCGCGTATTGTGTTGACGAAAAGAACGTCGACCGGTCCGTCGAAACCTGGATGTCTCTTACCCGCGTGTCGAAACCGCGCCACAACTCACCTTGAATTTTGTCGCTAACTGAAAGATGCCATCCTGTCCGGTG
>NZ_BCXB01000126.1 GCF_001894885.1 Rhodococcus marinonascens NBRC 14363
GGGCTCGGTGACGTCGTCCGATCCGAATTTCATGCGGGCGTCCGTTCGGTGAGGGCGTACATGGTGAGGGCTTCGCGCACGACGTCGCGCACGACGTCGCGCACGGTGCGGTTGTCGATCTCGGCCCGTTCCTTGGCGGCGGCCCACAGGTCATCTTCGACGCGCACGGTGCGGAGTTTGGTTCCCTTGCTCACCGTTTCCCCTCTCCCAAATTTGGTGTCGACCGGATGGTTCCACGCGGCACCGACACGACCACGTGAGGTGATACGCCGCCGATCAATCGAACAGTAGGAACTGAGCGCCCGCGCCCGCGGCCGCGGCGTCGGTGCGTCGCTCGTACCGATCCGCCCACGCCCGGGCAACGGCCGGCAGACAATCGAGCTGGTGGGCTATCTCTTCCCAGCCGAACCCGTCGCGGTGTAGCTGCCAGGACAGTTTCTCGTCGCCGGCCATGTCGATCACGCGGTTCCTCGGTGTCCCGGTGCCCGCCCTTGGGCGAACAAAATCTGAATGCTTATCGGGCGTCCGGGAGTTCGTAGACCCTAACGCTTGCGACCCGTCCCGTTCTCACGGCCACGGTCAGAACAGGGTCGGGTCCCGGGACTGCCACAGCGCTTTCCGGAGTGCTTCTTCGTCCCAGCCGTGCCGCAACGCTTCTCGTGC
The DNA here is from genome assembly GCF_001894885.1 of Rhodococcus marinonascens NBRC 14363. GTDB lineage: Bacteria > Actinomycetota > Actinomycetes > Mycobacteriales > Mycobacteriaceae > Rhodococcus_F > Rhodococcus_F marinonascens. The sequence continues at coordinate 664 of NZ_BCXB01000126.1, forward strand.
CCGGCGGGACCGGGCGACGCGGCCGGCGCGATCGAATTCCCGCCACCGCCACGGCTGCGCTTTGCCGCCGCCGCGGCCTTTCGCCCCCATACCGGCGAGGTTCTCCGATTGGGTTCCGGCGACGACATGAGCGCGGCGACCTAACGCTTCCCAGGCCCGCACACAGATCGGGTTGTCGCAGACATCGTGGAGGGCGACTTCGTGATCTTCGAGGGGCCGGTCGAGCGCCAGGGCGAGTGCGTACCGGTGCGGTCGGACGACGCGTTGTCGACCGTTTCGGCTCAGCCAGTAGGTCGGCAAGGCACAGCTATTCGAAACATGCAGTATTCCCTTGCCGCTAGCTCTTGCCACGGAAGTATGAGCAGATTGCGTTGAGAGTGCCGTGTGCATAGACATCTGGTCTGCTCACCTGATCAATATGGCTCCGGCAGCGAAGGACGCCGCCACCCTCACGGTCGGGGTGGCGGCGTCCTTCGGCTACTGCATCATCCGGTTCTACGGTGCGGGTGTCAGCTGAAAACGCTGCCCGAGAAGTTGCCCGTCAACGAACCGAAATCGAGGCACAACGATCCGGCGCACTTCTCGATGCCGATCACCGACACCGTTCCGT
>NZ_BCXB01000127.1 GCF_001894885.1 Rhodococcus marinonascens NBRC 14363
GACGATCGCACCGGTCGAGGTGGAGTGGGAGGCGGCGCAGTTCGATCTGTCGATGGCTCTCGCCGAGCCTCTTGGTAGCGAGGGTGGCTATGCGGGCACGCTCGGGTATGCGGCAGACATTTTCGATGCGGCGACAGTGCAAGAGATCGCGGAGCGCTTCGTCCGGGTGCTCGAGACTGTTCTCGAAGATCCGTCGGTGCCGGTGGGAGAGGTCTCTGTCCTCGACGACAGTGAACGGGCACTGGTGCTCGACACCTGGAACGACACCGACCACCAGGTGCCGGAGGTGTTGCTGCTCGACGGGTTCGATGCGCAGGTGGCCCGGACACCGGATGCGGTGGCGTTGGTGTTCGAGGGCCAGTCGTTGACGTATGCGCAGTTCGATGCGTGGGTGAACCGGTTGGCCCGGTATCTGATCGATGCGGGTGTGGGCCCGGAGTCGTTGGTGGCGGTCGGGATGCGCCGATCGCCGGAGATGATGATCGGAATCTATGCGGTGCTCCGGGCGGGCGGGGCGTATGTGCCGATCGATCCGGATCAGCCTGCGGAGCGCACAGAGTATGTGCTCGATACCGCGGCACCGGTGTGTGTGTTGTCCACGTCCCGGGACAGAATCGTCGTGTCGGGGCACCGGGTGGTGGACGTCGATGTGGTGGATGTGTCGGGGTATTCCTCCGGTGCGGTGGTGGACTCCGAACTCCGGTCGCCGTTGCGTCCGGAGAACACGGCGTATGTCATCTTCACTTCCGGGTCGACGGGGCGGCCGAAGGGTGTGGCGGTCAGTCATCGTGCGGTCGTCAACCTCTTGTCGTGGAGGATCTCCGAATGCGACGTCACCGACTCCGATGTGATGGTGTTGAAGACACCGGTCACCTTTGATGCGTCGGTGTGGGAGTTGTTCTGGTCGTTGGCTGTCGGGGCCCGGTTGGTGATTGCACGCCCGGATGGGCATCGTGATCCGGAGTATTTGCTGTCGTTGATGCAGGACACCGGTGTCACGGTGGTGACGTTCGTGCCGTCGATGCTGGGGGCGCTGCTGGCGGACCCCGAGGTGCGGATCCCTGCTTCGGTGCGTTTGGTGTATGTCGGCGGTGAGGAATTGCCGGTGGATCTGGTGTCGCGGTTCGCCGCCCGCACCGACGCGGTTCTGGACAACATGTACGGGCCGACCGAGGCTGCGGTCATTGTGACGTCGTATCGACTCGACGGTCTGGACACGTTGACCGTGCCGATCGGTGTCCCGG
>NZ_BCXB01000128.1 GCF_001894885.1 Rhodococcus marinonascens NBRC 14363
TCCACGACGTTGCCCGTCGGTCCCGGACCAACCACCAGGACATCGTGCTCGACTCCGAGCTTCTGGCGGACCCTGCCGCGCGAAGGAACATGCTCAGGGCACGCGACATTCCAGAGGGGATAGGGGACATAGACACCTCGCTGTATCTGCTGTTCAAGGAGATCCGGCAGCACTCCACGGTGGCACTGTCCGGTGAGTCGGCCGACGAGGTCTTCGGCGGATACAAGTGGTTCTTCGATCCGAAGGTGCGGCAGGCGAATATCTTTCCGTGGCTCGTGCGGTTCGACGATCACTTCGGCGACGATCGCGACATCCTCACCCCAGAGGTCATGGCCGGGCTGAACATGGCTGAGTACGTGCAGGATTCGTACAACACCGCCGTGGCCGGTATCGATCGGCTGGACGGCGAGTCCGACTTCGAATGGCGGATGCGTAAGATCTGCTATCTGCATCTGACGCGATTCGTCCGAATCCTGCTCGATCGCAAGGACCGTGCGAGCATGGCCGTCGGCCTCGAGGTTCGTGTACCGTTCTGCGACCACCGGTTGGTCGAATACGTATACAACACGCCGTGGTCGCTGAAGACATTCGACGGCAAGGAGAAGTCGTTGCTGCGGGCAGCGGCCAAGGATGTGCTGCCGCAGTCGGTGATCGATCGCGTGAAATCGCCTTACCCATCCACCCAGGATCCGAAATATGCTGTCGTATTGCAGCAGCAGTGCAAGGAATTACTCGGCGACCGCTCGCACCCCGTGTTCGGCCTGATCAGTCCAGATTGGCTGTCCCAGGCAGTGTCGGTTGATACCCCACAGGTCAGTCCGATGTCGCGACGTGGGCTCGAGCGCGCACTCGACGTCGCGGCGTGGATGGACATCTACAAGCCGACCCTCAAGCTGTCTTGACTTGTTTCAGCGTGACAACCGGCGATCATCCTCTCTGTCGGCATGTAGATGACCCGGGCACCCGTAGCAACGCCTCGCTCGGTGAGGGCTCGTGCGAACCGGGATACCTCGTCGAGAAGCTGCGCGTACGGGTGGAGCGTCGGTGGCTCCTCCCACTCCACAGACTCGGCGCAGCGAGTCGGAACTCCTCGGGACGCTTGGTGCTCTCGCGGTAGAGCTCCGCATCGCTGGGGCCCCAGTGCCGAATTCGCCCGAATTGGCTATTGTGAGAGATAGGTGGTTAGTCAAAGTAAAGACTGATAAGTGCCGACCAGAGAGCGGCTTGGAGTTCGCCGCCT
>NZ_BCXB01000129.1 GCF_001894885.1 Rhodococcus marinonascens NBRC 14363
AGTAGTACGACCTTGCTGTGGTGCCGGTGTCGAGTCCGAACTCTCCTACCCCGTGCGGGGTCTGACGAAAGCTGACCATGTGATGAACAACAAGTTGAAAGGTGCGGTCGCGGCGGGTGCGGCGACTGTCTTGCTGGCCGGGGGTGCGGGCACGATGGCCGCGTGGAATGCGGCCACGGATGTGGGCGGTGGTGAGATCGGGGCGGGTGCGTTGGCGCTGACCCAGAAGGCGGCACCGGAGTGGTCGGATCAGAACGGTGTGATCGAGGTGACCGATTTCCGTGCGGTTCCCGGGGATGTGCTGACCTATCAGGCGAGTTTCCAGGTGACGGCGCAGGGCACGAATCTGCGGGCGAGTCTCGCGGTGGATGAGGCCACGATCGTCGGTGATGAGGCGTTCAGTGGTGTGGTCGATCACAAGATCACCGCGACGTCGGGTGGTGACCCGGTGCCGGTGGATGCGGATGGGGTGGTGATCACTTCGGCGTTCGATGATCGGACGGTGGATGTGAGGGTGATCATCACCTTCGATGCGGACACCGATGGTGATGCGGCGCAGTCCGTTCAGGTCGACTTGAACAATTTCAATGTCACGTTGAGGCAGGTGTAGTCCCATGTCGAACAAGACTCGTTGGTTGGCTGCTGGTGGTGCGGTGGTTGCTGGGGTGGCGTTGATGTCGTCGCAGCAGACTGGTGCGTTGTGGAGTCAGTCGCAGACGCTGAGCCCGGGCAGTATTTCGTCGGGCACGTTGGATTTGGCGGTCGGTGGTGCGGGGACCAGTGATTACCCGTTCGAGGCGTTGGCGAAGGAGGGCCTCGGTGGGGGTCAGTATGCGCAGGCGCCGGTGCCGATCATCAATTCTGGTGATGTGGTGATGAAGTATCGGTTGCAGGATGCGTCGCAGTCGAATGTTGCGGTGCCGTTGGATTTGACGGTGTTCGTGGTGGATTCGGCGGATGCGTGCCCGGCGGAGGGTGATCCGGTGGGGGCCACGGTGGTGTATGACGGTGTGCTGATTGGTGCGCAGGCGCCGGCGGCGCCGGAGTGGCGCACGGTGGAGCCGGGTGGCAGTGAGGTGTTGTGTATGCGGGGCACGGTCGGTGAGGATGCTGCGCCGAATGAGAGCACGACGGCGTCGTTCGTTTTCGGGGCCGAATCCCGATGAGCCACACGGTAGAAGGCGTCGAACA
>NZ_BCXB01000130.1 GCF_001894885.1 Rhodococcus marinonascens NBRC 14363
GGCACCCAGCCCCGACGGCACGATCGTATCGGCCGGTAGCGCTCACGAGCGGGGAGGGAAGTTCCATTGCTGGTTGGGCCCGCCGGTGCAGTCCCATATCTGCAGCCGTGCGCTGTTGGCGGATTCGTTGTCGGTCACATCCAGGCATTTCCCGCTCGGAGCGTTGATGATTGCGCCACCGATCGGGTTGCCATCGATGACCGCATCGTCGACAAGCCACTGCTGACTCTTCTGCCCGCCACAGTCACTGATCTGTACCGGTGCAGCGTTGGGGAACGAGTCACCGGATGCCGCATCTACTACGTCCAGGCACTTTCCGGTGTGCGGGTTGATGATCTGATTCGCACTGGTCACTATCCACCGCTGGTTTTCCGCACCCGTGTAGTCCCACATTTGCACAGGTGTACCGCTCGCAGTTCCGTTGTCGACGATGTCAACGACCCTGCCGTCCAAACCATATATAGGAGAATCGTCTGCAGTTCCCTGATCTGGACCAGCAAGAAAATTGGTTCCCAAGGGAGCGTCGAAATCCGGGTTCGTATCGGTCTCGGTCGAGCCGACTTCAATCGTTGTCAACGGCGCACCACCGGCATTGTCCCCACGTAGAGAGTTCGGTAAGTCCTGCGGTCCGCAGCGCACACTGCGATTAGTTTGCATTACAAAATTCTCGGTTTTTCCATCACCGAAGCCATAATCCGTCTGGAACGTGAAAAAATTCTCGGGATAGCCATAAGCGCTAGACAAACCATCGGCGCTTACGGTTTCGGGTGGTGTGATATACCCTGGTTCGCCCATGACCAAACCGTGATCGATATCGAGAGGTATCGGGTCGGGGTTGGGATTGGGTACTTGAGGGGCTGCATGGCTACTGCGAAGCATCGGCCGTACCGTGGTGCCGGCTTCACCTGCTTTGACTGTTATGTTGATGGATGGAAAAACGATTGTTTGTTCGCCTGTAATAATGCCAGTTGATCTATCTGATCCTAGTCCTATTCTACTATCGTCATGCCAGTCTGCCTTTAGGGCATTCGGGCCGTTCCCCGTCGGATCCTGCTTTGTGCCTTCGGTTATGTTTCCGGATGACATCCTCAATATGGGCCCACTGGCATCTGGCACCCCATCGTAGCCGACTCGGGTCAGGTCAATTTTCCCGTACAAGTTTGAAGCAGAATGATCTATTT
>NZ_BCXB01000131.1 GCF_001894885.1 Rhodococcus marinonascens NBRC 14363
AGCGTGCAAAGTTGGACGGCGACCAGAAGTGGGAACCCACAGATACCTGCGGATGTGATCGGGGGACTCCTGACGCAGCCGTCGGGCCGAGACGCCCTCGAGACTGTTCACCAGTGTGGACAGGGCAACCTTGGGAGGGTAGTGCACGAGTAGGTGGACGTGGTCGGTCTCGTCGTTGAACTCGACCAGTTCGGTCTCGAAGTCCGCGCACACCTCCCGCATGACTTCTTCACATCGGACCAGAATCTCGTCGGTGAACGGTCCACGCCGGTATTTGGGGGTGAAGACCCCGTGTGCGCGGAAGGTTGAAAGACGACCGAACGGCCTCTGCGTGCGTGCGGTTTTGGTTCCCGGTGCGGTGTCGGAGGTCACTGTTAGGTTCCGGGGCATGAAACAGGTGGTGCGGGTGAACGTGGTGCCCGACGGGCGGCAACTCGACACCTTGATACGTACCCTGACCGTCTGTAATGACACCGCCACGCTGGTCGCCCGCGTCGCACACGAGAAACGGGTCTTCCGTAAACGAGACCTGCGGGCGATCACCTACGCCACCGCCCGTGAGCACGGTGGTTTGGGCGCCCAGGTCGCGCAGTCGGTGATCCGAAAGGTCGCCGACTCGTACACCAGTTTGCGGGCCAACCTCCGCGGCGGCAGGTACGGGCCGAAAGGATCTCGGCGCCGACAGCGTGTGGAGGCCACCCCGATCCGATTCCGCGCCGACGCGGCGCAACAGTTCGACGACCGGTGCCTGTCCTGGCAGTTCGACCCGGACAGCGTGGGCGGCGGCACCGTGTCGATCTGGACGCTCGACGGCCGGATGAAGAACCTGCGTTTCGTCGGGCACCCCGACCAGGTCGCGATGCTCCGGAAATACCGCAAGGGGGAAACCGATCTGGTGGTACAGCGTGATCGGAAGGGAAAACCTACCGCCTACCTGATCGCCACCTGCGATCTGCCCGATCCCCCGGTTGCCGGCGGGGAGCACCTGAGCGCCCCCGACGGGTGGATTGGGGTGGACCTGGGCATCGTGAACATCGCCGTGACCTCGGACCGATCGCTCGGCGACGACCTCATCGGCACCTACGGGGACGGTGCACCGGACGGTCCGGGCGGTCGCGGCAGCACCAAGGATCGTCGTACCCGCAACCGGGAACTACGGCAGGCGTTGCA
>NZ_BCXB01000132.1 GCF_001894885.1 Rhodococcus marinonascens NBRC 14363
AAGACGTGTACAACCGGTCCGGGCGTCCCACACCGAATTGCTGCGTTGCGCATGAGGTACAACAAGATTGTCAGCTGCATGGGGTTGTCGGCGAGCTGAAGGATATGCGGCTCCGACGACCGTAGCGCTCGGACACAGGTTATTCGGTGACAACTCGCATAAGGTCGATGGGGTCATTCCGAGTCGCAACGGGACCCAGTGGCCGGTCTTTCGTCGGCGGTGGGTGCTCGGCAGGGTATGTTCTCGCTACGAATCAATCGAGTGGTCATGGGTTCGGGGGATGTTTCATCCAGGTTCCTGGGATTGCGCATGGAAGTTGGGTGGAACAACCAGTGTCATCGTTGGACGGTCTCGATATCACTACCGCAGGACTTGCACAGTCGGCCGCCAACTTCCCGGCACCATCCGGCCTGTTCCCCCTTTCCGCTGCTCAGCGCGGTATCTGGTTCGCTCAGCATCTCCTCGATGACATGCCGATCACGATTGCGCAGTACGTCGAGTTCACCGATCTCGACCTCGACGTCGACCTGCTGGAAGAGATCGGGTCGATCGCATTGAGGGAGCTCGGCACCGGAATACTGCGGATCGTCGAGCGGGACGGTGAGCCGTTCCAGGTGATCGACGAGTCGTTCGGCTCCGAGTGGATTCATCGTGACTTCCGCTCCGAAGACGATCCCCAGGCGGCCGCGCGCGCGTGGATGAGGGCCGAGTACAGCACCCCGATCGACCTGCTGGGCGATCGGCTGATCCGCTCGGCGATGCTGCGCCTGGCCGACAACCACTACCTCTGGTATTCGCGAATCCATCACATCGCGCTCGACGGCTTCGGAGCGATGACGTTCATGAACCGGGTCGCCGAGTTGTACACGGCTGGGGTGGAGGCGCGCGATCCCGCGAGGTTCCAGGCCAGCTCACTCCGTGAAATCGTGGAGGACGAGGCTCGCTACCGCACGTCCAGTAGGTTCGAGAAGGACCGGCAACACTGGTCCGAGCGCAGCCGCGACTTCCCGCACCCGATCAGCCTCGCCGGGCGTGCCGCGTCCCCGAGCTTGCCCTCTCGGGTGATCAGCACACCACTGCCCCCTGCCACCGACGCCGCAGTGCAGCGCCTGCTGGGCATGCAACCGGGTGCGTCGTTCGCCACGGCCGCCGTGGCCGCCACGGCGGCA
>NZ_BCXB01000133.1 GCF_001894885.1 Rhodococcus marinonascens NBRC 14363
CTGAGCTTCGGGGTTCGTGGGAGGGGACCACGGCCGGTTGACCCTGTTGAGATCCGGAACCCGATGGACTGAGTCCGGAGGTAAGTCGGGTACGGCTCTACCGTTCGAGAACACGATTGAGAAACCGTGGCCACCGGTGCGGATTTGGCGCGGATGGCGCGGCCGTGGGTGGTTCCGTGGTCTGTGGGGCGGCTTCGATCAATGCGGAGGGTACGGGCGGAGATCGGCTACCTGTTCGGCGGCGATGCGGTGGGCATGCTCGTGGGCGGTGCTCTGAGGATCGGCCAGCCTTTTCCGTTCCAGTCGATGCGAGCGCGATTGGAGGACACATGGTTGGCCCGATTGGAGGACACATGGTTGGCCCGATTGGAGGAGTGACGCGGTGAGTATCAGTGGCTACGGTCTAGTACCGACTCGTCGGTTCGACGATCGTTGTGTCTTCACTCTCCTCCTACAAGAAGAGGTTTTTATGCACGCACGAGCCCTTCAAACGGCCTTTGTCGCAGCAATTCTCACGACTACCGCGCTGACCGGGGGTATGGCAAATGCAGCCTCTCCCACCGAAGGCAGCGTTCCCGACTTCTCTGGCCGTATCCCTCAGACAGGGGACGGACCCCTCCTGTTGGCCATAGCACCCGACGCGTCACAGGTCTCACGTGTCACCGAACTCGTCGACGCCGCACCAAACCCGGCCACGATCGATGGGTTCGTCACTTCGGATACCATTTACTTTTTCGCAGGACCGGACGACACGAGTCGACCCTGCAGTTGGCATCTCTACACCGTGACCAACAGTGGAGAATTCATCGAGCACAACAGTGACACCACCACGTCATCCACCGTGGTGCATACGGGACGGGCCTTCGATGATCCTTTCCACAATGACCTCCTTCGGGTCGACAACTGCCTATTCGGGGTCCGCTTGTGACGGGTGTCGATGGACACTGAGTCCGGGGAGGTAAGCCGGGTACGGGCTACCTCCCGAGAACACGATTGAGGAATTGCGACACCGCGCCGGTGCGGATTTGGCGCGGTGTCGCGTTCGCGCGGCACCGGAGGCCTGGCCACCGTGCGCTGCGCGCGAGGCGTCGAACATCGCTTGGTGGTGTTCGCT
>NZ_BCXB01000134.1 GCF_001894885.1 Rhodococcus marinonascens NBRC 14363
GCTGGTCGCTGCCGGCCTGTTCTACCTCGCACTGACCATCCCGCTCACTCACCTCGTCAACTACATCGACCACCGACTACGCACCGGCCGCGCCGACAGGTCCGGCACTCTCGATCCGGTGGAACAATCCATCGTCGTGGAAGGAGGATAGGGCTATGGCCTTCTCCGTCACTGGCACCAACCTGCACCTGGCCTTCGGCAACAACCGGGTACTGCGAGGTGTGGACCTCCACGTCGATGCCGGTCACACCGTCACCGTGATCGGCCCGTCCGGCTCCGGAAAGTCCACACTGCTGCGGGTGCTCAACCGGCTGCACGAACCCGACCAGGGTGACATCCTCCTCGACGGCACGTCGGTACTGAAAGACAATCCGGACAAACTGCGGCAGCGCATCGGCATGGTGTTCCAGCACTTCAACCTGTTCCCACACAAGACCGTCGCCGACAACATCGCCCTCGGACCGCGCAAGCTCAAGGGGATGAAAAAGGACGAGGCGCGATCGCTGGCGCTCGAGCAACTCGAACTCGTCGGACTCGCGAACAAGGCCGATTCCCGGCCCGGCAATCTGTCGGGCGGGCAACAGCAGCGCGTCGCCATCGCGCGAGCCCTGGCCATGAAGCCCCAGGTGATGTTCTTCGACGAAGCCACCTCCGCCCTCGACCCCGAACTGGTGAAGGGCGCCCTCTCGCTCATGGCCGACCTTGCCAATGGCGGCATGACGATGGTCGTGGTCACCCACGAGATGGGTTTCGCCCGCGAAGTATCCGACACCGTGCTGTTCATGGATCACGGTTCCGTCGTCGAGACCGGTAAGCCCGATCAGCTCTTCGACAAACCGGAAACCGAACGGCTGCAGCAGTTCCTGTCTCAAGTGCTGTAGGAGTCGTCTGGCGAACGGGAAGTGCAGCCGTGGATCATCCGTCCAGGGAAAACCTCGCTACCCGGGGCTAGGCTTTTCGCCATGTTCGCATACGCCGGAGCGAAGGTTCGTGTACTGGTCGCACTGCTGCTCACAGCCGTGCTGGCACTGACCCTGGCATCGTGCTCGAGTGACGAAAGTTC
>NZ_BCXB01000135.1 GCF_001894885.1 Rhodococcus marinonascens NBRC 14363
CCGACCTCGACGACGTCCGAGTCGACGGGGATCCGGTGCGGCTGCGGCAGATCATCACAAATCAGCTGACCAACGCCAGCAAATTCGTGCCTGCCGGCGGCACCGTCAGCGTCACCCTGCGCCAGGACGGCGAATGGGCCGAGCTGCGCGTGGCCGACACCGGCCCCGGGATCGCAGCCGAAGACCTCCCGCGCATCTTCGACCGGTTCTTCCGCAGCCGCGCCGCTCGCGCCGACGGCTCCGGCATCGGCCTGGCCGTCGCCGCCGAACTCACCGCCGCCCACGGCGGGACCCTGGCCGCCGACAGCCCACCCGGGCGCGGCACCACCTTCACGACCCGCCTGCCCGCCCTCCCCTCGGCAACGTCCGGATGACACACCAGCCCAGCACTGCTCTGCCCGGACCACACATGAAAGGCCGACCCATGGTGCGGCCAAACACACCGCCACCATCGCCACGATCGCCGGTGACGTCGACGACGTCACCGGCGGTGCAGCAGACCCCTCTCGTGCGGGGACCGCCACCTCAACTTCTACGAGATCAGGGTCAACCTCCGGTGTAGCACCGGTATCCACCATCCGGTGTAGCACCGGTGTCCACCATCCGGGGGAAATCTTCCCGATCCCATTGCTTAATTATGGTAATTACCTATACCGTCAGTGGTCGCAGTGGATGCCAAGAGCGAGAAGTCTTGGAACATCCCGAAATTATCGGGCGTGTGCAGGAGAGAGAAATTGATCCCCCCATTCCGAACACCACCTATGACATGGCTCGCGGATCCTCATGTTCGTGATTGCGTCTCAGCAACACGAATCACACAAAATTCGTGAGGGTTCAACCTCTTACGGCACCACCTGAGTTTCACGACTACCTTCAAGGGCCGCAAACAGGGCCGTGCCGTGAACAATCCGGGTTCAGAACTAAGGAACATCAACCATGAATCGAACCCGCTGGTCACGAATTGCGCAGTAGCAATCATGTCCGCTGGAGTCCAGCCCTTCACACATGCCGCCACATCGGCCGATGACAATCTGGG
>NZ_BCXB01000136.1 GCF_001894885.1 Rhodococcus marinonascens NBRC 14363
GACGTCCCGGGCTGCGGTGCAGTTCTTGTAATAGACTCCGCCACCGCTGGGCGCCGGAGGTGGTGGCGCCGCTGCCGGTTCCTGTGGAACGGGTGCGGGAGGCGGTGGTGGGGGAGCGATGGTGGTGGTCGGCACCGCAGGAATCGGCTCCGGGTCAGGCGCGGCTGCGGCACCGCAATCGGACAGAACCCGTGCGATCGCATCCTTTTCGGCCTGCGTCACCCACAGCCCGTATGTGGACTTGACCTGCACCTGCCGTGCGACGTACGTGCATCTGTAGGACTTGTTCGGCGGCAACCAGGTTGCCGCGTCACCGTCACCCTTCTGCCCGTTCGCCGGCCCGTCCACCGCCTGCAGATTACGGGGATCATTCGCGAAGTCACGGCGGGTCTGTTCGTCGAGCTGCTGGGCGCCCTTCTGCCACGCATCCGACAGGGCAACAATGTGATCGATCTGGACTGCGTTCGAGGTGCCTTCACCGCGGGTGAACTCGATCGTCTTGCCGGTGAACGTGTCGGTGAGCGTGCCGGTGAGTATGGTGCAGTTGCTCGAGCCGGGTTTGACGGTGATGTTCATCAGGTCGCGGCGGAGGATGTCGTTGCGGGTGTCGCAGCCGTTGCGGCCACCGTCCACGCCGACATCGTCCGACCACGCCGACCCGAACAGTGCCCGGTCGTAGCCGGTCTTCGGTGCACGCCCCTTCACCGGCAACGTTTCCAGCTGCGTCAGGGCAGTGGCCGCGTCGGCAGAAACAGGCTGTGCGAGAACCACGCTCGGCGTGGACAACGGCGACGTCGACGCCGACACGTTGGCGGTACTCGAAGACCCGGCGGGGGTGGTGAGCGATTCGGAGGCGGCGACGGCGGTGGTTTCGGTGGCCGTGCCGCAGCCGGCAACACCGACCACCCCTGCGGTGGCGGCCGCGGCCAGCGCCAACGTGGTCCGCGTGCGCACGAACACGGCCGAGCGATCGAACATGGTGAAATCCCCCTGAAGTCTTCAGCACCCGGATCGAGCGCCCCGAGGG
>NZ_BCXB01000137.1 GCF_001894885.1 Rhodococcus marinonascens NBRC 14363
CGCAACTGATCATGCGCTGAGGAAGAGCGCCAGCTACAGCTGGAGGAACATATGTGCGGAATCGCCGGATGGGTTTCGTTCGAACGCGACCTGCGTGTCGAGCAGTCCACCGTGGATGCCATGACCGAGACGATGAACTGCCGAGGGCCGGACGATCGCGGCACGTGGCTCGTCGAACATGCAGCGCTCGGTCATCGAAGGCTCGCGATCATCGACCTGCCGGGCGGCCGTCAGCCGATGAGTGTGGACACCTCGGGCGGCACGGTCGCGATGGTCTACTCCGGCGAGACGTACAACTTTGGTGAACTACGGAAGGAACTGTACGGGCGAGGGCACCGGTTCGTCACGGAATCCGACACCGAGGTTGTACTCCACGGCTACCTCGAGTGGGGAGAGGCTGTCGCGGAGCGCCTCAACGGCATGTACGCGTTCGCTATCTGGGATTCCCGCATCGACACACTCGTGATGATCCGCGACCGGATGGGTATCAAGCCGTTTTATTACTACGAGACTCCCGACGGTGTGCTGTTCGGTTCGGAACCCAAAGCGATCCTTGCTAATCCGATCGCCGAATCGACCGTCACGATGGATGGCATCCGTGAGTTGTTCGCGTTTGTGAAGACTCCCGGCCATGCGGTGTGGGAGGGCATGTGTGAGGTGGAACCGGGCACCGTGGTCACCGTCTCGTGCACCGGGCTGCGCACCCACCACTACTGGACGTTGCAGACCCGGCCGCACACTGACGACCGGGACACCTCGGTCGCGCACGTACGCGAGCTCCTCGACGACATCGTTCGTCGGCAACTGGTCGCCGACGTGCCCCGCTGCACTCTGCTCTCCGGCGGCCTTGATTCCTCCGCGATGACCGGGATCGCGGCCGAGCAACTCGCCGAGGTGGGCGAGACGGTGCGCACCTTCTCCGTTGATTTCGTCGGTCAGACTGAGCATTTCGTCGCGGACGAATTGCGTGGAACCCCGGACACTCCGTACG
>NZ_BCXB01000138.1 GCF_001894885.1 Rhodococcus marinonascens NBRC 14363
ACAAACGATCGTTTGCGAGACGCGTGCAGCTCGCGTCCATCAGTACCAAGGTGTCGAGGTACTAAGGTATTGCGGTTTCTAGCGGTGTGGTGACGGCGTCCTCGATCGCGGCCACGGCGGTCTCTACGTCGGCGGGAGTCCCTGCGGCGGAAGAGAACTTGTCGAACGACGACCAGATGCCCGGCTGAGAGCACCACCGGGGTAACCCTTCGTTCACGCCCGCGTTGATCCCTCGGCCCGGCCGTTCGGGTGTTCGATGATACCTTGTGCGGCCTTGTGCCTGTGAGGAGTTCGGCGGATTTGGGGTCGGAACCGGAATCCGGTTGTTAGCCTCCGGTGGGCTGGGTTTCGGTTCCGACCGCCGGTTCCCGACATGACGAAGGTTGATCCGGTTTGTTCCTCTCGAGGCAGGAGACGAATATGAATCAGCACACTACGGTGCGCGGTTACCGCAGGGTCGGGGGGCGCGCCGCGCGTCTCACACTCGCGGCGGCGGCCACCGCCGCGATGGTCCTGGGTATGGCCGGGATGGGGGCGGCGGCCGCGGCCGCCGATACCGTCATCGACACCGTCCCGGTCGGGACCGACCCGGAAGGGGTGGCGATCACCCCGGACGGAACCCACGCCTACGTCACCAACAGTGGCGACGGCACGGTGTCGGTGATCGACACCGGCACCAACATGGTCACCGCGACCGTCCCGGTCGGGGCCTCCCCGCGAGGGGTGGCGATCACCCCGGACGGGTCCTTCGCCTACGTCGCCAACCTTGTCGGCAATTCGGTGTCGGTGATCGACACCGGCACCAACATGGTCACCGCGACCGTCCCGGTCGGGGCCTCCCCGCAAGGGGTGGCGATCACCCCGGACGGGTCCTTCGCCTACGTCACCAACAATATCGGCAATTCGGTGTCGGTGATCGACACCGGCACCAACATGGTCACCGCGACCGTCCCGGTC
>NZ_BCXB01000139.1 GCF_001894885.1 Rhodococcus marinonascens NBRC 14363
GTGGGAGTGTGAGGTTGTGTCATGGTGCCGTCCTCGGGCTGATGTCATCGGTTCCCCAGAAGACATCGTAGGGAAATCGATCTACCCAGGTCGAGACCCGCCCGCCCCGGTCGCTCTGTGGGCATGCCTGGCCATGGATCCCGATGAATCCGATATCGAATTGTCCGGTGTATACGAGTTTTTGACTGCTCGAGCTCTCAAATATGGTTGTAAGCCAGCATGATTCGATTGGAAGCGTGTTGGGATCCTTCGTCGTGAGTGGCGGCGGCCGGGAAAACCTGGAATCATTGAGTCAGGAGGACATTTCAGACATTTGCCCTCCGGAGGGAGGACCGACCCATGAATAGGAAGGCGACTCTAATTCTGGGTCCCTGCACAGCCGTTGCGCTTAGCCTGAGTGGCTACGGGGGTGCGAACGCGTCCGAGTCCTCGACGGTGAGTTACGAGGGCTCCGTAAGCGCGAGTAGCGCCGAGTACATCTCCGACTCGACCGAGGGCGAGCGAACCCTCGCGGGGTTGGATCGGATGACCAGCAGAGGGTCGGTCGGGCCCGGCAGTTCACTCGACAGATCTCGCGATCTCGGCAGTTCACTCGACAGATCTCGCGATCTCGGCAGTTCACTCGACAGAGGTGGCGACAGACTTCGCGATCGCGGCAGTTCATTCGACAGACCTGGCGACAGATCTCGCGATGTCGGCAGTTCACTCGACAGAGGTGGCGACAGCACTCGCGATCCAGGCAGTTCATCCAGGCCTGGCGACGGAATTCGCGGCAACGACCCGCTACTCGATGAGGCACTAATACTCGACGAGCGTCGGTCAGGCCCAGGATTCTACGAACGGGTATGCGAACGGGCGGTGTGGCCGCAGGCATGGCAGGAGGGGTGGTGCGAGGGGTGGTGGACGGTGTAGCAACCGAACTCGAATTCGCAGCCACACTCGCGGCCACTT
>NZ_BCXB01000140.1 GCF_001894885.1 Rhodococcus marinonascens NBRC 14363
TTGGCCACAGCCGCAGAGACTCGTTGATCACCTGCCGGGTGTAGCGCAGCTTGGTGACGTCTTCGTACCCGGCTGCACGGTCGCCGAGGACCGCGTTCGCCTCCTCGCGCATCCGGCGGGCCACATCAGGGTTCTGTGCCATGAAATGCAGTGTGAAGCCGAGGGCATTGACCGAGGTTTCGTGGCCGGCGACCAGGAAGGTCAGCACCTGGTTCCGGATGTTCTCCGGATCGAGCTCGACGTCGTTGTCCGGATGAAGCATTCGATCGAGCAGGTCCGGCCGACGCTCCCCCGACTCCACCCGTGCTTCGATCACGGCGTCGACAGTGTCCACGATCAGCTGGTAATCGATCCGATACTGAGCCTCGTCCTTGCGGCGCAGTAACTTACCGACGAAGGGGACCGGAATGCCCGCCTTCTGCGCATACGCCAGGATCCGGCTCAGCGCGGCAACAAACGGGTGCTCCTGATCGCGAGTGAAGGAATCGAAGGTGTAATTGAATCCGCACCGGCCGATCACCTCGAGTGTGAACTTGCCCATCTCCTCAACGGTCGGGATATGGGTCTCACCTTGGCGGTCGATGCTCGCGCACAGTTCGTCGACGGCGGCCGCCATCACACCGTGGTAGGAGATCATGGCTTCCTTGGTGAAGCCGGGCATGAGTACTTCGTGTGCTTTTGCCCAGTTCGATTCCCAGTTGTACGCCGTGAACAGCCCGTCGCCCGCGACCGCGCGCAGGTTCTCGATCGGGCGGCCGATGAACTTCTCCCAGTGCGCTTCGTCGAAGACGCCGGCAGCAAGTTCGGCGGAGCCCACGAACGTCAGATCGTTTCCGAGGATCGTGCGCCGATAGATCGGGCCAAGCTCACCGAACCGAACCAGGGTCTTCTGATTCGGGGCCGCCCGGTCCATCCCCAGGACGTCGCCGATGAACGGAA
>NZ_BCXB01000141.1 GCF_001894885.1 Rhodococcus marinonascens NBRC 14363
GGACCGCTGCCTACTGGACCAGTTCCGCGATCTCATTCGGCACCTCTTCGGACTCCGGATCGACCTCGGACTTCTTCCAGCCCCCCGACTCCCCGACCAGGAGCAGCTCACCGGAATCGGCGATCCACAACTCATCGGCGTCTTTCTCCCACTGCACCACGGCCTTTTTCCCGACCGAAATGCTCACCACCTCATCGCCGGCCGCATCAGTGATCACCACCTGCGACGACGACACCTCCGCCACGAAATCACCCGACGCCGACTCATTCGTAATCACCGAACCACCATCAGCAGACGAATCCTCCGCCGGCTCAACCTCAGTCGTCTCCGTGGACTCCGTCGTGGTCTCCGGCACCTCCGTCGTTGTGGTCGGGGCCTCCGTCGTTGTGGTCGGGGCTTCCGTCGTTGTGGTCGGGGCCTCGGTCGTGGTCTCCGGAGCCTCCGTCGTTGTGGTCGGGGCTTCCGTCGTGGTCTCCGGAGCCTCTGTCGTTGTGGTCGGGGCCTCGGTGGTCAATTCGTCCACCAACTCGTCCGACGCCTCTTCAACCGACAACAGACTCTTCGCAGACAGACTCTGAGCGGCGGCCAAGCCCTGGGGGTTCTCACTGCTCGGGTTGGCCTGGTACTTCGCGCCGCCTTCGCAGTAGGTGCGAGTGACCGTCGAGGCATACACCCCCTGGCCGCGCCAACCCGTCGACTTGTTCGGGCCGTTCACAGTGTGCACCTCGACGGTGTAATACCTGGCGGTATCGTTGATGTCGAACTGATACGACGTAGCTGTGCCCACGTTCTTTCTAATCTTGACGTTTCCGTTGCTGTCACGGCGCGCAACGACCTCGTATTCGTAGTCGTCTCCCAGGGGTGTCTTCCCGAGGCTGTCCCAGGAGACCTTCGCATCCCAGTTGGTGAAGTTGCCGATGTCCTTGCACTTCGTGGAGG
>NZ_BCXB01000142.1 GCF_001894885.1 Rhodococcus marinonascens NBRC 14363
CGATGCGCGGGTGAACCGGTTGGCCCGGTATCTGATCGATGCGGGTGTGGGCCCGGAGTCGTTGGTGGCGGTCGGGATGCGCCGGTCGCTGGATCTGCTGGTCGGAATTTATGCGGTGCTCCGGGCGGGCGGCGGGTATGTGCCGATCGATCCGGACCAGCCTGCCGAGCGCAACGAGTATGTGCTCGATACCGCGGCACCGGTGTGTGTGTTGTCCACCTCGCGCGATGGTGTGGCCGTGTCCGGGCATCGGGTGGTGAACATCGATATGGTGGATCTGTCCGGGTTCTCAGCTGCGCCCATCGTGGAGTCCGAACTCCTCCTGCCCGTCCGGTCGGAGAACACGGCGTATGTGATTTTCACGTCGGGGTCGACGGGACGCCCGAAGGGGGTGGCGGTCGGTCACCGCGCGATCGTCAACTTCCTGTTCTGGATGGCCTCCGAATGCGACATCACCGACTCCGATGTGGTGGTGCAGAAGGCGCCGATCACGTTCGACGTGTCGGTGCGGGAGTTGTTCCTCCCGTTGGCGGTCGGTGCCCGGTTGGTCATCGCCCGGCCGGACGGGCATCGTGATCCGGAGTATTTGCTGTCGTTGATGCAGGACACCGGTGTCACGGTGGTGCATTTCGTGCCCTCGATGCTGGGGGCGCTGCTGGCGGACCCCGAGGTGCGGATCCCCGCTTCGCTGCGGTTGATGCATGCCGGCGGCGAAGAACTGCCGGTGGAGATGGCTGCGCGTTTCGAGGCGAAGTCGGACGCACTCCTGGTGCACACGTACGGACCGACCGAGTCCGCGGTTACTGTGACGTCGTACCGAGTAGACGATCAAGACGTGCTGGCCCTTCCGATCGGTGCCCCGGGA
>NZ_BCXB01000143.1 GCF_001894885.1 Rhodococcus marinonascens NBRC 14363
GAAATCACCAGCAAAAAAAACGTAATTCAGCCCGTCCGCTTACCGTGACTTTCCTCGCGGATGCTCCTCAACCCCCTGGTACGCGTGGGAGGAAGCACGCGTCTGCGACAAAGCGTCCGCGATGTCGTACTGGTGGACCAACCATCTCGAAGCACCTGCGGGTCATTCTCGACTCCGAAACCGGCCCTATGGCCCACGCAAAATCCGACGGCTCGTTCTCCGGGTGGCCCGCCCTCCCACACCAGCCCGTACCCACAGAGCTCCTTCCCCGCACTCCTCGCCGACTGAGCACCACGCCGGCGCTTCACTTGCGTTCCCGGTCCAGAACGACTCGTCACCGGATACGAGAACCCCAGGCAGATCGGGCACGAGTTCATCTGCCACGCCCACCGTTGTAGAAGCTCTCTATTTGTGGACTGCTGCAATCGATTTCTGTCTTCATTGCCGCACGAATACCGACAGTCCCCTGATGTGGACGGTGACCACAAGCGATCTGCCCCTGCGTCACCCCAGCACACG
This sequence comes from Rhodococcus marinonascens NBRC 14363, assembly GCF_001894885.1. Classification (GTDB taxonomy): domain Bacteria; phylum Actinomycetota; class Actinomycetes; order Mycobacteriales; family Mycobacteriaceae; genus Rhodococcus_F; species Rhodococcus_F marinonascens. The sequence continues at coordinate 520 of NZ_BCXB01000143.1, forward strand.
GTTACCTCAGCCCACACCGTTTCCACCCGTCGAGTGGGGCAGCCCGAGTCGGTGGCACACCGCCCCATCGCATGTGCGGTTGAACCTGGTTACTGCACGGCGGTCCGAGTGCTCGACCACACCCCACAGGGTCTTGTGGCCGTGAGAGTTCCGGCGGATTCTGCGTCGAGATCAGAATCCGGTTGTTAACCTCCGATGGGCTGACGGTCGGATCCGACCACCGGTTGTCCCACAGCACGGCTGATCCGTTTTATTCCTCTGAGACAGGAGAAAAATGTGAATCACCCCACTGGTTTTCGCGGTCATCCCACGGTCA
>NZ_BCXB01000144.1 GCF_001894885.1 Rhodococcus marinonascens NBRC 14363
GAAGCAACAATGCTGGTGACGAGGTAGGAGTGCGGTGGGTCGACGGATGTTGACGATGACGGATCGGGCGCAGATCGCGGCGGGCATCAAAGCCGAACTCAGCGATGAGGAGATCGGGGAGTTACTCGACCGGGACCGGACAGTCATTTGGCGTGAACGCCTCCGCAACAGCACGAAGACTCGGGGATACCGGCCCGTCCACGCCGATTGCGAGGCCGAGAAACGGCGCCGCCGCCCCCAAGACCCGCAAGATCGACACCGATCCGGTCTTGACCGGGCGGGTGCGGGCCGATCTGTTCCGCTCACGCACGCCACGACAGATAGCGGGCCGCTTGCACTTGGAGGCCACGGACCCGACGGTGGAGACCATGACGAAATCCCCCGACGCGCAGGGCCGCACCGTCTCGCACGAGGCGATCTACCGGTGGATCTACGCCCTCCCCAAGGGGGAGTTGGCGAAGTCGGCGATTTTGTTGCAATCCAAGCGAACCCAACGTAAACGTCGTAGGCCGCTCGGGGAACGCACCGGCGGGCGGATCCTCGGCATGGTCTCGATCGACGACCGCCCCGAGAGTGCGGTCAATCGCCGGGTACCGGGTGCGTGGGAAGGGGACCTGATCATCGGCAGGGCGGGCAAGACCGCCGCGGCGACCCTGGTCGAGCGGACCAGTCGTTTCGTGATCATCTGCGGGTTACCCGACGGAAAGAAGGCCGACGGGCTCGCGGACGTGTTGATCGACACCGTCCGCGGGTTGCCGGCGCAGGTGCGTGGCTCGCTGACCTGGGATCAGGGCACCGAGATGGCGCGG
>NZ_BCXB01000145.1 GCF_001894885.1 Rhodococcus marinonascens NBRC 14363
CGTGAGGTGCCGGAGGTGTTGCTGCTCGGCGGGTTCGACGCCCAGGTGGCGCGGACACCGGATGCGGTGGCGGTGGTGTTCGAGGGCGAGTCGTTGACGTATGCGCAGTTCGATGGGCGGGTGAACCGGTTGGCCCGGTTCCTGATCGATGCCGGGGTGGGTCCGGAGTCGTTGGTGGGCGTGGGGATGCGCCGATCGCTGGATCTGGTGATCGGAATGTATGCGGTGCTCCGGGCGGGTGGCGGGTATGTGCCGATTGATCCGGACCAGCCTGCCGAGCGCAACGAGTATGTGCTCGATACTGCGGCGCCGGTGTGTGTGTTGTCCACCTCGCGCGATGGTGTGGCCGTGTCCGGGCATCGGGTGGTGGATATCGATGTGGTGGATGTGTCGGGGTATTCCTCCGCAGAGGTGGTGGAGTCCGAACTCCTCGGTCCGGTGCGTCCGGAGAACACGGCGTATGTCATCTTCACGTCGGGGTCGACAGGGCGCCCGAAGGGGGTGGCGGTCAGTCACCGCGCGGTCGTCAACCTGTTGTCGTGGATGGCCTTCGAGTATGGTTTCACCGATTCCGATGTGGTGGTGCAGAAGGCGCCGGTGACGTTCGATGTGTCGGTGTGGGAGTTGTTCCTGCCGTTGGCGGTCGGTGCCCGGTTGGTTGTCGCGCGCCCGGACGGGCATCGTGATCCGGAGTACATGTTGTCGCTGATCGACGGCGCCGGCGTCACCGTGGCGGAGTTCGTTCCGTCGATGCTGGGGACGCTGCTGGCGGATCCCGCTGTGCAGATCCCC
>NZ_BCXB01000146.1 GCF_001894885.1 Rhodococcus marinonascens NBRC 14363
CGACCAATGCCGCGATGTACTCCGGCACCTCAGCGGACTCCGGATCCACCTCGGACTTGTTCCAGCCCCCCGACGATTGGGCCACGAACAGCTCACCGGAATCAACGATCCACAACACATCCGAATCCGCCGCCCACAGCACCACAGCATCCTCACCCACCGCAATGGTCGACACCCCATTGCCGGCCACGTCGGTGATCACCACCTGAGACGACGACACCTGCATCGCAAGATCACCCGACGCCGACATACTCATAATCGGCGAACCACCACCTGAAGACGACGAACCCTCACCCGCATCACCGCCGGCATCCACCGCATCATCCGTGCCGGTATCCGTCGTGTCATCGACAGTCTCGTCGATCGGCTCGTCCGCAGCCAGATCATTCGACGCAAAACTCGCACTCTTCGAAGACGCACTAACAGAGGCCGTCTGAACATTCTCACTGCTCGGGTTGGCCTTGTACTTCTCGCCACCCTTGCAGCTGGCACTGTTGATGGTGTGGGCCTGGACACCCCAGCCGCGGTAACCCGTCGACGTGTTCGGGCCGTTAATGGTGTGCACCTCGACGGTATACCGCCTGGCGGTATCCTCGATGTCGAACCACCCACTATTCGTATTCGAGGTGCTGCTCTTGATGGTTTGGGTTCTGCCGCCACTGTCACGTCGCGCAACAACCTTGTATGTGTAGTCCTCCCCCAGCGGTGTCTTCCCGAGGCTGTCCCAAGAAAGCTTCACATCCGTAAGCAATCCACTCTCTGTTTGGCACCTCATACCCG
>NZ_BCXB01000147.1 GCF_001894885.1 Rhodococcus marinonascens NBRC 14363
ATCACCAACGTTGGCGGCGGCACGGTGTCGGTGATCGACACCGGCACCAACACGGTCGTGGGCGCACCCATCCCGGCCTGCGCGGGGTGAGCACGCTGACCGGATTCGCGTTGGCCGTCGAGATCGGCGATTGGCATCGGTTCACCGGCAACACCATCGGATCGTTCGTCGGATTGGTGCCCACCGAGTATTCCTCGGGTGCGTCACGGGTGCAGGGGTCGATCACCAAGACCGGGAACACGCATGTGCGCCGGTTGTTGGTCGAGTCCGCCTGGCATCACCGGCCCCGGTACCACGTCGGTGCCGTGATGCGGGGACGCTGGGATCAGGCACCCGCTGCCGCCCGGGCCCGCGGCGACGAAGGCAACCAGCGTCTGCACCGACGGTGGGTGGGCTTCCTCGAGCGCCGCAAACGGCCCACCGTCGCGAATGTGGCGATCGCCCGCGAGTTGGCCGGCTGGTGCTGGTCTCTGGCGGTCCTGACCGACTGATCGCCCACGATCTGCTTCGTCGCACGAGCCGGTGGTGGCAGCGCGTGGAGTGACCCGCGATACAGCTATGAGCAGGCCTCGTAGGGGTCGATGCTCGATCCTAGACACGCGGACCCGCTCCAGCCGAAACCCCGTCCTGCGGTAGCCAATCCGCGTATATCAGTCTGACCGCGCGTCGTCAACGACACGCTCACCACGCAGACTCGTCGAGGAAGCAACGAGGCGCCGCCGGGGTAGCTCCCCGACGGCGCCTCACCATGCCCCCTTGACAAAGTTTCTTACATATCAG
>NZ_BCXB01000148.1 GCF_001894885.1 Rhodococcus marinonascens NBRC 14363
CCGAGTCCGCGAAGCCCTCGCCGGCAACGAAGTTCGCGGTCACCGCGTAGGTGCCCTCGCCGTCGAAGGTGTGCGTCAGGGTCGCGACCCCGCCCACCACGTCCGCGGTGCCGAGCACCTCGGTGCCCGCCTTGAATTCCACGGTTCCGTTCGCCGTATTCGGGTCGACGGTCGCCTCGAAGGTCAACTGCTTCCCGACCTCGGTCTCACCCGTAACCTTCAGCGCGGTGGTGGTCTCGGTGCGCGCCGGCTCCGGATCCGTCACGTTGACCGAGAAGCCGGCAGAAGTGGACGGTGTGTACCCGGCCGTTCCACCGAATTCGGCGACCACGTTCGCAGTGCCGGTGGCGGTGAAGGTGTGCGGCAGCACCGCGACACCGTCGCCTGTCCCGACCGCAGCGGAGCCGACCTCGACGCCGTCGACGACGAACTTCACGTCACCGCCGCTGGGAATGGGCAACACGGTGGCAGACAGGTTGATCGGGGTACCGGAAACCGCGGTCACCGGCTCGAGCACGGTGGTGGTGGTACCCCAATCCGCGTCGTTCACCGTGACCTCAACGGGCGCGGACACCGATCCGATGTTGCCCGGCGCACCCAGGAATTCGGCGACGACACTGTTTGAGGCAGCCTCCGGGAAGGAACGGGTGATGCTGGCTGCGCCGTTCACGACGTTGACCGGCGCACCGTCGTTGACACCGTTGATCTTGAACTGGATCTGCCCCTGCGCGCCGGCCGGAGTCACAGTCGCGGTAGCGATCACATCCTCACCGACG
>NZ_BCXB01000149.1 GCF_001894885.1 Rhodococcus marinonascens NBRC 14363
CCTGGTACGCGTGGGAGGAAGCACGCGTCTGCGACAAAGCGTCCGCGATGTCGTACTGGTGGACCAACCATCTCGAGCCGCACCTACGGGTCATCCTCGACTCCGAAACCGGCCCTATGGCCCACGCAAAATCCGACGGATCGTTCTCCGGTTGGCCCGCCCTCCCACACCAGCCCGTACCCACAGAGCTCCTTCCCCGCACTCCTCGCCGACTGAGCACCACGCCGGCGCTTCACTTGCGTTCCCGGTCCAGAACGACTCGTCACGGGATACGAAAACCCCAGGCAGCTCGGGGACGAGTTCATCTGCCACGCCCACCGTTGTAGAAGCTCTCTATTTGTGGACTGCTGCAATCGATTTCTGTCTTCATTGCCGCACAAATACCGACAGTCCCCTGATGTGGACGGTGACCACAAGCGATCTGCCCCTGCGTCACCCCAGCACACGGTTACCTCAGCCCACACCGTTTCCACCCGTCGAGTGGGGCAGCCCGAGTCGGTGGCACACCGCCCCATCGCATGTGCGGTTGAACCTGGTTACTGCACGGCGGTCCGAGTGCTCGACCACACCCCACAGGGTCTTGTGGCCGTGAGAGTTCCGGCGGATTCTGCGTCGAGATCAGAATCCGGTTGTTAGCCTCCGATGGGCTGACGGTCGGATCCGACCACCGGTTGTCCCACAGCACGGCTGATCCGTTTTATTCCTCTGAGACAGGAGAAAAATGTGAATCACCCCACTGGTTTTCGCGGTCATCCCACGGTCC
>NZ_BCXB01000150.1 GCF_001894885.1 Rhodococcus marinonascens NBRC 14363
TTAGCGCCGGATCTCGGGCGTCTGTCCCTCAACTCCCATCTAGACGGTTGTCCCGTATGACGATCGTTTGCGAGATGCGTGCAGCTCGCGTCCATCAGTACCAAGGTGTCGAGGTACTAAGGTATTGCGGTTTCTAGCGGTGTGGTGACGGCGTCCTCGATCGCGGCCACGGCGGTCTCTACGTCGGCGGGAGTCCCTGCGGCGGAAGAGAACTTGTCGAACGACGACCAGATGCCCGGCTGAGAGCACTACCGGGGTAACCCTTCGTTCACGCCCGCGTTGATCCCTCGGCCCGGCCGTTCGGGTGTTCGATGATACCTTGTGCGGCCTTGTGCCTGTGAGGAGTTCGGCGGATTTGGGGTCGGAATCGAAATCCGGTTGTTAGCCTCCGGTGGGCTGGGTTTCGGTTCCGACGGCCAGTTCCCGACATGACGAAGGTTGATCCAGGTTGTTCCCCTCGAGGTAGGAGACGAATGTGAATCAGCACAGCACGGTGCACCGTTACCGCAGGGTCGGGGGGCGCGCCGCGCGTCTCACGCTCGGGGTGACCGCCACTTTTGCGATGGTCCTGGGTATGGCCGGGATGGGGGCGGCGTCCGCGGCCGCCGATACCGTCATCGACACCGTCCCGGTCGGGTTGGCCCCGTCCGGGGTGGCGATCACCCCGGACGGTTCCCGCGCCTACGTCGCCAACGATGCCGACAGTTCGGTGTCGGTGATCGACACCGGCACCAA
>NZ_BCXB01000151.1 GCF_001894885.1 Rhodococcus marinonascens NBRC 14363
TGATGGGCTCAGCTCTCACAGAGCACCGCAACGTAATAACCCTGATCAGCGGCACTGTTCTGATCGTCCTCGGACTTCTTGCCATTCTGGGAAAGGGCTTCGCTTTCGCTCCAGCCCAACGAGCGTCGAAATCGATAGGCATCTCTGGTTCGGCATCGGTGTACGCGCTCGGCGCCGTGTACGGGTTCGCGGGATTCTGCTCCGGTCCGCTACTCGGCAGTGTCCTCACGGTCGCCATCGCCGGCGGCGCCGCCGGGTACGGCGCCGTTCTGATGGGGGTGTACGCATTGGGCATGGCGGTCCCCCTGTTCCTACTTGCCCTGCTCTGGGACCGATTCGACCTCGGCCGACGGAGTTGGCTTCGGGGGCGGGCGATAAGACTCGGCCCGCTGACCACACACTCGACATCTCTGATCTCAGGTCTCCTGTTCATTGCCATCGGAATGCTGTTCCTGCTCACTGAAGGAACAGCAAACCTCGGGGCAGTGATGAGTGTCGACGAGCAGTTCTCCCTTCAGGTCGCCGCAAGCGAAATCGCGCAAAGATTCTCCGATCTCAGCGTGCTGCTGGCAGTAGTGCTGGTGGCGCTAGCGGTGCTAGCGGTTCGACTATTCCGGCGGATGCGGGCAGACGCCACTGCAGAGACGGCCGATACCACCGCTGAAGCAAACGCCGCTACTAGCGAATCGAACAGATAGCCCCAGCGTCGGCCCGCCTCCG
>NZ_BCXB01000152.1 GCF_001894885.1 Rhodococcus marinonascens NBRC 14363
CCGCCGTCTCGTGCTCGACGCCATCTTCTACCTCGTGCGGGGCGGGATCGCCTGGCGGCAGTTGCCGGCGGAGTTCCCGCCCGCCACCACGGTGTATGCGATCTTCGTCCGCTGGGTGCGGGCGGGGGTGTGGCAGCACATTCACGACGCGCTCCGTGATCGGGTCCGGGTCCGGGGCGCCCGCCGCCCGCTGCCTTCTGCGGCGATCATCGACTCCCAATCGGTTCGCGGCGCCGATACCGTGCCCCGGTCGAGTCGGGGTTTCGATGCGGGTAAGAAAATCAACGGCCGCAAACGTCACATCGCGGTCGACACCAACGGGTTGCTGCTGGCGGTCGTGGTGACGATGGCCAGCATTCAGGACCGCGACGGGGCCAACCGATTGCTGTCCGTGCTGCGTGCCCACTGTTCGACGATCACCATGGTGTGGGCTGACGGCGGCTACGCCGGGCGGTTGCTCGACTGGTCGAAAAAGGTTCTGGCCCTGACGGTTCAGGTTGTCAAACGCACCGATGACGTCAAAGGGTTCAAGGTCCTGCCCCGGCGGTGGGTGGTCGAGCGAACCTTCGCCTGGATCAGCAAACACCGCCGCTGCGTCCGTGATTACGAAACCCGCCCCGATCATCACGAAGCGATGATTTACATCGTCATGATCGCCACCATGTCACGTCGACTCGCCCGCACAGCATGACTCATACCGGAGTTTTCAGACGCACTC
>NZ_BCXB01000153.1 GCF_001894885.1 Rhodococcus marinonascens NBRC 14363
ATTACTGGTGTGAATATCCGAAGTCCTCTGCACACGGATCGAACTCCCAGGTCGATTGTGCAGGCGACTACGGATATTCACACCGGCGGCAGGCTTTGCGGAACCAGTGGCAGGTTTTGCGGGAGCACCTGATTTTGCATACCTCCCGGAGCCCGCCGACACCGCGGCCGCCGACACCACTACTGCCGGTATCGAGGAGAGGTTGACAACCGGATTCTGATCTCGACGCAGAATCCGCCGGAATTCTCACGGCCACAAGACCCTGTGGGGTGTGGTCGAGCACTCGGACCGCCGTGCGGTACACCACGCATGCGTTGGGGCGGTGTGCCACCGACGCGGGTTGCCCCACTCGACGGGCAGAAACGGTGTGAGCGGTGTGTGGCGACCTCTTTCTCGTCGCACCGGCAGTGGAGAACGGGTCTCCGACACGGTGGGCCGCCGGTTCACCTCGGCCACCGCACGAGTCCCGTCGACAAACCGAAGGACGCCGCCACCCTCACGGTCGGGGTGGCGGCGTCATTCGGCTACTGTGTCCTTCGGTTCTACGGTGCGGGTGTCAGCTGAACGCGCTGCCCGCACCCGAGCCGCTGCCGGTCAACGAACCGAAATCGAAGCACAACGATCCGGTGCACTGGTCGATGCCGATCACCGACACCGTGGCGTCCGTTT
>NZ_BCXB01000154.1 GCF_001894885.1 Rhodococcus marinonascens NBRC 14363
CGTCAACATTTAGGGCAACATCGGCGGGTAGAGCGGTGCTATGCCCAACTACCAGCAAGCGCTCGAAAGGGTTCGGCGCCACTGATGCTCGGCAACATCGAGGTCGAGATTCTCGGAGTACGGCAATCGCCCCCACCCGAAGGTGGGGGGCGATTCTGTCGTCCATGGCACCGGCCTGGGGCCGGCGCGTCACAGTAGGCATGGACCGGTCGATGTCCGAGCAGGACGATCCGCCATCGCGACACCGCTGCTGATGCTAGGCAGGGCCCAGGTCAGGACCTACGATCCCCAGGATTCGAGCGATCCCAAGGACCCGGTCGACGGTGCCTCGTTGATGTCCAACACGACAGGCAGGACAGCATCGTCACCGATGCCGTTGGTGGCGGTCACGGTGAACGCGAATTGTCCTGTGGCGGTAGGGGTGCCGGACAGAACACCATCAGCGTCAAGGGTAAGCCCGTCGGGCAGGGTACCGGCGGTCACGGTGGTGGGGATGGGTTGTCCGGCGACGGTGAAGGTGTACTCGTAGGGCTGGCCGACGGCGCCGGCCGGTAATGTCACGGTCAGTGTCGGTGCCCACTCGATCGCGATGACCGACACCGTTTTGTCGCCGTTGTTGGTGACGTAAGCGCGGGTGCCGTCC
>NZ_BCXB01000155.1 GCF_001894885.1 Rhodococcus marinonascens NBRC 14363
TGGCGCCGGCACGGTGTCGGTGATCGACACCGGCACCAACATGGTCGTGGGCGCGCCTATCCCGGTCGGGGCCGGCCCGCAAGGGGTGGCGATCACCCCGGACGGGGCCTTCGCCTACGTCGCCAACACCGGTGACGGCACGGTGTCGGTGATCGACATCGGCACCAACACGGTGGTCGGGTTGCCGATCATGGTCGGGACCGACCCGTTCGGGGTGGCGATCACCCCGGACGGATCCCGTGTCTACGTCACCAACTTCGGCGACGGTTCGGTGTCGGTGATCGACATCGGCACCAACACGGTGGTCGGGTTGCCGATCATGGTCGGGACCGACCCGTTCGGGGTGGCGATCACCCCGGACGGATCCCGTGTCTACGTCACCAACTTCGGCGACGGTTCGGTGTCGGTGATCGACACCGCCACCAACACGGTGGTCGAAACCGTCGCGGTCGGGACCAACCCGGTCGGGGTGGCGATCACCCCGGACGGGACCCGCGCCTACGTCACCAACC
>NZ_BCXB01000156.1 GCF_001894885.1 Rhodococcus marinonascens NBRC 14363
GATGCCGGGGCACCTTAATATCTTTGCACCGAGGCGGCGATGACCGAGGAGAAACCCGGTCGTATCCCGGTGGGCCGCCCAGTGGGTCTCCGGTTCGACCACGAGACGAAACGCAGTCTCGATCTGATGGCTGCCCAGTTCGGCCGACGAAGGGTCGGCGCGGTTCTCCGCGTCGCCGCCCGCCGCCTGGTGGCGCAACCCGAGGGCATCGGGAATGCGCTGGCCGAGCAGAGACGTCTCTCCCGTGATCGCACCCCCGCGGTGTACCACGTCCGCATCAACGTCCACCTCGACGAGGACCTGCTCGACACACTCGACACGATCGGTGCACGGGTCGGAGCCGACCGGGTCGAGCTGATGCGGCTGGCCGTGAAACGAGTCCTCTCCGACCCAGGAATGCTCGAGGAAGCCGTGAACCGCGAGATCTTCCGCAGCGAGAAGAACAAGACGCAACTTCTACGCCGCCATGCCCGTCTCCAGGAGCGACGTCGCACTCAGCTCGACTGAC